>CAWENB010000003.1:0-1121815 GCA_963810525.1 Candidatus Saccharimonadia bacterium
GACGGAGCTCCGGTACCGCCTCCGCCGGTGCCTCCCCCGCCGCCGACACCACCTCCACCACCGCCTCCGCTTCCGGTGCTACCATTACTAAATTGCACCGCCTTACCGGCCGACGCATTTCCATCGCTAACAATGCGAGCATTGCCGGACAAACTGCCACTTTCGGCTTCAGTAGCAGCAGCGTATGCCGCCGCGCGGGAGATATGCAGGGACAAATATCCGATTGCAGCCGTTGCCACAATAACAATAATGCAAGTTGTTAATTGACTATTACTGAGCGGAATTTTCCGTCTCGCTGATTGTATTTTTTTCAGCAGTGGTCGGCGCCACTTGTTTTGTTTCATGCTTACCTCCAGTCTAGCAGACCGAAAAGTCTATGGCCAAACCACGCGTTCATACATAACTTGCGATCAAACGTAGTCTGGGTTTCGACTTTTGAATTTCGTCATTTGAAATAAAGTTGGCGGCGCCTATAACTTCGCTCGCAATAATTCACCGTGATGCCGGTCTGTATCCAATGACCATAAAAAATTACTTTACCGATTATTGGATCTTAGGCCCGGGCATAAGTGCAAGCACGGCCATTTGTTTGTGCATTGTATTCATTATCATTCCGGCTGTCGGCTGCTATAAGTACACTTGCAGCAGAAAGAGGATTTTAGGCATTAAAAATAGCCAGCTGTTCCAATAGCAGCAATTTGGATGAACGTCTAATCGACCAGGACATGAATTATCCGAATGGTGAAGGAAGCCTAAATGTTTTGCGGCATAGATATGGCAGCGCTTCTGAAAAACATTGTTTGCATGCAGACACAAAATAATATACTGAGTTGACGACATGACTATCGAACAACATACCTATAACGATCGTGTTGAGGCGACCACGTCGTCCCGTGTCCACTTCGGCCTAACCGTAGATGGGGATGTCGTGGTACATCCAGAGCTGGGTCTCCATATATTTGGTGGAGGTGGCGCAGCCACTGATGCATTTCCTACAGCTGTGCGGGCAGAGAGGACCGGTAGGCCAGGATTGGAAATCGATTACAAACCTAACGGGCTTGTTTTGCCGGCTGATTATTATTGGAGTGACAGAACACAGCAATACGTCGAGGAGATGGCCGGGGTTATTCTGGATGAAGCCAGCAGGCGTGACAAATTGGGCGAAGGAGGCGTTAGGGCTACCGTTTTAAGTTCGGCGCCAGAACACATTGGGTTGGGATCTAAGACAAGTCTGGCGATGGCCGTGGCCTATTCACTCGGCAATCTTTTGCTGGCGGAAAGGGGTGATTGGCAAAGGGGCACTACATTATTGAGCCATAATGAAATAAGGCAACTTTCTGGCAGGGGCGGTACCTCACGTATTGGTGTACTCGCATGTGAACATGGCGGTGTCATTTTCGAGGATGGACACCAAGTTTCCGAAGGTGCGGCGCCATTATTCTTGCCGTCGTCAAGACGTATACCAAAGGATAACCCTATACCTTCCAAGGTAATCCATCTACCAGACAGTTTTCGGATTGCTTTATTTATGGATACTGATACGCCGCGAATTTCGGGGCAGGAAGAAGCAGATATTTTTAGGCAGAACATGCCATTTGACCCTCGTGAAGTTCTCATGGCAATTGCGCAAGAAAGGGCGATGAAAGCGGCATTTGATCGCCGTGATATGTCAGCTCTCTCGGAAGCCTTCCGAAGATTTAGCAGTCTATGCCTTAAGCGTGCAGAAGTTGATAGGCAATCAGACATTGCAAAGTCCTGGCTTAGCGACTGCTGGGATGATGGCTACGTCGTCGGTGTTTCCAGTTTTGGTCCGGTTATGTTTGCTATTGCCGAGGAAGATTCTGATGAAATGGGCGGAGCATACGAGCTGGCTCAACGCGGAGACTTGTTGCCGCTCGGGACATACCGCTTCAATAACGAGGGTGCAAATATCGCATGGCGTTGGGGCTGGCAGGATGTTCTTGCGAATATGATTAGAGATTACGATGAGAGGACCGCCCGTGAAGGGGCTTTCTTGAGCAGAATTCGTGAACGCTAGATCCCAAAGTGATTGGAACCCATGCAACAGATTAAGTTTTTCAAGAAATATAATAAGGCGCCGATTCATCAGCGTCCTCACCTCTGTAACTCGAATATGGTACACCACGGGGTAAAACAGGTCGAAACACTGTTCGACGTCTTCGAGGAGATCGATTCCAAGCTAATGGCATTAGGTATTGTTGAGGTAGATGGTGTAACGGCCTACGTTGTCGGGATGGAGGTTGGTCATGGTCGGCCTCCCTAATTGACTGGCGGCTCCAGCCGATCTACTCAACTTGCCCCTCAGCCAATGGAGCATTGCCAACAAGTTGGAGGTGGCAAATTGTGCTGCGGCACCTATCGATCGAATAACCCTCGTATAACTATAATCCGGCTCATGTGCCGGCAGCGATGAGACAGGTGCCGCGTAGCCGTTTAAAAATCTGGCAATGGGTCTGGCAGAATGCCAAGGCGAGCTACTACGCCATTTCCAAGCACCGAGACCACCAAACGGTACTGGCCAATTTCGGGGAGGATATCCAGGGCTGTCTTATTCATAACTGCTACAGTGCTCAGAACAATACCGCGGCTTTTTGGCACTATCTCTGTCATGAGCACTTACTACGGGATCGCAACAAGTATGATTTGCGGTATTTTTTGAAAGTCTGAGTCAAACGTTAATAGTGGAAGAGATAAACACATACACTCGGCTGCGATCCACAAATCATTTGGGGATACGGGTGTACCTCGTGTACGTAAATAGCTATAGATTTGTGTGTAAAATGGGATAACTTCTGGCAACAGCCCTGGGCTTGTTGTGAGGTGATTGTCTTCGAGAAATGAATCAAGCAGGACTTTGTTTTTAGACGGACTGTCGCCAGCTGCGGCACCAGCCTGTAACTCAGCCACTACTGCGTACGGGACGAACAGCTCATCACTAGGCAGATCCTGCTCCTTGCCTCTAAGTAGAGCACTAATTACGTTTGTGTCGACAGCTATCACTTAGAGCTAACTTTCCACATGGTCTCGTCAATTTTCTCGAAATCTTCAAGAACGGATTGATTGATAGCGTCATCCGACAAGGTGCCACTATACTGGCGCCAGCTTATCGTGCCTTTATCAGTGGGTGCGCCACCGACTTTGTCTTGCAAAGCCTCGAGCGCTAGGTCATTAATACTCATGGACTTCAACCTGGCAAGTTTGTCAATGCGACGCTTTAAGATTGGGTCGACATTGCGAACGGTAATTTGCGTATTCTTCATACTACCTACTATAGTTAGCCTCCAGTATAATGTCAATGACACTATACTGACACATTATAGTCTGGCATCAGATGACGCGGGATTTGAATTAGTGAAATGCTAGCTTGGTACGCTCAGTGGATAAAAGGTGGAACTCACTTTATCCTGATATCGTGAATCTATATCGGGCGCTAGAAGAGATGGGAGTCGTACCGGAGCCTTAGTCTTCATCCACAACAGCAATTACCCTAGCGGGGGCACCGTCTATATCAAGTTTGATCGGCAGTGCGTATACCGTAAAGTTTTTTCCTGTTAGTTTGTTTAGGTTCGTAAGGTTTTCAATGATAAGCACATTCCCTCCAAGCAAGATTTTGTGAATCGGAAACCCATCAGCTATATCTACGCTGCCGGTGTCAACACCAACCATTTTTACTTTTCGATCGACAAGGTACTGGGCAATTTCTTCTGAGATGACAGGGTAATCTTCAAAATAAACTAGCTCATGGTAATGTTCACTCATGTCTGTACGGAACAATACGATATCGCCTTCTTGGATGTTGGCTTGACGTAGGTTTTCAATATTAAAACTTTCACTTAACTCAACTTCACGTCCGCGGCCAACAAATTGAAAAATAGGGATTTGGTCCAGTGTTACGCCTCCAGCAATCATATGTAGTGGTGCATCAATATGGGTGCCAACATGCGTATTAATTGATACGACATGATCATTGAAGCCGTCGCGTTCAATTTTGCCAGCAGACTCAACTTTAACTGGTGCATCTCCAGGATAGACAGGCGTCTGTTCATTAACTGTTACGGAAAGGTCTATATACATGTCACTATTTTATTACACATGCAGCCTAAAGGGATGCGAACTCATAAAACTGATTAGAAAATTCAGTCAAAATAAAAAGGCATATTTTCTGCAATGCCTTCGTATCTGTAAATTTTGCGTGGTACCCCGGGTGTACTTTCATTCGAACACATTTTGGCATGGTCAGGGTATTTAGTATCAGTTTACTAGTAACATGTGTTGACACTTTGCATGCATGCATGCTAATATGCATGCATGGCAGTAAAACAATACACTATACGAAATATTCCAGATCCAGTTAACCGCTATCTGCGAAAAAGGGCTAAGTTGAGCGGTAAGAGTCTCAATCAGGTAATTATCGAGGAGCTGTCGGAGAAGGTAGCTTCAGCTTCGACTCCTCCTGGTAACTCACTTGACTGGTTTATCGGCAGTGGAATAGATGATGAAACCTTACGGGCAATAGAGCAAGAAGATAAGGTGCAAAAAGAGCTATCCAAAGCAGAGCTTAAAAATGCTGATTGATACAAATGTATATAGCGGTCTGGCACGTGGGAAACAATCGGCAATAGACGCTATTAGAGATATTGAGCAGATCATTATTCCGTTACCAGTTATTGCCGAACTCCGTTATGGTTTCTTGAAAGGCTCGCAGAAAGAAAAAAATGAGAGGACATTACAAAAATTTTTATCTCAGCCCAATATAAACATTGTCACACCTTCAGTTAGAACTACCGAAATATACGCCGAGCTTCAGCTTTATTGCACTAATAAGGGTAAGGCCTTGTCGCAGAACGACATTTGGATTGCATCTCTAGCACACGAAGCCGACGAGAACCTTATCACTTTTGACAAAGACTTTTCGGTATTCAGTGAAATATTCGGCGACAAATTAGTACTGATTGATTAACTATGTCTAGCCTTGGTATCCCGGGTACACTTCCTTTCGAGCACCTTGTGGACTGGCTCGAGCATTTGATACGAGCTTTCGAAGAGGGTGGATAGATGCTATAAAAACTTCTGGTCGCTAGTGTGATTTGATGATAAAAATCGCTACAATGAATGGTACTAGCAGGATTAACAAATAGAAACTAGCATGGGCAACACTCAACCAGATGTTGAGCCTAGGGCCGCCGGCCCGTCAGCGAAGGCCGACATTCATATCACTGACGTCAACCGCAGTCTGTGGAGCTACATATTCAACCTAGGACTTCCGAAAACGTTGCTGTATGTCGCGCTGCTTATCGTCTGGGAAGCGCTGATAGTTTGGTGGTCTATAAAAGTCATTCGTTCCAACCATACTGTGTATGACGCCAACGGTAACCCGAGCGATAGCGCTGCAACGCCCCTGACTTTTGCGGGAATACTTGGTCTTATAGGGTTCGCGTTGGAATGTGGCGCATTTGCCGCACTCAAAGACCGTTTTGAGTCTGATTTTTTGAAAGAGTTTGCCGCCGACAACGGATATACGTTTGCCAAAGAAGGTACGGTTGATAAAACCTATGGCACGATTTTCCGTATGTCAAACGAACAGACTATCTCCGATCTAGTGAGCGGCACATTTGCCGGTTGCGATTTGCGTATGTTCCTGCACGAGGCGACCATCCGGCATGGGCGAGAAAGTGCTCGCTACGGCCACACTGTTATCGAATTGGACGTACACGGGCGGTTGCCGGACCTGCTTATGGTCAACAAGCACCAACACCTCAAGCTTATGGAGCCGGATTTTCAGGAGCTGTTCGGTATCAAAAATGTCATTTCGCTGGAGGGTAATTTTAATGAATATTTCACGCTCTACGCGCCGAGCGAAATGTCAGTCGAAGCGCTTGAAGTTTTTAGTCCCGACACGATGGAACTTATGGAAGATGAATCACGACACTACACGGTAGAATTTGCCGGCAACCGGGTATACATATATGCGGTAGGCTATATATCGTCGGCGCAAGACCTGACTGGCATGTTTACGCTGGCCAAACAGTTGCTCGCCAAGATCGAGCCCCTCTCCTCGCGGCTGGTACATGATTCGGTCGTGGCGGCGCCGGCTACTGACCTGTATAAGCCACGTCTGGACAGACGGGGTATTTTACGACGTACAGTCGTTTTCATATTCATACTGTTATGTTTGACGGCTGGTGTGGTCATCGCCATCGTTTCGCCAAGCAACTCAAAGTCCGGAAGCCAGACGCATAACTCATCGAGCTAGGTATAAGTATACGTTTGTACGCTCTAGAATTTCTGGGTGGAACCGTCTAGAGCAGGTTTTGCTTACTTCGTATTGTTCGTTGAGCTTCCTAAAATGTCTCGGTGGTCGGATCTATCTACTCGGTCAGGACAACAGTCAGCTAGGAGGTGAGCTATGTAAGTTTGGGATCTCCAGAAATAAGACTCCCTACGGAATATCGGTCGGGCTTATGGCCTCATGAGTCAGCATGCTGATGCACTGCCAGTCTATAAATGTCCGCTTCACTGTACGGTCGTAGCGCAGGAAAGGGCAGTCTATTCTTAATGTGCGGGGTATCATCCAGGAATAATTCGTTTGCACCGTAATCCCATATATCTGGCAGATCCCTAATGTCCCCTCCGTCTGCCATTAGTTCGGTAGTGTTTGGTGTGTAACCAAGTTTTCTTAGCGTTTCTGCGACATCGCCAAAGTATGCCCTATCATTATTAGGTGCACATAATACCGTATGCCCAAGTGCGCGACCTGCGGCCGTGAGGAGACTCGTGCCTATATTATCAGCGGTATAGGAATGTAGATATAGTCCGTCGCTTTCCGGACCTTTCAGTCTCGTTGTTTCAAGTTTAGCCGAATGCAGAGAGTTGAGCGTACAAGGCCTAAGCCCAACCCATCCAATCTGTTTCGGGGTGTTCCGTAACCGTCGGCATGGTGTCCCATCTGGATATACGAGGGCGGAGGTGACATTCCATGTTGGGAATCGAGGCCCGAACTCCTCAGTGTCTATTGCTGGACGATAGGTTAGTAGCCAGCCAAGGTCCCGTCTTCGACGGAGCCAATTCCTGCTTTTCATGAAAAAGACAACATCCCTATCAAGCCAACTTGAATCTGGGACTTCAAGGAACTTTTCTGTATTTGGCTGGGGCATAATTATAATGGTACGCTCAGTGGATAAAAGGTGGAACCGGTTGTACCCTGACATTATCTCACTCTGTCGGCAGCTGGAAGAAATGGGAGTATTGGACGATGAGCTATAAGGCTTCCAGCTTTGCCATTTCACTATCAGTTAGTTTTATTTCAGTAGCTTTTAGATTCTCATCAATGTGGGCTTTATTGACCGCTTTCGGGATGGGTAAGACGCCAACCTGAATAAGCCACACCAAAGCTACTTGTGCCGGTGTAGCATCATGGGCTGCTGCGATAGATTGCACTACTTTGTTTTCTAGTACTTCCTGTCGCTTGATAGGTTGGTAGGCAACAATTTGGATGTCTTGCTGCTTGCAGAAGTCTCGGAAATCTTGACCAACCTCATCTTTGTAGAGCACATTGAAGTTCATCTGATTAGCTGCGATTGGGTGCTTGGCGATCTTTTGCGTTTCCTGCATGTTCTCGATCGTAAAGTTGCTTACGCCAAAGTATCGGACAATACCCTCATCGATCAACGCATCAATTTGTGGAATGGCCTCTTGCCAATTAATACCCTCCCATGGTGCGTGAATATACAAAAGGTCAATATAGTCGGTGCCTAGCTTTTGAAACATTTGCTCTACCGTGGGACGCACTTGTCCATTGTTTACGCTCGTTTTCCAGAGCTTATCAGCAATAAATAAATCTTCGCGCAGAGACCCAGCAATGGCGTGGCCAACCACTTCATCCGTGTAGAAAGCACCATATAGCTCAGCACAATCTATGTGGTTTTGGCCTTTACTAAGCGAGTAGCGCAAGGCTTCGATTTCAGCTTTTTCATTGCCCTGAACAGCTTTTGTACCTTTGTACTTCTCAGACGGATTAGCCTCAAAGATGCTGCTTATATTCCAGGTGCCAATACCAATGGGATGTACTTGTTGGCCAGATTTAGTTTGTAACTTCATAACTCCTATCATATCAGCCCAAAAGGATTCGAACCCCATGAAACAGATTGGGATTTCAGTGCATAATAAAAAGGCATATCTTCTGCAATGCCTTCGTATCTATAATTTTTGCATGGTACACCGTAGTGAAGCAAGTCAGAGATTTAATTCTAGCAGATTGTGACGCTTTTATATCTGTATAACCAGGGTTCATGAGGCTTAGCCATACCACTATTAAGCAAGATTTAGTCGGTGCACAGTATATTTAAAACAGCTATTTCCGCAAACTCTCTGCATCTTCTCTCAACGCTTCTATAATCTGTAACTTCGTCCGTTGAGATATCTTAAACCGCCGAGTATGCTCGCCTAGCTTGTCCTGCCGTCTCCGCAATGCTTCCTCTTCCAGTATCAACTTCCGCTCTAGCTTATTAATCTTAATTAATTGCGTACACGCATAATACTTCCTAGAGTTTCTAGTGTACTTATCCCGCGCTTGGGTTAACTGATAATATTCATTAGTATTTGATGATAAGGCTGACATGGAAAACTACCCTCTTGATTAACAAGTATATTGTAAGTGAAAAGCTTATCGTTAACCAGCAAAAGTAATAAGTGTTACCTTGTTTTTCGCTATTTAAAATCTAGTATTTTTATTGTTTAGTAGTATTTTATAGCATGGATTACAGACTACATGGGGTTATTAAGTCAAGAAACAGACTTACTACAGCGCGCTTTATGTGTATACCATATGTCGGTATATCTTATATGTGCGTATAGGTATAGGTAGACGTGCAGTACAAACACAAAAAACTCAGTTAAAAATGTCAGAAAATTACGGATGAGTTTCGGGGGGTGCAATTTTCAAACATGATATTACATACGTCACGATATGTGTCCCCAAAAAATATACGCCAGGAGTCGATTGCTAACTCCTTACTATTATGACTAATAATTATGGAAGTAAGGTATCGATTTGCTCGTTAAGCTCTTTGGCAATCGGTAGAATACTAAGTGGAACGGTTAGGACTAAGCTCGATTCACCTTCAGCGAATTCATCAGCGACTAACTTTGCAAACTCCCAGTACAAAGTACCCTTAAAACCGCCCTCTTTTTTGTCTGGAACTAGTCTGTCCGCGTATGGTGATAGTTTCTTAATTTGTTCGTGAAAATATGCGTCAATCACCGAAAGATGCTTCTCTGGTACTCCCCAATTTTCATGAACTTTATAGATTAACTGGTCTTGCATTGAACCAACGAATGAATTAATTTCATTCTCAGGTAGTGATTCAAAAACCCGCTTAATAATTTCTATGTAAAATAGAGCGGCACAAGTTAAGAATATGTCTAACTGGGAATATTCGTCGTAGTCTTTATGCGAGTAGATGACTTGAGCTAGTTGAGCTGAGGCGCCACCTACGTAAATAGCGGCGTCAAGCCCGTTTTTATTTTGTATGTTCTTTTTGCTAGAAGCCTTCTTAGCCTGCTTTTTATTCTTAAAAATATCCATAATTATTCACCTCCTTACGCTAATTAATATTTTCACTAGTTATCTCCATCACTTTTAGAACCCTCGTTAAGAGCAAATTTTGCGTAGCTCGGCGTAGCTATAAAAATGACAGCAACAAGCAGAGATACTACATTAGCTATCAGTGCATGGCCGTGAGTAAAAAAACACAGTGTGGCTATACCTGCGCCACCTATTAGCAAAGGTGCTTGGTAATAATGTGTGTTAGGGGTGAGGCGCACCGTCTTGGCTGTAGACATTAACCAATAAATTGCACATAAGGCTAGGATAATGCGCCAGGGTTCTTTGTGCACTAATCCAACTACGATTAGCGGTAACCAGGCCATAAAAGAGTTTAATATCCACATTATCCAGAGCTGTCTAATCGTAAATAGCTGCTCTATTGATGGCTTATCTGTAAGCTTTTTGTGTTGCTTTGGCAAATTATTCATAACTATTCATCTCCATATTTTGCCCTGACACCGGGCTACTATTACAAGTATCGACTGCACGCTGCTTGGGCTTCTTGCTCTTCGTAAGGGCTTAATCCGTTATCAACTTCAGCTTGACTCTGAACAGACTGCATACAGTCCTCGTATTCTTGTTCACTACCCTGGTTTGTATTGGCCTGTGGTTGTTCTGTAGTTGACGAGCCGCTGCTCGTGCCAGTACCGACCCATACGACTGGCGAGTCTCCTTCCAGCACCGAAGGTTTGCCGTTGCAGATAGTCTCAAGACCATCCGTTCCTGTAGTTACTTGCTCAGTTTGACCCTGTGGCAGCGAATTGGTATCTTCGTATGTAGTTGGCGGTGGTGGTAGCGTCTTCATAGTGCAACCTGAAGTAGTGCTGTCACTTGATGATTGTGGTGATGTAGTGGTAGCTGGTGTTGATGGCGTGCTTGTTGTTGCGGGGGTTGATGAATCACCAGGACAACTAGGACTGCCTACCTTGCAAACCGCACCGTTACCAGAACTGGTAGCAGTTGTGCTTGATTTGCTAGCAATAACAACCTTTGCCACTGGTCTGGTGTGTGATACATCAAGGACATAGGCTGATGTGGAGCCAATCATAATCAAAATGAGAAATAGGACAGCAACCTCAATAGGACGCATGCCTATGAGAGGAATCTTCTTCTTGTCCTTTGCGAAACTTTTAAACCATTTTGGAATTAGCTTGTGTACGGTTTTCTTAGCGGTCATAGAAACTACCTCTGCATTATTTTGCGTAATTTGCGGCAACAAAAACCCGCCGCTGAATTATGGCCGAAGCCACCGCTACCGTTTCCAGTAACGACCTACATGAATAGATACCCAACGACGGGATTACATTCATGTAGGTTTTGTGGCCATACCTTTCTCTTGCGAGATGGCTCTAGGTCGTGAGCAGCACGAGGCTACTTGGGGTCAGTCTACCAGAAAAGAGTACACTTTACAACATCAACGTTTATAAAGGTCAAGCATCCGTGCGGAATAATACGTTCATAGCCCCTTATGCTTGCAGACACCCCCACACTGTTGGACAATATAAGCAATTATTATGGATATGGAACGATTCTGGCCACAGCATAAGGTATTTTTTGTAGCTACCCTATCATTATTCCCCGAAAAGCTTAAAGGGTACGCAGTTAATCCGTGGTTCTACCGGCCTTATTTTATAGCCGAAGAACTTGACGTTATTAAGATAGAACTAGAGGACTACAAAAATGCTGGCTATTTGAAATACAAAGAGGTTGATGGACTTTATGAAATCAGCGATATTGATACACAAAAGGCCACGGATGACCTCATTGACTATGTTGATAAATGGCAAAGCGATAAGCTTATATTGAATTCAATGATAAAGCCAGCAAAACCGTCGCGACAACATGAGTTTTTGCGCGAAGCATTAGTCAGAGCCTATAGGCTAAACCCTGGTGATCAGTTGCGAATTACGCTAGAGGATATATATGGAAGCCCAAACAGTGATAGTTTTGGTACGCCCTTTTGGGAACTGGTGCTGTCTTTGCAGCTATCAGAGCAGCCCAGCGCAATGATTACGCGTATTGATTATGATCGGGGCATGGATGGCTTATATGTGGATGACGCGCAACCCTTCGCAGACATAAAAATTACAAACCCGGAACTGTTGCGCTCCATAGAGCTGGCGGCTAAATCATCCGAACCTATTGATGATGAGGAGCTGCAGGAGATTCACTATAACGGTTTGCTGGCTACGCGGGACAACTCAATTAGGTACTCTGAGAAAGACATACCCTTTACCCCGCAAGAGGTTGCCGTTATGCGTGTATTTATGGCGCGGTCTGAAGAATGGCGGTATGAAAGTGACTTTACTGACCCTCTCGCCACTGTATTTAGCAACCCGACCCCACCCGATATCCATACAACCCTAAGCAAGCTGATTTCGCGAACCCGTAAAAAACTAAATGCGGCAGTCGGCAATGACCGAAACTGTATCACCAATAGGTCTAACAGGAATGGTAGCGGAGCTTGGAAGCTGACAATTATCCCTACTGAATAATCCACAGAATCTTCACTGAAAACTAAATGAATATCCCCGTCTACTATGAGGGGGTTATTTAATTTAGGGATATAGATATGGACGAGCCAACAACAGAAATCCGAGACTTAGCACTTGCAGCTAGCTTGGTTAGTTGTGGTTTTGAAGTGCTAGATACTTTCCGAGATACGAGTGGTCGTGTTTATTTCGTTTTTACACAATCTGATGAACTTGATATTGCTGTTAACGCTTACTGGTCTGACACTCTAGACGTTAAGGCTCGTAAATTCTCGGACAATATTAAGATGCTTAAATCACGGATTTACGGAGCGCGGTAACTATGCGGCTCAGTACAAGTTTAATAACGAAGTTTCAGACAAGGTACTTTGAAACCTTTGGTGAAGCTATTACAGCGGAACTCGCCGAATCGGAGCTGTTGAGTCTTGCTGAGCTGGTAGAGATTACACGGAAGTTAGTTAAAGCAACCAATAAGGGAAATGGCAATGAAAAACAATCAAGCACCAAAAACCATAGTTGACCAAATAGTCGCTGCCTTGGTGGAAAGTGGTGTTAAGCTTTTTCACGACCAGTACAATGAGCCGTATATTGCTTACGACGGCAACGGTAGTAATGTCAGCAAGGTTCATTCAAATATAGCCAAGCTATGGCTAGTTCATTATGGCCACACTCAGCTAGGCAAGGTACCCAGCACCGATGCAGTTAACCGTGCGTTGGAGATACTGGCGGCACGTGCCCACTTTGACGGTGAGCAGCATGCTCTGGAAGTTCGCAGCGTCTACAACAAAGAGGGCTTGTGGTACGACCTTGGCGGTAATGCTGTACATATCACGCCAAAACAGTGGGAGGTTACCGAACAGCCACCAATCATTTTCAGGCGCTTCTCACATCAAAACCCCCAGGTTGTGCCGCTCCGTGGCGGAGACTTACGGACACTCTTAAAGTACATCAACATTACTGACGAAGCCGAGCAACTGCTGTTTCTCGTTTATGTTGTTGCGGCCTTTATCCCCGATTTTCCGCACCCACTCCTGATTTTGCACGGTATACAGGGTGCCGGTAAAACCACTCCAATGATGGTTATGAAAGACCTGATTGACCCATCGTCGCTCAGAGAGGGCTTTTCTATGCCCAGCAAGGAGAGTGATTTTGCCCAAATTGCCCATCACCATTATTTCTTATTCTTTGACAACCTCTCGGCGATGCCCGAAGCATTTTCTGACACCTTAGCCAGGGCCGTGACTGGTGCTGGTTTTAGCAAGCGCGAGCACTACACTAATGACGACGATGTTATTTACCGTTTCCAGCGGACTATTGCCCTGAATAGCGTCAATCAGGTGGCTTATAAACCAGACCTGCTCGACCGTTCAATCCTGATACATTTAGACCGTATTAGCGAAGACAAACGCAAGCCGTCTCAGCTTTTTTGGGCCGAGTTTGAGCGCGACCTGCCATATATACTGGGCGTAATCTTTGATGTGCTAGTTAAGGCCCTGGCACTGTACCCGACCGTGAAGCTGGACAAATTACCTCGAATGGCCGACTTTGCCCGCTGGGGCTATGCTATTGCTGAGGCGGCCGGTTTTAGCGGCGAGACGTTTATACAAGCCTATTACGCTAATATTGTCACGCAGCATGACGAAGCAATTGAGGCTAATCCAGCTGCTCAAGTACTCATGGAGTTTATGAAAGACCAGGAACCGTGGACTGGCACAGCGTCTGAATTACACGCTTTACTCACTCCGATAGCGTTCAAACTAGGAGTTAGTCAGAGCCGAGGCTGGCCAAAAAATGCTCCACGGCTTGGCAGAGTGTTGGAAATACTAACTCCAAACCTTGCTGCTAAGGGCGTCGTGCTTGAGCGGCTACCGCGTGCTCAACAACGATTGATAACCATAAGTAATTCTGCCGTCGTTACTGACGTTGCCGACATGACCTCTGTAAAAGATAACCCTGATGCCGACGGTACGACGGCAACGACGGCACAACAGGAGCTTTTATGAAAGGCCAGCTTATGTACGATAGCAGTTTAAGATGCTATAATATAAACGTTTCCGTATTCGGCATATGCCTAAGGGATTTTTTGTCTCTGCTGCTCATTAAGGGCAGCATGGTGCAGAAGGAAGCCCTTGGGCGTCTGAATGCGGAAACAGCCATGCTGCCCTTTTTGATGGAGATAAGAATATGAGTTCAGACCACTTAAAACTAGCGCTGTATGCTCGCAAGAGCACTGAGGACAGTAGCAAACAAGTACAGTCAATCCCAGATCAAATCAAGCTAATGCGAGAAAAAGCGACGTTGCTTGGCTATGTACTTAAACCAAATAAAGACATCTTCCAAGAGTCCAAATCAGCCAAGATGCCTGGTATCCGTGATGAGTTTTCGCGGCTAATTCGGGAGATACAAGCTGGTACTTACAACGCCATTATTTGTTGGTCAACCTCACGTCTGGCTCGTAACCCCCAAGAGAGTGGTATTATCCAGCAACTTTTGCAGGATGGTAAACTCCAGCTCATTATCACTGATAACAAAACTTACTACCCAGAAGACAACGCCATTATTTTTGCGGTTGAAATGGGCATGAATAGTCAGTTTATTCGTGACCTGATGGCCGGTGTTCGGCGCGGTATGAACTCCAAAGCTCAGCGCGGCTGGTGGCCAGGCAGACCCCCAATCGGCTATAAAAATGACCGTGAGAATAAGATTATCATTGAAGACCCCGACCGTTTTGATATGGTTCGTCGTATGTGGGATATGGTGCTAGATGGCACGTACACTGTTAAGGCGATCAGCGAGATTGCCGAAAAGGAGTGGGGTTTACGGACAATCAAACGTAAGAAAAGTGGCAATAAGCCGCTGTCTTATAGCGGTGTCTACGATATGTTCCATAATCCTTTTTACAAAGGCGTTATACGCTACAACGGCCAAGAATACCCTGGTTTGCATAGGCCAATGATTACCGAAGAAGAATTTGACCGTGTGCAAAGCCTCATACACACCAAACTACCTGAACGAGCCAGGAACAAAGAGTACATCTTTGCCTTTCGTGGAATGTTGCGGTGTGGTGAGTGCGGTTGCTCAATCACACCACAACACAACAAGAAGACTCAAAAGAACGGTGTAGCGCGTGAGTATGACTACTACCGCTGTTCACTCCGTCGCCGTGATTACCAGTGCAGTCAAAAGAAGTATAAGACCGAAGACGACCTCAATGAACAGATTAAGTATGAGTTAAAGCAGCGGACTATCATGCCGCACTTTTATGACCTGGCAGTATTGGCTTTGCAAGAAATGAATGAAACCAAGATTACCAAACAGGTTAAGGTCAGTGAAACGCAGAATAAAGCGATTGCCGCTAAGGAGAACGAGATTCGTGGACTAGGACGTATGCGGTACCGTGGTGAGTGTCCCGATGATGAGTTCTACACCTCTGAGAGTAAGAAATTAGAGAGTGAGCTTAAGGCTCTCAAGAAAGCGCGCACGAAAGCAGAACGGCGAGCAAAAGAATGGCGCGCCGTAGCCGACGAAACATTCAGCTTTGCCCGTTATGCCGAAGAAGATTTCAATAGCGACAGCATTGAGAACAAGCGGACAGTTTTGGCAAAACTTGGTCAGAACCTAACGCTTATGGATGGAAAGATACAGTTCACCCCTAACAAGTACATGATACCCGTTCAGGACGCCTATCCGGCTCTTGTTGCGCGTCTAGAGAGCGTTAGAGACGCTCCTCAACAGATACGAGAACAAGTTGAAAATGAAGTAAAATCGGTTTGGTACGCCCGAAGGGATTCGAACCCCCGACCTTTGGTACCGGAAACCAACGCTCTATCCAGCTGAGCTACGGGCGCACGTACCTAGAAGGGTAGCAGATGAGGAGCATCACGCCAATATACAGATTAATGCCCGTCTATTTCTAAACAGGGGTTTCTAGGGTATAATCCCCTATCGTGAAAACGGTGCAATTGCTCGGGATACTAAACGTCACGCCGGATAGTTTCAGTGGCGACGGAATCCATAATTCAGCCGCCCATGCCGTAGCTTACGCAGCCGAATTGTTTGCCAGCGGCGCGGATATTGTCGACATCGGTGCCGAAGCCACCAATCCGTGGGCCAAGCCAATCAGCGCGGAAGAGGAATGGGACCGGCTCGATCCGGTCCTGTCAAGCTTATTACCCGATTACCCAGGACGACTGAGCGTTGATACCTACCACCCCGACACCGTCATACGCATCGCGGCGCTGTTCGGCACGGATTTTATCGTCAACGATGTCACCGGCATGAACGACCCGAACATGCGAAAAGTAGTAGCGACTTGCGGTCTTACCACCATTGTCAGTCACTTGCCTGCCAAGTTCGTAACGGATATCAAAAAAGCCCATGCCAACGCCGAAATCGACAATGCGAAGCAGGTGCTTGCCGAATTGCTTGAGCGTCGTAAGGAATTGATGGAGCTCGGCTTGCCGGCGGCAAAAATTATCCTTGACCCAGGCATCGGATTCGGCAAGAGCATGAGCCTCAACTGGGATCTGCTGCAATTCGCCCACCTGGTGCGAGGCAGCGGTATTGACAGCAAAGTGCTCATCGGCTATTCGCACAAGCGCTTTCTCGGAGAGCACCGGTTTGAAAGCAAGCCGAACCTCGAGGCCGCACGTATCGTTACTGATTCTGGCGCCGACTATGTCCGCGTACACGACGTGGCCTTGCACTACGACTTCATTCAAGACTACACCCGTAGGCGAAAAACAGTTTCCTGACAGGCGTACCCGGAGATCAGACTACCGACATGTGCCAAAAGCCCAAAATGGTGAAAATCGCCATGATTCCTGCCGCCGCAAAGCAGATAATGGCCGACCGTCCAGAATGCGTAGGCGTCGCCGAGCAGCAGGCCGCGCAGCGTTTCGCCCTTGAATAGGGTGTTGGCTTCGTTCTGTAGTTTTATATCGGTCGGGTTTGCTAGTGCTTCAGTACTTACTTCCGAATATGTTTTGCCATCAGCGACTTTCTGCAAATGAAAGGCAATATAGTCGTCCGCAAAGGCTTTGGTTTGCGGGCCGGTCAGCACTTCTTGGCCGGCATATTGCTGGAGACTCGGAAATTTGGCCGGAGCAAGTGCCAGGCTGCCCTGAGGCGGGAAGTAAATCTTTTGCGCCGCTAGTGTTGATCGTGCACGGTGTTCGTCGTGAATGAATAAGCCCACCAGGCCAACCAGCCGGCTGCCAACAGCACATGCGTCGCCACTACACCGAAAAGGCTCAATATTTTGTCGATATATTTTCGTTTTGCATTTACTTTTGTTTTTGTCATGCGAGTTCCTTATTACCCTTCAAGTAAATTCTTAACGATAAGCATTATCCATGATCTACGTCACGCCCGGCAGGGCATCACAATATATAGGCCACCATACCGTCTCACCACTTATCCGGCAAGAAACCTCCCGTAACCAACATGCAAAAGCAAGCATCCAGAAAGCCGACAACCCACTTCCGGAACACTTAGCTTTCGCCACGTTCCTCTTACACATCTCTTCGCTTGAATCGTAAAGCCGCGTTGACCGCTTCCTTGATAATAAACGGCGCCCCACGCATTACGTTCACCTTACGCTCGATTTCCCGCTGCATTCTTTTGACCTTGCGGGCCATTTTGTATACCGCAATTACGCAGGCTAGAATTACAATCAGGATAACGGTCATAAAGATAATCAGATAGATTTCAGTGAATGTTTGTAGCCCCGACATTTCCGGTTACTCCTTATCGACCATCTTAGCTCGTCCGGTTACCTATCCGCTCTTTGGCGTCTCTGGCTGCCCGTGCACTTTCCTGAGCCACCACACTGGCAGTATCCATTGTCTGGTTTCTTTTATTCTGTGCGGTTTCCTTTGCGGAACGCAGTTTTTGCCGTAATTGCTCGCGGCTTTCCTGCCCGCTCTTTGGCGCCAATAACATGCCCGCCGCCAAACCCAGAATAGACCCCATCAAAAAGGCGCTAAAAGTACTTTGCATGCTTGAACTGTTTTCTGCCATAATAACCCCCCTTTCGCCTTTTCAGCGTACCATCATCCGGGCGTTGCAAGATGTAAGAATTATTACCCGGCCCGTTCAGCCGAAACTAAGCGCCGCCAATAACGACCAACTCGTAGTCCCAACAATGGCAGCCGTTAAATAAACCGCTGCAGTTCACTTAATCGTTAGAGTGGCATTAGTGATTTTGAAAGTTTCAGACCCGTTCGTTGATGCGATCTCAACGCCGTATTCGATCGCATTTGGAACCGAGTTGGCAGTGATGCCGGAGGTTGACGGATGAGTGATGAGATCCTGAAAGATGTGCAACATATCGAAACAACCGGACTTCACTGGCGTATCACGCGTGTATATCCACTCATTGGCGCCACCGCCTTTGAACTCGTGGTAGCCCATGCCGTCAATTGTTAGCGCCCTCGCATTGGACGGGGGAACAATATTGGTGTCGGTCCAGTCATTCCAGACCATTACTTCAATACCGAAGTTATTGAGCCAATCGTCATATGCGTAATCCCACTCGCCTCCTGTCGGCGACGCCTCACCGAAGCAGGTCGATAGGGAATTGTATTGGGCGACGGTTTTATTGGAAAGAAAGAACTGTGTGTCGGGATACGTCTGGATACCTCCTTGGTCGGGAGAGAAGTTTGCCTTGACATACCAGTTTGACGGCGAGCACGCGTACAATGCCTGCGTCCAATTTCCGGACGGGCCCCACACGTTATTGTTAACGGCAACGTTACTTGCGTAGGTCCACGTGCCGTTTTGTTGACTTGTTTGGAACTGCGGGTTAGCACAGTTCTGCGCACTTCCGGAGCTTCCTCCGGTACTTTTGTTTCCACTGGAGCTGCTGCCACCGTCTGTGCTACTTTGGCTCCCTAACCTCACGGCCTTGCCCCCGGATGCTGATGGGTCGGTGACTATTAAAGCATCGCCGCTAAGGGCGCCTGACTCGGCTTCACTACTTGCTGCAATGGTGACAGCATAGGATTGGAGTAAGCAGTAGACACCGATCGCGGCGAACACTACGACGAAGATTCCGACGGTGATATGTTTTGGATTGAGGGAGGCTAGTCCATGTTTCGGGATATTTGGCATGGCGACTTCCCTAAGTATTTCTATTGGAGCACTACTGTTTTTTCTATCGTAAATTCAGACCACTGACACCATTCATCGATTCGATTAGGGTATATTGTAGTTTTTCACTGCACCAATCATCGGATCCCCGGGATACATTTCATATGCACAACTGGATACCCAACTGGCCTGAGATGGTTCATATTCCCAATATAACAATCCTGAAATGCCACCATTAAAATAATCGTTCGCTTTGGTTGTGAGGTATGACAAACGGTTAGCAAGTGTCAAACCGTTTGATCCGTTGCATCCCGAGCCGCCCTCCACACCTGCTTCTCCAGAATAGAATGGTTTATTAAGACTCTTAGCGGTCGATTGCGCTACTGTAAAATTGCCGGACTCTACTGCCTTACCCTCATAGTCCCATGCATAATCATGAAAACCAATTGCATCAATATTTGGTAAGTTCTGTGCTGGGTAAAATTACTATTTCCGCCATAGTCAGATGCGTCATTTCCGAACCGACAGCAATCAAATGATTCGGATCGTCTTCCCTGATTGCATTCGATGTAGCTTGAAGAAATGATTTCATTGTGGATTCATTCGATTCGACCGGTTCATTCATGATTTCCCACATCAAGATCGATTTGTTGTTTTTGAACATGGGTACAATATTGTTTATCCATGGTATAAGTGTGCTTTCATAACCTGACTGGAAATAAGAGTCTGATTTATTACCGGAAGATCCGTCACCTGAATCACATGTACTGGACTCGTTACTCAATGTTAGAATGACGTGCTGTTTATATTTTGCAGCTTCAGTAAGTACCGCATTAATTGGACCCGTTCCATAGTCTTGCATAGCCCATAAGCGGGTCACGCCATGTGCGGGGAGACTAGAAAAGTACGCATCAAGTTGTGACGTCGTCCATGCCGATCCGCTATAACATCCCGACATGCCATAGGCGTCAAAACCTATGAACTTGAATACTTTACCACTGAGCATGAAATTTTGCCCGGAAGCAGTGACGAATCCGGAGCTAGAACCGCCTCCGCTGCCACTACCACCTCCCGTGCTGGTACTACCGAACTCAACGGCTCTAGCCCCGGAAGCCGATGAATCATTGACTATTGAAGCGTTGCCGCCGAGGCTACCTGATTCGGCTTCTGTTGCCACTGCATACGGTGCGGCGTGGGACTGGAGTAAGTAGTAGACTCCCGTCAGCGCGAAGGCTATAACGAAGAAACCGGCGGTTAGTTGTTTGGGGTTGAGGGTCGATAGTTTTTGTTTTAGGTTATTTGGCATGGAATAAACCTGTATTAATTTATTATACTACTTCTTCCACACGCGGACATAATCTACTTTAACCTGAGAGGCCGCACCGGTCGCAAGCGGGCCGTCGCCGGGGCTACCGCCGTACCCGACATTGAATATCAGGTATTGCAGGGCTCCGCTATCGTGGGTCGTGTAGGAGCGAACGAGCTTACCGTCCCAGTAGATGTAGTTCGTGTTGGCTTCCCGGTCTAGGGCGTAGGTATGCCAGCCGTTTACCCAATTTCCCGGAATGGGACCGGAATTATCAGCAATTCCCGGTTCGCTGCTGCCGTACCAGTAGTTGGACGTCATATCTCCAAGTCCCTCAGCGATATCAGCTTCTCCGTCCTGTGGCCAAGTCTGTCCGTCAGTCCAGAACGCTGGCCAGTTATAGTTATTGCTGCCGGTCCCGGGAAAGTAGATGCGGGCTTCAATGTAATAACCGGTCCCGAACTGATATCCCGGAGATACTTGGCTCGGATCAGTGTCTACCAGGGAGCCGACAGTACTTGATGATAAGGTAAGTTTCAAATCGCCACCCGATACGGCAACGTTTGAGGCAGTCGTTGATACGTTGTTCATAGCATTGCCACTAAACCACGTGTTATTCCAGTATTTCGAGTTCAGTGACGAGCCACTAAATTCATCGTCGAATGTGGGCGTACCCCAGCCGCTGGCACCAGTTGTTGCGCTGCCGATACAGGGAGCGACAGTACCATTATATGTACAGCCGCCACTGCCACTGCTACCGCCAGTGCCTCCGCCTCCAACAGTGCCACCACCACTTTTACCACCGCTGGAACTGCTACTTCCGCCGCCACCGCCTCCCGTGCTGGCACTACCGAACACAACGGCTCTAGCCCCGGAAGCCAATGAATCATTGACTGTTGATGCATTGCCGCCGAGGGTACCTGATTCGGCTTCTGTTGCCACTGCATACGGTGCGGCGTGGGACTGGAGTATTAGGTAGGCTCCTGCGAGCGCGAAGGCTATAACGAAGAGACCGGCGGTTAGTTGTTTGGGGTTGAGGGTCGTTAGTTTTTGTTTTAGTTTGTTTGACATTAATCGTACGGCATATGTTTTTATTTTTTTTATTTCTTCCACACTCGGACATAATCTACCTTAACTTGAGAAGCAGAGCCAGTGGTACAGCCGCCGGAACAGCCGACATTAAAAAGAAGATATTCAGGCGAGCCACCATCGTCAGTCGAGTATGAACGAATTATCTTGCCGTCCCAGTAAATAGTATTCATCCCGGATTCCCTATCCACGGCGTAGGTGTGCCAGCCGTCAGCCCAATTGCCTCCTTCTTGAGGACCATTATTAGCACCCTGCGGCGAATGGTAATTCGAAGTTAATTGACCCAGGCCTTCCGCTATATCTATCTCACCATCAGTCGGCCAGCTCTGTCCGTCTGTCCAAAATGCGGGCCAGTTGTATATGTTTGAACCGTTTCCCGGGAAGTATATGCGGGCTTCGACGTAGTAGCCGGTGCCGAACTGGAAGCCGGTAGAAGCTTGATGTGGGTCGGAATCAACCATCGCCCCGACCGATGATGATGATAAAGTCAGGATGAGGTTGCCTCCAGAGACTGCAACATTTGAAGATGACGTAGACACATTATTCATCGTTCCGTTATTGAACCAGCTGTTGTGCCAATTGGTTGTGTTGAGTGATGTGCCACTAAATTCATCGTCGAATACCGGCGTACCCCAACCGCTGGCACCGGTTGTTGCGCTGCCGATACAGGGAGCGGTCGTACCACCGCTCGTGCAACCACCGCTCGTGCTACTACTACCGCTTCCGCCGCTACTACCGCCGCCTCCGCCTCCGCTCTTACTCCCGCCTCCTTTACTACTCGTACCAGTGCTAGTGTTAGTAGTGCCGAACATGACGGCTTTGCCGCCGGAAGCGGCGTAATCATTGACTATTGAAGCGTTGCTGCCGAGGGTACCTGATTCGGCTTCTGTTGCCACTGCATACGGTGCGGCGTGGGACTGGAGTATTAGGTAGGCTCCTGCGAGCGCGAAGGCTATAACGAAGAGACCGGCGGTTAGTTGTTTGGGGTTGAGCGTGGCGAAAGTTTTTTTTATTTTCTTGAGCATAATCGTATTTTGTCCTTACCGTTCTGCTACTTTTCACTGTTTAAGCTACTATGGGCGAAGACACCCTTTGTACCTGTACCACGCACGCCCATAATACCTGACCTGTTCAAATGATACGTGGTTGTCAAGTCGGGTAAACATTTGTTACATGTCGGTAGACTAATCATAGAATAAGTTTACCAGAAATATGACATACATAAGCAGTGAAAGCCATAACCATATTAGGAGTAAAAAATAATGCCTATCGGCATGCGATGTCGTACCCGCACCTACGCACTGTTACATCTTAGGGAAGTTCAGCTCCTTGCAATCTCATTAAGCTCTTTAGACGTGATGCAGGTCATTTCTTGAATTGTATATTGATTGTATATTGAGCTTAATGTTCAGGCAGAGGGTTTTGATATGGCAATCATTAATGAATCAACCAAATCTTCCAAGATTAGCAACGAAAAGTCTGCTCGGAGAGAGGCCATAAAGCAAATCAATCGAAGAAGACATTTTTATGTCGAACTTGTAATTTCTGGTATTGGCATGATGATGCTTGTTCTCATTTGGGCTATGTCGGAATACCGCAATGCTAGGGGCTGGCCTACTCAAGGTTTTAGCCAAAGCTCCGGTATTCATGACGTTTGGAACTACTGGATTATTTACCCAATTATCGGGTGGGCGATAATTATAAGTGCGCGAGCCTGGTTAGTGTATGGTCGCAAACCTATTACTGAAAAAGAAATTGAGCAAGAGATTAAACGTCAGGCGCATGTTCATTAATTGCGGATAAATGTAAGGGGTCCGAATCCTGTTAGGGATATGATCGAATCAACAGAGACCTCATATACCTAAGTCAATGGTTCTCTGAGGTGAAATCGTGGTACGCCTTTTTGAACGATGTTCGAACGCTTATTTGGGAAGATATTCCATAAGTCGTGCCACAATACCGAAACTTATCAATGCGATAATTGGACATTTTGGCTACTCTTCCAATATTGATCCGGCAAAGTAGTTGGATGCCTTACGGATTAATGCTAACGCTTCGGCATTAAAGCTGGCTGCCCCACTCATCTCGTTGAATGCGTTAATAAAATTAAGCAATGTTTCAGGATCTTGCACTCTAATTGTTCTATCGCCTATAAAAATATACAGTATCTCATCGTCGTAGATCGTAAACGTCCCCGTCTCAAACAGTGATGTCCCTACTTGCAAGGGGATAATACCAAGTTGCAAATTTCCGGATCCAATAAGTCGCTCAAGTCTGTCTAATTGCGCTAATTGCACCCTGCGATCAGCTGGCATTGTGTATAGCTCGGCCTCAGGCATTATGATAAAAAATGTTTTGTTTATATCCCAGAGGGCTTCCTGTCGTTCGATAGTTTTGCCGAGTTCCACGTGGGCTTCTTCTTCTGACAGACCGACTTTCCGAAGTCTGGCTATTCTATAATCAGAGGTTTGTAACAGGGCCGACAGGCCATTGACCACGTAACAACGAAACACGCTTGTCACATGTTGCAGATCGTTTAATTCGTCTGGGAAATCGGTGAAATGATAATCGAAGTTAGCCCCGGATTTGTTAGGGTATTGGAATAGGAGCATAGATATTTGTTGTCGAATAGTCCTCGGTGTTTTGAGAATATCTAGAATTACTTCAAGTTGCCCGGCATCAATCGACCCAGGGTATCCATTTTCGATTTTTGAAATCCTTGATTGACTGACACCTACTTTGGCAGCTAGCTCCCCACCGGTCATGTGACTTTCTTTACGGAGCCCTTGGATAAGTGCCCCTATTCTCTGCGCAACGACCGTGCTCGATTTAACTTGTAATTCTTGCATTGGTATATTCGGAATAATTCTTCAGTTGTATATTACACATTTTGGAATATTTTTAAAAGTAGAATAATGCTTACTTAGAATTATGAACCACCTAAATAAACAGTATTATAGTTGGATGTTGTGAAGGAAATTATCACATACTCGGAGTTAAGAGAAGAATCTGCAGACTGGGGCAACATAAGTAACTGGAGAACTCCTTTCTGTGCCGGCAATGGTTCATGTGTCGAAGTCGGGAACAGTAAAATAAATGTAGGGGTGAGAGACTCAACAGTGCCGGAGGGTACGACATTATATTTTAACTCAGACGAATGGCGTACGTTTTTACGTAAAGTAATTGATGATGATCTGGGGCTCTAAGAAAGTTAGCTTATCAAGCTCACATCTTCGATGATAATAATATGCGCCAAAACCTCGCCAGACACAGTTTGGTCACATCTCTTGATTCTTTTCTTATCAATAAAACTCTAATTCTGAATATAGATCGTTTCATTTTTTCTCTATTGTTACTAGCAGAACTTATATAACAATCATCAAAAAGTTTTGAAATAAATCTCTTCGACCTCCAGGCCATACCATCAACCTAATGCAAGCTTCACTTGTCCGCCGTCTTAAAACGACGCAGGGTATCGAACTATGGAATTCCATCCTTAAGATTAGACCCCCGAAGTTATACTTAAGCGTCAACGTAAGTAGTATGGGCTATACGTACAGAGTTTAACGACCGGGAGGGATTCGAGACCTAATTTAAGTGGTGTGTAAGAGAAATTGATGAGTTCCAACCTTATCTTACATCTGTCCAGCTCACCTGGTACACTGTTCTAGACGTAGTTCGGACAGTTTTACGTAGTGGGGCCATTCGTACCATCATTTAGTTCACCGTATCTTATTCTTTTGATAAGATGAAACATGCTTCGAATATTTAGCGGACACTTTTCTTCAATATCCTTTTGTTAAGGAATCTTAGTAAGGATGATTACACAAGTACTTAAACTATTCGTAATAAAATACCTCTCAAACTTATTTCAAATTGGAAGCGTTTTTTTAGAGAATTTCCGGATAACACTTACGCCTGAATATATCGGCATAGTGCGTATATTGCAAATTCGATAAACTACCAATAGGGTGGATATGCGGGCAAAGCTAGTCCATGTGTGGGTTGTTTCGGCTGAGTCGCTAGTGCAAAGTTCACTGACAGACTTGAATCTGGAGCATATTCGGTTACGTATAAAACCATATTATAAAAACCAGGAGCCGTTTGATAGGTTTCTGCCGGTCCACTTCCGACTTGCATCTCTAATTTGCCAGCAGCTATATCGGTCAACGCTGCGGCTTGCTCGGCACCACGGATCTCGGCATCTTTAGCGGGGCTTGGCACTCCGACATCGGCAACGACCTCTAAAACGGTGCCGGTTTTGGCTGCGGTAGATCCTAATTGACCATAAACAGCTTTTCGCACCTCAGACCAAGCGGCTACTTGAGCAGCTGAGCCATCTGCACCGAGTAACTGACCGACGGACATCGTTGGATCAGTATCTTGGGGGTCGACTTCAAGCACCACCGGCCACGCTCCTCCGTTATTTGGCGCTGTGGCGCTACTGGCAAATTCAGCTTTTGCCTGCTGCCCCCACGGTTTGGGCGGGCATTAATGCCAGGATAACAGCCCCTTTGGGTGCAGCTGCATATAATATCATATTCCTCGTATTTCCAGAGCGAGATTTATTAAATGACGCCGGGTCACTGTTCATTTTCATCGTGATACCCCAGTTACTCAGTATGTAATCTACTAATTTAGAAAGTTTCAAACGATACGTCAATACATCTACAATAATATGGGCGATTAAAAATGCAGCATCTGACGATCTCTTAATATAGAAAAAACACCCGAGTCTTTATGTCGCTTATACTTGGAGCAAGTAATGAACGAAGTCCGAACGTCGCTACCATTTAGCGCCGTACAGTATTCCGCCGACAATCACACCTGTCTGTACAATCATGAATAGACCCTGGTAAAGAATAATCATTTTATCTTTATGCTCTAGCCCGTACCATAACCAAATAACGGTAAGTATCTCGTAGCCTACCCATGTAGATAGCGACACTCCTGTCGCTGTTTTATCCCTGAAGATTACATATACCTGAGGCAGTGTTATTACTGGCTCAATTACTGCCACAATGAAAGTAAGTCGATCAACAAGTTTTGGTTTAACTTGCCTCTTGACTGTGAGCGTCCGTACTTTTTTGATGCGTTTATGCCGATGGTGTCTGGACATTGTTTATTTTTCAGTTATCTGTTGCTATTGTAACAGATATGAATAAACATTAGCGCAATGGTACGCTCAGTGGATATAAGGTGGAACCGCCTGTATCCTGACATTGTCCATTTATACCGATGCTTGAAAGATTTAGGCGCCAAAATAGAGGACAGCGGTTAATATGTGCCATCCCATGCAGAGTAGCCGCCGTCAACAATAATAGTTTGTGCATTTACATAGCTGGCTTTGTCGGAAATCAAAAAGCATACTACGTTTGCAACTTCTTCTGGTGTCGCAATACGACCCACCGGAGTGCGACGGGATACTTCATCTAGCATTTCAGGCATATCTTCCGCCGTCATATCAGTGTCTACAATGCTGGGCGCAACAGCGTTAGCTCTGATTTTGCGCTCACGCAATTGTACTGCTAATGATTTTGTTACGTTAGATAAAGCTGCTTTGGTCGCGCTGTACGAAATGCTCATATCCATACCCCATAATGAACCGTAACAGCTAGTCACATTGATGATTGACCCGCCTTGCTCGATAGACGCTTGCAATCCGAGTATAAGCTTAACCGGTGAAATGAAATTAACTGTTAGGGTTTCCGCCCAGTCTTTGTCTGTAAACCCAGCTAGGTTGTCACTCCGTGCGATACCCGCAACATTAATGATCGCGTAAAAAGGTGTGGTCTTAAGTTCCTCAACAAGCCGCTCGGTCGCAGTGCTATCCGAAAGATCGCACTGCACCATTTCTATGTTAGAGAGCTCTTTATGTATTTGCCCAGCCTGTTCTTTGCTCTGATTGTATACTCCGTAGACTTTATAGCCCTCAGAGCAAAGCGACTGAGCGACTGCCTTACCAATACCTCGGCTTGCGCCTGTGACTAATACGTTCTTCATATAGTAATACTAACAAAAAGGCATAAATTACCGCCATAAAGGAAGCGAACCCTATGAAACAGATTAAAAATCCAATCCAAAATAAAAAGGCATATTTTCTGCAATGCCCTTATCTCTGAAGATTTTACGTGGTACGCTCAATTGATAAAAGGTGGAACCGCCTATACCCTGATATTATAGCTTTGGTTCGAAAGCTCCAGGAAATAGGCTTCGAACCCTTAACTTCTAATAGTGGCAATGCAAATTAGTCCAGATTTTCAAAGCGACCGTCTTGGTAGGGTGGCTCGCAAATCTCATAAAATACCAAGTTACTATCTTGAGCAGCCGCCCATTGCATTATTTGTCCTATCTCAACATTGATCTCACACTCTGCATTTTTCTCGTCAAAGAGGTAGACTTTTGTTTCGCCCTTTTCAGTTCCCACTGTCAGCGTACCGCGTCCTGAAACGTATCCCTCAATTGTCCTAGTGCCAAGTACTACTCGCTGCAGAGGCGTCATTTGGCCACTCCTGACTGTGATCACTCCTAAATCTTTTGAACTATCATCAACAAACGAATAGACGTCACAATCTACGCCCTCCTTAACATGCATCGTCTCAATAAATGAAACACGTTTTCCCTTAAATTCAGTAAGTTTTTCCATATGAACAATAATACCAGCCATAAAGGATTCGAACCCATGCAACAGATTATAAATTCGATGAAAAATAAAAAGGCATATTTTCTGCAATGCCTTCGTATCTGTAATTTTCGCATGGTACGCCCGGACGGATTCGAACCGCCGACCCCCTGTTCCGAAGACAGGTGCTCTGATCCGCTGAGCTACGGGCGCGTATTTGGCTGTGGCCAAAAGCAATTACATTTTGCAACTATCGTCTTGCAGTAAACGCCCAATCGTAAGGTTTTTTGGTGATTCTCTCACCTGTTTTTTGTCGATAGTAAATCGATAATTGAAAACGGTTAAATGCCTGGCCTGGCCGTGCTAGTATACCACCTCTGGTGCCAAACCTGATATACGTGTATGTTTACATTGTTCAGTAACGTTAAACATTAACATTTTACTCAGTATAATTAAATGAAGCATGAGAGCAATAAGCATGGCGTTGTCGAGTAGACTAGTTTCGTTAATTCGCGCGTGCATGATTTTTGCAGCGTTTAGTACACTCGGTTTTTTCCTGCTTCGAGGTACCCACGCAACGCCGCTCGCATCGACTACCGAAGCTGAAAAAGGTACGTTGTCAGGAAATGCCAGCGTCGTTTACGACAGCAAAGCATCAGGCGGTAAGGAAGTAAAATTTGGCAGCCAAAACACAAGCCCAATCATGGGCATAGCTGATCCCCAACTGATTACCCTGCCGAGTAGCACTCAACAGGCCCAGCTCAAGCAAATGGCCTCTATAGGCATTACTTCCGTGCGGCTCGATATCAATCAGCAATGGGTGCAATACAATGGACCAAACAGTTACGACTGGTCGGAAGAAGACACAGTCATACATAATATCTATAATGCAGGCCTCGCACCTATCGTTATCGTAAACGGCGCGGCGTCATGGAATTCGCTTGGCGGAGCGACCGACGGCGCCACTCAACCGGTATCCGCATCTGAATTCGGATCATGGGCTGCAACTTTAGCCGGCAGATATGGTTCAATGGTGAAAGTGTACGAGATCTGGAACGAACCGAACATTGTTGGATCCTGGCATCCTGCAGCGAACCCAACGGCATATACAGCCGATTTGATTTCCGCCTATAAAGGCATAAAAGCGATCGAGCCTGGTGCCACTGTCATATCTGCCGGCCTCGCACCGTCTAATACCGATGCAACCGACATCAACGCCGTGACGTTCCTTCAGGACATGTATAAGGACGGTGCCAAGGATTACTTCGACGGTGTCGGTTACCACCCGTACAGTTATCCGGCACTGCCGGACACATACGAAAGTTGGTCGGGCTGGTCGCAGATGGCCCAGGCTACCCCTTCCATCCGATCGGTAATGACGACCAATGGTGACAACGACAAAAAGATCTGGATTACCGAAATCGGTGCGCCTTCCAACGGACCGGATGGTGTCGGGAATACGCAGGAGGCGACCGAATTTACACAAGCTATAACCGACGCCAAATCCACCGGCTGGATTGCATCGATTTATATATACACCTGGCAAGATTCAGGCACCGATGCCTCGAACGACGAAGATTGGTTCGGCCTGCTCAATTTTAATGGCGCGCAAAAACCAGCCTATGCAGCCGTGAAGAGTGTCATCGCCAAGTCGCCGTAACATGTCTACAAATTGCGCCTAGGATACTAAAGTATCTATTCACAACCCCGAGTAACTCACCTCGTCAATGAATTACTTCCTAGCGCGCCACGACGAGCCCTGCTATCTTTGGTACCATGAAGCAACTGCTTGACCAGGAGGTACAACGCCGTCTCACCCGGCTCCGCAATATGGAGCGGTTGCATGACCGTGACCAGCACACCAAGGCACGGCTGCGCGCTGACAACAAGTACCTGAAGCAGCTCCTCGGTGAACGTGATGCCCGTATCACCGAGCTCGAACAGCAAGTCGCCAACAAAGAACTGGAGCGCAAAACACTGGCCAGCTATCTGTATAAAGCCGGCAAGGATAAAGCCTTGGCGGCTAAAGTAGCCAAACCGAAAGGGAAACAGCCGGGAGCACCTGCTTTTCACCGGCCGGCACCCGACCCGGCTACGGTCACGGAGCGCATTATCTTCAGCCTGAAACGTTGCCCCATGTGTAACGGTCTGGTCGGCGAGCCAGTCGACCAAGTCGAAAAGTACGAAGAAGACATCGACCTGGCGCCCCGCCTCCTCGTGAAACACTACACGGTCACCCGGCACTGGTGCCCCTCCTGTGAAACGTTCGTGAAATCGTTGCAGATACCGTACACCGAGCGGATCGGCACCAACGTACTGGCCTACGTACTGTACGCCCGCTACCGCTTACGACTGCCGGTAAACAAGATCCGCGAGAGCCTGTTCGATCTGCACAACTTTGCAATCTCCGAAGGTGAGGTCATTGCGCAGCTGGACAAGGCCAAAGATCTGTTCGGAAAAGACTACGAGGCTATTTGTGAGCTCATTAAAACCGCCCGTGCCGTCTATGCGGACGAAACCGGTTGGCGGATGGACGGCGAGAACTGGTACCTGTGGGCATTCGTGACCGAACAGGGTGTCCGTTACAGCCTGGAGAACACGAGGGGCAGCGGCGTGGCCAAGCAGGATCGGGTCATTATCTCCGACGGCTATGCCGCCTACGGCAGCCTGCCCGGTGACAACCAGCAGTGCTGGGTACATCTCTTGCGTCGGGCCAAAGACGCCAGTCCGACGTTATACCAACACCTTGTCGGGCTGTACGAACGTCTGGGGTCCGAGCTTACCAAGCCCGTCTCTGAGCGCGATCCGCCGTGGTTCGCGGCCGAACTGGAGAAACGAGCCAGCCAAGCGTATCCCGAACCGACAGCCGAACGAGTTCAGAACTGGATCGCCAAGCACGGCGTACAACTCCTGGCGTGCTTGCAGTACGACGGCATATTGCCGGAAAACAACACGGCCGAACGAGCTATCCGGCCGCATGTTATTATGCGTAAGATCTTTGGCGGTAACCGTAGCCCCAAGGGAGCCGAGACCCATGCCGTCAATACCTCAGTGATTGCGACTGAGATGCAGCGTCATCCGGAAACGTCATTCTTTGATGTCATGCTGCCGATGCTCAGGCAGCGTCGCTCAGGGTTGTGAGTAGATACATACTAAAAGGTTTTATTCGGGATGAAATACGGTAAGATAAGTGGTGCATGGTAATACGGAATTTCGAGGAGGCGCGTTTGGCGCTGCGCCAATTTTATGAAGTGCCCGGATCGAACACCTACACACTCGACCGCATGCGCTCACTCGTAAAGTATCTCGACAATCCGCAGGAAAAATTAAAGATTGTGCACATTGCCGGCACCTCCGGTAAAAGCTCCACGGCCTATTACACTGCCGCTCTATTGCAGGCATCCGGTGCAAATGTGGGATTAAGCGTATCACCACACGTCGTTTCGCTGAGCGAGCGGGCGCAAATCAATCGCACTATGTTGCCGGAAGCCGATTTCTGCGAAGCATTAGGTGAGTTTATGGACCTGGTACTGAGCAGCGGCGTCAAGCCTTCCTATTTCGAAACCATGGTGGCGTTCGCCTTTTGGCTATTCGCGAGGAATAAGTTGGATTATGCGGTTATCGAAGTTGGCCTCGGCGGATTGCTTGACGGTACGAACGTCATCGCTCGGCCGGACAAGGTCTGCATTATTACTGATATCGGGTTCGACCACACCAATGTTCTCGGCGACTCACTCGCCAAAATCGCCACCCAGAAAGCCGGTATTATCCAGCCACACAATCACGTATTTATATACAAGCAAGCCGACGAGGTCATGCAAGTCGTGCGCGAAGCCAGCAAACGCCAGACAGCCACGCTCTATGAAGTCACTCAAGCCGACGAGCCGGCAATCACCGAGCTGCGGTTGCCGCTTTTTCAGCAGCGCAACTTTTTCCTGGCAGAACAGACGGTAAATTACGTACTGCAACGTGATGGTATCGCGCCGCTGCAAGCTGCCCAGATCAAAGCAGCCGCAGAGACGCACATCCCGAGCCGCATGGACGTCTTCCAAGTGAATGGTAAAACGTTGGTCGTTGACGGCGCGCACAACGAGCAAAAGATGAAGACGCTGCTTGAGAGTATGCGCGCCCGCTTTGGTAACCAACCGGTTGCCGCGCTTGTCGCGTTCGTGAGCGCGCGTGACAATCGTTGGCAACGGGCGTTGAACTTGCTATCCGACTACACGCTCGACATAACAGCGTTCAACCAAGAACCTGACGACATGCCAAAAAGTTTCATCCCGCCGCAGGAAATCGCCGCCTACCTTGCCCGGCAAGGTAAAACCTGCTCAATTGAGCCCGATCTGGCCAAGGCCTACCGCAACCTGTTGCAACACCCAGAACCGATTCTGCTTATTACCGGATCGCTCTATCTATATAGCGGCATCCGGCCACTCATAAACGAAAAATAGTTGAAGCGCGCCCGCACTACAAATTGACAGCAAACGCAGTGTGCATATCGCTTGAATGCCGTTCGAAATCAAGCTATGCTATCAGTAAACGTAAGCATTGAGGCGGTATGTTTTGTTTTAGAAACAAAGTACCAAAAAACCGGACAAAGTAGTAACTTTATGGCATCACGAAAAAATAATACAGGCGAGAAGACGCGATCAAAGCTATGATAGCTGAAACACCACGCTCTTTATTCCGGAAGTACCGAACTATTATAGTGCTGCTTGTTGTCCTGGGCGTCCTGACTGCAGGAGTTTTTGGCATATTGTCGAAACTCTATCACGGAACCGGGAATAATAATACGGGGGTAAACCCCTCCACCCGGCAGACTGAGGTTCTCAATTATGCGGCACAGCTGGATCGCGAAAGCAACTACGGCGAGGAAGCGAAAGTACTGCAAAATTATCTTAAGACTGATCCGCCGAAAAAATATCGATATCAACCACTTATGATTTTAGGAAATCTAGTCTACGACAACCGCCACTACGTACAGGCCATCGCATATTATAGACAAGCCGAAGCTGCCGCCGGCAAAGTTCAGCTTGTAGATGCCGCATCCATAGCGACGGCCGCACAGGCGGCCGGCCAAAATCAATTAGCCATAGAATATTACCGCGAGGCCATCAAGCTTACCCCGGTTCAACCCGGGGTGGCTAATTCAATATCTGATTATCAAGATGCTATCAAGTATCTTGGAGGGACCCCGTGAAGCAAAAGCGACTACTGTATGCGGCGTTAGCGGTTATGTTAGCGGCAGCAAGTTTATGCATCATACCCCCTAATTCAGCCAGTGCTGTAACCCTTCCGTTTGACTGCAGCCCTCAATACGAAAACCTCGACGGACGCTGTATAAATCAAACTTACTTCAGCGGTGAGGCGTGGGAAAATCACAACGGAGCTGTCGGAGTTTGGTCAGACGTCGGCCCAACCTTTAACTATGTAGACTCTCTAGGCTCAGACGGAACAAACCAGTGGGTTATTCCCTCTAATATTGATAACGGCGTGCCGAATGTACTGAACAATTTCATTAACTTTATGAATAGCTACCTAAATCCGTCCAATCCTCTTCACTGTACTTTCCCGCAGCCTTCAGCCGCATTCACTTCAAATGATTCATGTGCCTCGTATCGCAGCAAAGTATTGGGTGCAGCGTTTATTATCCTTACAATGATTGGAGGCAAGTATACGACATACAATGTCGGCACCGTCTTTGGCAACAGCGTACAAACCGGCGTTAATGACGCCCGTGCCGAATTCAATACATGGTCGCAAGAAGTTCAGCAGGCTTCCGCAGCTGGGAGTATCGACTGGAATGAATTGGAGACTTTTCCCAATAATCACCCGAACAGTGGCGCTCGCAACTTTGACCACGACGTCGGTATGTTCCTCCAAGGCTCCGAGGTGAACAGGCACTCAATAGTCTTTCATAACCCCTCGGGTGACTACATTATTAATCGACGGTGCGGCAACTCGGTAGGCTTCTTCCAGCTTGCGCCGGTAACCCCAAGCACCGCCTCGTGCAATGGGGTCGTGGTAGATCCGCCAAAACCTGACCCCTATAGTCCCATGACCATCAAGGCAAACGTTACAATAAGTCCTTCAGGCGATGCAGGAACGGCCAAGAGTAGTGGCGACAAACTAAAGATTACCGTATCCGGCCCCAGCAGCTACAACTCCGGCTACCTTACTCCAACAGTCGCGGGAAACGATTTAACGGTAACCACGCCAAGTTTTAATCTCGGTACGGGAACCTATACAGTCACCTATAACGTGTATGATTCGTCGAATAATCCACTCATCTCTCCTGCTTGCAGTACACCACTAGAAGTAACTAATATGCCCTATCTCTCCGTAACAGGCGGTGATGTCGAGACCGGTGCCGGCATGACGGTCGGGGGAACCTGTACGACCGAGGATCCGAAAGCTGGTGTAGTGAGCTGGAACCAGGAAAACGCTAGCTATGACGGGGCCGGCACACAATATGCCGCGTATGCGCTTAATTATCTGCAGGACTTTGCCACTGCCCAGTCGACGGTCGGGCTGCGTCCGAACGGACTGAGTCTCGCCAATACGGTCAATGTTAATGCGCCCGGAACCGGCAGCGATACATATGGTGGCGGTTTCGGCAGTGAACCGTGCATTCCGGATTACTACAACCCACCGTCCTCACCGACTGCGACCGGCAATACGACCATCAATACATTGCCGGCAAGCGGCACGCATACGCAATACATCTCCAGTGGCAATGTCATCATCAATTTACCGGGGATGGTACCGAATGGTTCGCACAATACCATTTACGTCGACGGAAACGTCTACATCGCGAGCAACATAGAGTTCAGTGGCAACTATCCGAGTGGTACGGCCGACATTCCGGCGTACGACATCATTGCCACCGGAAATATTTACATCGATCCGGGCGTGACGGAGATCGATGGTATTTTCGCTGCCGAACCGGATTCGAGCGGCAACAATGGTATTATCTATACCTGCGCCTCAAGCAACGGCTATAGTTTCACAGGCGCCGCACTGGACCGGAATCTTTACAATACCTGCAATACCCAATTGAAAGTCAACGGCTCGCTCATCGCGCACCAGATTCGGTTGCTGCGAGCCTCCGGATCACTTTATGGCAATACGGCAGCTGAGTCGGTTAACTTTGATCCAGAAGTCTGGCTGGGCGGACTGGGTTCGAATATACCGAGCGAAACATATGATGCTATTACTGGATTACCGCCGGCATTGTAGGTAATGCGGGGCGCCTGTCTGATACTTCAGAAATATCTTTGCAAAATAAGTTGAGAGGATTGTGCTTAAGGTAGTGGTACTGACAGCTCGAATATACTTTCGATGCCGCTTTGGCCGATAGCCAGCATGCCCGTCGGCACCTGAGTAGCACTAGACGTGTAACTTCTCACCCTTTAATATCGCGAAACCGCGGCGGACGACGCCAGGTTCCGGATCACCGGGTTTGCGGTTTACCAGGTATGCATCTCTCTCGTCTTCCGCGAACCAGCCCCAAACCGAATGGTCTTCGACATTAAGTTTTATGTCATCGAGCCGCCCGATGAACCGAGCGAAAAACGCGACTTCAATGGCGTGGGCACCCTTTACCTCATTCATATAGGTAAATACACTGAACGGATCACCCACATCGATATCTTTACCCATTTCTTCTCGTACTTCCCGCTTTAGCCCATCGACGATGTCTTCGCCGAAATCTATGTGCCCGCCGGGAATTTCATACACGCCCGGATAAAACTTTTTGGTGGGGGCGCGGCGGGCCAGAAAAACCTTTTCAACGCCGTCGAAGTTGTGGTGAATAAACGCACAGGCTACAATCACCTGCCGGCCGGCGGCCGGTGTTTCGCTATCGTGACTGACTTTTGCCATATTGCTTAAAAAGTATAACGAAAAAGTTACGTTGGATCTAACAGTGCGACATCTTTACGTTCGCAGCTTGCTTACTGCGACGCGATAATTGTCGAACGCGCGACTGACTTGCTGCGATATATTTTCAAGCGATCCAATAAGCAGCTTACCGCGACGCTTTACGACACTTATCGGACGCTCGATGATAACCGGCTTCGGATTGCCAACGAGTGTGAGTTCGCCGCTGGCAATAAAATCTTTGGCGATCAAAAATGGCATTGCAGCCATACCTTTTTGCAGCAACACGAGCCGCAACATTACCTCCGGACTTGTGGATGAGAAGTTCGTTTCTGGCGTCAGCCCATAGCGAGTAAGCGCCTGGTCGATAAGATGGCGCGTGGCCGAAGCATCATCATAACTAATGAATCGAGGCAGTCGGCCGTGACGCATGGTCTGAAGTACGTTTTCGAAGTCGGCAGCATGGCACACTAACACAAACGGCTCGGTTGCGACAGGTTTTACGTCCAATTGTTTCATATGACGGGGCGGCACGTTAGTAATAAAGGCCATGTCGAGTTCATTGCGTTCCACGGCTGCCGGCAAATATCTGGAGTTATTAACGACTATGGAGACTTTTGTCTGCTTCTCGATAGCACCTAAATTTTCTGCCGACGAAAACAGTACGGCAGCGACACTGTCTATCATGCCGATGGCTACCTCAGGCTGCTGCTGCGTCAATTCCTGAATCGCCGTGACGAGATTACCCGATATGACACCGAGATCCTTCGCAGATTCATAGGCGAGCCGGCCGGCATCAGTAAGCAGCAACGAGCGGCTGCCACGAACCAGCAACTCGGCGTGAAGCTCCCGTTCCAGCTTTTTAATCGCACTCGATAGCGCTGGCTGCGAGATATGCAGCTCGTTTGAAGCACTGGTAAAACTGCCGTTCTCGACTAGTGATGCGAATTTGCGCAAACGTTCTTCCATAGATTCTACTTATTATAGTATGTTTTTTATATATTTGTTTTATACTTAGGATCCGCGTAGCATAGGAGCAATAACTAAAGAGGTTTTGCTTACTATGTCTGATCGAAAAATCAAAGTGGCTATTGTCGGTGTTGGCAATTGCGCATCATCGCTCGTACAGGGGATTCATTACTACCGTGACGCACAAGATGATGCCTTCGTGGCGGGGGTCATGCACGTGCGTTTCGGCGGCTACCACATTCGTGATATTGAAGTCGTGGCGGCGTTTGATGTGAACAATAACAAAGTCGGCCGCGATGTTGCCGAGGCCATTTACGCCGATCCGAACAATACGACGGTGTTCGCTAAAGTGCCGAAACTTGGCGTCACAGTCTCACGCGGACCACGGCTGGACGGTGTTAATAAATTCACCGCCCCGCTTGTACCAGTCGACGACGAAGAGCAGCCGGTCGAAGTCGTGAAAGTCTTACAAGATAGCGGCGCCGAGGCTGTCGTTAACTACCTGCCCGTCGGCTCTCAGGAAGCCACCGAGTTTTACGCCCAGGCCGCGATAGATGCTGGCTGCGGCTTTGTAAATTGCATCCCGGTATTCATCGCCTCCAACCCGGCGTGGGCCGAAAAATTCCAGGATGCCGGCTTGCCGGTTATCGGCGACGACATCAAAGCCCAGGTCGGCGCCACCATCACACATCGCACACTCGTCAATTTATTCTTGGACCGCGGTATGAAAATCGAACATACCTACCAACTCAACACCGGCGGCAACACCGACTTCCTTAATATGCTCGAACGCGAACGCCTCACCCATAAAAAGATCTCCAAGACCGAAGCAGTACGTTCGCAGATTGAGGCCCGCGGTCAGCACATCGACGATGACGATATCCACGTCGGCCCGTCCGATTACGTGCCGTGGCAGAAGGACAACAAAATCTGCTTTATGCGCATAGAGAGCAAGCACTTCGGCGACGTGCCGATGAACCTCGAATTGCGCTTAAGCGTCGAGGATTCGCCGAATTCCGCCGGCGTTACCATCGATTCTATCCGCTGTCTAAAACTCGCGCTCGACAATAAGCTATCTGGTCCGATTATAGAACCGGCTGCCTATTTCCAGAAGCATCCGCCCAAGCAGATCGAGGACCGCACCGCCCGCGATCTCGTCGAAAAATTCATCGCTACTTACGGCCACTAACGTCCGTCCGGATCAGCTCGCGACTAAATCTATCATCGGCCCCGCCTTGGAATTTTGATAGTATACCCGTTTGTATCCCCCACCCTTCTCGAACCGGTCAATATGCATTACCTGCGCCTGTAGTCGCATTGAAGTGCCGGGTATTTTTTGTAAGGCCATACGCCAAATCAAATTACTCCATGATTTCCGGCGAGCGCTCGCGCTTACGACTTGCGTCCCCTGCGCTTTGAGCTCAGTCACCACGCTTTCGTCAAACGGTCCGCTCGTTTTGCTCGTGCCGTACAGCCACACATCATCGGCAACAATAATTGCCAGCCCGGCATGACACAACGCGTAGATACAATTACCGGGCTAATGAGACATCGGTAAATTTAAAACCTTGGAGACGGCCTATGCTTTTACTCGGCATCATGTTGAGAGCAACTATTTGGGTAGCGCCTGCCTTTTGTCCGGCGCGTCGCCGCCAACAGTTCATCATACTTATGTTTCACATTTTCTTCGCAGGCGTATTTCAGATTCCGGACGCCGTATTTCTAGCCTTCGGCACCGCCCGGGCCCTCGAAAACCCCCTCATTTGATACGATATCCGGTACAACATTTTTACCCATAAGCCTTCTTCCATTTATACTTATAGTATGACGTATGTAGCGCTGCTCCGCGGTATTAATGTCGGCGGGCGAATTATCAAGAAGGACGAGCTCAAGGCCTGTTTTGAGGCGACGGGTTTAACTGATGTCAAAACCGTTCTTCAAAGCGGCAATGTCGTGTTTAGCGCAGATAGTAAACCTGAGGTTTTGAAAAAGCGCGCCGAAGACGCGCTGAGTAAAACATTCGGATTTCCGGCAAAAGTCTGGGTTATAGATAGCGAAGCACTAGAGCGCATTATCGACGCCAATCCGTTCGCCAATTCCCGGCCGATTATCACCAGTACGTCATTTTTTTTGAAGGCGACAGGCAATCGGAATTCGTAGCTGATTCCGCCAGCGATGAAGATGAAGCCGTGGAGGTTGGTTCCGGCGTGGCCTACTGGAAAGTACGAAAAGGCCAAACCTTAAAAAGCCAGCGTGGCAAGCAAACCGGGAGCACCAAATTCCGCGACTTCACCACAACCCGCAACATCAACACGCTGCGGAAAATTGACACGCTCATGCAGGCGGCTCGCCAAAGTTAGCCCTTGCTCAAGGCTCTTGTTCAATACCCGAATTACTCTGCGTGGCGTGTCGCCGCTTCTTCTTCCTGAATTCATAAGCTGAGATCGCGTACGCAGGTGAGGCGCACTTGATTTTTTGCATGCCGGGCAGTCGCACGAGTCCGAAAAGCGGTACGCGCAAACCTTTGCCCGGGCCTGCGGGTGGACATGCGTTCGGCAGTATGTCGGCTAACTCGCGCAGCAGTCCGGCATCGATCTCGGCCAGCTGCCCATACAGCAATGCATCACTGAGATCGAGGCACAACCTAAAAACCGCCCGGATCGCGTCGCCTGGGTTCATGTCGCGCAGCCAGGCGTATTCGGGCTCATAACGACTGACGTCCGTATTGGAAGCATTCGGTAAATCACCGCCAGGTGCCGGCCCGGCTAAGGCCGTCTCTAGTAATGGATCAACACCGGCGGCACGGCACGCTGCACGCATCCGGTCCCGCGCCTCGTTACCCGCTCCGTCCATTTCATTGGCTAAGTCAAACAAGGCGCATCGAGCTGGGCATGTTTCACAAGGCGAGCCTTCCATATCAATCATTCATTCGTAAATTGCCGGACCTGTATGCAGCCGATCGGATGAAACCCGCAAATGCAATAACTTAGGCATCGTTGTAGGCTTTTTCGAGCTTGGCAATGTCGATTTTCTTCATCTGCATCATGACGGCCATGGCGCGCTGCGACTTTTCGGACTCCGGGTCACCAACAAAGTCCCCCATTGTCTTCGGTGCAATCTGCCATGACAAGCCGTATTTGTCCTTCAGCCAACCGCACTGTTCGGCTAGCGGGTCGGCCGATAGCTTTTCCCAGTAGTAATCTATCTCTTCCTGGGTATCACACGGAATCAGGAAGGAAACTGACTCGTTAAATTTGAATGCAGGGCCGCCGTTGAGTGCCATAAATTCCTGCCCGTTTAACCGAAATGTAACCGTCATGACGCTGCCCTGTGCCCGCCCGTGAACCTCTTTGCCCGCGTCGCCATAGTGTGTCATGCGCGTGATTTCCGAGTCCTTAAAGATTGATACATAGAATATGGCGGCCTCTTCGGCCTGGCCGTCGAACCATAGAAATGGTGTAATGGTTCGCATACGTTACCTCCAACTGCTTTTTTACTTCCTACTATATTTGGTAAAAAACTCAAGTTTTTTAAGCTTTGGATTGATTTTGACTGTATCTTTCTTTGCCTTGATAGCCCCCTTCTGTTGGATTTACCTAAAGCTACGCGGCTTTATCGTATGCCCGCTTGAGCCAGTCAATCACGTTTCCGTCAATCTGTCCCGGGTCGGTAATCCGTACGCGGTGTGTTACCATGGCATTCCAGCTGCCGGCCGCCTCCATACGGCTGGTGGCTTCGGCGTCTTTCAGTTTAATGCCGATGTCCAGGCGTTTCTCGCTAATTTGTACTATGCCAAACTTGCTGTTGCCGCGCAGCAAGCTGATGTACGAATCGGTTGCGGCCGGTCGAACGTCCGGGCCAAAGCCCTTGAGTTTGTCGAGCAGGTCGTCGAACGGTTTACGCCAGACGGTGCGCTGGCCGGTAAATAATTTGGTGATGCGCTGATCATTAGTAACTTTTGGACCCGTGACATGCTTGAAGGTGTTGACAATCGCCATCGCGTGGCCGTAGCCAAGTCCATAATCTTCCTTGAGCCAAGCTACAATCTGACCAGTTTTCACGCCCGGCTCAAGCATGCCCTTTGCTTTGGCAGCAGCCAGGAAATCCTCCGGACTCTTGCCGGTCTTGGTTTTGATATTGTCGAGATAAGCTTGAAATGACATGTCCTATCGACCTTCCTTGCCAAAAAATTCTATCAGTACCGGCGCAAGTGCTTCCGCACTGACATCATGACGTTGGCCCGTAAGCATGCGTCGCTCGGCGTTTGGCAAAGCTTTGTCCAGCTGATCGGCCGTTACCCGCATGAACGGAAACATTTTTACAGTTTCTTCGCCGTCCATTACGAGCGTCGGTACGGTTACATCCGCCGCCCGATCGACTGGAACCGCGCGGGTTTCACCGCCCATACACTCGGCGTCGTAGATGAGCGTCGGCGCCACGGATTCCATGCCCTGCCACATCGGCCGCTTGCGCATGTCGGCAATCATGCTGTCGGGTACACTAAGGAATTTCATGAAGTGCTCCACGGCGTCGCCGCGTCGCCCTGCGGCGATGAGCTCGTAAAGTTTTGAGTAGTACGATTGCCAGACCGGTTTATCTGCCGGGTCGGAATCGTACGGCGCTTCATACAGCGCTAGTCTACTCGACTTATTGCCTAACCTGATTGCTGCCTCAAGTACCAGGCATGCACCCGATGATATGCCGTAAAGTTTAGCCGAGCCGCCAGCCGCATCAATGAGTGCTTCAATATCTTCAACTTCGCGTTCAACCGCGTACGGCTTAGTGTCGGTACTGTCGCCACGGCCGCGCCGGTCGTAGTTGTACACCGAGAAATCAGTGGCCAGCAAACTCACCAGCTCAGGGAACCCGAATGAGCGTGTCCCCATCGCTCCGGCTACAAGGATTACCGCCGGTCCGCTTCCGGACTTATCGTATGCAATTTTTGTGCCATCTTTGGAAATAACTGTCTGCATATCCTCTCCCTACCACTCGAACAGTTCGCTCAATTTATCAAGCGACTGGCTCCAGCCCATCTCCATACCGCGCAGCGGCATTTCGGCCTCGGGAGTTGCGTGCGTCACGAGCACATGCAACGTCATCTTGGTTTTGTCGCCCTGCGCCTCAAACGTGACCGTCACCGTAGTCTCGATGATCGGTTTCCCATTCATGAGCGCTTCGGAGGTGTACACCAGCCGGCTAGGCTCATCAACTACCTGGTATGTACCCGTCATCGGATAACGGCTGCCTTTTTTAATTAGCCCTTCTGCATCTTCCATGACGATATTAATTGATCCACCTGGCCGTGGTTCGAGCTCGGAAACCGGATTAGTAAACCCCTTCGGTCCCCACCACTTGGCCAGCAGTTTTTCGTCAGTCCAGGCTTTAAAAACCAGTTCGCGCGGCGCATCGAATACGCGCGTAAGTGTTAGGTCTCTGCTGTTTTCTGTCATAATTTATCCTTTCTTAAACTTAAGTTTCTCCTCTGCAAGCATACTCTCTAGGGCGTCGAAGCGGCGTTCCCACAACGCTTTGTATTGACTGAGATACGCATCCGCGTCCGACAAAGCCTGCGGCGCAATTTGTACCATCTGCTGCTTTCCCCTCCTTTGCTTTATGATTAACCTAGCCTTCTCCAGCACTTTCAAATGTTTTGACACGGCGGCAAACGTCAAATTGTACTCTTTGGCAAGCTCACCAATCGACTGTTCGCCTTTAATCAGACGTTGCAACATATCGCGTCGGGTAGGGTCGGCCAGCGATCCAAAAACCAGATTTAAATCCAATGTATATTCAACCATATAGTTGAATATTACGATGCTCATCGACTTGTGTCAAATGTTTATTGAAGACGGCGCAGGGTATGGCTTGCACTTTTATTAAGAGGTAAGCATAATAGCGTTTAAGAAAGCCATGAGCGTAAAAAACAAAAAAGACGTTGGCGCAATCGTGCACAATTCCGGAGTTTCATTTCGGGTTTGGGCGCCGTTCGCTGAAACCGTAAGCGTTACCGGTCCATTTAATAACTGGTGTGAAACCCTAATGCAAAGTGAGCTGGACGGTTACTGGGCAATCTTCGTACGCGGCGCGGTTCCGGGGCAAGAGTATAAATTTGTCATCAAAAACGGCAACACCACATTCCGCCGGAATGATCCGCGCGCGCAGCATTTTACGACGACTGCGGGTAATTCCGTCATCGTCGACACACAATTTGATTGGGGTGACGATTCGTTCACAACGATTCCATTCGAGCGACAGGTGATATACGAAATACACGTCGGCACGTTTAACCGACCGGATCCAGCCATTACTGGTACCTTTGATGACGTTATCGCCAAGCTGGACTATCTCGCCGGTCTCGGTATTAATATGATTGAGTTGATGCCGATCAGCAGCATGCTCATGGACCGCGGTTGGGGCTACGCCATCGATTACATTTACGCGGTGGAAAGTTTGTACGGCGGCCGGCACGGGTTTTTGCAGTTCGTGAAAGCGGCGCATCAACGCGGCATCGGGGTAATTCTGGATGTGGTATACAACCACTTCGGACCGGATACCAGCCTCGATTTGTGGCAGTTTGACGGGTGGCACCAAGACGGCAAAGGCGGTATTTACTTTTATAACGACTGGCGCGCCGAAACACCCTGGGGCAATACACGCCCGGACTTCGGCCGCGCAGAAGTACGTCAGTATATCTTGGACAACGTCAAAATGTGGATGCACGATTGCCGGGTCGACGGACTGCGCGTCGACTCGACTATCTTTATCCGCAATGCCAAAGGCTACAACGATAATCCGTCGACTGACCTGCCTGAAGGTTGGTGGCTTTTGCAAGGCATCAACCATGTTGCCAAAAAAATCAATCCGGCGGCCATCACCATCGCCGAAGATATCGCCGGCAATGAATATATCGTAAAGCCACAAAATGAAGGCGGCGCCGGCTTCTCGACACAATGGGAGCTGGGCTTTCCGGCAGCATTGCGCGAAGCGCTCAAGAGCAGTAACCCAAACTCCATAAACCTTACGGGAATCACGGGCGAGATTGGCAGAACATATAACGGAAATCCGTTCGAGCGCGTCATTTATACCGATTCGCACGACAGCGCGGCCAACGGTTCGGCACGGCTGAACGAGCTAATTTCTCCGGGCAAAGCCGATAGTCTGTTTGCCCGAAAGCAATCGCTCGTCGCCGCTACTTTATTGCTGACGACACCCGGTATTCCAATGTTGTTTCAAGGACAGGAATTTATGGAGGGGGGCAGCTTCAATGACTGGCGCGGTCTGGACTGGGAATTGGCTACGCGCTACGCGGGCATTATCGAAGCGCACCGGCACCTCATAGCCTTACGCAAAAATGCGTCCGGCGTTAGCGCCGGATTGCTTGGAAAGGCCGTCAACCTCATGCAAGTCGATGAGGCCAACAAGGTTATCGCTTACCATCGCCAGCTGAACGGTGGGCCAAAGGACGACGTCATGGTGCTTATTAACTTCAGTGGCAAGTTACTTGAAAAATACGTGCTGAGTTTTCCGCGGCTGGGAGTCTGGCGCGTTCGGTTCAACAGCACGTGGAGGGGGTACAGCCCTGATTTCAAAGGTATTGAACTCCCGGACGTCATGGTTGAGACCGGCGGAGGCACACTCACCATACCGCCCAATGCTGCCCTCCTCCTCTCGCAGGATTCCTAGCAAACCGTTCTCGGCAATCACGTATCGGGATAATGTTTAATGTTTATAGTAACTACCTAAAAACCAAGACGTTCAAGCAACGCCTTGATCGCGGCTTCGGCCTCGTCAATCTGCTGGCGCGCCTGTTCCATGCTATCAAGCCCTTTGGCGGCACCGTATAACAGCTCGCCCAGTGCGGCGCCGTTCACGTCAGTATTGAAACCAATTGGAACATCAAATTCCTTTTTGACAGTCCCGACGATATCTACCTGCTGCCATCCGTTCTTTGGAGTAGTCGTGATAAAGCCATGAGTTTTAGACTGCCGGTTCAAGTCAATCGGGCCGAATGAAGCAATGCCGATTGTCTGGACCGACGGCTGTTCCTTGAAAAAAGCGATGACTTTAGCGAGCGTCTCTTCAGGCGACAAAGTCGGTATTTGTGTTTGAGAAATAATATTCACGGGAGAGGATCCGACGGCGCACACGAACTTTGTGCCTCCGGCTTCGATACCGCCGTAAAGTTTGTCGCTCATCATGCAATCATATTCGAATAATCTCAGCCATATGTCTGCTTAATATATTGCAGCAACTCCGGAAATTCATGGCGCTCGATAAAGTGTTTACCGCTGGGAATTTTATATTCGTTCGCATGAAGTTGCCCGGCAATAAACGCAAATTCACTTTGCGAAATATACGGATCACCGTCTCCCCAAAACAGCGCAATCTTGTCTTGGTTCGACCTAATCTTTTCCCACCGCCAGGGTGCGTCGTAATAGCCGCTTTGCTTTTCCAGCTCGTCTCCTAAATCCGTATAGCACGGCGAAATGAGCACAGAGCCGCGCAGCTTATTCGCTTCGGCGTAGCGCATGGCAGCAACCGCTCCGGACGACCAGCCGACCAGCACATCGTTCGCGCCAGCCTTAATGTGGTCTTTTAAAAACGGTAACCAATATTCGGAGCGGGCAATGATCGAGTCCGGCATCGTCTCAAAGACGGTTTCATAACCGAGCTTCTCGAGTTCCGCTTTCAGCCATCGGGCCCACCCAAACGACCAGTGCGTTGAACTGTTCCCGTGAATGTACACAATCCGTGGTTTCATGCATTCCATAATAGACCTAGAATAACCTGTCAAGCAACCGGAGGCGAGGACGGCCGGTAGGCCGTCCCTCTTTTCCAGACTGCATAGACTCTGGTAACGATTCGCCGTGCCACGACAATGGTAGCCTCACGGTATCTCTTTCCTTCAGCTCGTTTCTTGTCGTACGTGGCCCGCATGTCCGGGTCATGGCGCTGGGCTGCGGCAGCGGCTAAGTACAGTGCCCGCCGTAGGTACGGTGAGCCACGTTTGGTAAGGTGGGTGTTTCGTTTGAGACTGGCGCCACTTTGCTTCACTCGTGGATCGAAGCCCATGTACGCCACGACCGCATTGGCGTTCTTGAACCGGTTCACATCACCTAGCTCGGCAATGAGCAGTGCGGCTGTTTGCGGACCAATGCCCGGTACGGTTTGGAGGAGCTTGCTGAGACTCGGATTGACCTGTTGCCGGGCAGTCGCGCGGAATGTGGCGGCAGCCACCTCCAGCGCTTCCTGGCAGGTCGCCAGTTGCTGCAGCAGGGCTGGCTCGTTGGCTAATACATCTGCCACGTGGTACTGCATGAGCGTCAACATACGACTCATCTGTACCAGCTTGACGCTGGTTCTGAGCATGGGCTTGACGTCATTAAACGTGTCGTTGGTGACGAGCGTGCCTTGACCCTGCATGGCAACTCGTCTGTCCGGTCAGTCTTCTTTTTGCGGACGGTGGCTCTCGTGAACTGCTTGGTAGTAATGGGGTTAATGAGGCTGAACGGAATATTAAGCGTCAGGCATAATTGGGCCGGTGGTACTCGGCGGTGGCCTCACTCGCCACCAACAGGTGTTTGTACTTTCTACGCAAGGAACGGAGCACCGGCAGCAATGCTGCCGGTGTGTTTGCCACTTCCCAGTGCTCCTTGACCACCCCACTGCGGTCTAACCGTGCCCCGAACAAACTATCTTTGCCTACGTCGAATCCGACTACAACCATGGCGTAATCCTCCTGTGTGAATCTCATCTGTTAATGAAAGAAGAGAAAAGGAAAAGAGAAGAAAGCGGAGATACAAACAGCCTCAACTCTGAAAGCGTACAATGGGCTTGTAGGTAATCTGCGTCCTCAACACGCAACCTAGAATGGATTGCTGACGCTAACAGAGGAGACCAGACGCTATGATGGTGGACGTACCGCTTACGCAGTACTCCAAAGCAAAATGTAGCTGGCTCTCCTCTTTTACTGTAAACCGGTAGGGTTTACATGAGGATGATACAAGCAAAAGTTTTTAGGAATGGCCAAGAAGCTAGGGATAAATATAGGCTGAAAACTTGGCGAGTGGACTGTAAGAATAACGGAAGTGGCCGTTCCAGTCGTAGTTCATTTCGCTTACCAGCACATAACCGGCCGGCACGGGCCTCCCGGCATACGTTTGTCCGGGTAAGGCTTGCACAATTGCGACGTGCCCGTAGGCCCCCGCCGTCTCAACCGCAATCGACCCTACCGCGGGCACCGAATGCGTCGGATAGTTCGAAGTAGTCGCCCAATATTTGGCATTACCCGAAACCCGAAAGCCAATATGACCTTCGATACTTGTGAAATACCAGAAGGCATACGAAGTACATTCCCGGTTAATCGGGTCGCTACTGTAAGGGATGGTCGCCCTGGAATCCATAGGCGAATCACACCAGGCCAACGGATAGCCTCCGTTGCCGTCGCCGACGTCACAAGCGCCGCCCGAGCCACTCGGTACTCGCGTCACTGATACGTCAACCGTGCCGCGCTGAATCAGTGTCGCCTGCTGCAGTCGAAGCTGGGTGATGGTCGGCGGGGGGGTATTGTCCTTCGGACGGATCACCGCACTCACATGGGTGATTGCTCCGAAAAACCCAAAGACGCGACCAAAGGCATGTCCGGTAGCCTCAAAGTCACGGCCGATAACATGCCCCGCAGAACCAAAGCCGTGGCCGATGGCTCGTCCTGCAAACGCAAAACCACCGCCAATCGCGCGAGCCACAAATGCCACGCCCTTACCTGTGCTATAGGCTGGAAAGGCTATAGCCATATGGGCAGCTCGTCCGGCATCGTGTTCAAATTCGGTAACACCCGTTGCCACCGATACGGCCATGCTGAGCAATTTAACTTCTACCGCATTTATATCGTGGCCGGCATTATCGGTCAACTGCATTAATCCGTTTGTTAATATATTCGGACTGTCATACGTGTTCTGGAGTTGCTGTCCGGCATTCGCATGGAGACGGGCCGCGATATTGGCATGCTGCAATTGAAGCGTTTGTGTCAGCAATGGCATTAGAAGCAGGTCAATAAGCACAAAAGCACCGACGATAATGTATCGCCGTTTTTGCAAAACTAACTCAATGAGCTCAAACATAGAGTCTTACGCCAAACCGCCCACCAGAAAAAATCTACAATGTACATTATACACCTTAATTTTGCATAATCTGCATTGATAAGCAGTAATATTAATTACTGAGTTTCAAAAACCCAAAAGGACGCCACCATACCGAGCCGCAAAATCGAGTCATGACGGGCGTTAGCCAATCCATGAAGGCGGCCAGTTGGGGATTAGCTGATCGAAAAAATAATCGCATACTTAACAATGAAGTCCGACCTTTAAAAGCGCTCGCCGCACACAAATACCCAGGAGTCAAATGAAGACAATATAGATTGCGGATCCATGGCTTTAGTCAACCAAGATCGTAGTTGGCCGCTATTTAGTTCATCAAGGTATACGGTTTGGAAGTGTCACCGTAAATGTCGTGCCCTTAGCGGGACGGGAAGTTACTTTGATTGAACCTTGGTGCATTGCTACTATCTTCCTGGCTAAGTAGAGGCCGAGACCCGTTCCGTCAACTGCCGTCGAAAGCGGATTATCGACCCTTGAGAACTTTTTAAACAACTTATGCAGGTCTTTCTTAAGTATGCCGACACCGCTATCCTGTACCGCTATAGCAATTTGGTCCTTGCTCTTACGCAACCGAATGTTTATCGCTTCGCCCGACGGGCTATACTTACTGGCATTGTCTATGATATTCTCAAGCGCCATACGGATTTTTTCTTTATCTACGTTTGCGACTAGGGCACGACCCCTTTGTTCAAAGTGGATCGTTTGCCTTCTGGCAGCGACATTTCCAGTATGCGCATCGACAATTTCATTGATGAGTAGTTCCAGGTCCACTTTTTCCTTCTTGAGTACTATACCTCCGGCGTCAAGTTTGGCAACGCCGAGCAGCGCGTTTATCAACGCGAGCTGCCTTTCGTTATGCCCGTAAGCCGTTTCGAGTAAATCTTTCTGAGCTCTTGATAATTTCCCCGCATAGTTTTCCTGCAGCATTCCGATATATACTTTGACCGCCGTGGCGGGTGTCCGCAGTTGATGCGAAGCCAGTGCGATAAACTCATCCTTAGCCTGATTCAACGCGACTAAGCGAGCACGCTGCGAAGCCAATGATTCAGCCCGTAGTACCAAGCGTTGCCGTTCCCGTTGTGAACGTTCGCGCTCGGCAACTGCGGCTGCCAAGGTCATAAACGTCACCGCGGTTATGCCCACAAAAATCTGCAGATGCAAGAGCCTTCGGCTTAACAGAGCGCCCGTTAAGTGAACTCCCGTAAATGTACCCCCTATGGCGGCAGAAGCTACGAATATAGCGGTTACGCTACCGACTTGACCAAAGCGCAGCGCTACCCATATCAAAATCGGAAACGTAGCGTATATAAATATATACGGCTTAATACCAAGTGCCGGTTCGCCGTGAAAGATTGCCAAGCAAAGGCCCGCGAGCGCTAATAAATAAACAGAAGCCTCGAACAAGTGCTTGGGCCGCCAGGCGGATCTAAGGTGCTGACTCCATACCATAATCAACGGCGCAACGACAATCGCACCCAGCACGTCGCCGACCCACCAGGCCGACCAGGTACCGCCGACCGCGGCGGTTGGGATCGTCGATCCCAACCAGAGGCTTGTAACACCTATGCTAGCGCTAATCATGGTACTAAACACAGCCGCCAACAAAACTAACCCGAAGATATCTCTGACACGCTCCATTCTCGAGTCAAAATGAATAACGCGTTTCAGCAGATACGCTCCGGCTAACGGTTCGAGTGTATTACCCGCGCCAATACCAAGCGCTACCAAAGGACTGGCTCCGGTCACAAGGTTAATCAAGAAAGCGGCCAACGTTATGGCCGGCCAAAAACGAGACTAACACTGCCAGCGCAATACCAGTCGGCGCCCACACGAGCGTTGAAAACCGCTCACCGCATTGAGCGTCAGTCCAAATCTTACCGTGACAAAATAAGCGATGCCCACGACGGCCAGCTCTAAGAAATATTTATAACGCTTAAGCCCCACATTTAAATTATATTCTTCCGTGTCAAAAGTCGACCGAACCAATGTGATCAAACAAAAAGCCCCTGACGAGGCCAGTACAGCAATAATGGAGGACTATTGTGTATATTTTCGCCGCTGAAATTCAAGAGAACGACAAGGCAGAAACAGTTTGGTTGTCTGTTTTATCGTAATCTACAGAATGTTTTGCAATCATTGGAGGGCCGTGTGTGACAGAATTGCAACTGAAATAAGTGTTGCTAATGAAGCTTCTCCCCCCTACTTAGCATGTCTATAAACTTCTCTATTCGAGCTTTTCTAGTCTCTGGTCTTTTGGCCGTTTGTACCCGCCAGCAGAATCCATAGACATTTGCCTTATTTAAAGTTTCAAAGAATTGTTTAGCCTTCGGATTTTTATCTAACGCCGCTTGGAAATCCTTGGGTATTGTAGTTGTACTCGGTGAGTCATAGGCAGTTTGCCACGCACCGCTCAGTTTGGCCGCCTCTACCGCAGCCAATCCTGATGGCTGAATTTTTCTGAATTTGATAAGTGCCTCAATCTTGGTAACGTTAATTTTTGACCATATGCTTTTTGGTCCTCTGGGGGTAAATTTCTGCAACCAATATTCGTTATCGTATGGTTGTTTCTGGCCATCTATCCATCCGTAGCATAACGCCTCCTCTAGGGCTTCGGCATAGGTTACCGACATTTTGTCCGATGACTTTTTTGCCAATTTGAGCCATATACCTTGCGGCTGAGCGTGGTGCTTATCCAACCAATCATGCCAGTGTTTTTGGGTGTTGAAAAGTAAAACTGGTAAATTTTTGAACGTTTCCAAGAGTAAAGCATAGCAATAAAAAAACTCTTTACACAAGGAGTTTTAACATAAGCGGATTGGAGGGCCATCGTGGAAACTGTAGCAACCGCAATAAGATTCAATAAACCTCAGATTGCTACTCTAGTGTTTTAGTATCAGGCCTTGCATCGCCCTTAAAAATCCAGTGGTAGCCGTATTTATCAAAGAACTGTCCGTATGTGCCGATCGGCAGTTGGTGAAGGTTCATGAATCTGTCTTCTTTGTGGCCTTCGCTGAGTTTATCAAAAACTTTCTTGAGTTCATCATAGCTCTCGCCAAGAACAAAAATTGCGAATATATCTCCGTACTTAGGAATATATTGTGGTGCTGCCATCCAGTCCGTTGCCGATATTTCAATATCGCCACTCTTCAGATGGGCGTTAATGACTCGTTCCCATTTGTCAGCTGGCAGTGTATTCTTCATAGGAGAATCTTTGAGCTTTGTAATAGTAAGCTCACCGCCAAGACATTCGTGATAAAACGTCATAGCCTCGGCACAGTAGCCGTCAAAAAGTAGAAAAGGCGAGCTGCGTAGCATACAAGAATTATAGCAAAAAGAGCCAGTTATGGCTCTTTTGCAGCTTTCAATAAGTCTAAGAAGTTATTGTAGTAATATACAACCAAATTGGAGGGCCCACTGGGACTCGAACCCAGGACACTCTGCTTAAGAGGCAGATGCTCTAACCAACTGAGCTATGGGCCCTCGACGAAGCGTACGAACTCATCTAGCCTTACCGTATTAGCGACAAAAGCTTCGACGTAGCCCTGCGCCTCTCCTCTTAAAATTCCAAACAGTCGACATTACTCCTAGGTTTGGAATTTTGGTTTGAGCTGCGAATGCAACGAGGTTACTTTAGCAAAATACCCCTGTTTTGGCAAGTACTGATTGGTGTCGTCGCATGCCAGGGATCTTTTGAATTTTACATACTACCAGGGGTGGATTAAATGGCCCAAACATGCTACAGTATTGCGTGTTCAAGCCAACCTGGCAAACCGAAATACACAATAGGATGTTTGCCGAGCTGTAAGGGGTAGCCTATGCCCGAGCCGAAGTATTTACCGAACAAGGTAGAATGGAGGCGGGGTGTTAGGCCGAGATGCGGCGGACGTAGCTCAGTTGGTAGAGCGTCGGGTTGTGGTCCCGAATGTCGTGGGTTCGAGCCCCATCGTTCGCCCCATAAAACTAACAGAAGTGTAAGTACTTGCTCTAAACCGGAGTTAGAACCACCGCTTCTGTTTTTTGTTATATTTAAGCCAATGCCGCTTATAAAGACACTGGTTTTCAGTTTCGGTTGGATTGGAATAATTTATATCGCAAATTGCCTTATTGCCCAGAGACTTATTTCCATAGCCTTTCGTAAGTTGGGCCTCTATACGCTTACTATGGCGGCGTTAGGACTATTCGGAGAGCTCGTGTTTGACACTGTGTATAAGCTGGTGTGCGGGGAGCCGCTTTGGATATATGAAGTTTTCCCGATTCATAATAACTATACATCTCTATATTCCCTGTTTTTATGGGGTGCCATGGGGCTGCACCTCTATCTGTTGCACGAAACTTTAGCGCACCGTTGCATTACAGCCCTCCATGTTCTCGCAACTTTTTTCTGCGGGGAAGCCATTCTATTGGAAGCTTTGGTTAATCTTAGTCATCTAGCGATGTTCGGTACTTATATCTTTTATTATTTACCCGGAGATCTATGGCATGTTACCTCATTCCGGGCGTTCCCGCTCTATCTTTTAGCCGGTTTCATAACTGTCGTCTGCATGCATTTTTCCCTGAAACTTCCGCGCTGGTCTATTTTAGGCAATTCTTCCGTATTATGCCTTTTGTTAACTATAAAATAAATGCTTTTGCTACCTCGACCGACTTAAGCACTGTCTTGCTGTTCACCGTTCAAAGCCTGGCGCAATTGCTCGCTGGCCTCATGGCCCTCGCTTATGACCGGTCCGTGCGTGACCGCTCGCAACTCATCAATGTTTACTTCTGACACCCAAGTAATGAGCCGCTCCTTGCCCTGTTCTCGTCGCCTGGCGTTTTGCAATACTAAGTCTATGCCATACTCGGTCAAGACTTTGAGAATTTGCTTTTCGGTCGGCTTCTGATTTGGGGGCAGTCGATGGCGATGCGCCCGACGATGTATAATTTTTCGGACGACCTCGGTATCTTGCCGCCCACCACCCTTATTACTGGGTATGCAACAGTGAATCTGATGTAGGTGACTAAGCACTGTGCATTCCAAAAGAGGCGCGGCCCGTCCAAGGCCGAGGTTGTGACCAGTGCCGATTTCCCTGAAATTGTAATCTCTGTCCAAATAGCAGCTGAATGTGGCGTTGCCGATCCTGAGTGTCACAATGGTCGTATCCTTTTGGTGGTCGTCCATATGGAATTCCACAAATTCAAACCCAAGTTCCTTCAAAGCAAAGTTCATAACAAGGACTCGGTCTCCAATCGGGCTGAGTGAATGCCGCTTGTCCATGAGCATTCGCTCCCTCAGTTCCGTATTCTTGCTCATCAAAGCTGTCCATTCGCCTCTGTCTAATCCTTCGGGCCGCAAATATCCCAGGGTGTTCCAATACGTTCGCGCCGTAATCACTCCTTCAATTTCCGCTTTTCGAAGATAATCCGCGACATACTTGGACGCATTGGCCGGGGTAGTTTTAGTTACCGCCGTAACTGGACGGTCGGGAAAGTTGAGATGCGCCAATATCCGCCGCCCCAGCAGCGGCATCGATGAACGATAATCCGTGATAAGCGAAGCGTAGAAATCCCGGAACCATTCGCCGAGCGGGCCGACTTCCGTGTTGTGTGTCATATAGATAGCCGGCAGCCCGCCTGCCATAAACTTCCCAAATTGCCTTCTTGTATACTCCGCCATAGCCTTTAAAAGTTGAGCCTTGCCCGTTATGCCCCGACGTACCTCTGGATTAAACCCGGCCTCTATGGCGACACTCGGATATGCGGCGAACTGGTGCCCGACCCTCACCAGAAATTCTTTTTGATGCCAAATGTTGTATTTCCTATCCGCAAACGATTTCAGTCGATTGCCGTCAATTACGCCCAAGTAAGTCAATACCACATCTTGTAGCTCGCTAGCCTTTTGCCGCGTGTCCGCGTATTCGCTAAGCTTGGCAAACTCAAGGTTCATCCCCTGCGGGCTGCCCCAAGTCATTAGATCAGTTTCCCAGCTGATAAGTTGTGCCGCACGATCCATTACGACCTCTTCTCCAGTACTGAAGCCGGCGACGGCGATCTCGTATAGTAAATCCGTAATTTCTGATGGCGTCTCGGTCTCGGCAATAAGTTTCCGAATGGTCGTTTCTGCGGCGGTAGCCGGAATACCGGCCTGCTCTGCGGTTGAGTATTCGGCACCTAGCGCCCAACGCCTCACCCAGTGCTCCATGCCGAGGCTGGTCGGCATTGGAGCTTGTTCTTGGTCTAAAACCTCGATGATAGCCGCTGTCACACCATCGTGATAGGCAGTCTGCGCAACCTCACCGCTCGCCGACAACACGGCGGCGTCACTAATCAATGTGATCATTTCATAAAAATGGTCGAGCTCGTCCGGGTCACGCAGCAATCGCCGCGCTTCGGCAAGCAACATTTCATGCCGGTCTTCTTCAGAAGCTTTTCGATAACGAACATACCGATCCCTCATCTCCGACACCGGCGGACTCTGGATAGATTCTGTGTCGGCCGAAGGCCTGAATATATCAAGCCCGTGGCTCAGTATCCTTTCATAAGCTTTGCCGCTTAAATCACGTATACCTTTATTGCCCTCGCCTATGACCACCTCATCGTTCATGAGCGTGGCGAGATTCCCCAATAAAACTGCACCGGCCTCCGGGTCTCGTGCAACCAGACGGACATAGTTACCAACCACCTTGGATTCGGCTTTGGAACCCCTGACGTTAGCCTGATGAATTTCGAGATAGCGCTCGGCCAAACCTTCTACCGACAATAACAATAAATCAGCCGCCTCTCTCGGAGGCCATACCACATCAGCAGGTTCCGTAATTCTCTCAGTCATCTATTAGCCCTCCCTTGACTAATCTTGACTTTCGCATTACGAATGCACGGGATGGCTAGTTCGCCTCAAATCAGGGAAAAATTAGCGTATATTTCTTATATCATATCATTCGCAATCCTACAATTTACTTCCTGAATCGGCCATAATACCAAAACCAACCGATGGTTCAAACTTTGCCTTAAACAATAGCAGGTTTACCTATTGGTGCTTTATTTTGTGTTCGTGTTCTCTTACAATTATCAGTAACATGTCAATGCAGTCTGGCGCCGCGGTAGATGCAAAACTGTTAGGCATTTTTTTGCGGCCATCATGGTTAAGCGGCTTGGTATCGGTTATCGTCGGTGTCGCCGTAGTAAGTTTCACCGTGTTATTAACGCACGTCGGAACTACCGTACAGCAAAGCCTGATCGGGTTACACTCCGTGTACAATTCCAGTTCCGTCGGACACTCCGTGCAAACAGTTACCAATAACTTTGCCCAGAATACCGTGCTCAATAACATTCTGCTCTTTTTGATGTGGGGATCGATCGGGTTGCTCGTATATTCCATCGTACAAGGTATCGCCAGTGAACTGCGCGAGGCCGACCGACTTTTGCGCGAACTCGAACAAGCGCCCGCCAGTCGCAGCAGTATTCTGCACAATTTGCTCATCCGCGGTGCTATCAGGTTGATCGCACTCATTTGCTGGTGGCTGTTGTTTAGATTTACCTTTTACAAACTCATCCCGCACACCATTGGCATGTCCCACGTGAGCGCTATTGCGCCGATGGATACCGGTGACTGGATCAGCACTATCCTTGCCGCCCTGGGCTGCATGGTGTCGATACATGTATTGACATTTTTACTGCGACTTATCTTTATGCGGCCGCGCTTACTGAGCAGCGACGTTATTGTTTAAACGGGGCACATTAGTTACGCCGGCCTTTGCTATACTGGAACATAACGAAAGGAATATTTTATGCGCGCGCTACGGATAATCGCACGATTTTTAATTCAATATAAATTATTCAGCTTTGCTATTCTGGCCGTTATTGCCGGTCTGGCACTTGAGTTTACCGGATTACACACTGCAGCGCATTGGACGCTTGGAACAGCATCAATCATTTCGGTCTTTCCGATAATCGGTGAAATGTGGCAAGACTTCCGCACCGGACGCTACGGCATCGATATATTGGCCGTAACAGCTATTGTGGTGTCGGTTATTCTTAAGCAATACTGGGCCGGCATAGTCATAGTAGTGATGTTTACCGGAGGCGAAGCGCTTGAGAATTTTGCTGAACGGAGAGCCAAGACCGAGCTCGATGCCCTGCTCCATGCCCGGCCGCAGCGCGCAAATATCATCCGTAAAGGTAAGGAACTAGCCGTGAAAGTCAGCGAGATCCGCGTCGGCGATCTTGTTGTACTGAAACCCGGCGACGTCGTACCGGTAGACGCTGTAGTGATCGAAGGCACCGCCAGCCTCGATGAGTCAAGTCTGACCGGCGAAGCGCGGCCACAGCCAAAAAGCGCGGACGATGAGCTGCTAAGCGGTTCGGTTGATATCGACGGAGCCATCACTGTTAAGTGTATCCGCGAAGCCCGCGACAGCCAGTACGAGCAGATTATCAAACTGGTACGCTCGGCCGCCGCATCCCAGGCTCCGGTAGTTCGTCTGGCTGACCGCTATAGCGTTTCATTCACGCTAGCCTCGTTCTGCATCGCGCTGGCGGCCTGGTACTTCGGCCATTCCGCGATCCGATTTCTGGAAGTCCTGGTTGTGGCAACTCCCTGCCCGCTTTTACTTGCCGCGCCCATCGCCATTATTTCCGGTATGTCGCGCGCCGTCAAGAACGGCATTATTATCAAATCCGGCGCCGCCCTGGAACAACTCGCAGGCGCCAAATCCATCGCTTTTGACAAAACCGGCACACTAACTCAAGGGGATCTTTCTATAGATACCGTCAAAGTTTTTGGCTCGTTCGATCGTGCAACGGTGCTGGCGATGGCGGCATCACTTGAGCAAAGCTCAAACCACGTACTGGCGGCCGCCATCGTCGACAAAGCCAAAAAGTCTGCTATAAAAATACCGAAAGCAAAGAATGTGAAGGAGACGGCCGGCCAAGGGCTGGAATCTACCGTCAGCGGCAAATCGGTTCTCGTTGGCAGGCTCGAGTTTTTACAATCACATGAGGTGGAGTTACCGGTAAAGTTAAGCGAAGGCACCGAACAAACCGCCGCTTATGTCGCCATCAACGGCGAGTTGGCCGGTTTAATCGGCTTCAAAGATAACGTGAGATCAGAAACAAAGCCAACGATAAAACGACTCCGTAAAATTGGACTGCAGCATATCCTGATGATTACCGGCGACCATTTGGAGGCCGCCCAAGCAGTGGCAAAGCAACTCGGCATTAAAGAGTTTTACGCCGGTGCGCTTCCCGCCGACAAGCTGCGTGTTATCGAGCAGCTCGCAGACCGGCCGGCGGTGTTTGTCGGTGACGGCGTCAATGACGCGCCCGTGCTGACGGCATCTGATGTCGGCATCGCGCTTGGCACGCGCGGTTCAACCGCGGCTACTCAATCAGCCGATATGGTCATCATGCTTGATGACATCTCACGCGTCGCGCGCGCCTACGAAATTGCCAAGCGTACTTATACCATTGCCAAGCAAAGCATTCTCGGTGGAATTGCATTGAGCATTGTACTAATGCTTGTATTTGCGACCGGCAAATTTCCGCCGCTCGCCGGTGCCATTATTCAGGAACTGGTCGACATTATCGTCATCCTCAATGCCTTGCGTGCACACGGCTCTCGGGAACATCGCAAACATCTAACCGCCACTCAGGCTACAGCGTCAGCACAATCAGCATAGGCACGAGCAGATTGTCCGAGCCGGCAATACCAACGTTCTCGACGATAGTTGCAAGTTCCGGCAGCCAAAGCAGCGTCACAAAACCTTCTTTCGGCCCGTTCAGGACACCGCAAAACAAAATGATAAGGAACGAGCAGATAAAGAACGTTGTGGTTCCTGCGCGAGATTTGGTGTGACCAAGCACTTTATACCGGTGTTTCTTGCCAATAAGCGTACCCACGACCGCCGCCAAACCGTCCGCCAATCCCAAGTGCAACATCGCCGCCACATAAATAAAAGTATTTGCCTGGAGTAACGCCGCAAAACCGATACTCATCGGGAAGAAGATCTCGCCCCAGGTCAGTCGCTTTACATCATAGATGGAGTGAAAGAACGATACGCGCTTGGAAATTAGCACGCCGAAAAACAGCAATATGCTCAGACTGCCGATATCACTCCAAGACATAAAAAGCGGCCAAAAAGCCGCATATGTCGCTACGGTGATGTGGATAAACTTGCGGGTAATTTCGGGATGGTAATTATAGCGATGCTGTAAAAACTCGCCCAAATATACCAGTACAGCAACACCGGCTAAACCGATTAATACCGAAAACATGATTTCATTCTACTACTATTTTGTGGTCGGGGTGAGAGGACTTGAACCTCCGACCTCAGCGTCCCGAACGCTGCGCGCTAGCCAACTGCGCCACACCCCGAAGCTTCAATGAGATAAAACTAAGGCTTTTTCTCATCGCGCGGGGCGCCGAAAATTCGTCGCTCCGACCGCTCTTTTCCCTTCCGCATATACATGCTGAAGTACGCACTACAAAAGATTATAGCGCAATGTAACCCCTGTTGCCAATTAGGAGCGGGTGAATATTCTCCGAGTGGAGTGTGGCATACTAAGGTTGAAGTCGTTTTGTCGGAGGTCTTTTTTGTCGCGCGCATCAGAGTCAGGAGAGCACGAACCGGGTACATACCCCTGGTGTATCAACCGGTTTGTCGTAGGTGAAGATCCTATCCTGACCGCTATCAGCAGAGTCGTATGCGACAAGTGGGCTGTCTGGCCCGAAGAGCTGGTCGGCCGAGAGCGGGCCGGTGACGCGGTCAATGTCACCGAAACTTCGGCGTATGATCGCATCATGCATACGGCGCCGAGCCGGGTCGGGCATGCTGTACTGGCCCGCCGGGTAGCCTGGCACCTTGCCGGCCAACTGAGCGACCGTTCGGTCGCGGCAATCGCCGACGCATTCGGCGGGCATACTACCAACATCGTGCGTCCATATGTACGGGATCGCCGCGCACTAGAAAACAACTTTCCTGCACCAGAGTTGCTCGAGAAACGGCTGGAAGAGTTAGGCGGAAATGTAACGACCGAGCTTGTGCACATACATTCGAACGAATAGCGCGTCCTTCCTGGTTCAATTTACTTATTCGGGCTGTCCATTTTGCAGGTATAATTTCATTGTAAGGACAAGATATGCCAGACAACACCCAGCTGCAAAACGATGATTCCGAACAAACGCTCAAACAGGCCATTCGTGACTCTAACGAAGTACTGGTGAGCGCCTCAACCGTCTTGAGCTTGCGCCCAAACACTTTGACGCTGAACCGCACGAAATTGGCGGCTGAAAGACGGTCGGGGCTGAACATGGTGACCGTCATAAGCGTGCGGATCGAAGATGTTCTCAACGTAAACGGCTCAGCCGGACCGCTCTTCGGCTCCCTCCAAATTATGACAAAATTCACTAAGCCGGGCGAACCCTTTACGATGGGACCGTTTCGGCGTAAAGATGTCCTGAAACTGAAGCGCATAATCCAGGGCTGCGTGATTGCCATTGAAAAAGGCATCGACCTTGATCCAATTCCAACTGAAGAACTAAAATCGCTACTTTATCAGCTCGGTGAAGATGACCATACCATCCAATAGCCGGCGAATCGATGTAGGGCATGTGTAATACACAACATATAGCGTTTTGGGATTGACCGGGTACGCCAGTAGTAGGATTATTGATACACTATGAAAGAAAGAAAAATTCCCGCTCTTGTAATGGTATTGATAATCGTTGCTGGGCTGGGTTTGATCGGGGCAGTCGGCTGGTACCGGTATAGCCAGCAAAGCGCCATCGAGCACGTCCATGCTACTCACTCACTAACCTATCAAGGGGAAAACGGACTAACAGTACTGGCGCTTTTAAAAAAGCACACGTATAAAGTGAGTGTCAAACAATCGTCTTATGGCCCGTTTGTTGCAGCTATTGACGGAGTTCAGGGTGGAGCCGGCGGTAAATATTGGATCTACTATGTGAATGGCAAGCAGGCAGCTGTTGGAGCGGGTGCCTTCAAAACAAAGAACGGGGAGACGATAACGTGGAAATTTCAATAAAACATCGGCAAATTTTAATCGCCACGACACTGATTGGCTTCGGCGTAATTATGCGCCTGTTGCCCCACCCTGCCAATATCGCGCCAGTCGGGGCGATCGCTTTATTCGGTGGCGCAACGCTCGGCAAGCGATTCGGCTGGTGGCTGCCGGTCGCGGTTATGGCAATTTCTGATGTGATGATCGGCTTTTACACTTCGATGCCATTCACTTGGCTCGGCTTTTTACTGGTCGGCCTGATCGGGTTGTTTATCCGCCGCTATCATGGTTGGCTGCGAGTGCCGCTTGGCGCCTTGGCTGGTTCGCTGGTCTTCTTTGCGGTATCAAATTTCGGCGTTTGGCTGGTTGGCGGCTTGTACATGCATACCTTGAGCGGACTAACGCAATGCTATACTTTAGCGTTACCTTTTCTTAAACCGACAATCCTTGGCGACCTGATGTACAGCACTGTATTATTTAGCGTATACGCACTCGCTACGCGGCCGATGCACAACCGGAAGCACACGCAGGTAATAACACAATAAAGCGCTTCCGCGAACTTCCATTCCATGAAATGCTAGTGCTATAATGGCTGTAAATAGTAAATATACAAAGGCCTTCAAAAATGATTCGAGCCAAGTCCGACGATCCAGATGTATCGGCAGCTGCGGCCGATGCGAACGCCATTGTTCGACAGGTTCTATCGACCATTCATCACGCCGAAACATTCGATTACGGTGGTCACATGCTCCGGCTCGGCGAATATGATATATGCAAACGATGCACTGGCCCGATCGCTACAGCGCAGCTTGCCTACCGCGAACTTACGACCAGAGCCGACCAGATCGCCAATCAAACCGTCAAAGCGCACGTAGAGCGGGCAGCCGAGCTCTTCCGTCTGGAAGCGGAAGCCGCCAAAGTCCGGGCTGAATTCCATAACGGCGACGGCACCGAACTGATCTTGAATGACATGCTCGGCTTTTTATATGACCACGACGTGCACGACAGCTACGACCACAGCCATCACGGAGGTCACTAATGGACGATGAACAATTGCAGGCCACGGTCGAACACCATCTCAGTGTATTGCGCGGACTGCGTACACACTCCGGCCTATTCATGGCATCATCCCACAATGTCGGCACCGGTTACGACAAAGCCTGGCTGCGCGACAACGTTTACGAAGCACTAGCGTTCGAGTACGCCGGCGACTGGGACATTGTCTACAAAACCTACCACACGCTTCTCGACATTTTCGACAAGCACATTGACAAGATCGACTGGGCGGTCTCTAATAAGCCGTTCGAGACCTGGCAATATATTCATGCCCGTTACAACCCCGAAACACTCGAAGAGTTTTGGGAATCGTGGGGTAACAAGCAACATGATGCCATCGGTGCGATCCTGTTCAAACTGGCGGAATTTGAACAGCAGGGCAAAAGCATGTTGCGCGGCAAGAAAGACCGCAAAACCGTCCAGACTCTCATTTACTACATCTGCAACGTCGAGTACTGGCATGACCCAGACTCCGGCATGTGGGAAGAAAACGAGGAAATCCATTCCAGTTCGGTTGGCGCCGTTGTGGCCGGCCTTAAAAAGTGGAAAGAAGCCGGCGGCATGGATGTTGACCAGGACGCGATTAACCGTGGGCAAGCAGCGCTCGATAAGCTGCTGCCGCGTGAATCGGAGACAAAATTCACCGACCTTGCGCTATTGTCGCTCATTTACCCATACAATATCGTGGACCGCGAAACTGCCAATGACATTGTCTCGAACATTGAATACCACCTAGTAAAAGACCACGGCGTCCTGCGTTATAAGTTCGACCGCTATTACAACCGGAACGATGACGGCTATTCCGAAGAAGCCGAATGGTGCTTCGGCTTGTCCTGGCTAGCTATTGCTTACAAACGGCTCGGCAACCATGAGAAGGCCTGGGAATTCCTGGATAAAGCGACCGCTACCGTCACCCGCGGCGGTAAAATCCCCGAGCTCTACTACTCCAACACCGACAAACCCAACGAAAATACTCCGCTTGGCTGGTCCGAAAGCATGTATGTCGTAGCGTTGTACGAAGTCGCCAAGTAGTATCACACCATGCCGGTTTCTAACTCCCTAACAAACTACCCTAGCCGACGACCATAAAGACATTTTGCCGCAGACAACAAAAAACTCGACCGCCTAAGATCGAGCTCTCTTGTGGTCGGGGTGAGAGGACTTGAACCTCCGACCTCCTGGTCCCAAACCAGGCGCGCTAGCCAACTGCGCCACACCCCGGTGTCGAAGCTTCGCATGTACCTTTGTCGTAAACGACAATAGCTTCGGCTTTATGCTACGCTTCAGCCCTCAATTCCAAACACTTCGTTGACTTGGAATTATGCCGGTCTGCTCTTTTCGCTTAAACGCATCTGCATCGGTGAGTCTGAACGGATGAATTATAACGCAGATGACAACCGGCGGACAATGACAAACTGCGTCAATAACAGCTTACATCGCACTCAGTCGCACCCAACCGGTTCGAAAGCCACGGCAATGAGTCCTTAAAACTCTGCGACCAGACCGAGAAAGTGTGCTCGCCGTTGAGCGTTTCATACGCCACATCCATACCATCATGTCCGCTGAGCCGATATAGCTGCTCGACCGCTGCTCTTGTCGCCAAAGCATCGCCGTGCCCCACCGTGAAAAATCCACCCATACCCGCGTACAGTCCACGGGCACTTTTGGCTTGCAGTAATAGTTTGGGTTGATGTGCTGCCCATGCGGACTTCGAGCCTCCAAACAGCAGCGCGATCGTTTGACTTTCCGAACCGATGGACGGACCGATATCCCCGCCAAAGTCCAAGAAATAGTGATATATGCCCGGGTGCCTTATCGCCAGCGTAATCCCGCAGGTGCCGCCCATACTCAAGCCACCGATCGCCCAATTGTTGGGGCTCGCCAGGACATTGTAGTGGGTCCTAATGTAGTTCGGCACATCGTCCGTCAGATAGGTCTCGATGTTACCGCGCGGACTATCCACGCACTCGGTATCATTGTCCACGGATCCGGTGTCGTCGACCATGAAGACCATCGGGGTTATACCATCGTGGCTCTTGGCGAAATTATCAAGCGTTTGACGCACCCCGCCACCAACCAGCCACTCAGTCACACTACCTGGTACGCCGCCGAGCAACACCAGTACAGGTAAACTGATTTTCACGTTACTCCGGGCAATTGCCGGCTCGTAAACCCAGGCGGTTCGCGACTGAAAGCCCGACACGTTACCCGGAATTTGCACGCTGAATACCCGACCGGCAGTCTGTTTACTCAAGTGGGTGAGCGACCGTTCGATAGACTGTTGATGACGACCCGAGGTCTTCGCGTATTGCAAATCGACTTGATTCCCTCCCGTGTTCAGCAAACTTTGATCATCCCCGAAAATACTGTAGAACGTCGGATAGAATTTGTAATAATTATTGGCGAGCGCGAGTACAAAAATGATCGAGCAAAGCGCTAAACCACCGGCAACCGTGAAGCGAATGATTATCATTTGCTTTGCTGGTCGTTTTTTACGTTTACGCGCCTTTGGTGTTTTTGAAAACCACGGTTCCACAACTACGGCAGCCGCCAAGCAAAAACTAATCGAAAATGGCAGCAGCATCATCCAAAAGTCGTTTGGTAAATCAACGGCAGACTGAGTCAAACTTCCGACCAGAAATTGTAATAAAGCCGTCAGCAGGGCCGTTCCGATAAGCACAAACGGAAGGCGTTTATAAAACCAATGCCGAGCAAAGCCGACGAGCAAATAGGTCGTAAGCGCAACCGTAATGGCGCAAATGACAAGAAGGAAATTGATACTGAACAAGTCGAAATCCACATTCATAGTGTACACTGCGTTTGCATTTAAAAACGTAATGTTTGCTAAATAACCAGCGTTTATGGAATCAGACTCGAGACTTTATGGAGCCACGCCTGAAGGCGTTTGAGTTGATAGTATATAATAGACTCTACCATGAAGTACGCCTCAATCTTTGCTACCATCGTACTCATTTGGATCGCCGTCATCCTTATGGCGGCCACAAGGCAACAAGCCGATCAAATTTTTCAATTATACGTCGCCGCTATTATCTCGACACTCGCCCTGTTTTTGATCGGGTTTAGTAGAAAGTAGAGGGTATGACCGCGTCCAGACAACAAACCAGAACTATCTCGGCGCTGAAACGCGAACGCACCAAGCGCCTAGCCAGGCTCGGCGCCAAAGTGTACTACCTGCGCAAGCGCGGGCGCGAGCAGGAAATGTACAATCTGGTCTGCAATGAGTTCGTGACTCTCGGCGGAGTGTACATCAAATTCTTGCAGGGAGTACTCTTTTCATCTTCGGTCATGCGTCGCTGGCAGAGTCCGAATAAGCTGAAGATTTTCGAAAACGTCGATCGTGAGCCGATTGATGTAGTTCGCATATTGCGGGCCGAATTGCCGCCCGAGCGATTGCAGCAAATCGTGCTCGTGCAGCCCGAGCCGTTCGCGGCCGGCAGTTTTGGCCAGGTGTACCTCGGCCAACTTGCGAACGGCCAGCGTGTGATCATCAAGGTACTCCGACCGATGATCCGTGAACTATTGAAGTACGATCTGCGACTGCTCACCATGTTCAGCAAGCGTTTTGCCGCCAAAGAATACACAAACTATACGGTCAAAATGGATACCGCCATAAAGGAATTCCGCATCGCCACGCTCAACGAAACGGATTATATCGCCGAGGCCCAGCTGGCGAGCGAGCTCTCAGAAGCCTATAAAGATAATCCACATCTCGTCATTCCGCGCACGTACCTCGAACTGTGCACACCACACCTGATCGTACAGGAATACATCGAAGGCATTTCCGGCGCGGAACTGCTCAGACTCAAAGCCAGCGGCGTGAACCCGGATGACTACATTCGCGAGCATACCGGCTCAGATCTGGACACGCAACTTAAAAACCTAGGGGTCGAATGTATCATGAGCGCCTTTGAACTGCCGCGCATGCAGGGCGACCCGCACCCGGGAAACGTCCGCTTCTTGCCCGGCAACAAAGTCGGCCTGATAGATTTCGGCATTGCTGCACCGGCACCGAATAATAAGCCGGCGTTCTTTGGCATCATCAATGAATGGAGTCGGATGTACGATAACAAGGCCGACTTATCCGGCATCTTTGAACAGTTCGTCCGGTTCTTTGTGAACGACCTGTACCGCGCGCTCAAGAAACTCAGCGCCCTCACCGCCTCAACGCCAAGCTTGCCCGAAGCCGTCCAGCAGCTGCCGGGCGTCAAAATCGTTGCCAGCAACAGCAACGATCTAGTCAAGAAGGTTGGCCGCATGGTGCAGAACATGTTCGACGGCGCCACCGGTACCAAAGAATTACGCGACATCATTGACGAAGGCCAGATCCTGCGCTCGTTCGGCGAGATTGTCAATAAAGACAACCGCCTTGGCCTAGTCGTGCAGCTGGAATCATCCGAAGTCATCCGCGCCGCCCAGACGTTCGTGTCACTACTGGACAGTTTGGAGCGGCGGGGCAAGCTACTACCCGACATTCTCAAAGACGTGGTGGCTCGGGTTGAACGCGAGCACCCTGACATCGTCCATGCCACCGAACGTTCGGTCAGTATGTCACAGGCTATCGACATTGTGAACCGCTGGCTGGAACGCGTCGCCGTACGCGACCCGGCGATGTTCAAGCAGTTACTCGGACATATCGACCGCGATAAAGTTAAAGCCGCCAGTGTGCAGGCAACGATAAAGGAGAAAGCAAGCGATGCTTAAAGATGTCATTCTTTTTATAAAGTACCCCTACACCGCCGGCGTTATCGGCACCATGTGGCTCGGCAGCGCGATTCTGATGGCGCTCAACTCCGGACTCGAAAGCGTCCATATAGTCATCATCAATATGTTCGCCAGCATTATCATCGCCGCCATTGGCTTCGGCGGCAAAGAGGGTTAGACTTAGGTGTCTAAAACGGCCCTTGCAAGGCTACTTATTGCCAGATAACCTTCCGAGACAATATTTGACGGACTAATTTCATCAGACGGATGAAAGTCCGGAATAATATCACGAACCACAAGGCCCAGGTCAATGTCGGCGGCAAAGCCATAGCAGTCGCTCTGGCCGTACTTCTGTATACCTTCAAGGGGTAATGTTGCATCCAACTGTGTCGCCCACCAACCTTTTTGTTCACTATACGCAATGGCCCATCCTTTACCCTGGACCGCCCGGGCATTTACTACTTTATCTGCTGCAAGTTTGACTATCGGAGTTCGGCCACCTGGTTCAATGATTATCAGGACTTGATCGTCCGGCTTTCGACCGCTTTCGGACGGCGGGATAATTTGCAAAATTTGATAGCCCAAAATCGGATCAGCATCGATAATATCGCCAAGTCTCTCGCCATCACTAACCAGCAATGCCAACTCAGACACTCCCCTTAATTCAAACTGTTTTGCCATCACCATATTATTACATCATCTTAAACTAGCTGCAAATTAACTTAGCCGGGGCCTTCCTGGTTCTAGAGGTTAAAATAAAGCGTCTCGTCTTTGAGTGCTTTTAGGCCGGCCGTGATAAGCCCGGTCATAATATCGTCCTTCTGATAGTCGAGCTTGCGATGGCGCAGCGACATCTTTGAAACAACGTAGCGAAGCCGGTATATATGGAGCTTGCCATCAAAATTATCACCGAGTGTGGCGATTGCCCGGTAGCCATTCAAAAATTTCTGCAGACGTTCAAACGGAAAAAAGAGCGACCAGCAAGCAATATCGGCTACCGGATCGCCGCCAAAGCATTCGTCCCAGTCAAGTACGGCACTCAAGTGGGTATTTTCCGCCAGCACATTCCAATCGGCCATGTCATTATGGAGTAATCGCGGCGACACGCAAGCGATGAGTTTACTCTCTTCAAGCAGATTTGTTACCTTTTTGGCCTGGTCGTTAGAGATATATTTCGCGTCCACCAAAACTTTGAGATTTGCCGGTAGCGCTGCCAAGACGTGCCCACGAAACGACGCGTGGATGCCGCGCAGCTTGCCGGTTTGCCGTGAATAGTCATTATCGAAAAAGCCAAAGCCGTCGACTTTAATTTCGTGCAGTTGCGCCATCCGCCGGCCCATATCACGTACTAGCGCGTCTTCGAGCTTCGGATGTTCGCCCAGATACTCCTTCATGTTATGGCCGGGCATTTTCTCCATAAGCATAAAGTCATAGCCGCCCTGTACCGCCTCGTGCCGTATAGTAATAATGTGCGGAGCCGGTACCTTTTCGCGGGCAGCGTTCATTGCGGCGGCCTCGACGTCAAAGTACGCATTGTGCAGACCGGTCGGATGCAGGCGCAGCACTAACTCCCGGCCGTCTTCAAGCACCACCAGCCGGTTCACATTGACGCTACCGCTTTTATAATCGCTGGTGCCGATAAGCTTTTTAACGCTGGCTCCGGCGTAATCTTTAGAATCTTTACGTAGTGCCGTTTCAATAGCCCGTCGGACCTTGTCCTCGTCGGTGTTATCGTGCCGTTTCATGAATATGTCGACAAATTCCGGCATGTCGATCGATCGGTCGGTTTGCCAGTAGAACATACCGCTGCGGTCGCCCGTCTGCCGGTTAATCTGCGCCATGCGAGTAGGGTCAATCATGTTAACCTCTTCGGACCGTTAGACATCCGCGAGAATCTTTTGGATAAATTTTACCATAGTCGCCAGGCCGCTAGCTTCATCAACTTCAACCAGCAAGGAATTGAATTGCATGCGGCCGGTTGCCTCAAGTTGATTGCGGCTGGGCTCGTCGGTTTGCCAGCGCTTGATAATAACGTCGTAGCGGACACCGAGGCTTGAGTCGAGTGAGCCACACATACCCACATCGGTGATATGTGCCGTTCCGCCGGGCAAAACTTCGGCATCGGCCGTCGGCACATGCCAGTGATCGCCGATCACCGCCGTTACTCGGCCGTCGAGATAATGCCCAATGACTCGTTTCTCGCTGCTGTAATCGCCATGGAAGTTTACAACAGTGGCAATGCGCGACGTCGCCACTACTTCGGCAAGAATGTTATCGATCACATGAAGCGGGTTGTCGACTGCTCGGGCGGCATCGCGCCCGACAATATGACCGAGCAAGCTCACCACAAGCACGTTGCCCTTTGCTGTTTCGATAAATTTATGGCCAAGCCCCGGCGTACCTTCTGGATAGTTGGCCGGCCGGATAATCGGCTCGTCGGGGTCATCCATCATCGGAATTATCTCTTCGCGCCGCAAACTCCAGTTGCCACCTGTGCAGAAATCTACGCCCGCCGCCTGCAGCCGGTTAAAATCGTCCGGCGTAATGCCTTTGCCATCACTCACATTCTCACTCTGCGCAATTACCAAATCAAGTTGTTCTTTTCTCCTGAGTTCGGGCAGAATCTTCTCAATCACCCGAACCCCCGGTTCACCCATTACATCACCGACATAGAGCAACCTCATGACTCTAGTGTAGCAGCTGAGGGAAGCACTACTGAAGCGTCTATGATATGCAATGCGTTAATAGATCCTGTGATATCCGCCAGTCGCAACGCCTGCCTTGTGCGCTCGTACGTTTCCGTAATACTCGAGTTTACGTCCATTGGTTTGGGAAGTCGCGGGGCGATACACTCATCCAAGCCCCGAAGCTCTACTTGACCCAAATCTTTGTCATGATAGATTTGCGGCCCTTTAAACGGCCCCTCGCTATTGGCGTACCACACGCCAGTGCCGCCAGCTTTATCCGCACTCGCCATATGCCAAGTGATACGTTTGCCCAACATGCTTGCGACATATGAGGTCATGTGTAACCTGCGGATATTAAGCGCTTGCGGTATAGGGTGCGGAACTTCATCGTTGATCCATACGTACATGATTGGCTCGTGCATGCGCCCGACCGTATGTGCAACAACAACCCTTCGCTCTCTTGATACGTCAAGCGGGAATTTAAAGTAAGCAGCGTCACCCAAACTTTTCACACCTAATGCCAGGAGGCTGTGTGCGATACGCGCAAATGCCAAATCGCGATCCGCGCGTAATACCCGCATATCGGCTGACACCAGTTCTTGAGACAATGTTAAATCAGAGACGGGCCGATGGCTTTCCGCTTCCCCAGAGCTATGTTTTTCTGCTGCCATTTTACTATCTTAGATTCTTTAACAATATACCATCAACAGACGCGCACAAAACTACATTCTTAGACGGATCCATTAATGGTAATTGCCCGTGATGAGGGGTTCGTAATAGACACCCTGCATAAGCGGTGCGAGCAATCCTTCGAGCCTAGCCAAAGCATTTTCGGCTTCACGGGCGGCATCCCACCGCTCTATCGAAAGCGGGCCGCCGGTCGGCGTCGCGGCCGTGGGCCACCAATTATGCTTGCCGCGCGTCATGATCGCCCTACTATCCTGCAGGACCTCAATTACCGCGCAATCACCCAACTTTTCCGCGGTCCAACCTTCACGCCGGTCGTCAATACGGGCCGTACCATCTACCACTTGCGTGCCATTGGCATCACCGCCTACAAACCACTCCGCATAATTCAAATCGGTACGAAAGCCATCATGTACCTCCGTCGACATAACGACGCGACGGGTTCGGTCACGTTTGCTTCCGACGATCCAGACATACTTGCTGCCGTTTCCCCCAATAAGTACATGGAATGATTGCCAGTCGGAAGACGCGGCCACACTGTACTGCAGTTGCAAGCTACCGAGCTGTTCTTGCACGGTGCCATACCTTGTCATGAGGCGATCGTGATGCTCACGCCAGAAAACCTGAAGTATTTCATCCCGCTTGGTCCCGCCTTCTAAGAAACTGGCGGCCTCCGGGAAGCCGGCCACCAGCTCTGTATCTCCGGGCAGTTCAGGCCATTCTTCGGCAACGCTCATCAGTTACTACTATACTGTGAATCGTCTATTTGGCAAATTCGATGGCGCGGGTTTCTCGGATGACGTTTACCTTGATGGTGCCCGGATATTGCATAGTGGACTCAATTTTGGTGGCGATGTCTCGGGCGAGTTTGATGGCGCTCAGGTCGTCGATTTGCTGCGGCTTCACGAATACACGCACTTCGCGGCCAGCCTGAAATCGCGTAAGCTTTTTCGATGCCGCCGAATCCGGTAGCCACATTCTCAAGCTCTTTCATACGCTCCACGAAGTTTTCAGCGCTGATATTGCGTGCGCCCGGTCGTGAAGCACTAATGGAGTCGACCACGCGAATAATCAGCGCTTCGACACTGGTCGCCTCCACGTCATCGTGATGCTGCTCGGCAGCCAGTGCCACTTCTTCGGGTGCGCCGTATTTGCGCAGCATTTCACCGCTGATATGGTGGTGTTTGCCTTCTATTTTGTGCGTCAGCGCTTTGCCGAGGTCGTGCACCAATGCGGCATATTTGGAGGTCTTTACATTGGCACCGACTTCTTCAGCAATCATGCCGGCAATATGCGCCATTTCGGTGCTATGCTTGAGCACATTTTGGCCGTAGCTAGTGCGGAATTTAAGCTCACCGAGCAAGTGCAGCACTTCTTTCGGAATGCCGATGATACCGACTTCACGTGCCGCGTCTTCGCCGGCCCGCACGACTTCTTTTTCGACATTACGTTGCGCTTTTTCGACCACTTCTTCGATGCGGCCGGGATGGATGCGCCCGTCTTTCATGAGCATCTCGAGCGCTTGTCGGGCAATCTCCCGACGAACCGGATCGAAGCTACTGAGTACGATGTAGCCCGGCGTGTCGTCAACCATAATGTCGACACCGGTCGCCCGCTGCAACGCCTGGATATTACGGCCTTCCTTGCCGATTATGCGACCTTTCATTTCGTCATCTTCGAGTTTGACGGTTGTGACCGTACGGTCAGCCGTAACTTCGCTAGCCATGCGCTCCATGGCCGTGGTGATAATGAGTGCAGCTTGCTCTTCGGCGTCATCTCTGGCTTCATTTTGCAGCTTGGCAACGAGCCCAGTCAGATCGTTCCGGATATCGCGCTCCGTCATCTGCATAAGCTTTTCGGCGGCGTCATTTTGGCTGAGCTTAGCGATTTTTTCGAGCTTTTCCTGCTGTTTCTTGCGGATTTCACGGATTTCGTCTTTGAGACTTTCCACTTCGGCTTCACTCTTGCGCATATTTTCCGCCCGCTTATCGAGCTGGTCGAGCTTTTTATCGAGCGCTTCTTCACGCTGCACCAACCGGTTTTCCAAATCTTTCAGCTCAGCCCGATGCTGCTTCTCCTCTTTGCGTGCTGCGTCGGCAAGTTTAGCCGCTTCGTCACGGGCATCGTTGACAATTTTACTGGCTTCACGTTTGGCTTTGTCGAGTTCCTTCTTCGCCGCATCTTCGGCCGAGCCGATTTTCTGGCGCGTTAGCACCGTATTGGCACCATAGCCAACACCAAGCCCTACCAATGCTAGGACAATGGTCATTACGTCCATTTTTTGTTCCTTTCCGTCTGCAGACCGCGCTTATCGGGCAATCGCTGTCACTTCACTAGCCAAATTAAGCACCGTCTGAAAATCAAATTGAATAGTATAATTTTCCTTTGGATTATCCCGAACTCCCCGGAATCCTAATAAAAAATATACTCTCAAAACCTGCAAATGACAACGCAAATATTTTTGTGAACGTCCTCAGAAAATCCCTATAGGTCTACTTTTTCTGTAGGGTAATATGCGGCTCGGCGCCGTATTCCGGCATGACAATTGTGTCATTGTCACCACGCGCCAGTGCCGCAATACCGTCGCGCCGCCAATCATCGCCCATAGCCCCGACAATCGGGACGCCGAGCCCGTATGCCAGTGCATTGCCGACGGTCAGGCCTATCCTCAGCCCTGTAAAGCTACCGGGTCCATTAAAGCAAACAATCCCTTGCACATCTTCCAGCTTTTTCGATTGCGCTTGCAGCGTAGCCTCCAGTTTTTTATGAATGGTGGCTGAAAGCTCCCGGTGTGCTTGCCAGGCTTCGTAGGCCAGCTGCTTGTCGCCGTCATAAAGGCCAAGTTCGGCTTCAGGATTGTCAGTACGAATGGTCAACACGCGCATTAACTCTCCTTCGGTATTAGATAGGCAAGCTCGGAAGGATAGGTGAAATCGAGCTGGCGCATGGTTTCGCCGGTCAGCGTGAACGCGATTGTCACCCGTTTTTCGGGCAACACGTGCCGCACGATGTCAGACCATTCCACAACCACGATAGCCCGCGGGTCACCAAGTACTTCGGTTAGTTCGTCAGTCATAATTCCGGGATCATGCAAACGATAGAAATCAAAATGATACAGCGTCATTTTGCCAGCACGGTATTCCCGGCTGATTGTAAACGTCGGACTGCCTACGACATCATCACTCCCCAGGCCGCGGCTTAAACCGCGCACGAACGCCGTCTTGCCGCCACCAAGATCGCTTACCAGTTCAATCAGCTCGCCCCCTTTAAGACGCCGACCGACGGCCGCTGCCAGCTTTTCGGTATCTTCTTGACTGTTCGTAATCGTTCGCCACGACTGCATGTACCCCGTATACTAGCGCGCTCTAGCCCGTCATGGCAAGTCAATAGAAGGCTGCAATCCGAAGAGTCATCTGAGTGCACGTCAAAGAAACTTGCATTGAGTACATGACAAAATTATTATTACCGTATAAACTCGAGACAACGTCATGCCACCTTTCAAAAATGTAAGCCCTATTTTTTCCCGCGACGCGGTCGCGGCGTTATGGGATACAGGGATCGGCACACCGGTTGCGATCATCAATGCACATTACCAGGCCCCGAGTAACAGCCGAACAGCTGATATGCTATCCGGGTCCGTCCCGGACTGTTTAGCCGCAGTCTTGAATCTTATTGATGTAGAGACAGAAGTTAACTGCCTCATACACGAAGGTAAGTCACGTACAACTGCGGTACATGCTGAACTAAAAAGTGCGGCGAAACGATATGGCCATACTCTACTTCAGCTACAGAACTATGGTGAACAAGGCCCTACTCTTGAAGCGGTGGAACTCAGGGAAACAATAACAGTTGCTCAGGCGGCGAGACTGCTCGGCATAACATATGATGCGGTGGCTAAAAGAGCGTTTGAGGAAGCGCCCGGAAGTAGACAAGGAAGAATCTTGCTGGTTGCGGCACCGATATTTGCGGAGCGCGCTGAAAGGTTAGCGAAATTAGGAGCGGTGGAACCGCCGCGACACACAGCCCCTCGAACACGTCAGCAACTGGGATTTTACGGCACACTGGCAGCCAACCCTGACTCCCTTATTCTGCGAACCGCGGATATTCGACCTACCGTTTGCGCACTGGTGACTGTCGGCAAACAAGAATCTAGCGCCTAAAACCTATTCTATAGTCGTTATTTCGCTCGCGGTAGGGCCGTCGAAAGGTTCTATTTAGTCGTTATGGACAATGGATTGTCACTTTATCATGGCAACGATATAGTAGCTCGCATTTGTCAGACATCAAAGTGAACTGGATTGATTAGATGCCTTCACTCGTCAGCGCACCGCGGCCGCGCTATACTAAGGGATATGCTGCAGCTGAGTAACACGTTTATTGAGAGACCGGTACTGAGCTTGCGGACCGGCGGCACGGCAGCCACCGCTGTCGCACCTATCATCAATCCGGACAATCTTAAAATAGAAGGCTTTTATTGCAATGACCGCCTTTCGAAAAATAAGCTCATTCTACTGACCCAGGACATCCGCGACTTTATCCCGCAGGGGATAGTCATCAACGACCACGACGTGCTCAGCGAACCGGACGATCTGGTACGTCTGGAACGCGTGCTGCAGATTAATTTTGAACTCATCGGCAAACCGGTCGAAACCGTCAGTAAAAAGAAGATCGGCAAGGTAGCCGACTTCGCTGTCGAAGTTTCCAGTATGTATATTCAGAAACTCTATGTGGCGCAGTCGGTTTTAAAAAGCCTGTCAAATGGCAGCCTGAGCGTCGACCGCAATCAGATCAATGAGATAACCGACAAACGGATTATCATCAACGACCTCGAAGCCAAGGTACCGGCCCATGCCGGCGCGATGGCTTAAGCCACCTACCCAATCTGTTGACTATTTGCAATCACTAACATATGATGTTGGCATTAATTATTGTTGCCTTGCGTTCGGGATGGAGGAACTATGTCGGCTGGTCTCATGATACTTATTGTGTTGGGTGTTTTAACTGTAGTTATAGGTGTGGCGCTTGGCTCAACTTTATTCACCGTGGAGCAACAACAGGTGGCGATTATCGAACGATTCGGCAAATTCCTCCGCCTGGCGCAAGCGGGTCTACATACGCGTATACCGTTCATTGATCGGATTGCGACGCGCATGAGCCTGCAGGTTGAACAGCTCACACTCAAAATAGAAACCAAAACTAAAGATAATGTGTTTGTGGCAATCGAAGTCGCCATTCAATACAAAATTGACTCCACTCACGTTAAAGAAGCCTATTACCTGCTCGACGATCCATCCACGCAGATGGAAGCCTTTACCTCCGACGTCGTTCGTTCCAAGCTGCCCGGTATGGATCTGGATACGGCTTACGCCGACGTGGAAGAGATGGCATTGACGATCGAGCGAACCATACGCGAACGCATGGAAGAATACGGCTACCGCATCGTCAAAGCACTCGTGATTAACATCGATCCGGCGTCGCAAGTCAAAGAAGCCATGAACGACATCAACGCTTCACGGCGCAATCAGGAAGCCGCTATCGCGAAAGGAGAGGCCGACAAAACCCTGATGATCAAACGCGCCGAGGCCGAGGCTGAAAGCAAACGGCTGCAAGGGGAAGGTGTGGCCGCACAGCGCAAAGCTATAGTCGATGGACTGCGCGATTCGGTCATGCAACTCAGCGAAGCTACGGGTGTGAATGCCGAAGAGGCCATGCAACTCGTGGCACTCAACAGCTACACCGATATGCTACGCGATGTCGCAGCCGCCTCTCGGACCAATACCTTGCTTCTGCCGCACTCACCGGCCGGCATCAGCGACATTATGGCCGCCATCAAAGGCGCACAGTTGATAGGACACGATACAGACAGCGAACGCTAATCCGCACGGGCTCTGCTTATCGATCCAAGTTTAAGTCTCTTCCGCCAGTACCGCTTTGATATCCTCATAGCTAAAACCTTGACGGGCGAGATATTGCATAAGTTTGAGTTTGTCCGGGTATCGAGCTCGTTTTTTAGCGATTAAACGGCGGAGTTCAGTGTGCTCATCAACCTCACCGGCTGCAAGCACCTGCAGTATTACTTCATCGCTCACTCGTTTGGCGCGTAACGCTTGCTGCCATTTCCGCTTCGATTCAGGATGATGCAGACGACGATTTTCTACCCAGGCCTGGGCAAATCTCAGGTCATCGACAATGCCATTTTTGATTAACTTGTTAAGTATATCCTCAGTAAGGGCGGGTGAGACTTGCTTCCGTTGCAGATAACCTCGCATTTCCCACTCGCTATGCGGACGCAGGGCCGCGTAGCGAAGCACCTGGTCGTAGAGCTTGTCGCCGTCGGACACTTGCTTGAGCCGTTTCAACTCACCTTCGTCGAATTCTTGCCCGACGACTATCTTTTCATCAAGCAATGCCGCATCGCTGAGCGAAAAAGCAAACGCCCCGTCCACAAAAATCGAGAACCGCCCCGTTATCGATTTGATAGCCGTAACTTTCATGATTCGTATACTTCGAATTGACCTTCAGGCAGTTCGATAATCGGAATTGTCGGGCTGTCGTACGCCGCCAATTCATTCCAGGCTTTTTCCCAATCAACCGGACCGCGCGGATCGTCCGCGCCATAGCTCTCACTTTGGTAGTGCACCAGCGTTTTAACGGGTACGAGGTTCAGCCCCTCTACGATAGTGCGCTCCGTACAATCCCAGCCATATTTCGAAAGCAGCAATGCGCCTGCCGACTGACCGGCCACGGCCTTAAATCGCCCAAGTAGCTCGCTACGATTACCGAATTGCTTGAACGTCTCTATGATACGGCGAGTACTGCCGCCATAGATGTACAATGCGTCGTACGATTCGCATTGCTTTGTAAAGTCTTCGACCGTGGCCAGGCCGTATGTCACCGACTGCTTTGGTAGGAATGCCGCAATCCGCACCCTCCACTCCGCATATTTTCGCTGCCACACTTGTTTTGGCTCGGCGAAAAAGCACAGCAGGATTTTAGGGTTCCTGCCCAAATCGACGCCCATTTCGGCAAAGAAAGTCCTACCTTCATCCGCCGAATCACGCACACCGCCGCCGTGTAGTATATATTTCGTCATACCATGCCTCTTGCTTCAAGCAGTTCAACGAGTTTCGGGAACCGGGCATATTCCAGACTCTGTTCAAGGTTGAAATGCCCCTGCCCGTGAATGATGACCATTGCAGCGCCGCAACTATCAGCCACGTACTGTGCTTGCTGTAGCGGCACATAGGGATCATCGTCGGAGTGGACGAAAAGCAACCTACGAGCATTCTGTCTGATAAGGCTGTAGTTGAACGGCACGTCAAAGAGCATGCTGTTGGCGTCCCATTCTACAGCCGCGTAGCTGTGCGGCAAATTACCCAATCTGCTGTCGTCACCGGTAGCCGCATCATTATGGAATACCGACACCGCCGTAACGGCGCCGAGCTGCGCCGACGATTCCTGAGCGAGAATGAGCGCCAAAATTGCGCCGCTGGAATGTCCGATGAGCAGCGTATCTTCGTCGAGCGTAAAGGGCGCCTTCGCATGCACGAAATCCGCGCCTTCGCGCAAACTTGGCCGCTGAGTGTTCGGAAGCTGCGGCAACCACACTGCCAGACCGCGCCGCTTGAGCTCGGATTCAAGCCAACGAAACCAATTGGACTCCGGGGAACCTCCCGTGCCATGTAAAATCACCGCCCGCTTCATAAGCCTATCTTACCATCTTTTGAGACTGCTCGCGATTTCGCTTTCAGACGTGAGCTTGATGATCTTCGAGTCAGATCTCGGCAAAATATCAGCAGCATACTTGGTTGTGTTCGATCTTTAAGATTTGCCGAGTTCTGAGCGAAAAGGGGGATCGTAATCAATCTTCTAGTAGTATCTGGCAAAAATATGCTCCAAACCATCCGCAATTTGGTCCGGATAGTCTTTGATAAGCCGTTTGATTTCAGCGACTGTGAACCACCGCGTCGCGTCAATTTTGTCAGGCTCATGGCTTGTTGGCGTACCGGTGACGACAGCCCGGTAAACTTTAGTAAAACGATTCATCTTTAGACCGTGCCAGGTATGCGTATCTAGAAACGAACCGATTTCCGTGAGCTTCACGTCTTCGACACCTAACTCTTCTCGCAGCTCACGGTACGCCGCCTGCTCGTAATCTTCGCCAGCATCGACATGGCCGCCGACCGAATTATCCCAGGTATTTGGGTAAATATCTTTGGTTGGACTGCGGTGTTGCAATAGCACGTTACCCTTATCGTCTTCGAGCATTATCCGCACTAGGCGGTGGTACAGGCCTTTTTGCCACGCCTCCTGCTTAGACGCCGAACCTATCGGTTTATCATGCTTGTCGACAATCAGAATTGGCGCGGACATAAATATGATAATAGCATGGCCGGACTCACCGTCCGTTAACGGGCGTATACTAAAGGGGCATGAAAGGCGCAGCAGATTTCTATTTTCATGCTGACGATTTGGAGTATATTCCGAAACTAAATCGCGAAAACTATGAATATGAGACAGCGCAACTAATCAAGCTGTTTCCCAAAAACGCACGCGTACTGCAAGTTGGCAGCATGGATGGCAGGCGCGCCCTTCGCCTTTTACACCTGCGGCCAGACCTGCGATATACTGGCCTGGATATTGAAAAACCGTTCATTATACAAGCCAGGAAAAACGCCGCGCAGGCTGGCGTGGCAGCAGAGTACGTCCTCGGAGATATTACCGCCCCTCCCGAACTACCAAAATTCGATTATGTAATCTGTCTAAACAACACGCTCGGCTACATCTCGGAAGAAACGCCGGCGCTGCAAGGTATGGAACATCTTGGCGAACACATCTTCATATCGGTTTTCGGGACAAGGTTTACCGCCAAACTTGCACGCGAGTATTTTGACATACTCGGGCAGTCTGTCCGAAAAGTCAGCGATGATTACTTCATATTGGCGGATCTTACGCGCATACGTCGTTTCACGGACAAACATGTCGCCGATTGGGGCGGCCACGTCCGTAAATCACCTTTGGGGTATCTTTGTACGCTCTAGAGAGGCGGATTGTAGAATCGTATTTTTAAGAAACCATTGGTACGGCGATCCAGACGGTATTATTAATTAACTTCGACTAATTTAACTTGTGGCAGGATTGCTTCCTGCGGCGTCGGCGCAATTGGCGTAAGTAGTATTACTTGATTTCACATTGCCGTTGCCGGGTACGACATAGAACGGGCCATCCTGCCCGTTATCTGACGCACTGCATGCTTCGTTGTTTTTAACCACTATATTCGTTGCACTACTTAGGCCACCCCCAGCCTCGACGCCACCGATATCTATGGCTTCACCACCGCTAGCGTAGGCATTGCCCGGCAAATCGTTATGGATATTGTTTCCGGTAATGCTGACATTGGCGATGTTGTTAGTCCCTGGGCCATATATGCCGGTTCGAATGCCGAATGGACCGCCGTAAAATTCATTATTGAGGATTTTGACATTATAAATCTCTCCGCCCGGTGCGATTTGCATATCGTCGCCGTTGGAGCCTCCGCGAACAACGTTACCTTCATAGGTAATATCATGCGTTGTGCCGCCTTGCAGCGTGTGCGCTACCAGACCATCATCGCCGTCGGTCGCACCACCGTAACGCTGGTCAACGTAATTATCGATCACATCACCGAACGACGAGTCGAGTATATGAATGCCGTCTAATTGGTCGAAATCACCATTGGCTGCCGGATTTTGGGCGACGTTATTGTAGCGGAAACAGAAACTGCTACTGCCATTAGCCACCAACGAATAGGTGAACGGATCCCGCGTCGCCACGTGCTGCACAATGACATTCTTGGAGCTAACCACATCGAGGAGGTACGCCGTCAAGCGCCCTGGCGTATTGTTGTTGACACTCTTAGCCTGGAATAAACTTACGGCATTCTGATCTGCCTCCAGGTTCTCAATGGTAACATTACTTGCCCCATCAGTTGTGACAACTGGGTAACCACCACCGTCACTAGCGCTCATAAAGTTGGGACCGGCTTTGATGATGGTCGCAAACATACCGGCACCTTTAAGCGCCACATTGCTCTTCATTATGAGGTGGCCATCGACGGTATAGGTTCCCGATTGGAGCGTAACAATGCCGCCGCCGGTCGCCGAAGCACTGTTTATCTTACTTTGAATTACTGATGTATTATCCCCATTTACAGGGGAGGCGACCGGATACACCTTCGGAGCCGTAGCTCCGATCGCACCGCTCACCGAGCACGCCGCTTCTGTTACGGGCAGTCCGAATCGGACCGCCTTGCCATTCGAGGCATTGTTATCAGCAATGATACTTGCGCTGCCTCTGAGTGTACCTGTTTCAGTTTCTGCAGATGTCGCATATGTCGCGGCGTTTCCAGCCTGGAGTAACGACAAGCCGATACCGCCAACCCCTAAAACTACTGCCATAATGAGCGCACGCCGCCGTGCATCTTGCAATTGCATGATATGCCTAGCTAGGCTATGACTCATTGGTTGTCACATTCATCACAAATCACACTATAACAGACAGCTCCTGCAACCTATTGGAAAAGGGCGAGCGGCTTTAAGCTAGCTTCGCCCTTTTGATGGCTTCACTCGCCCATCAGCCCGCCGTCCTACTACTCCTTCGCCGCCGCTTCGCGGACTTTTTTGGCGACTTCATCCATGACTTTCGGATTTTCCTGCAGGTACTGCTTGGTGGCTTCGCGGCCCTGGCCGATTTTCTGCTCATTGTACGCAAACCAGGCGCCAGATTTGTCGACTATGCCATTAGCTACCGCCAGGTCCAGAATGTCGCCGGCTTTGGAAATGCCTTCGTTGTACATAATGTCGAATTCGGCCTGCCGGAAGGGCGGCGCGATTTTGTTCTTTACTACCTTCACCCGCACCCGGTTGCCGATAACGTTTTCGCCCTGTTTGATCTGCGATGTGCGGCGAATATCCATACGTACGCTCGCATAGAATTTGAGCGCGTTACCGCCGGTCGTCGTTTCGGGGTTGCCGAACATAACTCCGATCTTCATTCGCAGCTGGTTGATGAAGATTACCGTTGCCTTACTGCGCGAAATCACGCCGGTGAGCTTGCGCAGTGCCTGGCTCATCAGCCGGGCCTGCAGCCCCATCTGAGCATCGCCCATATCGCCTTCGATTTCAGCACGCGGCACTAGCGCGGCCACCGAGTCAACCACAATAATGTCAACCGCGTTACTACGCACAAGCGTCTCGGTAATTTCGAGCGCCTGCTCGCCATTGTCCGGTTGGCTTAAAAGCAGGTTGTCGACATCCACGCCGATGCGTTTAGCATAGGCCGGATCGAGTGCATGCTCGGCGTCGATGAACGCGGCTGTGCCGCCCTGCCGCTGCACTTCGGCGATGACGTGCAAGGTGAGCGTCGTCTTACCGGAACTTTCCGGGCCATAAATTTCAACTACTCGGCCGCGCGGAATTCCGCCGCCGAGCGCCAAATCGAGACTCAAAGACCCGGTCGGAACCGTTTCCACGTTCACGGCGTGAGCTTCGCCCAACTTCATGATTGAGCCTTTGCCGAATTGTTTTTCTATTGAATCAAGCGCTAATCCGAGCGCCTTCGTCTTACCATCAGAATTACTGGCGGCCTTGTCGTCTTTCAAGACTTTAGCTTTCGCTTCTGCCATACTTATACCTCCCCGGAACGCATGCGCGACCCTCAACGCTTATAATTATACCAAACCCTCGGCTTTACTTAGGCCCTGCGTAACTGCTGTTTTAGTTCTAACACGCATGCTGCTAAAATGAAAGCAGCAGCGTTTTCAAAACTGGTGGGAGAGTATGAATTGAAAATCAAAAAGATGCACGGAAACCCGTCGGAGGCTAGGCTCGTAGCCATCGACAAGACCGTTAATGCGATGCTCGAAAAAGCGGTAGCCCGGAAGGCCACCGACATCCACATTGAGCCCCGGGAGCGCGCCATCGCGGTACGCCTGCGCATTGACGGGCTACTGGAAGAGACAGCAAAATTACCGCTGGCGGCGCATTCTGAGCTTAATGCCAACATCAAGCGACGCGCAGGCCTCGACCCGAATGGAACGCACGCGCCGCAGAGCGGGAGCTTTGAATTCGCATCCAAGCAGTACGACGTTTCACTGCAGGTAGCCACCATGCCGACCATCAGCGGCGAAAAAATCGTAATTCACCTAAACCCGCACCTGAGCGAACCGGCAACGCTCGAGTCGCTGGGCTACTGGGGCCGTATGATACAGGAAATTAAGCACGCGGTTGCCGAACCGCACGGACTGGTAATAGTTGCCGGTCCAAACCAAACCGGCACCAGCCTGAGCCTGCTCGGACTCGTGCATCTTTTGAGCAATCCGGCACTTAACATCGCCACGATAGAAGAAAATATTGAACGGCGCTTGCCCGGCGTTGCTCAAACCCAAGTAGATATCGCAACGGGGGTCTCTTTCAGTGACGGGCTCGTCTCACTGCTCCGACAAGACCCGAATGTGATAATGGTCAGCAATTTACACGAGCCTGAGACAGTACGGCTGACACTCGAAGCTTCACTAGGCGGCCACCTGCTGCTCGGCGGCTTGCATGCCGGTTCGGCCGCAAAAGCCGTGATGCACCTCGTTCACATGGGAAGTGAGTCGTTTTTGGTTGCCTCTGCGCTCAAAATCACACTCGGGCAGCGTTTCGTGCGTCACCTCTGTCCCTCCTGCCGTGAAGCCTATAAGCCGGACACGGTAACTGGCAAAAGCATCAAACGTCTACTACATAACTGCGGCATTAGCTCTGTTAAGCAGCTCCACGAGTTGGAGCTACAAGCACTCACGGAAGGGTTTGGCAATGACGGCGCACGTTCGCTCAGCACGACTGCGACAAGTATCACCCGGTTGTGGCGCGCTAAACCGGACGGCTGTCCGCATTGCCGCTTTACCGGCTACTTTGGCCGGATCGGCGCCTGCGAAGTGCTCAACAATACCGATACAATGAAGAGTCTGGTTGCATCGTCGCCTTCTGCGGCCAGCATTCAGGCTTTGGCCATTCGCGAAGGCATGATACCGCTCGCGTGCGATGCTTTCGTCAAAGCCCTGCGCGGCCTGACTTCACTCGAAGAAGCCATGCAATTGGCAGCGTAGAAGTTACTGGCTCTGCGAGCTCAGTTTTTGCTCTGTTTGCGCCCAGTTGGCACGCATCTCAATATAGCTTTGTTGCTGTGGATCGGCCTTATGCACTTCCTGCAGGTAGCCGCCATAACTGGTGACCGCACCGAAACTAAACTTCGGCTTGATCGGATGTAATTTCTGAGCGTTCACCAAGTTCAGACAATCGTCGGGACTAGCTTTGCACTTGGCGCCTATCTGCAGCCACTTGCCGACGTCACCAGTGTAGGGCACACTCATGGATACCGAAAGGTTGAGTGCCAGCCGGCCGTCCGTGTCGAGCTGGTCAAAGATGAAGTTGCCGAGCGAATAGACGATGAGCTTGCCTTTGTAAACTTCCGTATTTTGTGCCCAGTGCGTGCCGTTGCCGACAACAAAGTCCGCGCCCTGGTCGATCATGGCGTGCGCATGACTGGTCTGGGAATCGCTGGCAGTGTGTTCGTACTCCGGTCCGCCGTTCATGAGCGCTATAACCGGCATTACTTGCGACCACTTGTGAATGCTCTCGATTTCTCCCGGTGCCGGCGAAAACAGTTCCTTGTAATTATACGAGCAGAACGCTACCGGAAGCGAGCCGGACACAGTTTGGCCGTTCGGCCTCTCCAGATGTACCGGCAACACAACCGGTTTGCAATCGTCTTTTTCGACGTGAGGGTTGTAGTTGCCGACAACTTGAAAGCCGGCCGCATTGAGCCGACTCACCGTTTCGGTAAAGCCGCTCGGACCCATATCGTACATATGATTACTTGACACGTTAAGTATAGGGAAATACTCCTTCAGCGTCGGCAGCCAAGCCGGCTTGCAATTGAAGATCAAATCGTTCACCTGTGTTTGGTAGCTGACGTTGCCGCTTGTTACCGGGCACTCCAGCACTCCAATCCGAGCGTCATATGTCCCCAGTGTACTTAATTCGCTAAACGGCTGGGCGTAATTGCCGGCCGCGAAAGATTCGACGGCCCGCCCGAGCATAATCGTGCCGCTGAATAGGTACTTCCCGGTTACCTCACGATAATTCAACGCCGTCGATTTACTTCCGGTACTAGTCTGACCCGAAGTTGTCGAGTGCAACCAGTGCGGCTTGAGAACCCATGAACCGGCGATGAGCACGACTAAAACTACCACTCCGGCAGTTGCCCGCCAGCTCCTAAACTTCCGCTTCGCTCGCCCGTTGGCAAAATACTTCATACTGCTTACGATAGTATATTATAATGACTGTAATCATGTGGAATTTCAGGAGCTCCAAGCTGCAAGCCGGCTTCACGAATATTGAGCTGGTGGTACTTTTCATCATCATCTGCGTTCTGGCCGGCTTGATTTTGGCGACCCATAAGGGTATCGACCAGAAGCAGGATAACACCGAACGTCAGCGCGACATCGACGAGCTCCGTATCGAGCTGGAATCTTTTTACTTTCACTACAATCAGTATCCGACATTTGCCGATGTTAATAATCCGGCATGGCGGGCTACGTACATGAAGGGGCTCAACAATGAAGTACTTCGCGATCCGAACGGCAGCAGTTATAAACTTGTTACCTCGCCCACGAAAAACGCTTACGCCTATCACGTAACATCAACGAACGGCAAGCAGTGCGATGACGTACGCGTCATTTGCACCGAATACACTCTGACTGCTACCCTTGCCGGCGGCGGAACGTATATCAAGAACAACATTGATTGACTCGGGTACGACTAGCGGAACGTGAAAATGCCACGGTTGCTATTGCCTAACTTTATAACAACCAATTTGAGAGCTTGGGCATTTTAAGTCTTCCTGCTCGCCGGCGTGAACTTAGTGCGGCGATCAAACTGTCATACAAGCATTTGTCGTGATAGCTCAGAGTTCTTAGAAGTTTGCAAATTAATCTAAACCTTTGCGTTCGTGCTTTCGGTATTAACACCACCGCCTTCGTGGCTAATGTCGCTAGCCCCGAATTGGATGTCAGATGTATTAATAAATGTATCTTTATCCTGGATGATTGCTTGCGGGGGCAGTTGCGGTGATCGCACCGCGATGCCTTCCAAGCGTTTCACGGCCGTACCGATGGCTAAAAATTCGATCAATCCGCCTTCCAGTTGGTAAATGTACGTTTTGATACCCAAAACCATGTCAGCGCCGACGGCGACCGATTGGTCCTGGATTCGTTTAAGTGCTTGTTCGCGCGCGCCGTAGACGAGCTCTGTCAAGCTGCCCACCTCGCCCTTAGCAATGCTGCGGAGTGCCGCCTTCAATCCGCCGGCCACGCCAAGTGAGAATACCGAAGTACCCAGCACCAGCTTCATCGGTACATACCCGAGCCGCATGACGTTCCACATCTCTTCGGCCGTTAGATCACTCGTGATAATGCCGCCGACTTGCGCCGCCAGAGCATCCAACTGCGGATGGTACGACGCCGTACCGAGCATAATCATTTCCTGCACCGTATCCTGCGGCCCATTGTGGTTCACGCCAATAGACAGGATAGTCGTGCGTATGCCGACCACACAGTTAGCTCGATATCTCCGAGCGTCGTCACAAATCCGCTGCAAGGCCAAGTTGCGCGTCGAGGCGAATATATCGCTGTACTGCTTGACTTCGCCGTGCAGCATTTGCCGGAATTCACCCACCATATTGCTGCCGATGCCGATGGAATAAGCAACGTTTCCGAAAGCCAGACGCAGTGGCTGGAAACTTGCATCTATCTGGCAGAACAGCTCCTGACCGTTAGCCGATGATGTCATGTAACCACCTTGCTGCGCCGAGCCTTGCGTATAAAGACTTGAGCCAAGCGACAGGAATTCTATATTGCCGGGATGGAAAATGAGTTCGCTCGTCACCCCGGTAGCGCCTGAGCCGCCGACTTGCTGCAATTCCTGCTCGAACCGCTGGAGCGACAACCGGCGGCCCTCGGAAATCATATTAGTGTACTGCGGTATTTCGCCGCCGAGCGTGGTGTGGACACCCGATATCAGACCGCCGACAAACCCCAAGCTATATACGCTATTGCCCATCAGAATGTTGCCCGGAGCGTAGCCACACATCGCCATACAGTACAGTTCATTGCCGTTCAGGCAAGTGCAGATTACACTTGATTGGCCGGCCAATTGGTTTGGCAATGGTCCCTGATGTGTATCATCGGCCGCACGGAATAAACTCATGCGTTAATGGTAACGTTAAAAAGCCGATTAGACAAAAGCTTAAGCGTAATTAGCTATTCGATTCTGTAAAATCGCCGCTCATCGGAGATTTAATCCGTCGGATGGTTTCTTGCGCGGCACCGCCAGGTCATCATTACCGCGCTTGGCCGTTTCAGGGCTGTCATTGATGAAATCTTCCCGCGCAATCAGTATTTGCCGGGCGTAGTGTTTCGGATCCGGACAGTAGGGGAAAATGAATTTTGAACGTTCTCCGGCCGTTTCCGCCCGAAGGATGCCATAGTTAAACATCTGCGGCAAGATACCGTCCTGAACTACGCCGATGTCCTGCAGGTTCGCCATTGATAGTTGGCTCATTTGCGTGTCGAACGATCCGGTCTGGTTCACTTGCGTGATGCTGTCACTCGTGATGATCCAGCGGTTTTTATAATAGATGGTCGACGAAATCCAAAGCCCTATCATGCTGATAATCGCCACCAGCACCCATATAATGAGCGCTGCTTCTTGCATCCGCGAAGGCGATGATTGAGAAGACTGGGATAAAAATTGCGGCACAAAGGCCACCGCGGCCGCGAGCAGCACGAGTACGAACCCGACCATGACGTACTGGCTGATCATACCAATAGGATGACGTTTGATTTCGCACAGGATTTTTTCGTCCGGCTGCATTGCCGCGAGCGGATTGTCGATGTCAGTAGGATTTATATCGGCCTCCACGTCGTAAGTCTTTTTCATTGTCCGTATTATATCAAGCTGGCCTGGTTTTCGCTGCTATGAGGTGAGCGGCCGAGATGACGGTAGGTTTTGAGTGTGACTTTGCGGCCGCGCGGTGTGCGCTCAAGCAAGCCGATCTGCATAAGGTACGGTTCAATAAAGTCCTCGAGCGTGCCCCGCTCTTCGGCCGTGAGTGCGGCGAGCGTTTCGATGCCAACCGGCCCTCCGTTGTAGCTCTCGATAATGCTTTCGAGCAACATGCGGTCGGCCGGGTCGAGCCCAAGTTCGTCTACCTCGAGCAATTCGAGCGCTTTTGTACTGATTGTCGTATCGATAATACCGTCGCCATTTACGTCGGCATAGTCGCGGACGCGCTTCAGCAGCCGGTTAGCTATCCGCGGGGTGAGACGTGAACGGCGCGCCAGCTCCTGGGCCGCCGTTTGATCGATTTTGACTTCCAGAATGCTGGCGGCCCGTTCAATAATCTGCCGGATTTCTTCCGGCTTATAAAATTCCAACCGGTGGATGATACCAAAACGATCACGCAGTGGCGCCGCCAGCGCACCCGTCCTCGTCGTCGCGCCGATAATGGTAAACTTCGGCAGATCGAGCCGTAAGCTGCGCGCGCTCGGGCCCTTGCCGAGCATAATGTCGAGCTTGAAATCCTCCATCGCGCTATAAAGCACTTCTTCGACTGTCCGCGGCAACCGGTGGATTTCGTCAATAAATAATATATCACCGTCCTGCAGGTTCGTGAGCAAACTGGCGAGATCGCCCGCACGCTCCACGGCCGGTCCGGACGTGATGCGAATATTCGCACCCATTTCGTTCGCGATGACGCTTGCCATGGTGGTCTTGCCAAGCCCTGGCGGCCCATAGAGCAGCACGTGGTCTACCGGCTCGCCGCGCTTCCGGGCGGCCGCAATCGCCAGCTGCAGATTCTTCTTCAGCCGTTCCTGCCCGATGTAGTTCGCAAAATCCCGCGGCCGCAGGCTGTTTTCGAGTTCCACTTCCTGCTCATCGCCGGCTGCATCGTTCAACCCACTATTGACTATCCGTTCAACTGCCATCGTTCTAATATACTGTCACGTTTCAAAGTCTACGTCGAGTCCCGCCTCGGCAGCCAGGAGCGGTGCAAGCTGGACGAGTTGCTCGCTCGAAACGGTCGCGCCTTTGAGTCCAAAAACGCCTTTGATTTCCGAGAGGTTTTCGTCGCGAAGGTCGACAGTTGTACATGTGGCGTTATCAAAATTCACGCCTTCGAACTCACAACTTTCAAATGATACGTGCGCAAACTTGGCGCCACTGAAATCGGCGTTTCTTAACACACAGTTCGAGAAGCGGACACGTTTTAGCGTCGCGAAACGAAATCCGCTTTCGTCAAGCTTGACATTTTCAAACACACAATCTTCGAGCAACGCTTCACCAAAATCGGCGCCGGTCAACCGGCTATCGCTCAGCGTAACCCGCAGCCAGGTAGCTTCGGGTGCGTGCATGCCGGCTGCCTCAATGTGGCGCAAGGCCGTATCACCGAGTTGTAACTTATCGAATCGGGTACCTGCCAGTTGCACGTTAATGATCGTACAGCTTTCGACTTCCAACCGCTTGGTCGGTCCCAAATCGATGCCATGCACTTTACGATTTTCCAGTTCGATGACCTCTATCACCGGCCCGGTCCAATCCTCAAGCCGAGGCGGAATACTGGCCGGCGTCGGCTTCGCAATGGCCTGCATACCCTACGCCTTAGCCTTCAGTGCCAGTTTAATCCGCTCTTCGGCGGGGAGGCTGGCATCGATGCCTTCGAGCGCCTTCGAGGCGTCCTGAGCACTGAACCCGAGACTCACCAACGCTTCCACGGCTTCGTCTTTCATAAACAGGCCGTCGGCTTGCAACATGCCGGTAGCGCTGAGCTCGATGCCTTCGAGCCCGACTTTGTCTTTCAGTTCAACCACGATCCGTTCGGCCACGCGCTTGCCTACGCCGCTGGCACGCTGAATGAATTTGACGTCGCCCCCGGCAATCGCGGATCGCACCTGGTCGGTGTTACCGATACTCAAAATGTTCAGCGCCATTTTCGGCCCGACACCATTCACGCCAAGCAATTGCTCAAACAACCGCTTGGTATCGAGCTTCACAAAACCGAACAGGTCGTGACTTGCTTCCCGGATGTGTTCATGCACATATACTTTGGCGCGCTGCCCCTGTGTCAAACTCCCATAATCTTCGCTTGTTACGAACAACCCATAGCCGACACCCTGGACATCCAGCACCACAATGTCCGTCAGTTTCTCGGAAATAATACCCATGAGCGTTGCAATCATTACCCGCTATTGTATCGCACTGAGTGCTACAACATAAAACCCCGCGCCGTTTCAAAGCGCGGGGTACTCTTACGAAATATTACTTACAACGCAGCATCGGTCGTCGAATCACCGGCCGGAGGTTGGCCGGGATCAGGCAGCACTACGCCAGGCTGCGGAGCGGGCGGTGTCGGGGCGCCAGCCGGCGGTACCGGTGTTTGCGGCGCCGGAGATGGACCAATTGCCGGAGATGGCGACTCAGGTACAACATCCGGAACGGGAGCCGGAGGTACGGATGGTGCCATCGATGGTTCCGGGGACGAAGAAGATGGCGCTACTGGCTCAACCGATTGTAATGGCGCTGGCGGGACCGCTGCTGCTCCGGGGTCTGCCGGTGCCGGAGGTACGGGCGGCGGTGTCGGCACCGCGCCGTAATCGGTCGATGATGGTCCGGGTGATGGCGGGACCGAAGAACCGGGCTGCGGTATAGCCGAATCTTGGTTGGATAGATCGTTGGCTGGAGGCATGGTTTTTCTCCTTTATACTAATGATTAAACTGTACCATACATTTTCCGGCTCATCCAAAATTTGTGGTCATACTGTGGCATATGGCTGCAGCGAGCGCATCGGCGCAGTCGTCGGGCTGCGGTGCTTTTTGCAACTGCAGGAGCACCCGCACCATTTCCTGCATTTGCTTTTTGTCGGCGCGGCCGTAGCCGGTAAGCGCCTGCTTGATCTGCAGCGGCGTGTATTCATAAATCGTTAGCCCAGCTTGCCGGCCGCACAGCAGTATCACGCCGCGCGCCTGCGCCACCGTCATGGCGGTCGTCACATTCTGGGCAAAGAAGAGCTTCTCCACCGACATAATGGTAGGTTCGGTTTCAGTAATAATATCGGTCAGCTCTTCGTAAATCGTTTCGAGCCGAATCGCGTCGTCCTCGTGTACCGGCGTGCGGATAACGCCGGCATCGACGAGTTGCGCCTTACCCGGAATAGCTGCCTCAATAATGCCGAACCCCAAAATGCCCGTACCCGGATCAATTCCTAAAATGCGCATACCTAAACATAGTATAGAATAGACTGATAATGATACGCATTTTAACGCGAGCCGAGTATTTTAAGGAGCTTGCCCGCAACATTGCTGAAACTAAAGGCGGTGGCCGCGTTGCACTGGCCAGCATGATTTTTGATACGCACGAGCCAATTATCATGGAGATCGCTAACGAGTTGGCCGCTGCGGCCAAACGGGGCGTGGCTGTCTACCTTGCGATTGATGCCCGTGAGTTTTTGACCCGCGAAGACACGAAGCTACCCGGCCCGCTCTGGTATCACAAATCACTACCCGAACATATGCGAGAGCCGTTCCGCACTCATCGCGACACGCTTGAACGGCTGATGGCCGGCGGCGTTCACTTCGAGATTATCAATAAGCCGAGACGTCGCTTCAGCCTCATGCAGGCCGGACGTTCGCACATCAAAGCCGCAGTAATTGACGATACTGCTTACATTGGCGGTAGTAACCTTGAATTGCCTGACTGTATAGACGGTATGGTCAAGCTTCATGATCGCGATACCGCCGATTGGCTTTTTGGCAGACTGAAACAGCTGGTCGAGACCGGCCAGTCGCGTATCGCCTTCAATGACACGGATGAACGGCATGTCGTGAATGCACAAACTGAAATCCTGCTCGATGCCGGCAAACCCGGCCAGTCACTCATTCTTGAGCAAGCGCTGCAGTTTTTAGATCAGGCAAAAGAATGGATTTTCTTCACCTGCCAGTTCGTGCCGCACGGCTTGATCGCCGATTACCTGGTCCGAGCCAAGCGGCGCGGAGTGGACATAACGGTCGTGTTCAACCATCCCAGCAAGCACGGTTCGTACGAAGGATTACTACAGCGCACTGCGAAACTTCATGAGCGCCTGCGACTGCCCGCCGATTACTTCAAAGATGAACTTCCGAAGTCGCGGCCCTTCCTGCACGGCAAACTCCTTGCAACCGAGCAAGGCGTCAGCGTCGGCAGTCACAACTTCGTCTATACAGGCGTGCATCTCGGTACCGCCGAAATGGCACTTTTTAGCCGCGACCCTGAACTCGCCAAAAGACTGGTTGTCTCCGTCAAGCAACAAACAAACACGACGACTTAGTACCGCATCGTCGCAGCCTCACGTTCGACGATGTCGCGCCACTCGTAGCTGCTACCGAGTTTGACATCACCAAATCTGCTCAGCGGCACCCACTCCGGCATTTCACTCCAAGCTCGTTCACGCTCATCGATGCCATCAAGTGAAAATTCACCACCCACGTAGTCACACGCATAAAAGAGTAATATTGATTGGAATAACTCCACGACATCATCAGTACGTAAGTTTTTGAAGATATTGCTTTTGCAGGAGATCAGGCGCGGGTTAGCAACCCTGATACCGGTCTCTTCGATTGTTTCGCGCACCACAGTCGCTTCTGGCATTTCACCGAAGTCTATGCCTCCGCCCGGTAAGTTATACGTGCCTACCTGACGGGTAAGCAGGATGCTGCCTTCGTGCAGCACAACCGCATATGCTGACGGCCGCCATTTTAGGTCGCTTGCCGCGACTTCGAACTTTTTACCATGGAAGTCCACCGCCGTTAACGTTTGCAGATTGGTGCTATCCCCCATTTACGACCTCCAATAATGCATCGTGAACCAGGCCATTAGTGGCAATGAGCGGCGTCTGACTATCGTACGGTTGCACGTTGCCCGCTTGGTCAGTCGCCTTACCGCCCGCTTCTTCAAGTATAATTTGCGCTGCCGCCACGTCCCACGGTTTCGGCCGGCCGATGACAGAAGCTACAGCCGTGCCAGCGGCAACCAGGCAGCAGCTATACGCAAACGAACGGAAGCTGAAGGCTTTTCCGCCCAGGTCTTCGATTGCATCGTATAGCACACCGGTCTTTTTGCCCGGTTCCATTGCCCGGCTGCTGAGCAGTACATAATTCTGCTGCACGGTTTCGGCCGTTGAAACCTGCAGCCGTTCGTCATTTACATAAGCCCCTTGTCCACGGCGAGCCCAAAACATCCGGTTCAAATATGGATCGAACACGATGCCGAGCAGCGGCTGGCCGTCGACCACCAAAGCCAGGCAGAAGGTTGAAAGCGGCGCACCAAGCGTGAATGCGAATGTTCCGTCAATCGGGTCAACTACCCACACGCGCTGGCGCTTGGGTTCAAAACTCATCTCCTCGCCCAAGATACCGTCGTCGGGGAAGGTATCGCTCACTTGCTCGATGACAAATTTATTGATCGCCACATCCGCTTCGGTCAGCGGCGAATTGTCCGATTTCCAGGTGCTGGCCGTATGCAATCCGAAGGCGGCTCGCATCTTCTCGCCGGCTCGCAACGCCAGCGCTTTAGCGAACTCAAGCTCTATTTGGTAATCCACCTGTGAATCCATTAGCCTTCGAGTAAACTTTCATCGATATCAAAATTGACGTGGGTGTTCGTGACGTCGTCGACTTCGTCCAGTGCATCCATAAGCCGCATGATTTTGCCAGCCGTGTCTTTTTCGGTAACTTCAACGGTGTTTTTCGGCACGTATGTTAACTCTGCCTCAACGATGCCAACGCCGGACTCTTTGAGCTCGTCGCGGATCTTAGCGAGCTCCGTCGGCTCGGTATAAATAACTGATTCCTCGCCTTCTTCCTGCATATCGTCGGCGCCGGCGTCGAGCGCCTGCATAAGCAGTTCGTCGCCCCCGCTTTTGACGCGGATCATGCCCTTGCGGTCAAACTGGAAAGCTACGGCACCCTTCTCAGCCACGTTGCCACCATGCTTCGAAAACGCCAGCCGCACCTCGGGATAGGTGCGATTAATGTTATCCGTGGCACACTCCACGAGAATCGCCACGCCGCCCGGTCCGTAGCCTTCGTACATGACTTCTTGCAGCTGCGCCGCATTCTTATCCTTCACCCGGTCGATGCTGCGCTGGATGTTGGCCGCTGGCATATTGGCCGCTTTGGCTTTATCAATCGCCAAACGCAGACTGAAGTTCGTTTCAGGATCTATGCCGTTGCGGGCTGAAATGGCAATGGCGTTGCCGAGACGAGTAAACACTGCGCCGCGCGCTGCGTCCTTCACGGCCTTCTGTCGTTTGATCGTCGACCATTTCGAATGTCCGCTCAAATTTTTCTCCCCTAATTGTTTCCGTGTTCTTATCTGTAATTATATATTTTTACTTGCGGTTTGCCAAGTTGCGTGTTTAAAATCGGCGCGTGTCGAAGAAGAGGTTGAGCTCAAGAACGAGGCGTCTTATCGCACCGCCGTAATCAAACAGAAACGCACGAATCACGTAGCTATAATAGCAAAAGACACCACCGAGAGAACGCCGATGCGCACTGCCTTAGATCCTATCCGTTGATCTGACGCAAACGCGCCATGATGATATTTCGGAATAAATTGTCGGGGATGGATTTTCCTGGGCTGAAGTGAACACTGCCGCTGGTGCACTCAAATTTTGATAAATCTACACCAAGTCCGTCGACCGCGCAAAACGGATACAGGCTCAGGAAATTCTTGTTGACCATAATTGCCACCAACCCTTTGCCCTTGTACTTAAATGCTGGCATCGCGTAGCTTATCTCTTCTGTCGCGTTCGGTACTAGTTGCCGCACGATGCCATATATATGATCGACTGCAGCTTTTTCCGGCAGGCTCAAGGTTGCCAAGTAATCATCAATGACCGACATATGACCGATTAATTATCGGCCTTAGAGATATTCACCATCCAGTTGATACCGAATTTGTCCTCGAGCCAGCCGAAGGTGTCACCCCACGATTCTTGTTTAAGTTTTTGCTTTACATTGCCGCCTTCGCTGAGCGCCTCAAACGCATTGATGAGTCGTTCGCGGTCCGTGCCGCTGAGTGCAATGGCGAAGTTGTCACCCACTTTTGCAGGGTACTCAGTCATGCCGTCTGTGCCCAATATCATAACGCCGTCGGCTTCTAGTTGCGCGTGCATAATCCTGTCGCTTGGGCCTGCCGGCTTTGGCGCACCGTCGAGGTTGAATGCTACGAGGTTCAGCTTACCGCCCAGCGCCTTCTGATAAAATTCCATCGCCTCGCGCGCCCGTCCTGCAAAATTGACATACGGGCTGGTTGATATTTGATTCATAGGCTTCTCCTCGTTACTAAAACTACTGGCATTGTCGCATGTAACAAGACCCGAGGCAAAATTATAGCCATTCAGCGCCGGAATTTGACACGAGCGAAAATTGCGAACAATTCCGCACTCAGCCAATATCGGAGCACTAGACTATGATCGTCATTAGTCGATTCCATCAGCGTCGTCACCATAAGGGTTTACTCCTGCTTCTGAAAACCGATGACGAACGGCTTAAGGATTTTCTGGGCGCGCTGGTTCATTCCTAGCACGTATGGATCGTTCGGCCAATACCAACCGGCGTTGCTCTGCGCGATGAATGTTATCACGCCGCCGCCCTGAAGGAAGAGCAGGAAAACCATGCCGAGCATAAATGCCTGCCGGCCCCGGCTCAGCATTTGCCGATAAGCCATACCGATTACTAGTAAAACCGGCAGCAAGACCGGCAGCATATATCGCCCATTGATTGCGATGAGCCGACCGTATTGCAAATACGCGTAATAATTTTTTCCGAGCAGCGACAAGACATAGGCGAAGCTGACAAAAAGTAGAAATGTAAGCACCGGATCGCGCGGAAAAATATCGCGGCGGGACCGCCAAACGAGCACCAGGCCGACGTTAAATGTCATACCCGCCGCGAGCATGATGCCCGGAAGCGGCGTGAAGTTTTGATACGATTCGCGTCCGTTCGGGCCGTTAATCGTAAAGAACGTGCGCAAAAACATCCCTTGCACCCAGCCGCCCAAAAACACTAGCGGGTCGTTCGAGCTGTTGCTTGGCTTGCCGAACTTCGCAACCTCTTGCGCGTACTGCTCATTCCTTTCCCATGGGCCGTAAGCCACGCAACGTTCGGCACTAATTACCTGGTTACACTGTGGAATCAAGTTATGATACTTCACCGCGTTAACGCCATACATTTCAACAAACAATCCAACGCTCATCATCAGCAAGCTCGCGACGGCAATATTTTGCGCCCGCGGTACCGACTGCCAAGACTTATTCACCAGCCTCCATAAACTTTGGCGAGAATGCCGGACAAATTTCCAAAGCAAATATATTAAGTACAACGTGATGGCCGTAAGGATTGGCAAGTATGGATATTTCTCGAGCGATGCCAGTACCGCCACACTGAACGACGTCAATAGCAGATGCACGTTCAGTCGTTTTTTCAGGAGCTGTTCGCGGAAGCGCAGTACCATCAGCAAATTGACCGGCAGGATGAGTATCATTAAGTTGTCGTAATTAACCTGACCGGCCAGCAACGGCACGATTGGAATCAGTACAAAAAAGAAAAGTGCCACTTGAACCACACCTTTCGTAACCCTGGTCTTGAGCAGAAGCTGCCGGAAAAATACAAGCCCGCCCGCAAAGAAGCCTATATTGATTAGCCGTAGGCAAATAACGGTCGTTTTAAAGCTAAACGCCGAAATTAACCAGCGATACGGAAAGCTCATCAACCAATGATACAAATACGACGGATCACGCGTAACGGCGCCGTACGGTGCCATCCCGGCTGGCTGATGCAGCATAAGCGGGCCCAGTTGATGCGAATACAGCTGGATGATGCCCAGGTGATAGCCTTCGTCAAACGCCATCGGGTAACGTGCCGAAAGCGCAATCCAAGCCGACTCAACGACGAACAGCAGCAAGGTGATGACGAAGAAAGCTCGAGACTTAACGAACGAAAGCGTTGCTTTTGCGAAAGTTTGCATACCGTGTTTGTATCCGCTTACGCTTCAGTATACAGGGCTGCATCCGGTAGCGCATTAGATAATGCCCGCCCGCACCGACATGTCACGACGTAACAATATCAGCTCCGGTGATAAGGTGGGTTTAAAATTTGGGGTGTTATTAATCGCAATTATACGCCGACGGACCGATATATACATTCGACGCGCCTCCTGTTAATCTTACTCCATGACGGTTGACGAAGCGTTCGCGCGTATCAAGAAACATCGCCCTGAAGTCGTATTCGTAAATGGAAAGACATCCACGGGCAAAACGACATTTGCAATCAGGCTGAAATCAGAACTGGAGTATGGCCTTATCGAAATGGATGAAGTTGCAAGACGGGCCGTCATAAGGCCGCTCGGTCTCCCGGATGACGGTTCGGTGCACGTGGAGCTTTATAAGCTGCGAAACCATCTCGATTGGATCAGTATATTCTTAAGCGCTCTTCAGAAGCAGGCCAGAGAATCTTTAGCCAACGGGCATCCGGTAGTATTTGACGGTGCGATGCCGAACATCGCAACCATGCGGCAACTTTTTTCTGGCCTGCCCAAACCGGAAATTATTTTTTTTCATCCTTTGAACCTGAGCAGATACGAAACCTTCATCACGAAGCGTTTTGAACTGACACACGAAAAGAGCAACTCCGGTCTGCCGCCATCGTTTTGGCGTATGATCGATGAAACTGCCTTTCGTGAATATTGCCGGACGCACATACTCTCACCGTACCTTAAACAGACTATTAACAACTATGCGAAATACTCACTTGCAAGTTCAGACGAGCGACTCCTGATACTCGAAAACAACTTTAAAAATGTGCTTGTCGTCGAAATATAAAGCTTCGTATTATGTTTCTCTGTGCTGTACGACCAAAGCGTAGATTATAAATTCATCAAGTATCATAGCTTATTGTCCGTAGCGGAAATACGCCTGGATCAGGACGCCACATTGAACAATGCCAATTACCGGGTTGTTCGATTGAGTGATATACAAATAATGTCAATCCAAGAAGCACCGAGGTTCCCAGAGACGCTCGTACTAGGTCGGAAATAACTTTACTAATACCTACCCGCGCACAGGTAATTCGTTCGGGTGAGTCGGCATCGTTATCCTCATGTCTTTCATATCTGTTGCGTCCTGGTTATTCTGCTATAGTGGACACATGCTACAAAACCAGCCGCCGTGGTTTCGCGGTGCAACTATTTATCAGATTTATCCGCGCAGCTTCTTTGACGCCAACAATGACGGTATTGGAGACCTCCCGGGTATCATTGAAAAACTCGACTACCTGGCCGGCTCGCCGGATTCTCTCGGTGTCGATGCAGTGTGGTTATCCCCGTTTTACCCGTCGCCTATGGCGGATTTCGGTTATGACATTACCGATTATTGCGATGTTGATCCGACATTCGGATCGCTTGATGATTTTAAACGGCTCGTGGCCGAAGCACATCAGCGCAACTTGCGGATAATCGTTGACTTTGTCCCCAATCATACCTCGGATCAGCACCCCTGGTTTATTGCCTCCCGACAGTCTCGCCGTAACCCGAGGCACGACTGGTACGTCTGGAAAGATCCGGGCCCGAATGGTGAGCCACCAAATAATTGGCTCAGCCTGTTCGGCGGCCCGGCCTGGCAATTCGATGAGACGCGGCAGCAGTTTTACCTGCACAGCTTCTTGAGCGAACAACCCGATCTGAACTGGGACAATCCGTCCGTCCGTGAGGCGATGCAGCACAATGTACGATTCTGGTTCGATTTGGGCGTCGATGGCATTCGTGTTGACGCTGTCTGGTGGTTGTCGAAGGATCCTGGGTTTAGAGACGATCCGCCGAACCCATCAGGTGACGAAGACCCATACAACGCACTAAAGCATGACAATAGTCGGGAAGGGCCGCGTTTGTTCGAATATCTGTCCTTGCTGGCACAGACCGTCAAGGAATATGGCGAGAAGTTTATGATTGTCGAAGCCTACCCGGACATACCCGGTGACGTGAACGAATACATCAAATTTTACAAAAACATCGACCCTTCGGTCTGTGCGCCGTTCAATTTCGAAGGCATTTTTTTGCCCTGGGATGCCGCTACGTTTCGCGATTACGTCGATACCTACCAGCAACACATGAAGGATGATTATGAACCGATATATTGTCTCGGCAACCATGACCGCCACCGGTTAACCAGTCGCATCGGCCGCCCGGCTGCCAAAGTTGCGGCCGTTATGCTCCTGACCTTGCCTGGCACCACTTTCATGTATTACGGAGACGAACTCGGTATGACTGATGTCCCTATCGCACCTGATCAGGTCCATGACCCGTTCGAACTAAACGTTCCCGGCAAAGGCCTAGGCAGGGATCCGGTTCGCACGCCGTTGCAGTGGTCCGCGGAAGCTTATGCAGGATTTTCCAATACAACTCCCTGGTTGCCGGTTGCGGATGATGCTTCACGATATAACGTCCGCGAGGAGAGCGCTGACAAGCAATCATTTTTAACTTTGTACCGCCACTTACTATCGCTATGCGACCATTCGCCCGTGCTGAAACACGGCTCCTACCAATCATTCGACGCGGGAGACGGTATATACGCTTTTACGAGGACCGACGATTCCGAGAAATTTGTAATTTTATTGAATTTTACCGTCCGGGAGATACGTCTTGCGGCTCCCGTAAAGTTTAAGGAAGTAAAGTTCTCGATCTCAAACCGTATATACTCGAAGCAATTTGAGTCCCTGCCGCCCAATGAAGCCATCGTCGCCACTATATAAGTTTTAGTCCACTAAAGTATAAGGGTATAAGATGGTAGTATGCGACCGCTAGATTTTAATCATCCCGATGTAGAAGCCGTCAAAAAGCACGTTAAATACGTAACATTTAGTAAAGGTGAAATAATATTACAGTCGTACGAGGAAACCGAATACATCCATGCCGTTATGGAAGGCCTGGTAAAATCCTACAGCATCAACGCCCGCGGCGAAGAGACGATAGGCGCGCTATTTGGGCCAAATGATATCTTTCCGTTCGCCTGGATGATTAATGAACGGCGTCCGAGCGTATTCATACAAGCTTTGAGCGATTGTCGGATTGCGCTGCTACCTATTGATATTTTTAAGCAACAATTGAAGGAAAGCCCGGACGTGGCCTTTGCCATTACGAAAAAAGTAGTCGAGCAATTTGTGCTGTATACTTCAGCCGTTAATAACTTATCTTTAAAATTCGGGCGGGAGCGTCTGGCATATCGCCTTATACTACTGGCGGGTAAGTTCGGCAGCAAACAGGGACGGTCTTTTATTTTGCCGCACATTAGCCAGACAGATCTGGGGGCTATGGTAAATGTTAGCCGGGAAGGTGTTAGCCGGGAAATGTCACGGTTCGACCGGCTGGGTATACTCAAATACACTGGCAGGGCCATTGAAATACTGGATATCGACCAGCTCCAAAAAGAAGTCGGCGAAGACGTACTAATCTCGTTCCAAAAAAGGAGCAATTAGCGACAAACTTTTTATTCGAGAGAGCTTTAAGGTTCACCGCCAATAAAGCCTAGTTTTTCGGTATCTTCACTGGCAGTATCGCTCAGCTTCACTACTTACTTTTCTTCGATCTTAGTCTACAACCTGCGGCAGAATGATCGAACCGACCACAAAGCCGTATTGCTCGGCAGCATTTCCCCCGCCAATAACCCATTCCACCCATCTTTTTTCTCTATATCCCTTACTGCCGATCGTCAGCGCCGTTTCACCGGTAGGCACATCAGTAAGCCGTGTGTGGCAAACCGCCGGAACGCCATTAGCCAATGCAACCTCTTCTCCATCTTCAAACCCAATCTCATCCGGCAAAACCGTCGTGGTACCATTGCCAAAATTATCTACTGTCCATATAGCAGGCTTTAGACGTGGCAGCGCGTCAAGTGATTGGGTCTCTGACTTGATATCTCTTCCGTCTAATGCCCACCGAGCAAGTCGAGGCAAAAACTTAAGGCTGCGGAACTGATCGTCTGCAATGGCGCTTGCTTGTTGCGGAGTTAAATCGCCCCAATCGACTGCTTGATTAAGCACAGTCGGAGCGTCAACTAGCTCTACCTCACCGATGATACCTTGGTCACGCGCTAAAGTAAGGCAGTCCCCAAAGGTACTCACAAGTAGCGTATTCTCTATCCAGGTGTAACAAAATGGTGTGCCATTGTCATGCCGCTCCTTTGTCCCGCTGCCGCGCCAGGCGGCATTTGCTAACATGACATTGTTCGTTAAGCCGCCAGCAAAACTGTCTAGCACATCAAGCCGATCAACTACGTTGCCCCCCACTTCTAAACCAGAGGCTGACGGTGGCGCATCGACACCTACAAAGGTAGGCTGCACCCCGTCAAAAAGTGCCTTAAAGGCCGTCTCTTGCCTGCCTCTAGCATTTTCATCACAGCAATCGGTTATTATGACTCCTGTTATATTTTCTGACATGGTTCTGACTCCTTAGAAATTTAAGATCACACATTGAAAAAACCGGCCCTAGGCCGGTTTGTGTGATCAAATTGCAAAGTCACTTGAGCGACGGCCTAGGGCGGAGCATGGGCATCATCATGGTCTGGGCTGCTGCATGTATGGTAAGCATAGGTCTAAATTATGAATAATTAATGCTAGCCGTCAAGAGCTACGCAACGACAAATAAGCAGCACTGGAGGTCCTGCCGTGAAATTACTACAGCCAAATTGAAAAGAAAATAAAGCAGAATTTTATAGCAATTTTCACCTAACGCTTGCGATGGTCGGTAAGAAAATAAGCAATTGCGACGAACGGGTGAATTAATAGCATACAAATTATCCACCAGGCCTTTGCTTTATCGCTAATTCTTTTATTAAGCGCAACGTCAATGATCATCCATATTTCAAAGGCGAGAATCAATAACGCAACTACTATAAAAAACGGCAACCATACTCCCAGATGTAGCGTATGGTGTTTTAACATGAATGGATTATATCATTGTTATAAAACTTTTATGCTTGGCCTAAAAAAGCAGGTCTATGTCAATATAGAGTGTGTTTTTTCGGTTCAGGTTCAAGCGCCTTCTATTTCTTAAAAAACTGTTTAACCAATTATTTCAATACCTCTTTACCTATAGTGAAAATTCGTCAGCAGTAATAAAGTCAGTACGCTTTGCCAATAGATTTTTGGTAATTTTACCTTCGTTGGCATCGCTGCCCATCATAAGGCAGTTAAGATGTTCTATTGATTAGCTATTATAATAAGGGCAAGGTTAGCTCATGGTACGTAAATACACACGCATTCTAAAAGCTGGGGCCCTGTTTGCTTTCTGCGCATTTGCTATAATTCTGATTTATTTCAACTTATTTCAGCAAAACAAAACCACTAGAGTATCTGCTCCGCATCAAGCGTCCGCTGTAACCGCAGCCTGTTCAGATGCGAAAAAGACATTTTGCTCTACAGAGAATAAATTCAGGGATTACGTCAAGACAAAGGACTATTCCGACATGCTTGAGCAGGAGCGTCCCCAAACGCTTAGCTGTACCGCGTCTTCCCCGCAAGCAGTATGCGCCGGCGCCAATAATCTGATGATACAGGTATTCACAGTTACCGAGAATGGCAAGCCTGCACTGTTAAGCCGTAACGGCTACATTAGCGTACTTAGGTCTTATTTTAATGACTGGGGACCGTTTACGTTCTCAAGGATAACGGCTGCCAAATCGGGGGTATCCATGGAATTCACCGGTAAAGACGACACCAGGTCGCTGAGCCTGGGTTTCATTGCCGGCCGTAACGAAACATGGCAATTTGTATCGCCATCTATAAATAATCAATAAATTGATAGCTTTATAGGCCAATGCTTTTATTTATGTATAATTTCAATAGTAGTGAAGAAACATGAAGCTTATTCCTAAAATTCTCCTTCTCTGTTCGGCGCTTTTCTTGATAATGACGTGCTATTTGTTCATTTCATACGGCCAAGATGCCTACTTCGCTATCTTTCACCACCCTTTTAATGCAAATATTTTTGGCAGCCATAAGACATACGCAGCCCCCAAACTTCCCGTGTTTAAGGTACAGCCTTCGATCTCTTCAAACTCGGTCTCGATTGGCGATACCCAGAATATACATTTAGCCGTAACATCCGATAAAAACGTGACCGGATACTTAGAAGTTTGGATATGGAGCCCTCGCCACAAAGAGGTCTTCAAAAGCAATATTGACCATACCGACAGCTTCAAGGCTGGTCAGACAGCAATGTACAATTTCGGCTATCAATTGCCAGACGGCTCGATGCCCGGAGTGTATTCGGTATCGACCATCATTACTTCAGTCGATCAAAAAACGGACTATTACGTGAACGAAAACTTTGCTAGTTTTAAAATTGCGCCATGAAAAAATTACATAACATTGCCGACTTTTTACACAAAAACCTGTTAGTAACGGCAACATTTATCGTTAGTTTTATTATCTTTACAGCTACCCTTGTGTCAGTCGTTTTTCTTTTGAACAAGAACGATCTGAAGCCGGGCCGGGCCGTTGCTTCCTCAGGCGATATTGCCTGGCAGGTATTTGACGGGGGCAAGGATGACCCCGGCACCAATTACAATGAATCCGTTATAAATGCCTCAAACGTAGCCGGCATGCAGGAGCTTTGGTCGGCCTCGCTGCCGGCGGCAGCGGACGACGCCGTAGTAGAGCAACCGAATGTCAGCACCAGCCAGGGTACGGTCGATCTGGTTATCGTTAATACCATTGAAGGGAACCTGCTCGCCTTCAATGCCGATACAGGGAGTAAGGTTTGGGAAGCAGATCCGTCTTCGACCGACTTTAACGGCCAGGGAACCAAGTCCACGCCCGCCATCGACCCTTCGGGGAACTATGTATACGCCTACGCAGTGGATGGGTATATACACAAGTACAACATTACGAACGGGTCCGAAGTGACGGGTAACGGATTTCCGGCCCAGGCTACATTGCTGCCGAATGATACAGAAAAAGGATCCGCCAGTCTCAATATAGCCAACGGGTACCTATATATGACGTTAAGCGGCAATGACGGAGATTATGGGCACTATGTCGGACATGTCGTCGCGGTTAACCTCTCGACCGGAACTAAAACCGTCTGGAACGCTGAATGCGCCAATATAACTCATCTTCTGTACACTTCAGGCAGTAATTACTGCGCCAATACCATGTCCGGAATCTGGGCTCGGCCGGGCGTTAAAGTCGACCCGGTAACGGGTAACGTATTCGTTGCAACGGGCAACGGCAACTATAATGCAAACAGCGGCGGCAAAAACTGGGGCGACAGTATAATCGAGCTTAAGCCTGACTTGAGTCAAATTGTGGACTCTTATACGCCCGCCACCTTTGCGGACCTGGACAGCGGCGACGCCGACTTAGGAAGTACCGCACCCGTCATTTTACCGACGCAAAGCAGTTCGAATACCCCGTATATGCTAGTTCAGGCGGGCAAAGATCATATAGTTAGGCTGCTCAATCGTTCAAACCTATCCGGCCAGGGCGGTCCAGGCCATACCGGTGGCGAGCTGCAGACGATAACGATCAGTGATGAGGTTCACGAGGAGCCGGCCGTTTGGGTTGATGGCAGCGGCAACACATGGGTATTCGTGACTGATGAGTCCGGGGACCTTTACGCATATAAGCTAGTTACTACAAACGGAACTTCCCGCTTAGTACAACAATATAGCGAATCGATCGGCGTTTCATCCTCGCCATTTATAGCCAATGGGGTACTTTATCTTGACGGCGACAATATCCTCGCACTGAACCCTACTACCGGCGCGACCTTATTTAACAGCAGCTCCATAGGCATAGGTCTGAATCAGCACTGGGAATCGCCGGTTGTCGTGAACGGCAAGCTGTTTACGTCAGATAATAACGGCAATCTTTATGCTCTCTATAATCCAGGCGCTTCAGGCAACAACCCGGTGACCAATACCCTGTCCCCCGGCCAGCATTTATATCCTGGCCAATATCTTAAATCCAGTAATGGTGACTACGAGCTAGCACTACAATATGACGGTAACTTAGTACTCTATTCACCCAAAGGAGCCCTGTGGGCCAGCGGCACTGGTAAAGGCGTCAGCAACGTGGTTATGCAGAATGACGGTAATTTGGTTATCTACAATTACGATGGCACTCCGTTATGGTCCTCAAAAACATCGGACACTGGATCCAGCCTCGTCCTGCAAGATGATGGAGACCTGGTAATCAGTGCTTCAGGTCATACTGTGTGGGCCACCAACACAGAGCACAATACCTTTAATACCCCGTCGGCATTATCTGCAGGCAGTAAGTTGAATGACGGCCAGGAGTTACTCGCTGCAAACGGGATGTATCGACTCAACATGCAGAGCGACGGTAATTTGGTTATTTATTCTCCGCACCAGTCAATATGGAGTAGCGGTACGCAGGGCGGCAAATTTGTCGTGATGCAACAAGACGGTAATCTTGTCATATACTCAGGTCAAAAAGCACTATGGGCCAGTCAAACCAATAGCCGTGTGCCCTGCACCTTAGTCATGCAGAGTGACGGTAATTTGGTAATATACAATGCTTCCGGTCACCCCATCTGGGCCAGCGGCACTTGAGGCGTGATATAGCAAAAATTACGTTAATCACCAGACGCAGACGCAATTAACGGTGGCCGGCGCTTACACATTGCGATTAAATGCACTAAGTTCGGGTGGTGCAGTTTATTAACGATATAACACTTATTTGTGTTATATCTGTCATTTGTGTATATTGAAAGACATGAACAATGACGCAATTCTTCTTTTTAGTGACCATGTCGGAAGATTTTACGCCAAACAATACAGTTTTCCACCGGCGGTAGGTCGTGTCCTAGGCTACTTACTAGTATGCGAACCCATGGAACAGTCCATTAACGATTTAGCTGAAGCACTGCTCACGAGCCGCAGTGCTGTCGCGGGTGCAGTTAAAATGCTAGAGAATTATCATGCGATTAGCCGGAGGCGCCCTGCGGGCAGCCGGGTAGACCTTATAGCTATCGCTCCGCGTGGCTGGGAGCAAAATGGCTTTGACCCTACAGAGTATCAAGAACAAGCAAAACTAGCACGGGAAGGGCTGGAGATTTTGAAAGTTGCATCGCCGGAAAGACGAGAGGCGCTTGAAGGACTCGTTGCGCTCAACGATTTTCTGACCGAGCGTATGCCAAGTCTGCTCAAAGAATGGTACGTCTACCGCGACAACGTCCTAAGTAAGAAAAATAGGAGAAGATAGGGGGAAAGATGGAAGCTGCGGTTGAAGTTGACGGACTTCAGAAATCGTATAAAAAGGTAGACGTACTAAAAGGAGCGAGTTTCAGTGTTGCAAAGGGCTCAATCTTTGCACTGCTCGGTAGTAACGGTGCGGGGAAGACTACGACGATCAATATCTTAACGACGCTCATTAAAGCGGATAGCGGTATGGCGACAGTCGGCGGTATCGACGTCGCCAAGCAGCCTGAGAAAATACGTCAGCGCATCAGTCTGACGGGACAATTTGCCGCAGTCGACAATCGTTTAACGGCACGCGAGAATCTCAAACTGATCGGAGACTTACGTCACGTAAAAGACTCAGCAAAAACGGCCGCAGTGTTATTGAAGAAGTTTAGCCTGGTCGACGCTGCCGATCGCTATGTTCAGACATTCTCCGGGGGCATGCGACGCAGACTAGATATCGCCATGAGTCTCATCGGCAGTCCCTCGATCATCTTTCTGGATGAACCGACAACCGGACTTGATCCAGAGGCCCGTTACGACATGTGGCAGACAATCCAGACACTGGCACAAAGCGGCACGACGGTATTTCTTACCACCCAGTACCTGGAAGAAGCCGACCAACTTGCTGGCATGATCGCTGTGTTGCACCAAGGTAGAATTGTCGCGAGCGGTACCGCCAACGAACTAAAAAAGCTGGTTTCGGGCAGCCGTATTGTCTTTACCTTTGTAACCGAAAAACAACGCGATATGGCCAAGGCGCTACTGGCAAAGCGCTATCAGGTCTCAGCAAATGATGGGCTAACGCTTACCGTGACGACCGACGGTAGCGCCTCGCAGGTAGCGCAGCTATTCATGCAACTCCGGGATGGTCACATAGAACCAGCCGAGTTCTCGCAAAAAATACCAACACTCGATGATGTATTCCTAAAGCTTGTCGGCATACAAAAGGAGGTGGAGTAATATGCAAGCCCTAATAGACACCTGGACCATGACAAAGCGCAGTCTTCGTCATATTATCCGCAGCCTCGATACAATAATTACGGTTGTACTCATGCCCATCGGGTTCATGCTGCTGTTCGTGTATGTATTCGGCGGGGCGTTCGGCCCTCACTCGGGTACAAAGTACATTGATTTCATTACGCCAGGCATCATCGTCATGACGGTCGCCAGCGGAATCGCCTATGCTGCAGTTCGCTTAAGCACGGATATGCAGAGCGGCATTATTAACCGTTTCCGTACTATGCCGGTCGCCCCGTCATCCATTTTAGGCGGCCAGGCCGTGTCGTCGACACTCTCTAGCCTGGTGTCCTGCTTGCTCGTATTGACAGTGGCATTTGCCGCTGGCTTTCGCACCAGCGCCGGTCTTGGTGCCTGGCTAATCTTTGTCGGGATACTCGTACTGCTTACGCTTGCCCTGACATGGATGGCGTTGTTCTTCGGGCTGCTAGCCAAAACCATGGAAGGAGCCGGCGCGTTCAGCTACGTTCTTTTGTTGCTCATTTTTATCAGCCCAACTTTTGTACCGACATCTTCCATGACCCGTGCGTTGCGCAGCTTTGCCGAAAATCAGCCCATGACACCCATTGTCGAAACAATGCGTTCACTACTGAGGAGCGGCACTGTCGGACCGAAATTCTGGACAGCATTAGTCTGGATTGTGGGTATATTGGTGGTAACGTATGCTGCGTCGCTCGCAGTCTACAAACGTAAGACTATTACAGTAAGCAACTAAGCCGTACTCAACAAGATTTTGGGCGTAAACACACTGAGCGGGCCACTCTGCTGGACTTATTACAGCAGCCGAAAAGGTATTCAACTACTAACATATTGCCTACATAAAGTAGCACTAAACTGGGATGGTATTACCTTCTTGGAGGACCCTTCATGGAAAAGCAAGCACCCATTATGAAGAGCTCCTTTGACGGAAAGGTACTTTATTGCAGCGATCACGTTATGGATTTCGAAATACAAGCATAGACTAGTTATTTTTGCCTCCTTAGCTCCACTCATTCGATAACTTACTTCGTAATACGGTATTCTAGAAACATGGTTCCGGTTGACCTACACGACTTTCTGGATTCTAGTCTTGCTGCATCAGCAACATTTATAGGATTATTGTTTGTTGCCCTATCATTAGCGTTGCAGAAAACAAAATCAAATAACCGATTAGAAGATAGTGATCGCCTTCTTGCTCAAAGTTCCTTCGCCGCTCTAATAAATATCTTCTTCGTTTCACTCGTTGGCTTAGAGCCGCATGTCAATATCGGCTTCGTATGTTTAGCTTTAGCTATATATGGTCTGATAAGCTGTTGGAAGCTCTTTTTATCTAACAAGTCTTTGCAGCTGATTTTTCTAGCACTCGTATATATGCTAGAAGCTATTTTTGCGGTTTACACCTTATCTCATAATTATCAACTCATAAATACTGGCGATTTTGTAAACCTAGTTATTCTATTATTTATTGGCAGTCTCGTGCGGGCCTGGAAACTAGTCGGTATTAAGCAAAAATAAATACGTATTTTCTGAGCTACAGATCCGACACATATTAAAGCTACCCATTAGCAAATACTTATAATCTATGTTTTCCGACCAATGGTAGCCCCAAAGATTTAACTTTAAAGTATAAATATACACTCCTGGTTGCGATGAAGGCAGCAACTGATAGCATCAGAATTACCCACGAACTGGAACTAAATACTTGTGTATGAAAGCCCAAGTGAACAATACCAGCTATAATCAATCGGGCGATCATCGCTCCTATAAACCATCCAAAATAGGACCAGCTGCCTTTAACTACCGCTCCACCGGACACACTATCGGTGTGAACATCTAATTTCAAACAAGCTATATATCCAAAAGTAAAACCAATAATTAATGAAGCTATGAGTTGGGTAATAGTTGCAGCCGTGAAATGCAGCTGTGAAATACTACGAATTCCGATTAGCAGAAGTACGAGCGGAAGAATTACCAAAAGACCAATGGTAACTGGCCGGGCTTTCAACTGACGATAAACTATAAAACCGATTGCGACAAATGCTATTAGTGCAGCCAGTAATTCACTGTTTAAACTAGAGTGACTAGCTATTGCGAATTGTTTCACCATAATCATCATTATGGCATATAGGCAGCTATTAAACAGCTACATACTTAGAGGAGTACCCTTAACAAATTGAATGCCGAGATTGATTTGATCATGTTAAACCTTACAAGATATGAAATTAATACCTGCAATTACGCTATCGGCTGTCAATGATTGGAGGGCCCAGTGGGATTCGAACCCACGACACGCGGCTTAAAAGGCCGCTGCTCTAACCTGCTGAGCTATGGGCCCACGAAGTTGAGTTAAAATCCTTTGTTTTTCTCAACGAGCCTTCCGCATTGAATTCGGTTTCCAAAATGCTGAAACCGGCTCTGCATTTTACCCTCGCGCTGGTAGATTGCAGACGCCCGAGGGGGAATAACTCCTTACATTATCGATATTTTACGCTAAAAGTCAATCCCTTTAGGTTAATGGCGGCCGTGCTTTTGTTTCTCGCCGCCCGACCGTTTGGGGCGCTGCATCCACAAGAACAGCAGGCTGACGAATGAACCTATGCCAACCACCAGCACTTGCGCCCTGACAACGTCGTGCCAGACGGCCGTCGCACCGATAGACCCGCGCAAACCGGGCGAAAGAATCGGTTCGGCAAGCAGTACCGCCAGCAGTCCGGCCGATATTGCCGGCAGAAGATTGAGTAACAATCCCATTTTCCCGCGTAACGTGCCTATCATAACGGCTGCAGTAAACACGGCCGGCAAAAGCAAGAGCGCAAGAGAAACGTTGGTATTGCTGAGCACTTTACTGCCCGCAAATAAATTCACCATTGACTTCGTTTCACCGCCCACGAATCTGACCAATACACTTCCCAAGCAAAGACTCAAAAACACGATTGCCGCGTTAATCCGAAGCACCATGAGCACTATAACTGGTATCGCGGCCATCAGTGCAAGGAGGACAAGCGGGGACATAAGCCCATGATAGCACTTTGGGGGCTAAAAGCTCAGCGTCTGCCCGACGTGAATACCCGAAGTCGAAACAGCACCAGCATTGAGCTCAATCACGTACAGCGACGGAGTAGGCGGGCAAAACTGGCGCGGATAAGTGGCAGGTGACACATTCGTAGCGGTCTGGATGACTTTCTTTTGAGAATTCAGCCATACCATATCAAGCGGGAAATCCATGCCCTTCATCCAAAAGCAGGCAATATTGGCTTTCTGAAACTCGAACAACATTCCAGCGTTGTTGGCTAAATATTTTCTGCCGCCGAGACCTTGTTCGCGTTCCTCCTGTGTATCGGCAACCTGCAACCTGAATTGTTTGTCGCCGGCACGTATGACTTTGGTACCCTTGTTGTCCCAGGCAGTTCGAAGCAGTGAACCGCACAGGAACGCACCGATTGTAATAACAACGATCGCAAGTACGGTCAGCCGAGTGGATTTATTAGATTTTGTGGATTTTGCAGTTTTATTCCGGATCATGCTTCCCCATTCCTGTCCCACCACTCAAATAATACAGCCCAATATACTGCATTCTTCAGCAACTGCCAAACTTAACAACTATAATTATGCGCCGATACGGTCTTTGCGGCGAGTACGTTGGGCGTTTTGTTCAACGTAATCGATGATTTTTTCAGCCACGTTATGGCCGGTAACGTTTTCTATGCCGAAGCCCGGACTGGCATTAACTTCCAGCACGAGCGGGCCGCGCTGAGAACGCATCATATCAACACCGCAGACAGCGAGTCCGATCGTTTTGGCAGCTTTTTGTGCAGTCTTGCGCTCCTCGTCGGTAAGCTTCACGGGGTTGCCTGAACCGCCCTGATGCAGATTTGAACGAAAGTCATCAGTAAGACTCTGTCGCTGCATACTTGCGACAACCTTGCCATTGACGACAAAGGCTCGAATATCTTCACCGGCGCTTTCGGCAACAAACTCCTGCACTAGAAAGTTCACGCCCTCAACGTAGAAGGCCTGCATCACCGCTTCGGCGGCTTTGCGCGTTTCAGCCAATACGACACCTTTGCCATGTGTTCCGCGCGCCACCTTGATAATCACCGGTGCGCCACCTACCTGATCGAGCACATCCGCCAAGTCAGCCGTTTCACGGGCGAATACCGTCTTTGGTATGTCTACACCGGCTTTTGCTAGCAGTTGGGTACTTCGCAATTTGTCACGCGAACGTACGAGTGCAATCGAACTGATTGTCGTAAATACGTTTTGCATTTCAAATTGGCGAACAATCGATCCGCCGTACATAGTCAAGCTCGAGGCAATCCGAGGAATTACCACGTCAATACCGCGCATTTCTTCTCCCTTGTAGCGAACCACGGGGTTGTTTCGTTCGAGCGTCACATAACACTTGGCATAGTCCACCACGCGCACCACATGGCCGCGCATGGTGGCTTCTTCCTTGAGTCGTTTAGTTGAGTAATTTCCCGGCCCTTTAGATAAAATAACAATTTTCATCAGTTGCTTACTCTCGCAGTCTATTTTTCAATTGTTTGCTACGTTGTCTTTCTTCTTGTCGCTGCGGATTGCCTAATCGAACATCTACAACGAATTTTCCGCGAAGCACATTACGCCCAATGAGTATAGGGTATACTTGCGCCGAACGATCGGCAAGTGTAAATGATGCGCGAATCCGTCTGTTTCGCAAGCTTACTAGCAACTTTACTACATATCTTTTTTCCGCATGACCGCTAGAATTGGCAACTACGGTTTCTGCAAATGTTTCAGTGGTTAGCTCGTCGCCTGTGTAGTATTCACTTCCGGCGTCAAATAGCGTAAAGTGCAAGATCTTGTTAGCGTCAAACCAAATGTTGCTAGCCCATATCGATGATGTTTTGGCTCCTGTATCAATGCGGCTCGGCACAATGAGGCCGATTTTCGGCAACTCGATGTCTTCTACACGGCCAATCGTCTGTACGGGCTTACGGTTATCGAGCGAACGTGTCTCCAATATTCCGGAAATCATTTGTGCATAAGCATGGAGTTTTTCATTAACGAACGCGCCAGTGGCAAGCTGCGGCGCCCGGTTAACTTCGAGTATGTAATGCTTGCCGGTATTTTTATCGATAATCAGGTCAACACCAGCAACTTGCAATTTCTCAAGCTCTGCCGCAAGAATGCAGTTCGCGTGCATGCGCCGACTAAGCGTACTGAGCGGTAGTAACTCTGCTTTGCCGCCCTGCGATGTGTTATTGAGGTGGGTGCCCGCTTGCGCTTTGCGCAGTATTACCAGCTTCGGTGCGCCGTTCAACACCAGCACTCGTAGGTCGCCATCGTTCGGGATAAATTCCTGGGCAACCATGTCGAGATGCTCATTTTTACGCAGCTGCGTGAACAATTCTTTTGGGGTACGGATTAAGTAATTATCGCGACCTTTTCGACCATTGTCAGCTTTGAGCACAAATGGATATGATAGTGGTGGTTTGTCGTCAAATACTTGCGTATAAATTTCACTGGTACCGTAAAAAGTTCGAGGCGAAGGCAGGTTATTGCCTGCACGTGAGAATGCACCGGCAAGTTTGCCTTTGCCGGGCATATGCAGGTACTGATCAACGAATGGCACCTGCCTCGCTTTTAGATAGTGCGCAATACTGATCGCCCGTTCAATATCGGTACCTACGCGTCTGAATACTACCAGATCGAAATCCGTCACATCCCAGCCCTTCACCGGATGCCAGATTCTCGATGAATTGGCATCAGCCAAAAAAGCGAGCGATGAGATGAGCTCGACTTCAACTTGACAATTCGGGCCAAGCAGTATTCGCATCTGGTCGCGCATCGTTATCCAATCCTTATTAACGAGCGCTTCCGCGGCTGATGTTGATCGAAGGATTAATACTTTTTTCATACAATTACCTAAAGCAAGTAAGCCTGTTGCGGATGAAGAGCATTCGTCTTCAGTGTAGGCAGCCGGCTACTGTTATGCAACTTGAAGATTATAAAATATATTTAGATTTTAATCAATATATGCTACATTACGGTGATGTCTGCGAAAACCTTTCTTCAAATCCACGAACCGGAGTTCGATGGCAATTTTATACGTTGCACCTGTACAGTGGGGGCTGAGCAATTTTGCAGTTCATATCGCTTTTCGGATATCCCTCGCACAATCGAACCTGCCTTGGCCCAGTTATTGGTTCAATGGCTTGCAATCGTCAGCACATTTGGCTTATTTAATATCGATTATTTTGATGAAATTATCTGCGACTTCCCGGTGAGCGCGGGTGATGCGGCGTTTTTTGAAAAGCTTATCTTTAAAGGGTTTGGGGAATTCCGATTAGTAAATCATATTCCACTCGGCAAGCAAACTACTATTCGCGGCAGTGGCAATGTATCGCGTGAGTTGGCCTACTCAAGATTCGAATTCAATGATAGGGGGCCGCTCCTGCTCAATGGCGGAGGCAAGGATGGCAGCGTGGCAGCTTCCTTACTAACTAAAGCCGGCATGGAATTCACCTGGTTTCAGCGCGGTAATTCAGCAGCACAGGCAAATGTCGCCACGATTTGGCAGCGGCCAGTAGTGACTATACGACGTCAATTGGATCCCAACCGGAATAATCGCCAATACGGTGGTCATCGTCCCATTGGTGCTAGCATTGCTTTTTTGGCAATACTGAGCGCTTGTCAGTTTGGCTATTCGGATGTTATTGCATCGAACGAATCGTCGGCGAACGAAGGCAATTTAACGCGTGATGGCGTATCGGTTAATCACCAATACTCCAAATCATTCGAATTCGAGCAAGATTTTCAAAAGCTTCTCGCAGATTCCAGCGTGCCGGCACGGTACTTCAGCCTATTAAGACCCTTGAACGAACTTCAGATTTCCATGCTGGCAACTAAGCTTACTCACGAGCAGCTGGCCGCGATTACTAGCTGCAACAACGGCACTAAGAATGCCACATGGTGCATGGACTGCGCCAAATGCGCATTTGTGGTATTAGTTATGACTGCCGCCAGTCCGGCGGCTGCGCAAGCAATATGGAAAGACCATTCAATCGTCAATCATCCAGGGCTCAGAAAATATTTAATTGAGCTACTTGACCCGGCCGTTGATAAACCGCTCGAGTGCGTCGGTACCTTGGCCGAATGCCAGCTGGCAGCGCACCTTATTTTGCGCCATGCAGGCGATCTGCTCAATCCCGCAACCCGTACCCTACTCGAGCTGTACGCAACTCAGCGTGATACTTCACTTGATAATACGATTCTCCATGAAATCGGACCCAATATGATTCCAGGTGATTACCGGCGAGCGTTACATAAAATGCGGGAAATGATTGGTGACCTGCGCACCTGAGTTAGTATGAGAATGCTCTACGCGCGTGTACACGAATACGATCACAGTTACCAGGATGATGAGCAGCATGAGTATCAATGTAATAAACCCTTGTTGCTTGCCGGTAAGATTCTTCATAACCACTTTGGATTATAGTCGCTCACCAACCGGAAACAAAAAGTTTCCGCTGGACGGAATTTCTCCGGCCGCGACCGTACGTAGCGCCTTCACTTAGCTCCAGAATTTGTGCTTCGAGCCTTTTTCCGTAGCAAAGGCCTGCAAGAGCTCCTGCTGGTACTTGCTGAGCTTCGTGGGCGTATCAACAACAAGCGTTACGATATGGGCGCCACGAGCCGTACCGCGCAGATGCGGGACGCCATGACCGGAGATTTTGAAATCAGTGCCGCTCTGCGTACCGGCGGGAATTTTCATACGGATTTTGCCGTCGACCGTGACGACATCTATGTCGGTACCGAGCGCCGCCTCGACCATTCCGACGTGCTCCTCGCTCAGTATTAGATCGCCTTCGCGAGTGAACCGCTTGTGCGCTTTTACGTGCACGTGCACATACAGATCGCCTTTCGGGCCGCCCAGAATCGCTTCGCCGTGCTCGCGCAGACGGATGGTCGCACCGTCGTCGATGCCAGCCGGAACTTTCAGGGTAATACTCTGCGCTTCCATATGTGTACCTTTGCCGCGGCAGACGCTGCAGACTTTTTCGGGAATCTTGCCACGGCCGTGACATTTCGGGCACGGCGCCGCCTGCTGGATGTTGCCGAATATGGTGCGCATGACATTGGTCACCTGACCGGTTCCGCCGCAATTGTCGCAACTTTTCAGATCAAAACCGGGCTCGGCTCCCGAACCTTTACAGTGTGAGCAAGAATCTTCGAGATTCAAATGCATGTCCACTTCGGTACCAAATACGGCTTCTTCGAAACTAATATCGACCCGCGTCTCGACATCACGGCCGCGAGCCGTTCGCTGGCCGCCGCGCTGACTGCCGCTACTGCCGCCAAAGAAGCTGCCGAAGATATCGCCCAGACCCAGGTCGCCGAAGTCGAAATGCATTTCCTGTGCATTGCCGCCGCCGAATCCGCCGAAGCCTTCAAATGGATTGCCGCCTGACCCGCCATTACTGCCGACGCCGGCGTGCCCGAATTGATCATAGCGCTGCCGCTTGGACGGTTCCTTGAGCACCTCGTAAGCTTCATTCACTTCCTTAAACTTCGCTTCGTCGCCGCCTTCCTTGTCCGGGTGATACTGAATAGCTAACCGCCGGAATGCCTTCTTGATTTCGTCGGCGCTGGCGTTCTTACTCACGCCCAGTATTTCGTAGTAATCACGTTTCGTTGACATAGCGATTTAGCACCAAATCAGGGCATTAATTTTATCTTGCCAAACTAAGCTTAGCAACTCGCTTATGATGGCCGAGCCCTCATCTAATCTTTTATTATCAACTAAACCCAATGAGTTTTTACTAACGATCTTCAAATTCATGTCCTTGTTGTTATTAAGGTGAACGGAAAAATACACGAATACTGCGGCAATGTTAGATAATTAGTGAAGCTCTTTAACTTATCAAACCTGGAGCGAACAATTGAAAAAAGATACTTTTTTATCTTTATGAATCCGTGCCAAAACCCTTCTTCTTTGACGGAAGCTAACCCTACTTGCGGGAAATCATCACTCACTACCAACTTAGGCTCTCCGTCAGGCAAGGCTACGCTTAACATTACTAGCTCTTTTCGTCTTTATCGTCGACAACTTCACCTTCGACCGGCTTATCGGATTTTTTGTCGTCGGATGAGGGACCTTCGGGTTTGTCTTCTTCGGTTGGATTTGCATCTTTCTGGACCTGCTCGTACATTTTGGCGCCAATGGGCATGATCTTGTCGTTAAGTTCTTTAGCGGCCGTTTCGAGTGCTTCGTTGTCGGCTTTGTCGTCGGCCACGACTTTCTTGGCTGCATCGATGGCTTCGTTCAGGGTCTTCATATCTTCGTCGGCCAGCTTGTCCTGTATGCTCTTTCTTCAGCTTTTCAGCCTGGTAGACAGCGCTGTCGAGCAAGTTGCGGGCTTCGACTGCTTCTTTCGCTTCTTTATCTTCCTCAGCGTGGTCTTCGGCTTCTTTGGCCATTTTCTCGACTTCGATTTTGTCGAGGTTGCCGCTGAACCGCTAATGGTAATATTCTGCTCTTTGCCGGTACCTTTGTCCTTAGCGGTGACGTTCAGGATGCCGTTGGCGTCGATGTTAAAGGTCACTTCGATCTGCGGAACGCCGCGCGGCGCCGGCGGGATACCGTCGAGAATGAAGCGGCCGAGCGATTTGTTGCCTTCGATCATGTCGCGTTCGCCCTGAGCCGACGTGGACTTCCACCTGCGGCTGGTTGTCGGCGGCGGTCGAAAAGACTTCGGACTTGGAGGTCGGAATGGTGGTGTTACGCTCGATCAGCTTGGTCATGACGCCGCCCATGGTCTCGATACCAAGGACAGCGGCGTGACGTCCAAGCAGCAGCACGTCTTTGACATCGCCCTGCAGTACGCCGCCTTGGATGGCGGCGCCGATGGCTACGACCTCGTCCGGGTTGACGCCCTTCATCGGATTCTTTGCCGAAGATTTTCTTGACCTTTTCTTGTACGGCCGGCATGCGGGTCATGCCGCCGACCAGCACGACGGCGTCGATGTCGCTGGCTTTGAGCTTGGCGTCTTTCAGAGCCTTTTCGCACGGCTCGGCGGTTTTGTCGATCAGCTCAGCTCACCAGGCTCTCCAGCTTGGCGCGGGTTAGTTTGTGCTCAAAATGCTTCGGGCCTTCGGCGTCGGCCGTCAGGAACGGCAGGTTAATGTCGACTTCTTGGGCGGTACTGAGTTCGATCTTGGCTTTTTCGGCTTCGTCGCGCAGGCGCTGCATGGCGGCTTTGTCGTCGCTCACGTCGATACCATTTTCTTTTTTGAACTCGTCGGCAAAGTAGTTGACGATGACGCGGTCAAAGTCGGCGCCGCCGAGGTGCGTGTCGCCGTTGGTGACTCTTCACTTCAAATACGCCGTCGCCGAGCTCCAGGATGGAGACGTCGAACGTGCCGCCGCCGAGGTCGTAGACGGCAATTTTTTCGTCCTTTTTTTCGCTTTGTCGAGGCCATAAGCCAAAGCGGCGGCCGTTGGCTCGTTAATAATGCGCTTGACTTCCAGGCCGGCGATTTTGCCGGCGTCTTTGGTGGCCTGGCGCTGGCTGTCATCGAAGTAGGCCGGCACGGTGATAACAGCTTCGGTGACCTTGTCGCCCAAGAAAGCTTTCGGCGTCGGCTTTGAGCTTGCCGAGGATCATGGCGCTGATTTCTTCTGGGCAGTATTCTTTGTCGCCCATCTTGACCTTCACGCCATTGCCGCTTTTGACGATTTCGTAGCCCATCAGCTTGATGTCGCGCTGAACTTCTTTGTCATTAAAGTTGCGGCCAATCAGACGCTTAACTTCATAAATCGTATTCTTGGGGTTGGTCACTTGCTGGCGGCGGGCCACTTGCCCGACCAGCCGCTCGCCATTCTTATTGACTGCTACAACCGAAGGCGTCGTGCGGTTACCTTCTGATTAGCGATAATTTCCGGTTTGCCGGATTGCATCACGGCCATCGCCGAGTTGGTCGTTCCTAGGTCAATTCCGATAATTTTACCCATATGAATATTACCCTTTCGTTAGCAAATAGCTTATTGGAGTGCTAAAACACATTCTAGCATAAAAAATTAGCACTCATAAGTCAAGAGTGCCAAATAAATCTACTCGCCGGTGCCGGAATCTGGAAAAACGGCATCTACCCCCACCATTCTTCGCATAAGGTCTACTTCCGGACAGGCATACAGCGGGCGAGATTGCGGGCCAGACGGTACCCTGCCGAAAATATGACGCAACTCTCTGCAGCGCTTAGGCCGCTGAAATCTCATTGCGGTCAATACCGCCTGCCCTTGATCCATTTCCAATATTAATTCTCTGTCCGCTTGATCTTCGGGATTGACACGCAACACTTCAACAACTGCTGCCAGACTGCCCACTTCGCCCGCAAGCTTTCGTAAGGGGCAACGATTGCAAAGTTCAGTATTTCTCTCCACACAGGCCACTTTACTCCACTTTGTTGCTATCTGCAGCCGACAGGCTGCTTACTGCACGGTTATTCCACGACAGGCTGTGCAACTATACCTTCTGCCACTACTGATTCTTAACCTTGACCATCGCATGCCTGATGACATCGGGCCCGAGCTTATACCCGGACTGGAGTTCTTCGGATACTACTTCCTGCGTGCCGTCACCGTCTTCCATCGTAACAGCCTCGTGGACTACCGGATCGAATGGTTCGCCGACGGTTTTTATTTTTTCGATACCGATGTCGGCAAGCGTTTTCTCGAATTGCTTGACGATACCTTGCACGCCTTTGATGTAGTCATTGTCGTCAAGATCCTCGGGAACGTGCTTGAGCGCGCGCTCGAAGTTATCGATGACCGGTAGCAGTTCGCGGATGACATTTGCCTTAACAACATTTTTGAGCGAGGCAATCTGCTCTTCGTGCCGCCGCCGTAGGTTTACCGCGTCGGCTCGCTCCCGCTGTAAGGCTCCGGTGAGATCGGCAATTTGAGCCTGCAACTCATCGATTTGGCGTTTATGATTTGATACTTGGGCAGCCCCGACCGCATCGTCACCATGCGATGATTTAGCGTCTTGTTCCGGACTGTTTGCAGGTGAATTTTTCTGAGCCATAACCCTTCTACTCTTTAATTATGCATAAGCCGATAATCTCATTGTGGCTGTTTGTAAAGCAGCCAGTCCCATCTCGTCAAATTGCAATTGGCGACCAAGGTCCCATACCTCCTGATAAGCTGCGTCTGCAACGATTTGACTGCCTTGAGCACGGGCATATTGCTCACGCACCACGCGCGATATACCGGGCAATAGTACGTCGCATCAGGTGAGGTAGCGGCAAACGACTCTAGCTTGCTCATCACACGTAAGGATATACCGGTTAGCACTCAGCCGTCAAGAGCGCTAACATATCCCACTTGCTTCATATATGCATTCTAATGTTTACTCTATTTCCAGACTCGAACATAGTCAACCTTCATCGTCTGTGGCACTGATACAGGGCCGCCGACGTTATTTTGCGGTCCGGTCGTGTTGTCTACCAGCAGGAACATGGGGGCGCTTGTCACTCCTTGGGTAATTGTCCCCACCACGCTACCATCGTAGTAGTACTTTATCGAACCGGGTTGCCAATCCACGGCGTACGTATGCCAGCCCGTGAAGTCTTGGCCTTGCTGGAAGCTGCCTTGCCAAACGGGATTACCGCCACTGGGATACATGAAATGCCAACCGGCAGAGCCATGAAACCCCTCGAATATATCTATCTCGCCGTTAGCCGGCCAGTTTTCACCCGTCAGCCACCATGCGGGCCAGTTATCGATAGTACCGCCGGAACCGGGAGCGTATACCCTGGCCTCAAAGTAACCGTAAGCCTGCGAGAACTTATTCTCGGTGTCCATTTGCGCGCCGGTATATTGGTATGATGTGCCACCGACGGAGCATGATTTGTTCTGTAGCGCCAGGTTAAGGTAGCCACCACTAACTGAAACTGATGATGGTGAGTAACAGTCATATTCCTGAGTATTATTCGGAGCCTGCGGGCCTTCAACGGCCCATTTCGATGTATTTACTGACGCACCGCTAAACTCATCATCGAACGTCGGCGAGCCCCAGCCACCGGCACCGGTCCCGCTATTGCTGCCGTTCATACAAGGAGCTACTACGCCACCGCTAGTGCAACCACCGGAGGGAGTGTTTGATCCGCCTGAACCACCACCAGAGCCACCGGATGAGCCTCCACCTGAACCTCCTTTTGACCCCCCGCCTGAACCCCCGCCGCTTGTGCCGGTTGAAGTGTTGCCTAGTTGCACTGCTATACCGCTCGAAGCGGCCGAATCACTCACTATCTTTGCGCCACCGCTAAGCGTTCCCGACTCTGCTTCCGAGGCGGCAGAATACGTAGCTGCATGGGCAGCAAATAAAATGTACACCCCTACCAGACCAAATATAAGAACGAATGCTCCGCTAGACAGACGGGTGGCGCCAAGAGCAGCGATCTTTGCTTTGAGCTTTTTAACCAAAGATCTTACTTTAGAGTTTCTTTTACTCACCGTAGTTATCTTGCTGTTTCTGCATGCATAATTGTGTCTGCTTCGCCTTATGCTTATTAAAAACGCTCTTATTTATACATGTGCGCCCAGTCGATGTCCATCTCACCCGGATCAACCGGTGTACTGCCGCTCAGGTTGTCGAGCTGGATGGTGAGATTACTATCGGCAAGCGGGTTGAATGAGCTGATGTCGCTAGTACTCCACCATTTCGTGCCATCGATGTAACCGGTCATACTGTTGGCCGTCCATTGGATTCCGTAGACATGCCACTTCGAATAGTCGACTGAGTTACTCGGCAAAACATAACAGTTCTGACTCGGATTACTTGTGCAGTGCAGGAATCCACCCGCAGGATTGCCGATATCTGTTTCAAAGAAATCCAATTCGCTGGTCCATTGGCCGTCGCCCGGCCATAGAATAAGCACGGGGTGCGGCTCCGACCCGTTGGAGTTACCTGTAGAGTATGCCCGCATCCTCACTTCCCAGTAACCATACTGTTGATCAAAGCCGTTCATCCAGCCGCCGCACGTAGCGCCATTTGAGTCTTGCTTCAGCTCCAGCATGCCGCCGGTAACGGTGCACTGACTTGGGGTACGACCGGTTCCGACGACCGTACCGCTGCCGCCACCGCTGTAAGGGGCGAAGGCACCTAAGCCATTATTAAAGTCTTCGCATGCCGAGATGGTGTAGCCCGTAACAGGGGCAGTGGGCTTTGGATGAGGGCAGGTGGCTGCCGTAGGCGAAGACGACGAGGAACCGGAGCCGCCGGATGAGCCTCCACTACCTTTACTTCCGCTGGAACTACTGCCACCGCCGCCCGTGCTGCCCTGGTTCCCGAACTTCACCGCCGCATCGCCCGAAGCCGCCGAATCACTAACGATCTTTGCACCGCCCCCCAGTGTACCCGATTCGGTTTCTGAAGTCGCGGCATAACTCGCTGCGTGACTAGCCTGCAGTAATGCCACGCCAATACCGCCAAAACCCAGCACCACAATCACGATTGCAAGGGTTCTGGCATTTATCCACTTTCGGTACATAGATGCATGCGGGCGTTTTTTTGACACTTGATGTTTCATTAGTACTACTTATGCTATTCCAAGTGTAGATGGCATAAGATGGCATGTCAAAGGCTGCGCTATTCGTACAGCACTTCTTCCAATGCTTCGCCAGCGTGGCGCACGAGCGTCATGACATCGCGGTAACTCTGTCGGGTTGGACCGAGGATACCAATATAGCTTTGATCGGAATACGGACTGTGAAATTTACTGATTATCAGTGTGCAGCCGGCAGTACGGCCGATGGGGTTCTCGCCGCCGATGTAAACGCTCAATGGTTTGTTGGGAGCGGCTTCACGCAGCCAGGGTTCGAGATTATCAAGCAAATGCGCGACTTGCTGCACCTGCCCGCGCTGCATAAATTCCGGCTGGCCGAACAGATTCGACAGACCGCTCATGTAGAGCTGGTGGCCGATTGTGGCCAAGCCAAGGTTGTGCGTGAGTTCGACAAGTGTATCAACCGCGTTACGAATGGTGCGTTCAGGTAGTCCGCCACTGGCCACGCGGGCCGTCAGCGCCCGTTCGGCGCGCGGTCCCGGCATCAGCTCATTCTCATCGCTGAGACTATTCACATAGAACCGGTAGCCTTTGTCGGACGGCACTCGGCCAGCACTGGTGTGCGGCTGAGTAATATAACCCAGACGCTCCAGCTCCGCCATTTCGGCGCGAATCGTCGCGCTGCTCACGCCAAAAACTTTCGCCAGTAAGCTCGACCCTACGGGGCTAGCTACTTCGGCATACTGCTCAATTATGGCTGACAATATCTGCTGCTGGCGTTCAGTCATACAAATCCCGGAAGTTAAATCTACTTAAGTATAAGATTTTTGGCACTCATAAGTCAAGAGTGCCAGGATTCATCGTCTATCAGACTACAGTATGCCGACGCGCAGCGCTCCGGTGCTACCGCCGACCGCAGATGCGCTCATGTACGTGACGCGACCCCGCACCCCGCAGTCGTAGCCAACCGGAGGAACTCGGCGCGGGTAGCGGCATTCGATTTGAAGTTACCCTTTACGCACGAGGTAGTCGTGAAGCTGCCCGGCTTTTGCACGCCGCGCATTTCCATGCATAAATGGCGCGCCTGCAGTACCACGCCAACACCCTTTGGCGCTAGTGCTTCCATCAAAAAGTTAGCCACATCCACCGTAATGCGTTCCTGGTTTTGCAATTTATGGCTGAAATGGTCGAGTGTGCGCGCCAACTTGGAAAGTCCGACGATTTTCTCGTTCGGAATATAAGCAATCGCGCCGACACCAAAGAACGGTACCAGGTGATGCTCGCAAAGACTGTAAAACGGAATATTTGTCTGCAGTACCATTTCGTCGTAGCCTTCGTTAGCGAAGGTCGTCAGCTCAAATGATTCCGGCTGCAAAAACTCTTGCAGAAACTTTTCGTAGCGTCTTGGAGTATTACGCAGCCCCTCGCGGGTCGGATCTTCGTCGATCAGCGGCAGCAATTGAGCGATGGTGTCTTCAATCGTGGCTTAATAACAAAAACTGGTTGCTGCTAGCGCTTTAAGACGGACAGATTTCTTTGTCATTGTTTTCGTTATTCTTGTAAGTACCAACTAAACAAGGAGTAACGAAGATGACTCGAAAGAGCTGTCCGTCTTGCTATTGTACCAACGTAAAGAAAAACGGTGTGAGGAACGGTCTACAGCGCTACGTCTGTCGTACCTGCCGTCGGTCATGGAGCAGTAAAGGCCGCCCTGGCCGTAAGCGAGCTACCCTATGGCACCAGTATGCCTTTGACGGTCGTACCGTGAACAGCTTGGCTAAAGAATACCGGAAAAGTACCGGTTGCATCCGCGCTCAACTCAATGGCTACAGCCCGCCACGCATCATCCAGAAACCGCGTACCGTAGCCGTCATAATGGATGTTACCTACTTTGGGGACTGGGGCCTCCTGGTTGTTATTGACCCATATGCAGTGGCGACGCTTGGTGAGAATACGGTGCTGTATTACGCCACGGTAGACGGGACAGAACGCACCGTAGATTATGAGGTTGCAACAGATACGATTGAAGCAATGGGCTACAGTATCCTGGCGGTCACCATTGACGGCAGACGAGGCGTACGGACTATGCTGGAGGGCAAAGGCATACCGGTCCAGCATTGCCAGTTTCACCAGCTTATGACCATCACTCAATGTCTGACCAAGAAGCCACGACTGACGCAAAATATTGAGTTACGAGCGCTTGCCTTAACGCTCGCTCGGACAGACGAACTAACGTTTGAGGATGCACTCGCTGGTTGGTACAAGAAACATGGGGCATGGCTCAAGGAGCGTGATCCGGTCACCAAAAGATATGCCCATGAGCGTACCAGAAGAGCTTATTTTTCCTTGTGTCGCAACCTACCATATCTGTTCACCTACCAAGCCGATTACATACAGGAAAGTGGCATACGAGTAGCCAACACAACGAGCCCATTAGACGGAAGATTCGGCGTCTGGAAAGACAAGCTCATACCCCACCGTGGAGCCTCAAAACAACGAATAATTACGATCCTCTGGAGTTTCTTCTCTAGAAAAACAGATTAGAGTAGACACCAGAATTTGGTGTTAAGCCTCAATCGTTAACATATAACCTCCTGTCTGTATGGACAAATGCCGCAGGCACGGGGCTCCTGCGGTCGAGTAGTTTACAATCTATCATTTACCATAGCAGACCCGGTTACGATAGCAAATAGTTGACTAAGGTTTGCCCAGAAACTCACGCGCCGCCTCAAGCAACTGTTCGGCGACCTGGCGGGCACGCCGCTGCTTGTCGGGTTCCTGGGCGCCCCGCTTGGTTATTGCATCCACTTCGTCGACGGCAGCTTCCAGATTGTCGTTTACCATAAACTGATAGTAGTCGAGCTGCAGTGCGGCGGTGATCTCGCGGCAGGCGGCTTCTAGTCGGCGGCGGATCTCATCCTCGGGCAGGTCGCTTCGGCGGTGCAGACGCACGATCCAGGCCTCAAAATTAGGCGGTACTACAAAGAGGATTATCGAATCGGCCTTGAGTTTATGGATCGTCTCGGCGCCGTTCGGCTCGATATCGGTAATACCTGTTTGATTGGCGGCGTGGGCTTTTTCGATTTCCCGTATGCTTATGCCAGATACCTGCTGATCATGAATGATCGCCGCTTCCAGGAAATTGCCCGCGCGCAAGTCAGCCAGGATGTCGTCCTCGTTACGGAACCAATACTCACGGCCATCCTGCTCGATCGGTACGCCGCATTTTACCCGCTTTTCGCGGGTCGTATCGGAAACAATATAGTGATAGCCGCCGCGTTCCAGCAACTTGTTAATGACCGTATTGCGCCCGCTCGACGTTGGACCGACAAGCAGCGCCAGTCTGGTGCGGGCTAGCGTCTGTTTGGCCGAATCTGACAATTGATAATGCAAAAGGACCGAGCGGAACTCGGCAATGTGATGGAGACGGTTCATGGTGTGTACATAGTATAGTGGTTTGCCATTCAAGACAACTGTGGTTTTACTTAACTTATTATATTAATCCCGCTTCAGCATGACCGTAAAGGCTTCACTTGGAATTTCAATATTTCCGAACTTCTTCATGCGTTTTTTACCGCGTTTCTGTTTAGCCAGAACTTTTTTCTTGCGCGTGACATCGCCGCCATACAGACCGATGGTCACATCCTTGCGGTAGGCACTGATGTCTTCGCGCGCGATAAATTTCCCGCCGACGGCGGCCTGAAGACTCACTTGGAAGTTTTGGCGTGGAATAACTTCCTTCAATTTTTCAACCGTACTGCGACCGAGGTGTTGCGCTTCGGCGCGGTGCACCATGATACTCAGTGCGTCGACCCTTTCCCCCGACACGTAAAAATCGAGCCGCACCAGGTCTTCCGCTCGATATTCTGCCAGTTCATAATTGAACGACCCGTAGCCGCTGGTCATGCTCTTTAGCTGGTCGTAAAAATCCGTTAGCAAGTTCGCGAGCGGCGCGTCGAAGGTTATGAGTGCCCGGGTATCGACATAGCTGAGATTCTTGTGCTGGCCGCGCTTCATGGCGATAAGCTGAATGACCGGGCCGATATACTCCTGCGGGGTGACGATTTCGCCGCTAATCCATGGCTCGAGGATTTCCTCAACCTTCGATACATCCGGTAAATCGGACGCACTCTTAATATCAAGCTGCTCGCCCCCCGTCAACACGACGTGATAGTCGGTTGATGGATTCGTGACGATGAGTTCAAGGTTGTACTCGCGCTCCAACCGTTCTCGGACGATATCCATGTGGAGTAGCCCCAGAAAGCCGACACGCACGCCGTGTCCGAGTACCGGTGAGTTTTCCGGCTCGAACTGTAGCGCCGAATCGCTGAGCGATAGCTTTTCTATCGCATCCTTCAGGTCCTGATAAGATTCATTGCTTTCCGGGAAAAAGCCGGCATAGACAAACGGCTTCACATCCTGGTAGCCGGGCAGAGCATCAGTAGCCGGATTGACGGCCAGCGTCACCGTATCGCCGACACGGGCTTCGCGCGTACTTTTGAGATTAGTCACGATGTAGCCGATCCCCCCGGTTTCAAGCGCAGCGCTCGGCGACATGTCGGGCTTGAGACTGCCGACTTCGAGCGCCAGCCCCTTCGCGCCGCTTGCCATCATTTTGATCGGCTCGTTTTTGGAAATTCGGCCGTCAACCACGCGCACGTACAAAATAACTCCGCGGTAATCATCATAATAACTGTCGAAGATGAGCGCCCTGGTCGGTGCTTCGGCCTTGCCTGACGGTGGCGGAACGTCTTGTACGATTCGCTCCAAAACTTGCCCGACACCCTGCCCGGTCTTGGCCGAAATCTGTAAAATATCCTCCTGTTTGCAGCCGAGAAGACTGATAATTTCCGCGCTGACTTTCGGCACATCCGCCGCCGGCAAATCGATTTTGTTGAGCACCGGGATGATTTTCAGATCCGCCGCGATGGCCAGATATACATTGGCAAGTGTCTGTGCCTGCAAACCCTGGCTGGCGTCGACCACCAGAATCGTGCCCTCGCAGGCTTCTAAACTACGTGAGACTTCGTAACTAAAATCCACGTGTCCCGGTGTATCAATCAGGTTCAGCTGGTACTCTTTATAGTTCATGCGCACTGGCTGAAGTTTAATTGTAATGCCACGCTCGCGCTCCAAATCCATACGGTCAAGCAACTGTTCGCGCATTTCCCGTTTCTCAACCGTACCAGTTAACTCCAGCAAACGATCGGCCAATGTGCTCTTGCCATGATCAATATGGGCAATGATACAGAAGTTACGAATATTAGCTTGGTTCACCATCCATCTCCGACCGGGAAGAGCGGCCCGAGCACGAATTCATTTCGTTCCCGGCGCGATGAGAAAGTCGCAAGTAGGCGTCTCGAAGATTCAATACGCGCGACTATGCAGAAATCTCGGATATGGCTTTCACTCATTGAAGCTGATTATATCAGAGGTGACGCGTATCGAGTATGGCAGCCGGTCGCTTACGAAGCCATGCCGGCGATCCGCCTGGATATATCGGGCGAAAATATTTCACTATCCTGGGAGCCGCCGAACCACCCCATTGCTCGGGCGGCTTTGAAGTATACAAATTCCTCCATGTCTCCTTCAATTACCGGCACTTCCAGTAAAGCTACTATAACAGCGCCCAAAAGAAGGTACCCTATTCAATATTGCACGTGGATGGGCTTCAGTACCAACTTCTTGATGCGGCGGAAAAGCGGCCGGACTTCTTCCAGCCCGAATAGCGCCGACACGGCAATATGCACCGCGAAGACAACGAACGCAATCGCCAGCAGTTTGGTTCCAAGCGTAATGATACCGCGATCGTTCACGCCCAGCGGATAGAGCGCCGCCATTATCGAGCCGGCCACTACGCTGAACCCGGTGATTGAAATAATTCTTCCCAAGCCCCCGAAAAATCGCATGTCAAGAAGCTTGTGGTCGCGGATCAGCATTATTATGAATAATATAAACACCTCGACCATAGCCACGATCGACTCAGCGAGAGCCAGGCCGACCACACCATATGAACTTGGCCGCGACAGCATATAGGCCAACACTATATTCAAAGCGATAGTAAAGATCGATACAAACAGTGGAGTTTTAGTATCTTTCTGAGCATAGAACCAACGCGATACGATAGTGTAAATAGTACGGAATAGAATCGCAACCGTCAGGAACCCGAAAATCACGGCGATTTCCGGCGCGTCACTGCCGAAGATTATACGCGCGAGGTATGCGCGGGCAAAGTAACTGACCACGACTACGGGCATGGTAATCCAGATGATGACCCTGAGTATCATCAGGAAATCGCGGCGGAACAGATCCGGGCGGCCCTGACTCAAACGCATATTAAGCCGTGGGAATGCCGCCGTAGATATGGCGGTACCGATGAGTAAAATCGGTGCCGTTTGCAGCGTGAAAGCATAGTTGTATGAACTAATATAACCCTGACCCAAATGACTGGCGATACTCGTTTCAACCACGTTTTCAATCTGGTCAATGCCCTGGTCAATCGATCGTGGCGGCAGATTGCGCAAAATGACATGAAAATCCTTGCTCCGCCAGAGAATTCTCGGATGCCAGTGAAAATGTAGACCGATCTGCCCGACCAGCACGACGACCAGTTGCAGAATACCCCCGATGAGCGCACCGATCCCCAACCCAACCAGCCCAATGTTGTGCCTGAAAATTAAAATGCTGGCAATGATGGATAAATTGTAGAAGAGCGGAGCAATGGCGTAAAAGAAAAATCGTCCGAGCGTTTGTTGGGTAGCGGTTAGTACACCAGATAACGTGAATAAAAAGGGATTAAACGCCAGCAAGCGCATAATTACTATAGCGTTGTGCTGTTGCGGCGGCGTCAACATCGCATAGCGTACCAGATAGGGGGCGAAAATTAAGATAAATATTCCGACGCCGAACATTACTATTGCCAAAAGATTCATAAGGCTCGCCGATAAGTCCCACATGCCCTTGCGGTCCCCGCGCGCCAAATGATCGGCCAATACTGGCATAAAAGCAACGCCGAGTGCACCAGCAGCAATCGTAAAGAAAAAGAAATCCGGAATATTGAACGCCGCGAAATATGCGTCCGTGCTCTGCGGTCCGACTCGTGGAAAGTTAGCACTGACCATTTTGGTGCGCAAAAAGCCCAATACCTGACCGAATAGTGCACTGCTAATAAGCAGCGTGGCAACGGCGCTCAAGGGAATGAGGCGCGTGCGTTTCGTAGGTTTCTTGCTTGAGGGGGACATTTATCGTTCCTAAGTATAAAGCAGTCCAGCTTCTCGTGCCACGAAAAGGACCTTAAGACCGAAGCTATATGTTTATGTAAAACTTAGGTAAATTACTTAAGCTTAACGGTATGCTCAGCCTGGAGTTCCTGTATATCCGAGCTTTCGGGGACCGATACCGTCACTTCAGCCTGTACCTCGGGCTGGGGCGGCAGAAGTGGAGTAGCAGTTGCCGAGATTGATCGATCAGCGGCAGCAGCGGATTTCTTGTGGTGGCGTCGCCGCTTTGGTTTTGTGGCAGTGCTTGGCGGCACGACGCTACGCTGCGCGGGCGGCGAGGCAACCGGCTGACGGCGCGGTTCGGGCCCGGCTACTTCACGCTTCATAACGGTGTGGGCGAGCAACTCCAACTGCAGTAGCTGGCTCCTCGACGGTTCGGCTTTAGCGGCCGGCTTGAGCGGCATCTGCACCTCGCGCTTTTTATTTATCTCCAGATATCGTTCGCGCACGAACCGCTCCACGTATTCGCGACTGGAAGCATAGCGCGTACGACTGCGGTCGATTATGCGGGCGCTGTAGTCCTCGGCTTGTGGCGGCAGATTCAAGGTGATTCCGGAAAACGCCTGCACCTTCTCGCCGGCAATGGTCATACTAATAATAAAATGCCGGTTATGCATGTGAATCAGATCGTGCTCATCAAAGTGCGGTTCGAAATATTTGAGCATTATCCGCGCATCGTCCGCACCGGTGCGAAACGCAATTGTCGAGCCGACATTACCGAACACCGCGTCTTTGACCTCCATCGGCATCTGCGCGATGTATTGGTTCGCGACCGCCAGACTCAATCCATATTTTCGCGCCTCGCTCAGAATTGTCGCGAACGATTCGGTAGCAAAATTCTGAAACTCGTCAACATATAGATAGAAAGGCACCCGATCCGCACCGTGAATGTCGGCCCGGCTCATAGCTCCCAGCTGGATTTTTGTGACGAGCAGCGAGCCAAGCAGCGCAGCGTTGTCTTCGCCTACCAGACCTCGATTCAGGTTCACGATTAAAATTTTGCGATCATCCATAACTTGCCGAATACTAAAGCTACTTTTCGGCTGCCCGATAATGTTGCGCACCAGCGGGTTGGCAGTAAAGGCGCCGACTTTGTTCAGCACCGGCGCAACGGCTTCGGCCACAAACTTATCATTCCAACTAGCGAATTCGACAGTCCAGAAATTCCGCACCACCGGATCTTCGATGTGCTTAATAACGTCCTGGCGAAACTTTCTATCAGTCAGCATCCGTGTGATGTCGAGCATGGTCGCCTCCGGATAGTCGAGCAGCGCCAGCAGGCTGTAGCGCAGAATATATTCCAGCCGCGGCCCCCACGATTCAAACATGCGTTTCAATACACCGATGAGCTCACTCACGGTGTGCGTCTTGAGCTTCGGATCGAGCACTTCCATTGGATTAAAAGCGATCGGAAAGTCTGTATCAGCCGGATTGAGATAAATCACGTCGTCGGCCCGTTCAGCCGGAATGCGCCGCAGTATACTGAGCGCGTAGTCGCCGTGGGGGTCAATCACCGCAAAACCGCACTGACTGTAAATATCCGAAATAGTCAACAGCTCAAGTAGGGCTGATTTGCCCACGCCGGTCTGCCCGATGATGTAGAGATGTCGGCTGCGGTCGTGCCGCAACAAACCGAAAATCGTGTTGTGCCCGCGATAGTTAGTGCTGGCTATCGGGCTGATTTCGTCGCGCTGCTCGCTGGTCACCACCGGTAACGTCGCCGGTGGTTCGGCGGTCTGCGCGCTCGCCCACAATATAAAGGGTGTTTGCACATTGGTGTGCGGCAAGTGATACAGCGTGGCGACTTCTTCGATATTCAGCGAATACCCGCGCCGCACAAAATCACGCGACCGATATGCCGCCACCAGAAAATGGTCATCCTGGATGCGCTTATTGGTAAACCCGTTCAGGTACGTCGTGTTGAACTGTTTGTAGCCGGCGATGATTGACTGAAGGCGAAGTTTGGCCTGCTGCGCCGGCAGGCTGCCGCGATACACGACGCGCACCTGGGCTTCGAATGCCAGTTTTTGGCTTTTGGTCTGGGCACCAGCTGCACGTACCTGGTCATGCTCGGCAAGCTTGGCTGCTGACTGCGACTTATTATCGGGCGACCACAACATCGTCAGCACGCTCGTCACCGACATCTGCCCGCCATTAAGCCGACTGACGTACTGCTCGCTTTTTCGCTGCCAGTCCGGCGTCTCCGGCTTGATAACCAGCTGGATCCAGGCTTCTTCATCGTCCTGGAACTGCGCCAGCGTCGCCGTGATTGCCGCCAGCGGGTCAACCTCGAAGCTCTGGAACGTCTTGATGGGCAGCGCGTCGGATGCCGACAAGTGCAGTTCGCTTACCAGCACCGTTGGATATCTACCGGTTTCGTTCGGCGCCATCGTGTAATCCGGCACTTCGGAAATCTGTACCATCGGATATTGCGCGTAGATCTGTTCCTCAACAAAACTTTTGATGTAATTCGGTACCCACACGTAAAAACAAATGCGCTTTTTGATGACCGCGATTTCAAAGCTTACCCGCTCGCGCTTCACCCCTGACTTGAACAGACCAGCGCCCGGTTCGGGCATGGTGAGTAATCCATGCAAGCTGGCAAACATCTGCTCGGCCGCCAGTTCCTTCTGCTCGTTCGTCCGCGGTACCTGCAAAAGTAACACCGACCCGTCATGTTCCGGGCTCACAGCCGCTTGCTTATTGGACAATTCCACCATAAAAAGTTAACCTTTAGTTTCGTATACTCCAGCTAGACGTCAGCCCTCTAACGCTATTGTTTATTTTCTCACTTTTGGCAAACTAAATACAACCGGCGACTTTGAGCTCCAAGTAATAATTTTGACTGTCGAGCGCGCCTTAATTGAAGGAGGCGATATGGATTTAGACGACGAAGCAAAGAAGCTTGGACAGCAAGGCGAGCAAAAAGGCGAACCGGAGCTAAAATCGCAAGTCGATCAGAAAATGTCCAGCGACAACCAAAGCAATCACCAAATTAAGTAATTAAGCTTTTAAGGTAGCTAAATACGCCCTGAGCATAAAAAGCATGCATCCGGTGTTATTGAACTACAGAATCTGGCGCCGGGTACTTTTTTTTGAACCGGCTACAGAATATTTAGGCGTTTCCGACCGCCGGAAAATTGAAGCGAGTAAGCAATCTAGTACAGTGCGGCGGCTTTGGGGAGGTGGGAGCCTTCGAAAATTTCCTTGACTTCTTCAGAGTCAACAGTTTCTTTTTCGAGCAACTTGTCTTTGAGTGCGGTCAGATAATGCAGGTTGGCTTTGATCACGGCGCGGGCACGGTTGGCAGCTTCGCTAATCAGGTTTTCAACCTCATCATCGATTACTTTAGCGGTTTCGTCAGAATATTCGCGCTCGTGCACGAGACGATCTAGCATCATGCCGTCATCGACGTGAAAGACTTGATCGCGTAGTTTCTTACCCATGCCTTGGTTCACTACCATATCGCGGGCGATTTCGGCAGCTTTCTGAAGATCGTTGCCGGCACCGGTCGTGACACGCTCCGACCCGTAGATCACTTCTTCGGCGATACGGCCGCCCATTGCCCGGGCCAACATATCTTTAAATTCAATGATTGATGTATAGACGCGGTCTTCCGGCGGGATAAACCAGGTTACGCCGCCAGTGCCGCCACGCGGAATGATGGTTACTTTGTGCACAAGATCGCTGTCCGGCAGCACGTGGCCGACAATGGCATGACCAGCTTCGTGATAGGCGGTCATTTCCTTTTCTCTGTCGGTCATGACTTTGCTCTTCCGCTCCGGTCCGATAGCAACGCGCTCGAAGGCTTCGGTAACATCTGAATTAGAAATTTCCTTGTGGTCCTTACGTGCAGCAATGATGGCCGCTTCATTGGCAATATTAGCCAGGTCCGCACCTGAACTGCCGGCCGACTTCGCAGCCAAAGCGTCAAGATCCACCCCCTTGCCGAGCGGCTTCTTGGCGAAGTGAACTTTCAAAATCGCCTCGCGATCTTTGCGATCCGGCAAACCGATGTTCACCCGACGGTCGAACCGGCCGGGGCGCAAGAGTGCCGGATCAAGCACGTCAGCCCGGTTTGTCGCGGCCAGTACAATGACGTTCTGTCCTTGTTCAAAGCCGTCCATTTCCACCAGGATCTGATTAAGAGTCTGCTCTCGCTCATCATGACCGCCGCCCATGCCGGAACCACGACGGCGACCGACAGCATCGATTTCATCGACAAAGATAATGCAAGGTGCGTTCTTCTTGGCCTTAGCAAAGAGATCGCGGACACGAGAGGCACCGACACCCACGAACATCTCGACGAACTCCGAACCGGATATACTGAAGAATGGCACGTTGGCTTCACCAGCCACCGCTCTCGCGAGCATGGTCTTACCCGTTCCGGGCGGACCGACCAGCAGCACGCCCTTCGGTATACGCGCGCCGACGCTGGAGAATTTCTTTGGATATTTCAAGAATTCCACGACTTCTTCGAGGTCCTGCTTGGCTTCATTGCTTCCGGCAATATCCTTGAAGCTTACTTTGTCTTTTTCATTTCCATACAGCCGCGCCCGGCTTTTACCGAAACTCAGTGCCTGGTTGCCTTGCCCTTGCGCGCTGCGGATCATAAAGAAGAACAACAAACTAATAATAATGACGGGCAATATGTATTCCAGCCCAATGGTCAACAGCGCCGAACTCGTCGAAGAGGTAGGCTTGTACTGAATGGTCGTCTTCGTAATATCGAATCCCTGATTCTTCAGGCTCGTATTGGGGTCGATGTAGGATTTGAGCGAGGCTTGGCTGTCGCCCTTTTTGGTAATATCCATCTCGTCGCCGTTGACCAAAAGCTTGGAGTACTTGCCCTCGTTCGCATTAGCGGCGGCCTGGGTGACCGGTATTTCCTTCAATTGCGGCGACTGACCATACGCCGCGAACACCACGAGCGCGATCAGGATTATCATTGCAATAAAGCCAGCACTACGGAAGCTCCTGCTTCCTCGCCCCGGTTGTTGCTTGGGTCGAAACGGTTTTTTATCCATATGTCCTGCCATTATACAGAGTTCATCAATATTTGCCTAGCGGTCGCGTGGCGAGAGTGCCAGAATATTGGGCTTTATTGCAATTTTATAGCGTCCATCAACATCAATTTGCTTGCCCGGCATTAATGTTTTGCATTGCGCCACTAAGCGTTCGATGGTTTTTTTATTAAAGCCAGAAGCACCGTGCTCGCGCAGCCACATGGCAATAATTTCGCGTGCAACCGCGTGCGGCAGGGATATAAACCACCGACGGTCTAGCTCGTTGTGCGCCGGCTGCAACTCAAGCTGATGGATGACTAAACTGTCCAGCTCGGCATTAATGAGCATTGCCGCGTCGATATGTTGCCGGAGCTGCCTACGGGATGACTCATCGAACCGGACTAATATTCGCTGCCGGACGTAATTGCGTAAGTAGCTCGGGTCGGCGTTAGTGCTGTCCTCGCGCCACTCTAGCCCATGCGCTTGCGCGTAGGTTATGAGGTTTGCTTTCGGGGTAGTAAGCAGCGGCCGGTAAATTTCCTCGGTACTTTGCAGTGAACTCAAACCTTTACGCCCGGTACCGCGAAGTAAATTGATTATGGCCGTTTCCAATACGTCGTCCTGGTGATGCGCCGTGGCGATAGCCGTCGCCTCAGCCGCTTCTTTGGCCCGTCGAAGAAACATGTAGCGAGCTTCACGCGCCACCGCTTCACTAGCATTAGGCCCCAGTCGGCCTTCGTCGTACACAAACGGCAAGCCGTAGTCGCGAGCGAGATTTTGCACGAACAGCCGGTCATCGCGCGAGTTCTCTCGGATACCATGGTCGAAATGCGCCACGGTAAGACTTGCCGTTGCCTGATTGGCCAACACGTCGAGCAACACCACCGAATCGACGCCGCCCGACACGGACACAATATAATGAGCACGAGCATGTGATCGCATATGATTCATTGTATCGGCGGGTGAAAAAATAAGCTACAATGCCCTTTATGCAAGACAGGCCCGGTGTTGGTACGGGGATTTTTATATGGCGAGGTGGCAAATTTCTAATGCAGCGTCGCACCGGCGCGCACGGTGCTGGCACATGGTCATTGCCCGGCGGTAAGCTGGATTTCGGAGAAAGCCTGGAGACTTGCGGAGCCCGTGAAGCGCTCGAAGAAACCGGCGTCATCGTGAAGAACGTGCGTATCCTGACGTTCACGAATGATATTTTTACTCAAGAACACAAGCACTTCATAACCGCCTGGCTCGAATCGGACTGGGCCGAGAACGAACCGCACATCATGGAACCGCATCGTATAACCGAGCTCGCATGGCACACCTTCCACGACCTGCCATCACCGCTCTTTGAACCTTGCTGGCAAAACCTACGCCATGTAAAACCTGAACTTTTCGCCTAGCCAACAGATACAAAACATGCTATATTTCGGTTTGTCTTTGAAGACCAAATACGCAAGCCAAGGATCAAAGCGACTGTTTGTGTTTTTGAAAGGAAAAGCGTAGCAGCAGGTCGATGCTTTCACCGCCATACGGCAAAGCGAGACATGTGCGTACGTCCCGACGCGCCGGTGTAGCTCAGTCGGTTAGAGCACAGGACTCATAAGCCTGGGGTCATAGGTTCGAATCCTATCACCGGCACCAAGCATAACCATTATTGCCTAGAGCCGTTATTTGTAATAATGCCTAAGAGAAACTCCTTAACGACTCTTTCAAAACACGTAGCAATACTTCGGATACTCTTTGGCCTTATGTGGGCTATCGATGCAGCATTTAAATGGCAGCCCGCTTTTAGACAAGGTTTTATCGACCAAATAAAATCAGCGGCTGCCGGTCAACCGAGTTGGCTGGGAGGCTGGTTCAGTTTTTGGGTTCAACTTTTTTCGCACAATCAAAGTCTGTTTGCCTGGTCAGTTACGATAATAGAATTATTGATTGCAATTGCACTTATATTTGGTATCGCCCGTAAGTCTACGTATTTAGCTGCAGCTGTATTTAGTTTATTTATTTGGGCAATACCCGAAGGATTTGGCGGGCCCTGCAACGCAACTTCGACAGATATCGGAACGGGCATTATATATACGGTGGTATTTTTTGCGCTATACGGATTAGACAGGCTAGCCATGAAAAGCACCTATTTACTTGACGGTAAGTTAGCTAAGCATATAGCTTGGTGGTCGATTATTGCAAACCCTTAAATGGGTATGCATTTTTTACTGTAATAAGTAAAACTGTCCGAACAGCTTTCAGTGTAGTGCACCAATAAACTGCAGGAGAGGTCACGCGGGCCTCTTTTTTAAAATCAGGCATCGAAATAGGCTGAAAATGTCGGCTCAAGCAAACCAAAGATTACACCTTATCTACGCTGTATGCCTATAATAGCAACGATTAGCCAATGAATTATGAACGCACGCAATGCGAGGTGGATATTAACCCTGATCAGATGCAGGAGTTTTTACAGTTCCGGCGCCTGGTTCATGAAGGAATCATTACCGAACGTTTTAATCACTGCAGTCCCGATTTTCCTGCCGACACCCCGACGGGCGTGTCGATAGTAGGCGGAACTTCATCCGGAAAGACAACCTTTACGAGTGAGTTCGTCCGGCGTATGGACGTATCACCAAGAGTCGAGGCTCGAGGAACGGTCGGATGCTATAGGGCAGGCAAACGATTTAGGATTGTCGCCGCGGTGCTCATGGATGAACTCGGAGCCGATTGCGCAGATGACGAATACCTAGGCTGGTTCGATGACCAGCTTGCGGCGCAGCAAGATTTCGAGGAGCGTGCCTATGACCTTTATAGCCGTGATCACTTTGCCGCCTTAGCCGATAGATGGACTGAGGAATTAAACAGGATCGTATCCATTCCGGCCAGACACCCCGACGTCAGAGCGGACATCAATAGATTGATTGTCCGTGATTTGCAAAACATGCATGACAAATCGGTAGTTCTCATGGAAGGGCGCAACCCGGATGAATGCCGCCAGCGATTTACCTCCGCCGGGATCTTACCGGCAGGGACAATCATGTTTACGTCAGCCGCCGAAACCGCGGCGTACAGAATGGGTGCGATCTCGATGGACTATAGCTTAGAAATGGTGCACCGCCGAAACGCAAGCGACCGCGGCATTCCGTTGCCGCTCATTGACGTCGATGAAATACCTCCGGCCGGGCGTATCGAGATGAATCAGCTCCTGCCGCACTGCAGCCTCGAGGACGCGCTGCATTGGCCGGGAACGTTATATGCTCTCGACCCCCTGCTCAAAAGTGCGATATATGGGGTCAGTGAGGCTGAGCTTAGTAATCCAATCATCGAATCGTTTCTGGCGCCTTATGTGTCCGCCGGAATCAACATCGCCACCAATCCGGTCAGCGCCCTGGTAATACGGGGCGAAGAATACCTCAAGGGCGATGTGCTGCACCAGGCATTCAAATGCGTACTCAGCGGTATTCGCGCCGCAACCTATTACGCCCATAGGACCCAAGTTGGCAACGTCTCCATTTCCGTACCGGATTTTGTCAAGGACGTTTATGCCGACCGCCATCTGCTCCGCCGGCTTGTCCAACAAGCAGATTGTACATAAAATTGACATTTTTAAAGTGCCGCACTCGGGGTTAAAATGTACGTTGAGCTTTCGGCTGACGGCACGGAGATAAGATTGATTTAGTATTACGGAACTCTCGTTTGTCGTGTTAAGCAACCTATACGGCTTGCAGATCCATGCTTTGTTCCACGTCGTCAAAAACAAGCCCCCAGAAGCGCGACAAGTCCAGCAATTCAGGCGGATACGGCGCTTCCCATATATCTGCCGATTCAAACGGGTGGCCCGGCTCGTCGCTATAATTCATGACGGCGATGGCCTTTGGTTCATCGAGCTCGGGGTATAGCACGGTCCAGAGGCCAGCTTTTGGCACTCCTGACTCCGCGCCGAGCCTATACCTTTTCACGAGGGGCGATTCTTCGCCGCACACCGCCACGAGACGTCCGATTTGCTGCCCGTACCAAGCAACGCGCGAAGTTTCGAGCCCGCTGGCATTCATCTCGGCAAAGCTGCGCTGCAATATCCTAAGGTATTGCGGATCATGATCGCGCTCACCAGGTCCGTATACTACAATTAGTCGCTGCAGTGATACTTCACGTCTCAACAAATACCGCGCCGTCTCGATAAAACGCTCTGCAACAAGTGGCGGGGCGTCAGGATCTTTTCGAAGTGCGTCCACGTACGGCCTGTCAACCGGGTACACCCCTGGGTGCGCCATTGCATATCTGGCGACCGAACCATTCGGCGCGTTACGCAAGTAGGCGTCATAAATACCGTAAAACGTTTCGTAACTGGCAACTCGGGGCATGTTTTTAACATACACGCAAACTAAGCTTATCTGCAAAGACTTGATGATACGCCATCAGCAATCCCGATCACGAAGCCTATGAACCGTCACGACACCTGGAGTGTGCTTTACCCCTGAGTTGCCTGGTTTTAGCAGCTTAATGCGACAGGGTAATGACACGCACGGGCCGGAATGTCAGCGCCATCGCCACGCCGCCCGCGGCGCTTCGAAAATCCGGTTTCAGCTTTACAATACCCGAGCGCTCAAACCATTCTGAAGCTTTCCGAACCGCAGCCCCGTGATCAGGGTGCGCCGCACCAACGCGTGCATCCGCCCGAGTCGGCCAAAAGCAAAAGGACATACAGGTCGGCGTAAAATCCAGCCCCGCGTAAGGCCCGACGCCCGTGTTTTCGGTATCGATCACGTGACCGCGACCATAGGCGACAAGCCTTGTTGTCCCTACGGCCGCAGCGTAGGCTCGTATGTCATGTGCTTCCAAGTCAGCTTGCTGCCCTTCGTTCAGGTCGGGCCATCTTCTGGAATAGTAGGCCGTTACATCAAAAGCATCAAGCTGGTCAGACGTTAAGCCGGCAAAATACGACACAAGGCTTTGGAAGCCGTTAAACGCGCGGTCAAACGGCAGGACGGCATACTCTGGTAGCGCTGTCAACGACTCCGCAAGTCCATACTGATCCGGCACATACCCCAGTTCAGTGAATACGCCCGGCAGCTCCGTTCTGTCAGTCATACTAGTCTTTCCAGTCGGTGACAAATTCCTTGTCTTTAGCTTTAACGTTTTTACCGATCATAGGGTGAACCTCCATTGCCGGCGAGTACTTACTGCCGGGAGTCGTGCGGCCAAACGCTTCGGCCATGGCGCGGATCTGCGCGGGGTACGCGCCACAACAGAGTCCAATGTAATTCACACCGATGTCTTTGGCCCTGCGTGCATACTCGGCAATCTCGAAGCGGTCGCAATAGAAGGAATCCAGCGCGATCGGGAAGGCACGCTGGCCGTTTTTCTTAAGTGACTCGAAAGTCGGTTCCGCGGTCGTCGTCTTATATGGAACCGGCTGCATGGCGACGTGACAATCCACCGCGTCGCGTACCTTTTGCACAATCGGGAACATTGTATCCGGGCCGCGGTCGCAATTCAGCCCGACGATGTCGGCGCCGTTGTCCGCCAGAATCTTACAAGCCTCGGCGTAGTCGTAGCCATCGCGCGTCTTGCCGTCCTGTACACTGGCGAGTGTCACCATTGCGGGCAAGCCGAGACTCTTGATAACTTCCAGGCCGATGAGCGCTTCGCCGAGATAATCGTTCGTTTCAGAAATCACGAAGTCAATGCCTTCTTCGGCCGCCCAACCGAGCTGTTGCTCGAACGTTTTGCGCACCAGTTTCGACGAAGTCGCCTTACTGTCCGGATCGTACAGCCAGGTATTGCAAATATTGCCGGCTACCAGCGCGTCGCCTTCGGCCGCAACTTCGTTCGCCAACCTGACGGCTTGACGGTTGAGTTTTTCCAGGTCGCCCTTCCGGCCCACATCGGCCAACTTGTTCTCGCTCGCGTAGTATGTCAGTGCCTCGACCACTTCGCTGCCGGCGAGTAGAAACTCCCGGTGCAGCTCCTTCACCGCCTCCGGATAATCCAGCACTACTTCCGGCACGTACGGGCCGGCCTTGATATAGCCGCGGCGCTCCAGCTCGAACACGTAGCCTTCGGCGCCTATGACAACGTCAGATGTAAGCCGTTCTAAAATTCCTTTTTTACTTGACCGTTTCATTATTGAACCTCCTTAATGAAAATTGATTTATATCGTAAACAGTGCCACGTTGCAGCGCGAGCTGCGATATTGTCTTGCCGACCCAGGGCGCAAACTTGTAGCCCGTTCCCCGCCAGCCAGTGCCGACCAAAATACGCTTAAACCCCGGAAGCTCACCCAATATGAAATCGTCGTCGGCCACGATATCGTACCAGCAGTTGTCGGCATCGGTAATTTCCTCAGATGGTACGTCTTTCAGCACAGGCAAACATTCGTTGACAAAATCTTCGACGCACCTAATCTTCTGGTCGTCCTTTTTAATCCCGACCGGCACGAAATACGCCACCTTCACCGCGCCTTTCGCCCGATCGAAAATCGGGTGACCGTAGATGCCAACGTCTGTATAGGCAAAGACTGGAAAATTCTCAGGCAAAAAATGTTCGGCAATATCCGACGACGGATAGTAATACTTGCGCTGCGGGCGGTTGTAGGTGATAGGAAGCTGAAGCCTGTTGCCACGAACCCTGCCCAGTACCTCATTGGTGCCCTTGCCCGCTACAACGACTAAGCTTTCGGCAACCAGCCGTCCGCGGCTGGATTCAACCAGCACACCGCTGCTACTTTCTTGGATGTCGACAACATTGGTGTTCTCCAGTATTTTGACGCCGCGCGATTTGAGCAGTCGCAGCATCAGTTCGGTTATGGCCGGCAAAAATAGAAAGCCTCCTTGATTGTCCAGCGTGCCGATGTCAGCCTCGAACTGCGGGTAGTATTGCCGCAGTTCAGTGCGGCTTAACATACGCGGCTTAAAGTTAAGTGACTTGATATTTTGATAGCTCCGTTCGGCGTACGTCTGCTCCAGATTCGGCGTAATCGAATCCTTGGCGATATTCATACAGCCACAGTTTACGAAGAGCCGCTTGTCCGTTAATTTTTCGAGTTCGCGCCACATTCCGACCGCCTCATACGCCAAGCGCGCATAAAACGGCTCCAGAAAATCCACCCGGATGGACCGGGTAAAACTGAATGAGGCAGCTTCTTTGTTTTCACAGCCAATAGTTTTCTTCTCAAGTATCGTAATATTATCGACGAACGCTGACGCATAGTAGGCGGTCATCAGCCCCATGATGCCGCCGCCGATGATAACGAGGTCGTCTGATTGGATTGTTGTAGTCATGTTCTCTCCTGAAATTGAAGTGGTAAAGCACTAAAAAACTCGCCGTGTTGGCGAGCTTTGATTCTTTCGAAAAGGCAATTAAAATTAGCCCGCCATGGCGAGAATATGGTGCATGTGCATCTTGGAATTGCTTATAGCAATGCGTTTCATTGCCTTTATTGTCGCATAACCGATTGATTTGTCAACCGTTAAACTACACGGAAGTAGCAGGAATTGCTTTCAGTTTCTCGAAATCTAATTCCAGAATAGTCAGGCGTGGATTGCGGACGATTTTTTCTTCGGCAAGTTCTTTCATGCCCATCGCCGCGCTCTCTCGGGTGATACCTACCATGTCGGCAAGCAACTGATGGTTCACCGGAAACTGCACGCGCAGCCAGCCGCTCCGCCGAGGCGAGGCGTGACAGACGGCCAGGAACTTCAGCGCAGCAACCAGCTTATCGCGAACATTGGTCTTGCCAAGACTGTCGAGCCGTACAAGCAACTCATGTACCTCGCTGGCAAACCAGTTCATGAGATACACCGCGGCAGTCGGCTCGGTTTCGATAAGCTGCTGCAGCATTTCCCGCGAAATTACCTGCAACTCACAATCGACCAGCGCACTATAGTACCACTGAGTCTCCCGCTCCGGACCCGAGAAAAAGGCGAATGGCATGACTGCGGGCTGTTTGAGCAAGTGCAGAATCTTTTCATTGCCTCTGTCATCGATATCGTACACTTTTACGATGCCGCTTTTAATAATATAAATCTCTCGAGATAAGTCATCGGCATAGATAATTATCTGGCCTTTCGGAATGTACCGAAGGCGGCCGCAGTTATGTATGGCATCTTTGAGCGACGCAGGCATGGCAGGCATATTTTTATTGTACGCTTATGTTTTGGTGCTTCCCTTGGGTACCGGTCGCCAGGATCGTAGAATTTAATACAACATTGGCTAAAACGGAAAAAATTTCACACCATACACGCCTGAACACGTACAGTCAGGATGTTACATCGATGCTATCGTATTCGGAGCGAGGTGGCAGACTTCGCTTCACACAATACAATGCGAGAGGAGGCACAACTATGTCAGTACGAAATAATAAAGCCGCCATTCTGGTGTATGACCTTTTTGAGCAGCCCGAATTCGAAGAGCCATTGCGGTTTTTACGGCGGGCCGGCATCGACACCAGCATAATCTCCACTAGCGGAAAGAAAGAACTGCAGGCGATGCGCCACCACAAGCCGGACGGCACCTACCAAGCTGATCTGCTCATCGAAGATTCTCGTTCCGGTGACTACAACCTACTCGTTTTGCCGGGCGGGGCTCTCAACGCGGATGTGCTTCGTATGGTCGAAAAAGCCCGCGTTTGGGTCGACGAGTTCATGGACGAGGGTAAGCTCATCGCGGCGATCTGCCACGCTCCGTGGCTGCTGGTATCGGCCGACGCAGTCGAGGGACGACGTCTGACGAGCTATTACACGATACAGGACGATATCCGTAATGCCGGCGGTGAGTGGGTTGATCTGCCGGTCGTCATCGACGGTAATCTCATCACGAGTCGGATGCCCGACGATATCCCCCAGTTCAACGATGCCGTCATGAGCTGACTTGAAGCGCCCAAGCCGCAGACGTCTGGGGCCCTACACTGGCGTAACTGAGGCCACCCTTTACGGCCTGTAAAATGAATTACGAAAGCAATGTAGTATGTTTTACTGAGCCGCCTGGCTATATAACGCATACTGATACTTGGTTTCTGGAGTGAGCGGGTCGCAATAGGGAGACGTTTGGACCGATGCATCACTTCAGGAACCCGAGGGTATGGAGTTACAGAAAGGGGAGGTGTATGGTTAATACACGTCAATTGCATTCATTCGTGACCGAGCATGAGCGCAAGCTTGATGCCAAAATAGAGGCCGTGGCATCGGATGTCCAGCAACTCGCTTGCGACCGCCACTCTTCCGACAACGGCTACGTGCGCTCGATCGGACCGCGAGCCTATCAGGCTGCACTTTGGGCAAAGTTTGTCCCACGCGCGAATGGCCGGACCTGGCCGATGCGTTACGAAGTTACGCCTCGCGGTTAGGTTGTAGACGCGGCTCTAAGGGAGAGCCAGCCTGTTACAAGTGTAAAATCTCGCAACTCCTCCACCGTTTGCATTTGAACGCTGGAGGATTTTTGCGGTTATCGGCATAGATTGACGGAACACATCATTGCCTGAGTTATTGTATAACCCGTGTGACAGCATATACTGGAAGTATGCCCTTGAAGAGCAACGAGCCGGTAATGAACTTCCAGAGATTACAGCAGGTATTGTCTGCGGCCCGCGATTCTGCCGATTTATACCAGCGCATAGTCGACGCTCCGTTCGAGCAGCGGGTTGAAGCGGCGTACATGTTTTTGGGGATTGTTGTATTTTTACGCGTTAATAAAGAAACCGATACGATTGACCGCATCGCTCTATCTGATACCGGACTTGCTAAAAAGACGTTGTCGGTTTCGGCCGTGCCATTCCACAAAATCAAGATTCCCTTGAATGCCCGCCAGAACGCCATTGTACGAGCGATTAAATCCGGCTTAGCACAAGACACGACTGATTGGCGTACCCTATTTATCCCAGTCCTGAAGCCAAAATTCGCCCGCATTAACCAGGCTAGTGCTGGCATCGCCTATAGCGCCGTCCACCCCTTGCAAACTGGCGAAGGCGGGGCACTTATATTCAGCTACTTTCAATACCCGCAGGAGATCAACAAGCTTCAGCTGGAATTTATGGAGGGATACACCAGGCTCGTAGAGAAGAGCCTCAGGCTGCAGCCCGCGGCTATTTAAGCCTGCCGTTGGGATTTGGCTACTCGTTTCTAACCCGGCCACTGTATAATTTTGTTACGATACTCTACAATCACTTAGGTGCCTAAGTTAAGCCCCGCTATGCCGGAAACGAGTTTGAATGACGTGCGTGCGGCTAGCATGCAAATTTACCAGCAGAGTCAAACGATCGACTCCTATTATCGTCAAGCCGCTGCCGCGATATGGTTTGAGGCCGCTCCAAGCGGTACACTGCACGACCACATAGAAGAAGCGCTCGACGCTCATCAGTCCCGAGGCTACCCCCTTTCAGGACACACCATGGTCCACTTAGCATCACGCAGCCTCCATGATTACGCACTCACTCATACCTCTGAGCTTGATTTTGCATACCCTGAAGACTTCGGTCCCGGTATTGGGGCCATTGAACCGTGGCGCTGGCTGGCAAGGGTGGCAGTCAATAACGAGCAATTCCGAAAAAGCCTTACACGCCGCACCATAAACAGCACTCTGCCGGAACGCACACGGGGCTTGGAGGTGGCGGCGGCTTGCTTTCCGGAACGCTTTGCCGGCGCGCACGCGCTCGATATCGGCTCCAACCTGAACTACCTCCAGAGATGTTTGGCGTTGCCAGGTCTTAGAACGGCACTCGGTCTTCACCTGGTCGGTAAGAACAGTGAAGCCGAAGATTATAAACTGACCGACCGACTCATTGACCACCTAGGCTCGAATCCGCTCACTAATCGACCCATAATAGGCGACAGTCTCGGGGTTGACCTTTCAGTCTGCGAGCACCCGTCGATCATAAATTGGGTAATGCACTGCTCTATTACGCCAAAAGAACTCGTTAAGGATCCACACCGAGAAGAAACTCTGCTAGGTCATATCGAATCCCCATCCGCGTTGGTACATTTCACCATGGGGGACATTTTCGAACTCGGACCGAAGACAATGTATCCCGAACGCTTTGTGGGGGCACTGGCGTTGCATGAAATGACCGATCGTGCTCGTTTCAGATTCGATATTGCCACAGCTCTGACGGTCGGCTATTTGTTCGACGATGAGAAACGGCGGGCTCTCGTAGACCGGATGCTGGAACTTACCACCGATAACGGGCTTCTGTTTATTCAGGACTTTTGCCGTGTCGATCCTCACGGCGAACCAAAGTATAACATTAGTTATGTCGACGATATCTATAGCCAGCCCTGGCAGTACCGGCTACTCGTGTATGATAAACAGAATCCTGATGACGGCTGGCAGGAAATGATGGTATACCGCACCGGTCGTTGTCAACAAGCTCGGCTCGGCAACGGCCAACTTGTGTACCGTGATCGCCTGATGAGTTTGAGCGAGCGACTTGCGCAACCGATAGCATGGTAATTGAAGCCGGCGAAGTCAAGGTCAAATCATCACATTAATTGAGCCACTATAGACGTCGAGAATGCTCGTTGCATGCTAGAGGCAGTGAAAAATAAAACGTCGACCCTTGATTCTCAACACTAGTGAACCACACATCACCACCTAAACGTTCGGCTATAAGCTTAGCCATATATAATCCCAGCCCGGTTCCACTAACCTCTCGGTGCAGTACATTGTCGGCGCGGAAAAATTTGGAGAAAATAAATTTTTGCGCGGCTAACGGAATGCCTACGCCGGAATCGGCGACACTAAATACCGCGTCGGTGTCACTAACTTCAAAGTTGACTACAATCGTGCCGCCTTCCGATGTATATTTCACGGCGTTCGTGAGCAGGTTCGAAAAAATCTCTTTCAGGAGCAATCCATCAGTTTCAAGCCTCATGGGGCTGCTGGGAATTCCGCATTGCAGACGCAAAGCTTTTTCACTCATGGCCGGTGTCATCTCGGCAATAATTTGCTGCAGCAGCTGACTGACATCCACTTGTCGGTTTTTTACCGTTAAGCCGCCGGCCTCAATCCTGGTCACGTTCAAAAGAGTGTCAATAAGTTCATTCATGCGGTCGACCGAAGCCAGGATAGTATATACGAAAGCCCGTTGCTGTTCGCTCAGATCACCCGCCAACCCATCCTCGAGCATGCGGCTATATATATTTATGGACGAAAGCGGCGTACGCAACTGATGCGATGCAATCGAAATAAAGTCGGATTTGAGCTTTTCTTCCCGTATCTCAAGCGACACGTCGCGGAAGACTTCAACTGCTCCTATCGGCCTATTTTCAAAGATTATCGGTGATACCGTGAGCTGTACTGGCACCAAGCTGCCGTCCTTGCGTTTGTAAGTAGTGCGATAGCTGACACTCTTGCCGGTCAGAAAGGCCTTAGCAATCGGACGGTCAATAACTTTGATAAGACGCCCATTGTCGTATACGGCCTGAATTATGTCGGGAAAGCGTTTGTGCATTACTTCGGATCTCTTAAACCGCAGAATATCCAGAGCTACTTGATTGATGCGCGTAATCTTCCCCTGGCCATCAGTAGCAATGACACCATCGCCAATGCTGGCAAAAAGCGCCTCAGCCCGCGCCCTTTCTTCAGCATCCGATAATACATTCCGCGCATTTTGATTGGTTGGTCGTTCGATCGCCATAACCATATTTTACCTACTTTGTGATTTTTGCCAGACCCCGCAGATCCGCAAGGTACCTGTTCACTAGCCTGTCGTCATCACTGAGGAGGTTTACCGCCACGCTGATCCACTCGATTAACTCTTTAAGGTCTTGCTTCTGCAGCTCTTCGGGACGTTTATGCAGGTGGTTCCGGATTTGGCGCGTCACGAATCGATCCGTAGCCGGTCCAAGGTAGTCATAGGTGATATTTACAACTGAATCGTATAGTGTGACGCCCCCCGCCATCACGCTATACTTCCTCTATCCTTTGTAATCGTTTTGCCCCGACAGCAATCAGGACAAAGCTCAAAGCCAGCATGACTAACAGCAGGTAGATAAGCGCCAGGATCCAGCTCAACGACAACACTGACAGACGGGAGGCTAAGGTCGAAAGATATTGGATAAACATCGATATAACAATCATCGAGCCTATGCCATATGCCAGAAGGCTCATGGCACGGCTATATAGGACGCCTTTCACGCGCGAATGGTAAACGTACAATTCATACGTCGCCAGAACTCCGATAAACCAGGTAAAAATATACGGAATCACCAATGTCAAAAGCACCATGTCGGTATCGAGGTGATACGCGGCGTTAAGTCTGTTTTGAGTACTGGCAACCAAATGGCTGTATACGACACCTACCGTTATCACTACAAACCCCATAATGTAAATCGCCCGCCGGCTTGGCCGCACCTTTACGAGTTCACTAAAATTCCTGGCTCCTTCGCCGATCAAAATATAACCGGCCAGCGGGAACAACAGACCCACATAGTTATTGATAATAATGTCCGGGGTTAGGAATCCGTGATAAGCGTCCGCAAAATCTTTGGTAATGCCGGATACGATCGAACTTACCGGCAACCATAATGCCAGCAGTAATATACCGTAACTCAATTTGCTCAGAGCCTTGCTATCGTCGCCGCGGTTAACGAGTCCGGCGTACTGGCTCAGTTTGAAATACCCGTAAAATGCCGCGCCCCAAATTGCGATAAGCGGAATCCCGAAACTCAGGTCCAATAATCGAACGGTCAGCGTCGTAATATGGTACTGCTCGATGGTTTTGTGCGGTACCGGCGACAACAAAAGAATGATTAAATAGACGACTGATAAACTTACATACCAAATTTGTGCATTTCGCTTTGACTGAGTGCGATGTTTCGGTGGCCTACCCTTCGTCATTTTGTATGTTCCCTATTTAAATACGAGGTAAAAATTATAAAGGATCCCGGGGATTACACTTTTTCCCAAGCATAGCCTGGAAAACGGCCAAATGTAATTAGAATATTAACACGCAAAAAGTTATAATTCTAACATACCTGACGCTCATCATAGCGTATAAATAGAAGGAATGCCTCAAATCATTATGAGCAAGAGTTTACAGGGAATCTCTGTTTTAATTGTCGAGGATGAGCCGGCCCTAAACGCGGCCTATGCCGCCATTCTGAAAGCTGAATCCGTAAATGTTGACACGAGCTTCAATGGCGAAGAAGCTCTGACAAAAGTACACACACATATGCCGGATATTATCCTGCTGGACCTGCGCATGCCGATAATGGATGGCCTTGAATTTTTGCGGCGTTTCTCGGATGTGCCGAATCATGAGAAAAGCAAGATAATATTGTTTAGCAATTTCGACGAGCAAAAAGACATCGACAAAGCGTTTGACCTGGGCGCCAACCGTTACATGCTCAAGGCCTGGGTTTCACCGAAGGAACTTATAAAGCTCATCAAAGAAACCGCCGGGTAGATTTTCCTAACTTGGCTCATTCTACTGCGAAAAGCCATGTTCAAGCGCGTAATAATTTTAACTTTATGACATCTGAAGCGTGTCGAACGCCTCACTGCCCAGCTTGGCTATAAGTTTGGGGAGATGTATGCAGTACATGCCTTTTTTATAGCTTAACGCGCCTTTGCGTTTCAGGTACTGGGCCTCGACGGCAACGGTTTCGCGCGTCACTCCGATCATGCTGGCAATTTGGGCGTGGGTGAGTGGAAACGGAATGTCATATTGGTCTTTATCGCGCTTAGCCACGCCGTAACGCAACACCAGATAGTGGAAGAGTCTGGTGAGTTTTTCCTTCGAATAAGATTGCTCCAACGCGTGAATATGAATTGTGGCGCCGATATAACCGCTAATAAACCGCTGCATCACTTCGGTTGTAAGTTCGAGGCTGGATTTCATTCTGTCTAGAAAAATGTCGCGTGCGATAGGCGAAAGTTCGCATTTAGTGAATGCCCGGTAGTAATACAGAGCTACCGGCGACAAGTTGAAGAGCCATTCGGCTGGCAGGATATCTCCTTTGGCATAAAAGGCGACGATTTGCTCGAATCCTGCAGTGCTTATGGAATAGGCGACGACATAACCCTCCGTCACCACTAGGGCAGAATGCGGAACCTCCCCTTGAAAAATTATCGGCGCCAGTTCGGAATATTGCCGCGGCGGCGATTGTCTGGCATCCTCAATAAGGCTCTGGAGAGCTTTCGAAGTTAACGACATGTTCCCATTATGACACAGGCCCGGCAGTAAGTCGCAACAAACCGAGGCATAACCGAGTGTTTGTTAATTTTCTAATATATGCCTTGCGAGTGTTTTTACAGCACGACCGGGCACTCTTCCCTACACTACAAAGTGCCAACATAAATGTAAGGAAGGGAGGATGTTATGGCAGATCCAAAGAATCCAGGACAATTTGGCAACCGTAAAGACACTAAGAAGATGGCGAGCCTCGGCGGCCAACACCAGGGTAAAGAAAATAACCCTGCGAACTTTGCAAATGACCATGAAAAGGCCGAGCGTGCTGGCCGTGCTGGCGGCAGTAAAAGCCGTCGCGGCAGCGCCGACAACAGCTAATCGCTTGGCTTAAGCCCGCATAGCGCTAGAGGGCGGAGGTTAACTTCCGCCCCAAGACTACATCAGACAAGGAGCAGCGTAAGGCAAGGCAGCCCTAAGTCACGCAGAGAAGATGAATTGACGGTGCACGAGCACACACATGAGGGCAGTTCAAAAATCGTAAACAAGCCATCGCGATGGGCCTGAGCAAAGCCCGGCGCAAAGGCGAGAAAGTTCCCGAGATATAAGGAGGAATGGAATTATGGGTTTACTATTGACGCTAATTATTGGTGGAGTTATCGGCTATCTGGCGGCGCGAGTCATGGGCCGGGAAGAAGGAATAATCGCGAGTGTAGTAATTGGGATTATCGGCGCCTTTATTGGCGGCTGGCTGTCGAGTCTGTTCGGTAATGGTACGCAGTCGTTCGTCGGCATGTCTTTGTCGGGAATAATCTGGTCGTTCATCGGTGCCGTCATTCTATCGGCAATCCTGAATGCCTTTCAGCACCGGTCAGGTTCAAGTCACGTAAGATAATCGGCTGTTAGAGTTTTAGTTTTTACGAGTGTCTTAAGAGCAGGAGGGAGTATGGCACGGGCCACCTGGCAAGGATATATAACACTTGGGCAGCTCGGCATTCCGGTACGTTTGTACACGGCGACTCAGTCACTTCGGCCGCACTTCGTGCGTTTGCACGAAAGGGACGGCTCGCCGGTTGAACGGGCGTTACGGTGCCGAGCCGAACACCTCGAGATTTCCCCAAACGAAACGGTACGCGCCGCGGAATACGAACCGGATAGGTACGTGACACTGACCGATCAGGAGCTGGAGCGTACCGCACCGGCGCATGTCAAGTCGGTCGATATAAAGCAGTTCTGCTCCCGCGGTTCGATTGACCCGGTTTACTATGAAAAGCCATTTTACGCGGTGCCGGGGCGAGGCGGCGAGCGCGGGTATTCACTGCTGCGCGAAGTTTTAGCGCGTACCGGCATGCTGGCGATTGCGCAATTAATTATGCACGAACGCGAACATATTGCGGCGCTACTGGTGCAGGGCGACATGTTGGTGCTTAATCAGCTCCGGTTCGCCGACGAGCTCTTGCCGCGTAATCGCCTTAAGACTCCGCCGCTCCCGAAGCCTTCGCCCGATGAGATCGACGCGCTCACGGCGATCGTCAGGCGCTTCAACGGCCCGTTTTATATTCAGGATTATCATGACGAACACAGCGAATATGTACGGCAACTCATCGAACGTAAGGCCAAGGGTCTGCCGGCGCGGCGCCGCGAGCGTATCGCCCCGCATACTACACCGCAAAATGAGATTATCGCTACCCTGCGCAGTTCCCTTGGGAATAGTACCGTTTCCTAGACATGCGTTGCAGCGCCAACCGCGACCGCTTATGGTGTGAATTATTTCCTATCTACACTGTAGGAAGCCTTACTGATAATGATACCGAGAGCCGCCATAATAAAAAACAGTTTCTGTGAGTGAGCGGGTCAACAAGTTGAGTACACTAGGGACCGATGCGTCACTCCCGGGAACTGAGGTGGCAAATTAGGGATACGCCGGGGGTGGTGCTTATGGCAATTGCGCACAATTACCGGTTACCTGTTTCCGATCGTGAGCGCAAATTATTGAAAATGGTTAGCGCAGCAGCCGCAATTCGGCTGGGCGGCGGTTATCGCCACATCGTGGATGATACCGCTTTCAACTCGACAAGTCTGCGAAGCTACCGGGCAATCCTTGGCCGCCAACACAATACTCGTCATTACATACGTATATGTCCGACATCCGGATATGGCCAATGCGTTATACGATGACGCCGCATATTTAAATTTAGCTATCGTCTCCGGGTTTATTAATCAATGAAGGCAAGAGCTCATCTAGTTCTGCGTTTCTAATTGAGCAATGTATGCGTCAATTTGAGTGAAATCATTCAGCCCGACAGCAGGTACCAGCACATCTTCGCCGGAGTAGTTCTCGCCCAGTACCAGATTGACGTCCTTCTGTCCGTTGAATGTCGCCCCTTCCAGTGCCGCGGAACTGATTTGCGACTGTGGAATTTTTTTCATGATAGTGTTCAAGCGCCGCAGCTCGTTGAGCTGGAAGTCGGTTTTGACGTTTTTGCCGTAGGCGTCAAACAAGCTGCCGACTTTGACGGGGTTTGAGAGTACACCGAGCGATGTCGCCTTGGCGGCCAGGGCCAACAACATTTGACGCTGATGCTGCGTCCGATCGAAGTCCGCGCGCGGGAATCCATACGCTCCGTAGGCGTCGCCGCGCGCCCGCGCCAGATCTAGTGCCTGCTCACCGTTAAGTGTATGCGGCCCGTTCGACAGATCCACCAGCGGGCCACCCGTAGCGTAATCGATGCTCGGATCGTACAACCCGCGCGGGTCGTCGCTCTGGATGTTTATCGTAATACCACCGACCGCGTTGACCGCGTCGCGGAATGCCGTGTAATCAATCAGTGAGTAGTAATTGATGGGCACGTTGAATTTTTGTGACACCGTTTCTTCGAGTAGCCCCATGCCGCCCGCTGGATAACCCGCTACGCTGAAATGTTCAGCCTGCCCGTCTTCGTAAACCTCGTTGATTTTAGCGTAGCCGTTTCCCGGAATATTCACGTATAGATCACGCGGAATACTCAGCATGAATGCTTTGTTCTGTTTTGTATCAATACTTACCAGCATGATTGAGTCGGTCAGATCAGCACCGGAATGCCCGGGGTCGTCGGACGAATCGCCGGCCAGCAGGATGTTAACCCGCCCGACGTCTTCACCCTTCAATTTCGTCTGGTTAAACAGGCTCAGGAAATTCTGCCAGCCAAAATCCCGCATGAACTTGTACCCGAGATAACCTCCGACGGCCAGCACGATAACGATAAGCACCGTTGCGAACCGTTTGAGTATTTTTCTCCACCGCGGCGGCCCTAGCTTGACCGGCGCGACAGGTGCGTTCCTGGGTTGCCGCCGCCGGGCATATTGTTCGTTCGGCAAAGTGCGGTATAAATCATACGCGCTGGTCCCTTTGCTTGAGCGCTTATTTCCGGCCGGCTGGGTTTTGAGCTTCTTTGATTTACGCATATCGTTATTTACTTAAGTATAGAACGTTAGCCGCTAAATACTACGCCTCAAACCCCCAAGGTTGCCTGAAAAGTTGAGTGTCAAGCTGCGCTCATCAAAACCGAAACTTAGCCCATTCTTAAGCTAACCTAAAGTGCCCATGCTTTATAGTTTGATAGCAAATCTGATTTGCAATGCCTTCCTCAACATAAAAGCCCGGGATTATTCTCGGGCTTTTATCTTAAGAGCGCGCGCTGGTTAGCCTAATGGCTACAATGATTTGAGTATGCTGTCTACCTTGAGGATGTCCTGGTTGGTAGTCTTGGCGAATTCAAACGACATGAACTTTTTACGTTTTGACACGATTGGTATTTTGCTCCTTTTGGTTTTATTTTTATTGGATATTTGTTTTGACCAAAACATATATTATTATACATAATTTTCTATTTTTGTCAATAATGTAATGTTAGTTAGGGTACGGAATGCATATGAGCGGTCATAGAATTGTAAGAAAGGGAGTTAGCCTCCCTGACGTATGCAGCGGGTGCATTTTTAATGTTGGCGATTATGGCAAGATATATGTGTTGAGCAGGGGCCGTGCCTTCGTTATTGGCAGGCCGTGCGCATTGTAGCCAGCGATATGAGCGGCCAAGTCGTTGCTCGGGGACAATTGCCTTATGATAGTAGTAATGCGTCTGGTTGGGATGTCCCAGTTAAACAAGAATCCGGGGCTGCTGAAAGTCTCACTTTAGGGCGAATCGTGAAATGTGCGGCCAATGAAAGTTAGAAGTCTGGGGTGCGGGGCGTTGCAGGGGCTTATAGCCTATACGGGTATCGTACCCGTGGGCGGATTATGCAGTGGGTGCCGGCCTTGTAACGTCGTAGTGAGTATCGCTAGCTAGATTTCCACATATGTCAAAGCTGAAATCAAAGCATCGAGTCCAAATCGGTGCTGATTGTAGACAAGTTAATATTGTTGACGTTCGTTGCATCGAGCGATTGCTGAGATTGTTGCAGCGTGGCTTTCGTCGGGGCGGTAGCGGCACTTGAGGTGCCAGAAGTATTTGAACTGACCGAATTCGTCGTCGCTGTTGTCGAGTTGTCGGCCCGTTTCATATAGACATAACCGATTGCGCCGAGAATAACCAGGACCAGAAGTATCACGAGCGTTTCAACTGCAGTGAAACCTTTTTGCTGTGTTTGCTGATTTTTCATTTTAATAGTGTTTCCCCGATACTACGTTACTTGATGTGGATGAGGTCGTATTTGAACTTGTAGAGGACGATGACGTTGACGTTGACGTTGAAGTGGACGTTGAAGTTTGCGTGCTGCTGGTAGATGTCGTCTTGGTGTTCAGGACATCCTGAAGGATAGTTTTAACTGAACCCAGGTACGCACTAAGGTCATTTCGTGCCTGTTCCGCACCGGTTTTATACGTCGCAATACTATTCGCAACGTTTGGATCCGTACAGTTTATAGTCGGAGTTACCGCTTTTAGTGCGGCTATGGCGTTCGCTGAAACAGCCTGCGCATTGGTTGCGGTAAGCAGCAAGCTATCCCAATTGGTAACGTTCAAGTTTGTATTCTTCTGGTAGGTTTCAATACTGGTAAGTATGTTGTTGATACGCGTTTGATACGCGCCAAGCTGGCTATTAATATTCGCGAAGCTACTTACGAGTTCTTGCTTGTGCATATTGCAATTTTTTTCAATCTGAGTCTCGGTGTGCTGCGGCATACTCGAGAGTGATGACATGAGCGTCTGCCCGTCCTGCTGATACATCGTTTCGGTAGATTTCACGTTCGTCGGCGTTAGCAAATTAACCGATTGCCCTGCCTTAATTGACATTGCGGCCGGCGGCATGGTAACCGTTGTATTTGTCGTGGTTGTCATTGTCGTATTGGATGAGGAGCCGTTAAATGTAGTACCGACACCGACATTGGCACCTGGATTGGTATTGAGCGCCGGTGAATTATTGGCGCCAGGTAAAATATAACCGCCGTAGTCTGCGAAAACAGGCGCGGCAACAAGTATACTCGCTGACATCAAAATCGACGTCACGGCAAGTGTAACTCTCGTTACGGGTATTTTCATAAATTGTATTTCCTTTTTATTTTGTAAAGCCTACCTTTAAATATAAAAAATCTTCAGCATAATTCCAAATTTACTTCAAAAAACATGTTTTTAAACAGTAATTATAGAACTAGCGAGCCCCTCCTAATATACGAGTCGCCTTTTAATTGTACCTGCTCACACCCTCGGTGCAGCAACCGAGCCACCGTAACCCGTAGGTTTCAATACCGATTACCTGAGACCTCGTTCAGCTCGATTGGTTTCCGAAAGAGAATCTCCACACGAAGACACGGCTTAATTGATTTTAGTATGCTTGAGAGTATCACCAGCGGCTACTCCTTACGCCATTGCCGCCGCCCATCGCCGTACAGATGAAAGAACCGGTCAGGAAAAATCAGGTACAAGAAACTGATACTGTTACAATATTGCCATGACGAGATACAAAAATTTAAAAGCTAGATTGCTGCCTAGCGCCATTTTAGGTATTACTGGCGCGATCATAGGATATCATTATATTCAGCTGTCCCACGGTTCTTCCAACCAGAAGCTCATCGCCTACAGTGGCGACTTCATTTTTGCCGTATCAGCTATTGTCTTCCTCAATGTACTGGCAAATGCGTTCCGCGACCACGTGCTGTCGCGCCATCTCGGAACTGGGCGGGGAGCATCAATTCAATTCCTCATCCGCATAATCGGCTACCTGGCCATTTTACTTATGACACTGAATCTGTTGCACATCCCGCTCGGCAAACTACTGCTGGGTGGCGCGCTCCTTGGCATTATCCTCGGCGTCGCGGCTCAACAGTCGCTCGGCAATTTCTTTGCAAGCATCATCCTTATCGCCGCCCGGCCGTTCACAGTCGGCCAGCACATCATCCTGAACTCCGGCGCGCTCGGTGGAATTTATGAGGGTACAATTAAAGACATCGGCTTAGTGTACACTACTCTCCTTGAGGATAGCAGCGGTACCACCGTCCGTCTGCCGAATGCCACGCTTTTATCGGGTGCTTCTATTAGGGTTGTGAAAAAAGAGCGCCAGCCAGAAACTACGACAAACAGTACAATTGAAACTGACGCCGACCAAGACAAGCAACCGAAACACTGATCTGTGTATATGTGCGCTTCGATACACGAAGCATTTTTGAACGTGGAGCTGGATAAAGTTTATTTCCGATAAGATTAAAACACGATTCGATGACTATTTTGCAATAAATCTCAAAATGGGCCACTCCATAAGGTAGACCTTCGTATTATCCAAAATCTTTCAGTACAATGCTTAATCTAATCTAACTACGCTAAATCGTGGAATTATATTTACACCAATTCATGTTGTCTGTAGTTCCCCGAAACTTGGCAGGAGTGGTACAATGTTATTAGATAACTTCCAGATCTTATGACTGCTACAGTAGAAGCCCCTGACCAATCCGAAGTACTGACTATCGAAGCAGCCCTGCATGAGGCCCTGGGACTTACGGCAAACCAGCGGCTGGTGTCGTACGACCCACTACTTCGCCATCACTACGATTTTGCCGATCGGTCACTTGGGACAGGCGAACTGGTCATTCGTTGCTCCATCATGGACGAATCAGGCGGTAATCGGCGAAGCGGCGAAGCAGACCTGGTGATTGACGACAACCGCCGGCCACTCAGCGAAGACCACATAACCATGCTAGGCGCTATCGCTGAATCAAACAGAAATAGCGGACGAATTCTGCGCATGCAGATACGTACTTAGCGTCTGGACACACGCAAAGTTACTTGCATACACTTTAAGTATGCACAAAGCTAGCCCGGCACTAACTTAATTGCCCGCTCCTGTAAGCATAGACAATTCGAAATCTGCCGCTGCCCCAAAGAGTTCCTGCGTGAAAGGGTGTTTCAGAATGGATCAAAGCCCATCATTTCTCTTAACCATTTCCTCGAAGCGCATCACCAGTTTCCTTGAAGGTCATTAATACATTTTTTTACTTTATTGCAACTTTCCCAATTCGTTTGTATTAATTGTGCTCGACATTGGTGTAAAAATTATTGCTGTGATGTTTCTTACAGCCTACTGGCGATAAACTGTTGCATACTTGGATATATGTGGTAAACGAAAGGAGGGATGGCATGGAATGGAATCAGCCGGAGCTGAGTATCGGCGAATTGCGACATACTCGCAGTCGATTGCAAGCAAAGCTCAGGCAACTGAATAAACGGCTGAGTGAGGAACCTTCGGCTCACCATGATAGCGTCCTGACTTTCGGACTGGCAGAGCGCAATTTTATCCAAGGCAATCTTGAACGCATCGAACGACAGTTACTACTTTCCAGGGTTATGAAATCCGCGACTCGAACCGATCGAGTCGGTATAGGCAATATCGTGTATATCCAGTGCGGCAGCGAAATTCGCGCCATTATGGTTATCCCGGCGACCGACGCCGACCCGAATGTCGAATACGTGTCCGACAAATCGGTGCTCGGCAAGGCGCTGCTCGGCAAGCGAAAAGGGCGCAGCGTAGCCATCAAACTGTCGAACGGCAAGCAGAACTATAGCATCCTGCGCGTCGAGTAATAGCACCCTCATGTCACTTTTGTCGTCTGATAAATATCGATGCCAACGGCACCCTCGAACGGTCCGGTGTTACCTGCTAGCTGCAACCACGGCAAGTACCGGAAGTGTCTGCTGACCGTCGTGGCGACTGTGAGGGACTTGTCTTGTTCAAGCCTTAAGCGCGCTACCGTTTCAATCTGGTCTAGTACCCGTGAAAATGTAACGGCGGTAAACGGCGCGTGCAGGTAGAAAGCGGTAACATCGGTCACATCCTGCTCCGGCATGCTACCCTGTACAATTTCGACTTCCTGCAGCCCGAGCCGCCGCTTGACGATACTGGCAACGGCTGCACGGCCTGGTGACACCTCGATCCCCCTGAACCTGATCCGCTTTCCCAACGCCGCAGCGCCAAAAAACGGTACGCGAAAGTATCCCGCTCCCGCATCGCACACTACAGCTTCATCGCTCAATTTGAGCCGGTTGAACATGCGTTTGATTAACTCGTACGGCGTCCACACATATTCATCCGTACCATCCCATAATTGTTCGTCCGGAGCGTTTGGCGCCGCTAGACTTTCGGGATAGTGATCGAGCAAGTACGCTTCGATATCCGTTATTGGCATACCGAACATCAGCCGGTCGAGATAGCGGGAATTGAGCGCGGCCACCGGGTTGCGGGTTGCATATAGCGCCCGCACGCGGGGCACGGCATCACTCGCCGGCGTCAGGGCTTCTCTCAGGACAGCATCCCGCAAAAATATGTCTTGCCAGTCTCCCGGACTCGTGTGCTCAGTCATTTGTTTAATTTAATACTATTCTTGTATTTAGTGCTATCTGAGTACATGGTCATGTTAATGTGCGAAATACTGCAGCCCACTGGCGACGCAAGTGATAGGCTGACAATATGCAGGAGTTTGATTTCGGCAATTGTGTGGATTGTCCGCGTGTCCAAGCGCTAGTGTATCGTTTTGACCTCAGCCGGCAGCATTTGGAGCAGTTACAGCGTTTTCCGCAGCCCGAAGACGAAGCGCGGCTCCAGACAGCTTATGAGCGCTATACGAATGATGGACGGCCAATGCTGAATCCGGATGGCGGATTCTTTCAATCCGCCGAGGAGTTCGTCGCCTACCTGCTCGAAGACCACCGACGAAGCACTGCAAGCTATGCCGCCCGGATTGAGCGCATGGTCAGCGACTTCCAGACTGTCGTCAGGGCGTGTGGCGGACTGGCCGCTCACACAATTGAGCTACCCGGAGCGGTGCTCGAAAACATGACCACTTGCTCCAGCCCGACCAAACTAGACGATATCCAGCGGTAACTATGATGACTACCGGTGCAAACCGGGAGTTTTGGCGCCTATTCTCCCCTGCACTAAATGTCGTCTTGTCATAAAGCACGTTCTATGATTTCATAAGTACTTTATGCAAGTCGTAAACCGTATCGGCAGGGCAACAGGCTCTTTTGACGAGCAAATTTCAGCCGGCCACGCAGACCTGGTACGCGTGGAATACCACGTCAAATTGCACCACCAGGGGACTGCCGATGCCGTGACGGCGGACCACGAAGGCATCGCCGCCGTCAATCGCGTGCATCACCACGCAGCATCAAAGAATGGCGGCATGATCCTCGCAGCCGCTTCGGATATGTTTGATTACGCTGCCTGTTTTCATGGCGGGCAGACGGTCCTGCTCGGTAACCCGCGCTATTGCACTGCCGACCAACGAGGCCAACAAGTCATTTTTGGCAACCCCGAGCGGATCACTGCCCGGCACGGCAGCAAAATAGCCGTAGTTTCCGCTACGGCTGGTTACGAGCCCGAGTCAGTCAATGTGGACGCTGGACAATGGTCGGCCGTCTTCCTGATTTGCCCGACCGACCAAGCAGCGGAGTCGCCACCGATTGAAGCCTACCCGCCCTTCCGCCAGCACGAACTGCTCGCAACCGCCCAGGACTTAACCAGAGAAATCGGCGTCGATACCACCATCTTCCAGCTCGTCCTGAACGGCTTTCGGGTAGCCCGGCTGATTGGCGGATAAACCTACATGGCGAATCGAAATAGCGTGCCGTGTCGCCGATAAGCCGCTCCACATCGGGCATGCGACCGGCAAATGACCTTGCTTCAACCGTAGTCTCCGCCAGCGCAGTACCCTAGAGTCGTGTCATTTCTTGATGTATGACGTTGTAAACTTAAATTTATGTCGTTTGATGTTGACGCGGTCGCATTGCACGAGGCTATTGCCGTCAGACAGGGTGAAATCGGGGAACGAGAAGTACGCCTGGGGCAAGTGGCGGCCGGGCTGGCAACCAATGAACTGCTGGGCCAGGATGTAATCCTACAAAGAGCGGCCCGGTTTAAGGCAAAGGCGTTCGGGCACATCGGCATCATCGTAGCCGATACCGTCGAGCTGGTACTGAACGAGCAGTCAGGCTATGGACCGTTCGGGTTGCTTAAAAACGATCAAGGTACGATGCGGAACGCCGAAGAAACGGATGTGCGAACACTATCTCAGCTCACGGCCTGCTGGGAAAATACGCTGACCGACGCGGCCAGACGGGCTTTAGCCGAGCCGGCCGATGACGGGCGCCGGGCGAACCTGGCCGCCGCTGGCGGGCATTGGGCATTGCGGCAACGTGCTTTTGGCGTCGACGACTTCGATCTCCTTGATCACATGAAAGGCGGCTGCGTTACGGCAGCGACGCACTGTATGATTGCCGCGTACGGCATGCGCCAGTACCGCAAACTCAGAGACCCGGCGCGTGAACTAGGGCCGGATCTCAGGAAGAGCCACAGCCCCGTCATCAGCGCCGCCGGCCTGCTCGGTTCCCAGCTGCACGCCTATAGCTTCCAGTACGGCGGTCTTAGGGAAGATAGAAAGAACGGCCGGAGCTGGACCAATTTTAGCCGGATAGACCCGCACATTTACACCGAGTACGGCGTAGGCACACTGGTACTGATGAAGGCGATTGAAAATATGCCGCTCAAGGGTTACGGCACGGTCGGCGACGTGCCGCCCGGCATGCCGGGTCCGCGCATCGGCTGCCCTATTTTATTCACGCCTAAACTTATTCAACGCCTCTGGGCCAGCTATGTCGACAGTCTGGTAACCGCCCAGCTGCTTTAAACGGTCACCTGCATGGCAGCAAAATAGGTTTAAACAGAAAGTACGGCAACACTAAAACTAAGCCGATGATTTATATACGCTCGGTATATTAGTTATTAGTAGCCGTTCCCGATATGTGCGACCGATTCCCGGTAGGCAACCAGCTCTTCAAGCTGAGCCTGTCGACGCGCTCTTAATGCCCGCCTGAGTTCCGCCGGCGTAGCGGTTTGGTTTGGGGTGCACAAATATGAGCTGACGACGGACTGTCGCAAAACACCATGGCCGACTTCCACGGCGTGCAGGCTAGGCTGCGGCGTACCGGGTATCAGCACAATATCGCCGGGATTTTGGACAACACTGTCGCCTTCCTGCCCAGGAGAAAACTCCCCGTACTCCGTACAGCTAAATTCGACGGCATCCAGCACCGCTTCAGATTTAATCCCCAGTACTTCCTGCATTGTTAAACGTCTGAACAGGCGCCGCGACTTAAAAAGTCCGCTGCCTACCGTACCGATACTAATTGCGAAGGGACCGTATATCATATCCTGCGTCGCCGTCACTTGATCAAAATGGGACCGCGTCCGGCCAGTACATTCCTTAGCCGGCCCCTCAATTGTCGTGAAAACCCGTAGCTGCGCCGGCAGCCCCGCATCCGCCACCCACTTAGGAATCAGCGCTTCCGCTTCGGTCAGCGGCAATGCATTTCCCAACACTTCCTGCAAACGGGGCGTCCGGGCTTCCGGGTCATCAAGCCGGGCCGCCGCGATGGTCCCGGCGATAGCGGCATCGCCGAGCGCGCCTTTAATTACTATGAGGTCGGCAGCGGTTTCCGTCATACAGACTTCGTAGGCGCTAACGGTAGCGGCCCCGCCATCAAAACTTTTTATCATAAAACTACTGTGGCGCCCTTATACACTCGCAAGTACTGCCTATAGCGCCCTATCTACCCTGACCACCACCAAGCAGATCAAACAATGCCTGGTCCCAATTTATGCCATCGGGCTGCTCTACTGCTTGCTCCATTTGTCCTCTGATGACCAACTCCTGAGACTGCTGCATGGCGTCAAGCAGCAACCCAGCACCGCGCGAGAAAAAGTGCTGAACAGTTAGGTCTGGGGTATAACGCGGCTCCCATTTTCCCAATAATTCGGCTACATCTTCCGTATCATTCAAACCCCGATCACTCTGTGCAATAACTTCACCCGCATACCGATCCCCCGCCTCTTGTACTTGAGCGTGCGTCATTCTGGTTAGCTCCGGCACGCCAAAATTCGCCTCCATTATGGTGGATCTTACTTTTGTGGGTACGCACCGTTCCACTATCCGGGCGCCTATTAAACCGCCATTGTAAAAAGCATTGGCTTTAGGCATCGTTGCTTCCATACCGAGAACTTTGTCCGTAGGCTCAATGATAATCGCAAGTCGGCGCACGACCATCCTAACGAGGTCGGTTTCGCCGTGGACTTTGTGCAGGTACGCCAAATAGGGCCTCAACCCACCAGAGACATCATGCTCAGTTCTGAGTAGCTCAACAGGTCGCGGAACCCTTCTCCGGTAAAACGCATGGTAAACTAGATTATATCATCATGATGCCGTAATAGCAAAGAATTCCCGGCCCGGGTAGCCGCCGCGTTATCTCTCGCTGCTTTCGCGGTTTCGGCGTCCGCTAACCTTGCCTCGATGATTTGCCGCACACCCGCAAGGGCCCTTTGCCGAGGCAATAAACGATATTCGTAATATCCAGGATTGTTCTTCATCCGCGTTTTCTCTTTTTTTCGAAACTACCATTTTCCGTCCAATCAATTCGCCTATACCTAGATACACCTCCGCCATGTCGATTGGACGGTCGGTGCATATTTCATCAATTTTCGATATGACCAAGCCTGCGACGCCTGCTGTTACGCGGGCGTAGTCGGCTCCAGTTGGACCATCCGGTCGTGAAACCATTATGCTGTGTATTTCGACGCCGCTATCAATTAACGATCCGAAGTAATCGATGAGCATTTGTTCTTCGGTATTGTCCTGCTCATTTCCGCCGTCAGGCGGCTCATCGTTTCAGGTGAAAGACAGGTCTGGAGCGCCCGTGAACCGGCAAATTTTCTGACAAGATGATGCCAAGATGAGCCGATCCGTGGTAATTTCCCGCACATCAGTTTACTGTTTGGATACGCATAGGCTCGAATCGCTGCAACAGTTCCGTGATGGAGCTGGCACTCGGTTGATCGCTGGCTTGTTTCAAGATTACCTGCATCGAACGGGAAGTCGTTGCCGAATCCAACATCCATGCGCCGAATTTGTCCGGATCACAGACAAGCCGTCCCTCAGTGGTAACGCGCAGGATACTTATCAATCCTCTTACAGGGTCGGTGGGGTCGGCCAACAAGTCAAACCATTCATCATCCACTTCCGACACGCCGCACAAGTATTTGGCTATATCTTGCGCCTGCTTCTGACGTAAATAACCAACCGGTAATTCGGCGAACCCGGTCGTATCAAAGTCCGCCACTTGCAGTATTCGAAGCATACCGACGTCACGGACTTTGTCATAGCCCGGACCAGGTTCAAACCAGGTCTTTTCGATAATCCTGGTATTGAAGCCATCCACGCCAATTGCGTCTTCAACGCCGGAGATAAATCCGGCGGCCAGCGTCAGTTCGGTCAGTTCCGTAAAGTCACCTTCGCCAATCCCGTAGCGTAGCTCGAATTGATCCGGCATGACTCGAAACGCATTAAAACGTGACGGGCCGGCACGATAACGGTCAGGATCACTAACTTCAAGATTTCGGTGATGCGCTTGTCCCACACTAGGGAGCACCGTGCTCACGGTTTGCATCGAACCTTCGGTGATGCGCCTTGTCAGCTCAAGGCCTTCGGGTGTGGAAGTATCGTGCAGCGGCGTCAGCTCACCGTCTTCCAACGTCTGATAGCTGATGTGTATCTGGGAGTTGGGTATTTCGAGATGCAATCCGTAGTAATCAGCATATTTGTGCAGAGTGCGCACAATCCGTGCTTTCCGTGCTACCGAGACGACCAGTCCGGCCTGGTTCGTGCGGATCTCAAAAAAGCCCGGGTTATCGTACCACCCGGCCTGGCACTCATCCTGACCAAACCGGAACGCGGCAGTTTCCTGCGGATCATCGTTGGTCAAATCGTCCGGCGTTTCGGCATCCCGATCCGGATTGCCGAGTGTCGGTTTCGACAAATCGCGGTACACCAGATAATTGACCAGCTCGGGGACGGTCAATACCTCAACTTGCGCCAGCCATCGATCGCGAAGTACGGCTTGACGGGCATCTTCCGGCACTAATGCCCCGAGTTCAGCACGGATGAGGTCGGGGACATGCCTGAACAGCTGATTGCGTCGATAGCGTATAACATGCGGGATGGTTCCGAACTGTCTGGCGGTCGCCCAGTCATCCGCCGCATCAGGTTTGTCCTCTTCGTGCCACCTTCGCGATTTGGTGGACATCGCCAGGGTAAAATCGAGCTCAATACCCGAAACGGGGTAGACGGGCAGACCGAGCGTTTCGCCCGATATCAGGCCAGCTTCAGTAGCCATCAGGTCGTCTTGAACCAGCTGACGCGCGCGGTCAGATATCTCAGGCTGACACTGTACCTCACGGCCACTTGTCATATAATTTATTTTACTATATTTTAGTATTCTTGTCAATCTTCATAACAGGGGTCGTGCTTTCACGGCATGCAATCGATATACGCTCAGCGTTTACTCCTTTTATATCTGTTATGGAACAGGAGCAAATACAGCGGTATGTTAAAAAATCCACTGACTCGAGGCTCGCAATCGATAATACTAGAAATGGTAACGCTACAGAAAGGACAATATATATGTACCGAGGCGGACCATCTATAGTCGGAATCATCTACATCCTAATAGGGCTCATCGTGGCGGCAAATCGTGGGTATTTTGGGGCGGTTGATTCTGTGTCGACCTTACTTAATTTGCTATTGGCCATCTTACTCTGGCCGCTATTGTTTTTCGGGGTGAGCTTTAACCTGAATGTGGGCATATAGCGCTGCATAAAAAAGCTAGGGTTGCGGGCCTAGAACTGCATGGCGGGTGATAACGCAAGGCTTAATGAATCGCCCTGACATATACAAGCACTGGCTATATCCTCACAACAGTTAACTAGCCGGGTTCTCCTGAGGTGTAATTGTTGACATTGGACAGTCGCCTCATAGCCTACAGCTCATCCCATTGAGCCGTTATTAATCCCCCGACAAGATTATCCAACTTGCCCCCGAGGGCGGGGGCAAATTTTATTTAGTTTTAATCTGTTATTATGATATTAATTGTGTTACCTATCTTTATGAAATAATGGTGTAGGTGGGTTTGGCAAAAAACGTAACTAGCAGCCAGCACAAAACTCATCATCTATATTTACATATCTACGAACCATTCCATGAACTTACCTACCATTACCAAGAAACAACAAGAAATATTAACGCTACTCTACAAATATCGATTCTTAAACCGTATACAGATACAAGCGCTACTGAACCATAAAGACAAAAAGACTATTAATCTCTGGTTAAGAGATTTGAAGGAGAAGCAGTATATCGAGTGGATATATTCAACGCACTTTGCCGAGAAGACAAAACCAGCCGTGTACTATATTGGCCTGAATGGGGTACGGTGGCTCAAACAACAAACATATATCGACGACGAAGGCGATGAATACTACCGCTATCCAATAGAACAAGTACGCAAGCGCTACCGCGAGGCAGATAGAAGCCAAGCTTACATTGACCGGTGTCTGCTGCTGGCGGACTGTTGCGTGAGTTTTACGACCAAAACGAGGAATGGTAACGGACTCATAGAATATACGGTCACGACGCAGACCGAATACCAGGATGAAGATAATGAATACAACTTCCTGACGGATGGAGATTTAGAAAGCCAATTAGGGCCGCAGCTGGTCATCAGGAAGCAGGTACGCAAAGGAAGCGGCAGGCAGCCCGCCGCGATTACCAACTACTTGCTGGAACTCTTCGATGTCAACCTACCGCGCTACCGCATGCGGAACCGGCTGAAACAATATGTACAGTTCCTGACTGAGGGGGACTGGGAAGCGAATCGGGAAGATGACGATCCGCTGCCCGTTGTCCTCTTGGTCTGCCCCAGACTTACCGACCTTACCTACGCCAAACGGAGGACGAGAGGACTGCTGAATGAACTATGGGATGACGACCGGCAACGCACGCACATACGGTTCGCGACGACAGAGAAGCTTAAAGAGACGGAAGCTACCGGCAAGATTTGGGAGGAAGCGTAGGAGTCGTAGCACGTAGCAGCCTCATGGTGCGGCATACCAACAAGCTACCTTGAGCGCACACGCTCCGGCAACTTACGTCAAACCGCCCCACTTTTCCCTGCAAGAGAATGAACTGCTCACAGCTGCCGGGCTGGCTGCCCATTCAGACCGTTTGCGAGTTGACTTACAATATTATAAAATTTGCTTATGATAGCACCCGATTACGCGGCTGTCTACTCGCGTGACGTGCGTGTTGACGTTGAGGCCGATGACCAATTCGCGGAATTAATGGCCGAACCAAGGGACTATTCGGCCAAATTCGGCGCCTTACTTATGGACCGCCTGGTGCAGGTCGACAACGGGCCGAGCATAGATCCCGGTTTCGTACAAAGTTATTTTGTCTGGGCGAACACCCGGCTGCCGCTTATTCATCGCCAACTGGCTAGTGGAACGAGTCCCCAACACCTGCGTGGACTTACCGAAATCAACTTCCATCGGTTAAACGCCATGATGCTTGCCATGTGGGAACCGGTATATAGACCGGAGAATTTCGGCAGCCAAAGAAAGTATCTGGGGACCATTCCTACTATGCAGGATGCCCTGGCGATTTGTGGAGTCCAGAACGTTATCATGCGTTATCGGACCGCCAGCCCACAGGCAGATTTCGCGTACTTTAAACCGGAGAACGAAGGTATACGGTCGGTGATTGAGGGTAACGGCAATGAATTTGATGCGGCGATCGTCTTGCTGGAATTTATCCGTCGTCTGCAAAAGAAGGACACCCCGCACCGGGATTTGACGGTAGTACCCGCGCCGATGCAGTTCAGTAATCAGCGTGGTGGCGACAATGGCAGAAACCGGAACGCCAATTTCATCGTATACAGCAGAGACGGCCAGGCGGTAGGCGTCCAGGTAGGCTCCAGCGTATCGTCCGAAGACAGAAAAAGATATGACAGCAGCCGCATCATACTGGTCGACGGCCGGATCGATCTAGGCAATCAACGGGCGGTACGGACTGCGACCAGAAGCTCGAGCAAATCCATCCAGACGTGGTCGGGCATCGTCGCCGCCCAGCGAGTGAGTAACTTTTCCACCTATGGCCAGCGCGGCCGACAGCTGGCGGCGACCGGTTTGCGGGAGCATCAATATTTGTCGCTCAGGCGTTCGGCACGCCATGTTCTCGAAGGCGTACGGCCGAGAACCGATGAGGCGGTTAGAATCGTCGGCGAACGCATACTGAAAAATCTGTATGGTTAGATGTACGGCTCGCCCATCATGCTGTTGACTGAATCCGACCACCTGACAAATAAAGTTACGGCCGCAGGATTCCTGCCTGCAAAGCTATAACGTGTAAACGAAAAAACGGTTCGGTGCTTGAGCGGTTCGTGACGGTGACCGTTACGGTTGATCCGTTACTGCTGCAGCTGCCACCGTTAGCACTACTGATCCCCGACTAGTGCTTCAATCAAAATGATCGCAAGCTATGAAAGTTATCATGACATATTTTATGATATTTTCTTAACTCGTGTTATACTTATAGTATTATGTCGATTAGCGGCGAATACGCCATGCCGAGTAATCCTGTTTGGTTGGAGGAGCTGGAGCATTTACAGAATGCGCCGGGCGTCGACCCGGTAGTTGCGGCATGCGAAGGTCACGAAAGTATTATCCCGGACGAGGGCTATTTGATCGGGGCAACGATACAAGTCGGCAAACCGAGCGGCAATATGCTCATACGGCGCTATACCAAACCCGGCCTGACAATACACCCGGGCGGTTACGAGGAGACGCTCGGCTGGATGAGTGCGCAAGTCGGCGGAAACGGACCGGCTCTAACCATGATGGCGACCGGTCCGGGGATGCATGTACCGGCGCTGGCCAGGCAAGCACAGGAAGCCGGCTCTGCATATTCGACTTTTCTTGAGCTGAGAGACGCATTCGTGACGGCCGACGCAGTTGATGAATCAGGCCGCAGGTTAGCCCCATTGATTTCCGACATTTTAGGTCCCGATCCGGAAATTTCAGTCTGGGCTGAAAGATTTGCCACGAAACCCGACAGCCCATACTTCCATTTGAACCGTGCCGCAACATCCGTTGACGAAGCGGTCGCCGTCTTTAGGGCCATCGGTCAAGGCATGGGATTCACTGGCGACAAGCTTGAAAGATACACTGACGATATGAAATCCCACGTACGGGCACTGCAACATACACCCGACACGCAAGCCGTACGGCGCCAGAGCCAAGCCATGCGGGTCCTTCGCGGGTATACAGGCCGCCTCATAGATCACCGCCCCTAAAGTGCTTCGGATTCAACCTCAAACGTCTGCCGCATTAAACTGACGCAAAGTATCTCCAGTTAGCGGCTGAGTCTCCAGATAATCGTCGCGATCAGCAATGGTCCGAATTCGTGCTAGTGACGGTCGTCGATGAGTTGCTGGTATTGGTTGCACTGCCGGATTTGGCGTTGCCGTTACCGGTGACACTGCCCGTGGTCGAGGACTGGGTGGTGGTAGTTTGGACGGTCACGTTGTTTGATGAGTACGAGGTGCACTGCATGCCGCAGTTATTGTCGTCTGCATCGTGATCACCGTCGCATTGATACCCACTACCCTCGCCATGATGATGGTCGTCACACTCTTTATAGACGTATCTGTGCCTGTGGTGATAGTAAACATGATACCGACACTCATGCTGCTGCGCTGCTACCGATATGCGGTTATTAGCCAGCGTGACCGTATTGCTGCGCAGTGCCGCCAGAGCAGTAGGGCCCATGGCCGCACCAACGAGCACGAATGCCGTGGTAGCAGCTGCGCCCAGGCTTACCCGCTTTGATAATTTGCCCGAATCGTTTTCGGACTCGTACCGCCGGAACCCCGGCACGCGGTAGACGATAAACCGGCGGTAGTATTCGGCCAGATGCTGAACTTCTTCAATCATAATGAGCAGCGCCGCGATGTAAATTATAGGCAGAATCACGATAGGCTTCTTGGCATCGAGCAGTGCCCAGCCGGCATAGGGCACGTGCCATACGACCTTGCCAATAACTTGACCACCCGCAATAGGCACGTCGGCAACTTTGTTCGCATCGCCCTTGGTCACGAACGCCGGAATTCTGCCATCAAGCTTATACGCTTTGATGATCCGGTGCGATATGGTAATTTTTGAATCACTCGCATCGGTGTGGGTAATGACATCCCCGACCTTCAATGAAGATAAGGGGACGCGGTGTACCAACACCAACGAACCGGGCGGAATGTCAGGACGCATGCTGCCGGTCGGAATGGCCAGGGCTTTCCACCCCGACCCTGACCATCCGAACAGCAGGAATGCGCCAGCGCATGCCACCAGGATACTTAAGCTTATTAGTATATTGATTCGTCTGACTATACCCATAGCATGTTTCCGAGTAACAAGTCCGAAACTACCTTATTAGGTATCAACCGTTGTGCCGGCAAAGTCAATTGAAAACGGAGTCAAAGAACCTCCGGAAGTTGTTACGGTCGAATCTGGCGTTACATTAGCCTGACAACTCCACACGTTGTTTGATGCATTGCTTAATGGATTTGTTGACAGGGCAGCTGTAGATCCAGAAAGGCTGCCGAGTGTAGCAGAAAAGGATACCGCGCCAGAATATGAACCGCCGACACCGCAACTAATAGCTAGTGTAATATTATTTGCGTTGATTGTTGAATCAGCAAATGCTCCGCTTGGTATCCCAATAGTTATATTCATCGGCGCCCCCGTGTCAGCACCACCTGTGTTATCGATACAGAAATTAAAGTCAGGAGACGTGACCGTAGGTTGCAAGTTCTGAAAATTCATACCTTGCACAGGACCCGCACCCTCGTCTGTACAGTTTTGCGTAAGCCCAATGCCTAACGATGCAGTAGCATCTACTAGTGTATTGTTTCCTAGTGTTATCGTATTTGACGGTATTTGCGCGAACGTGATACCGCCCACCAAAGCGGCCACAGCTCCCATTGTTCCGACGGCACGAACCAACGGATTAATTTTACGTATGCTTAGCATACCCCACCCCCTCTCACATTAGGTTTATGCTTTCATTGTGTGACTATCATAAGCATTTTGCAAGACCTGCAAACTACTTATCCACAAGCTTATTAATCCACGCCCTTTGCAGGAGCTGTAATTTAGTGTCTGTCCGATAAATGCGTATTGCCTGATACTAGCCTTCGAGCGGCGTCCGGCCTGCCTGCTCTACAGCGTCAAGCAGGCAGCCGGTAGATCCGATAATGAAAGCCGCGCCCTGCGCGGCGATGATTTCGGGCGAGTCGCCTAATTGCTCAAAGATGGTATCCGGTGAAAGCTGATCGTCTGTGCCTGCCGTTTCCACAAATACCGGATCACCCATAGGGTTCGCAAGACTATCTATCCAAGCCTCGCCGTGTACTGTTACGCCGTCTTTCTCACCGACCACTTCGCCGAAAGCTTCCAGGTATTGACTACCTTGTTCATCGGCGCGTAAGATGAGCGCGACGATACCGCAGCGGGCGTTTGGGTGCGGACAGCGCGTCTGGCAATAATTTTCAGCCGGCGGAAATTTATAAGGATTTTCAGCGGCTCCCGGCAGGTCGACCCTGATCTCGAACCCATATAAACTTTCGTGGCCACCCGAATCCATAGATGACATGTCAATCTCCTCGCATCTTCTAAGTGCAACTATTTTACAATACGTCGAAAAGATTTTACATCCACCCGACGATTCCGTTGCGATATACTTCTACCATAAAGTGCATGAAGGAACGAACTTATGGCAGAAATGGTTGCATCCGGTAGAAGCCTCGTGGTGGCAGCCGACGCGGAGCCGCACATGTTCTCGTGGCTGGTGGGTCAGGTAGCCGGAGCGGACGGTGTGAGCGCGGTCAAGCTCGGGCCGGAAGTCGCATTTGAGCTGAAGCTGCGGCACGCGGTTGAAGAAGTTCACCAGAACGGCCTCCTGGCGGTTTACGACCATATGTCCGCCGGCATTGGTGCTCCTGAGGAAGGCGTATCTTTCGCCCGCCTCATGAACCGTGCGAACGTGGATGCTGCAACCTTATATCCGCTCGGCGGACCTGATACGCAACGAGTATGGACGCAGGCCTTGTTGGCAGCGGGCGTGCGCGTTATCACGGGGTCGGAGATGTCGCACGATAATTTCCGTTCGAGTGTATATGGCGACGGGGGCGGGTACGTTGCCGGTCCGTCGTTCAGGCGAATTTTCGAATTAGCATTGGAGCTCGGCGGCCGCGATTTTATCGTACCCGGTGACAAACCTGACCGGGTGAAAGCCTACCGGGCATTCTTCGATGCGCGGGCGGGCGCGGGAGGATATACCTTGTGGGTAGATAACGCCGTCGATTCTGAGGGTATGCTGCGAGCTTCTGTCAGTATGGCGGGGCTGAATGTGAATGCCATTGCCGGCAATACAATCTACGAAAGCCCGCTTCCGCGCCAAACGGCGATGCGGCTCGGACAGAAAATGTTGCAGCTCGGCGCTGCGGAGTAGCGCCTAAGATGTTTGCTGAAGTGTAAAGCAATTTACTGACTACTTAAATCCCGTGGTCTATACTTCGCCAACATGGGGGGATGAGCCGTGTCAGGTGGGGCTGAAGTAAGTAGGAGTATCGTTGTCGCGGCTGACGTGCAGCCGATGTTGTTCTCGCCGTTAGCACTCAGAATGAAGGGCATCGCCGGAGTAAGCGCGATCAAAATCGGGCTTGAGGTCGCCTACGGAATTGGGCTGCAGACGGCTACCGAAATCGTCCACACCTATGGCATGCAGGCAGTCTTCGACCATCAAAAAGCCGGCACCGACATCCCGGCCACAGGCGCTGGTTTTGCGAACGTCGTCAAGCACGCCGGCGTTGACGCGGCAATTATGTTCCCTTTCGCCGGGCCGAATACCCAGCGTGAGTGGACGCGGGCGTTACAAGACAGCGGTGTGCAGGTGATTACCGGCGCCGAGATGACGCACGCGGATTTTTTAGCCGATGCATCCGGTCGCCATGGGGGCTATGTTCACCCCGCGTCCGTGGAGCGCATTCTCAGTCTGGCCGTCGAACTGGGCGTACACGACTACATGGCGCCGGGCAATCAGCCGGAGCGGGTACAGTATTACCGTGAATTTTTAGATCGGGAGGTCGGTGTTGGCGCCTACACGTTGTGGGCGTCAGGATTTATTACGCAGGGCGGCGATCTAACAGAAACGGGGCGGTTAGCCGGACCGCGCTTCAACGCCATAGTCGGCAGCGGCATCTACGACAGCCGTGATCCGCGCCAAACAGCGACGGATCTCGGCCAGAAGATTTTACAGTTGAACGCGACAGGTTAGCTATTGTCGCCCACGGACAGGTAATCAATTACCCGACTGGATTTGCAGAATAAACAACTTTAGTATATGACGTTGCCATATGCGCTATACTTTACAAAGTACAAAGGGCGTAAAAAGGAGGGGTGACATACCGATACTGGAAGCCGAACTCGGCAGGAGCATAGCGGTCGCGGCCGATGTACGGCCGTCGGATTTTGAGCAGCTTGTCGCGCGAGTAGGCGAAGCGGCTGGTGTCAGCAGTATTATCTTCGGCCCTGAAATCGGGCTGGGGCTAGGCCTCTCGGAAGCCGCGGAAATTGTTCGAGGCAGCGGACTTATCGCCGTATACGACCATCAAAACGCCGGAACCGGCAACCCGAAAGCCAATGACCGCCTTGCCGATGCCATCGATAGGGCCGGCATTGGCGCGGCAATCCTCTGCCCGTTGGCAGGACCGGCCGCGCAGCAGCAAATGACCGCCGCACTCCGACAGGAAGGGATTGGAGTCATAACTCGCCTCACGATGCCCTACGCGGACTCCCTGACCGGACGGCGCGAGCTGACCGGAGGCTATATTGAACCCCATACACCCCAGCGAATACTCAATTCGTCCATCGCCCTGGGATTAGGAGACTTTGCCGTGACTGGCGCTGATATGAACCTATTGAGCTCGTACCGAAAAAGCCTTGAGGCGCACCCGGACGTCGGCAGCTTTGCATTATGGATATCCGACATAGATGCAAACGGCGGGGGGTTGGAAGCCGCAGCCCTGGCGGCCGGACCGCACAGCGTTGCTGTAATCGGCCCCGAGATTTGCGCCAGCGACGACCCGCGTGCTGCCGCACATAGTTTCGGGGAAATTTTTCTGCGGGTAGACGAAACGGACTAGCCTGGACAATCAGGTTGCCCGGTGGCGTGTTCCGTGCTGAATTTTATCTCTTAAACTCAATAGTCTTCGTTGCCTATAACCGATAACACGCTAGAAGCCGAAATTCTCAGTCCCTATTTTGACAATCGCCCCGTTTTAACGGCCGAGTGATTGGCGGACCGAGCCTGCAGCGTGCCACTGCCGTTGCGTGAGCCGCCGACAACGGCGGTGAACAGCAGCAAGCTGCCGAGCTGTTTATCGAAACGAGGCTCGGCATCCTGCAGACTAGGGCCCTTAGAACCGCCGCGGTCGCAGCATATGCCTGAACAAGACTTGTGCGAGCGGATCGCGCCTGACGTTGCAGACCGCGGCGAATTGTGTTACCTTCGACCTAAGTAGCAAGAGCAGAACGTATATGACTCACGACATCGGGGAATCACTGGCCGACTTAGACGCAGAACGTGCCGTTGCCGATGTCGTTGCCAGTTTGGCTGCAAGGTGTACTCACGCCGCCCTTGAAGTATCGCAGCTTCCAGATATGTATACAGGTGAGCAAGCAGCCGCGGCGGTTGTGCTTGCCGAAGCCGAACGTGAACGATGGGTTAACACTACCGACATGACCGCCGAAGTACGATATGGATGCAGGAACAGGGGTTGTCAGTTTGGTGCTCGAGCATTGATAGAGCAATGGTCACCGGACGGTGACAATTCCGCCGTTACCCTACTTTCCACGCCAGCCGGTAAGTTAGGCGGATTTCCGTGTATGGCTCGCGGTCTCGTGGCAATCACCTTCCTCCGCGACCCTCTGTAGTTCCGCGTATTGAGCTGCAACGGGGACTTGTGGCCCTCCGGGTTCCGTTCGTTCCGGCAGTGCCGCGATATGGGCAACGACCGCGTCCACATCGCCCCTAGCAACGGTGACGTCCGCACCCTCTACGGTGTGGTCAATAGACCAGGCAACCACTTTGACTCCGGCTAGATGATCGCGGGCGTATGCCGTTAACCAGGCTCCGTCTTCGCCAGGCTTCGACCCTGCGCCCAAATCCCCCGCCACCAAGACGGCATCGACAGGCGTAGAACATTGGCTTGCGGTCTTAATAATTGCCTCGGCCGCGACCACCGAGCCCGCTAAGTCCACGATACGATGGCCACGAGCCGCCAAGCTCAGCCCGGCTGCACTCCGAATCCTCTCGCTTCGATCGACGATAAGGATGCGCGCTTCTTTCAAGTTTATTGCCTCTAGCCGTTAATTTTACTGGTTTTTGTCGAATTTTACATTCCGGTATGATTGCGGCGAGTCGATGCGGCCGCCAACACGTCCTGATGCTCAGCCTGCATGACTTCGTACCATCCCTCAACGAGTTCGCCGCTTTCCGCGTCGGTCAAGCCGGCACTCCGGACATCCGTAAAGGTAAGACCGCTGCCCGCCGGCCCGATCTCCCGAACGTTCTCCAGCCAGTCGATTGCCCGGTCGAATTTACTGAAGACAAGTTGAGCAATTTTCCATATATTTCCGTCTCTAGGTATTTCCCAGTCTTCTGTTTCGCCATCGTATTTAGCCAATCCTTTATGCTGAGGGTGAGACGTTTGTGATCCCCTTATCCGTCGTTCGACTATCGATTTCAGCAAATACGCATCTTGGCCGGCACTATCCGGCAATTCAGAGGGGATTCTACTCACGGCCAACCCATAGAATCGATAGCGTTGTCCTTCGGCGGGCTCAACAGCGTTATACGGATACTGGGAATCGCCACTCAGCAAAATTTCCACGGTTGGTACATCTGATGTATTTCTTCCATACATGATACTTACCAAACCTTGATTTCCGGGCTTGACGTCTCCCGGAACTATTGCCCGTACCGTGCCCGTTGCCGGGTGTTGCTCATCGTCGCGTCGAAGTTCCGGATCGGCACAAGCACGCAGGCGGTAATACGCGGTTTCAATCAAGTCTTCCAGCTGCTCGGGTCCATGCACGCCTTCTAATTGTTCGATAAACGGTGTCGACAGGTCGGGTTCTTCCGGTCCAGCTTCATCGGACAGGGCCAGTTCCTGAATGCGGAGCAATCCGCCAGCAACGATGCGGCGGGCCAGCGCTGTCTCGACATATTGTTCTAGCTCGCCCTGGAACGCCACGCCCAACACGCCAAGTTCAAGGGTAACACGCTGCCCAGGGTCAATATCTGCACTCATGTGACCATATTATTTATTTTTTTGCAAAATGCAAGCATAACCAGTCTGATAATCTGCTGCCTGCCGGCGCTTAGACGCTAGACGCGGATGCCGTCAATACTGCGCAGCGCCGGCCGCTGGGTGTGCCCGCGCACGCCCGGATCAACCGTGTTTCCGGGCAGCAGCCGGGACGGATTTTGGGCTGCCTTAACTTCGGTCGTTTCGGACGCTGATGGCCTCCGGATTTTGGGCGAATACAGCCGCGCACTCGCTCGCGCAGCTTTTGTACGCTTGTCCATTTCCAGCTCGGTCAGTCCGTCGACCAGATGCTTGATTTCGTAGAATATTACCGCGAGCGCCGGCACATAGACCAGCAGTGCCAGGCCAAGCGGACTGTGTACGAAATCGATCACCCGCCCGATATACGGCGCGCTGCCGGCAACTTTCCCGACCACCTGGCTCGCAAGCAGCGGCGGATCGGGCAATGGGTTGGCGTCGCCCTTTACCACCACCTCGCGCACCGGCCCGACCTGTTTAAAACCGACGATGCGGTGCGTGATCTGTTCGCCCGGGCTGACCATGCTGTTGTAAGTAATGACGTCCCCGATGCGGAGTTGCGAACCGGGGACGCGGTGTACCAACACCAGTGAACCGGGTGGAATATGCGGGCGCATGCTGCCGGTCTGCACCGACAGCGCTTTCCAGCCCGTGATCGGCAAGCCGAAAACTATGAGCAAGCTAACGGCCACAATACTCAGCGTTGCAACCATGTAAATGCCAGTTTTTTCGAGCTTACCTTTCATCACATATCTCCCCCTGTCAATGAGCGTGCTACTAAGTTGCTGTCGTGCCGCCAAACTGTACATCGAACCCGGTCGAGCTCACGCTCGTGGCCGATGTGTTGCTGACTGCGCCCGCAGCCATTGTTACGTTCAGGGAACACGTCGCCGTGTCGCCGGCATTGAGCGTACCGGTCAGCGTGGCACCGGGCGGGGTGTTCAGCGATGTCAGGTCATTGCCGGTGGTAGGGGTGGTTATCGGTCCGCTGATTGAGCTGCAGGTTAAACTCATCTTTACTTTCGTGTTATCAACGGTGCCGGACGGTGTGACGGTAAACGTTGGCAAAGTCGGGATGAACATGTAAAGATTGATATCTGAGCCGCCGGTATTTTTCAGGTAAAATGTTTCGGAGCTGGACGTGGACTTCATGTTGGGTACAAGTCCGGTAAAGTCAAACCCAGCTACCTGAGTTTTGAACGTAGTATTATTCTTGCTTATCTGAAGCGTATTCGGTGAAGTCGTTGAAATAGTGTTATTACTTAAGGTCACGGTATTCGTCGTCAGCTGCGCATAGGTCACTCCGCCGACCAATGCCACTGTCGCCCCGATCGCACCGGTTGCGCGCACAATTAATGATGTTCGTCTATTCATAGGCTTTTTCCTCCCCTTATTAACTGACGTTTCGAATTGTAGGGTAAGGAAAAGCGTTTTTCAGTAGGATTGTATGCTGCTAGTGTGTAACATTTTTAACTGAAATGGCGAAAACATGGTGTGAAAATTTAACGGACAGGCTTTTTTGCGGACCTGCTTGCAAGAAACGCCGTGCCCAGTGCGATCAATGACAGCGCGCAGCCCAGTGCCGTAATCTGCAAGGTGTGATTTTCGTTGATCTCGATTTCGCGGAGACTGCGTCCGCTCAGCACGTAATAGTTATCCGCGGCAACCGTAACGGCTGCGATGCGCACATCACTTTCCGGCTGCCACGATACCCAGCGGTACGCATGACCCCGGGCTGCCGTCAGTATTCCGTACGGTGCGGCCGGCAGATGCCCGTTGAGGTAGCCGGACCCGCCAACGGCTCGGCCGGATTGATCGTAAATAATGACAAACGGCGCCAGGCTCGACCGCATGGCGACATGGCCCGAACTTATCGCCGCCGGGCTGGTGCCTTGATTAAGCGAGGCGGCCGCATCTTCCGCCAATTGAATCTGCGGATAATTGGCATCCGTGCGCTGCACCTGCTGGACCACGCCGTACATCGTGCCGAATACAATAAAGATGATCGCAGCCGCAGCAAGCCAGGGACTAGAGCTTTTCACCTTTCTCAGTATACGCTCGCCACTTACAAGGGCTTAGTTGTCCGAAGTCATACAATCTATTTGCCGATGGCTGTAATAGCTTGCATACTGAACTCCTGAAACGTTTTGCCGGTGAAGCCCCTGTCTTAGGAACAGCGATCTCCACGCTTTTAACTTCGTCAGACCCCACGCTCGAAGCCGCAGTTAGCTGCGACCTCGTTACTGCCATGTATATTGGGTAATCTTCGTCCGGCTCGATAACTCGAGCGGCACACCGAATACTCTCGTCGGCATTTCGTACTTCCATAATATGCTGAACGCGCTCATTCATATACTGTTTCCTTGGGGCTAATGGGCGCGTACCCGTTGGTTATGCTTCGCTTGGCGCAGCATCTCCACATCCACATAATTGTCTTCCTCGTTGTTTATCTCGAGCGATATAATGCCCATGGCAATACTGGCGCTGATAAGGGTCATGCTGTCCAGTATCGGCATAGTACCGTTGAATGTAGCCGCAAGGACCGTGACTAATACCACGGTCGCGACCGTGCCGGCTAAAACTCTGAGCAGCACGTGGCGAGGCGGGTTAGTCAGCAGCAGGATAAGGAGCAGGAGCATAATAACAACCCGGACTATTATGTATCCGGTCGAAGTGCCTGCCAGCCACATCAGCGGATTCGACGGAAACAGGAAGCTGCCGGCCTCCAGGATGCCGATATTGATGAGTGCCAATATTGCTATCCATTTTCCCATTTGCTCCCCTCCTCCACACGTAAGGTTGCATTTACGACTATGCGCCGTATCGGCAATAATTGCAGTGAAAAAGATTACATAATCCGCCTTTTGCGCAAAACGCAAGTAGCTTGAGCCACAAGAACCGGCTTCCGGCCGAATACTATAGGCAGGTTTTGCCGAGCAGGCTCAGGTAGCGGTGCAGCTCCGGTACCACTGCCGAGCCGTCACCGACAGCACTGGCCACGCGTTTGATCGTACCGAAGCGGCCATCACCGGCGACGAACAGCCCAGACATCGAGGTTTCGTGGGCCAGCGGTTGCCGGCCGCCGTTTTGATCGGCAAACCGGGCCCTTGAATCAGCCGACAAATCACTCCCGGCTATCACAAAGCCGGCTTCATCGCGATCGACGACATCCGGCAGCCAATGGGTTTTAGGTACCGCACCGATCATGACGAAAATCTCATCGACATCCCACTCCTGCAGTTCGTCGCCGCGTTTGACCGTCGCTTTTCTCAGGCGGCCGTCACCATCTACACCGAAGAGTTCTGTTTGGGTATGCACTTGAACGTTCTGGTTGGCGGCAATGCGGTCGGTAAGATAGGCGCTCATTTTGTCGTCGATACTCGTACCGCGCACCACCAGATGCACGTCGCAGGCTTTCGATAGATGCAGCGCCGCCTGTCCGGCGCTATTGGCACCGCCGACCACCACGATCCGCTTGCCTTCGTAAGGGATTTCGATGTCCGGCGAGCCGTAGATGGCACCGCGCCCCAAATACGCCGCCAAGTTGCGGGCCCGCAACCGTCGGGGCTCCACGCCGCAGGCAATCAGGAGGGAGCGGCCGAGAAATCGCTCGCCTTCATCGGCGTGCACCAGGATGCCGTCTTCGGTTTTTTCGAGGCGTTCCGCCCGGACCGGCGCTGCGAATTCGGTCGTAAATTTCAGCGCCTGACTGATCATGCGGCCCATGAGTTCATCACCGCTGACACCATCGGGGAAGCCCGGATAATTCTCGATTCTTGTCGAGGTACCGGCCTGGCCGCCGAGCCGATGGCTGCTTTCAAGCACCAGCGAATCGATCCGCTCCGATTCGGCATTGATGGCCGCCGACAGCCCGGCCGGACCCGCTCCGACCACGATTAAGTCATGACACTCTACACCGCTAGTACTAGCGGCGGTAATAAGCTTTTCCATCAAAAAGACGCCTCCAAACGTTTGAAGAGTTAAGTTTCGCCTTATTGCGGTGGTTGCTTATCTCTAACGCGGGGGCGCCTGTCTTGGTCTAGATACCGTTTCGACTTGGGCAATCCGATTTCGGTAACCGCCAAAGTCACTGGATGCTTACTTGCGGCTAGAACCGTCTTTCGTCGGTTCCGTACTTACATTATACCATATTGTCAAGAGTATTTCGAGGATGACGTAGTATCTCACAACCTTTGCAACCAAAAAGGTAGGCAACCTACACTGTAAGTGTCAAAAGCTAACAGAGAGGAGCCTACCATGGCCTATTCTACCAACCCTTACCTTCCTAAGGCGAGAGCAACCGCATTGCGCTTGCTACTGCTTGAGAGAATGCCACTATCTGTTGTTGCAGATCGCAGTGGCGTACACCGCACTACCATCTGGCGCTGGCTTTGTAAGTGGCGAAAGCTCAATGAGCATCGCCAGTTCACCAATGACAACCGCACTAGCCGAATAGTTGGTACGTCGTTCCGCTGGGCAGATGCTCATTGGAGTATCCCAACTGAGCGTGCCCAGCCGCATGGCCATGCCAAAGCCATTCCTGCTGCGGTGGTACGGCAGGTCCTGGCCGTACGCCGGAAGCTCGGCAGGTGTGCTGAGGTGGTATGGCACCATCTGGTAACCGTACTTGGCGTACAAGTGTCACTGAGCAGTGTCAGACGTATTCTCAAGCGCGCTGGCCTTGCTGTCGGAAGGAGGAAGCGAGTCCGTCCCGACAATCCGCGGCGTCCGCGCGTCACCAAACCCGGCGAACTGGTCGAGACGGATACTATTCACCATGTGGATCCGGCAAGCGGCAAAAGGCTGTACTACTACACCGTCATTGATCTGTTCACCAGGATGACGCATGTTACCTTGGCACCAAAGCTCAGTCCAGGACTGGCTGCACGGGCGGTGTTGGAAGCACAGGACGCTTGGGACTTTCCACTGCGCATCGTACAGACCGACAATGGCCCGGAGTACGGACGCTACTTCGAACAGGTCTTGAGAAGCCACGGCATTACTACGAGACACACCAGGCTACATCGACCCAATGACAACGCTCACATTGAGCGCTTTAACCGGACTATCCAGACTGAATGCATTGGGTACTTCTGGCGCCGGAGCGTTCCGCTCCAGCACCAGCGAGATACGCTTACCGCGTATCTCGACTACTACAATACGAGACGAGTACACTTAGGCATACAGCTGCAGGTACCTACTGAAATGTTGCAAAGGTTTTGAGTTTTATACGGGATGACCGCTTAGCTTGGTAGGCGGAAGACCTGGATGTCCCGATCGAGATATCTGTCGTCCACATCAAGCACTCTCATCTTATCCGCTTGTACGAGCCTGCCGAACCTCTCAATACTCATAAAGTTCCCTCGGCCTCCCATTCGGTGCCGTTGTATGGTAACGCCGTCGCCACGGCGAAAGTAGTCCAGTATCAATGCCAGCGGCACGAGCGAATACGGGCCTTCGGGGTCCCGTACGACCTCAGGTTTAGAATTTACCCGTTTATTGACTGCCAGCTGGCGGGCGTATGCAACCGACACGACGCCCGCTTCACCTTCCCAGGAGAGCAACGCACCGACATGATCACGCGCCAGTTTTACCAACTCTTCCCGGGAAAGCGACGGGGTTTCCGTTGCGGGTTCATCACCTTCGATTTCCGGTTCACTAAGCAGTTCGGCGAAGTATTCTTCCTCGTCGGCGTCGAGTTCAAATTTGGCGCGTGAGCGGTGCGGCAGCAATTCCCGGCTGTTGAACAAACGCTGCTTTAAAAGATACCGGGCCGTGCCTAAGTCTCTATTGATCAGCGCCGTCAACGGCCCGCCGACGGCTTCACTGTAGGTCCCGCCCTCTTCCCGGAGCAGGTTCACGGCGGCCCACCAGGCGTCCAGATATTGATCGGCATTGTCTTCATAAAAATCATGGGCGGTGGCACTGATGGATTGCATGAGCCGGGTCAATGCCCCTTGCGTATCGAAGACGCCCGGGCTAAACGGCGCGCCAAATAGGGCGCTGCCCCAGAACATTTCTTCTCTCCCGGGCATGACTCGCGACCCTTCGGGATCGGCAGCAAATGCTTTATAATTTCTCGACACTCGCCGGTCGAGGTATTGGTAAATCGCGTGCGTCCCGATAATACGGTCGGCGAATGACAGATATGCTGCAACGGTCGCGTCCTCAGCCGAATCGGCGCCGACCGCCGCAACGGTTACGGCTTCAATTGAGCGCCTTCGGGCTGTCTGGGAAATATTATTCGGCATGTGCTTGTGAATTGATCCGCCGAAGACGGCTTCTAATTCGTTAGCCGTCGGCCACGCCAGCTCAAGCGGAAAACGGACGCGACCGGTATAGCCAGCTTCGAACGCAGCCCGCCTTCGCTCCTCTGAACCGAGCATGGCTTCGACTATCGCCGTATTTGTGGTCCCGGATTCCAGCGGCTGGACCTGGTCTTTCAGTGCGGCCCAAACTTGCACGATTTCAACCGCGTAGGCGACCGAAGAAATCTCATCCTCTTCTCTCAGCACCTCTAAATTGGCGGCGCGAATTGTTGGGTCCATAACGTTACATCACCAACTACTTTAAGCAACACCTACTTTACAACATAGTGACGCTTTTTAATAGACCTATCGGCGCCGACCGGTCCGTCGGGCGCCGGCCAAAAGGGCGAATAGGTGTGCGACCTCCTCGGCATCGACCGGCCGGTCGTTCAGACCTTGGCTTCGTTCCCTGTCCGCTTGCTCGACCGACTGCCAAAATCTTTCTCTGCGCGTACCGCCGAACCGTTCCGCTGCCGGATACTGGCCCTGGCGCAACAGCGACGAGTCGCTGCGCCGAAGCACCCCTGCCGCATCGGTACCGTAGTCATGACGTTGGCTATCCGGCGCGTAAAGCATCAGTATGCCTCCCGAACCATCGTATGTCTGCATTGCGGTAACGTCTATCGGCTCGCTTTCGTCCTCTGCCGCATCATTTCTCGGCGGCACTTCGAGTTGCAACATATCACTTCCAAAACGACCGAATAAGGAATCCATGCCGCTGATGTAAGCGGCTGCAGCGGCCCGCTTTTCGGTATCATCGGGTTCCGGAGCATCGATTTCGAATGGTTTGGTGACACCTTCTATCATAAACGGTCTTGTACGGCTATCGCCCTTCGTCGGTCGCGCCGCCCCGTTTTAGCGCTCGCAGCTCAGCGACGACCCGGTTATATTGCGCTTCGGTCCAGCCCATACGGGCCGTTCGTTCGCGGAGTTGTTCCAGTACGCGTTGCTGCCGGACTCCTTCTTCGCCGGTTTCCCACACGATCGCAGAAATGAATTCTCGGGCTACCGACTCCCGGTCGTCATGAGCCGGTATACCCGCTTCGTGGTACAGAACTTCGAGCCCCATCATCATACGGGTCCGGAGCGCCCGTCGCGCCGCTCGCGCCTCGTCGTCAGCGGCTTCAGCGATGCGGTGACATGTCGCCGCTGAATTAACCGCTTCGGCATCTTGCAGGTCGACTCCCTGGCCGGTCAACATGGTATCTGCGACTTGCGCCCAGAGCAGATTTTCCTCCATCGACAGCGGTTCTGTAGCGAGAATTTCCCCCTGTAAACCTTGTTTTTCCCAAAGACCACCGGCCTGGCGGGCGCTGGCAATCTTACTCACCAATTGCGACCGCTCAATCAGGCACGTCAACGCGTTTTGAATATGGGCACTCCGGCCGGGATCGTTATTTGGAGAGGCCATGAGTTCGAGCGTTCCTCTTACCATTACAGCTCGAAAAATGAGCGAATCGAGGCTCAATTCCGGGAAGACCGCGAGAAACGAATCCATAACCTGCAGGTCACTGCGTACCGCTTCGTCAAAAGTTGTCCGATCGATTTCACCGAGCAACTCTCGCTGAGATGCTGTTATTGCCCGGGAGAACTCCTCACCAGCCGCCGCAACTTCATCCTGGTCGCCCAAATAGCCGGTTAAGTCAGCCCAAAAATCTGGAAATTCAGATCTTTCCTGTTCGCTCATATGAGTATATTATAATATATTGTTCAATATCAGTCAATTTTTGCACGAAAAAGCCAGCTCCTAGTTGCCGAGGTTCTGGACGGATCCTTTCGGGGCGAAGGTATGCAGGATATCGCGTGATACGACATTTGCCTTATCTTGCGCACGGACAAGTGCCGCGCGTTCCCGTACAGCCCTTCCTGAAACATATGATCGCAGCTGCCGGTGCCCGATTGCCAAGCTTGCCGTTATGGCGATAAGCATTTCAGACGTTGTCCTTAGCTTTGATTGTCGTACCAGCGCATTGATCGCGGCAGTCGTAGCCGCGGCGCCGATCGTTCCGGCCATAGTGAGATCTATGACGCGTTGGTAGTATTGATCGTATCGGCGGCCATACCACTCCACGGTTTCGCTGCTGAGACTAGCCAAAATCATGTTGGCCATAATGATTGGTGTGAAGTACCGGTAGCCGTTCTCGGCCATCTCCTCGCCGCTGACGCGTATATCCACGCCTTCGGGTAGCAAGTAATGCAACTGCGCGGCCGCATTGTCCGGGTCGTCGGCCACATCCAATAAAGTGTCCATCAGCCCTTGCAATAATTGCCGGTTCCCCGTAAACCCAACGACGACTCCCACTCCCTTTTGATGCTGGTAGCCGCGAACACCCGCCGCCTCAAAGACGGGAAAAGCAGGATGGTGAAAAATCTGCATGCCGGCCGCTTCTTCCGGCGAAACCAGCATAATGTCGTAGCGGGGTTCTGCAATCGGCGTGACGTGCTGCAATGCTTCTGACACCGGCATGCCTTCCGCCTGTATGACTGTCGTTTGCGGAGTGAGACCGAGCAATTCATCACCGTTCTTGCTCACGTAAATACCGCCCCATGATTGCGGCACGATATAGGCAACCGGAACTTCGGGAAGCTGCAGTGATCCGGGAAGCGGCTCTCTCGGATAATATGTTTCTGCCATGAACTAATATTACATCATTTATATGACGTACAGTCATTTTCGTAATATTGACATATACATAAGTGATTAGAATCATATATTACGGCGCCGGACCGCGCTACAATCTGCAATAGAAGCGTAAGCAAGAAGGGGGGCCGTATGTTAGGACCGATTGATTACATAATCGTCGGATTTGAGGGCAATAAATTTGACGGCAGCGTGTTAAAGGCGCTGGGCGACGCCATTGATAGCGGCGTCATCGCGCTGGTGGAGCTGGCGTTTATCAGCAAAGACGACGAGGGCACCGTGACCAAGCTAGATATTTCGGACTTAGGCGATGATTATGCGGTGCAGTTTGCGTCGAACTACAAGCCGAGCGTCGATAATGCTCCCGATGACGACGTTGACGAAATGGCCGATTTGCTCGAAAACAACACCGCCGCGGGCCTGCTCGTGGTCGAGCAACTCTGGGCCAAGCCGCTAAAGCAAGCGATTCTGAACGCCAACGGCGTGTTGGTAGCCGAGGGGCGCGTTCACCCCGACGCCGCCGCGGAATTAAACGAAGTAGGAGGAAAATAATATGCCAGGATTGCTACGAGGCGTGGCACGGACGGCAGTCGTCGCCGGCACCGCCACCCATGTCTCTAATAATGTGAGCCGGAGACAGTCGCGCCGGTTTGCCGCGAAAGACCAAGAGGCCGCAGCACAGGAGCCACAAGATCAGGAGGCATCGCCGGTTGACGACACGACCGCGCAACTTCAACAATTTGCCCAGCTGCATCAACAGGGCGTCCTGACCGACGAAGAATTCGCTGCCAAAAAAAAGCAGATACTCGGGATTTAGTTCCCGATCATTAAGGAGGGCTTATGTTTGGAACAACAATTTTAGGTTTTACGCTCAGTACGATATGGGCTTTCATGGTCTTGGTTTGCTGGCTGGCGCTGGCTTTTTGGCCGGCCAGGGTCGCCGCCAGGAAGGGCCGCAGTTTCTGGGGATATTTTTTGTTAAGCATTTTCTTTTGGTTCATCACGCTGATCGTCGTATACGTGCAGCCTGACAAAACCAGAAACAATTTGCCGGCGCCGGCCGCTGGTGACCGGTAATCATCAGACGTGACAGCTATGGCCGTCGTTTGGACCGGGGAGGTACGTCTCACCTCCCCGGAAAATTACAGTCGCCTTTCTTGAAATGTTTTTAGTTTGTGCAGGCGTGCCAGCGCCAAGAACGCGATGACGCTACAGCTCAATCCGGTGGCCATGAACCCGGCTGCCAGTCCGTGCTTGTCAACCAGCAAGCCGAGGAACGGCCCGGCCAACGAGTATGTCAGCCGCTGGACCAGGTTAACCAGACTGTTCATGGTCGCCCGGTATTCGTGCTCGATGTGGTCGTTGAGCTGGGCGGTAATCGGCTGTCCCGACAATGCCTGCACAACGTCATGGCCCAAAACCGCCCACACGAGCCACAATTGCCCGGAGGCCAGCGCCGCATAAACCAATCCGGCCAGCGCCGCGTACCCTACCATGTTGCGCTCGATATGCTGCTTTTGGTGATAGCGGTGCGACAACCAGGCCTTCCAAAGGCTGCGAATTGCCAGGATGACGCTGAAGAGTACGGCCGGTATGCCTAAGGAAGTGTAGTATGGCGCCGATAGCCAGAAAGCCAGATAAGTCGAGGCGCTCAGTACGGAACCGAGGACGACCAGCCAGCGGGCTTCCGCGTTCCGCCCCAGCCGACTCATAGCGTGCCAAGCCGACAATCTGACTGCTTCCGCGCTGCCGTTGAACCGGGGCGCTTCAGCGAGCTTGAATGCAAATAGCGCGCCTACCAATGTCAGCAAACCGTCGGCGACCAGCGTCGAACTGATGCTGACATAATGAACCAGCAGCACCGCAACCGGTACGCCGAACGCTGTAGCCGCAAAGCCGAACGCGTTGATACGTTGGCTAACCCTGACAAAGTCTTCCTCACGGCCATCAGCTTTTAACGAATCGAACAGCAGCGCGGTGTCGATACCGCTGATCAGACCATTGGCCAGTGCGAGTACCAGCTCCCAGACCACGAACTGCCAAAATTGGGTGCTGAGTCCGTAAGCGATCATCGACAACGCGGCAATCGGCGCGCTGAGCTTGATGCTGAAGGCCCGGCCGAAGCGGTCGGCGATCAGTCCGCTCGGCAGTTCCCACAGCAGAAACGCCACCGAGAAAATCGATTGCAGCAAAAAACACCTGCGCCAGGTTCAGCCCGTGCTGCAGAAAGAACGGCGTTAAATATGCCGCGCTGATGGACAGCGTGCGGAACGGCGCCAGACAGGCCAGCCATTTTGCATTTTGTTTATAACGGTCCATGTAAGTGTCCTTTCTCGGAATGTATTGCATTGATTGCTTTGAATGATCAGATATTTTTCGTATTGTTGCGGTTTTTTAAAGGAGTTGCTCCGGGGATTCGACTTCTACTGAAACAAAAACGCCTCCTATTGCCGGAGGCGTATCTGCGTCTGATGAAACTTGTTATGTTTATGTGGATAGACCCGATACGCCCGCCTGCATCCCGACGGTTGCAATGCCGCCGCCAAATACAGCAGATCCGCCGTTCATGCGGTTGCCGAGGGTACGAAGCTGGCAGGAGCAGTATCGTTTCATAATGCCAACCAGTATAACAGACTGCTTAAATTTGTAAATAGCTTCATTTGATGTAGTAATAAGTTTCGTCTACTGAGCCTGCGTTCCGGGAGTTAAGCGTTTCCTAAGGACGTACCTGCCATCATAGATACACCTCGCGCGAGGGCAGCAATGTAAAGCAAAGGAGGTGTAATGACACTTCATAAACTCGTTTTACCAGGCGTAATCGGCTTGGCGACCATGACCGGCCTCGGCGTCGGTTCGCTCATCGACAACGCCGCCAGCGCCGCCACTACTACGGCGGCCACGAGCACCACGCAGAGCCCTACAAGCGGCAGCGGTTCAAGCACCGGTAAGCCGGCGCAAGGACAGCCCCCGCCTGGCCCCATGCAAGACGACCACACCGCAAACGGCATAACCGAAACGGAACTGACGGGCGACACCTATACCAAGGCCGTCGCAGCCGCCAAAGCCGCGGAGCCGAACGCTACGGTGGTACGGGCCGAAACGGATGCCGACGGCGCCAAGTATGAGGTGCACATGCAAAAGTCTGACGACAGCATGGTCACGGTCAAACTGGACGATAGTTTCAACGTCACCAGTACCGAAAACGGTATGTAACCGGCAACCCGTCAAAGAAAAAGCGCTCTCTTAAAGGGAGCGCTTTCGGTTGCCGCCGCTTTAAGGTAACTGCCAGACAGGTTTAAGCGGATTCCAAACCTATCCTTATACCATAGGAATGCCTAATCGACGGACGCAAAAAGCCGACAACGTCAGCGGGCCGAGATAAAGCTAACTCAAAGGAGGGTCACCATGCCAACCCGCTTAACCCGGGAAACGAATATCAATCTAGACTACGAACTCACCGAGTTCCGGCCGACAGTACGGCTGTGGCAAAAAATAAAGGAGGCAGTGTATGCGCTATAAAGATTTACCGGAAGATTATGCGCTCGTTTTGCAACAGATCAGCGAGGACGGCGGCGATCATATCGACGATTTGGCGGAGCTGGTCCGTATGGATCGCAGCCGGCTGCTGCACATTGTCTCATCCCTGCAGCACAAAGGGCTCATCAACATCGAGCAACTCGGATATGGGGCCTGGCTTAATCTCAACACCAAAGGCCGCCGCTTCATGCAATACTTGTGGCCGGAATCAGCGGTCAGATTCAAATCCTGACGCCGCCGTTCTTCTGCCGTGAGGCCGGCTGACGGGCTGGCCCTTCGGCAGTTAAGAAACGCTTAAGTAATTTTTAAGTAATGACCTACTATACTTGCTGCTATGAGAATCCTTGTCGTCGAAGATGAACACCGCATTGCCCAAGCCGTCAAGCAGGGGTTTGAACAGGAATCGTACGCGGTTGACGTTTGCTACGACGGCGAAGACGGCTACAACTCAGCCCGGGCCGACGAGTACGATCTTATCGTCATGGATGTCATGATGCCGGTCATGGACGGATTCGAGGTCACCCGCAAGTTACGCGCGGCAGGCCTCCACGTTCCCATATTGTTACTGACCGCTAAAGATCAGAACCGCGATATCGTAGCCGGCCTCGACAGCGGTGCGGATGACTATCTGGCAAAGCCGTTTTCGTTCGAGGTACTGCTGGCGCGGGTCCGCGCCCTGCTCCGGCGCCCGCACGAAACCGCCGGCGAACTCCTGAGTGCCGCTGATTTGATCCTTAACCCCAATACCAAAGAAGTCAAACGGGCCGGCAAACGCATCACGCTGTCCGCGAAGGAATACGCACTGCTGGAATACATGATGCGCAACCAGGACCGCGTACTCAGCAAGAACAACCTGATGTCGCATGTCTGGGACTTTGACGCCGACATATTGCCCAACACGATCGAAGTTTTTATTAATTACCTGCGGGCTAAGATCGATAAGCCGTTCGAGGGTCCGGATATTATCCAGACCGTGCGCGGTTTCGGCTACCGCATAGCCGAGTAAGCCGAGCCATGAAGGTCCGACGCATACGCAATTTTCTGACATCGCCGACCGGACGGCTAGCCGAGTCATACCTGCTTGTCATGATGCTCGTGAGCATCGGCTTCAGCTTGGTATTTTATCTTGCCAGTACCTACCAGCTTGGCCGGCAGCTGCCGCCCGACAGTTACCTGCATCAGAATCTCGGCGACAACTACGCGCCGCCCCCGAACAATTCCCCCCAACCCGATAACGACGGCGACCTTGGCGACTTTTTGCATGCCCGTATCGACGAGGGTATCGCGAGCCTGCGTTACCGGTTGCTGTATTTGAATATGGGGGCATTGGCTGTGGGCGGCGTGCTGAGCTTTTACCTGGCCCGACGAACTTTACGCCCGATCGAACAGGCGCTCGAGGCGCAAATGCATTTCGTTAACGATGCCTCGCATGAACTTCGCACGCCGCTCACCGCCATAAAAGCCGGCAACGACGTAGCGCTCAGGAACCCGAAGCTGAGCCTGCAGGAAGCCAGGCACGTTATCCGGCAAAACGGCCAAGACATCGAACGGCTCAAGGCGCTTTCCGACGGCCTGCTATCGCTCGCCCGCAACGATCAAACCGGGTTGGCGCTCGACGCCGTAGACCTTCAGGATATTGTCGGTGCAGCCATGACGCAGGTCGTGCCCCAAGCCACGGCTAAAAGCATAGCCGTGCACGATGAAGCGGCTAAGGTTGATGTCGTCGGTAACAAAGCGGCGCTCGAGCAGGTGCTGGTCATTTTGCTCGACAATGCCGTAAAGTACAGCGACCAAAGACGCAACATTTACATACGATCGAGACAAAAGGGCAAAACCGTTTACCTGGACGTGGCCGACGAGGGGGTTGGCATCCGCGCATCCGACATTCCGCACCTTTTTCGGCGCTTCTATCGTGCCGACCAGTCCCGCCACGGCGGGGACCGGAACGGCTACGGGCTAGGATTATCGATCGCTGAGCGCATCATGACGAACCTCGGCGGCTCGATAGGCGTCGTCAGCAAACCGGGCGAAGGCAGCACGTTCACCCTCAAGCTCAGATCAGCGTAGTGCCGATGCGCATTCATATACCGCGTCAACAGGTATATATTTAGGTGAGGAGGTACCATGCGGGAACTGAATGATTATCTTGAAAGCGACAGCCTGAGGCGTCACGTCCAAACGGTGAACTTCGATAAAGGGCAACTGATACTCGGCCCGAATCACAGTACAAAGTACATCCATGTCATAAAAACCGGACTCGTAAAAATCTATAATTTCGATTCGCGAGGCAGCGAGAATATTGCCGTCATTTACGGCCCGGGCGACATATTTCCACTGGCCTGGATAATCAATCAGGTGCGGCCTTCGCTTTATTTTCGGGCACTCAGCGATTGCAGCATTTATCTCCTGCAACAACAATACTTCCAGAAGTTGATTCGCGCAGACCGGGATTTGTATGACGTTTTCGTCCGGCATGTAGCCGAACAATTCGCACTGCTTGCGACGACGATTAACAATCTTGGCCTAAAATACGGCCGGGAGCGCGTCTGCTACCGGCTCTTGTTGACGGCCGTCAGGTATGGCGAAAACCAGCAGGGTGTGACCGTCCTGCCGCATATCAATCAAGCCGACCTGGCGTTAACCATCAAAATGACGCGGGAGAGTGTCAGCAAAGAAATCGCCTGGCTCGAGCGGCAAGGGGTGCTGGAGTTTGATCGCACCAGCTTAATTATTAAGAACCAGGAGTTCCTGCAAAACGTTATCGGCAAAGGTGTGCCGGTTATCTTCTTCGATAATATCTAAGCCGGCGCCACAAACGGTAGGTTACAGTAACTTGAAGCTGTCAAAGATCTGCTGATCGTAGGCGCCGCTTTGGTCGGGTGTCATCAGATGCGCTGCCTGGCCGAGCTCCAGGTAAACGAGCCGGTGTTTGTCGGCGTAATACCGCAACTGGAATGAATAATTCATGCACAGCGGGTAGGCACTCAAGCATTTCAGATTTACGTCCTGCCAGCCCGACTTATTGGCGGTTAAAGACACGAACATTGCCCTACCGTTGAACTTTTTCTGAACCCAATTCTTTATGTCAGTTTCACTGCTGGCGGGCTGGACGCTAAAGGGCAGCGGGAAGTAAGTTGCAGTAGACGAGTTTGTCTTCTCGGACTGCTCAATCAATGCGGTTGTGGTTTGTACTTTTTTACAGCCGCTGAAAGTTGTTTGGCTGTCGGAAGCTTTTTCGCCGGTCAGCTGAAAGGTGTACATCGCGTCAACGTAAAAGTTGTCGCCGTCCTGGAATATGCCGGCGGGAACAACGCCGCCCTGATCATAATACGAGGAAGGATTGGTACTCTTCCGGCAATAGGAACCGTTAGGATCGTAATATTGTTTTGGTATCTGAATCGAAAATCCGAGCTGTTTGTTGGTATAAGTATTCCAGGTAGCGCCCGGCCCTGGCGTCACGCCGGACTGGAGTAGGGTAGCGTTGGAACCGCTTTTCGTCTGACTTGAAGTTTGTCTCGATTGGGTCGAAGTCGACTTCACGGGTTTCGTTTGCCGGCTGTGCCAAACGTACCAACCTGCAACTGCTAAGACCCCCAAGACAATGAGTATAATGACGGCTTCAATAGCACTGAAACCTTTTTGATCACTTTGTATTTTGTTCATAGTATTTATTATTTTACGCTTCCAATCTAAGCATAAGCAATTAAATCCGAATTCAACAAAAAATTTGGGGTATCCTCTTTCCACCGATCTGGCACGTCAAGGGAGCCCTCGATACATACATTCGATTTATCTTGTAACGATATCCAAAGCCTTGACTGATTGGAAGAGATTATAGGTCCACCAGCCGATGAATAGATTGATCGCCGTGCCTAAGAGATCAAATTTCATCAAGCCCACTATGGTGCTGTAGATAATGTAGCATCCGACAATCATCAGAATAATCTTGACCAGCTTCGTACTTTTAGCAACTAGTACGATCATGCAGGCCGACGCGCTGACAATCCACCAGACGACGGTCAATATGGTCAAAATACCACCTTTCGGCACAGAGCCGAGCATGCTCACAATAACCTGCCGCATGACAAGCGTTTGGGCTGCCGAAAATAATATCAGCCCGAGCAGAATGTAGGCAGACTTTTTTAGGTCGGGTATTCGATTCGCCACCTTATCGTTCCGGCGAACGCCTGCTAATGTAGCGGCTAATGCTGCCTACGGATCGACGGGCGGCTTATTATTTGGCGGCATGGGCACATCATAGCAATAATTTCCGTTGAACAACAAACGGCCAAAAGCCGGGACGCCTTAAGGCGCGGCAAATTAAAAAATGAACGGGACAAACATCTTGCTTCTGCGAACGTAAGCAGGATAGTCACGTGTGAATATCTTTGTCATATATTTTTCTTCGGCGATTGCGCTCCAGACAAAATAAGCTCCAAGTATCAGCGTAATAAGGATCCAATACCACGTAAGAGCAATCGCGGTTCCAAGCATCGCAAGCAATATGCCGGTGTATATCGGATGGCGGATGAGCCGGTACGGACCTGCGGTAATAAGCTCGGTCCCGCGTCTTTTATCCGCCGGAAAACCCCAGTTGCCGCCCAAGTAGATCCTGGCCCATATGGCCAGTAGCAGACCAAGCACGTAGAGCCCGAACCCGATAGCCTGCAGATGGGGGCTCCCGTGCACCACCCCCCATTGGCGCGGCAGTGACTTGATACTGAGCAACAGCAGAGTAAATAGAATCAACCGAATAAGTATTCCGACTGAAGATCTGGGTTGCGTCGGCCGCTTGATTTTTATAGCCATAGCGATCCAGTACATCCAGAATAATATCCAGCCCGCACCTATAACTACGTCTACAATTCGAGTCATGAAGCAATTGTTCGCTTATCTTTAGTTCGGTGATTATTGCTAGCAGGCCGGTGATTCCCAGCTCTGCGGCAAGTTATATTGCTGTATTTCATTTTTACATATACCCAACGAACCTTGAGACACGACCGACCAGGTACCATTTGCATCGTGCGCCAACCATTGCCCGCCTCCATCTTGTCCTTTGAAGCCTACCGTTCCGTACGCGTTTGCCCCGCTTACCTCCGTAATACTCACGATAGCTATAGAAGCGTAGGGGGCGTTATCTTTGTAGCTTTTGACAGCTTGAGTGATTTGGGCATCCGTAGCAACCGGCGGGATCGTGGTGTTGGCTGTGTTGTTGTTCGTATTTGAATTACCTGAAGAGTTCGTAGTCTGACTGTTCTGATTCGCAACATTGTACGGCGTACTTAGCTTTTTAGTGACATGGTAGATGTACCAACCTGCAACACCGATAACTGCAAATACTGCCAGAATGAGCAACCCGCTTACCACGCTCAAGCCATGTTGGTCTTTCGGGTCGTTGCGCACTTTAGGTTATTCCTTAATTAACTGCTTAAAATTAAGCATAAACGTAAGCGGGGGCCGAAGCAATAGATTCTTAAGCCCAGAAACTCCATGACAGAAGCGGCAATAAAAAGTGATTGACACAAATACATTCGAATTGGAACCTGCCCCTGTCAAAGCTGAGTCGATAGAAGGAACTTTCTCGAGTTGGCAACCTGTTGAGTTACTCTACCGGGCAATACTAGAACCAAGTCAAAATCATCGCTGAGTTCCAAGCACACCCAAACTTAGCTTATAAGTTATATTTATTATATAATATACAAATGTACACAGCATCCTTGGAATTAGCGCCTCATTTTGATGCTGTTGTTGCCGAGCAAACGTTTGCTCAAGCAGAGAAAAAAGACTGGCGTGATATTGGTGATTATAATAGCGTCTATGTATTTCCTTATAATAGCCGCAGCCTCCCCGGGGAAACTACGCTCGATGATTTTCTGGATGATAGTGTTTCTTCGCGTTATCCAAGGTCTCTCCAAGGCTTACTAGTTGGTTTAAGCGAGGCTAAAGGCGACCAAGCAGTACACTGGGTAGATATGGGGCCTGGTTTAGGCGTGGCTCTCCGAGAAGCTGCAAGCCTAGCAGTATTACACAGCATCATTAAGACTACCGGCGTTGATGTGCGCCAACCTGATCCGCACAAGTTAGGGATAAGACGGCTAGCCGCTATAGGCACCGCTGGATTATGCCATCTGAACGACGAGACATTAAGCCCTAATTTAGTACATGCGAATGCCGAAGATGTTAATCTAACTGAATCAGCAGACCTTATTTCGGCAATTGAGCTCATTCAGTACTTGAATAACCCTCTAGGGGCTTTATGCAATTGGTATAATCAGCTTAATGATCACGGCATTATGCTTGTTGCAAGCAACCATCGTTGGTCTGAAGATATACGACAAAGCAGTGATAACGATGAGATTACTTCGTATGGTGATGAGGAACTTTTGCTCGAGTTGCAGCGGCAGAACGCACAAGTGGCAGTCGCTGGAAGAGGGTTACTCGGTAGCGAGCATTCATTCCGTCGGCTAGCTCTCCAAAAAATTCCAAATACTAAACTGGGATTAAGTGCTCCTCTTGTTGAAATATACAATGGCTATAAATTTTATAAAACAGTAACCTATGCCTCCACTAACGGCGAGCGACCATTACTTGAATTGACCAGGATATAATATTTGACTTACTTCCTAAAATACGGGGGCTATTTTTTCCAGCCAGGGCTGGAGCCTAAAAACGATTTAGGGACTTTGGAGAAATAAAAAACCTCTGTAATTAACAGAGGTAATAATACTTATGGTTGCGGGGGCAGGACTCGAACCTGCGACCTCGTGGTTATGAGCCACGCGAGCTGCCGCTGCTCCACCCCGCGATAGACGCGATAAGACAAACCTATAGGTTTCCTCATCGCGAGGGCAAAATGGTTATCATCTTGTCCGGTTATTCATTTTCCTTCCTGCGGAAGGGTAAGCTAACTATACATATAATAGCAAACAGGGGTAGAGTTTGTCAATCGGGCGACGCTTTTATGCGGAATACGTGCTTGAACTGGTCGTGCCACCGTGGCCGGTCCAATTGGTGTGAAAGAATTCGCCGCGCGGCTTGTCGGTCCGCTCGTAGGTGTGTGCGCCAAAGTAGTCACGCTGTGCCTGGATGAGATTGGCCGGCAGCTGTTTACTGCGGAATCCGTCATAGAACGACAATGCCGAGCTGAGGGCTGGCACGGGAATACCGCCTTGCACCGCGACCGCCACCACGCTGCGCCAAGCGTTCTGGCGATCGGCCAGCGCATCAGCGAAAAATGGGGCAATAAGCAAGTTGTTTAAAGCCGTATTGTCGTCAAATGCCTGTTTGATATCCCCCAGAAAACGGCTGCGAATGATGCAACCGCTCCGCCACATTTGGGCAACGCCGCCATAATTCAGATCCCAACTGTATTCATGGGCTGCGGCACGCATTAACATGTATCCTTGCGCGTAACTGACAATTTTTGAAGTGTACAGTGCCTGCCTGACCTGGTCGACAAATGATTGCCGGTCGCCTTCCAGACGACCACGCGGGCCCTGAAGTTTGTCGGCAGCAACGACCCGTTCGTCTTTCAGTGCAGAGACAAAGCGCGCGTAGACGGCTTCGGTGATGAGCGTTACCGGCTGGCCAAGGTTCGCCGAATCAATCACCGTCCATTTGCCCGTGCCTTTCTGTCCGGCGGTATCCAGAATTTTGTCGATAAGCGCCTCGCCAACCTCATCCTTGAAGGCCAGGATGTCGGCGGTGATTTGTATCAGGTAGCTATCGAGTTCGCTTTTATTCCACTCGGCAAACACCTGGGACATCTCGTCGTTGTTCAGCCCGGCGTAATCCCTCAGCAGCTGGTAGGCTTCGCCATGAGCTGCATATCGCCATATTCGATGCCGTTGTGCACCATTTTGACGTAGTGCCCGGCGCCGCCTTGGCCGACCCAGTCGCAGCAGGGCGTTCCGTCGTCCGCCTTGGCTGCGATGCTCTGAAAAATATCTTTGACCTCCGGCCAAGCTTCGGGCGAGCCGCCCGGCATAATCGACGGGCCGTGACGGGCACCATCCTCGCCTCCGGACACCCCCGTGCCAATGTACAGCAGCCCTTTTGATTTGACATATTTTTCACGACGTTCGGTATCACTATACAGCGAGTTGCCGCCGTCAATAATAATGTCGCCTGGCTCGAGCACGGACAAAAATTCCTCGATTGCCTGATCGACCGGCTCGCCGGCCTTGATCATCAGCATGAGCCGGCGCGGCTTTTTCAGTAAACGCACAAATTCCTGCGGTGTATGTGCGCCGACCACCTTCGTCCCCTGCGCCTCGCCGGCCAGAAAGTCATCGACTTTGCTAACCGTCCGGTTAAACGTAGCCACGGTAAAGCCGTGGTCGTTCATGTTCAGTATAAGGTTCTTCCCCATGACCGCCAGTCCAAATACGCCGATATCGGCTACCGCTTCGTCACTGTCCATAATCACCCTCTCTTTGCCCTGCCCGCATTATTTATATGCCCAGTATAAACGAACAGTGTCGGCTTTCTCTAGTTGCTACGAACGATGGAATAGAAAGTTCATCCAGGCCTGGAAATTACGCTCATAAAACGGCTGTTCGCTGCTCGCCCTTGGTACTTGGTCGTTGCTGCTTGGCAATGTGACCGTGTGAGCAAGGGCGACACTTCTAGGAACAATTAGCTCGGTCTCGCCGGGAGCGCCCAAGCCGAAATTCTGGCGGGCCTGCAATTCTAGATACTGGTCGGTGTTAAAGTATCCGTTCTGCAGTTCAAGGTTTTTGTTCTGCAACTCCTGGACCTGATTTTCCTGCTGTAGTCCGACGACTTGTTTCTGCAGATTGTAATTCGTCTGAATTGCCTTAACGCCGCTCCAGCTTATCAGCAAGACGATTACCAAAAACACCAACAGCCCGATCGCGCGTACATCGCGGAGCTGGTCCAGATACCGATACGTTGTTTCTTGAATTTTTAGTTTTTCGAGCATTGGCAATATTCATTATATTACTACCCGTCCAAATCTGATATACTTTCTCCCTGTTAGCTAGAGCTAATCGACCAAAATTACAAACCAAGGAGTGAGTTTGTGATTTTTCGGACAAGGCCGTAGGCGTAAGCCTTAAAATTGTTGCCGACTTGGCAAAACGAGGCAGGAACGTCGGGCCGACAAGGGGATGTAGCTCAGTGGTTAGAGCAGTCGGCTCATAACCGATTGGTCGCTGGTTCAAGTCCAGCCATCCCCACCAACCATAAGCATTATAGTAGTAATTATATCGGTTATTTGACGTACAGAATATTATAGGCTAATTTATAATTACTATGCCTATAATTGGTCATGAGTATGTATCAGGCGAAATGGCTGCGGCGGCTGCGACTGCAGGTCATGGCGTGGAATGGTTTATCGCAGACTTAAGCCTAGATGTAGATCCACAAAGGACGCTAGTCGTTCCTTATCTTGGTCGCACAGCAGCACAGGCCCTACGAGACAGCTTATTGATGGTGCGACGCGAAGGTCCGGTCACTGTCATGAAGCCCGATTCTGGTAAAACTAGCGAAGAAGATACACGGGCGCTGCGGGCCTTTTACAGGATGGCCGCCGACCTTACGGGAGAGACAGCTCTCTTGCCTGCGGATATTCGCGAACTCCCAAGGCTAGCTACAGATACCGAGGATAACTTTGGGTTTTATAATTTACTACATGGTGAGACTGATGCTAGAAAAATTGTTGTTCGTACACCAGATCGTAATCCGTATGCCTGTGCAATGTTTATCGTCGGGCATAGTCAATTTGGTGCAATGCCAGAACCAGATTATTGACACAAACTATAGATGTTGAACATTTCTATCAACTCAGTCTTAAGAAGGTTCCGTTTCTTTCTAGTCAATTCCACCATTGTTGAAAATTCAACAATTTACATCTGTAAATCACTCATACATAGGATACATTTGTCTGACGTAGTTATTTCATGTATTAATTAGAACGTTTTTCCTAGAAGTGTGTCGTACTGCCGTCGCCGAGTTATGACGTAACCGCCTCTCTGACGAATGTTTTATTACTTGGACATCAACTCTTGATAGCTATTTCTACTTCGGAAACTGGCCTATTTTGCAAACCGTAATGCTGAATGATTTGGTTGCTCGCATCGCAACCCCCTGAACCACTTGTATCATCTTTGACATACGCGTTCATAGGGCACTTATACCATTGCACAAAAGTGAACCAAACGTAATATGTGTGGCCCGAAGCTGATATGGTCGTTTCGAGTGTATTGAGAACGCCGTTAGAGACATTATCGCCTCCTTCAGAGTCATCCGCATGAGCGGCAAGTGGTTGTTCTGTTCCGCCTAATGTTTGTTGTACCTCGCTATTTGCTGACAGCAATCCAATGCCGTGCACCTCATAATAGCTAGCCACGTTCACCGAGCCGCTTTTGTTCAAGCAAATAGTGTCTTTGGGCGAATAATCTAACTGGGGTTTCGTGCCGAACATCATGATACTTTGCAGTTCATCGGCTTGTTGCTGCAGCTGTTTTTCCTGCGCACGGTACTGCTGATTGCATGCTGATGTGGCCCTTGACGCAATGAATAAACCGCTGCCCGACACAACAACAATTGCGGCAAGAGCTATAAAAATAACGCGTAGATGCGTGCTAAGTTTTTTCAAAGTGTACTCTAGATAATCACAATACAATACAATTGTCAAACACGCTCGTAATAGCTCGCCGCTTCCCCTACTGGTATCGGTTGGTTAGCTGGCATTAGCATACGGATATTAAATTGCACGATATTATTATGCCACTCTCCAGCCTTGATCAGATTCGTTAGTCTCGGCAACAATACAAGCCATTTCAATCAACCCGGCTTTGATCCGGTTCCACTTCGTCAAAGTCAGTTCCACCAGTTTCCGCTTATTTGAACCATCGGCCTGCAAGCAGCAGGCCAAGGAGTCGATCAGCCGTTCGCGGTCGTCCGAAGCGCCGTAGCCCGCAAGAGCTGCTGCGCCGGTACGGCCTCCTCGGTGGGGTGTCGGCTTGGCTGTCAGCACGCCATGCCTCGTACGCACCCACGAGCAGGTCGAACGGTTCCTTGAGTTCGCGGTCAGTGACCTTGCATCCGTCCACGTACAGCTTTGTATAAAACGCCCGGTTAAGGATGCTCCGCAATGTCTTTCATGGCGTCGGCCCAGATGCCGTCGCCAAAGTCTTGTTTGGCCGAGATCAGCTCGACGCCGAGCTTCTTGAGCTGCCGTTCGGTAATGACCGCATCGCCAACGAACTGAGCCTGTGCCGCCTCCGCGGACTTGATGATCTTGATGTCCGTACACGCAAATCATGTTTGACCTTGAAGCCTCTACGGACACTCCGGACAGAAACCAGGGGTCAGACAGCAGCCTGCCCGGACGGACGCGGGCTATCCCATGTAAGCTGACTGATTGTAACTTGGTGCTGAAAATAAGCTGATACTTGAGGCAGTCGGCGCGATGCAAGCGCACGTTGCCAAAATACCCGGCGTTGAAGAAGACGTTGCCGAACTAAAGCAAGACGGAAAAATCATCAAGGCAGCCGTGACTGGCCAGAGCGCCGAACTCCACGAGCACGACCAGCGCCTTAACCGCCTCGAAACCGACGCCGCGTAGCCGCCGTCCACGACCACCACCAGGCCGCCAACGTTACACAAACTTTCTTTCGGAAGGAAAGTTGCTCACGGTTCAGTAGTTTGCGGATATTGAATCGAGATCCATCCAGACACCGTTGTATTCCAGCCAAACGTTCTGCATTCCCATCAGGTCTGATTGTGTCCAACCACCGAACGTTGGGCTGAACTGCGGACTCGTAAGACTGGGTGTCCAATTCTCGAGGGTAACGTTATCGTCATCCTGTGATGCCCACAACGGGATGTTCGTGAAACCACTACCTCCCTGCCACCCATAAGGGTACGAATATATGACCGGACGAATGCCATCGGCCTGTACGGCGGCCACCTCGGCATGTGTGACTGGGATAATCGTAGAATTACCGCTACCGTTGCTCAGGTTCAGACAGTTAATACCACCGGGATCGTTGCCCGGCTCAATGTCAAACGCGAAGAATGCCATCGGCAGTCCCCCGAAAGCGTTGATCCCTGCTGCGTAGTCGTTGGGCGAACAGGTGAACGCGGCAACCTGGAGGCCAGCAGCCTCGGCTGCCTTGACAATCGTCTGTGTGGATGCATTAGTCGCCGAGGTGAGCACGGTGTCGTCCTGGATAATGAACATTCGGAAGCCTGCATCGTAAGCCGTTTGGAACCAAGCCTTTGTCATGATACTTGGTTCCTGCCACGCATCGAATGCTTTGATGACTGCCGGTCCGGTACCGCCACCAGTTCTACCACCGCCCACACTTCCAAACTGCACCGCCTTGCCTCCCGAAGCGGTAGCATCCTTGACGACCCGGGCACCGGACGCCAGCACGCCTGACTCAGCTTCAGAGGAACCAACGTAGCTGGCAGCATGACTGGCTTCCAGTAGCACGAGACCGATGACCCCGAAGCAAACTACAACGATAGCGGCTTGTGTTCTTCTCTGCGCGATGAGCGCCTTCATCTTCCGCCACTGTTTCTGAAACATGCTATTTTCGCCCACGCTGCTTTTGCATTATATGAAGATCTGTCCAGCCATATGCACTTTCTCACTACGTCGTGAACACTTCCGCTCGCGGAATAGTTAGGCCCAGTGTAGCACAGAACTTTTCTGGCTCCAGTCAGTAAAACTTGCTATAATTAGACATAAGCATTAAAAACATTATGGAACATATATATGTTTGGTTTCTTAACTTTACTGGCATAAACTATGGTCAGAATAGTTTTGCAACACATATGTATAATTTCTGGTCGGGCTTTGGCGGTGATATTACCGAGTTTGCACTCATCGGCACACTTATAACAATATACCGTCACCACGTGAAGACCAGCCGACTGCTGAATAAACGTTTGGTCGAGATTATCCATAGAAAAAGAGATATATAACGTCCGCACCCGACTCCAGAAGTACTACGGCCGAAGAGAGGAATACGAACTGGTCACGCATACCCTGCCGAGCGCACCTTCACCCCAGCTGGCGTACCATAAGCGATATATTACATCCTGGAGATGAAGCAAACGACACACGGCACTATCCGCATCCGGCAGTTTTTCTCAGATAAAAAATCTAGACGTTCGATATTATTACTCGCAGTCGCAGGTATATTCGGTAGTTTTGGCATGATAAGGGTGGTAGCTCCGCGCGCCGCTTCCTTATCAGCTTCGACAGAGGCGGAATACGGCACACTCACCGGGAACGCTACCAAGGTTTCCGACGCTCTGGCTTCCGGCGGCATGGCCGTTCAATTCGGCGGTGACATCAGTAGCGGCAGCAGTGGGAGTGGAAAGAGCGGTGGTAGCAATAGTGGTGGTAGCGTCTGGCAACCCGCTCAGGATACCGACTGGCAGTGGGAAATTGGCAACCCGCTCAACACGTCGAATGCCACCCAAATGGGTACCGGTGCAACGGCCTGGAACGGCGATAAATCACCCGGTGATAACCCGAAGGTTATCGACATAGACGGCATACTCAATCCGAGCAGTACCGTGAGCGCGCTGCACGGGATGGGCGTTAAAGCTATCTGCTACATTGAGGTCGGTACGGCTGGAAACTATTATTCAGCGGCCGCCGAAGGTATTCCGACGACCTATTATAACCAGCTGAGCGCCGCCGGTGACCTCGGCAGCACTTTAAGCGGATATCCCAATGAAAAATTCGTGAAGATTACGGCCGCATCGGCAGTCACGATAGAGGAAGCACAAATCAAACAACAGTGTGTCAACAAGGGCTTTGACGGTGTCGAAACAGACCTCGATGAGACCTGGGGAAACGAAGAAGGGAGCACAGGTTTCGGGACATTTACGCAAGCGCAGGAGGAAACATATCTCACGACACTCGCAAACTATATGCACACCAATGGCATCGCTTGGATAGCCAAAAATCTTGACGATGAGGGGAGTGCAGCTTTCGTGAGCGATATGCAGCCGCTGGCTCAAGGCATGGTATCGGAGGAATGCAATTTCAATAATTCATGTAGTTTACTAAAGCCCTTCTTAGACGCCCATAAGTGGATCGGAAATGCCGAATACACACAAGATAATGAGACAACGGCAAAATTCTGCGCTTCCGACAATGCTTCGAATATCAACGGAGTTTTATTTGACGTGAACCTTGACGGCACCAAAGCCCGGCAGCCCTGCCGGTAAATCCGAGAGGGACAAAGGGTAATGGTTTCAGGCTAACAGTAGCGTTATATGAACCAATCTAATCTGCTTATTACTGCGGTAGCAGAATAATTAAAGATCAAATTTTCCCCCTATTTCATTAGGCTAGCTACATCTCCGAAATATCGGTAATGGGGCAGGTCGGCAATCGAGCGCAACTTCTTGCGCAGGAAATATTCAGCCATAAATCAGCTTTATTTGCTAGGGTCGAAGTATGAGTTTAGGTAGTTTTCTTGACAGACTCGCCGGAGCCAAGTCGCCGCAACCGATTGAACGAAAGGCGGCGAAAGATCCCGAAGCCCCGGCAGAACGGGTTCCGGCGTCACCTAAGGTGCGGCAGTTGCCGCTGACGGCGCCAGTGTTGACGGTGGCAGCGGTAGCGGTAGGTTTAAGCTTCTTCTTGGGCATGGCATTACAAAAAGCCCATGATAACACCATGACGAAGATGCTGCTTGGCACAAATGGATTTCACATTCAGAACGGTACCGGCAGCGGTTTTGGCGGCGGCTACGGAAACTTAGGCCGCGCCAGCATGAGCACGAGCACCGTGACTGCAGTTAGCAGCTCTAGTATCACGGTAAGAGACTCGAGCGGCAACTCGAAAACGTACGCCATTACTGATCAAACATTTATCACCGACAACGGCTTACCGGCAGCAGCCAGCGATATCAGTAGCGGCGACATGGTGATTGTTATCCCGAGCCGCGATGATTCAGCTACCGCCCGGCGCATTATCGACGATCCTAATCTAAACGGCCAGAGTGTCCAACCGCAAATTGATCCGAACCAAACACAAGTCGATTAAGTAGCGTCACGCCGTGAGAATAGCATAAACGTAATAATCCAGCCGACAATTAAGTAGATGCCGAATACTACAGCTCCTTTTATTGGCGACAACGAACCGGTTGCAGAGTCAACGGATGCCCCATGTGCTTGTTGTGTGACCTGCGATAATGCCGAGAACGGCAGATAGACCGAGTAGTGTTTCAGCACCAGGCTCAACAGCCCCTCGATGGTATTCGGCACAATCAGCAGAAAGGCCAGCGCCGCCACCTGATTTCTGAGCAGCGCCCCGATCATTAAGGCAGCCAATGCCCAGCCTTCACAGTAGAAAATCATTTTGCCAAAGTAGGTTAATAGCGGGTTGTCCTGCGGCGGTATCGATACGTGGCCGGCTAGATGCACGCCGATAATGATACCGAGCAACCCGAGAATGCCGCCAACAAGCGCAAACAAAGCGTCAAATACCAATACGGCAATAATCTTTGACCAGAGAACCTTGCTGCGGCGATTTGCCAACGTGATCGAATACAATATCGTATTGTGACGATACTCCTGGGTCATTAACAGCATGGCCAGAATCGCACCGATTATTCCCAATAGGATAGCGTGCAGCGTTACTGTGTCAGCCAGGAAATGTTGGGCGTCCGGCCCGTTAATCATGCCGCTCTTGAAGCCTTCGCCCCAGAATGACACGAACAGCAAAAACGCATAGGCGATCGCTACCCATATGTACGTGGCGCGCGTGGTCAGAAGTTTACGGATCTCAGATTTGAGCGTTGCCATCATGACTTACCACCTTCCGTTGGGGCAGTTTTAACCTGGGCTTTGAATTCTTCACTGCCCTCGGTCAGTTGCAGGAAGACGTCCTCAAGTGAGGCGCTCCGGCTTGCCAGCTCCAAGACCGGAATACCGGCACTGAAGGCCAGCGTGCCGATTTTGTCGGTGGTGACGCCGGAAACTTCCAGGCCGTCATCGGACTTTTCGTACTTCAGGGATTCGTGCTGCATGAGCTGCTCCAGCCCATGCAGGTCGGCAGTACGAACATACACGCTGGAATGCGAATTACCAGCAAGAAGTTCTTTCATCGACGTATCGGCAATCAGCTTGCCCCTGCCGATAACCACCACATTGTCGGCCAGCTGCGACATCTCGCTCAGCAAATGACTGGATATAAATACGGCGTTGCCCTGATCGGCGTAATCTTTCAGAAAATCACGTAACCAGGCGATGCCCTCGGGGTCGAGGCCGTTGGCCGGTTCGTCGAGTACCAAGTGTGTCGGTTGCCCGAGAATAGCCGCGGCAATCCCCAGACGCTGGCTCATGCCGAGCGAAAACTTACCGGGTTTCTTTTTGGCCTCGCTTTTTAAGCCGACGACGTCAAGCACTTCGTCGACGCGGGCATCCGGAATACCGCCGGCGGCAGCCAGCACCCGCAAATGGTTCCGGGCCGTCCGGGTTGGATGGAAGGCCTTGGCTTCGAGCAAAATACCCACGACTTTCGAAGGCTGCGGGTAATCACGCAGCATTTTGTTGTCGTACGTCGTTGCACCGACGCCGTTATCAAGCCCGAGCATCAGCCGCATTGTCGTGGACTTGCCGGCACCGTTCGGCCCCAAAAAGCCGGTAACCTTGCCGGCTTCAACCTGGAATGTCAGATCTTCGACCGCTACCTTTTTACGGTAGTGTTTTCCTAAATGTTCAGCTTTTATCATGTGTTACACACAAGTATAGCAAGTCTGTGTTAATTTCCAATTATTCGGATATTTCTACCCCGTCATGCAAACTTGCTTGCCGAAGCAGTCGCAGCAGGTCATCGGCGCTTTCTGCCGACATTAGTTTTTCGCGGAGCTCTTTGGCGCCGTCGAAATCGTTTATGTAGATTTTACAGAATTTGTTCAGGGTGTGGACCGGGCGCTCGTTATGTTGCCAGGTTTGGACAAATAACTTAACGTGTTTAGCATATAGTGCGACCTTCTGCTGTCTGGTACGTGCCGTCCACGGCGATTCGACCGCAAATGCGAACGGATCCCGAAAAATGCCGCGGCCAATCATGATACCGTCCAGACTATAATGTTCCGCCAGCTCAACGCCTTGTTTACGGCTCTCGACATCACCGTTGCCGACGATAAGTGTGGCAGGGGCGAGCGAATTGCGCAGCTTGAGCACCTCGCCGATAGCATTCCAGTCAGCCGGAACTTTGCTCATCTGGCGTCTGGTGCGACCATGCATAGTTAACATGCTAAGTTTTTGTTTGAGCAAAAGCTCCGGCCATGTCATATCGACCTCGTTAAAACCCAGCCTCGTTTTAACGCTGACCGGCAGCCGTCCGCCGGTGCCTTCCATCGTGGCTTTGATAATTTCCACTGCTAACCCGCGGTTATTGATGAGCGCGCTGCAGGTACCGCTTTTCACCTCAGCCTTCTGCGGACAACCCATGTTCAGGTCGATTGCGGCGAAGTTAACTCCGTCGGGCAAGCCGAGTTCACGCGCAAAGGTGCCGTCGACAATCTGCTGCGCCGTCTTGTAAAAATTTTCCGGCGTCTTACCCCACAACTGGGCCACGAGCGGTGTTTCGGCGGGGGTAAACTGGAACTTTTTGAGCAGCCTTGGCCGACCCGGGCTCTGTAACCCGTCCACATTCGTAAACTCGGTAAAAAACATGTCTGGCCGGGCAATTTCCGCCACCATCCGACGGAATACCGAATCCGTCACGTCGTCCATCGGCGCCAATACGAAAAACGGCCTAGGCAGGGAGTCGAAGATTGTCATATTCAATGAATTATTTTATCATATGCTTTACGAATTCGTTAGGGTCACCGGTGCGGAGGCATGCCGGCTAAAGTCTGTCACTTACCCGGCCGCAGGGTTTTCACTGCGGACATCCATATACCTTCGTTGTATATCCGCAGCCCGTGCAGCCATCGCACCTGGATCGCCTGCGTTTAGCTCGGCGCCATCATCAAACTCACCGCCATAAACCCCCATTAAAAACGCCAGCCATTCTTCCTCTGTGTACATATGCGCCCCTACGTCAGGACAGCGAGAATCGCGCATTACCACATACTTTTTGCCTTGCCGCGTTCGGAAACCGGCTATTTCCGGACCGCCATCCTGCCCATCCATCGATCTTGTTATCCAATTCAGCTCCGCCGGATCCACGCCGTCGGGCATATTTTCGGGAGTAAGCGGTCCCCAAATAGTCACATGTGAATGACCCTCGTTCGGAGCCCGCTCTGCCATAAACATATAATAGCGGCAGCTTTCGACAATTACTACTTAGTTTGCCTAGAATAAGCTCGCCTGGGCCCGTCTCAGCCGGCGCTTGGCGGCACGCGTTTCAAGGCTTGCCATGTCAGGATCAACGGTGCGGGGAAGTAGGCCGCCCGGAATTTCGGCTACAAATCGCGATAACTTACCCGGCGCACCGGCACGGGTCTTGGCGTGCATGATGTCCAGCGTTTCTTTGGCGCGGGTGACGGCGACGTAGAACAAACGACGTTCCTCGTCGACATCGGCAGCGCTTTCTTTGGAATGCTTCGGCAAAATACCTTCTTCCGCCGCAATCAGGAATACGCGGGTGAATTCAAGGCCTTTTGCCGCGTGAATCGTCAGGAGCGTAACGGCATTGACCGACGGGTCAAAAAACTCGCTCTCACTAATTTTATCTATATGTTCCAGACTTTTTTCCAGCCCGCCGGCACACGGCCCAAACTGTACCAGCGATCCTAAGAATTGCCGTATATTCTGGTGCTGCTCGGGACGTTCGAAGCCCAGGAGCCCGGCGATACCGCCTGCGAAGTCGCATACCGATTGATCGTGTGGTTTAGGAAACTTAACTAGTAAAGCTTCAATTTGAGTAAGGGAAGGGCACCTCAATAAAGAAAACTTTACAAGTTCAGCTTTTGCCACATCACTAGGCAAGAGCGCGTAGCGCATACACGCTATCACAGCCTGCACTTCGGGCTGTTCATAAGGAGACCCCTCTCCGGCTGTTTGATATGGCACGCCAGCTTCGCCGAACGCCCGCTGCAGCGCCCTTGCGGCGCGATGCGTTCGATAGAGTACGGCGTAGTCACGCGGCTCGCGGACATCATGGTCGCCGCTCGCCTTCAGCATGTCACTGCCGCCGATTCCCTGCTCAATTTCCCGCAAAATGTAGGCGGCTGCGCTGTATTCGTTCAGAGTTTGCACGGTGCACACCCTCCCGCTGCCTTCCGAGGCCGGGACGAGTCGGGGAGCGTTTGGGAACACGGCGTTTGCAAGCCTGGTAATTTCGGGGCGCGAACGATAATTGACCGTCAGCGCGATTTCGCGCGTTGCCGGAAAATCTTTGCGGAAGCACTCGAACATTTCCGCGCCCGCGCCACGAAAGGAGTAAATCGACTGATTCGGGTCGCCGATAGCAAATATGTTTGCACCGCCTGCGAGCAACTTGAGCATTTCGTACTGCAACTCGCTCGTGTCCTGGAGTTCATCCACCAAAACATGCGTATACCCGAGCCGTTTCGCGTTACCGGCCTGCAGTAGTTCGAAGCCTTTTACCAGCAGATCATCGAAGTCGTGCACGCCCTGACTTGCCAGCGCCGCTTCGTATCGTTCCAAGAGCTGCATCGCCGGCTGATCGAGATCTGACAACGAAGTTTTAGCACGGGAAATCATTAGGCTCAGCTCGCGCACGCTTAAGTTTTTCAAGCTCGGTGACTTTGCGAGTTGCCGAATAATTTCCGCGCGCCGCTGCTCACTGAGCAGCTGTTCGTGTTTGCGCTGCCGTCTTAACAAATCAGCTCCCAGGGCATGAAAGGTGGTGATATTAGGCTTGCTCCCGCTGCTGCGGCCCAGTAATTTCCGCAACCGGTTGCGCATTTCGCGAGCCGCTTTGTTAGTAAAAGTAAGCGCCACGATTTCCGGCTGCGTGGTTGATTGGTGCTCCAGCAGCCAGGCAATGCGGGCGGTCAGCGTTTTGGTCTTCCCCGTTCCCGGACCGGCGATAATCAGCACCGGCCCGTCATGAGCATCCACTGCTTGCCGCTGCGCATCGTTCAAATCTTCCGGCATGCTTTTACTATAGCAGCGGCCTTTAGCGGGATTTCTTCGCCAGCCGGTAGGCCAGATAGTCGTTCAATTCGAAGACCGCAAGATATATTCCCAGCCAGATGCAATAACTTTTGAACGACCACAGCCTGAGGGGATGCAATACTATCAAATTAAAAGTCCATACAAAAATTATGGTCGCCATGACCAACCGGTACTGCTTCGATACCTGGTACTCAAACGGACCGTGCAAAATGGTTTCACGGTAGTTTTTCGGATTGGGGCGGGGGGTTTTCCGCTTCATAATCGTGTTTATACGCTCATACTTCTAGTTTGTCGAGACAGCCCGGCTTAAGACGTTCGACGATTGCGTCGGCATCGCTCAGTTCGTCACGCCCGTAGGTGTTCAGCACCACCAGGCACTGCATGCCTGCGGCGTGGGCGGCTTTGACGCCGCTCGGCGCGTCTTCGACGACGAGACATTCGGTCGGATCGATACCGAGTGCTGCCGCCCCTTTTAAGTATCCCTCCGGGTCCGGCTTGCCTTTCGTTATGTCGTCAGCAGTGACCAGCGCTTTGAAACAATCCCGCACATTAAACGTGTCCAGCACGGCCATTGCTTCTACTCGTAATGAACTTGTGACCAGTGCGAGTACGAGTTGCTTTTGGTTGGCAAGTTCCCGGATGAACTCGACCACCCCGGGAAACGGTGTGAGCTGCCCGGCCGCCAGTTTTTGGTACGCCGAAGCTTTAGTTTGCAGCAACTGGGCCATATCGGCAGACAAGGGTTCGTGGTGGACTTTGAAATAGAGAGCCAGCCCATCCTCATCGGTGCGGCCGGCAAAATAGTCGTTATACTCGCGCTCAGACAACGCCAACCCGTACGCCTGCAGCAGATTCCGGAACGCCGCCATGTGCAGCGGCTCATCGTCGACGATGACGCCGTTCATATCAAACAGCACCGCTTGGTAAGCCATGCCGTTCACTATATCAGAGACCGCCTGGCGTGATGCTATGATTAGGCTGATGAAATCTGTCACCCATGCGAACATCGCACAAGCACTGTCCCTATATTTCAATCTGCCGGTAGTCAGATCATTCAAATTCCTGGCCCAGGGCGGCGAAAATACCAGCATACTCGTGGATATGGATGGCCAGCAATTGGTCCTGCGCTTTTGGGGAGCAGCGCATTCATCGGTAGGCAGCCGGCGCGAAAGCGACATACGCGGCGAGCTTGATATGATGTCATATTTTTACGAAAACCATTTGCCCATTCCGAAAATCTACAATTCACTGGCCGGCAACTTGTACGAGCAGACGGTCGACGGCACGCCATACATGGTAATGGCTTGTGCCCCAGGTGTCTCACCCCGTGACTTTACCCCGGATATGGCCAGTCAGGTTGCCAAAGTCATGGGCGTAATGCATGTACTGTCGCCCCATCTCATCTACCCGCAGGAACGGACCTGGCCCGGCACAATCATTAGCCTGGCGTACGACCGCTCGAAACAACACCTAATTAGATTCGGTGGACGTACCGATGACGCGAGTCGCATGATCCAATCCGTGATGCGCTCCTTCCTGGCGGTTGTCGACTCCGCGGACCTGACCAGCTTACCCATGGGGGCCATCCACGGCGACATCATGTTCGAAAACATTATGTTTGAGGACGGCAAGCTCACCGGCATTTTTGACTTCGACGATTACCGCTACAGCTATTTCCTCGAAGACATCGCCAAGTCGCTGCTGTTCGCGTTCGAGTCCGAGCATGACTGCATGTTCGGCTCGGACGGTGGCAATGTCGGTCCGTTTCTCAGCGCTTATGAATCCGAGCGCAAACTTTCAGAACAAGAGAGATCACTGCTGCCGGTCTTCTTCACCGCCCGCTTTTTGTACAAACTCACGAAATATCTTGAGCAACTAAACTCCGGCGAGACAAACTGCCAGCCGCTGGTCGACGCCAACATCCGCCGTTACCAAACAAACGAAAAGTTCTTTGCGCTGCAGTAACGATCACGCCTGACTAAAGAGCTTCCATATATTTTCACCATTCAACTTATGTGCCACCGAGCAACGAACCTCACTCGATTTATGTTGACCGTGGCTGGAACTCTTTATCGAATAGTCTGCTATTAACGTTTGAAAAGTTGAGCACGCTAGACCAGTATCAATAATGCGGCTATTGAATCAATTCATATCGTACTGATAAACGTTAATACACTTGGTTGTGCGAGCCAATATCAAGAAAGATGATCTTATCTTCAAACTCAACGTAGACAATGCGTACGTCGCCTGTAATTGAAAACGCCCTTCGCCCCTGTAAGCCTCCGGCCAAAGCGTGGTCGTTAATCGGGGTTGTTCTATGACCAGATATAAATAGATCAACCCTCGACTCGTATTGTTTTAGAAGTTTTTCGTCATTGGCAATACGCGTAACGAAACTTTTTACAAATGAATGGTGTAACTCATTGCGCTTCACGCTTGAGATATTCCATCATACTCTTAGTGTCGGTAAACCCTGGGAGTTTGCCTGCATTCGAGTCATTGATTGCTTCCGCCGTCCACTTGTTTATACGCTCTTCTGCTTTAGGCGAAGGTTCGCCCCAGTCATCAAGATCCAGGTTAATTCTCCGACCGTCTACAGCAGCCTTAATAATAACTCTCAAATATGCTTGGGCTGAATCAAAACCTAACTGTTTAGCTTTTGCTGTAAGTTGTTTGCGTACAGTCGGGTCCACGGGGACATGAATAGTTGATGTATCACTCATAGCCTGAGTATATCAAAGTGTCATAATCATGTCTATGACAAATTGAAGCGCTGTTGTCATATAATCAACATTGGTGAACCATCCGGGATCGAATGATCACAAAAGCGATATTTGATTGAGCGTTTCGGCTCGCTCGTGTGCGTCTTTGAAGATTTTAATGGTGCCGTAGACGCCGTCGTAGCCTGGGTCGCGATACACTTTGCCGGTACGAATGCGCTCGACTGCCAGCGCGATTTGCGGCGAGAATGCCCGGATCTGTTCGACCCCGAGCTTGCGCAAGATGCTGAATTCATCGCCTAAACCCGCAATAAGTTTGCAGTATTCCGCTTCAACAGCCTTCCCAGCAACGGATTTGGTGCCGTGGAGTTCGGCAATCACCTCAATAAGCGGCACGATGTATTCGACTGACTTGTTCTGCCTTACTTCGTTAAGGACACGGTCGGACAGTTCGTCGACGCGATAATCGACGCCCATCACCAACGCCTTGCCGCAGACCGGGCAGACTCCGCCATGCGCCTTGGTCTCTTCCGGCGAAAGTTTCACACCGCAGGCCCGGTGACCGTCGTAATGATACTTGCCCTCCTCCGGGAAAAACTCAATCGTGCCGGCCAGCCGCTTGTCGTTCGTTTTGAAGGCGCCGATAACGTCCGCATACGCCGGCCTACCGTTCACGATCGTAGCTTCGCGACCGAGTTTCTGCGGCGAATGGGCGTCGGAATTGCTAGTGATCGCAAGCCCATCAAGCTGCTTGAGACGCCAGTTCATGAACGGATCGCTGGAAAGTCCCGTTTCGATGGCGCGGACTTCCGGTGCTAATTCATCATAGGCTTCTCGGATGGTATCGAAGCCCGATCTAGAGCCGAACATGCCGAACCACGGCGTCCAGATGTGCGCCGGAATATAGAACGCTTCCGGGTCGGCTTCGAGCGTCATACGCAGTAGTTCTTTGCTGTCCATTCCGAGAATCGGGCGGCCGTCGGCTTTCAAATTACCGATACGCTCCAGCTGCGAGTTGAGCCGGCTTACCGCTTCGAAGCTCGGTGCAATAATCAGCTGGTGGAGCTTGCGAACCCGCTCGTTTTTCTTGTAAATCGTGGCAATTTCCACGCTCAGCACGAAACGGATGAGGTTGCCGCGCACGCTGGCCGGCAGTGTTTTATCGATGGCTTCCGCGATGTCGTTCTTGAGCCGGAACAGACCGCCCTCGGCCGGCTCAAGCTTGTTGCGGAACTCGGCAAACCACTCCGGATGCGTGAAATCTCCGGTGCCGATGACATTGATACCCTTCTGCTTGCCCCAAAAGTAAAGCCCCTCGATCGTACAGTTCCGGCTCGTTGCCCTGCTGTAATGCGAATGCACGTGCACATCGACGATCAGTTCCATTGCTCTTCATTGTGCTACAGAATCAAAAAAGTTTCGAGTTACGATAACGACGTACTCGCGTCAATTTCAGAGCAAAAAATACGATGTACAATCAGAACGGATTAAAAAATCGAGTACTAAGCGCTAAAGCAGCGTGCTATCACTCCCAGCCGTTTGCGGGCAGCTTGCTGCAAGGTCTGCGAGAACGCAAGCAGCTCACGTGTAGCTTCAAGTTGCTGATCGCTCGCCCACGCCAGGTTCTCATCGAAAAAGGCGGCGCCGTCGGCCTTACTGATGCGCGGAAACACGTGCTTATGGGCCGTCTTGACCTGGTTCCCCCACAAACAAACACCGACCTTTCTGGCCGGACGCAGCCGCTTCATAATGTGCTCACTGGTAATATCGACGAGTTCATTCATGAGGTGGCGGCGCAGCATGGGCAAATCTTCGTACGCAACCGGCTCGCGTGTAACGACGAGCAGGTGATGCTCAACGACCGGTTTGGCATTCGGAATTACCATCAGGCCGAATTTGTTATCCACGTACAAAGCATGGGCCTTTTTCGGGTCCTGCCAGGCTGCTTGAAACGGATCATCTCCCTCGCTCTGATTTCCGGACGTCGTCATTTGAATTTACGATAGCGTTCCGCGGCCTTCTTGTAAAGTACCGAGAACGTTAGACGGTTCGGCTCACCGCATAAGCGACCACCACATAAGCAGCAAAGCTCGCCGTTAGACTTGCCCAAAGCGCCGCCCGGCCGGATAGTGCCAAGAGGCACAAGATAAATACGGCGGCCGGAATCATAAACACAACGGCGGCCGTCAGATATCCCCGGTAATTCGCGGCCGGATGGTTGACCGACAAAAAGATGTACGTCAGCAGCGTCCAAAGCGGAAGCGCCACCAACAGACCGGCCCATTTCTGCCCGAGCCGTTCGGCCAGCGCAGTGGCAGCCACGACTACCGCCCCGGAAATTACAAATTGCAGTACGAGCTTATACATAAGTTTTAGCTTAGCATAGCATCCCCTATAGTCATCCACTCATCCGGGTTGACGGCCATATTGCCATCTATGAGCTGTGTCTGATGCGTATTGAGGCGTTGTACTGCGTCAGGTGCTTGAGCGCACCACCGAATATACGCCGTACGGCCGATGACCGGGTTAATGTAACCAAACCGGATTGCCGAAGAGTAGAGGCTGCCGATGCGCGACTCGGTAACTCCCGGCGTTTCGCACAGCAGGCGTTCGGTATCAAGCTGTAACTCTTCCGCGCGATCTTTAGTCACCGGGGCGTGCATACTTACATTACACAATATTGCAACTTGAACTTAAAGAACGCGTTCCAGGCGCCACCCGTCAATGACACGACCCGAGCCTGTTCACTTGTTGACGTGTTCGCAGGTCGCGGACAACCTATTCCCAGCGGAAAACGCGGAAGGCGATAATATAGATGATGACCGTCCAAACTGCCATGAGGCCGAGTTGCGGGCCGAGATCGAGGAGACTTTTGCCTTCAGTCGCGATCAAACGGGCACCGTCGATCACCGGCGTCAGCGGCATGTAGGTGGTGACGTTTTGCAGCCACTGCGGCATCAAAAAACGCGGGAAAAACACACCGGTTAAAAACATCATCGGGAGGACGATTATGTTGCCGAGCGGGGCGACTTGCCGTTCATTCTTCGCCCAGCCGCCGAGCGACAAACCGATGCCCAGTATCTCAATAATGCCGAATGCCAGGAATAGTGCCAGCTCAATATAATTGCCGACCACTTTTAGGTGGAATACCAGGATTGCCACGATAAACATCACCGCTATCGACATGAGCCCGGTCACGGCGTTACCGAACATGTTGGCCAGAAAGTACTGCCAAACGCGCAGCGGCGTGGTGTGCAAGCGGCGCAAAATGCCCATTTTCTTTAGCTCCGGGAAGACGTTCATCGGGCCAAAAACGCCAGCCCCGAGGATGGTGAATCCGAGCAAGCCCGTAAAGGTGTAGTCAAATGTCGATAAGCTGTGTTCGTTGGTTTGCTTGGATACCACGGTAAACGGCGTCGTGTTTTTCACGAACCGCGCATTGATACTTTGGAATTCTGCCTGGAGTACCGAGGTCAGTGTCTGAGCCGCCTCTTGATTGTTCTGAGTGTAATGTACGATCGATTGGCCGGACGGACCGCTGTACGAAAAACCGCCGAGCGCCGGCTTACTGACACCAGGCGTGGCAATCAGGGAGTTTTGGCCAAAGTCCGGCGGCAGTTCGATTGTTGCATCCAGCTCGCCGCGGCCCATTTTTTCGTTGGCCTGCTGGAAATTCGTGACCGTCTGATCTATTTTCAGCGCCTTTTGCTTCTCGGCCTGAGCAACGAACTGGTTGGCAAACGGCGTCTGCGACTCATTGATGATCGCTACATGGAACGTCGTTCCGCTATTGTGGCCGAAGATGCCGCCGAAGACAAACAGGAAAATGAGCGGGAACAAAAAGGTAAAAAACAGGGCCAGCCGGTCGCGGAATAGCCGGCGTATATTGACGATGTAAAACACCCAGACGGTATAGAATTTGCGCTGCCAGGGCTTGAGGGGCTTTTTGTGGCGGTATGAACTTTTGCCGTCGCCGGCTTTTCGTTTCTTACTCACCTGCCGCCAGCCGATCCGCAGCACGACCAGCGCAATGATTACGTACAATAACGTGTTGCCGTTCATCCGCGCAACTCCTTGCCCGTTAGGTCAATGAAAACATCTTCAAGGTCAGCCTGCTCCACATGCTGCCTCTTTCTGAAACCCTTAGCCAGAAGATCTTTGATCAGATTCTGCGGCGTATCAAGTTTGACGATCTTCCCCCGGTCCATAATCGCCACCCGGTCGCACAAAATCTCGGCTTCGTCCATATAATGCGTCGTAAGAATGACACTGATACCGCGACTTCGGACATGCTGTACCAGCTCCCACAAATTACGGCGCGCCTGCGGGTCGAGACCGGTGGTCGGTTCGTCCAGGAAGAATATTTTGGGATTGTGCACCAGTGCCGCCACGATACTGAAGCGCTGCCTCTGACCGCCCGACAGGTTCTCGACGTAGCTATCGGCCTTGTCACCGAGATTTACCTCGTCTAAGAATCTTTTAGGATTGACGCGCCCGCCATACGCCGCGGCGAACATTTGGATGAGCTCGGTGAGCTTGGTCTTGTCCTGAAAACCCGGCGTCTGCGGCTGCACCCCGATTATGGCGCGGATCTTGTACGGATTCTCCGCGACATCCACGCCGTCAATCATGGCTGAGCCGCCGTCGATTGTGCGCAGGGCCTCAATCATCTCAAGCGTCGTGGTCTTGCCCGCTCCGTTGGGGCCCAATATGCCGAAAATCTCGCCCTTCTCCACGCTAAAGCTAATACCATCGACGGCCTTCTTGCCCTCGTAGGACTTACTGAGGTTTTTTACTTCGAGAATGTGATTGGACATATTTATTCAGTATAACAAAGCGGCTCATTAGTGAAAGAACGCTCGGTTGCCCGGGCGTTCTCTTTGTTTATATGCGCTGCGCAGCTTACTTGCGTTTGACTGTCAGGAAACCATTGCGCGGGTTTTCATTGACTACAAAACCATCAGGCAAATCACAACCTTCCGGGCGCTGGTCCTTGCTGAAATAGTAAATGGTCTGCTTTTTACCCCCACGAAGCGTAACCTCTTTTGAATTCAGGTAATAGGTAACACCTTTTGAATTTGTGTGCTGGTATGCCATTGCTTTAAGTTCCCCTCTCTTACGATTAGTAATGGTACCCCTAACATACTCTGTCGGTATTTTGTTTGTCAACCCAAGGGAACGATTTTAAGCAAAAGCTTGTTGTAACGCGTTAGCCTTCCGTAATTACCGGCGTGGTTTATCGAATGCTCTTGCGCGCAGATACCTGGTATTACTTCGGGACTCTAGTTATCTGCGTTTTAGCTGAAGTAAAAATCGGTTGCAAGTGACAATGCTTATGTATTACACTGAAAGCCATAAACTTAAATAAAATTTGAGGGTAGGGAATATATGGATTTTGTGAACCGTTCACAACAAGCTCGAACTGCAGCTCCTAATGGCGGCGTACATCCGGTGAGTGCAGGCGGAGTATCTAACGCTGAACCGCCGCGGCGACACGAACGATCAAGCCGGGTGGGCGGTAGGTGGAGCAGTATAGCCAGTGTCTCATTGGCTGTTCTAGTCGCCGCATTGGTAATAGCACTGATTGTTATGTTCGCATGGGGCGGCAACAATCCGAGTAAATACATCAACAAGAATGATTACCAGGCAGTATTCATTAATGTAAATGGTACGACCGGCGGCCAGGTATACTTCGGGCACATTAAAGCCATAAACAACCAGTACGTTGACCTGACGAACGTGTTCTATATTCAGAACCAAGCCTCGGGTAACACTTCATCAACTTCATCGAACAACTACACACTGGTCAAGCTTGGTTGTGAGCTCCACGGGCCGGAAGATCAGATGATCATCAACAATAGCCAGTTGTACTTCTGGGAGAACTTGAAGCCGACCGGCCAAGTTACCCAAAAGATCAACCAGTGGTACCAGCAGAACCCGAACGGTCAGAACTGCTCACAGTCATCGGCTAACGGTAGCGCTAGCCAGTCGAGCACTAGTACGCAGGGATCCAGTGGTACGGGCACAAACGCTTCCACCGGCACTGGTACCAGCTCTGCTGCTCCGGCTATGAGCAAAAACAGCACTACCAAGCCCTAACAAAAACCTAAACTACATCGATACGGTCGCCGGACAGGCGGCCGTATTTTTATGACCACGTGACATTTCAATGTGACCCATGCATCAGTATATGGCGTTCCCGGCGGGACATTTGCCTCCGTGAAGTCACAGGCGGGTCATAAGGTCGCAAATACGCGCTGGGTGGCGCTATAACGGTGTTGGTATGGTTGCCTAGATTTTCGGCGAGCCAAAGGTGCGAATTCCGGCTTAATAACAAAAACTGGTTGCTGCTAGCGCTTTAAGACGGACAGATTTCTTTGTCATTGTTTTCGTTATTCTTGTAAGTACCAACTAAACAAGGAGTAACGAAGATGACTCGAAAGAGCTGTCCGTCTTGCTATTGTACCAACGTAAAGAAAAACGGTGTGAGGAACGGTCTACAGCGCTACGTCTGTCGTACCTGCCGTCGGTCATGGAGCAGTAAAGGCCGCCCTGGCCGTAAGCGAGCTACCCTATGGCACCAGTATGCCTTTGACGGTCGTACCGTGAACAGCTTGGCTAAAGAATACCGGAAAAGTACCGGTTGCATCCGCGCTCAACTCAATGGCTACAGCCCGCCACGCATCATCCAGAAACCGCGTACCGTAGCCGTCATAATGGATGTTACCTACTTTGGGGACTGGGGCCTCCTGGTTGTTATTGACCCATATGCAGTGGCGACGCTTGGTGAGAATACGGTGCTGTATTACGCCACGGTAGACGGGACAGAACGCACCGTAGATTATGAGGTTGCAACAGATACGATTGAAGCAATGGGCTACAGTATCCTGGCGGTCACCATTGACGGCAGACGAGGCGTACGGACTATGCTGGAGGGCAAAGGCATACCGGTCCAGCATTGCCAGTTTCACCAGCTTATGACCATCACTCAATGTCTGACCAAGAAGCCACGACTGACGCAAAATATTGAGTTACGAGCGCTTGCCTTAACGCTCGCTCGGACAGACGAACTAACGTTTGAGGATGCACTCGCTGGTTGGTACAAGAAACATGGGGCATGGCTCAAGGAGCGTGATCCGGTCACCAAAAGATATGCCCATGAGCGTACCAGAAGAGCTTATTTTTCCTTGTGTCGCAACCTACCATATCTGTTCACCTACCAAGCCGATTACATACAGGAAAGTGGCATACGAGTAGCCAACACAACGAGCCCATTAGACGGAAGATTCGGCGTCTGGAAAGACAAGCTCATACCCCACCGTGGAGCCTCAAAACAACGAATAATTACGATCCTCTGGAGTTTCTTCTCTAGAAAAACAGATTAGAGTAGACACCAGAATTTGGTGTTAAGCCCGAATTCCTGAAGGCTGGGTTCGCTGGGCGTGGTCCGACAAAGATACCATCCCGGATAATTTATTCCCGGCCACTATGAATCTCATTGCGTGCTGCCTTACGGAGCCGTGGCAGGCAGCTGAAATAGCTTCCTTAAGCGTGCCGTTTCAGGTCGCGTTTTATGAACCCGTCGGCCACCCAGAACGCCAGTGCCAGCAGCAGAAACAAGGCAGTCGACACCATGCTCCAGCCGGCCAGATCCGGCGACCATTTTGACGAGACAAAGTCGAATTCATAGAGATTTTTCGGCACGCTGACCGGTTTGGCGCCATGTGTCGTAACATACTGATTGATACATGCCTCCCGATAGCGTCCTGAGAAACCGGTCGGTATCAGCTGCTGGCAATAACTCTGAGCATCGGTATACAAATGCGAATTCACCGCTTGCACCTGCTCATTCTGGGCATTTACGTAACGGTCGTAGGTATATTTGAGCTGTATTGGCGGGTGGACAGCATTCGGACCGGCGGCGAGGTCGGTATTCATGTGTGAATACACATAATCACGCAAATTTTGCAGCGCTTGTTGCACGTTGCCGTTGTTTTTGTCGGCCGTGTAGACTGCGTCCCGGAGCTTAATCATGTGCTCGTTATTGGAACGTAAGGCGAAGATGCAAATCACGCCGCTCACCAGCGCCAACATCAGGAAATACCACGGCCGAACACCGCGAATTTCCGTCCATAAATGATGCAAGCGCCGCTTGTTCATGTTGCTAATGATTATAGCGGAAACCGCGCCAAAGATACGGATTATCGGCCGGAGCTCATCTCCAGCTCACGCCGGGCGAGGCTGACGGTTTGACCGACAATATAGCCGCCCGACAGGCCCGGCTCGTACGGCTCCGAACCGATGACAACGTTTACGTTCTCGCCCGCCGCCGCGAACAAGTCTCTCATACCAAGTGTCCTATCGGTCACGCCTTCCATATATACACTGTAGTTTCCGGCACCGACAGCAACATCAAAATAACTGTGCCATCGGTTGACGAGCGGACCATCGTCGCTTGGTACGGCAAACTGACGCACGCCTGCCTCGATTGGAGCGTTAAAAGTTTCTTCCCAGGTGATATCGACAAGCCCACCTGCGCCATATCTGACGCTCTTGCCCTGCCCTTTGGGGCTGCCGACAATTATGCCGACGCCCGCATCCATCAATTGTTGCAGGTGCGCCGTGGCCACCCGTCCGTTGAATGGATACAGCATGACCCCGTCGACGGCGCCAGCCTTGACGGCCGGCGCTAACTCCGCGACCAATGCCACACTTCCCAGACTATCTATCCGATGGTCGAGATAAACTTTGGTGCCCTCACCAGTTTGGTCTTTTATCATGCCCACGGTACGGGCAAGGCCGTATTGCATCGCCAGCGCCGCGCTAATCCTAAACCCATCGGGGCACTCACCTGGCCGAAATCCATGTAAGTAGTCCTGCAGATCCAGCGTCCCGACCGTGCCGGGAACTATCACGTTATGTCTCACCTGTTCACCCTTACCTGCCATTACGACCTCCGTTACCAAAATTAATATCACTGCATATACGATGTTCAATGACCGGGTATCCTTTCCGCATCGAAGCCGTCGATAGTAAACCCCGCAACGCACTTCCGGCCATGCTTACTCCCGCCCTGTCAGTCGCGCCGAAGTCCGGTCACGGCTGATTGCAACCACGGCATAGCCGAAGCTTAACGGCAGCGTTGCGCCTTCCTGCCGGTCAAGCTTGGTCAGCCCTGGCGGAACGATTACCTGCAGGTTTGTCGCGGTTTGCAAGGTTAGGTCAAGGTCACCTCTTCGTGGGCATGCCGCGTAAAGCGTATAACCGCCGACACCTCGAACCTCGTCGAGCCACGCACACCACTGCCCGAGATGTCGCGTATCATCACCTGGTACCTTAAAATCACTCACCCCGAGTTCTACGGCTTCACGGAAGAATCTATCCCACGCTGCCCCGGCACTAAGCAGCCGCGTTTCTGCAGTCATATCCGCGGCTGCCACCACTTCGACACCCTCCTGCAATAGCGCTTCCATGTAAGGTCGCGTGCCCTCATTGAGGCCCGGGTGCAATACTACTGCACTTACATCAGCATCCCTCAGGACTTGTGCGAAACGGCCTACCTGCACATCGAGATCGCCATCAATAGTATGGTCATAGATAAAAACGCTGTCATGACGCCCAAGCTCATGGCCGTACCAGCCGACAGATTGCTCCGTGGTTACGCTCCGGTCAGCCACGAAGCCGGTTACGTCCTCGAGATCCCCATAGCCATAGTCAGGGCCATAAGCCCAATCGGAATAGTCAGTCACGCCGCCGGGTAACTCCGGTGGCACTTGAACCACCAGCCCAAGTTGCGATTCAATCAATTTCCCTGCCATACCGATTCCTTTACTCCCGACTTCATTACATTGTTAAAACTAGTATTACATATAAATAAGCGCTTGAGCGCAAGCCCGGCCCGGTTGATTGTTCCCGGCCGATACAGGATACTAAAGTACATGCACATTTTCTTCTCCGGCATTGGCGGTACCGCCATCGGACCGCTGGCCATGATTGCCCGGCAGGCCGGATACGACGTTTCCGGGTCGGACAAGCAGGATTCGCAGTATATTCAGTACCTGAAGAAGCATGCCCTGGACGCGATTCATATCAGTCAAACATACGAGGCCATCGCCAAAGTCCACGCCGCGCATCCTATCGATTGGTACGTGTATTCTTCGTCGGTCGCCATCGAAAACCCGGACGCGCCGGAGTTCACCTTTTGCCGCGAACACGGCATTAAGATGAGCAAGCGCGACGAACTGCTCAACCTGATACTGCAGGAGAAAAATCTGAAACTCATCGCTATCGCCGGTACGCACGGCAAGACCACCACGACCGCGATGGCGATTTGGCTGTTCAAACAGCTCGGTCTTCCGGTGAGTTATTCGGTCGGCGCCAAAATCAGCTTCGGCGACATGGGGCACTACGAGCCGGACAGTGAGTATTTCGTGTACGAGGCCGATGAATTTGACCGTAACTTTCTGTCGTTCGAGCCGTATTTAAGCATTATCAGCGGCGTGTCATACGACCACCACGAAATTTTTCCGACGCGCGAAGATTACCAGCAAGCTTTCCGGGAGTTTATATCGCAAAGTTCGAAAACGATATTATGGCAAGAAGATAATAGCTACCTCGGGCTCGAAGCCGTCCCGCACCTTCTGGTACTGTCGAGCGATGACCCGCGGATTGGACATCTGAAACTAGCCGGCCGCTATAACCGCCTCGATGCCTGGCTGGTCGTACGGGCACTACATAAACTTACCGGCAAACCGTTTGAAGATCTGGAAACACTAATAGACAACTTTCCTGGCACGCAGCGGCGCATGGAGCAGATTATCCCGAACCTGTACAGCGACTACGCGCACACGCCCGAAAAAATCCGGGGCGCCATGAGCGTGGCGCTGGAAACGGCGGCGGTCAAGAACCAGGCCGTAGTAGTCGTGTACGAACCGCTCACCAACCGTCGGCAGCATTATATGATAAACGATTACAAGGATTGCTTCGCCGGTGCGGCGCAAGTCTATTGGCTGCCGAGCTACCTGGCGCGAGAAGACCCTGATATGCGCGTTATTCCGCCCGAGGAACTCATCGCCCGCTTGAGTGATCCGAGTCTTGCCGTGCCGGCCGACCGCGACAGCAGCCTCAAGCGAACCATCGTGGCACACCTTGCCAAAGGCGACCTGGTGGTCGGCATAGCTGGCGGCGGCGGCAATTCCCTTGACGAATGGCTACGGAAGGAATTCACGGCATGAAATTAATCCAGCTGAACATCTGGCAGGGCCGGTTACTGCGGCAAGTACTGAAGTTCCTTGAGCAGGAGCGGCCGGACTTTTTGTGCATGCAGGAAGTGTACAGTAGCGAAATCCACACTATGACGCACGATTTCTTCGGCAGCTTCGAGGCGATTTGTGCGCTGCTCCCCGGCTATCACGCCTATTTTTCCCCTAGCTTCGGGCTAACGGTCTTTGACCAAAAAGTCCGGTACGGCAACGCCCTGCTCAGCCGTTTTCCGTTAACCGATTCGCAGACGATATATACCAACGCACAGTTCCGCATAATCCAATCAGCCGCCGAATTCGCGGCATGCGAAGGGCAATTGCAGCCGTACAATCTGCAGCGCGTCGTGGTCGATGTCGGCGGCGGCAAATCGTTCTGTCTCATCAATCACCACGGTTACTGGGAACCAGACCGGATGGGTTCGGAAATCTCGGTGCGAAAAATGGAGCAGGTCTCGAAGGTCATTAAGGCTTCCCCCGGCCGCTGGTGTTCGTAGGTGACCTGAACGTCGTACCGGAAAGTCCGGCCATGCAGCCGATCCGGGCATTGCTGCGTGATCTCACTCAGGAGTATCATCTTCAGTCAACACTGAGCGAGCTCGGCAAGGTCAAGGGCGTGGCGTGCGACCACATCAGTATTTCCGACGGCATTGCGGTGCATGCATTCAGCGAAGGCGAATCGCTGGAATCCGACCATCTGCCGCTCATCATGGAATTCGACGTAAATTAAGTGGCGATGACGGCGATCGCCAGGATGACGGCGATAGTCGCCCAGGTCCAGGGATTTTTGAGCTGGGATTGCAAAGCAGGTTTTTTCTGTGGTGGAACCGGCTGGACAAACCGTGGCGCGGGCGCCTGTGCCTGCGCCGCATCTGTCGGCTGCGGCAGGCTCGGCGTTGTCACTATATCTTGCGATGTGTTGCCCCCGCCGGTACCCGGGCGAAGCTGATAGTCGGCATCCGCTGCCTGATCCGGCAAGCGTTCATGGCGCATTTCCCGCTGCAGTTCGGTAACTTCACCTGCTGTACCAGTGCCGACCAGCCCCTCGTCCCGCAGTTCGGGGTTGCGTTTGATGGCGCGGCCGAGTTCACGGCTGTGTTTGAGCCGATGCGCTAGCTCCTCATTGCTTAAACTGCGTACCTGCTCGTGCATTGCCCCCGCCCGGGCAGCCAGTTCGGCGGCGGCCGTGCCGCTGATCAGTCCGATTCCTACCGTCTTTTCTGCTGCTGCCGGACTATGCTCGACCATCTTGACTGTCCGCTCAGCCGTTTTATGTGCGACCGCCTGGTGCACCGGACGGTCGGCAACCTCAGGCGTGTTGTGTAAGTGGTCCAGTTGGTGCTGAGTCTCCAGGCGTGCCTGGCGCTCCCGTTCTAAGCTCTTATTGGTTTGCTGCAGGTTTTTATTGAGCGCTTTTATGGCTTTCTTGTCTTTCTTGAACCGATGGCGCGCCCACAGGTGATCGGCGACCAGCCCGAGTCCGAGTACGCCAATCGCGCCGGCCAGCCCCATTTCGCGTGCGGTGTGTCTGAGCGAATCAAGCCGTTGCCGCGCTTCCAGCGCGCTCACACCGGCGAGTGTCGCCGGATTGAGCAGATTGCCCGCGGTCGCCCACGGATTATTGGGAAAGTTCGGATTCGATGCATTGTTGGCGTTACCGGCATTGCCGAAGTTGGGCGACCAATTCGGACCATTATGCCAATTGCCGCCGTTCGCAGTCGGCGGATTGGGCGGTTTGTTAGCGCCGCCGCTCGCGTCATCCGGCGGTTCACCCGGCTCCCGCTCATAAAAGCGCGTCGGGCCGCCATCAACGTCCTCGCCGAAGTTGTGCCGTACAATGTCATTAAAACCATCATCCGTTGCCGCCAGTTCCGGCACGCTCAGCTCCGGGTGTTCGCGCTGCACCCAATCGGTGAAACTTTCCGGCTCGGCTCCGTCCTCGAGCACGCCGGTTGCCTCGGGCAACTGCATATCGGCCAAGTCGGCCATTTCGGGCGCGGCCGCAATGTCAGCAAAGGCCGTTTCGGTTTCCGGGAGCTGGTGCGGATTTTGCTCGGCCGGCGGTCCGATCGGCTCGCTTAACGCCTCTGCCTCGTTGCGTGCTTCTTCAACCAGTGCAGCTTCGAGCTGGGACCGAAGCGATTCGGCGTCGGAAGCTTCTCCTGGCGACGTTTCGGCTTCGGGCAGTTCAATGGCCGCATCTTCCGAAACCTCGTTCGACGCACCAGATGTGCCCGGCTCGGTCTCAGCCGCTCCGCGTTCTTGCTCGATCGTACGATCACCCGCTTTTTCGCCGGCATCGGTCACTCCGACGTCTTTCAGCCACTGTGAGCTTTCGATAAGCGTTTGCCCGTCAGGGCTGATACTGCCTACCCGGTCTTTTTTCGGGTCCCCGCGATAATTCTTTGGCTTGACTTCGGTGGTTTTCTTGCCACCAGCTTCACTCCCATCATCACTTGAGTCATCACGTTCTTCCTCGTGCCGGCGCACGGCCTCATGCCTCAGCACCTGCTCGGCCGCCGTTGCCGCAGCCCGGGAGTGCAGTTCGGTGGCCGATAGTCCTGTCTTGTGTTCCTGTTCCGATTTGATCGCTTCGCCGAGCGGGCGCGGGTGCGGGCCATCGCCGAACCGGAACGGCGTGTCACCGCCCACCTTCTGTATAATCGGCCGGTAGCTGCCGCTACCCGACCCCTTTTTCCCGCTGTCGGAACCAAATTCAGAACTATGCCCAGGATACGTTTCTGCCATGTTTTCCTTGCTGCTTCTTACTCCTAAGCATTATAGCCTCATCCGGACATCTGCCAAATTCCGCAATCAGACGATGACGACATGAAAAGTTAGTCGATTTTGACGGCGCCCTGGCGGATAATATCGATTGCATCGTCAATTACCCGGATAATGGTGGACGGTGGGCGGCCCGATAGATCGCCGCCATCGGCATAGAAGTCAACCTGTTCACCGAAGTATGCCTGCGCTTCCTGGACCGTTGTAGCCGTCGGCCTACCCGGCCGGTTGGCGCTGCTCGTGAGCAGCGGTCCGGTTTGCTCGAGCAGCTTGAGCAGCGTGTCGTCAGCCGGAATACGGAAAGCCTGGCGGCCCGTACCCTGATGCAAATATTCAATCTGGTGCGGCGTTTCCACGCTGACTGCCCCCGGCCAAAAGCGCTCGACCGCCTTCAGATAGCGCCGCTTTACACCCAAGCCAACCAGCTGGTCGATGCTTGCCGCCACCACCGTACCCGGCTTGTGCTCGCGGTGCTTGAGCGCATACAAACGCTTGGTCGCTTCCGGATTAGCTGCCGAACATACCAGCCCGTAGACGGTATCCGTCGGCAGCACGCCAACACCGCCGCTTTTGAGGGCGGCAATCACCGCCTCATCCAGTAATGAGTTCAATACCTTCATACTTAGGCCGATATTATACAAACAAAGCAGTCACAATAAAAGTGGCTATGCTTTTACTTTTTCATGAATGCCAGGATCGCAACGATGATCAGTACCACCACGATCACCACGGCCAGCATAATGACCTTCGATGATGCATTGTGCGGCGGCTTGATAGCGGGTGGCTGGCTGACCGGTGCGGGCGTAGCCGCCGGAATCGTGGGGGCTGCCGGATCGACCGGTACCGGTGCGGGTGTCGGAGCCGGTGTTGGTGTGGCGGCGGGATCGGCCGCCGGTGCTGATTCGGTAACCGGTTCCGCAGCTACCGGACCCGCCGGCTGCGGAGCCGCGGGCGTTTCGGGAACTGGCGAAGACTGTTCGCCCGATTGCGGAGCAGGGTTATCGCCGGCCGGCTGATCGGCGTTTGTCCCGGCTGGCTGCGGATCTGGCTTGTTGGATTCTTCCATACGAATTTTCCTTTTTATCTTAGCTGTTTATGCTTATGTTACATTCTAGCATGACTCCACTTTAGGCGGAAAGCGCGAAGGTATCGTCACTCCTAATATGCACCATGCCTTCACGCACCAAATCCGCCAGTACGTCGTCCAGCCGCGCATCACCAGCTTCAGCGTCCAGTTCGACCTTAGACTGCGGGCGAGCAAGCAGCTCACGGATAATACGGCCGCGCAGTTGGCGCCGTGATCCGGCAAACTTTGATTGCCTGGCGTAAGTTTTGCTGGCCCGGTTCAAATTGCCGACGGTCAGCTTGAGAAAGCTGCCATAATCCATTAAGGCCCAGTACCACGCGCGAGACAGACCTGACGATTTTTCTTTTCGTCGCGCTCGGAAGACATCTGAGCCGCTGTGTTGCGCTAACCGCTCCCGCTCTTTTTCCGCAACACCCGGGAACGATGCTGCTACGAACCCCAGGATGTCTTTGTCGGGAATGTCGGTTTGGTCTTTGAAGAAATGATGGATGAACACGGTGCGGATGTTGGTTTCTATAAATACCACCGGTTGATCATAGGCATAGGCCATTATAGCTCCGGCCGTATTCGGGCCGATGCCTGGCAGACTTTCAAGTTGCTGGCGTTCGGAAGGAAATATGCCATCGAATTCATGCATGATTTTTTGGGCGGCGCTCAAAAGGAATATTGCGCGCCGGTTGTAGCCCAAGCCGCTCCATACGGCCAACACCTCACCAAGATTTGACTTCGCCAACGCTGCGACACTTGGAAAGCGATGCAGAAATTCTTGGTACTTCGGGACCACCCGTCGGACCTGTGTCTGTTGCAGCATTATCTCGCTCACCAGGATGTTGTACGGGTTAAACGAACCGTCCGGTTCCGGCAAACGCCACGGCAAATCGTGCCTCCCGCGCTCACAGTAGAATTTCCACACCGTATCCCGAAATTCGGTTATCTCACAATTTTCCATTATGGAAAATTATACAAGATCAAAGCGGAGCTTCTGCGACCTGATGACTACTGGCCACCGTAACCGCCGCCGTAACCATAAAGACTTTGAGATGGTTTGTAGTAGTCGGAGATTTTGAGTGCCGAGCCGCCGCCGGCCGGCATAACGTACAGTTCGCTGCCGTTCTTTTCAACCAAAAGGTAGTCGTCGGTATACCAGCCATACGGGATATAATCGCTCGGGCTCGCGACTTGATTGCTTCCGCCGCCATTGACATCACCGACCAGCAGTGTGTTCTTGCCGTCGCGCTGCTCGCTCCAAAACGTCTGGCTGCCTGACGGTGACTCCAAGTAAGTCGCATGGTTTTGCTGCGTCTGGGTGAAAGTTTCGTTGGTAATGGTGTTGCTCTGGGTGACCGCACCGTTCAGGTATTCGTAATATACGTCGTTTAGACCGTTGTTATACGTTTCCGCCTCGAAATAGATATCGTCCGGCTTATTAGCGGCTGAGAATAAGTTTAGGTAACCGCCGTTGGCCGGCGTACTGATACTTTTGAGTACCTGCTTATTGCTGCCATCCGGTGATATGCTCATGATTTGATCCTGCATGCCGGACAGCTTTAGACTGCCGCCATATAAATCAGTGCCATTCGGTCCATTCCACTGCTTGGAATATAGTATGCTGTTGCCGGTAAGATACACTCCCGGTTGCGTCCCATAGTTCGTTCCGATAGATTGTGATATATAATCCGCCGACGTACCTTGCGCCGATGTTTGGTCAAGCACCGCCGTGTCGCCCGTCTCTGCATCATAACTTTTAAGCGCCGACTGGTTTGGTTGCCAAGCCTGCACGTCCGTGCGGTCAATCAGGTACACGAAGTAGTGGCCGCTCCAACCAAGCGGCGTGAACGTTGCTGCGTCCTCGGCAATGGTCGTAACCTGATTATTGCTCGTGTTAATGAGGAAAAGCTTGGCATTTTGGCCGCCGTCGCGTTTACTCAGCAGCGCCAGATACTTCCAGTCGCGCGAGGCCAGCAATACTGTGTTGTTCGGGTCCTCGCTGCCGGTTCCGGCGAGCACGGTCTGGCGACCGGTGCCGTCCAGGTTGGTCGACACCACGTCAATGTTGCCGCTCAGATTTGAAAGGAAGTACACCCGACCGGACGGTGTGAGCTTGAATGTGTTGGCGGCCACCGGCTGGCTGGTGACTTGAATGCCGGCAGACAGATCGTTATAGCCGCCTGCCGTCACGGCTGCCAATCGTGTGGCGGAACCGGTCGGCAACACGATGGTCGCCTTGCCGGCCAGATCGGTTTTAGCTTCGGTGTCGAGCACGCTTATCTCTGCGTTTTGGATCGGCTTGCCGTTTATCTGGTTCACGACAATAATCGGCACCTGGCGTCCGGTTGCAATCAAATGAATGGCCCGCACATTGGCGCTTTTGTGGGTTACGCCAACGAATACGTTCTCTGAAAACGAACGGTAATACTGCTTACTGACCGTCAGCGTGCCGCTACCGACCTTAAGCGTAAAGAAGGCACCGCCGACGTCATCGGTCACGTGCGTGGTACCGTCGAGTGTTACCCGCGCCCCGCTGACCGGCGTGTCGGTCTTGCTGTCCCATACCACGACAGCGAATTGGCGCTTTACCCCGGCGGCGGCCAGCAGCGGATAACGCGTTGCCGGCACGACGGAAATAATGCCGACGATACTCAGGAACGTGAGCGGCAGTGTCCATTTCTTTTTACGCCAGTAGCCCGCGAAGAACCGCTTGATCTTCCCCGGTTCGGCCGGTTCGCCGTCACGCATAACGCGCTCGGTGTCACCCAACCCGGTATCGTACTCAACCGAATCTTTTTCTTTTTCGTTCGTCCCATCGTCCGCTTTATCGGATTCGACAGGTTCGGCGTCGTCTTTGTGTGACATTATATTTCCTGTATCTAGCAGTCTAGCAGAAAATCCTTATACGCTACTAGTACAAAAATGATCGGCTAGTGTCCTACAATAAGTGTATGATTAGCGTCCTGGATGAAACCGTGGCCCACCGGGCAGCCGAGCATTTGGCAAAAGCCGACCCGTCATTGGCGCCGGTCATCGCACTGTTCGGACCGTGCCCCATCAGGCCACACGAAAACTATTACTGGGAGTTAATTGATGCCATCATCAGCCAACAGCTGAGCGTGAAAGCGGCCGCGGCAATCGAAAAACGGTTCCAGGACCTGTGCGGCAGCGAAAGTCCGGAACCTAGGGTCATACTGGAAAAATCTATCGAGGAATTTCGTGCCATCGGCTTGAGCCGGCCCAAAGCCGCCTACATCCGCGACCTGGCCTGCCACGTACTCGATGGCGCATTAAAGTTTGATCGTTTCAACGAGTTAAGCAATGAAGAAATTGCACTCGAACTGACGGCCGTAAAAGGCATCGGCGAGTGGACGGCGCACATGTTTTTGATGTTCTGCATGGGCCGGGCCGACGTGCTGGCACCCGGCGATCTCGGTATCAGAAATGCCATTAAAAAACTCTACGGCCTAAAAGAAACGCCAGCCCCCGAACAGGTAGTACGGCGTGCCCGACGTAACCATTGGCACCCATATGAATCCGTCGCCTGCTGGTATCTCTGGCAATCGCTCGAGAATACGCCGGCTTTAGGCTGATGCGCTGGCTGCCGGAGCGGCGGCATTTTCTCCGCTCTTGCAGTTTGCTATACTTTAAGAAGTAAGTCATTTTAAGATTAGATATGAGTGCAGCGCCTCAAGAAGCTCCCGATGTATCGCGCGGATTCGACGAAGCAGCGATTGACGATATCTTCAGAGCGTCAGAAGCGCCCTGGCCGGCGTTCAGGGACGACGTCAGGCCGCTTTTGACAGCCCATTCGATTGCACTCCAGGCTTTGCATGGCCGGCTGTTAGTGGCTAGAATTCCGGAGCTGGCAATCGCCTCACAAACTTCACCGGTCAGCTCGGAATCCGACCAGGCGGCCCGCGAACAGACGACCGGCTACCTACTGGCCTTTCAGGTTTTACGACTCGCCGCGCCGTTCAAGCCGGCACCGGTAGACGAAGCGCTCGCCGCGCAATACGGTGATCGATATATTGGATCACCCCGGCAGCTCGAAACCGACTTTTACCGGGACTACCGGAAACATCCGTCGATACTGTCGCTCGTCGATACGAGATTGCGTAGCCCGCCCGCCCGCTACGGCGCCGAGGTAATGTTTGCGGTTTTTGGCGGCCAAGCCAATCCGAATCGACCGGCAATTCGGCTTACGCGCGCCTCACAGCCATCCAAACCCGACGATTCTGCACCAATACCCGATGCTTCCGTGCAACAGCGGAAATCTGAGAAGCGGCACGTCCGTACCCTCACTGGCGACCATCGTTTTTAGACCTTGAGCAGCTTATCAAGTTCTGGCAGTACAATAGAGGCGATCAGCTCGTGCCCGGCATTGTTCGGATGCAGTCCGTCAGGGAGTAAATCCCGCTTTTTCTGCTCATCCTGAAACGTCTCAAATACTGGAGTGTGTGGCAATGAATGTGTTTCGCAGACTTCCCGCATGGCTTGCTCCATCATCCATAACCTTTCGTTCGTGTATGTGAAATCTCCCCAGGAAACCGGTATGGTTCGAGCTTCATTGCACGGCGTCAAGCCAACGAATATAATTTTATCCGTAAATCTGCGGGCGGCAGCAACCAACGCTTCAAGATCTGCCCGGTATTGCTCCGGGGTCGACCAGGGTTCCCCCGACTCTATGACAGCGTTGTTGGTGCCGATTGCGAAGATTACCGCAACCGTCTGATGCTTGAGGCTCCGAGCTCGTGCTTCATGCTCGAATCGGTTCAGCACCTCCTCAGAAGTATCAGCGGATATCCCTAAATTGAAAATTGAGGGTTGGCTTATGGAAAAATCTTTGACTTGCAATTCATCGTAATGCTTGCGAAGGCGATTGACCCAACCGCCTTCAGTGTCCCAGTAACCTTGGGTAATACTAGCTCCGAAAACCAAAACGCGCATGCGGAAATTATAGCAGCTACTTAACTAGTCGGGCGGGGCCAGAATTTGAGCCGGTTCGTGCTCTCGGCGGGCAAGCCGGTTCATGACGACGACGGATAGCAAAATGATGAGGCCGCCGATAATGTCGCGGCCCGTCAGCAGCTCGCCGTAAAAAATCCAACCGAACAGCGGACCGAAGACTTCCTCGAGCATCAAAATGTTGCCGGCAATCACCGCGCTGACGTGCTCGAACCCGTAATTACCGAGGAAGTTGACGGCCACACTCAAAGAACCCGCGCTGATGGCGATAGTGGTGAATTGGGCAGTCCAGTGCCCGGCCGGGATGAACCAGCGATGGTATAAAATTACACTTAAACCATACGTCATGAGGCTGGCGAGCCCTACGACCGCCGCGGTAATTTCGTAGTTATTGAGCGCGTCACTATGCCAGCGGCGCGTCACGAGCATAATCGAAAAGATAATGCCGGATAGCAGCGCCAGCAAAGCGCCCACATCGAAGTGCGCCAGGTCGCCGGGATTGTCCAAAACAACCAGGGCCGCGCCGAAAAACGACAGCATAATCAACAGGCCGCGCTGCCATGACATTTTTTCGTGGAACAGCAGAACGCCAAGCACCGAGCTGATCGGAAGCGCGCCCATAAACGCTACGATGCCGATCTTGGTCTTCTCGGCCGCCAGCGTATACAGGCCGACCGCGATCACCTGCCCGCATATGACGCGGAACACATGCAATCTGCCGGTAGAATATGAGCGACGCCATCACGAAAGCCGCGCCGTACCGCACATACCACTGCTCAAACACTCCGAGCCCGCTGCCGAGATAGCGTGCCACCACTCCCATGATGCCGTACACCGCTGCCGTAGCTACCAGCGCCAGGACACCCTTGCCCGTCAGATGAATTTTATTCGTTGCCACAACCTATTAGTTATAGCAGAGATCATTGAATTTGCAGCGATTCGAGCATGGACTCAATGGGTCCGGAGAAATCGCTGTTGCTCCACATCTGCGAACTGATGGTCAGCGGCGAGGTGCTGCTGCAGGTTTTGCCGGAAACCGTACAACCGCCAAACATTACCCGAATGAGCGGATCGATTTTCGTGATATCGCTTTCCGGAACCTGCTGGGCGTAGGCATAGCCGAGATCACCGGTGACGTATACGCCGTCGAGGCCGCCTTTGGTCGTCGTGGCGGCGTACTGCAAAAAGCTCAGGTAGGTTTGGGCACGCTGGGTGCTTGTCGGATTGGCATACATGACTTTCTGCGACGCCAGTACCGCGACCGCGCTTCCTTGTTTGAACATACTCAAATCCGCTGCCGCCTGCTTTTGGATGCTCATGATGACTTCGCCGGTTTGCGATGAGCCATCGGCGGCGGTCAGTTGCATGGTCGGCGAAGTCACCGTCAGTTTGCCGTTGCCGGTATCTGAAACCGTCCAACCGTCAGGATAGTTGAAACTTAGGTTGAAGTTGCTCGAGTTGTACGGCTTGGTCGAATTCGACGGGGAATTGTTGGCGGTACTTGCCGGATTTGAACCGGCGGCCGCCGCTTTCGACGACGAGTTCGCTGAGGCAGGCGCCTGCTGCAACACCGTTTGCGCCGGCTTCCGGTTCATTTTGTGTTTGACCACCCAGTAACCGCCGGCGCCGATCCCGGCCGCCAGCACCAAACCGAGCAGCGTCCAGCCGACAACCTTCGGCCACTTACGCTTAGACTTCAGCTCGGGCATGTAATCGGTAGGATCAACCGTGGCGTGCGAGGCGGACTCGTAAATATCGTCGCCGTACTCGACGTCAGCTTCCGGCACTTTGCGTTCTTCCGGATTTTCAGACTCAGATTTTTGGCCGTCGGTCACTGGAATGTCCATAAGCCTCATTATACTCGAGCCAAAGAGTATGAAAACGGAGATTTTACCTCACGAACTAATGGTCGTATGTTTTATGTAAACTATTTTCTCAAACGGCTTATGCGACTAACGCCGTGGTTCGTGCAGCAACCGCGCCTACGGTTGCTGACAGCGAGAGCGGCTTACCATAAATTCTGTATTTTTCTTTCCAGCCAATGGGTTGAAATCCGTTGTTGACAAGCACTCTCGTCGAAGATTCATTGTCTAGTCTCGCTCCCGCAATGGCGCCCAGACGACCCAAAGTCGACAGGTGCGACAGCACTATCCGGACAGCTCCGGTGGCGAGTCCCCGCCCCGTGTGCTCCGTGCCGACCCAGTACCAAACATCCGCCAGACCACCTTGGAACAACGTAAAACCCACCACCCCTCTGGGCCTATGGGCCGCCCAGATACCAAGCTCTATTCCTGGCGATACCTCAGCGTTTCTAGACTGAGTCGCCAGCAGCGTTTGGTAACCTTGCTCGGGCGTCGCGAATTCCTCGACTACTTGATTTTCGCCGGCCGCCAGTAATTCTGAGCGGCTGGATTGAATTTCATCATAAACCCAATCAGTATCATCTACTACGAGCCGTCTGAGTACCATGTCGCCAGGCCCGAACAATTCGAGGCGCCCTGCCGCTTCCAGCGTCTCCGTCATAATACATTCAATATAACCATTTGCCGCAGCCGGTGCAAGTCCGCTCGTCTTAGGAAGTGTAGATTACTTGCCCTTGATAGCGTAGCCGCCGTCGACCAAGAAGTCGGCACCGGTGATATAGCTCGCTTCGTCGGACGCCAGAAAAAGCGCGAGCGGCGCAATTTCTTCTACCTGGGCAATGCGGCCCAGCACCGTACCACCCTTAATACGCTCAAAGGTGTCCAAGCTCCAGCTTCCGGCGGTGTCGGTCTCTACATATCCCGGCGAAATGCTGCTGAATCGGATGGGGGCGTACGATTTGGCAAGCGCCTTGGTCAGCGCAATGATGCCGGCTTTGGTTGAACCGTATGTCAAGCTGCTGAGCGTCGTCAGTTCGAAGTGGCCTTTGATGGAACTGATATTTATGATGCTTCCCCGCCCGGCTTTTTGCATGGCCGGCAATACTGATTGGATACAGTGCAGCGTGCCGAGCACGTTCACGCTGTATTCTTCGAGCGCCTGGTCGTCCTCGATTTCGGCCACATCTGTGAAGCCGGTATAGCCGACGCCGACATTATTGACGAGCACGTCAATAGTGCCGACTTCGGCCAGCACCGATTTGATTGCCTGCTGCGTCTCAACCTTGTCCGCGACGTCAAAAAACGTCAGCACCGATCCCTCCAGCTCCTTATGCAGTTGCTGCAAAGCCGCCGAATACGTCCTGCCGTGCACGACAACCCGGTAGCCTTTTTCGCCGGCCAACACCGCTATCGCCCGACCGATCCCCCGGCTCGAACCCGTAATTAAAATCGTCTTATCCATACCAGTCATTGTAGCAAATCACAAATTGGGGCTAGGAGCGCGTAATAACAGGTGGTCGTCTTCCCAGCCGAAGCAAGTAAAACCCAATCGGCGCAAAGTACCCATGGATGCCTTGTTTCCGACTTTCGCACGGGCGAAAACTGACGTATAGCCAATCTTGAACAGGAACGGCGTCAGTAGCCGGACGGCATCAACTGCGTGACCTTGCCTGGCGTGCTCTTTGCCGACCCACCCCCAAATCTCAACATCGTCCGCATTTCTTTCTCCGTAGCCAAAGCTGCCGACCGGTATGCCGTCAACACAATCCGTCAGCTCAACCCCCGGCCATTGCTCCGCAGTACGCGTCCGGGCCTCCCGTAACCGCTGCTCTATAACTTCCGTGCTCGCAAACTCCTCGGCCGGAAAGCCGCAACGCAAAAAGTGCCGCAGATCAAAGTGTACCAGCCGGTAAAACTGCTCGGCATCGTCAGGCGAAACGCCGCGTAATAAGGTGCCGTTGGGGCCGGATAATTCCGGATGCATATCGGCCGTGTATCTCTCCGCCATGATGCAATTGTAAGTTTTTTACCCCCGCAAACCATGAGCGTCTGCTGCTCTATGACTTGAACTTGTCAAAACTTATAAGGTAATTACTGCACCGGCGGGCGGCCTGGCTTAGGCGGCGGCTGTTGCCCGGGTGGTGGCGTTTGTTGATCTTGTGAAGGCTGCTGCGCAGTGGAAGGCTGTCCGGTGCGCACCTGTTGTAATTGGTTTTGCGGCTGTTCCTGCTGGCCCGGCGGCGATATGGGCGTGCCGCGGTAGCAGCTGACAGAGTAGGGGTAATCCTGGGTCATCACATAGTGGTACATGATCACGTTCTGGCCGTTGAGATTGATTTGGCTGACAATACCGTGGCATTCATCAAGGTCGCCCGTCGTCAGGATATTATTCGTACCGACGTCGGGGCCGGTAATCGGGAAGCCGTCGAGCGCGTAGCCGATAACCGTATGCACGCTGACATTTTTGATGCAACTACTGAGCGTATGGTAGTGGTAAATGCCGTCGCTTTGCGGATGGCCCTCGCAAGCATCTTGCACCTCCCAGGCACCGGCATCGCGGCCGCCGGCGTCAAGGGCGCTGAACAAGGCCACGCCGGTCAGCATAATTCCCACTTCTCCGCTCTCGCAATTCGGGTTGGCATTATAGGTTGGATCAGCCGATAGCTTATACGTGAACGTTTGCCCCTTAATACTGTTGGGGTTTTTGTCGTAGGCGTATGCCGGATCACTGGCCATAATCGGGAAGATGCCGGTCGGGTGATTCGGTAAGTCGTTCGTCACAATGGTGCGCGTGCTGCCGCTCAGCGAATTGCTGAAATCAGCGGTCCACATGACGTTGCCCTCGACGTGCAACTTCTGGTTGACGTTGTATTCTTTATCGTCGTCAGTAAACCACGGCCCCGGCCGGCCGGCGCCGCCCGCGCTAACCGCCAAATTGTGTGCATATTCGGTACAGGCGTAGACATAACCTTTTTTCGGACCGCTGCTCGTATACTTGCCGTCGCCTACCGGCAAAATGCCGTTAGCGTATTTATTGCCGTAATTTTTATTCGTGTCAAGCTGCAAACCCTGGACTTTGGCCGAGCTGGCCGCAACCGGATTGGTCGTTTGCGAACTCGACGACTGCGTCGTGCTATTCATCACCATAAGCCTATGATGCCCGAAGTGCCACCAGCCAGCCGCAGCAAGCAGTACCGCAACAACCGCCGCGCCCGCGCCAATCCGCAATTTCCTTTTGCCAGTCGGTTGCGCAGCCGGCAGTTCGGATGCAGTTTGCGTCTGATCGGACACTTCTTGTATATCAGCGCGTTGCCCGGAATCTTCTGGTTGCCTTGGAGGTTCCGGCGGTACGCTATCCATAAGCATGATTGTACTACATAGCAATACGGACCAGGCGTGCCGGCGTAGAATAATATTATGCAACCACAAGCATTAGGGCTCATCATTTGGGGACAAGCGTGTCTGTATGCCGGACTAACTGCGGCAATACTGCTGAAGCCGGCAGGGCTCGCGAGCAACGACGGCATCAGCTACTTCGGCGTTCATGCCCGCAGCGTTATTCCTTACACGCTGGGGCTGTTAGGTTCGGCACTCCTGTGCTGGCTGGGGAGCCGGCACATTAATACACCGGCATGCAAGCCGCTCAAAAACGGCCTCATCATCTTTGCGTGGCTCATTGCCGTTATCGTTGCGACACCTTACGCAGCCGGCCCGGTCATGAACTGGCTGCACATCGCCGCCGGGTCGGCACTCTTCAGCCTGCAGCTGCTGCTTAGTATCTGGCTGGTTAACAGGCTACGCTACAAACCGACGGCACTCGCTTTTATGATTGTCGAGCTGGCTGCCGGCATCGCCTGCGCCGTCTACCTGATTCCGACCCGCGGATTTCTCATACAGTGCCAGATCATCTTCCAGCTTGCCTTCGGCGCATTGCTTATTTATAGTCTGAAGAAGCTCCAGCCGTATTAATACATTTATCGTCGCCGCGCTTCGCACCGAGCTTGGCAAGTTCTTTACGGGGGATCGTCACCCCTTCGCTTGACCCGCTACCAATCAGTTTTTGCCGCGTTACAATCATGGTAATTGATTAAAATCTATTGTCTAGCCTGCGGCGTGCTCGATTTCCAAAAGCGTTTGGTCAGGCGTTTGGCCGGTAGAGTCGACGGTGATTTCATTTGGGCCGATTTTGCCCATGACACCTTGGTATAGCTTGTTGAATTCAACCGACGGCACGGCGTGCTCGCGTTGGCGGTTGCGGGCTTCAAGTTCTTCTTTGGCTGCGGTAAGCAGGATGTTTCGGTGGGCGTAGCCGCTACCGTCTAAAATCCGGATGATTGCCTGGACGTTCCCTTCGCTGCTGGTCTGGTCATCCCATGTAAATAAGCCATCCACGACCAACGTATATTCCTGCCGCTTGCAATACCGCTCGAGCAGTACCAGAAGATTATCGAAGGCGAAACGGTGCTCGGATACAGAGACATCTTCGATTGGCCGGCCAATGAGGTGAAATCCCCAGCGGAAGACGTCCAGGTCCAGATACGCAACCTTGCCGTCAAGCTTTTCCGCAAACCGATACACCAGCGTGCCTTTGCCGGCGGCCGGCGGCCCGCGAAAGATATATGCCTGGCCCATGGCCTACGGTACTAAACGGTTAATGTCGCGCGGAAAGAGGATGGCTTCTTTGATGTTACCCAGGCCGATGACTTTTTCGGTCAGTCGGTCAATGCCGAACCCGCAGCCGCCGTGCGGCGGCAGGCCGTGCTTGAAGGCGGTCACGAAATGGCTGAAGCCGGGCGAGGTCGGGTCGATGCCGGCTTTTTTCATTTGCTCCACCAGATTTTCGTGCCGGTGTTCGCGTTGCGGCACGGTGGAAATTTCGACGCCGCGGAATAGCAGGTCGGCCGATCGCGCCGTTTTGCCGTCATCGCCGGCCATGTGGTAGAACTTCATTTTCTCAATCGGCAGGCCGGTGGCGAAGACGGCTTCGCAGCCGTCGTGGTCTTTCGTGTATTCGCAAATCCACTTTTCTTCCTCGGGTGTCAGGTCAAGTTCTTTGGTCGTGTCTTTACCGGTAGCTTTGCTAAACATGTCGTGGATTTCGGCCATCGAATACCGAGGAAACTCGGGTTTAATGACCAGCTCCGGCGCATGCAGACTCTTCAAATCGACGGCATGCTCTTTGTAGGCTCGGGTCAGCACGTCGTAGACCAAACCCTGCAGCATGTTGAGCACATCGTTGTGATCCTTAATAAACCCCATCTCGATATCGAGCATGGTCACTTCGGAGACGTGACGGGTCGTGGCCGACAGCTCGGCCCGGAACGCCGGCGCGATTTCGAACACGCGTTCGAAGACGCCGACCATGATCTGCTTGTATAGTTGCGGGCTCTGGGCGAGCGTGGCTTCCTTACCGAAGTAATCGAGCTTAAAGACCTCGGCCCCGCCCTCGGCCGCACCGGCCACCAGCTTCGGCGTGTTGATTTCGACAAAATCGTTCTTGTACAGATACTCGCGAATGTAGCGCAGCAGGTCGCTGCGGATGCGGAAGATAGCTGATTCCTGCAAATTGCGCAGGCCCAGGACGCGGTAATCGAGCAGCGTGTCGAGATGGTCCGGCTTATGGCTCAGCGGCTTATCTATTTCGATCGGCGGTTCTTCGGTGACCGGCACCATGACGGTAAGCGCCACGTCGTGCAGCTCGACCCCGCCTGGCGCGCGCGGTTCATCGGCCACCGTGCCTTCGACGTGCAGCACGGTGCCGATTTGCAGGCCACGCAATTTTTCGACTTCGTTTTTATCTTTGATGACCACTTGCGTCAGGCCGCCGCGGTCGCGCACATTGATAAATGTCAGACCGCCGAGCAGCCGCTTTTTGTGCAGCCAGCCCTCGACCTCCACCTTATCTCCGACGTGCGATTTTAAATCTCTGCTTAAACTCCTCATAGAATTTCCTTACTTAAGCTTTTCGTTTCGGCTCGAGCGGTCGGCTACACAACGCAGCAGCGCCAGCTGCTGGCTGCCGACCCGGTATTCATATTTCCTTGCACCTTGCCAAAACTCATTGCTGTTATTGTAGCACCTTACTTTTAGATTCCAGCGCTGATTTCGTCCATGCATTCCGTGACGATACCGAGCGGCGGGATGTACAGCTCGGGCGGGACGCTGACAGGTAAACCCTGCATAACCTGTAGTAGAACACCACGCCGGAAGCGGGCGTCGGCAAACAGCGATTGTTCGGAGGCGGGCGGACCAGTCACTAAATCCACCTGGTATTGGCGCTCCGCCTCTTGAGGGCTCAGTGCGGCCAGGGCCGCGAGAGTAGCAAAATCCGAACCTCTGACATGTACGCTTTTTACGTTCGGCCCGTCGTGATTCACGACAATGTGGTAGTCTGGCCCGGGGCTGCCATCAACCGGAGGATTATCTAGACAGTGCGTAAGTGCGAGGTGGGTATATTGCGTAAAGGGCCGAACCATACTCACCGCATATCCGTCGGTCACCATTGGCGTGTCAAGGCTGCCTTCCGAGCGTATGGCCAGTAGCGGCCACAAACCGGGTCGCTCTTTCGTCCCGATTGACTGTATCGTTCTATGTCCAATAGACCATAACAAACCCGGGTCACGGTAAATCTGTTCGACGCGTTCGGCCAGCCTGATGGCCGCCCGGCCGAGCAGTATTGCCGGTTGTCCGGCGTGCATAAATTGTTCGTCGCGCTCCCGTATAGCCGCCGCTACGGAACCTTTCGAACCATGAAGTTCGCTACCACTGCCATATAAATCACCCATGTGGAGATAATACCACCCCTGGCAATCGAAGAAAAAAGCTTACGATACCGCGGCGACGGGCGGCTAGCTGCTGATTAACATTCACAATCCGTGCTCACGCGTCAGTCGGCATCAGTCAATGCCGCAAACGTTGCCCGGATGACTCCTCAACCGGGCCGGCTGCCGCCTGTGCAGCCTACGCTTCGGGGCTGAGCTCTTCTGCCGATTCGGCTTCGGCTTTTGGTGGCGAAGTTCCTTTGATGACCTCCTCGCCGTCTTTTTGGTGCTCCTTGTGCTCGCGTTTGGCGTGGTTGGCGGCGACGGCGCGGATGTCGTCGTAGGCATCGAACTCGTCGACAATTTTTACACCTAAGATCTGCTCGATGATATCTTCGATCGTGATGATGCCGACGTATTCTTCGAACTTATTGACCACGATAAACAGATGATGTTTGGTTTTCAGGAAGGCGTGCAGCACTTGCTCGAGCGGATATTCTTCGTGCACGTAGTACACATTGGGTTCCATGACTTCACGGACCTGGCCGGATTTCTTTAGTGTGACAAGATCACGCAAGTAGAGCGTGCCGACGATGTGGTCGGGCTTACCGTCGAAGACCGGAAAACGCGACAGGCCGCTGTCGTGCAGTTCGCGGATGACGACGGGCGAAATTACCTCGTCCGCCGAAATGCTGCGGACTTCTCGGCGCGGTACCATGCAACCATATACTTCCTTGTCACCAAACGTCAGCGCATGGATCAGCAGATCGAGCTTGGCGTGCGGAATCCGGCTGTCCGCTAGTTCCTTTTGCTTTTCCAGCAAACCAAGCAGGTCGTCCTGCTCATACAAACCAGTGTGCACACTAAACTGCCGACGCTGACTGACAAACTTCACCACACGGTCGAGAAGCGGATGCAATGCCTCGAGCAGCGAGGTGACGGCCGGTGTCAGCAGTACGACCAGACGTACGCTGGCTTTAGTGAGATCCGACGCCGGAATCCAAGCGTATCCCACGCCAACCGCAATAGCCTCAACGACGAACGCCAAAAAAGTCGGCACGATGTGTTCGAGCAGTACGAAACTACCTACCAGTGCCAGCACTACGACCGTCCACAGCATCAATCCGAGGCTCGCGCCGTACGCGACCGCCCGGTACAGCACTTTGGCCAGCGGATCATTGGCGCGCGCTCGACGCTTCAGCTCACGCACCGGCACCGCGTAGTACGTGCGGTAGAGCGCGATAGCCGTCAGCGCAACCAGTATCAGGATAATCGCCAGAAAAAACGAAATCATACTACCGCTCGATATCGCAGGTTTGTTGCATTTTTGTTATTTGATTCATGCACCCATCTTACGATTCATCCGAATGAATTGCAAAAACTCTATGACTCATTCGCGGCACGGGCTCGCAAATCTGTAAGCAACGCCTCGTAGAAGGCGACCTGTTCGGCATTGCCATTCCGGGCCATCAGCTCGTGGAGCCTCTCAGTGACCACTATCCGCCGCGGCAACGGATAACTGTCATCCTGAACGATCTCACTGAGACGCCTCGTGCCCGCGTAATCACCCCAGTCTCGCCACAGCAGCGTATCGGTCATGATTACCGGATCCGGCACTACACAGGCCAGCTCCAGCCCCTCCTCCTCAGCGTCATTGGCGATAAAAACCCCGACTAGTTGCTGAGCATATTCCGAATCATTAATCGTCCGCCCGAAGTCCAGCGCGAACGCCGGATAGCCGTTCCCGATGAGCGTATTTGCAGCCATTATGCGTACTTCATCCCATACCTTGGCCTGCGGATATCTGATTTGTTCCTCCTGCAGCGCCGCGACCGCGCCGGTAACCAATTCGGTGTTCGGCTCTGCTTTGAGCGCCGCGACCATATATAAAGCCTGTTTCATAACGAGCTGACGGTTATGGACCGGCACATCCTGCCAGAGACTATCGTTTTTAATGTATGCGACTATTACGCTCCAGTCGATGCCGGGGCTCAGCTCGGCTTGACTGTCGGCCCAAGCCTGCAGCGGATCATATCCGGGCACCTGTCTTCGAAGCGTGTCTTCAAACACGCCAATCAACGCGCTATCTATTTCCCGGTCCACCATCAGATCAATGATGGCTTGTACAAATCCAACCAGCTGCGATTGGGCGTCCGGGCCGTCAATTCTGCGAAAAAAGCTGCTATACACGAAATCACTGATTACTCCGTCTTCGTCGTTGCCCGCGAGACTGATAAACGTATCGGCCATTATATGCCGGGAATGCATTCCATAAACAAGGTCGAGGGAGTGTTGCAGGTAGCCAGCGCCGTACAACTGAGTAGCTAGGATTCGTCGAGCCTCATCCCAGATGACCGTGTCCGGGTACTCCACTTCCCACTCGGCAAGCCGCGATGTCATGCCGTCCCACAGATCAGAATCGACAATCTGCGAGTCTATGGGCGCGCTCCAGCCCTGCACCTCGTCTAATGCGCTCAGCACATACTCGCCCGGAACCCCGCCGAGCCCTTCCGTGAGCAACCGGTCGCGTAACTCCGCATGCCGAGTCAGCGTCGGATTATGCAGCTGTACGTGATCACCACCGGCAAATTCCTCGCTCGTCGTCATATTATGCAGCATATCATTGTACGGCAGCGTAATTTATATTGTAGTTAAATTATCTGAGCAGAAACCAACAAATACGCATTGCTTCAGGTTTACCGGCAATTAGCGTGATATACTGGCAATTGTATTTAGATATGGAGTAAAAGGATGGACAAGAAGTTCTGGGCTGTTTTAGGCGTCATTGCAGTTATTGTGGTAGGCGCAATTTGGATTACGAATAATAAAAAGGCCGCTGCGCCGAATAGCCACTCGGCACCGACCAATCATGTTTCCGGAAACGCCCAGACCGGCGTAAAGCTGGTCGAATACGGCGACTACGAATGCCCGTACTGCGGAGCCTACTACCCGATAGTAAAACAAGTTGCCGCCATGTATGCCAACCAGATACAGTTCCAGTTCCGCAATCTGCCGCTGACTCAGCTGCACCCGAACGCCTTTGCCGCCGCGCGGGCCGCCGAAGCCGCTGCGCTCCAGGGTAAGTTCTGGGATATGCACGACGGACTCTACGCCGGTCAGAATTCCTGGGTGAACAGCTCAGACCCGACGCCGATTTTCGACAGCTATGCCCAGCAACTCGGGCTTAATGTGACCAAATTTAAGGCTGACTACTCCAGCGAGAAGGTCAACAACCTGATCGAGGCCGACGTCGCCGCCTTCAACAAAACCGGCGAAGAGATGGCGACTCCGACATTCTTCCTTGATGGTCAACACATCCAGCCGACCAATACTGTTGCCAGCTTCCAAAGCTTCATAAACGCCGCACTCAAACAAAAAGGTATTACGCCGGCACCGGTTTCGACACCGAGTACTTCTAGCACTTCAAGCACAAGCACTCCGAACGCTCCGGCCATCAGCCCGAACAGCGCACCGCAAAGCAAGCAATAGCATTTTTTGGACCGTCACTGCAGACAGCAAAACAAGCTGGCGATCCCCCGGTTGTATACACTTTGAGATCTTCTTGGTTGGTTTGCTGACGGCTTTGACAGCCACCGCTTTCTTAGCGGCTTTAGGCTGGTCCGCGACGCTGAGGCCGACACAAATCCCGAGCATGTACACGCCCAGGCATGAACGGCCCGGCGTTCACGGTGTACGTCTGTATCTACGCTCACCGGACCTGACTAATAGCTCAAAAATTGCTGCCAGGCCGGTCGGCGCACCTTCACTGCCACATTTGATGGTTTTGAAGCCATGATTTTTATTTTGATAGGCATTCCTTAACTCCCGCCAGCCGCGCTCATACGAAAACTAAAGCTAACGCACCGAACGCTGCTCGCCACAATGTTTTAGTTTTTGTTAAATTTTTGTCTCACAGGCAGCCTCGCAAATCTGCCGGGAAGCACGAAATCAGTGTAGCGTAAGGCGCTTTTGCTTGTCAATAGGGTCGTCGTCGTCATATCTTTTTGTTGATAGCATGCTCGATCGACACGTACAGCCAGTTAGCCTTTGAGTACGCCTTGACGCTTGAGAGCAAACCGTGCGTATGCGACCGCTCTGCCAACGCCCCGCGCACGAGCGTTGACGACACGTGCGGCGCGTGAGCCGGTACGACGTGCAGGCGGCGGGGCTTGACCGGCCAGGTATTTACTGCCCCGCGAATTACGGCCAGATCGGCTTCGGCGCGCACGCCGACAACCAGCTCGCACTCACGCAATAGCGCGTTTGCATTGGGCCAGTCCGGCAAGTGCTCGATAACGTCCGACCCCGCCAGTAGGGCAATCTCGGCGTTCGCGAAAATTGCTTGAAGCTTCGGCCACGTACGCTTGACCGTAAAATGCCTGTCGACCAGTTCCAGCACGCTCATGTTCGGGTAAGGTTTTACGGCCCGCTTGAGCATGGCCAGCCGATGCGCGTAGTGCTCCGCCGCCTGCTTGCGCCTTGGTATTCGTTCCGGCAAGAACACTACCTCATCCAGCTGTGCGGTCCGTATGGCCTGCAGTGCGAAGGTGATATGCCCGGTGTGTACCGGATCAAACGTACCGCTGTAAATGCCGACTCGCGGCTTTTTGATTCTAGCCATCACCGGCCTCAATCGGACTGCCTTCGCAGCAGGTGGTGGGGAGGTTGCACGACGGGCACACAAAATGCCCGTGCACCGGCTTAATCGGGTAGAAGCCGCAGGCATCGCAGAAAAGATACGGGGATTGTTCACTCACGAGCTCCTGGTAAGCGTCAAAGTCTTCATCCATTACCTACATTATACCTCCTGTAGCTGGAGCTAGGCGCCAAGCCGGTTTTTCGCTTTTATATGTACGTCGCAAGGCTGGCAAATACCGCACGGACCGCACCACTTCGGCTGTTCGCCTTTTTTCGGCGATACCTGACAGACGACACAGAACATTTTGCGTTTAAAGCTGTAGAGTTCGCCGTTAAAGACCGTCGACTGCACAGCGGCCTCGTTTTGCTGCAGGAAGCTGGTGCCGCCCTCGCAGCCGGGCATAGTCTTGTGCAGAGCGGCAGCCTGGTTGGTGTTGCTATAAATATGATCGATAAACCGGATGGCTTGAATCGTCCCTAGCATGCCGCTTTCAGTGACCACAGGCTCCCCGCCAAGTTCGCCGACGCCGCCGGCTATCGCGCTGATCGCCTCCCACGTACCGTACCGCTGGGCCGCTAAGAGGGTCGCAAAAGCCAGCGTGTGATCCTGCGTAATCTGGGGGTTACGGAGTAAGTCTTGCAAAGCGGACGTTTCGCTGTAACTGAGGCAATCCAGACCGTGAAGGGCGCGGGTTGCGCTGAGCCGGACCAGATCATGCAGCTCACCGGTTTGGATGGTGGTAGCGATAGCGCGGTGCATGTCTACGAGTAATTGCACGTAAGCTTTGGCGTGCCTGTCCAGAAAGTCCACGGCTTCAAAACTGTTTTCGGCCGCCAGCGCGGCAGTGTCTTTGTTGCGGCGCGCATACTGCTGGATTATGTAATCGATCAATTCGTCCCGCCCCGTTTCATCGGCGTGGAACGGGATCATAAACGCCGGCAGGTCGTGGCTCTGCGTTTCTTCGGACACCTCGGTGCCGAACTCCTGGAGCAGCTCGCGGTACGTGGCCAGACTGCTTTGATCGATACTGACTTCGACGCACTCCAGTTCGGCGGCGCTCTTTTTCCGGTATAACCATACGTACGATCTCCGGAACTGCGGCCAAAATCCCTGTTCGGCCGCCGTATCGTCGGCAAGCTCCTCGGCATAGGGGGTACATACGAAAAAACCGTCGCCGACCGCACCGCGCGCCATCAAATCGTTATAACTATGGCTGATAGTAACGTCGTGTTCGCGCCGCTTCATGAGCGACCAGGCAGCCTGATCACCGGCCAGGTACTGCCGCTTCGCATGCTGATAGCCAGTCTCGCAGACCGCGACCATCGATTGGCCGCCAAATCCGCGTACCTGCCCCTCGGCGTAAGTAAGCTCGCGCGCCGAACGTTGCTGCAGCTGCAGACCTTCGGCTAAGTGCCGCTGTTCCTGCAGGGCGATATACGCTTCAATCTCTTCGCTAGGGTGCTCGCGCGCCTGAAACAAATGCGCGCCGTACAGGGTCTGCTCCCACCGCAGTCTTGCCAGTTCCTGTCTATGATCAACGTCCCGTTCCAAAAATACCCCCGCTACCGAGCGAGGGCGTGACAGACAACTAAGGTGTCGGCGCTCTTGCTCGAGAGACTTCTACCCGTGTCTGGCTTTAACCTCATCAACCATTAGGAGCGAGGCATTACAGTTGCGGCACAGCTCAGGATTTGCACCTGATTCCGGTTCTGTTTGTTAAGTATGTAGTAGTGTAGCAGCTCGCGCGGACACTACATATAGTATTTTTTACAAGCCGAGTTCTACCGCGAGCATCCATGGCGTCAAGAAATAAATTTTTCGTTTTGTAAGCAAAAAGGATCGACTTGCATTATTCCAGAATCGGTTTCTCAATACCAGGATAAACTTGCGAGCGCTAAGTCTATTTCACCATGAAGCTCTGCAGGGCGCTGGTGAAAATATTGTAGTCTGGCTCCGAGCTGTTGTCGGTATAGGTGAAAAAGAAAGCATGCTTGCCGGTCATCGATCCGGTCAGCGTTACCGAGTTAATATCGCCGGTCGAACTCGTACCGATGATGTTCCGCTCGTAGTTACTGAGGTCGCACAAAAAGTTGACGCCCGACCACTTTGCCGGCGTGGCAGGATTGCCGGGAACTTTATCGCCGGTAAAGTTTGCGCAGTTGTCCGAAAGACTACCGACCGATAGCTTGTCGCCTTCGGCTTGAAGCGGCAGCAGCCGGTTGACGCCGAGGCCGGTTGGAATATTATCAACATAGATAACCAACCGTCGTTCACCGGGATCAGCTGTAGCATTTTCCCACGAGTACGCATGGTATATATCCTGCGTGTAGCCGATAAACTTCCAGTCTTTCGGCAGGTCAAACGTAAAATCCTTCTCGCTAAATGGTTTGGTCGCACTGCCCTGCGCCACGACCGAACCGACGGTTGGTTCTGTCTTACTGATAGCCGTATCGGCTTTCAAAAAGTGTTTGGCCGCAAAATAGCCGCCCACCACCAGGAGGATAAGAATTATCGCAAACCATACCAGTATCACGTGTCGCTTGTGATGGCTGATGATGCGTTTGCCTTCTTGGTACATCGCGTCCGCCTTAGTCACTTTATTATATAGCCATTCTTTGCAATTCCCTATCGGCCGCCCTTATTCCCCGAGCTGCTTTTTTAAAATCGTCAAACGGGGGATGAAGCTCTGCGCTGCCCCCTCAAGCCCGAGTACCCGCAGCGCCCCGACTAGCACGTACAGCCGGTCGAGCGCCGCCTGTTCCAGTTCGGCGCCCATGGCTTCGGCTTGCTTGAAAGCGTGCTCGACCTTTTCGACCAGCCACTTTTCCTCGCTGGGCAGGACCTGGTTGGTGGTCACGGTTTCAATTTCGGACGGTTTCACCGGTTCGAGCGACCGGGCGGAGCGGTCGCGTTTGCGCAAATGGCCACGTTTGATGAGGCTGTTGACATGCAACGCCACCGTGGCTACCGAATTGTAGCTGAGTCCGTTCATAATCTCGCGGTAGCTCGGACTGTAGCCGTGCTCGGCGATGAATTTCTCGATAAAGGTCATCAGTTCGCGCTGCTTTTTGGTCGGCCGAACGGCTTCATTCATGGCTCCTCCTCTCCGTTTACTTTTTACCTAAGCGCATTGCCTGGCGGTGCGGCACATGCTGGGCGATCATCACCGCCGAACGCGGCAGGGTGCGCACCCCGCGGCCGCGCAAATGGTGAGATTCCGGGAACACCCACCAGCGATACCAGATATAATTCCACACTGTAAAAAAGCCGGCGGAAATAAATTGGCCGATATACGGCGTGATGCCGATAGCCTTGAGCTCGCGCACGATGATGTAATCCAGCACAAAGTCGACGAGCGTAATGACGCCGTAGCGCTTCGTCACCTCGATACGGTGTTCGGACAGCGAATCGCTCGAAAACACCCAGAACCGCTGCAGGAAGTAATTTACCACCCAACCAACGACGTCAGCGATAATCTTCGCCCACCACAGCGACCAGTGCAGCACCGAATACAGCACGAAAAACGCCGCGTACCCGGTCCAAAAGTACACGCCGCCGCTGACCATATATTCAATAAACTGGATTAGCCGGCGGTGCAAATTCGGTTGCGTTTTGTTTCGTTTTGCCATTTCGTTCGTTCTGCTTTTGTTTAAAAGTATAACAGAAGCGGCAATTGTTTGAAGTTGAGCACGACAGGGCGTGAACTAGCAACTCTAAAGTAACTGCCAATATTGTGACGCGTCAGTAAAGCAATTGTGTTCGACACGCTCAGTTATGACCTGGTGTGTTTAGACTGTCGGGAGTATCGGTAAAATATGTAGCCAACGCTCCAAATAACTAGTGTGGCTAAGAATTCTTTGTGCTGACTGTACAACAAAATGCCTGGGGGTCCGATAAACCAAATAAGCAATACGGCCAGTATAACGACCTTATAGTGCTTTGTTTTCTGGTATACAAAGTTGCTGAAAGGAGTACTCAGTACTTGCGTGTAAGATGTCGGGGTAGGCCTCGGGCTTTTTCTTTGTTTCACTACTGCAAATATAGCACGTTGCATAATCCGCAACAATCTTTCACCTCTAACTCCCAGAGGACTCGCCCAATTCAGCATGCTTCCCCCGTTCCACCGTGTAGTAAAAAACTAGTGTGAATTCGAGCAACTTTTCTGTCGACGACCGAAACATTTATATCGCTCCCGAGGCGAAGGCTCTTCTGACTTCGTATCCTCAAAGCTTGCTACAATGGTCTGCATGAAACTGCCGCCGCACATCCGGTATTTGCTGTTTGATATGGACGGCACGCTGGTTGATACCGAACCGCTCGGACCGCAAACTTTTACGGAACTACTGCGGCAGTATGGCGCCGTGCCGGAACAGGCAGATCAAGAGTTTTTCAGCAAGATCTGGGACTTTGAAGCGCCGGAGATTGACCAGGATACATGGTTCAGGTCGATCGCTGCAAAGTATGCCGTGAGCTGCGGCCCGGAAGATTTTGTACGCAACTTTTACGGGCAGTATTTGCAGGCAATCGTCACCGCGCCCGCCCTGCCCGGCGCGGATGATTTCTTGAAGAGAATAGGCGCCGCCGCATGCAAAACGGCTCTCGTCACGGGCAGTAACAAAGCCCAGACGCAGGCAATTTTGGAGCACCAAAACTGGCCGGATGTATTCGACGTGATTGTGACGGGTGAGGATTGCACCAAAAACAAACCGGATCCTGAACCTTATCTACTCGGCATAAAGCGGCTTGGCGGGACCCCGGATGCCTGTGTCGTATTCGAGGACGGCAATGGCGGCATCAAGGCCGCTTCGGCCGCCGGTTGCTACACCATCGCCGTCCGCGCCGGCAGCACCAAGCTACATGGCCTACATGGAGCCGACGCGATCGTCAATACCTTCGATGAAATCAGCCTTTGATCTTTTGCTTGCCAGACGCGATTGCCGAAGCGATACCCGCCAAGCCCCACCACAAGTAGGCGAGCGTGTCGTCGGCCCAGGCGTGGGAGAGCATATTAACAAAGAACAGGCCGATGAAGCTGGCCAAGAGTGCGAGCGGCAGACCGTCCGGCTCAGCGCGCCGTTGCCATAGGGCTTTCGCTAGTAAAACATTAATGGCTGCGAAAATCGCCAGCCCCAGCCAGCCAAGTTCCTGCCCGATCTGCAAGTAGTAGTTTTCGGCGATGCGGGCCGGGCGGTCATTGTGCACCGACGCCGGACCGGCCGTGCCGGGACCGCGACCGAGCGGTTCGTGCAGCACGTCACGAACGCCGTTTTCGAGCGCCAAGGCGCGGTTCTGGTTCGAGCTCTGCGGCGAACGCGACAACTGGCTGGTATGAAAGAACGTATCTTCAAACACGGTGTTGTGACGCAGCGCCAGTACCAGTCCGCCGAAGACTACGCATATTCCAGCCGCGCCGATCAGCAGCCAGCGTTTCAGCCGATCACTTTTTAAACTGAACCATCCTGTCGTAAATACTGCAAGCGCCGCTCCGGCATAGGCGCTGCGCGAATAGGTACAGTACAGTGCCATTATTGAAGCTGCTCCGAGCACCATTAACCACCGCCTCCGCCCGCTGCCACCTGTCCGCCGCCCCAGCAATGCGGTGACTGCGGCCAGTACGACGATAAGGTACGCACCAAGCGGATTGGGGCCGCGTAAACTGGACTGCACGCGCACAAAGTTGCTGTTTAAATCAACTAGTTCGTACGGTTTGATCGTCGCCGGTCCGTAGCCGAAGTGACCTAAAAAATCTGCCGGCAGCACGGTGGCCTGCAGTAAGCCGAACACCACGACAATCGCCCCCGGAATCAACACTATTTTTTGCCAGTGCGCCCGCAGCCGCGGCGAAGAGCCGGCGGCGACCCAGGCAATGAAGAATATCGCCACCAGCCGCCCGTCCTCGATCAGCCCTTCTGCCAGAGCGGCCCGATTAACTCGGTGTCCCGCCAGCGCGGCCAGACCGAGCAGCAGCTGCAGCAGCGCATACGCCGCCATCAGGCGGATTACCCATGACCGGCCGACTTCGTGCCGCAACCGTTTGTCGCGCCATGCCAGCCCCACGCTCACGACGAAGAGCGGCACCAGCAAAAGCTCTTTCCAAAGCCTGATTATCGTGTAGTGACCTATGGCGCTTGCCGCCCAGACGGTCAGAAAGGCGTGAAATGGTATCAGTACCAGGATGACCGTGACGCCGGCAACCACAAATGATATGAGGTTTGACTTTTTCATAGTGATACAATCAAGTATACAAGTATGAAAACCAATGCTTCGTTGATTTATAACTTATGCCTGGTAATCGGGGACTTTCTGGCGCTGGTCGCCGCCTTTGCCGGCGGTTACGCCATTCGCGGCTCCAGCAGCGTGCCGGTTGCCAACCCGATACCTTCCCACACCTACATCGCCGTGTTTCTGGCCGTTTTGCCATTCTGGATTCTTATTTTTGCGCTGCTTGGGCTGTACAACAGCGCCATATACGAGAACCGTTGGCGTGAAATGCCGCGGCTACTGATCGGCTCATTCATTGGTCTGACCTTCGTGATTTTCTGGAATTTCGTGAGTGTCAAACCGATATTTCCGGCCAAGCTGGTGCCGATTTACGGCTTTCTGCTGGCCTTCGTGTTCCTGGTGATTTTCCGCAATCTGGCACGGTTTATCCGCGGGCAGCTGTTCAGTTACGCCGTAGGCCTGAGCAATGTGCTTATCGTCGGCAACACCGAGGTGACCCGCGCCCTGATCGAATCCATGATTGACAGCCGGCATTCCGGCTACCAGATCGTCGCGGCTGTCGGTGGCAAACATGCCATTGGTGACCACCCTGTTCCGCTGTACGCAGGCTTCAGTCAGTTCCTGCATGAACACCCGAACCCGAACATACACGGCATTATCCAGACCGAACTTTACGCCGACGAACCGAAAAACGCCGAAATCCTGACTTACGCCCAGGAACACCATGTCAGCTACCGTTTCGTGCCGGGCAATACCGAGCTGTTCGTGGGCAACGTAAACGTCGAGCTTTTCCGTGGCTCGGTACCGGTTATCACGGTGCGGCAGACCGCCCTATTTGGTTGGGGCCGCATCGTCAAGCGTTTATTCGATTTCATGGTCAGTGGTGTACTGATAGTTATTCTCTCTCCATTGTTTTTGCTTATTGCGATTGCGATAAAAGTATCGGGGGGCGGCAAGATTTTTTATCGCCAAACGCGGCTCACGCGCTTTAACAAGGAATTCCGCGTTTTCAAGTTTCATACGCAGTATCCGAAATATGATGGCCCGCAAGAAGAAGTGTTTGCTAAAATGGGTCGACTCGACCTTCTCGCGGAATACCGGGCAAATGGTAATTACCTGCCGAATGATCCGCGCGTCACGCCGGTCGGCCGTTTCTTACGCTCCACCAGTCTCGATGAAGTTCCCCAGCTTTTCAATGTTTTCCTGGGCGAACTGAGCCTGGTCGGCCCGCGGGCACTCATTCCGAGCGACCTGGCAGAATACAAGAAACGCCACGCCATTTTGAGCGTCAAGTCCGGCATCACCGGCCTGGCCCAGGTTTCCGGCCGCAATAATATCCCCTTCGAAGAGCGCCGCAAGCTCGATCTGTACTACGTGCAGAACTGGAGCTTTTGGCTCGACATCGTCATTCTGCTTAAGACATTCAAGTCCATTTTTAACCACGAATACGACGGGGATTAGATTGACAACGTACCCACGGATTGTCGATGGCAGATAGAGTTCCAGTGCGGGTAGCCATCGTACACGACTGGCTGATCGGCGGCGGTTCTGAGCGTGTGGTATACGAACTGCACCGCATGTTTCCGGACGCACCGGTGTACACGTCGTACTGCTCCGACGAGTGGCGCGAAAAGTTTGACGGCCGGGTCGTGACCGGCTGGCTGCAGCACTGGCCGTTTTCGAAACTCCGGAAATTTTTACCGATACTGCGTATCTGGTGGTTCTCGCATCTGAAGTTGGGCGGCTATGACCTGATCATCAGCAGTTCGGGCAACGGCGAAGCCTTCGGCGTACGCGCACCAAAAGGGGTAACGCACGTCTGCTATTGCCATACGCCGACGCATTTTTACTGGCGCAACCACGAACAGTACCTCCGGCAACCGGGCTTCGGCGTCTTCAACCCATTGGCACGGCTGGGCTTGCGCGTACTAATCGGACCGCTGCGCCGCTGGGACCTGAATGCCAGCAAGCGGGTGGATTACTTCATTGCCAACTCCACCCACATCCAGTCCGACATCAAAAAGTACTACGGTCGAGACTCGGTCGTCATTCACCCGCCCGTTGATATCGAGCGGTTCGAGCGGGCGGTACCGGGCAAGCGCAGCGGCTACGTAACCGTTGGCCGGCAGGTTCCGTACAAGCGCTTCGATATCATCGTTGAGGCCTGCACCAGTCTCGACTTGCCGCTGACGGTTGTCGGCCGCGGGCCGGAGCACGATCGGCTGGTGCAGATGGCCGGTCCGACCGTTACTTTCGATACCGCGGCTTCCGACGAAGCCGTCGCGAACTATATGAGCTCCGCCCAGGCCTTTCTGTTTGCGGCTGTCGAGGATTTCGGCGTCACGCCGGTTGAAGCGCTGGCCGCGGGCACGCCGGTCGTCGCCTATCAGGCCGGCGGCGCGCTCGATTACGTCGTGCCCGGCAAGACCGGCGAGTTCTTCGCTCCGCAATCCGAGGCAGCGCTCGTTAAAATACTCAAGGATTTTGATACGAAAACAGTTAATGCGGATGAGCTCAAACAATTCGCCCAAAACTTCGCCACTGCCGAATTTGCCCGCTCATTCCACGCCTTCCTGGAAAGTATCGGCCGATAATATACCTTGTTCACATGACAACACGAGCTGGCGATGCTATAATATATCAATATGAAACATATTCTCGTTACCGGCGGGGCCGGGTTTATTGGTTCGCATGTCGTCGTAGAGCTGGTGGCGGCCGGCTACCAACCGATTATCATAGATAATTTCAGCAATTCGGACGCTCACGCAATTGAGCGGCTTGAGAAGCTGCTCGGTTCGCCGGTGCCGCACTATGAGTCCGACTTCCAAAACGTCGATACCTTACGTAAGATTTTTGAACATGACGGCGTTGACGGCATCGTGCATCTGGCGGCGGTCAAATACGTCGGCGAATCGGTAAGCCAGCCGCTCCGGTATTACGATAACAACGTCTCTGGCTTCGTGACGCTGCTCGAAGTCGCTTTGGACGCGGACGTCCGCCAGATCGTGTTTTCGTCAAGCGCCGCCGTCTACGGCAACCCGCCGCATCCCAAGGTCACCGAAGACGTAGCTTGTGAACCGATGTCTCCCTACGGTTGGAGCAAACGCATGGACGAGATAATTCTTCGCGATACCTGCACCGCGAACCCGGAGCTATACGGCGTCGGCTTGCGCTATTTCAATGTTATCGGTTCGCATGAGTCGGCCAAAATCGGCGAAGTGCCGAGCCAAGAACCCAAAAACCTGGCGCAAGTCATGATGCGCGCGGCCGGCGGCGAGATCGAAACACTTGTCATAAACGGCACCGATTACCCGACACCCGACGGCACCTGCCTGCGCGACTACATTCACGTCGTCGACCTGGCCAAAGCTCACGTTGCGGCCCTGAAGCTACTTGAGAGCGGGCCGAAGCCGAATTACGACGTTTTCAACATCGGTACCGGCAAACCGACGAGCGTTATGGAGCTCCTGACGTCATTCGAGAAAGTCAACGGCGTCAAGGTGCCGCACCAGTTGGGGCCGCGACGACCTGGCGATCCGGTCGGCTACTACGCGGTGCCCGACAAAGCAAACCGCGAGCTGGGTTGGAAGGCCGTATACACGATAGATGATGCCCTGCGCGATGCCTGGCGCTGGCAGCAATCCCTTGACCAAGTACGAAAATAAGTATCTTCAATGTTATTTTCAGCTTAGGTGCTATACTTAGGAATATTAATCGGAGTATGCAACACGGCTCACACACTTGGCACAATCCTTCGCGAAAAGCCGTGCATGAAACGCGTACATCATGACCATTGATATTATATGAAAGTTTTTGTTCAAATTCCGACATATATAGAGGAAGAAACGCTCGGGCTGGTACTAGGGTCGATCCCTAAAAAAATTCCGGGCGTCGAGCTCGACGTACTCATCATTGACGACAGCCCCGATGACAAGACTATTAAAGTTGCCAAAAAATACGGCGTCAAACACATCATAAAACATCCTGGACGCATGGGGCTCGCGCGAGCCTTTCGCGACGGCGTCATGTACGCCCTCGAGCATGGCGCCGATATCGTGGTCAACACTGATGCCGACAACCAGTACCCGCAAGCAAAAATACCCGAGCTCATCCAGCCGATCATTGACGGCAAGGCCGACATAGTCGTCGCCGACCGTCAAACCCAGAAGATCGCGCACTTCTCACCGCTCAAGAAGTTCCTGCAGCGGCTCGGCAGCTACATCGTCAACAAAGCCGCCGGCACCGAGGTGCCCGATGCGGCCAGCGGCTTCCGCGCCTATTCCCGGGAATCGCTCATCCGGCTCAACATCATCACCCAGTTCAGCTACTGTATGGAAACGATCATCCAGGCCGGCAACAAACGCCTGGCGATTACCAGCATCCCGATTACGACTAACCCGAAAACCCGCGAGTCGCGCTTGTTCAAAAATATGTGGCAGCACGTGTTCAAATCCACCGGGGCGATTATACGTTCGTACCTTATGTACCGGCCGGACATGGTCTTCGGCACGCTCGGCTGGGCATTGTTCGTGGTCGGTATCGTGCCGTTCATCCGCTATTTGATACTGTTCAGCATACTCAAACACCCCGGACCGCATCTGCAATCACTGCTGCTAGGTACCGTTTTTCTGATCGGGGCATTTTTATGTCTGGTAATGAACGTCGTGGCTGACCTGGTCCGGACAAACCGAATTCTGCTCGAAGAAACGCTTGAGCAGATCAAGTACCAGCGTTTTAATAAATAGCTTTAGCGAGCGAAAGGAAGCAAAGTGGTTACAGACAATCCCGACAAAGACATTCTAATGGTTGGCGCTGGTTACGTCGGCCTGGTAACCGCGGTTGGGCTGGCCGACTTGGGGCATAAAATATCGTGCGTCGAGATCAACAAAGAACGCGTCGAGCAGCTGAAAATGGGCATGGTTCCGTTCCAGGAGCCGCAAGTGCCGGAGCTGCTAACGAAAGGGATTAACAACAAAAAACTGTTTATCTTTGACTCGCTGGCAAAAGCCTACAACGGCCAACGTTATGTTTTTGTAGCCGTGCAAACCCCGACTCATGCCGACGGTAAGAGCGATTTGTCGGCGTTATTTGCAGCCGTGACGGACATTGCCCAAACCGTTACCAAACCTACGCTCGTCATCGTGAAATCCACGGTGCCGGTCGGCTCGTTCGAGCAGCTCAAATCCCTGCCGGCCGTCAAAAAAAGCGACCTGATAACTTTCGTTTCCTGCCCGGAATTTTTGTCTGAAGGTACCGCGGTGCATGGTTTTTTCCACCCGCGTCGAACTATCGTCGGATCGGACAGCCAATCACTTTCCGAAGAGGTTGCGGGCTTGTTTTACGGGCTTGGCGGTAGCTTCATCATTACCGACGCAAGAACCGCGCAGATGATCAAATACACTTCCAACGCCTTTCTTGCCACGCGCGTGGCATTCATTAATGACATTTCGCTGCTCTGCGAAAAGCTGGACATTAACGCGAATGACGTCTCCAAGGCCCTCATCATGGATCCGCGCATGGGTACGTCACATCTCACACCCGGCATGTGCTTCGACGGGCCGTGCCTGCCCAAAGATATCGCCGCGCTGATCGAGAGTGGCGAGAAAGTCGGCGTGGCCGCTCCGCTCCTGAAAGGCGTGACGAAGCAGAACGCCACTCACTTGCAGCATATTATTACTAGCGTGCTCGGTCTGCTCGACAGCGGCGATACGGTCGCCTTTTACGGTCTGTCATTTATGCCAAAGACGAATGATGTCCGTAATGCTTTAGGGTTAAAGATAATCGAAGCGTTGCTTGATCGCGGCGTCAAAGTCCGGGCGACCGATCCGGAAGCGATCCCGGCCGCCAAGCAGCTCATTACGCACAAGTTGCTTACCTTTCACGGCGATCCGTTTGAGGCCGGCCAAGGCAGTGATGTGCAGCTCTTCATTACCCGTTGGGATGAATACAAGACGATTGATCTTATGAAACTTGCTTCCGTCGTCCGCAATAAGCGAATTTACGATGTCATGCAAATGATTCCCGAAGTCACCGCCCGCGCAAACGGCTTTAAATATCTGGCCGTCGGCCGTGCATACGGCGACGCCGGCTCACCCGTCTTTGAAGTCACCGAAAACCCGGCTACGGTTTAACGGCAGGACGCTGCACGGTTTTCTTAACCCTGAAAGCGTTTGCCGATGTCGCCGACTTTTTGTGACAAGTCTTTGCGGGCGACCAAAATCCCGTTGGGGGTATTGACCACAACGACATTGTCAAGGCCGATGACGGCGAGCGGCCGGTGCTCATCATGGTTTTGTATGAATGAGCTTTCGACTTCTTCGATCTCGACCCGTCCGTGCGTATGATTGCCGGCTGCATCGTGGTCAACTGCATCGTAAAGGTCGGCATACGAACCTAGATCCATCCAGTCGAAGCTGGCCGGGACGACGAGCAGGCCTTGTGCCTTCTCGATCAGCGCATACTCGATTGAGATATTCTCAAAAGCCAGGTAGGTTGCACTGTAGTTTTCCGGCGAGCAACTTTCCAGTTTTTGATAATTTGCAAATAAACCCGGCGCGTATGCTTGCATTGCCGCTTTAAACATATCGATCGAACCGACGTGGTAGCTGCAGTTCCATAAGTAGTTACCGCTTTTCAGATACTGCCGGGCCGTTTCGTAATCCGGCTTTTCCTTGAAGGCATGGACGTTATAGACGAGCGCGTCTTGCGCAAGCAGGTCTCCCTTTTGGATGTAGCCAAAGCCAGTCGCCGGATAGCTTGGTTCTACGCCCACCATCACGAGACGATCCTGTTTCCGGGAAGTTTGCTCCGCCAGCATGAAGCTTTGGACGCAGCCGACGTTATCGCGTATGTAATGGTCTGCGGCCACAAAAGTTACCGTCTCGCCGGCATCGTGTCGAGCCGTTAGATGAACCAAGGCAGCAGACAAGCAGCTCGCCGTGCCGCGCCGAGCCGGCTCCACGATAAAATGATCTTCCCCTAGTTCGGGCAACTGCTCTTTGACGTACTGAATGTGCCCGGCCTCGGACACGACATAGACATGATCGACACTTTGGGTGATTCGTTTTGCCCGCTCGAATGTATTCTGCAAAAGCGAATTGCTTTCGCCGTTAATACGCAGTAAATGTTTTGGGTAATCCGAAGTTGACAGCGGCCATAAGCGCGTGCCCGACCCGCCGGCAATAATTACGACAATCATATTGACCTCATCTTATGATGTTAGCGTCTGATTATACACCGTAAACATGAAAAAATTAACTTCTTTGTTCTTCCGTCTGTCTCCGGCAGCTTTCCGGCGTCAAAGTCCTCGCTGGCTGCATAGACCGTATTTGACAAAACCGACCTGGCCCGCAACGCTGACCGGATGGCCTAATACGGGCAGTAACGCCCCCCGACAACGCCTCCACGCAGCCGTGAGTGAGCCGGTTTGATGCTTCGGGCGAACAATAGGTCTGATTCAGGTCGATAACTCCCTATGGTCGACTTTGTATAGCTGCAGCCGCAGTGCTACTATGTAAACGTTAGCTGAGCTCAAAAAAACCAACACTATGCTGCTACTCATTTACAGTTTATGTTTCGTAGGAGTCGGCTGCCTGCTGGTCTGGTATCTACTGACCCATGACCACGGTAAGGATGAGCCGGTCGGAGCACTCTGGGCGGCTTTTGGAGTGGGCGTCGGCGGATCGATCGTCGCCGGAATACTGGAAAGCGTACTGCTGCCGAAAGCCTCGCTTACTTCCCCGCAAACCGAAGCATTGCTGCCGCTTCTGCTGGCGATGCTCGGGGTTGGCGTGATCGAGGAGTCATGTAAGTTTTTGCCGGCGGCGCTGCTCCTATATAAACGGCCGTATTTCAACCGGATAGTTGACGGGGTTATCTTCTTTGCCGTCGCCGGACTCGGCTTCGGCATACCGGAAAATATTCTGTACACCGTCGGTTATGGCGGCAATGTCGGGGTTATGAGGATTATCATGGTACCGATCTTCCACGCCTGTACCACCGCCATGGTCGGCTACTTCCTGGCCCGCTCCAAAGTATTGCACGAGCCGAAAACAAAAACGGTACTGGTACTTATAGCGGCCATGCTGATCCACGGATTGTATGACTTCGGCCTTTCGTCGAATACCGTTCTCTTCGCGGTCATGGCGCTCATGCTGAACGTCTTTATGACAGCGATGCTGTTCATATTGTTCAAGCTCGCCAACGAAGCCGACGAGGCTTTGGGCTTAACCGCCCCGACAGCGAAGCGCTACTGTCCGCACTGCGGCGCGCACAACCCGCAAATGCTTACCTATTGTATACGCTGCGGCTCTCTGCTTAAATTAAATACAGTTCACGCACATAATCCCTAAAACAAAAAGGCATTTACCTATGAATACCTGCCCACAATGCGGCCATCCGGTCAACGCCGGTGATGTTTATTGTGGCAATTGCGGCCAGCCATTGCAGGCCCCGGCAGCCAATCACGATACTAGCCCTCCCCAGGCCAGTCCACCGCCGCCGCCAGCCGCCGCGGTACCGGGCGCAGCTCCGCAACCCGGTCCGGCACCAGGCAATCAAGCCGCGCCGCCGCCGATGTACGGACAATACGCCGGTGCCGCCGGCCCGGCGCCAATGGGTCAGCCCGGTATGATACCGCCGGCCGGCAATGCTCCGGGAATCACGCCACACCCGGATGAAAAGAAAGCGCTGATCGGCATGATACTGGGCATCATCGGCATACCCGGTGCGCTCATCCCGATTCTGGGATGGGGACTGGGCATCGCCGGCATCATCCTGTCTACCAAGGCCCGGCGCACCTACAAGCACCTGACAACGACGCTCGGGATTGTTTTCTCGGTCATCGCGCTCGTGTTATCGACCATCGTGTTCATCATTGCCCTCGAGCATGTCGTCTCCCAGAATAAACAGAAACTCTCCAGCACGAGCACGAGCACGAGTTCGGTCCAGCTCACCCAAGCGGCCGATACGCCTTGCTTTTCGACCGACATCAACAGCGGTATGACGCTGCAACCCAATAACGGCGCCTGTACGTTGACCGCCTACGGGAACCACTCCTCGTACATCGTCAACGGTGAAAACGATCCAGCAATAACGAGCGCCAATTTTCAGGATATCTCGACCAAATCATTGGCGATCGCCATCCAGTCGCAAAATCTGACCCAGAACGGCAACTTCGTTAAAACTACGTTCGCCAACAGCCCGGCTTATCTGGTGAACATCACTGATAAAGCCTCCGGACTCACCGGGCAATTTGCCACGGTGCTGCACAAGAGCGCCCCAGGGGACAATTTTTTCATCGTAGGTGCAGTCGGCGGCGGCGACTATACCCTGGCTAATCTCCAGACAAACTGGCAGTGGAAATAGTTTCATGGTATAGTATAGACATGGTTAAGATTCATTCGCACGCATATCTGATCGGAATCGTGGCATTAGGCGCCATATTTTTTTCGGCCGCGCTCTATTCGTTAAGCGGCCAGTCCGCGACGCCGGGACAAGCTACCCTGCAGGCGGCCGTCAAACCGGTCGTGACCGTGCGGCCCGGCAGCGACGGGTTGAGCGACGTAGCGTTCAGGGACAGCCAACCGCAATCGAGTCAGCCGACAGGGAATACCGTCGATACAGCCACCCGGGCACGGCAATTCACCGAGACAGCCCTGTTATCCACCGCTCTCGACCCGTCTACTCCGGCACATGTGCAGCGTTAACTTTTCACGCTCCCGCTTCCCTGGTAGCGCGTAGCTGCTGTATTACCTTGACTCTTCGCAGCCTACGTTCGTAATGCTTCCAGTGATTCTTGCATGCGGCGGAAGATGCCGTCGGGTTCGTCGATCGCCATGGCGACAATCTCGGCCGCGCGTTCGGGCGTGTCAGCGACACTGTAGATACGCAGCTGCGGAGCGTTGCTGGATTCGCGCAAATGGGCGATATCGCCATTTTCAAATATGATGCGGACCCCGTCGAGCGTCACGACGTCCTTGATAGAGCCAAATTTCGCTTCGGACGGGAAATATGCCGCCAGTTCGTCGCGGATTTCGGGAGAATCCTGGCCGTAGCGGGCCACCATAGCTTTATATACTTCGATCGGAAAATTATCGATGAGTCCGGCGTCGGTAAAGCGCTGCGGCAGCCGGCTGAACACTTCCGACACTTTACTGTTTGCTCCGATCGCCGACAGCAGCGCGACCAGGATCGGGAAAAAGGCGTCGCGCGTCGGCAGGGCTTTGAGCATGCCGTGTTCAACACTGAGCGTGGTGCCGAGCATGAAACCACCGTTCACCTCCCAGCCGACCACCCGCTGCTTGCCCTTGGCTTCGCCTTGCATCATACCATCGATGACATACGGGGAACCGATTTTGGTCCGGACCAGGTCAATGCCTAAGCGGTTCAGCTCCATATCCACGGCGTCGCTGGTACTGACCGGATAACTTGCGAAGTCGGCTTGGCACCAGGCGGCGGTAACCGCGCCGAGCACGTCCCCGCGATGGAACTCGCCGGTCTCGTCAATCACGAACGGGCGGTCGCTGTCACCGTCGGTCGACGCGATAGCAAAAGCGTCCGGATGCTCGCGGGCCAATTGCTTGAAATACTCCCGGTTAGCCGGCGTCACGTTTTCGCTGTCAAGCGGGATAAAGACTTCGGAGAGCCCGACCGTCACCACATCCGCGCCAAGTTTCATAAGCAGGTCAACCAACAGATCGCGCCCGACCGCCGAATGCTGGTAATAGATAATCTTCTTGTCCTGAAGGCAATTACCCGAAAAGGCGTCGAGGTATCTCCGGCGGTACGCATCTTCCGCCCGTCCGTCTACCTCGGGGAGCACCGGTGGGGTTTTGAACGAACCGTCCGGATTGAAGGCTGATTCGGTAACCTCGGCACCATAGACATTTGCCCGCACCACGGCCACGGCCGCTTTGATGGGGGCTTCGTCCGGTTTCAGTACTTCCCCGCCCTTTTTGTAGAATTTGATGCCGTTGCGGTCAGCCGGAATATGGCTGCCCGTCACCATGATACAGGCCGCGCCGCGCCCGAGCGCGTAATAGGCAATGGCCGGGGTCGGCACGAGCCCGTGATATTCCGCTTTAAACCCGCCGTCGGTTATCGCCTTGATGACCGCGGCGGCGATGCGCGGCGTGCTGTCGCGCAAATCGCCGGCCACCAAGACGGTGCCGCCGGCTTCGAGCTGCCCCTGCTCGACCAGAAATTGCAGAAAGCCCGCCGTGTTCAGGTAGCACTCCAGATCAGTCATAACGCTCACCAAATCACGCAAGCCCGACGTGCCGAAGTTCAGCTCAACCGGCTCATACATCAATGATTCCCGTAGACTTGCCATAGCTATTCCTTCACGACCGCGGTAATGCGGGCCACTAAATTGTTGAGCTGCTCGAGCGTCCGGGCTTCGGCGTTCAGCTTGACGACCGGTTCGGTATTGCTGACGCGCATGTTGAACCAGAAATCCGGATAGTTGACCGTCAGGCCGTCGAGTTCGTCCTGTTCGCCGTCCGCGAACGCCTGGCGCAACCGTTCGAGCACGGCTTGCTGGTCGTATACCGGAAAACTCATTTCCGGAATGGTCTCGTAGCGGTGATACTCGTCCACCAGCTCAGACAGTTTCCGGTCGGCGTCCGATATGGCTTGCATGGCCACCAGCGCCGCGATCATGCCGGAATCGACGCCGTAATTCTCCTTGAAAAAGAGGTGTCCGGTGGTTTCGCCGCCGAACGGCGCGCCGACCCTGCTCATCTCCGGCGCGAGGTTGACCCGCCCGGCTTTGGTACGGACCGGCTCGCCGCCCCATTCCCGGATCAGCTCCCGGGTAGCGCGGCTGGTTCTGACTTCGTGCACGATTTTTGCACCCGGATATTTCTGGAGGTAGTATCGGGCGATAATAGTGATCAGGTCAGTGCCGAGCACCGGCCGCCCCTGGTCATCGACCAGCGCCGCCCGGTCACCGTCACCGTCAAAAGCGATGCCGAAATCCAAGCCTTCAGCCTTGATTTTATCAATAAGGTCCTGCAGGTTTTCGAGGTGCTGCGGGTTGGCTTCATGGTTTGGGAAAGTACCGTCGAGCTCGTAGTACATTGGCTCGGCCCGGATCGGCAGCTTCGGCAAGATATGGGGCAAGATAGCACCGGCCATGCCGTTACCGGCATCGATGGCGATGTGGTAGGGCCGTAGCTCCCGGACAAAGCTGAGGCAATGCGTCACCCAGTCTTCGACGATGTCGCGCTTCACGATGGCGCCGGGCGCGGCAGCCGCCGGCTTGAAGGTACCGCTCAATACGGCGTCACGGATTTTATCAAGTCCGGAATCGAGCGCAACGGCGATGACGCCGTCACGGTAGAGCTTGACGCCGTTGTCTTTGCCTGGGTTGTGGCTGGCGGTTATCATCGCACTGCCGGCGAGGTTGTATTTACCGACCGCGAAATAACTCATGTCACTGGTTACGAGTCCGACATCCCACACTTCATAGCCCTGTTCGCTCAGGCCCTTTATAAGCGCGTCGGCCAGCTCACCGGAATCCGGACGCATGTCGCGACCGACCGCCACCGGACCTTCCGTCGGCAGCCAGTCGGCGAACGCCCGCCCGATTTTCTCGCTCACCTCCGGTGTCAGTTCCTCGCCGACTATACCGCGAATATCATAAGCTTTAAAAATTGACCGAATATCACTCATGTCACTAATCCTTATTTTTGATTGAGGCGCTTGCTCACCGCGCCGACTTTCTGAGACAGGTCGCGCCGGGCGACCAGTATACCGGCCGGCGTGTTCACCACCACGATGTTATCCAGGCCGATAACCGCAACCGGCTTGTCTTCGAGGTTCTGTACGAAGGAATTTTCGACTTCTTCCGATTCGATACGGCCGACCAGGTGATTGCCGGCTTCATCGTGCTCCACCGCTTTGTACATATCGGCGAACGAGCCCAGATCCATCCAGTCGAAGCTAGCCGGTATGACGAGCAGGTCCGGCACTTTCTCGATAAGCGCATAATCGATAGAGATATCTTCGAACGAAAGATACGTCTGCTCGTAGTCCGCTTCCGATGCCTGTTCGAGTTTCTGGTAATTCGCAAACAACTCGGGCGAACACTGCTGCATGACCCGCTTGAACGTATTCAGTGAAGCGATGAAGTAGCTGCAGTTCCACAGGTAATTGCCGCTGCGTAGATATTCCTGGGCGGTTTCGTGGTTCGGCTTTTCCTTGAAGGAATGCACGTTGTAGACCAATGCGCCGTTTTCAAGCACGCCGTCTTTCTGGATGTAGCCGAAGCCAGTGGCCGGATAATCCGGCTCGACGCCGACTAATACGATGCGTCCTTGTTTCTGGGCGGTGTTGCCGGCGATTCTGAAACTCTGCACAAATCCGGCCATATCGCGGACGTAGTGGTCGGCCGCCATAAAGGCGATCGGCTCGTCGGCATCGTGGTTTGGTGCGATTTGTTCGAGCGCGGCCACGATACAGCTGGCCGTGCCGCGGCGGGCCGGTTCCACGATAAAGTTTGCGTCAGGCAGTTCAGCCAGCTGTTCCTTTACGTGCTGGATATGGCCCGCTTCGGAAATGACGTAGACGGCGCCTGACGGTCCGGCCACTTCTTTGGCCCGGCGGTAGGTGTTTTGGAGGAGTGAGCTGTTGTCGCCATTTACTTTCAGGAGGTGCTTCGGGTAATCCGGCGTCGAGAGAGGCCACAAACGCGTGCCGGACCCGCCGGCGATAATTACTGCAATCATATGCCACCCATAATAGCAAACCAGCGGCGTATATGCTATTGGAGGTCTTTCCGTATCTGTTTAGATTTTGCCAGTGAACTGATAGTTTTAAAAAGAGTTTCTTTGAAGTATACTCCAAAGTGACAGCTAGCCCTACCCTGGCAATATCCTGGCTAGGCGCTTTTTACAATGCGCCGGATTTCCGCTGCTAACGGCTTAAAACTATCTTTGAATTTGCCTTCTGGCAGTAATATATACTCATCATAATCTTTGCCCCCCACAACTCTAGCGAGATGCGGCGTCTGTGTAAGTTGCGCAAAAATCTTGCTGTGTATATGCGTAGACCCGGGTGCCTTTTTGTCGAGTATTACGGTTAGGAATGTTCCTTCTTCATCGTGGCTATCCTGGTAACCCATCACGGTGTATTCCCATTTATACTTGCCGACGATCCAGCCTGTGCCCAATAGCGTTACCTCTTCAACCTGGCGACTTCTGCCAAAACGTTTGTATTGCCAGTTTCGGTCAACCGCATAAACGTCTACCGTCGGCACTTTATGTTTACGCAAATCGGTCTGAGCTTGTGTTTCTACATAGGTTTCATCGGCTCGGGCTATGTGTTCGTGTTCGGCATTAGCATTGTTTGTATTAATGGTACATTCGGTACACAAACCATTTGGCATTGGGTTGCCCCATAAGTAATGGCTTACCCCCTGGTGGCTTCCGCAAAATGCTTTCTTACATTCCCTGCATCGACCAACCGCCAGTACACCACAATTTTCAATTTCGCACATAGCAGGCTGGGTTGACATGATTTTAATGATAGCATCTCAAGCGGCGGTCGGTGGCACGAACGTTTGTGCTGAGCTTAATTAACAGCCCACACGGCACCATCTCCAATTGGAGAAACTTGTATTGGAGATTCTGGTGTGAAGTTGTACTCGTCAGTCCCATTACCACCAATGTAATCGCCCGCAGGGTCGAACTTCACCCCGCGTACCAATACATTCTGCGGTAGCGCGATTGGAACGCAAACATTTACAGTGTCGCCTCGGTTAAGGTTATAATTGCCGTTTCCGCCGCCACCAACACGGTATTGGCACGCACCAGTCAAGTTGGTATTAACAGAGGTATATGATTTCCCATCTGAACCAGTAGCCGATACCGCAGCAAGGACGTTGCCATCAAAGTAGGTGCCACTGTCCGTAGGACTGTAGTGTGTGCGGCTGCTTGTGATAGAGAGTTCCACCGCGACAACCTTTTGCCCTTCTTCCGGGCCATACCCGTTAGCTGTCGTTGCAGGATCTATGATACCGGTTAGCTTCACTGTTAAGGTGCCGCTATTGCCTTGGACAGTGCTGCCATCACTGTACTCGACAGTTTTCGCAGTACCCACCTTGTAATGAGTGGAACTAGCCGTCTGGTTATGGACTAACGCAACAATGCCCGCAAGTACGACTATGCCGCCCCCTATGAGGATGCCGATATTTCTTGCATTTCGAGTGTTCCGCCGTACATTCTGACCAGTATTCAATTTGGTACCCCGCTGGGCTGCCTGTACCGGCGGTCGTTTAGAGGTGCTTTCTTGGTCGTCATCAGTTGATGGTAAAAACCCGGGTGGCATAAAAGACTCTCAACTTTACATCAATAGGCACACTGTAACATAGGACTTGCTAGGTGACAAAGTATAGACCCGTTCACGTCGTCGCACAATGAAAACTGTGAACGACTCACCCATGTTGCATATAATCGAAGCGAGTAGTTTAAGTGCTTTGGTTAGCAATCTCAATGCTACTATTGTGCCAGTTTGGAAACTGGCGCCCTGAATACCTGAGATACATTCCCGGCTGCATCCTCAACCTGTACGTACACATACCGCTGTTGTTCGTTGCCGGAGGTACCAAGTGACCAGCTAAAACTATCTTGATATGGCTCCCAGGCTACGCCAGATAAGGCATTACTGTTACTGACCTTCATCGAGGTGATAGGACTCACCCAATCACCGGCATAGATATGCACGTTAGTACTGCTTGGGTTCGTAATCGTCTTGCCGCCATTGATACTCACCCAATAGATTTGCGGTTTTATGTTATCGAGCACAATGTTTGAGCTGTAAACACCGCTGACTGTGCCGTTAGCCGCCTTGTACTGCACATACACCGTGTGTTTGCCATCCCAGCCTGGCAGATGCCACGTCTCGCTGCTACTGAACCTCTGCCATACGGGCCAGTACTTATTATTCTTATCAAAAGGCGAGTCGGATATGCGCATCTGGGCTGCGGTAAATGGCGGGGCAAGGCCAAGCGTTACCTTATTTGATTGGGTGTATTGGCCACCATTATTGATACTGACGGGGGGCAATGAGAGGTTAATACGGACGATAGAACCGAGACCATTGTTTAGATCATCGGTGAACCACATATTTCCGTCCGGACCGTTCGTGATACCCGTGGGTCCATAAGATCCATATTCGGATGACAGCGGGTAGTTGGTTGCCACACCACCTGATGTTATTTCCCCGACTCCCGTACCAGAGGAGTCAAAGCCGCTATAGGTATACCAAATATTGCCGTCTGGACCGACGCTGATTGAACTCACTTCAACAACGTTACCGTCACTTAGTGTGGGAAGTGTATATTCCGTAATCTGACCACTGGGTGTGACCTTCGCCATGTCACCGAATCCGCCGGGGCCGTCAGTGAACCACATATTTCCGTCCGAATCGACAGCATTATTGCCGTTTATACCGGAATCGATATTAGCAGGCAGCGGATATGCCGTCACGATCCCCGTCGTCGTAACATTCCCGATCACACCATCATTGGTGTCCGTGAACCACATCATACCATTCGAGCCGGCCGCTAAACCCTCTAGACCACTTGCTAAGCTGTCGCCAGAAAGTGAGTGTTCCGTGACAGTACCATTAGTAGTTATCTGACCAAGGTAATATGTCGAACCCGTATTCGTTGCATCCGCATTTGCAAACCACAAGCTATTATCCGGCCCACTGATCAAGCTGCCTTGTATAATGGGAAGTATAGCATCCGTCATAAAGTCATTGGGTATGAAATAGTTACTGGGCAGTGAGTATTCAGTAATAGTTCCGTCGGGGGTGATTTTCGCTATACCCTCCGCGTTCGAGCCGAGATACTCAAACCAGACATTATCATCCGGACCGGCCGTGATCGTACCCAACGCACTGTAGCCATTGGGAATCGGAAATTCGGTCACCTTTCCGCTCAGAGTCATACGACCAATATTATTACCGTCAGTGAACCATAGGTTGCCGTCCGTGCCTGCTGTTAAGCCAAATGGCACATCACTGCTGTCTGGCATAGGGAAATCTGTAGTATCAAGGGTGCCCTGCGCAAAAGCAATGTTGGAGAATGCTCCTAACAGCGGGACACTCAGAATAGTTACCAGTATAGGTATTACTAGAAACTTGTTTATTATATTTGCGCCACTGGCAGAAATCTTTTTCCTTAACCTCATTGCGCTCCCCCTATATTACGGATAATAACACCATGCAAGACAAGTGGCCATGCATAACCCTCGACGTCAGAGGCGTGTGTCAGTCACTTTTCTCGGCAAACTTCGGAAGTGGCACATTAGCAATAGATGCAAACCCTGCGATCTTATCCTTAACGTCCTCTATTCTAAGCCCGTCTCCAATTAAGACGTCGTCCTGAAGTGGGTTAAGCTCTGCGAAGTAAAAGTAGCCCCACTGCTCGCCTCGACTCCGTTCGATCTTTATACGTTCAGTGCGGCTGTAGCCGTTTAACAGCTTACCTTTAACGGATAAGACCATACCCCGCTTGTTTTCACCGTAGGAGTAGGAATGTGCTCCATGCGGATCATTATAGTCAGATGTTACAGAGTAATCGAGCAACCAACCGATGCCAACTGTTCTGCGAAATACCGAGCCGGTTAGCCGCCCGACGTTCGGTTGAATGTCGTAGGCTTTAGCCCATCTATAGAATTGGCGGCAGAGTTGCCGTATGGCATGGTCATGCTCTATAGCTGCTTCGTGGCGCCTCATTTCAATTAGCTTTGCATCACATATTTCACATTCGCCTATCAGGGGGTTGCCTTTCAGCATATCTTCTACCGCGGCTTCCCAGCCTCTTATGATTACTTTCGGGTCGTCATAGAAACTAATATGTCCTGCGGATGACGATCTACTCCCCCATAACCATTGATAACTACCGTCATCTGCAGCTACAAAAGCAGTATAGGCCTGATGCTGGTCGAACGTAGAGATGTCTGCACCACACAAGATTACAAAATCTGAAGACCCTCGGATGGTGTGGAGCGTCCCAGCACCTATTCCACCTCCATCATATCCAGTCAGCACGAACATCATGCGACCATCATAAGTCAGGAAGTTCGTGAGGTTACCGTCTCCGCATTGTAGCCATTTATGCACTTCGCCGTCACTGTTGACATAGGCAATGTGCCAACCGTGAATGTCATGGCCACTGACCTGGAGTTCTAATTTTGGTATTTTCGCTTTTTCAAGTTTTTGGGCTTCCCGCTTGGCGAACGCCCCTACATCTTTAAGAAATTTGTCGATGATATCTCTCTGGAGTTGCAGCTTCTCTTGCTCGTGTCGTTTGTACTGTTGTTCAGGAGTAAGATGCCCTGACTGAGCTCTTTTCATAGCTAAATCATGCAGGCTAGGCATATCGTCGTTCATTTTGTATCCCTAACCATGAATTGCATGTATGACGTTGATACGGTTGTAGTAATGAATATAGGGGGTGGAGGAAATCCACCTCCACCACCACCTCCTGAGATATAGGGGGCAACCACAATGTTAGGTGCTCCAAGCGGCTTAAATCCTTTCTCCATTTTTTCGTTTACACGTATCACCAAGTCTTGCGCGGAATCAGCCTTAACATAAATGTATCTTCCTTTTTGTTGCAGCGTATTGAACACTTTATTGTGCTTGTCGAACTCGGCCTGTTCTATCGCGGCATCTTCCTGAGAGGCGGCCTTACAATCGTCACAGTAAGAAATATACTGGATATGTTTTGTGCAGGGGACTTGGGTTGCCATAATACCCTTTATTGTAGCAGGCCAGGCATTGTCAGCAGGATCGGATACAACCACCCCTGCTTCTGCTATCGTACTATCTCTGTGGCTCTCCAAAACATAGACAAGCCACTATCTTGGGGCATACCTCAATGTGACAGCTCAAGACCGACCGATTTTTTAGGTTATTAGGGTATAGCCAAGATTCATGTATCAAGTACTCATACAACGGTAATTAAACTAGCTACTTTTAGATATAAGTTCACCAACAGCTTTTACTACCGACTTCCAACTATCTACAAGAGTAGCGTGGTTATATTTAAGGATATTTTCTGTTACGAAGTAGCCGTTGTTGTCTGCCATCTCATCTACCGGCACAACTTGTCCAGAGTTGAGTAGGGCGGTCAAACGCGACGACGAGTTTGTTTCCCTCCAATCTTTGGTGTCCGGCCCTTGGCCCTCAGTGTGACTTATATCTATGCTCCATGTAAACTCACCGAGTATCCACCCTTCGCATACAAAATTAAACTTATCAATATGCTGGACCCTTCCAAACAAACCACTTCTAAACTCTTGTTTTAACTCATATATATCTATGGTCGAAACCCGACTTTTGCGCAGCTCATCGCTGGCCTTAGCTGCTATATAGTCTTTGTCTGCTTGGATTGCACTTTTGCGTTGCTTTTTGCTCGCCTCACTTTGGGCTAGACAGAGTGAACAAAGGCTAGCATATGGCAGTATGAGACTCCGGGCCTGGTGAGATTGGCAGAAGGCCTTCTTGCAAACGTCACAGCGTCCTATTGCCAGGACGCCACAGCCATCAATTTCGCACACAGCAGGCTGGGTGGTCATGATTTTAATGATAGCATCTCAAGTGGCGGCTGGTGACACGAACGTTTGTACTATCCTAATTACGCTTTGAAGTGCTGTCTGGTTGCAGCTACGTATGTGCTGTAGGCTAAAGTTGGGTAAAATTAAACAAACAGGCGTAAAGCTCCACGGAAGTGACAGTACCACCATTTACACACAAATCTCGCTGATCCTTAAAACCACCCCGACAGATGCTTCCTTATAGCAATGCGCCAGATTATGTCGATGGCAATCATGATGACTATGTATGGAATAACAACGAGCAGCCGCGTATGAATAGGCCGTTGGTTCAGCTTCGTAGCAAGCACGATTACTACGAGCAACCCAAGCATGACTGCGACATAGAGTAATTGCAATCCCCATACTAACAGCGGTATGTCAAGGAGCTTATACTTCAGAAGATGTTCCATATACTAATCAGTATATATCTGAAGTGGCGGCTGGTGACACGAACGTTTGTACTACCTCTACTCCGCTTTTTGCCTGTTTGTTTAATCTTACCCAACTTTCTGTTATTTAGTGTGCTTATAAAAGTCTCTATACAGTCATCAGGTGACGCTTCAAGTTCAAACTGCCATTCTTTTTTGTGATCCAGTAACCCCATTGTGGCCTCCTAATTTGGTGCTTTCTGGTAGGAATTATACTTTCAGCGGTTCACCGTGCAAGCTTGTCCCAAATTGTGGCAAGGGGGGCTCCCCCTTCAGCGGGAGGTTCAAGAAGTATAGCTCGAATCCTCATTGGCAAATCTTGTATGTATGGCACTACCTGGGGATTCCACGCTGCCAAATCATTAAGGATAGTTTGACAATCCACGACTACTGGCCCCCCGTTGTAGTCATGCGCCTGAGTAAAGTGATCAGCAAGTTGTGAACTCTCTGAGGATATATACTCGTAGGACTTTACCAGAAACATTTCTCCGAACTGTAAACCAAGTATCTGAATATTACTTGGCGTAGGAGGAAACCCAGCCATGTCGAGTGTTTCAGAAAATAGTTTGTCCGATATTGGCGGTACCGTAAGACTCATCGCGCCACTAGGGGAATGGCCGACTGAGGTTAGCGAACGGTCCTTTTGCTTCCAGTGACCAATGATCGGCATTAACGATAGCCGTTCAAGACCGTCGCCGAGCGGGATCAAGCTGAACTTTGTTCCAGTGGTGCCAGGCCAAAATGCAGCCAGTAGAAAGTCGCCGTCGTAATAGAATGATACGACTTTCGTAGGCGCTTCATCGTGGGGCTTGTTCCATACCCAGCCTGGATATACATAGGCTGGGAAGTGTTTGAATTCGGGCGGCTTGTTATCGAAAACAAGGACCTTAAGAATCCGAAGGCAATCATTGAGCGGTAGTTCGCTTTGGAGTGCTCGTCCTGAACCTAGTAGACCTCTAGCGCCGTGCGATGAGGATGGTTGTGGCTGTTTCCTAAATAGCGCCATAGGGGTCTACCCCCAATCCGCACCGTGTGTAGGGCAGAGGTGTGTCTTCCCCTTACACTTACTGCAGACCAACTTGTTCGCAAAATCCATAATGAACCCGTTTCCCTTGCATGCGTCACATGGGTACAAGTTCAACTGACACTTCCTACATTGGGCCATTGTCTCTCCTATGCCTTACCTGAATATTCAGTTAACAGCAAAAGTATAGCGCATGCAACAGACACAATACAATAACTGTGGGTCTACTTGACGCCAACGCTTATCGCCCATGCTAGAAAATGTTCCATCCCTCACGCAGGATTGCTTCTTTAATTGGGACCTGTTTGTTTAATTTTACCCACTATGCAACACTTTCAGTGTTTGCCTCAGACTCATTTTCTGCGGTTGTCTTGACGCGCCTAATGGCTAATTTGCCGCCCCTATCAACAACCTTCCATGGTGACGGCGGTCTTCCTTGGATGAGCCAGACGACTAGTACTGCCTCCCATACAAAAGATTTTAGTATCGTCAACAAAAACCACGGGAGATTATAGATTATAAACTCGGCACTCATCCTTCCTCCCAAACTAATGCCAGCTCTTAGTCGGCACACAAAGAGCAAGGATGCGAGCAAGCCCGCGAAATGCACTAAGGCTGCGATATCTCCAATGTTCATCCTATTAAATTACTCCTTTATGATTTAAGCTACAGATACCATCGCTTCTCAAAGAACAAGACCGATGCAACCAATTTGCCAAAACCCCACTTCTTCTCGGGTGGGATGGGTAATTGATAATACAACCTCGATAGGAAGGCTTGGCTTCTGGCAACCGCCCTGCCGTTACCGCCTTGTTCTGCTGACTTTACGGCGGTTAAAAGCTCATCGAGAAACGCTTCGCGTTGTTGCTCAGTGTACGTACCCATAAATGAACGTAATATCTTTTCGGTGAGATCGTTCATCTTCTGCTGATCTTGGTCGGGGGCAGGCGGCGCGTTTGGATCGCGTTGCTGGAGCATCCAGACTAACCGTTCCTGAGCTCCTCTACTCGTGAGCACTCTTTTGATATCCTCGGCAAAGCCCGGACAATGACTATCTACAAACGTAATTGCCTCTTGCGGGGACACTTCGGCGCCGTCGATAGAATCGATTTCTCTCTGAAGATCGAGCGCCTTCAAAACTTCATCCGGATACATTCGGCCGCAAAAGAGAATACATGCTCTGGCTTCCTCTTTCAGAAACTCAGTTGCCGCCAGTCGGCTAGTTCGATCGGTTGTGTCAATTCCGGCTTCGTCCATAACCGATGAGGCCCAAGACACAAGCCAGACTGTATCAGATTTTTCCAACATCTAATCCCAGTCCGCACCGTGTGTAGGGCAGAGGTGTGTCTTCCCCTTACACTTAGAGCAAACTAACCTATTGCCAGGCGGGAAACCTGAAACTGAACCTTCTCCCTTGCATGCGTCACATTGGTACAAGTTCAACTGACACTTTCTACATTTAGCCATTCTGTCGCCCCTTTAGATTAGTTAATCGAACAAAGTAGAGTATACTTCAAAAGGACTGATTTGAAAATTGCCACCACTTCGCGCATAATTCTTATCGTTAATAATGCGAAAGCAAAAACTCGACGACAAAGGTTTCGCCCATTTTGGCCTTATACTGCTCGTCTTGGTACTTGCTGTGGTCGGCGGTACTGGAGCTTATATCTACCATCGCGGCCACATGTCTAAGGCTGCCACTACCGCCAGCACGAGTAGTTCGAATCAACCAACAAAGAACAGCAACACCGCGTCTGCATCGACTTCACCTACACCATCACTATCATCAAAGACTATACCAAATTCTAGCCCGCCCATTGCAAAGCATCCGTTTCTGATCCCCAGCGGTTGGACATGGTATATAAACAATCAGGCAGGGTTTAAAATAGCATACCCAGCAGGATGGGGACTTCCGCACTATAGTGTTGTACAGGGAACAATCGGTAAAGATTACACGCTGAATTTCGCTCCAGGGCCTAGGTACATTGATAACGACTTTCCAGCTCCCGGTGCAGCTAGTCGGAATAGTATAATGATTAGGTTTTCGTCGGATGACTTTAGTGCTCCCAACGGGTATGGTGGCACTCGTGGGCCTGTCATAACACAAGCTGATATTGAAAAATTCTTAGCGTCAGTTGGTAAAGTACCTCAATATGAAGGTAGCAACAATACATTAGTATATAAAGATAGCCAAGCATACAGCGAGCTCTTAGATAATAAAGCTCCTGGAGAAACGAACATCTTGGGAGCGAGCGGTTTGGTATCACTTCCCAACCTTAAGGTTAATGCTGCGAATATTACATACCAGATTCTCAACCGACCAGCAGATTGTACGTTGAGTGCGTTATCGCCAAACGACCTTCAATGGTGCGCAACATATGATCTCAATAATGAACTTATAGACGTGCTTAACTCGTTTACCCCTGTTTAGTTTTTAGCGTAACCTCTGACCGATTAAGTCGCTTTCTCATTAAAACAGCTTTTAAAGTCGCCCGAGAGCATGAGTTTATAACGCTTCCCGCGTCAACCGTCCGTACTTAGGGTACCGCCGAGAGTCGTATGTAGAGTACCCATAACGTTTAGCTGTCTCTGTTAACGCACGGGCGAGACTCTCTCAAATTAGCTCCCGGGCTACCCATAATAAGCAACATCGTAAAGTGTTGGTGAAGCTTATGGCACATCTACGCACGAATCTTGATGGTACCCTTAAAAGTGCCATACTTGTTACCTCTCCTTTGCCTCAAATGTGTTTGGAAGTATGACAAATCGTTGCATATCAGACAATTGCTTGTGGTTATAAGGTGCAGCGATGGTATCATATACCTCTAACCAATGACCGGGTGGGGCAAGGACAAGCCCGCCTGTGCAACGTCTCCTCAATGACATCCTGAACCTCCCCGTTCACCCCATCCATGCTAACCATCTCAACAATGTCCTGACGCTCATCGTGGCCGTGGGCTGGCTCTGTACGCTGGCGGCCGTGGCCTTCTTCGTCCTGATCGGCGTTATTCTTCTCTTGCGCAACCTGGCTCCGCTGTTTTCCCTGGTGTTGCGTAAGGCCGGCATCGGCAAACAGCAACCGGTAAATACGTTCCTTGAGATCACCATACCGGCGACCACCGCTAAATCCGCCTACGCCACCGAACGGCTGCACGTTCTGCTCAGAAATCGGGGGCGCCCCCGCCGCTTGCTCGACCGGCTGGCGTGCCAGAAGAAACGCTACTCGTCAGAATTGGTCGGCACCAATAACGAAGGTATCCGCTATATCCTCGCCGTGCCCGGCAAAGAGGCGGCATACATCACCCGGACCCTGCTGCCATTCCTCCCGGCCATGAAGATACGGCAGGTCCCGGATTACCTGAGCGCCTTGCCTGACACCAACATCGGCGTTATCGAGCTCCGCCAGGGCACGGACTTCGTCTTGCCGCTCGAAGGCCACAAGGTACTGGAAGAACACGACTCGATGGCCTTCATTACGACGCACATGACCAAGTTGAAGCCGGACGAGCTTGTTGCCTACCAGCTCATCAGTTTTGACGCGGCCTAAGTAAAATACGGCGGGTCTCACGTTAAACACCCTTGACCATCCAGGCAAGCTGTCCGTTTCTCCGGGAGAAAAGATTTCTCAGTCTGTATTCCTTACAGTAACTCGACCGGTATCGCGTGCGCATAAGCGCGGCCTTTGGCCGAAACCATAAAGAACGGATTCAGGATGTTTGTTTTTGGATCATAGGGAAGGTCTTTGCCGCGAAGGTCGGTAATGGTACCGCCGGCTGCCCGCACGATTGCTTCGGCAGCGGCCGTGTCCCACAGCGACGTCGGCACAAATCGCGGGTAGACGGCAGCCTGACCTTCAGCTACCAGGCAGAGCTTGAGCGATGAACCGATGTTCATGGTTTCATGCTTGCCAATCCGGCTCAGGAACGCTTCCGTCGCTTCATTCATATGGCTGCGGCTGACCACCGCCACGGGAATATCTCCCGTAAAATCTGCCGAAATACCGACCGGCCGTTGGCTACCCGTCTGTTTGAACGCACCGCCCTTGTCGCTAGCGTAGTACAAAGTGTCTATAGCCGGCGCGTAGACCACGCCCAACACCGGCCGGTAGTTTTTGACCAGCCCGATATTCACGGTGAATTCGCCGTTGCGTTTAATGAATTCCTTGGTGCCGTCAATCGGGTCGACGAGCCAGAAGGTATTGCCGTCAACGTCGTGCGAGCCTTCCTCCGAAACTACGGGATACGCCGATAGCTTTTTGAGTTTGGCCACGATGATACGGTTCGAAACCTTGTCGGCTTTGGTGAGCGGCGAGGTGTAATTATTTTCGTCTTTGATCTCCACTTCGAAGTCGCCGGAATCGTATATCGCCATGATGGCGTCGCCGGCCTGACGGGCCAGCGCGATGCAGTCTTTGAGCAGTTGATCCATGGGCTAGGACTGCGCTTTCAGGTAGCCTTCGCGTTCGAGATACAGCAGCACCTGGTTGGCCAGCTCATCGACCGAATAGTTGACAGTGTCGAGCGTCAGCTCGGCGTCGGTCGGCTCTTCGTACGGATCGGATACGCCGGTGAACTCCTTGATCTTGCCGGCCCGGGCGGCGGCGTACAGGCCTTTGCGGTCGCGTTTCTCGCACTCCTCGATCGGCGTGGCCACATGGACGAGCACGAAACCGCCGCCGTTACCTTCGACCATTTGCCGTACTCCTTTTCTGAGCGAGTCGTACGGCGCGATCGGCGCGCAGATGGCAATGCCGCCGTGCTTGGCGATTTCCGAAGCTACGAAGCCGATGCGTTTGATGTTCAGATCGCGGTGCTCTTTGGAAAAGCCGAGCTCCGACGACAGATGTTTGCGTACCACGTCGCCGTCGAGCAGCGTGACCGAATGTTTGCCGGTTTCGAGCAGTTTGACCATCAGGGCATTGGCGATGGTCGACTTGCCCGCACCGGACAGGCCGGTGAAAAAGACGGTCAGCCCCTGCTCATGCCGCGGGTGGTAGGTCCGGCGCAACTCCGCCGCCACCTCGGGGTACGTGAACCAATCGGGCAGTTCACGGCCCTCACTGAGCCGGGCCCGCAGTTCGGTGCCGGATATGCTCTTATACTTAGTATCTTCGGAGATGTCGTCGAGCGGCATGTATTTGTCGTGCTCAGGTACGAACACCATCATCTGGAATGGCACGACTTGTACGCCGAGTTCTGCGGCGTATTTCTCGGCGTTCTTCTGGGCATCGTAGGGGCCGTAAAAGTCTTCGCCTTGGGAATTCTTACCCGGACCGGCGTGGTCGCGCCCGACGATGAAATGCGTCACGCCGTAATTTTTGCGGATGATCATGTGCAGGAGCACCTCGCGCGGGCCGCCCATACGCATGGCCAGCGGCAGCAGCGATATCATGGCGGTCGACGGCGGAAATTTCTTGATGACTTCTTTATAGACGCGGACGCGGGTGTAGTGATCGACGTCGCCCGGCTTGGTCATGCCGACCGTCGGATGGATGAGCAGGTTGGCCTGGGTCTGCTTGGAAGCCCTGAGCGCCAGCTCGACGTGCGCCCGGTGCATGGGGTTGCGGGTCTGGAAGGCGACCACCTGTGTCCAGCCCAGTTTTTTAAAGTGCTCGCGCAGCTCTTTCGGCGAGAACCTGAACTCCTCGAAATCGTAATGGGGTGGTAATTCCAGCCCCGTCAGTTCGCCGCCGACGTAGTAGTCGCCGGCCTGGTGGTACAAGTAGCTGACCGCCGGGTGCGCGCTGTCGTCGGTGCCGAAGACCTGCTTGGCTTCTTGGCTTTTATCCGGTTTCCAGATGTCGCCGACCTTAAGGATTGCCAGTACGACGCCCTCGGCATCACGGAGGGCGACCCGCTCGCCTTTTTTCAGGCTTTTGGCGAAGGCTTCGTTAACGTCGAGAGTGACCGGGATGGGCCAAAGCGTGCCGTCCGTAAGGCGCATTTCCTTGCAGACGCGCTCATAGTCCTTTTGACTCATGAAGCCGGTCAGCGGCGAGAAGCCGCCGTTTAACAGCATCTCCACGTCGCAGATTTGCCGGTGCGTCAGATCCCAGCTTTTGAAATCCACGCTTTGTTTTTTCAGTTCATCGGCTTTTTGCTCGCTCACCAGCAAATCTACCAGCTTGCCGCCATACGGCTTGTTGAGGTGTGACATGCTTCCCTTTCATTTACAACTACTATTTTACCGTACAAGTCGGGACTGCACGTATACTGAGGAGAACAATATTTATTATCCGGCAGTACGGCTGCTGCGGACGAGCATATCCGTACTACACGGCGGTACCTGCCCAAGCTGCCAGGCACCGAGACGAACAGATTTAAGATTTTAAGCAGATACTGACGGCGGGCCGTCCCACGGGGACATTCGGTTGCGACGCCTGCGGACCAGCATCCAGACGGAAAGACCGACCGCAACCACGACGAGCAGGGATCCTCCTCCCAGTAACATCTCGGTTTTACTATTACTATGCGAACTATGCGAGGCGGCTGTAACGATCGTTACTGGTTGCGTACCCGCTTGTGCGGTGGTGGGAGCAGATGGCGCCGTAGTGGGGCTAGTGTTATTCTTCGGGCTGCTGCTTTTGCCGCTTGTGACGGATGGTGCCGAAGAAGAGGAAGAAGAAGCGGCTCCGCCGGTTGAAGTCGGCGTACTGGACGCAGCCGGGCTGGGACTTGGTGTCGTTGCCGTCGTGCCGGTACCGTTATAGGTTGAGCTGCCGTACGTACCATTCCCATAAGGGGTGCCGCTCGCCAGTGCCGGAACTGCCGGAAACAAGCCAGCACACCCTAAACCGACTCCGACAGTCAGTATTTTGACCGCGGACGATTTGTAAGCATCTCTAAAATTATGGAATTTCATAAGGTGTTTATGCCGTTTATGGTAGCATAAAAACGGATAAATTGTCCGGTCCTTGCGTAAAGCGTAAGCAGCGCCTATAGTAAGATGGTGGCATAAACACATAAATATTGGAGGGTACGAAAAAAAATGTTCGGCAAAGTAGAAGAGCTCCTCGTTGTGCTCGTTATTATCCTGGTGCTGTTCGGCGCCAAGAAATTGCCAGAGCTTAGTCGCGGCATCTCAGAGAGTGTTCGCGAAGTTCGCAAAGGCTTTCGAGACGACGTGAGCAGCAGCTCAACAAATAGCGACGCAAACAACCAGCCGAAGGTTTAAGCGGTATGGCTCGGGCAGAGTCACCGAAACAGCTGACGGCCCTTGAACACCTGCACGAACTCTGGCTCCGGCTATTGACTTCTGTGGCGGTTATCTTTATCGGGGGTGGTTTAGCTTTTGTATTCCGTTTGCAGATAATAAACTTTCTGCAACACCCGCTTCACGAAAAGCTGTATTACAACTCACCGATGGGCAGTTTTCAGTTTATAATGCAGGTCTGCTTGCTGGTTGGCATTATTCTTGCCCTGCCGATACTCATGTATAACTTGATAAGATTTGTCGAGCCGGCCTTTGAAAAGCATTTCAGCCATCGATTACTACTCGTCGTCCTCGGCGCTTCACTATTATTGGCGGGCATCGGTGTTGCCTTTGGCTACTATTTGACGCTGCCGTTTGCGCTGCATTTTTTTCAATCGGTGGGGTCAGGCGCGCTGTTGCCGCTGATTTCGGTGAATGAATACTTCAGCTTCATATTGGGATATCTGGCAACGTTTGCGGTGGTATTTCAGCTGCCCCTTCTCCTGCTATTCATGAACCACGTCACCCCGTTTAAACCCGGCGGTTTACGCAAGTGGCGCAAACATGTGTATATCGGCGCCTTTGCCATTTCCCTGATCATGCCTTCCTCGCCGGATCCATTGAGTCAGGTAAGTCTGGCGATCCCGATTATCGTATTGTATGAATGTTCGCTCTTTCTTATCTGGAGAGTTAATCGCGCCAAAAATCGGGCGGCACCTGCGGCACAATCGCTACATGAGACTCGGATTGAGGGTACCGAAAACGCGACAGACTATGCGCCTACTCCTGCCATGGCGCAACCGGCATCTGCCGACTCTGTTAGCCGCGGTAAAAATATAGACGGCGTTATGGCGGGTTCGCCTACCCGGTTTATAGCGTCCGTTCAAAGAGGGCAATACACGACGGCGGGCAACCGTAACGTAACCCGGCGTAAGGTGTGGTACCGTCAAAACACTGCACCAGGGGAGTCTGTGCCGGGACGGGCAAAACCGATATCGGACATACTATAGCTTGTATAAATATAGCCCTTGCGCGGGTCACGAGCTATTTGTACAATAATGATACAAACTAAAAATAAAAACATGGCAGTAAAACAAATATTTGACGATGCTCTTCATACTCCAATGACCCGTAAGGAGTTCTTGGGCCAGGTCGGCGCATTGTTCTTGGCGATAATTGGAATCAGTGCAATACTGCACGCGTTAAACAGCTCCCCAACCAGCAGGACCAATGCCGCGTCAAACCTTCAAGAGGGTTACGGCGCCTCGACATACGGCGGAGAGTAATTATCGCCACGGTTTATACCTTACGTTGTTTTTGAAAATACCTGACCGTACCTCAACTGTCGCAAAAAGCTATGCCGTCCGCTCGAGCATCATCCACGAGCCGGCTTTCATAACCGTGGCCGTGGCGTTTGATGTGTTCTCGGCAAACTCAAACTGAAGTGTCCCGGCGTTGGCGCCAGTGATAAGCAGCCCGTAATACGAAAACGCCCGTTGGGTTGATGATCCGGAACCGGACCAGATATCCGTCACGGCACCACTGAAGACCGAGCCCGTACCGCCCACACTTGATGCGCCGTACCAAGTAAAAGTTGCACCCACGGGCAGCGTGCCCCAGGATAATTTAATGTCGGCCCCGTTGACTGCGGTGAAAATGCCTTTGATTTCCACCTTGTAGACGCAGTTCGCCGCCACGGCGACGACCAAGTCGGTGTCCGCGGTCATGATGGTGTTTCCAACGGATTGATCGGCGGCTTTTCTCACGAATAGTTTCTGTCCGATGCCGCCGACGGATAGGTTGCCGCCGACGGCCAGATTGCCGCTGATGCTTGAAGACATATCGGTCAGTCCGATGGCCGTCGTCGTGCCCGAGGCCATGCTCTTGGCGGTGCTCAATGATTCGCCGATTTGTTGCACACGACACCCCGAGTCGACCGTAATTGAAGACGTGGCGGTGCCGGTGGGTAATACTTCGTGCGGATCGATGATGGTCACATCAAGGCTGCCGCCCGTTATCCAAAAACCGACGCCTAAATTGGCTGCCAGATACGGGCTCGCCAGCGTGATGCCATTGCAGGCTGATATCTTATAACCAATACCAGGATAGCTAACCGAATTGTTCTGCGGGGTCTCGCAACCGCAGCCGGTTAGCGTAATGCTGGCGCAGGTATCGAGCGAGTAGCCGATGCCGTTTAAATCCGCAGCGCAGCCGGTTAGGGTACAATACGTCATGTTGTATATGTAATATCCGGCCTTGCCGTTATTGCGCGCGTAACAGCTAATGAGAGACACGGAGGTTCCAGCCGCTCCAGCGGAGAGGCCGTCAAACGTGAAACCATGCAACCCGTTATTCATGGCCAGGACATTTCTAAAACTCGATACCACATCAAAGCCGTACACACCGTGTGCACCCCAGGAATCGAAACGCACGTCCTCGAGTGTCACGTACCAGCTGACAGACGAGCCGTCCAAATTAAGACCGGTTCCCGAGCCGCTGGCCGGCCCCTTGAACTGTATGCCCGAGATACGCACGTAGGCTTTATTGACACCGTTCAACCCGTCGGCAGCCGTGTTGGTCTGTTCGACAATCGTCACTTCTGCCCCATCGCCGATTATGGTGACGTCGGTCAGTGCGAGCGCAGAGGTTATTTTGTAGTGACCGGCCGGTATGTAGACCACATTGTAATTCGTTATCGCGTTTTGAATCGCCGCAGTATCATCATTGACAAAGTCCCCTACAGCTCCCAATGTTTTTACATTTACCCAACTCAATGCAGTTATGGCCCCGGTCGCGGTGTCGACATAGCTTTTATTGGCGGCATCAGTAGCGTTTGTTGGCGCCGGCACGACAGGGCTGCTGTTAAAGGTTTTTACGCCATTGATCGTTTCATTACCCGAAGTATGTACGACCGTCGAATCATCAGCTTTCAAACTCAATCCGGGAACGGCTGTCGGTTGCCAGGTCGTGCCAGCCTGGCTATAACTTAATACCTGCCCGTCAGCGGGCGGGGACGATGACACGGGGACGCTTTGCAATTTTGCGGCATTTCCGGCATTGCCGTTTGTTAGCAACGTTTGGACTGCGGCGGATAAGTCGCTTTCAGGGATGCCGCCCGCCGGTTTTTGGTATGCTGAATTTATTTTACTGGTTGCTTTAAGCGAACCGTCGGCATTGTGCGCGACGTCCAAAAAGTCATTGAGAATACTGCCCCAGGTGCCTTTGTCACTACCAGGAGTGGGCAATCTAGTCATACCGAACCCACAAAGTTCATATGTTTAAATTTTAGCATAATTGTTAATTTACAGACGTAGCATTTTACTCCACAGCCATCCGGGTCATGCATAAGGCAGCGCTCAAACGAGCCGGCACACCCGCATAAGTCCTCCCCATACGAAAGCGGTGCCGGGTTCGAGGCCTCTGTACCATAACCAATGATCGACCGTACTATATACTTAAGCCTTGCTAATGTCCGCGTCCGTAATATTAGAGAAGATTGGCACCAACATTAAAATTTTTACCCTGCCGAGTTACTACCATATTTCTTATCACCGGTAGCCCGTATTACTACTAATTCACCGGATTATTATTCTAATTATTAAAATAATATCGCATGCTACAGTATATTGATGACTAAAGTCCTCGATAAGGAACAGCCGGCATGGAATCAGCCCATTCCGGATAATGCGCTACTCACTACCGTACTTATCGGTCGCCCGGAATTCTTCGAACAAGTAAACGCCACAGCAGCGGATCGAGCCGATGCTGGCCACGATGAGTATTGGAGCCAAGGCGATACTTTTACTCGAGAAGCATTATACGAAGCTATTGACCGAAAAAAAGAATCTCTAACGAAACCAGAAAGAATTGCTGCTACTATTGGTGGCGGCGTGCTGGGCGTACTCGTCGGCTTAGTCGTAGCCCGGGCTAATCACGCCGCATACGTGCATTATCTGCATCACCTGGCACCAGGTACTACAACGGACAAAGGAAACTATTTTGTTAATGTCTCGGGCATCATCGGATTCTTCGGCATAGCGGGCGGCTATGGCAGCGCCGTCTTGGCACGCGATCGGCTGGCCCGGCACAAAGCAATACGCGAAATTGACCGCTTAGCCCAGCAAGCGACATCCTTGGTCATACCGGGACTTTTCGATACATCAACAGATTTCAAACCGATCAGCGTTGCCGACTCAGCCCCAGCGTCAGGCAGTATACGCTTTGATCGGGTTGATGCAGCTGAGGCTTTAACATCTACAAGACCGCTCACAACGCTGCCGCCGATAGGGGAAGACGGTACACTGTCCAAATCCTGGTCATTCGAACCGGTCGGCTGGCCGCCGCCGATGACCGAAATACCACCTGCAGTGTCCATAGAGGACTACAAGCCGGCAGAAATCGAGAACGTTTTTGCAACGCCCTGGTAATATCTCGACGAATCAATTCCCAAAAAAAAGCAGATAATTATATCAGTGCAGTTATTTGCTTTTGGGTGATATGCTCACCTGCTATGAAAATATAATCACCGTGAAACTTAAACCAGGAACAGTTCGATTAGCCCGGGCAAGCCGTTTATTAGGTCGTAATCTAGACAAACGACTCATCGGCAGCGAAGAATTTTTTGGCCCGCTTGTTTCTGGTTGCCAAGAAAAGCACGAACAGCAGCAGGAAGTTGACACCGCGGTCGATCACCGCCACTTGCAGGATAGCGGCGTTCGAAACACCAAGCGTGCTGCTGATAATGAACAGCATGCTTTCGCGGATGCCGATGGCGGCGGGTGTCAGGCTGACCAGCATCGACACCACCACGAAGGCCGTATAGAGGCCGAGTGCCGGTACGCTTATGGACACATGGACAGCGTTGAACTCGACCCACGACGTAGCGAAGGTTACAAAAAAACTTAAGAACGCCAGGCCGATGAGTTTCGTGAGCAGCTTTTTGCGGGAAAATATCAGGTGCCAGCCGGACTCGACCTCGTACAGGGTTTTGACGACAAAACGGCCGAAGCGGCCTTTTTCAAAGCGGGCCAGCCGCTCGCGCTTCGGCAGCCGCAGGAACATCAGCACGATCAGCACCAACAGCCAGAGGCCGAAGAACAGCAGCAGCGTTTTGGTTTGCCTGGTATGTTTGAGCAGCAGCACCGACACGATGGCCAGCGAACAGTTGACCGTGAACAGCAGCAGGTAGTAGCCGAGCAGGGTCGAGGTGAATTTGCTGTACGGCAGCTTGTGGACTTTTTTGAAATACACCGCCCGGATACTCGTGCCGCCGAGCAGCGGGCCGAAGAAGTTGCCGATGGATGAGAGAATCGTGATGTAAATGCTCTCGCCGAAAGTGAATTTGCGCGTGAAGACTTCGGCCGTCCATTGCGTAAACAGGCCGGTCACCACGTTCATAGCCATTTTGCCGACGGCAACCAGGATGATCGTGGCGATCGAGACGTATTTGAGCGCCTCGAACAGGTCTTTGTGCGTCAGGCCGTACCAGGCAAAAATCGCCAGAAAGGCCAGCGTCACCAGCCGCGAAAGGTAGCGCTTGAAAAACATACTGCCCTGATTATCCCATATTTCGCGCCATACCGTCGATGTACTACACTAGATAGCAGCAAACGACTAACGGGGACTCCTCGTGACAAAAAGCCAGCCAAAGACGATTGATTTCCTGATAATCGGGGCCGCCAAGTCCGGCACCACCACCTTGTACGAATGGGTCAAGGAGCACCCGCAGCTTTACATGCCCAAGGGCAAAGAGCTGCCATTCTTTACCGAGCCGCACTACAACAAAGGCCTCCAGTGGTACCTCGACACCCACTTTGCCGGCGCGCCGGCCGACAAGCTCTGGGGCAAGGCCACGCCGCAGTACATGCATGGTATCAACGGCGTGATGCCCGAGGCAGTTGCCCGGCGCATCCATACCGACCTGCCTGAGGTAAAGCTGATCGCGGTCTTACGCGATCCGGTCGAGCGGGCCTATTCGCACTACAAAATGGCGGTACGGCGCGGGCACGAGACTCGCAGCTTTGATGCAGTCGTCAAAGAAATGACCACGAAAGCCGGCGTTGAAAAGGCGCGGGCCTATCAGACGGAGACCAATTCCTATATCGTGACCGGCGAATACGGCCGGATTCTCAAGTATTATTTCGACCTGTTTGACGCCTCGCAGATCAAAGTCTATTTTGCCGACGATCTAGAAACCAGCCGCAAGTGGCTGATCAAAGACCTGTTCGAGTTCTTAGGTGTCGACAGCGACTTCCGGCCGAAGAATCTGTTTACCGATTATCACAAGGGCGGCTCCAAGCCCCGGGTCAAGCTGCTGACCCCGGAGATTTTGAATAACCTGCCGGCCGTGCCGCTTTTGTGGTCGCTGGCGCCGAACAACCTGCGGCGGCGCGTCAACTTCGGACTGAACCGCTGGAATATCAAGCCGGACGCTGACGCACTCGATAAAACTTCGCCGGCATATAAGCATTTGCAGGCCTATTACGCCGAGGACACCAAGCTGCTGGAAAAGCTGCTCGGCACTAAAGTGCACTGGTTTTAATACCTGCTTAAAAACTTTGTCCCCAGCCCTTACCGACTACGTATCCCGGATTGATCGTCGTCATGCTTTCAACTACCCCTGCCCTATGCTTCCGAGTTTTAATGCCACCATTTTTTACGCTTTTTGCCAAGAAAGCGAGCCCGAATTAACCTTCAAAACGCAACCTAAGAAAACCTGAAGAGCCATGCGGCTTCCGCGTACGCTGTTGTTTGCAAGAACTAACAGTAATACGGAGGTTGCCAGCATGGCTCACCATCACTTTACCCGAGATGACCGGGTTCTTCTAGCAAAACTAAAGACCGCCGGGCTCACGAACCAATCTTGTGCCCGCATCCTCAGGTTCCACCCTTCGTCTGTAGGTAGGGAGCTGCGTCGGGGCGCAGCTCCGACTGCGACCGGCTATGACATCCGCGTCGCCCGAAACCGCAACCGTCGGTTGAGGTATGCGGCCAACCAGCAGCACCGCAGGCTACACGACGCCGAGGCTGAGCAGCTCACGGCGCTCCTGCGGCAGTGTTACAGCCCCGAGCAGGCCGGACAGGCTGTTGGTTTGAGTCATAGTACGGTCTACCGCTGGCTCTGGGCACAACCCAAAGCTTTCTTGGCCACCATGTGGCAGTTCCTGCGCCACAAGAAGCTCCGTCGGAAGTACGGCACCAAGCGCCGGGAACGGCAGCGAGAACTGCAGAAGAAACGCTGGATCGACTCACGTCCCCAATCAGTGAACGACCGGCTGTTCTACGGCCATTGGGAGGGCGACACCGTTCGCGGCAAAGGTAACTCCGGCTACCTCGTCACCCTGGTCGAACGGAAGAGCGGTTACGCCCTCGTCGGCTACATTTCGCAGGCCACCAAGGAGCAGTTCCGGACATGTGCTGAACAGCTGCTTGCCCCACTCCCGCGACATCTGAAACGTAGCCTGACGCTCGACAATGGCACAGAGATGCAAGACTTTGAGATACTGGAAAAACATACCGGTCTGACCGTCTACTTTGCCCACCCCTACCATTCCTGGGAACGGGGCAGCAACGAGAACTTCAATGGGCTGCTCCGGCAATTCTTTCCGAAAGGCTCCTCATTCGCTAACGTCACACAGGAGCAGGTTGACCTGGCGGCCAACCTGCTCAATACTAGACCGCGTAAACGACACGGCTACCAAAGCCCTGCCACGCTACTCAAGCCGTACTTAGCTGTTGCGATTTGAATGAGAATTCAGGGAGTGTTGGAGTAAACTCTAACGCACCAATTCTGAATAACAGATCTGGCACGCGCCCCGGCGTGTTTTTTAGTTTTCGGAACTCTTATAGCCACCTCTGTTTAAATGGGTGCAAGTCCCGTCTGCCCGAGATCACACTACAAACACCTTGAACTAATTAGTAAATAATGTCATAATATACGTATGGCTAAAGCCTCCAGTCTCGAGATGCGTGGGCTTCTCCGTACAACCGCGGAGGCTTATCTTGACCCTGCCGTTAAACCTTCCAAGGTGAACGTAGGCAAAATGGCTAAGAAACGTGGGTTTGAGCTTGACCAAGTCGGCAGTCTGAAGCTTGCCCGATATGCTTTATCTACTGCGGCGATATATAAACTTATGCATACCGCAATAGATGGTATTGGTGCTGAAGCTCATTTTGTACAAACGCGGCAACCTCGCCCAGGAGTCAACCCTCTTAGGGATTTGGAAGCAACCGTTAAAGATGCTGCTCACACTACAGGAGTAGCCCTAAGGTCAAAGGACGAACGCTTCCGGTACCTAATGGTTAAATATGTAGAATTGAGCAAGGCTGACCCCCTTGCGGCAGTGGCCGATGAGGAGTTTATTCTTAATGGTGGTGACTTGTCTGGTGATGGAAGTTACTTTGTTGGTGTTACGGCTCAAAATATGAATGAGAGCCCATTAACCCAGGATCTTACTGGCGATGAGCGTATTCTTGCAACACATGGCCTTATACATATAGGAACCGGCCGATCTACTCACAATATTGAAATGCTTCGCTACCTTCCCAGCTGGGTAACTGAAGCGGAACAAGGTACAAAACTTACTGAACGAGCAGGTGGTATAACTCTGTTACGAAAAGATGGCAGTAGACTCTTTTCAATACCAAGAGAGATAATAGATAATATAAACCCACAAGGTCCTAATTTACACTGCCCCGCGCATCAACCACTCTTCGACGAGGCAGATACGTCGCTAGAACTTGGCTTCCATGCAACAGTAAACCTTGCAGGTGTCCGTGACGTATTTGATATACCTAACATCTCAGCAACAGATATTAGACCAGGAGCCAACATCTCGAATACGGCGTAACGCGGCATCCTAGTTTGGACGTTTTACTCTGCGATCACTCTTGATTTACCTGTTGCTCCTCTGCCTTCGGCTATTATCACTATTACAGCAACGTTGCAGCCTGGTGTAATTCCCGCCTCTTACTCACTAAGTAAGTATTCCTGTTACAGTATCTCTAATATTTTTCTCCACCGCGCTATCTCATCAGAGATAAGGTGTAAACTTTTACCTACCTGCTGCACCAATCTGATGATTTTAGCCCTTCGGGACTTTTCTGTTTGAGAAAGCTACCTACGCAAGATATAACTATCGTTTCTTCATGATTCTGGGAAATAATATAGTTGGACCTATTGTTAGGAAGGTCCCTATAGTAAAAACACCCCTACCGGTACCGACGATAAACTCAGTATCAGTTACTAAATGACGTGAGAGTCCATACCTGATCAGAAGGTAGTAGACGACTATGTACAGTAAACTCGTAAGCAATCCAGGAGAGTAGATATTCTGTCGTATAGTCCAATAAAAGTATACGGTCAACGCATGTGTAACAAAGCCTGCTACCCATGCTATTGGTATGATCACCCAATGGCCACCGAAGGTGTCGAACAGTATGTTACTCGTTGCCAACAAGGCTAATGCGCTAGCGTTAAACCAGAAAAATATACGATCGTTATAGAGTGGCCAGAAATTATTTGCTATCCAGCGTACGAAGCCACCATTAACAAGGGTCTCCTCGAGAATATGTACTACATAACTTACTAAAAATGCCCAAAATAAAATGTTTAGAAATGGCATGCATATATACTATCGATCGGTGATATTAAGTGATGTGATCATTTTCTCAGTAGCTGCGTAAGCTGGCCTAGATATGTCAAAAGGTGTTGGAATGAAAGTGCGCCCGAGTGCACCAAATGAACCATATGCGTAATGACCTTAATTAAACTTAAGGTCATTTACTTATCGTACTAAAGTCTACCTATTGACAATGATAGCCAAAGTGCGTACAATGTACGTATGAATACAATCAATACATCGCTTACGACATCGGGTAATAGTGTGGCTGTGCGCTTACCAAGGGAGCTGTTAAAAATGAGCGGACTTACTAATAAGGTTACGCTTGAGGCGAGGCAAGGAAAAATAATTATTAGCAAAGCCACAAATCCTCGCGAAGGATGGCGCAAACAAATAGAGTCTGAGGTAGCTTCTCGCGGACTTCCTAATATGGTTGACGAATATGGGGATATGAGCGCTGAAGCTGAAAATAGCTTGAGCGATGGGCTAGCGGAATGACAGCGAAATGCGATCAGTACACCCTTTACTGGTGTAATCTTGAGCCAACTTTTGGACATCAAATGAAAAAGACGCGACCATGTGTTATTGTGTCGCCCAACGAAATGAACGACATACTCGGTACTGTTATAATCGTTCCTTTAACAAGTACTATACGGAACTTCCCTTTTTATGTGCCTGTTAAGTATCATGATCACCAGGGTGCACTGGCATGCGATCAAATAAAGACAATCGATAAGCGTCGTATTGGTGAGCAATTTGCAAAGCTAACAACAAAAGACGCCGAATCGCTCAGCAATGTGCTGTCTGCGATGTTTCAGGTCATTTAAAAAATATTGCCAGTAGCGAGGCTCTGTCACGGAACTTGCTGAATGTCGTCAAGCCACTCTAAAAGGTGTTGGAATGAAAGTGGGCCCGAGCGCACCAGATCTGGATCCGATATTTTATCAAACCACGCATATAGTGCTTGCTTGGTGCTTATTTATTTTTGAAAATAACCTTTTACAACGGTACTCGTAACCCCTAGAAGTCTCAGGTATGATCGTTTTGGGCGGATGGCAACTAATCAAGAACAAAATATATACGGCCAGAAGGACCGGTTAGCTATTTGTCTCCGTGTGATATATTCAAGGTAATATGCCAGGTGAGATATATGCGCGCAAGATTCGAGGGGCGAAATTATATGTTGACCCGCGGCTGCGTGACGCGGGGCGACCGGCGGCGATCGCGTCACAGCCTATAGCTCGATGGTTTGGGGAATGGGTGCATGATGTACAACAAGAAGTTGATCAATTGGTAGCAGCTGCCGCTGAGCAGCAATCACTCGCGCAACTGGTCGTGTACAAATTGCCAGCCCGAGATAGCGGCGGCTATTCAGCTGGAGGTTTAGGAAGCTCGGCGGCATATCGGGCGTGGGTCGACAAACTGGCGACTGGCATTGGGCAAAGGCAAGCGATTATCATACTCGAACCCGACGCGTTGCCGCAGCTTCCAACGCTTCGTCCAGATGGTCAGCGCAAAAGGCTGGCAGATCTAGCATATGCTGTACATGTGCTGAGCTCACGAACAAGAGCTTTCATCTATATCGACGCCGGCCACGCCTCTTGGGATAGCGTAAAGACTATGATGCCCGATTGGCTGCGAAAAGCCGGTGTGGGCAAAGCACGGGGTTTCTCTCTCAATGTATCGAATTTTCAGCGTACGGATGACTCGACCGTATACGGCGACTTCTTATCTCGAAAGCTTGGCGGTACGCACTACGTGATCGACACTAGTCGCAACGGCAAGGGGCCGCCGCCCGATGAAGGTGAATGGTGGATTAATCCGCCAGGACGAGGCCTGGGGCCGGTGCCAACTACGACACCACCGCTCGGTGACTTCGCAGATGCATATCTCTGGATTAAAACGCCCGGCGAATCGGACGGTGCGGCTCGTGGTGCTCCTCCGGCTGGCGAATGGTTCGAAGCTTATGCCCAAGAGCTCATCACAAACGACACAAGCATCGCGGCTTATTAGGACTTAATAATTCAAACATCTGGCCATATCATTCAACCGCCCCAAAAGGCGTTGGAAAGAAAGTGCGCCCGAGCGCACTAAAGAAAGCATGAGTATTATGACCTCAATATTTTGAGGACTTTTTATTTAATTTAGGTGTTATCGGCCCTAATCGTTAGCCTGTTATTATATGAGGCGATAGTTTAAATAGTACAGATCACGAGATTGCATGAAAATCGCAAACCTGAAGGTCGTGCGTGATAGACAAATTGTACGTCTGGTATTGCGTTGATAAAAAATAGGGTCATCATGGGGATATGTACCGTGGTCGTAAAAAATTAGGTAATCCTCCACGATTTTACCGCCCTCCTCCGGAGGCGGACGTTGAATTGTTCGGCCCAGCTGTTGCTGAAGCAAGATCTTTAGTCAGGGCGGAGCGGGTCTCCTCAAGATTATGGAGCGGTACCATGACCATTGTCACTGGAGGAGTTTTAGCACTTATAAATGCCGTAGAAGGCGATACGACACCTGTGGGTTTCGCATCTTATTTTCTGATACCTTTGGCTGCAAACTCGATCGCCCAGATCAGAATTGAACAGTTACATCGTCATGAATTACAAATGCTCGGAAATTTGGCACTAAATCAGCCCCAAGAAGAACCGCCCGGTAATAATGAATGATTAACCAATCGATTACATTGACTGGGCTTTGGCATAGTTTTAAGTAAATGGCTTAACACCAAATTCTGGTGTCTACTCTAATCTGTTTTTCTAGAGAAGAAACTCCAGAGGATCGTAATTATTCGTTGTTTTGAGGCTCCACGGTGGGGTATGAGCTTGTCTTTCCAGACGCCGAATCTTCCGTCTAATGGGCTCGTTGTGTTGGCTACTCGTATGCCACTTTCCTGTATGTAATCGGCTTGGTAGGTGAACAGATATGGTAGGTTGCGACACAAGGAAAAATAAGCTCTTCTGGTACGCTCATGGGCATATCTTTTGGTGACCGGATCACGCTCCTTGAGCCATGCCCCATGTTTCTTGTACCAACCAGCGAGTGCATCCTCAAACGTTAGTTCGTCTGTCCGAGCGAGCGTTAAGGCAAGCGCTCGTAACTCAATATTTTGCGTCAGTCGTGGCTTCTTGGTCAGACATTGAGTGATGGTCATAAGCTGGTGAAACTGGCAATGCTGGACCGGTATGCCTTTGCCCTCCAGCATAGTCCGTACGCCTCGTCTGCCGTCAATGGTGACCGCCAGGATACTGTAGCCCATTGCTTCAATCGTATCTGTTGCAACCTCATAATCTACGGTGCGTTCTGTCCCGTCTACCGTGGCGTAATACAGCACCGTATTCTCACCAAGCGTCGCCACTGCATATGGGTCAATAACAACCAGGAGGCCCCAGTCCCCAAAGTAGGTAACATCCATTATGACGGCTACGGTACGCGGTTTCTGGATGATGCGTGGCGGGCTGTAGCCATTGAGTTGAGCGCGGATGCAACCGGTACTTTTCCGGTATTCTTTAGCCAAGCTGTTCACGGTACGACCGTCAAAGGCATACTGGTGCCATAGGGTAGCTCGCTTACGGCCAGGGCGGCCTTTACTGCTCCATGACCGACGGCAGGTACGACAGACGTAGCGCTGTAGACCGTTCCTCACACCGTTTTTCTTTACGTTGGTACAATAGCAAGACGGACAGCTCTTTCGAGTCATCTTCGTTACTCCTTGTTTAGTTGGTACTTACAAGAATAACGAAAACAATGACAAAGAAATCTGTCCGTCTTAAAGCGCTAGCAGCAACCAGTTTTTGTTATTAAGCCAAGTAAATTGTTTAACCACCCAATCAGGTGTTGGAATGAAAGTGCGCCCGAGCGCACCATTTGTGAAACTAAAAAGCGTCTCTGAAGAGAGGTATTTTTCTAAATAAATGTCATGTAGTCATATAAGTAGCCCCCGATTAATACCAGCCGTTCTTTTGTTTGGTCGTGGTAACTTACAGTGTAAAATAGCCCCGCTTCAGGGGGAGTGGAGGATGTAAAATTGTATTAAACAATATATTATTTTATAATATAGATTATGTATCTCTACGAGGCCACTGACGGTGGTGAGTTTGACTACGGGAACGCAGAGTTTCGTGGCCAACTTTTGGAACAAGGCTTCCGTAAGCTTGAAGGCCTCATATGGCAAGCGGGTCTGGAGCAACCTATCTTAGATGATGCCTTGGCTCAATTGGCAGCCTATGCACCTTCGGAGCAATTAGCTTTAGCTGCAGCGGCGAGCATAGGCGATGAGCTCGGACGTGTGTCGGTTCTGGCTGGCGTCGCCAGGCAATGGGAAGATGATGCCTTGAAAGCAACTGTCCGTGACGAAGTAAGACCACATTTAGCGAGGCGTACAAGCGATGATGCGGAGCGAGACTTGATATGGGTCCTTGGTTTGCAAGTTGCGGTGGGTATGAGAGACCCCGGCATTATAGGGCTTGTCGGTAACGAGGGTGACCGTGAGCGTATGCTCTGGGTATACGCAGAACGCACGGGTGATCTCGATATAATCAAAGAAATTGGCAGCAATCTCGGCAAGCATTTCCCGCATTACCTAGATATCCTCGCACACGTGCTCATATATACCGACAGTGAGATTGCGCCATACGTAAGCGAACTTGCCATCGACGGCGAATCCGATAGACGTCAACTGGATGAGATTTTGCTGGAGCGTCTAAAGGTCAAAAAAGACGGTAAGCTCGTTGAGAGCATGGTCGATCCTGGCTTTCGAATAAGAGCACTATACTGGTTGGCGACGGAGAAAGGTGGGCGGCAGATTACCGACGGACTCTACGGGTTGTATACGGCGTATTGGGGCAATTCGCGTAAGCACGGTGACCCGGAAAACTATGTACACATTCTGGCGGATTATATGAACGAAGTTGATGCCCAGGCACCGCTGGCCGACTTGCGCAGTATTGCAGACAGCGAGCCGGAAGAAGAGGCCGACCCTACGAAGCATTTGAGAGCGAAAATAGAAGCCCTGTCTGTGCTCGCCGGTATTGGCGATACGGCTGCTGCAGCAGATCTAGTCGCTATTATGAATATTGATACCGTGCCGGCCAATGAGCGTTGGCGTTGGCATGAACACCTCGCCAACATCTCGATTGCATTAAAGGACCCGAAGTGGGCACTCATGATACGCGGGAATGGTGATGACCGTCGTCGCAACAAAGCGTTACTGCAAATCGCTCTGGAAACACAAGCTGCTGATGTCTTAGATGAGGCCTTAGTTGTCGATGGAGTTGAGCAGCGTGACGAGCTCGTCAGGCAATATTGCGTCAAAAGAGGCGATCTCCAGGCCACTCAATTGATTCTAGACCCTGAACTTTGTCGGCAAGCCAAAATAGATGTTGCCGTACAAAGTGGTTTAGTAACTATTGCTGAAGACCTTGATGAAGACGCCATTTGGGAGGCGGTGAGTCGTCTCTGTGAGCGCAGCGCAGACGTACTGGTGGGTAAAGAGCTGATCGCAGAAATGCAGAATCCTGAGATACAGTTTAGACTGTATAGAAACCGCTACCTCAAAGGTGACGTAGACGCGCTTTTCGGCATGGTCGAAACCATTGCTCAAGCCCCGGACGCTGAAAAGTTCCAGATGTTAGCAGACTTGTCGGTGTATGCTAACGCATTAGAGTATGCGTACAGGGCGGTACATAGTTTTATTACACACGGCCCCAGCACGCTTATGGAAATGGATGAGCCCGAGCGAAGGGCAATGGTTGATTATGGCATTGCAATGTTTCGCAATATAAGACAGCTAAGCGCAGCCCGCTAACTAGACTACTACTGGCGAGAGGATAGTTTCAGCGAAATCGTTCCTGTTGAATCTTCCGTGTCATGCTTAGCATGAAGCGAGTGCATCCTTACGAGGAGGTAGCTCCCGATGCCTGCCTATACCCCGTTCACTACAGCCCAGCTTCGAACCACTGCTCACTGCCAGGATTTGTACAATTGGCGACACGGAGTTGTGTACCATTCGTGGTGCTGCTGCTGGGGTCGTTAATACATCCCCCAGTACTGACATCCAGGAGTTCGTGGCCGGACCATGTCCACAAGTCACTTTTGTTGCAGGTGTCCGTGACTAAGTAGTACGTCGTACCGTCATTCGGAACAATACTGCCCGTATCAGCACAGATACCCTGACCGTTTTGAAGATAGAACTGGCCGTTACCATTCTTAGTGATGTACCATTTTTCGGAAACGACATTTTCGCAGTTATATATACCAATGACCGTGCCGTTGGTTTTGCTGCTGTTATTGTCGTTCATACAGAGCTTCCGGTCGTAACCGTTCTGGAGCGAGCCGGACCAGGTGGTACCGGAAAAGCCGCCGGGGTTGCCGAGGCTGCCTGAGCCGCCACCGGAAGATTTCGCCGGTGCAGATTGTTCGATCCATTCCTGATTGCTGGGCCCCTGAGAAGCTAATTTGCATGACCAGGCATCTATTTGGGCACCCGACTTCGCAGTGCCGCCCTTCACGTCCAGGCATGAATTATACGGCCAATTGCCTGAGGAATTTTTTGAACGTCCGCCGGTCAGAGAGATTTTGCTGGCCGCCAAGTTCATTATCTGGTGGGGAGAAGAGTTGTTGATTTTTGTTTCCCAGGCCCAGGCGGACGCCGGAGCGCTGCTCGTGCACGGATAGAGCCGCATCAGAGTACCGTTACTGGTGCTCGCCTGCCAATCGTTGAGACATTCGTTGGACCCCGCAGCCGATTGCAGCGTGAATTCCTGTACGCCTGACGCGGTACCATAACCAGAAGTTTCACCGGGGATGTTTATCGTCCGCGTATCTATCACCGACCACACCTGGTTGGCGTTATAGCTGCCCGAGCACTTTTCAAGTTGAATATAGCTGCCCTCGCCGCCGCCGGTAGTGGTTAAGCACCAGCCGGAGCCGTAGTTATATGCTTCCAGTATCCCGGTCCATTGCGGCATAGCGGCGGCATGAGAAGTGACATTGAGAGCCGTACCGATAATGCCGGCCAAAACGAAACAGGCGACGACTACCGCCTTACTGCCTAGGCCGCGTTTTTTAAAGCCAGGTATGGTAAGTTTCTTAAGGGTGAACGTTTTTTGCTTTTTCTCATTCTTAGTAAGTTCAGTTTTCATGAGTTTAACTATAGATGCTTAATTAAGCATAAGCAAGCCTTGAGCAAAAAATAAGTTTTTCAGCTACAAGCCCCCGGACTTACGGCAGACGCGCGTAACCACACCGCGGAGTGTTGGCGTGAGCCTGCACCCGGACGCGAAATTTATTTGGCAAGATTGCAAATATCGCTTGCCAACTCGTCCCAGCTGTTGGCTTTGCAGAACTGCTTAATGGCCGGGGCCATGCTCTGGGCCTGCTTTCTGGTAATCTGCGCTATTTTCCCTGCCAGGGCTGGCGGCGATTCGGGCGGTACCAGCCAGCCGGTTTGGCCGTCGATGACCGCGTCTTGCAGACCGCCGACGTTTGAGGCCAGTACCGGCTTGCCGTAATTATAGGCGAGCGCTACGACGCCGCTGCCGGTAGCCGACCGGTACGGCAGCGCCACGACGTCGGCGCGCGCAAAATAGTTGGCGGTGGTGGCGTTATCGATATACTTGAGATGCAGTTCCAGGTTCGGGGCACGGTAATCGGTTAACTTCTTTTTGATGTCGGCCGCTCTTCCCCACGGTTCACCGGCGACGGTTACGTATATGTCATGGTCGTTACGAATGGACAAGGCGTCGAGCAGGACTTCGAGGCCTTTGTATGGCCGGATGAAGCCGAAGAAGAGCAGCTCCAGGCGGCCGCGTTTTGGCAGATGCTTGTTCGGTTCCGGAAAGTGGGTGTAAATCGGGTGCATGCGCGTGACGATGTGCGCCGCAGGTTTCAGCTTGCATAACAGGTCGGCCTGCTCCTTGGACTGTACGATGTAGGCGTCGGCCGCGGCGAGCATGCGCCGGCTGGCTCGCGACATCACCCGGCCGGCCAGGCCCAAGCTGCCGCCGGTCTGGTGGTCGGCCAGGTTGTGGCAGAGGTAGACGGTTTTGATACCGCCTTTACGCAGACGCCGGGCCATATACGCGAATCCCGGTTGCCAGAACAGCGTCCACCAGTCGAGCACTGCCAGGTCGCAGCCGTTCTGGACAATCCGGTCGGCCGCCCGCCGCCAGGTCAGCGGATTATACACGTCGAGCTCGTACCAGACGCCGGGTTCGAGTAACGGCTCACTGCCCGGCTCCACCTCGCTTTCGCCGGGGTATAACCAGCCGGGATACATGCGCTTGAAGGACACCGTTTCCACGTTTGCCTGCCGGCCGAGCGACCGGTGCAGCTGCGTGGTGTACTGGGCCACGCCGCCGCGTAAAGGCGCGACCGGACCGAACAGGGCGATACGGGGCGGCTGGTTGCCGTTCGTGCGCTTAGTTGTCAATCGAAACCACCTCCCCGGAGTCATTCAGTTTTCCCAGCATGACGGTTTGGGTTGTCGTATTCCTATAGCGCGGGAATTTGTCGTAGACTTGCTGAATTGACGAATAAGTAATCGTACTTACAGCTTGCATTGACCCTTGGTCCTGTACGGGTAACTCATCCAGGTCACCGGAACTGATGGCGATAATGACCTCGCGGTGCTGCGACTTGCCAATGGCGGCAAGCTGCACCAGCAGCGGCTGCAAAGTGGGACCGTCCGTTACCGTCGTGGCAAAGGCCGGGACTCCGCAAAAAGCCTGGGTCGGTTCTACCATGGTATGCTGGGTTGCCCCGACCCAGACGACTGCCGCGTTGCTTGGAATATTGTTGCAGACAGCTTCAACTTGCGTCAGTTGGGAGGCATACACCCGTCCGGGAATAAACGGATAGCTGACGAATAGCGGGCTAATCACCGCCAGGGTTGCTGCGGAGGAAACAACCACTTGCGTATTAATCTTTTGCTTATAAATTGCGAGCCACTTCAGGTCATACAATCTGGCCAACAGCAAACAGCCGAGCAGCGCGAACCCGGGAAATACCACCGGCAAAAACCGGCGAGCCGCCCAAATCTGGTCCGGTGTGATACTGGGGCGGATGAAATAGAGGGCGCACTCTGCCGACACCACGAGCAGCAGCGGCAGCAAATCGAGCATTTTGCCGCGGAGCACCCGGTCCCATGTCCAAAAAAGGGACACGAATGCCAGTATCGTCAGTGCCGGAAGGTACCACAACACCCAGTAAGGCGCCAGCGTCGTGAAATCTCCCAGCGGCGTGTCGGGGCCTCGAAGCATCTGCTTGAGATAAAAGAACGGCCTGACCGCCAAACACAGCCAAAAGAGACTGAGCAAGATGGTGAGCAGCGTCGACCGCCAGCGCCGCGTACCCCGATTGAGGTAAGCAATAAAGTTCGTCTTTTGGTGTATAACGACAACGCCAGTACCGATCACCGCGCCGGCGAACACGACGTAGAGTTGCATCCAGTACAGGGGTCGGAGATTATTGTAATAGCCGCTGGAGAGCCTCGTCAAATCCAACCACGCCAATGTGCCGAGCAGCGCCGTACTGACCGCCAGCAAGGCAATTCCGCGGAGCTGCGCTGCCTGTTCCTTCTTGCTAGCCAGACAAAACTTGATCACCAAAGCCGCTTCGACCGCCGCTACCGTCACGAAGGCGTCGATGCGGGCCAAGCTAGTCGCGCCTAAGGCAACCCCTGCCAGTAGCCAGGTCCCGAGACGCCGGGTTTGGTACGCGTACCATAGAAACATGAGGCAACTAAAAATAAAGGTCAGCGCCAACGGTTCGGTGTAGGTATCCCGGGCAAAATAGATCAGCGGCAGGGATATCGATAAAGCGGCGATGGCGATGGCCGCCCAGCGGGGCTTCATGATCAGGCGGCCGAAGCCATAGACGGCCAACAGAGCCGTGGCACCGAACAAAATGTTGAGCCGCAGCATGGCCTGGTAACCGGCCAGTCTGCCCGCCAATCCCAAGAGAGCCGGCAACAAATGCTCGCCTTGCGCGTAAATGCCGATGGGGTTGTTGAGGTCTACGCCGAATCCCGAGCCGCTGCCGGGTGCAATCTGAGGAATACTGCCGAAGGCCGGATTTTTGGTGATGTGCAGATTGTCATGGTTGACCAGCCAGGCACCGGCCACGGCGTATGTGGCCGGGTCACGATCGGTAAAGATTTGCTGGGAGGCGAACGGGATATTGCCGAACAGCCACAGCAAGATGCCTAGTACCACAATACGGTCAAGCGCCCGTCGCTCTTTAGGGCTGCCGGGTCGTTTAACTCGTCGTGATACCCGCTGGGTATAGCGCATAGCAGCATAGGCTGCCAGCAGGCCCAGCGGCAACACGAGCCAAGTGTAGAACCGCCCCAAGACCAGGCAGCACATGGCGACCGATCCGAAGGCCGCGACGCCAATGGGAACGGTAGCCGGCAGTTCCTCGACGACAGCCCATGCTCTTCGTGGTACGTCCTTCAGGTAGCTCATGCCAGAAAAAGTCTTCAACCCCTGCCCTGCGCCGGCACCGTATGTACGAATGCGCGCAACCAGCCCAGGCATCGGCAGCTTCCCCCTTATGTTTTGCTAGGAATATCATAGCATATTGGCTTGACCCCGTTTATGCTGCGCATGGAATACCCACGGCACCAAGGCATTTTGCAGGTCATTGTTGAACTGCAAAGTTGCCTTTTGCTGCCAGAATAAGACGGGCGGCGTGGTCAGCGCGTAGGTCGTGATGCTCCCGCCTTGCGTACAGAGGAGTAGGATGACTACCGCCCCTGAAAGGAGCGTCCGTTTGAACTTTCCGAACAAGTACACGAGCGACACCGCCACAAAGTACAGGAAGATAGGCAGCACCTGCACGAGATACCGTGCCCTGATTTCAACGGCGGCATCATATTTCAGGTAGCCCTGGTACTGGTCCAGCATCAGAATGACGGTATACGCCACCAAGATTACGAACAGGAGCTGGTGAAGCTTATCTTTCAGCAGTTCGCGCAAGCAGATCAGCACCACGACGATGCCGGCCAGCGCCAGCAAGTTGAAGAGCGAGGTGATTATCGGCAGCTCGGTCGGCACCCCGCCTTCCAACAGGTTGTCTGCCGTATCGGTCATGCCCGGCTCCCAGTACTCCAGGTAGTAGTTAATCGGATCGTACGGCCGGAATTTCGGAGGCTTCTGGGATTGCAGCAGGGCGTAGGCGGCGAAATCCTGGAATTTCATGCAGCGCTGCACGCTCAATACGGCCGGGCAGGCCGGCTCGGGCTTGCCGTACTTTATGACATTGGTAACCGGGCGTTCGATGAACAAGCCGAGGGTAATGACCAGTCCGACCCCGAGCAACACGGCCTGGTATCTCGGCAGCTTTTTGGCGGCGTTGAGTAGATCCGGTAAGGTCTGGCGTTTGTGCTTGCGGTATAGGTCGTAGCTCACGTACAGCGCCGCCGGCACGAAGAGCGCTATCGACGTCCATTTCACGACCGAAATCAGGAGCCCGATAATCAGGAGGCTCGTCAGGCTGGCGATATTGAGTTTGCTGGCTTTGACAGAGCGGACCGCCAGAAGCAGCACGGCCGCAAACAGCAGGAAGACCAGATTATCGTAGTTGACGATACCCGGCAGCAGCGCTACTGCCGGAATTAAGATGAAAAACAGAAACAGCAGGTGGATGACGCTCTTCGGGATTTTCGTGAACTCCAGAAATGCTTTTCGGTACAGTATCAGCCCGGCGACAAAGAAGGCGGTGCAGACTAAACGGAGGCCCTCGATCTGTATGGTCTGGTCGTGCGTAAACAGGCGCATGAGCCGGAGCGGCCAGCTCATCACGTAATAGAACATGAATGAACCGTCCCGGACGATCTCACCTAGGTAATCCCAAGCCGGATTTTGCTTGCCCAGGAACGGACTCCAGTGGTGAGAGTAGATGATGATATTTTGAATGTGGCGTTCTTCGTCATAGATGCCCGGACGGATGCTGAACACATACCAGACGGCCTGGAGGATGGCCAGGGCTATGACGCCGTAAAAGAAACCGTCAGCCGCTAATATCGCGACCACCCGGCGATAGAGCGTCTTCGTTATGGAGTGGCGTTGACTGCCCGGCTCTCGAACCTTCATATCCACTATAGTATACGGCAATACCGTAAAGCAGCCGGATTTTGCCGGGATAGTTCTTAGGTACCTCGAGCGGCTTTCAGCTTGAGGGTCGTTTTCTGGAGGCGGTCACTGACAAACAACTGGTAGGTCAGATGGCAAATCATACCTAACACAAAAATGGCGACGATACCTAAGGGTACGATGGGAGGCTGGGGCACGGCCGGATTGCGGGCAAAGAGATAGGGCGTGTAGGCCATCAGCGAGGCAAACTGCATGAGCGGCGCATACCAGATTGCCGGGCGATAGACGAAGGCGGTGATTAAACAGAAGATCTCGGCCGGATAAAAGTAGCGTTCGTGCATTTGCGGTAAAAAGAACGGTATCACCAGCACCAGGAGCGTGGCGACCAGGAGCAGTTGTCTGTCGCTATAGGTGTTACGGTAGTAGACCAGCAGCACGATAAAGACGACGATAGCCGCCGTTAAGATAACGCCGGCATTATTAAAATAGTGAAACAGCCAATCGGGTACCCATTGGTAAAAGTTAGGGGCGTTGAGCGTCAGTTTGGGAAACTCCCCGACTTGCGTCTTATATATCCCGAGAATACTGCCGACTGGCCGGCCGACCATGATTGCCGGCAAGGCCGACAGTATGAAAACCGGAATGCATATCAGGGGCTGATACCACTGCCGGTAGCGCAGACTGACAATAAGCGGCCAGGGTACAAAGAATATGGCCTGTAATTTAAAGATAAAGGCCGCCGCCCACAGTAACCACATCCAGGTGTAGCGCCGCTTGATGCCAAAATAAAAACTGAAGACTAAAAACGACGTGTACAACCCGTCGCACTGCCCCATCATGGCGCCATTGAGCAGCACCGTCGGCAAGAACAGGGTTATCGCCGCCGCAAAGAGCGGGATGAAGGTATCACGGTAAAAATGTCTGACGACCAAAAAGACGCTGTAAGCCAAAACAATATCAAAAAATATCGATATGCCCTTGATGACTACCAGTTCCGGCAATGGCAACAGCGTGCCTATGTACAGCAGATACAGGTACGGCAGATTGTAGTTGGAGAAGTTATTATGAAAGCCGTGCAGACCGTGTACTTTCAGGTATTCATACCACGGGCTCAGCCAGATGTAATAATCTACCGTCTTGTACTTTACGAGCGTCAGCCTGAGCAGTAAGGCCAACAGCGCCAACATGCCAAAGCCGGCATACATAACGAGATTATCGCTATAGTTTTTCTTCATATGAATTTGGCCCTATTATATCAATTCTGAAATAGCCCTTATTAAGTTGATCACATCGTGCCCTGCAATCTTGCATTGACCATGTTTAATATAGGCCCTTGGCAACATCATAATTGAAGAAGGAAATCCGAAACGATTTTGTTTCTTCTGTTTTATAGGGCCGCAGGCCGGCTACGAGTGCCGTGCAATCACTATTGTTTTTGTCGGTTATAAAGAAACTACGGGGCGATGGTCGTGCGCCGACTGACGTATTGACCAGGAACAAGTGCTGCTTGAACGACGTTGGTCCGCAGTACAGGTTGGTGATATCGGCGCCACGGGAAAAATAGGCGTTGATCGGGGCTTGCCAGTACTGCGCATAGCCCTTGGTCTGGCCCGAGGCGGCGATAATGTTTGCCAGGGCGATGTTCTGCCGGTTATTCACGTTATCGCCAGCGTCAGTTCCTCCCGGTATATTGAACGGCAGGTTGCCGGCAATCGATTGAACCGCCGTATTAGCGGCCGGCCGGGTGGCTATGATGCCTGACCTGATACTTATGAGACAGAGAACGGCAATAAGAAAGCCGCTGAGGATACGGCGCTGCCCGTAATCTTTGCCAGCCAGCAGGCGCGCCCCAAGTAAGGCCAGTGCGAAGGGGATGGCGATGAGGTATCGGGCGGTACCGAGATTTGAGGCAGCGGTAGTCAGGACAAATAACCCGGATAGTACACAGATCTGGAGCACGAGCAGCGAATCAATGTCCAGTAACTTGTCCCACCGTATCGGGAAGGCGTGCCGTTTTCCCCAGATAACGATACAGACGGCGATACCTCCGTAGCCTAGCAGGATAAAGATCGAGAGTAATGCGTAGGGGGCATGCCGGAGCGAATCGACACCCAAGAGTTGTAATACGGAGACAGCGAACAGTCTGAGGTGTGCTGGCCAGGTGCTGACACTCACCGGTTTAAACGGATGGTTATTGGCGATTATGATATTCGCGTACGTCTTTAACACATACTGGAGGGTGAAAATAGTGATGACACTCCAGACCGGCAGCACGAGTGCACCGTAGACGGCCCGCCTGGTCCGTACCGTGCGGTAATACAAGGCCCGGAGCCCGGTCCAGAGGAGTAACGGCACGAGAAAGGCGTAGATGAAGTACGGATCATTGAAAGCCAGGATGCCGCACCACAAAGTCAGCGCGATGAACGCTATAACTCTAAACCGATGAGCCAGAACGTCGACGCACCAGAGCAAGGTCAAGAAGTCCAGACCGAGCTCGACGTTGCGAGTATTCGGAGCGATAAGGGCCGCGAAAAAGAAGTATCCCAGTCCCGCCAGCCAGAGCATAGGAATGAGCCCAAAGGCCTGGGATTTGGTGCTTAGACGACCGGGAAGGAGCTTTAGGTATGCGTAGAAAAATAGGGCGAAACCGAGTACCGTGAACAGACTGCCGGTGAGGTCCAGTGCCAGACGTGAGTGCCCCTGCAATGGGCCAAAAAAATAGAGCCACGTTTTTATGAAATAGGTGTCGGACGCGATATAGATGGGGTGCGAGCGGTCGTGAAAATTCCTTGCCAGAACTTGGTAGACCACATCATCGCTGTTAAATACCTTAACCCGTAACGCGGCCAGGAGGCTCAGCGACAGTATTACCAGGAGCATCGCAACAAACAGAGCAATGACGACAGGAGACCGTTTTTTGGTTTTTTGCATGGATTCTACTTTAGGGTATCGGCATGACGTGTGACAAGCCGGGGCTTATGCTTATTACGATCCAACATTACTTACAGCCGATAACCAATACATACCGCAGGGTGATTAAGTATCCGGCCAAGCAAACCGGTAAAACCTATTCCCTACTCCTCACTTTCGAGCCGCGGTGCGCTGCAGTGGACGTCAGGATCGGTCCTGAACAAGCGCATCGATATATCCTGGCCGGCATTAATAAGTGAAATTTCCTGCAGATAGAGTCCGAGGTGCGCGTTCCCTTGGTCGCCGGTTTGGCGGTAGGCAATGTGCCGCCCGATATGGAGCTGTCCGGGGATAAGTCTCCCCTCCCACAGGCCGGTTGCCGGGTCGAGCCGCGACTTTTGAAAAGCACCGAATATGTCCACGTTTGTTTTCGGCGGCAAGGCGCGGGCCGATCCGGCGGACTGCGCATCGCGACTATAGGAATCTTCGATAACACTGCCGGTTAATCGCCGGTCGGTAAAGCCGGCTACCCGTAGCCTGAGTGTCCGGTCCAGATGTGTACCGTAGGCTTTGCCGGGCTCTGATGCATGGCAAAACAGCACATCGCCAATGTAGAGCTGCGACCAATCCAACTTGCCGGATTTGCAATTTTCGGCTACCCGCAGCATGCGCTGCCACTCCGCGATGTAGTTAATCAACTTTTCCTGAAGCTGCTGACAGCGCTCCGAGGGCCTGCCGCAAACGGTGAGAATTTTGCTCGGCTCAACTTCAAAACCGCGATTAAAGGGACAGGTGCCGCACTCCTTGGAAACTGGCATATTGCCTACTGTGCGCTACTAATCCGGCGCGTGCAAATGCGGGCCGGCTGCTTACATCGACTGCAGCGCCGCAATGATGTTCCGGGCGTCGGTCACTGCTGCCATGTTATCGCTGTGGGCGGTTTTCAGCTGCGTGTTATCCCCGCTTAAGACCGAGTGGTTGCTGTTGAAATCGCTCGGCTGCAGTCCAATGACGGTCGATTCAATCTTGCTTGATATCGCCAGGGCGGCACTGCCTTTGCTGTTCAGGTCAGTCAGTTCACTTTGTAAGCTCGTCACGTCTTTGCCGGCCTGTTGCTCAGCCATCAATCGGGCGTTGATTAACTTGGCGAGCGCCGCTAGCTTGCCCTCTACCACCTGCTGGTCGTCGGCCACCTTGACCAGGTTGACTTTCGGCGCGACGAGCGCGTAGACCCGGTACTCGCTATATATGCTTTTGGCGTCCATGATGGCGGCAGCCACGGTCGTATCGTTGTCCAATTGGTCCTTGAGTCTGGTCAACCCGGAAGCGGTCAAGGTGACTTCGCTGCTTAAGACGGAATTATCGCTGGAGGTGAGTTTCGTGGCGCCGTCAATCTTGGCCGTTAACGTGTTGAGCTTGGTTAAGCGGCGTGCTATTTCCGCGTCGCCTTTCGTCTTAATGAGCTGCAGGTGGGCCTGCTGTTTGGCACTCATCTCTGTCTTGGTGGTCGTGGTGGCAGCAGCTGCGGCAACGACGACGCCGCCGCTCAAAGAAATGCTGGCGAGCAGGACTAGAAGCAGCGTGAGGCCCCTGCTCATTGTCTGATTGACGAGAAATCGATTATTCATGCTTTTGTTCCTTTAATTGGTCGGAACCGTTATTTGCTGGGACTGGTCGTTAAGGGCGGAGTTGGCCGCGGTCTGATCGGTGCTTTCCTGGGACAATGAACTGTTAATACTGTTCAAATCACTCGTCAGACTGGCGTTGTCGGTACCGGCAGCGGATGGCGAGCTGTTTGTAGCCGTCTGGGTTGATGATGAAGAGGAGGATTGGGTCTGTGCCGGTGCGCCGCCGCTAGTAGCCGCCTGATTGTCCGCCGGGTGCATGAACTTTAGGAGCACGACCGCCGCGATCGCTAGCACGACCAGGCCGCCGGCCAGTATGGGAATCCACTTGCCAAGCCGGCGACGGGGCGGCTCGGGCAGCAGCCCCATGGTATGGTCTCCGGGGTCCGTTGACTGGGCTTTTATTTGTTGGACCTGTTGGATTTGTTCGTCAAGCTCCCGATCGTCCATAGAGCTCCTTTCTAAATGGTTGTTTTCGAGTGATATAACTGTCTCATAAAATTAAAGCTAGTCTTCCTGCTTATGTCAATTCGTCAGCTGGGTAATGGTCGAAAATGAACTATCAAATATGCCTTTCTGCGTTTCTGCCAGTTTATTGGCTGCCGAGTTCTGAGAACAGGCTGCCTGAGGATAGCCGGCACTGATGTAGAAGGTCGGGTATTGTTTTACTAACGCTCCGAGTTCCGTGAAAGCGGTCGGATCATTGGTGGGATATTGCCCGCCGGCTCGCTCCAGAGAGCCTAACGGCCCGGAGTTTACTGAACACCCTGAGGCTTCGCTGGTTAATGTCTTGGTCGAAAAGAAGGCATACGTTGCGGGCTTGCCCCCAGACAGGGTGACGTTATGGGGCGCATACACTAAATCTTTGATGGAGTCGGGCACGGTTATTTGGATGCCCAGTTCCGGAATCTTAACGATATTCTTATTATTGTCCGTGGTCTGACTCTGGGAAACGGATGTCGTGTTCGTACTCTTGGTAACGGGTTTTACGGGAGTCGAGCTAGGAGTCACCGGCTTAGGAGTAGTCGTGGTTTTTAGTTTCGCGGTAGTCATCGCGGCCATCGGGGCATCTGTAACCGTGTGGTGGCTTTTATACACGAACCAGCCGGCGGTAACTATCAGCGCCAGGATTGCCAGTCCCGCTATTATTTCGAAAACGCCGAAGCCTTGGTTGTTTAATTTTTTCATGTTTGTATATGTCCGTACTGCTTATGAGTATACAGCAAACATTGAACTAACGAGCGGGTGATCCAGTTGCTACAGATGACTTGTAATGTTTATAAAGTAATACTTGTAGCATTAGCTACTCACACGGACGTAGTCCACGAGAGTTTTTGCCGGCAACTGATTCGGACTCACATTGCCCGTACCCGTCCCGCCGACAGCCATATTGATAATAATAAAGAACGGGTGGTCGAATGCCCAGTCACCGCCCATTTGGGCTTTGGTCGTGGTGCCGTATACCGAGCCGTCCACCGAGAAGCTTACTTGCGTCGGGTTCCAGTCAACGGCATAGGTGTGCCAGCCCGTCAGATTGGAACTCGTGAGGTAATGGTTGGCGGCAGTGTCATTAGCGGGCACCGGACCGTGCAGTGACCCTTGGATGAGGTCAGTACCATAGTCTTCCATGATGTCGATTTCGCCGCATTGCGGCCAACCTACGGTACCGTAGTTATTCCCGAGCATCCAGAAAGCCGGCCACAAGCCCGGTTGAGCATCGGGCATCTCCATGCGAGCCTCGAAATGCCCGTACGCCTGGCTGAAGCTTTTATCGGTCAGAATCCGGGCAGAGGTATATTTGCAGTTACCGTACCAGCACGTATCCGCGGAGCCGCTGTATCGGTCGGCCTCGATTACCAGATGGCCTTGACCGTCCAAGTAGCTATTGGCATTCCCGTCCGTATAGTACTCAAGTTCCTGGTTGCCCCAGCCGCTGCCGCCGACATCATGATCCCACAGAGCCGGGTTCGGCGCGCTGCCACTTGGACCGTTAAATTCGTCATCAAAGGTATAAGCGCCAGGCTTCACGCTCTTGCCGCCGCCTGCGGAGCTATCGCCCACACTAGTAGCATTGCCGGAAAACTTCACGCTCTTGCCGCCGCTGGCCGAATTATCGCTCACAATGGCAGCATTGCCGGAAATAGTCCCCTTTTCAGCTTCTTCTGACGCATACGGGGTACTGGCATGCACACTTATAAGCAGGCTTATGCCGACCGAGGCGAATATAGCCATAAACAAACCCAACCCGGTTGTTTGTTTACTGAACGATACCTTGACCTGCTTACTTTTGCTTTTCATTTTTAGTACGGCTGTAACGAAAACGATACCATCTGATCGCCTGTGCTGTAAAAGTTGCATCAAACTGCACACCTGTAAAGCTCAGGCTTTATTATAACGGTTTTCGTAATCGCTCTATATGATAAACGAACCACTACAACACCGCTGTTTGTAGCGCGTTCTCGACGACACTGTCAAAATAGGGCATCCGTGATGGTCGCGATCCCTCGTGATCACTGAGGCAGCGATAGACGCCATCCGCTTATCCCTCGGATCCTCGCCACCCCATCGACGTCGACTTTGTATACACGAGTTTACATCCCACCCTTGTCATGCCTCATAAACTGCAGGCTATTTGGCCCCAAGTTGGCCATTCAGATAGGCCGCCGGGATGCTGTCATAGCCATTTCCTGAGTAAACCTGCAGCTGTGATTCAAGCGCCGAGTTTGTTGAATTGAGCATGCCTGCACCTGACTTAAGGTCGCTTAACATTGTCGGGTAGCTCGGGTTTTGCATCTCAAGGGCGAAGGCCGCTCCAAAGTCTGCCGGCGTCGGGTATGCCTCGATACCGACGCTGGCAGGGTCACCATCAGCAGTGCTTACGGTGCTGCCACCATAAGGCGTCTGTAAATTCAATGGGTTATTCGGATCGTGCGGCGTACCTTCATTAAGGAACCAAGTGGTAAGCGTTTGGATGTTGGCAATCGTTAATGGTGCGCCGAGGTTATCAAGGGCGCATTCAGCCCAATCGACACCTTCAGTACCGGTGGGCTCGGAATTTTCGGGCATTGCCGTAAGACTGCCGCAGACACTGCTGGTCTTAGTAGCAGTGGTGGCGCTTGAGCTACTGCCTTTGTCAGTTTTTACGGCAGTGGCTTTAATTGCGTTGTCGAGTATTACGGCATACCCTCCTGACGCATTAGGGTCGGCAATAATGCTGGCACCTCCAGCAATGGTTCCACTCTCCGCTTCCGCTCTGACCGCATAGGAAGCGGCATGGCTGACGGATAAAAAGTAAGTTCCGATCAATGCCATGACGAAAACAGAGATAACGTATCCGGCTCGACGGTTATTGGCATTTTTTCGCAACCGCCATGATAGTCGTCGTTTCTTAACCGTCAGCTTCTGTACTTTGCTCATGGCACTTGTAGCTTATGCTACACGGGGTCCGAGCAAAATGCAAAATCAAAGATACTGGTGCTTTCCGAGGCAGTTGGCGCTTCAGTTCGTCGGTAAAGATACCGCTTAGGCGTTACATGACTTTGACCAATAACGATCCGCAGACGCCTGCATGAGACAGGCGTCGTACGCTTGTCTTTATTGCAGACACAACGGTAGGTCACCGGCTTTGCTGACGGCAATGGCAGGGGTGCGGCGGCCGGCGCGACGGAAATACTGAACAGTTAGTCACGCTTGCTCAGCTACTTTGGAAAGCTTGTCCCGGGTCTCCTCGAGAATTTTTTTAACCGCGGCGTTTTTTTCTTCAGAGTCCTGTTCAGCTATCCGGTGCAGTATGTGCATGGTGTCTACGAATATGAATTTCATTTCCTTGAAGTGCTTTGCGTGGTGGGTCTTATCTTCCCAGTGCGCCTTAAATTTTTCGTCGATCTTCTCTGCTGCTTCCTTGCCTTTATCGGACAACGAGTAGACCTTTTTGTCGTTTTCGGTCCGGCTGGTTACCAGGCCCTTCTCTTCCAGCATTTGCAGATTCGGATATACCGAACCGGCGCTTGGCCGCCACATGCCATGACTTTTTTCTTCCAGTTTGCTAATAATCTCATAGCCATGCATCGGCTTTTCCAGCAGCAGCTTTAATATGATGGGCACCATGTCGCCCCGCCGGGCCCGGTGGCCATGCCATCCCCTGAAGCTTGTAAAACTATCGTCGTATTCACTGTCTTTGTACATAATAATCCTCCTTTTTATAGATATATCGCGACATATCTATATCCATAGTAGTAAAGATATATCGTTATGTCAACCGACACCGTTATGAATCACGTCCGCCCACCCGTGTGGCGCCACTGGACCGCCTTGGTCAGGCCGGGGAGTCGGGCTTAAGCATTGACCGACAATCCTTATGTTATTAATTGCACAACAAACGCGTAAAAAGTTATACTCATTGTATTATGAACACAACAGAATACATCTTTATGCTCGTGTTAGGTGTTATTGTGGCCTTGTTGGCCGTTGCTGCTATAGCCAAGCATTCGAAACCGCTAAAGCGGCCTCGCGCTCCAACCTGGCAAGACATTGTCTGGTACGCCATCCTGATATGTTTCTTAAACCTGATCGGTTTATTCATAGCCATCATTCTGTGGAATATGAACCATGTGAAAAATGGTGAATGGTGGGGATGGTGGGATAAGCAAAAGACAGTGAGCGGCAAACGGAAGTAAGCTCGCGTCGTCAGCATCAGGTTCTCGTCTGACGGGCGGTTATTATGTCGATCTGGGGGTACCATACCGCAAACCCCCGCGGGTACGTACTGCGGAATTCACCGCCGGGAAAGCAGTGATGATACCTACTTGTGACACCTGACCGTCAAGGCTTGCGAGCTATTTCTAGCACCCTTCCCCGGGCCCGGCTTGATGCTTCCAAAGAATCGAGATTGTCTTAAAGAAGCCGAAATTGGAAGTACTTTATTATAAAGAACGCAGATACTACTAGTTGAGCGGGGATCCATACTTATGGAGTATAGCTAGCAGCGGGTCGCCAGCGGTGAATTTATAGGCATCGTTACTGTCGTTGGGGCCGCCAACACTGTATTGCCAAATTAAGTAACCGGCACCGCCATTTTGCCACATGGCGTTTATTTTGGCATCGAATAAGGTGGCCCGTTGCTGTGAACTTTGGCTCGTTGACGTCTCAATGCCCGCTTCGCCGATGAGGAACGGCTTATGCAGGCGTTTAACGCTGATTGACAACGCACAGGCAATTGAAGACTGACAAGTGGTCGGGTCTGGCAGCGGCGTACCACCGGGCATTGCTTCAGTGTCATCGCCGTAATCATGAGCTTCTGCAAAATCAATCGTCGAGATACCGTATAGGCGCGCGTAGTCATCGGCGTTATCATCCGTTCCCTGCTGACCACCATCGGCTAGAGTACCTAGCGTCACAAGATGGTTCGGGTCGATACTTTTAATGAGGCCGCTGACATCAGTCGCAAATGAAACGAGGCTGCTATTTGTTCCCTCGGCTTCATTCATGAGCATCCACGCCATGATAGCCGGTTCTTTCTTATAGTGGGTTACGATGGCCTGCACGTAGTCGCGGTAGGATGGGTAGCCACCGTACGGTGACTTGTAGCCGCTGCTATACCAACTGCTGGTTTTCGTGAAATCGGCGGCCGTGCAATCTTGCCACTGGTTTTCGAGTACCGGAATGAGTTTCATGTGGTATTTGTGGGCTTCAGCGACGACTCGGTCAATTTGTGACCAATCGGTACCGCCGGCGGTGTATGATTCAAAAGCCCAGAAGCGTACCACGCCGACACCGGCGGTATGAAGCGTGTTAAATGCGCTATCTAAGTCCGTATCCGTGAAGGTCGGCCCGCAGCTGTACTTGCCCGTCTCGCCGGCTGCATTGTATATATCGACACCTGTCGGGCGAAAGATGCCGTTACTTATCATGAAATTCGTGCCTTTGGCCGTCACGAACGAAGTGTCGAAGTCGATGGTCGATGTGGCGCCAAACTGAACAAAGCTACCATTGCTTGCGGACGCGTCGTGACCGATCGTAGCAGCTCCGGTTAAAGCGCCGGACTCGGCCTCTATGCTAGCGGACAACGTTGCTGCATGGGTAGTAATAAGCAAGTACGTGCCCATGCCGGCAAACAGGAAGGTAAAGGTTAAACCCACGAGGACTTGGCGATATCTGAGGATCCGCGCGCGTGGCTTAGTATGGAGTAGGTCGAGTACTGACGGTTTATGATTGATCATGGCGCGGGCCGATAGGTTCAGTATACGTGTAACAGTAAAAGCGAGTCAATTTCAAGGAAGTCGCAGCTTCTCCGGCAGCAGCTTTACTATGACCATGCCGCCCCGCCGGGCCCGGTGGCCATGCCATCCCCTGAAGCCTGTAAAACTATCGTCGTATTCACCGGATGGCATGAGATGCTTTGCTATTAATTGTTCAGCAAGTCTTCGTATTTTGGACGCTAACGGTGGTAGAGGAGTTGCTGGTATTGTTGGCGCTGTCGGATTTGGCGGTACTGCCATTGCTGGTAGCGCTGCCGGTTGTCGCCGATTGCGTCGTGGTGGTTTGGACGGTCACGTTGTTTGATGCGTGCGAGGTGCATTGCTGGCTGCAGTTCTTAGTGTATGTGTGATTTTGGTTATCGTTTGTGCGGTATATGCATGCATGATGCTGCGCTGCCACGGAAATGCGGTTGTCTGTCAGCCTCACCGTGTTGCTGCGCAACGCCGCCAGAGCGTTCGGGCCCATCGCCGCACCAACGAGCACGAAGGCGGTGGTAGCAGCAGCACCCAGGCTCACCCGTTTTGATAATCTGCCCGAATCGGTTTCGGGCTCGTGCCGCCGGAAACCGGGCACGCGGTATATGATGAAGCGGCGGTAATAGTCGGCTAGGCGCTGGATCTCTTCAACCATAATCAGGAGCGCTGTGATGTAGATGACGGGTAAAATAACGATGGGCTTTTTGGCGTCGAGTAGCGCCCAGCCGGCGTAAGGCGCATGCCATACGACCTTGCCCTGCACTTCGCCGCCGACAACAGGGGTGTCTGCTGTCTTGTTCGCGTCACCTTTGGTGACAAACGCCGGTATCTTACCGTCCAGCTTGTACGTTTTAATGATTCGGTGAGTAATTGTTATTTTTGGATTAAGGGGATTGATGTGGGTGATGACGTCCCCGACCTTCAAAGAAGATACGGGGACGCGGTGCACTAACACCAACGAACCGGGCGGAATGTTTGGGCGCATACTGCCGGTCGGAATGGCCAGGGCTTTCCACCCCGAACCTGACCATCCGAACAGCAGGAAGGCGACGAGGCACGCGACCAACGCTACAACCCTCAAGCCCGTGGAAATTCTGTTGAGAATATTCATATCACTCACGCTTACTATATGAATACTGACGATTCAGGTTTCGCCTTAGCTGCTGCTGCCGGCGAAATCAAGTTCAAATGGTGTTATTGTTTGTCCGATGGCTGTGGTTGAATTACTAATGGTAACGCTTGCCTGGCAATCAACCGAACTTCCTGAAGCCAGTCCGCTATAAATCGCTACGGGGGTCCCCAAATTATTGAGTGTCGTATGTGTGGTGGTACTGCCGCAAGTTAGGTTTAGCGTGGCATCGCTTGCCGGTACTGGTGAACTGGAAAAATCCGTGGGTGACTGTAATGTCAAGTCTAGCGGGACATTGCCGGAGTTCTTCAGACAGAATGGAAAACTCGGAGAGGCATCACCAGGGACTATATTGCTGAAATTCATGCCGGGCTGCGAGCTGGTCGAGGCATCCGAACAGCTTCCCGTATTTGTGAGGCCCAGCTGTAAGCTCGCCCCCGAAACGCTAATCGTGTTGTCGGTTAAAGCCACGGTGTTAGATTGTAGTGATGCGAACGTAATGCCTCCCGCCAAAGCGGCAACTGCACCCATGGTTCCGATCGCACGAACCCATGGGCTGACTCTACGTATACGAAACATACGTATTCCTCCCAAATAAGATTTATATGAGCTCCTGCCCACATGAAGCTGTAATTTATGTAAACACAATAGAATACTTGTTACAACGAAAATCTGATGTAGTTTTTATTTTCGGTCGGTTTAACTGCTCGCTGTCGCAGCAAGCACTAGAGTCACTTCAGCTTCGTCCGGTCATCTGCCGTATAGCGCCAGTCAACGACGCCCTCTCCACTAAAAAGGACTTACACAATTGCAAGTAGCTACTGCGTTGCCGATCCACTGCTAACGAATCGTGACGACACCCCGGCTACAATGGGAAGGTCTATAAGTTTTCGGCTGGCCAACCAAGGCCATTTAATATCTCCTTAATTGTTAGCCGGTCCAGGTCATCTGATTGGCTATCGTACTCAGATAATTGGCGCCGATATTGGGAGTCGATTACATACTTAATCGGACGGAAGAATAGCGGTACATGGGATGATGGTCTCGGGAGTATTAATTGTACTACTCCTAACGGTTCAGGGTCTTCAACCCCATCAGCCACACCGTAGTACCCGGTTTCGTTCGATGTATTTGTTAGCCAATAATTATTCTCATCTGGAAAAACCGGTGCTTCATACCTAATGGTCGTCACGGCATTAAATGCATAGTATACAGCCAGTCGGCCGGGATTGATGTCAGGCATAGCTAAAGCAAGCTCCGGTGCCCCCAGGCTTCGCTGAGCAATTTTTTGCAGGTAGAGGTATCTGCGGGCAGTACCTATCTTAATTAATGATGCCGCCACTCTACTCCTGGTGTGGAGTTCGCCGAATTCATAATTGACCACACCATTGTCTTCGGCGGGTACTTCACAGGTCAAAGGTAATATGGAGGCTTCCCTGGCGAGATGGTCTGAAAATGCGACCATTTCGGCCTGTGTAGCTCTGGCAAGTTCAAAGTTGATGTATGACACGGCCATTACACTACCTCAATCCCGTACTTTTCCGAATCCTATCATCACGTGTCTTAGGAATCTTACTGTATCACAATCACTTCGGAGCGCCAGTGACATGGCGGCAACAAAGCAAAGAACCCACTTACATATCTCCAACACCTCAAACCGGCCCAGGCCATAACTCACTACTTAGCTAACGCGTAGATTCTTGGGTGGCCGGAAACTTGTCACCGGGTATACTGGGAGCCTTTACGCAAATGAGTTCGGTTTCCTCGCCAGTCGAAATGTCGGCCACAACTGACCCTGGCCAGATAATGTAGAAATCTCTCTTGTGCAGTTCGTACTGTTTGCCGTCAATGGTCAACTTCATCCATCCCTGGATTATGATATTAACCTCTACCGCACCCTTGTGAAAATGCGCCTGGTCAGGTGAAGGAGTAAGATTGGGGAGCGTTTGCCAGGCTACCTCCACTAGGTCAGATTGCAACAGCGGTTCTGACATGAAGGCCCCGAAGAACCAACCCTTCCCTTTCGTGTAGTCGTCAACGTGTCCGACGAATGACTTCCCGAGATTCTGTTTCATGTTGCTAGTATGACACCGATCTGGGCTGCTCTTTCCCTACCAGTCTCTAACGTGCAAAAACTGCTTGACGTCACCGATTGAACGGCGGTACCCATCGAGTAGCGTTCCGCCGGAGTTTGTTGCGTCTTCACTTTGTTTTACGACTCTAATACGATCATCGCTCAGCACAATATTGTACCGGCTATGGTAAGAATACGATTCGAACACGACACCTGCGAGTAAGGCGCACAGCATGACTGCTGCGTAGAATTTACGGTCCTTAATTAACTGAGCAGGGCTACTGCCTACGATAAGTACATAAAATAGGAACGCGATATTAGCCAAGAGTGACGTAAGAAATAGACAACCTATGAACATCGATGGCCCGAATTGAAACCGCTCATTCATGATCAGTAGTCCGAGAGTAAGTGTGTATAGGAATATAAAACCCATCGTTGCTACTATTTTGAAGTTTGTAAAGTGTGGCGACTGCTCCTTCTTGTTGTTTGAGCCGGTGGCGTCCCAGCCGACCGGCTTGCGCAGGATATAAAGCACGAAGGCCTGCAGGAACGTGTACGCATTGGATATAACTACCAGGCTCACGGCCAACGGGGCGCGTTGTCTACGCAAAACGTTAGGTTCGATGAGGTAGTTGAATACCAGCGACGGCAGAAAGTAAAGCGTAAAGGCCCAACTGTACTGTTGGCCGTCGAGCGCAAGCGCTAAGAGGTACACGGGTGACAGCAGCAGCGAGATCGTGAAGTAATAGTATAAAGAGTTTGACCCATATATGACCCGTTGCATGGGTGACATCTTGTCGGAGAACACGGTCTTACCAGAGAAAAAGAGCTGCATACTGCCCGTAGCCCAGCGATTTTGCTGTTTATAGAACGAGTAATGGTTATCAGGGCAGATACCCTTCGCCAATTGAATCGGAACGTAAATAATTCGATATCGCTTATCTGAGGGATTATAGGCGTTCAACATTTTTATGCCGGTATGAACATCCTCTGAGTGGGAGCCATGCGGCAGCCCCACCCCTTCGAACCCATCTACGCGCTTCAAGGCCTCCACGTTATACAAAGCATTAGTCCCGACGCATATGGCCGCACCGAATCTATTTCTTGCCACTTGAGTGACCTGGTAGAATTCCTTCTGGATATATGCCGCCCCGTACTCAATTTTTGATCTTGCATGGGTCGTTTTATCAAGGGAGAAGTGCTGCGGCGACTGGACAACGCCAACGTCCTCGGCGGTGTACGGCACGAGCTCGCGCAAGATCTCAGGCCGCGCCCTGGAATCCGCATCTAATACAAGTACATATTCGTAGCCTTCGATTTTTCCTAGTGCATGGTTCATATTACCGGCCTTTTTGGAATGGCCTACGTTTTGTCTCCGGATATATCCGATGTAGGGGTTTGAGGAGAAGTTTCGATAGATGCCGTCTTTTGAGTCGTCGAGTAAGAATACTCGATAATTCGGGTAATCTATTTGGATTGCCGCTCTTAACGTTTCTCTTACGATCTCAAAACTTTCACCGGCCGCTGGGACGAAAACGGCGATACGAGGGATGCGCTGCCTCCTATGCCAGTAGTCGATGACTTTTTGCCGATGCCTTTTGACGTCAAAACCAGGATACAGGCTCATGAAAAAATACTGAGAAACGTGGTAGAGCAAGATGATTACCAAGATAGGGCCAAAGAAAACCGCTAGATACGGGGAGATGTGCAGAAATTGCACGTACCCAAAAAATACCATCACCGTACAGGCCAGCCCGAGCAGCCCTAAAGACCTGACAAGACGGGCATCGTGCGTGCCGAGAGCGTAGAAGTATTTTTCATCATTTGTTCTCCTGACTCGGAACATACCGGTTAATCCTTTTTAAGCTAAACTCTCTCGTGCTGCCTTATTGATCGACAGGCCTAATCTGACTCGGAGACTGGTAGACGCGCACGTAGTCTACTTGCAGCTCGCTAGGAAACGGCGTGGCTGGATCAGCGTTGCCAGGAAGCAGGCCACCCACGGCCAGGTCAATGATAACTTCCATCGGTGTGTCAGGAACGTTTGGGCCAGAATAAGAACGGGTTTTTTGACCATCGATATACCAATCGATCCTGCCGGGTTCCCAATCAACGCCGTACGTGTGCCATTCGTTCGCGTAATCTTTTTCTCTGCTGATTACCGAGACGCTCTTTTGCGGCTGGCCCTTCGTTTGCCAGTGTACGGTTTGTAGTATTTGATTGGGTTTGCTGCCTACAGCCTCCATCGCGTCAATCTCTGGCGGCCATGCTTTATTGACCGGCAGCAACCAGAAAGCTGGCCAGATTCCCTGTCCAGCTTCAAACTTCATCCGAGCTTCATAGAAACCATACGTCCCTGCCCACCGAACAGAGCCATTCGTAACACCTGCACCCGAATTTATCATGCCGGACCGGTAGGTAAACGTCTTGGCGCGGTTCTGAACGACCACATTTATGGGGTTTTCGATCGCGGTTATTGTCAGTCGGCCGTTCGCGACGGCCAGTTGATCATCGTCGTACCACTCCTGCTCAAAGTTGCCGCCATTGGTGCAACCGGTTTCACTAGGCTTTCGCCAGTCGTAGCATGTAACCCAATCATTCGCGTTTAAGGCAGACCCGTTAAACTCATCATCAAAGACAAGTTTCTTACCACTAGTCGGACTGTACGGGGCTGGTTTAGCCGTCGTCTGAGTAGCAGCGGCATGAGCACGCGGGCCGTTGCCTTGGGCAGTATCTGCCAAGAATGTGAAAGCTCCTAAAACAAACACGACACTCAGAATATATGCAAGTCGCTCCAGCCTCACTGAAATTTACCTGTCCGTCTTACTTTGACAATACACTATAAATTAATCTGGACTATTTATCAATAAGATATCGAAAAATGCTTATCCTTCCGCCATACATCTTGGGCACTTTCACCAATACGTTCTGAGCTGAAGGGAGTGAAATGAGCTTAACTTCCCCACAGTATTGGGGTTGCTCCGGCTTCACGTATGACGTCCGCCAGATTCTGTACGAACTGTTGATGATGGTCGGCTGACCATAAGTAGGAACTCGGGCTTGGACTCGGCGGGATTTCGACGACCTGCCTGAGGATCGGCCGGCCGACGGCTTGCAGTAGGTCCGTCGGCGGGACGTAGTTTTCCATGGCCGCGATTATCATGTCTCCGAGTTCGGTGTTGCGGGCCCTTGATGCTTCAAACAGCGCAAAGGCGTCGAACTCGCACCTGGAAGTATCGGCCAGCCCGCGGTCGGATTTGCGTATATCATAGCGACCGGCGCTGACATGCATCTGGTAGACATTACCCGATGCGAACATTTCCGGCCATGATGTTTGCCAGGGCGGCGGGGAATATATGCCGTCACGTGACTGGAGGCGGTCACGTATAGTATCGGGGCAGAAACCCATAATTCCCCGCCGCCGCCAGCTGGCGAGGAGTCCGCCGGGGCTGACTGCGCGACAGCGTTGGTACTCTTCGGCGCTTGGCTGGGCAACGCTGAAGATATCGAAAGGTCTGCGAGCGGCAGAATCATGCAATTCCGGCACGATGCTTCCCTCCAGGTTGTCTGGAAAATAGACGCCTGGGATCGGAACAGACATGGCTGCGGCAATTGTTGCCATGCCATAGACTGACTCCTGGGAAGACAGTACGCCCCGGTGGGAGGCAATCTTGCCGTAAAGGCCGCGGCCTTCATTGAAGGTTTGGTGAACGGAACCGATTACCCTATCGATAACATTGATACCCCCGGCAAGTTGCCGGTCTTGGATATCGCTGATGATCGCGTGAGTCGGGTGGATTTCGAAATTATGGAAGCCGGTTCGCTCCAGGAACGGTACCAGCTGTTCCAAGTCCGACCCCCAAGAGGGATGGCCGGTCAACCGCCATGGATAGAGATCCATGTTTGAAACGGCGATTTCAACCTGTAGCCCCGGAGTTCTCAAGCTCATAGGCTGGCGTATAGCATGAGCGAACTTTCAGGCCGCCGACAGCCTAGTGTTTGCTGTGTTTGCTGTGTTGGTGTTGGTTGTGCTGGAAGAAGTGTGAAACGAAGCCGAAGTGGATGTGATAATGGTGCTTTTGTGGTGGTTGGTGGTGAGGCGGCTGGCCACCATAACCCCAGCTGCCGTGCTGCTGGTTGTACCAATTATAACAATCGGATGAGTCTTTAAATTTGTATGACTTATAATCTTTTTGGCACTGGTTGATATTTGACGGGCCATAACTATTATTCGTAAGGCTATGGGCCGAGGCGATACCAGCCGTGCCGACAATTGCGGTTAGTGCAACGGTGGCGCCGCTAATAACCAGTTTGTTGTGAAGTACTGTAGTCGATAGTGCTGGTAGTTTTGTAGTCATACCCATAAACCTTATTTACAAACTTACTTACAAAATATATTTTACTAGTAAACGGCATTATGGTTCAAGTTATAGACTGATTAAAGTTCTGATTATAAAGTAATCGGCTTGATTTAACAGGGGTAGTAAAGAGTTATAAAATGTAAATTCTACTACTAATCTGTTGTAATATTACGCTCGCGTTCGTTGTCACGACGCAATTCTAGACCCATTGAAACGGTTCCGATCACAAGCAATAAATATGCATACACGGCAAAGTTATTGCCAATATCTGTGTCGCTTCCTTGCAGTAATTGGACGACGCCTACGCCGATTAGACTAATAAGTGCCAGCATGAATGTGTTTCGGCTCGGAATTTTTCTTAAGATTGCATACACCGTATATAGTCCGATTACTAATTCTCCTAGCTGCAGTGACTGAAAGGCAATGCCGATACATGCAGCGCCAATTACCATAGTGAACAGCAGCAGCAAATTCCTTTTTTTAGACTTAGCGTTTTTTTCGTTAGCGGGCTTAACTTTCTGTGACAGTTCTGGCGTCGTTGTGTGCCGAGACTCCATAGGCGAATTTTTTTTCGCTAATTGGTCTTTTCGGGCTCGCTTTGGTTCCCTTGATGACGACGTAGCTGTGTTCACGACTATAGTATCCGAATGTGCATAAGGCCGAAAACTATGCGGGTATCTAGTGGTGTTGGGTGATACGATAGGACGCTGCTTAACGTGAACTGGCCTTCTCTGATATATTGGTTCGACATATTGGCGGCGTTTGGTAGTGATGACATTATCGGTAAGTTGTAGTTTCATACTAACTCCTAACTGCTAGATTCTCAAATAAATCGAGTGTTGCGGATGTGTACACGAGCTTCAGGTCGTTTTGGCCGTTCAGATACGAATAGTTTGCGTAATCATCATCTTGATCGAGAATGACATATTTTATATTCAGATTTTTCAGCTCATTTCCGAGTGAAGCTGAGGTTTTGGCGGTATTGAGTATCTTGTTTATCTTGGCGTCCGTAGCATTCGGTGGTGGAGTTATACCTCCAAACTGGGGGTTATTGCTGACGAGTGTGGGTTTATCGAAGAACTGAGATGCGGGATTTGCGATAATGCGGCCGGCAAAGCTGAAGTACATATACTGATGCCATGGGAGGAATAGAACGTTGAAATTGTTTGGATCAGCATCTAATCGTTTGTTGATCGTGGACCATGCAGCAGGATACTGCACTGGGGTTAGTTGGTTATCGAAACCCCATAACATAGTGGGGGCCCAGGCGAACGGGAGCAAGAGCAAGACGACACAACCAATTATATATAGTGGCCTCGCGGCGTTCTTTTTAAGTAACTCGACAATTTTAGACACCCCAAAGCCTGCAAATACCGCGTAAGTAAGCCCTAACATAGCCACAAATTTTTGCGGCTCACGATAGCCCACAAAGAATGGTATATTGTCAGCAAGAAAGGCATTGAAAGTGCCTGTTGCAAAAACTATTGCAATAATTGCACTGACACCGAATATGAAAATGATAGATTTTTTGCCCGAGCGCAATAGGGAGATCATACCGATTATGACAAGCACCCAGATTATGTAGATCAGTACATACCAAATGCCGAGTACATCTTGAGGCAACTTATATAGCCCCCTGCTCTCAGCCCAAAAGCCTTGTAATCGTAATACGTCAACAATTCTGCCAAATACACTACCGCCAAGCGTAGAAAAGGCTACTCGGTCGCTCGGCCCGAAGTTGTTGATTTCATTAGCCGTCACACTATGCCCCAAAATTAAGGGAATGAGCCAGTAACTACTCCCTAAAAGGAATAATGCAATGATGGCCAGAACATGTTTGTATAATCGGCGTAGATACGTTACGTCACTTCGTCGAGACCAAACCGCACACACAAACGCGCCTACAACGAGAAGACACATAAACCCGACAGAATGGATGGAGACAATACTTATGGCAAGCGCCCATAATAATAAGCTCGTTGATCTGCGTTTATCTGGTACGGAAATAAATCTTATAAGAGCAGTGGCAAACCACGGCAGGAGTGCATATCCAAGCAAGACGTTATATTGGCCTGCCATGAAACGATCGTAAGTGTAAGGGTTCAACATATAGATTAACCCTGAGGTATATGCAGCGAGCAGTGTCGTTGAGCTATTGGATACTTTTGTGGTTTTATCGGTAACAATTTCCATAAAAAAGCCATAGGCTCCTGCTGCGGAAAGTACTAATATCAGGAAAAACAAAAATTTCTCCAAAATGTCACCTGCCATAACGTAGCTGGCGTAATGCAGAATCAACCTAAGTAGATAGCTGCTCGATGCGACACTGGGCATGGGAAACAGAGGAGTAAATACTAAATCTAGCGTCAAGATATAACCACTGCCGAGCAGGGGCACTAAAATCAAGAGCGCTGTCAGGCTGTAGATTACCCACATGCATAATGATGTCCCGACTAGTGTTTTAGCTGGTCGTCTCACCGCTAGGACGCCTTCGTTTAGATATTACCTGTCGTAACGGGAAGTATAGAAGGCAGCCCACCAGAGTGGTGCCACTAATTATTAGTCCGGAGACAAACCACTTTTGCGGCACATAACTCGCGACTAAGCTAACATTGTAAGTTCCATTACTGTTTTCATGACAAGCGCCTATTTGCTGTACGCATAAAACCGATGGATTTATATACCACCCGTTCATAGTACTGTTAACTTCTATGTGCTTGATGCCGTCTAGGGAGCCACTGCTTGCGTGCAAGTGACTTGAGTATCCTAGGCTCAGTTCCCAAAGTCGACTATAGGTATCATTAGATACTAGGTAAAACGGCTGTTTCGCTTGATTTATATGAATTGTCGTGAGGGTCGGACCATGAGTTTCATACGTGACGGCCGATGGTACGCTCAGCTTCGTCGTTGGGTCACTCTCTAGATAGAATCGACCTTGTATATTAGGTATCGCGGATAATATAAAATCGGAATAATTGGCAGTCCCCCACCCGGCATTTAGGTAGTTTGGGTAGGCCTCAAAAAGTAGGTGTAAAGAGTCTGAATTATCAGGGACTTTGACGACAGTATTAAAAGCTTGCCAACCGTTGTCGACATTATCTAACCGGACACTAACCGGATTTAAGTTACTTCCATAGCTTATGTAATAACCGCCATCGCCCGTAGGATTCTGGTATTTAAAATTTAATAAATAGTTGCGACCGGGAGCAACCGATATGAGGCCGGGACCGGTACATGCTATGTGGTTTGATGCGCTTAGCTGGAGATATGCAAGTGAACCGGGAGCATCGGCGTCATGAAGCCCCATTTGAATCTCGGGGTTGTCGTCATAATCGTAACAATCACCGACACTTTTTTGCCATAAGCCGCTTTTCAGTTGTGAATTGGGGATCAGATTCATGCTCTTGTATGAGGGATCGACATATGATACGGTCAATTGAGAGTTTGCCGGAATATCCAACAGGATGTCCGCAATATTATTTCGGAAAATCAAAGGCTCGTATTCGTTCAAAGGCTCTGTCGACAGAGAAATATTGTCAGTGTTGTTAGTCAGATAATAAAGCGGGGTGCCTCCATACTTAATACGGAGCTCTTGTTTGCCCGGCCGCACCGGCGTGGTCTTAGTCGTAATGATGTTGTTGTGTATATTATTGGTGGTAAGCCTACCGAAGACATCTTGCATACCCGTCGTTGGTACATCTGCGGACTCGCTGCTCAAGGTATTAAATGAATTTTGATCACTAGCTTGACTAAACTTCGATACCGCTTCAATATTCTCCTTTTGCCCTAGTTCATACATTGAGCTCGTGGATGTAATGTATGGGACTGCGTATTCGTTACGATAAAGTTGAAAGTTATTTGTGTCAAATTTGTAGGCGAGCCTAAAATCATTTGAACTACTTAAATCAGAATTCATATCTCCTTCACAACCAAGTATGTAACTGTAGGCGTCAAGATTTATCTCACCCACGTCACCGGCATCAATATTTTTGACTTGTGTGTTCTTCGAAAGAAGAATTTCATTTAACTCTATAGCTACTGCCGGATTATTGTACTCATAGGTGTTGCACCGGTAAGAGCTTACGAAAAGTATATTCTTATGATTCAGATTCAAGCTTTGTAATGAGCTAAAATACTGGATACTTCTTGGCGTAAGTAAGCGTTTATAGATATCGAAAAACAGGAACCCGTTCATCATTACGAAACTTACCGCCAGAAATCCGACAATTAAACGCAGCGATTTCCCATTTAAATACTTCAGTACAATGAGGAGCATGCTGACGATGGCTATCGGTATGTATAATTGCCATTTCAGAGGAGACCGAAATGCCCAGCCTCCAGGTGTATTTATGAGAAACCGAATGATATTGCCCACTCCAGGAAGTAAAACCGTCGCGAGTGCGATCATGACCGCAAAAAATATAAGTGCGACTATAAAACGTTTCTTGTCAATTGGAGTAATTCTATTTTGGACTTTTACGAAAATGCCTAGTAGGATCGCGTAAAATATAAAGATGCCCAAGAAATAGATATCAGCATATTGGTTGTTATAAAACCTATAATCCAGTACGACATAACGAGACAAGGATAGCCCCGTAAGTATGTCACCCGTGTTCAGCACGTTTACGAGCGCAGCATAGTTAACTGGCTGATTCGTGATCGTGTTACTTAGTACTCCTTTGCTCAGGGTATGCATACTTGCAATCGGCAACAAGAAGTAAACGTTGCACAGAAAGTAGATTAATCCCAAAAACACTAGCTGCGGCATGATCCGCCTTATATACTGCCTATCCCTCCAAGCCCTGCGAATAAAGTAAATGCTAGATAGCATGAAATTTACCGCAAATGTAAAGGGGTGGACAAGCGATAGTGTGAGAAATATAAATAGGAGCAACAAATAGCGTAGCTTCTTATCGTCGAAAGTTTTCTTTACCATGATTAGGCACAGCGGCAACATGGCGACAGCAACCACCAGGCCTATCTTGGATGCGTTACCAAGGAATATCGGATTAAATGTAAACAGTAGTGCCCCGAAGTTTTTTACCAAACGGTTTTTGACGTTTAAAAACTTGCTTGAGAAATAAAAATACGACAGATAGCAGATAAGGAATGAGGATAAAATATAGAAATAACTAACGGCTATGTTGCCGAAAAGAGCAAATACGATGACGTCTATTAGCCTTATGGGAACTCTAATAATGCCATCTGGGTTAGAGGCACCATTCTGGTAAGACCATACGTAAAACTGCTGCGTAAAGTATAGGTGCCAGTTAAATGGAAAACTAAAGTCACCATTGGAGAGAAATTTCATAATCCTATGCGCACATGCCTAGCTATATGTGTTTACTAATTAAATCCTTATACCGTTCGTAATGTGGGGCTCTGACCAAATAGACCTCTTTATCCTCGAATAACTTATTAATATTGCGAGCTTCTATAGCGGCAACACCATCCAAATCAACGGAGTGATAATACTCGTATGCACGTAAAAGAGGGTTCTTATAGTAGCTGAACTCATTCCTTTGGATAGCCATAACTTTTCTAATCAGGCTGTCATCAACTTTTGCTTTAGATATTGATTCTTCAGTATTACTTTTTTCAAGTATGTAGATCCTGTCCAGGCGTTCCCGCTCGACGACCGACTCTTTACCAAAGATTTCTTCAACACCCTTCTTAGCACTATTTGAAAACATGCCCACAAACGGCACTTTGCTAACGTCCAACGCTTTCAGCTTAAATCGATGCCCCCAGGTAGACGTGTAAGGCATACAGATTAAGGAGTCGCTTTCACCGTCATAGTAAGACAGGTCTTCGCCTAAGAATTTGTAACCCTGCTCCAATAGCTTATACGTCGTGTAAGTTTTGCCGGTATCGGGCGGCGCGACCAGAAGAAAAGCGACTTTTTTATTTGTATCGTAAAGACTTGCTCCGTGTATCACCAAGTCATTGTCGCCAATCATCTTACTTAACAAAATGTCGGTTACGTGAATGCCGACCGGATACATATTGTCGACTTTAATCTTTATATAGTTTAAATAAAACGAATTCACATAGATCGTGAGATTATTACTGTCCATGCCAGTTACCGCTAACTCACAGCTTAGCCCCCCGTATTTTCTTTCATACAATACCCAACCATCGCCAACTTTATAGAAGCTTGAAAAGTGCCCGCCCGTGTCAGGTACGTGATCCCTCGGGTGCTTAACAACGTTTATGGCTACTTTATATTTCGTAGTTTTATTGAATTTAAAGAGCGACCCATTCATAATTTCACCAAGTGAAAAATAGTAGAACACTTTTCTAGGGTGATTGAATTTAATCGCTAACTTTCCCGGTATTATTTCTCGCCAATCCATAACAACTCCTTAACTTTACTTTGACTTTGCAATTGCCCTTTTATATCCAAAGCCGCCGCTGCAATATTCGGCGGTCTTGAGCACCAGCATCCCGACACCGTAGAGTGGCTTCCTGAACAGCTTCGTAGGTTGAGAAAAATAGAGTTTATAACGAGCCAGTGGGCCAGAAGAACTCGTAATAGCCGACTCGTTAGGGTTACTCTTAAAATAAGTGGCGGCATGTTGACCGTAGTAGTACATTTTTTTAAGCGTTGAGGTAAATCTCAGATGACCTTCATTGTGGTAGATAAATGAGTGTATACGGTCTATCGGCACTACCCTGGAAACCCTTCGTGAAAGATCCCAGTCCTCCCCACCAACCATGTTTTCGTTATAGCCGCCGATTTTTTTGTATACCTCCGCATCAAAAAATCGCGCAGCCTCAATTGCGTCTTGGCCGACATAGAAGGACCGCTCAAGACGCTTACATTGCGCCCAAAACCCTACTCCGAAGGACTCCTCAGGAATTATCAATGCGCCAACTTTCGGATCACCTTGAGCCCTACGGGCACACTCTTCAACAACTTTTTCGCTTAACTCCATATCCGAGTCAATGATAAGGATAAATTGGCCTGTTGACTTACTTACTGCGTAATTCCGCTGAGTGGAACGTTCAGGGCCTTTTATATATACTTTTTTTGTATACTGCCTAGCTATGGAAGTCGTTTTGTCGGCAGAACGATTGTCTACGACTATGAGTTCAATGCTCTTGTAAGACTGACTAACAATGGATTTTAGGCACGCTTCTATCGTCGTTTCGTTATTTCTAGTAGTAACAATTACCGATACTAATGGTTTCATGCAGTCTCCAATATGCGCATGAAGTCCCGGTAACTTTTTTCAAATGTAATCTGCTTGCTCCATTGCCATGCTTTTTTTCGCATCGCATCATACTTCTTTTTATTGCGTATCAATGCAGTAACTCCCTTGGCAAGTGAGGCTGGATTTGCGTCCGTCACCATTCCGGTGATGTCTTTACGCACACTGTCTTTCAGACCGTTAACTTCGTAGACGACGGCTGGGCAACCTTGACTATTAGCTTCGGTAACAACGAGACCCCATCCTTCTTCGACCGACGTTACAAGTATGAGGTGGCTTTTTCGCATCAGCTTGATTTTCTGGGCTTCGGTGATTGAGCCGAAATAGGTAATATCGTTTTTGTGAGGAGAGTTGTTGACATATTCTAAGACCTTCTTCCCATACGCACCCTCCGAGTTGCCCGAAATGTTTAACTTTAAGTTCGGAATTGTAGCTTTTGCTTTTTCAAATGCTTGGACTTGGTCAATAGTGCGTTTCATGGCTCGGACTCCGCCATGACTGAGGACTGTCGGTGTTTTGTCCTTACCGACTTTGTTTAAATCACCGAGAGGTTCAATACCAATCCCCTCGGAAATGATGTGAACCTTATCTGCTCTGAATCCAAAACCCAGCAGGTCCTCTTTGGTGCTATTGGAGACGGTTATCACGGGGGCTCTGGATAGGCCGACGAGCCTGGTGACGATCGGCACGAGTATATAATAACCAAGGTAGCTAAACGGTTTCGGTACTTCGTAAAGCCAGTTTCTGCGAGCCAACTGGTGATAGAGTAAGAAACGCTTTGATTTCCGACTAAAAAACGAAGCGAAATACGGGGCACCGCCCTGGACTTCTTCAATCACGACATCAAACTTATTGCGGAGATGCAAAAAATAGTAGATAAATGCGGATATTGGATGGACGTAACGATTTCCCTTCACCCTAATAATATTTACACCACCGATAGTATCGTGTTGATTAGCACCTTCATACTTGCTCGTGAGTAAGGTAACTTCATGGCCGTTAGCAATCAGCCTTTTCGTAAGTTCCTTACAGACAATCTCAGCACCTCCGGCCCGTGGATGCCCAATGTCCTTCCATGTTAACCACAGTACTTTCACCCAAACAGTCCTTCATTGATAGAATTATTATTTGAACTTGGATCGTCACGTGCAACGTACAGTGGCCTATTTATTACCTCAGCATGGATGTGTGCGATATACATCGCGACAAGGCCAAGGCAAGCCAGCACAACTCCTATTAAAAATAGTATCAGCACCGCGAGCAGGGTAGTACTTGTTACGGCCCAGTGGTACGGGTTTTCTAATACAAACCTTACAATGGTCAGAAAAATACCGAGGGGGACACTGAGTAATAAAATAAATACACCCAGGTAGCCCGCCAATCGTAGTGGCAGTAAACTATAGGCTGTGAAGCTGTTCATCGCCAAACTCACCAGTTTCGGCTTAATAACAAAAACTGGTTGCTGCTAGCGCTTTAAGACGGACAGATTTCTTTGTCATTGTTTTCGTTATTCTTGTAAGTACCAACTAAACAAGGAGTAACGAAGATGACTCGAAAGAGCTGTCCGTCTTGCTATTGTACCAACGTAAAGAAAAACGGTGTGAGGAACGGTCTGACAGCGCTACGTCTGTCGTACCTGCCGTCGGTCATGGAGCAGTAAAGGCCGCCCTGGCCGTAAGCGAGCTACCCTATGGCACCAGTATGCCTTTGACGGTCGTACCGTGAACAGCTTGGCTAAAGAATACCGGAAAAATACCGGTTGCATCCGCGCTCAACTGAATGACTACAGCCCGCCACGCATCATCCAGAAACCGCGTACCGTAGCCGTCATAATGGATGTTACCTGATCTTTGGGGACTGGGGCCTCCTGGTTGTTATTGACCCATATGCAGTGGCGACGCTTGGTGAGAATACGGTGCTGTATTACGCCACGGTAGACGGGACAGAACGCACCGTAGATTATGAGGTTGCAACAGATACGATTGAAGCAATGGGCTACAGTATCCTGGCGGTCACCATTGACGGCAGACAGAGGCGTACGGACTATGCTGGAGGGCAAAGGCATACCGGTCCAGCATTGCCAGTTTCACCAGCTTATGACCATCACTCAATGTCTGACCAAGAAGCCACGACTGACGCAAAATATTGAGTTACGAGCGCTTGCCTTAACGCTCGCTCGGACAGACGAACTAACGTTTGAGGATGCACTCGCTGGTTGGTACAAGAAACATGGGGCATGGCTCAAGGAGCGTGATCCGGTCACCAAAAGATATGCCCATGAGCGTACCAGAAGAGCTTATTTTTCCTTGTGTCGCAACCTACCATATCTGTTCACCTACCAAGCCGATTACATACAGGAAAGTGGCATACGAGTAGCCAACACAACGAGCCCATTAGACGGAAGATTCGGCGTCTGGAAAGACAAGCTCATACCCCACCGTGGAGCCTCAAAACAACGAATAATTACGATCCTCTGGAGTTTCTTCTCTAGAAAAACAGATTAGAGTAGACACCAGAATTTGGTGTTAAGCCCCAGTTTCTTTAGACTATATGCTGGCTCACCGTATCTTCGTGGCCTTTGATTGAAATATACATACTCTCTTCGGAAGCCCAGCCAATCTATGAGGCCCCGTGTAATCCGGTTGTGTTCAGAAAACTTATTAAATTTATTAATAACCTGCCGATCGATGAGTCTGTAGTCTGTCGCGTGCGGCGTGATTTGAGTATGCGAAATACGCCGCATGATAGCGTAGAAGATACTCGCACCCCATCGCTTTATGCGGCTCATGCTTCTGGATGCGAAGACACCCACGACCACTTCGGCCCCTCTTTCCCATTTGGCAATAAAATCACCGAGGATGCTTGGGGGCATTTGTAAATCGGCATCAATCATAATGGCCGCGTCGCCTCTCGCTGCATGTATCCCCGCGCTGACGGCAGCCTCTTTGCCAAAGTTACGCGTAAACCTAATTAGGTGTATGCCAGAATTATTATTGACGATGTCGGCGATAATTCCGGGAGATCCGTCAACACTCCCATCATCAACGAATATCAGTTCAAAGTCGTATGATAGACCGCTGATTGCGATAAAAATTTCATCACACAACGCGGGTATATTAAACGCTTCATTGTATACCGGTACGATTATTGATACTAGTTTTGTGGCTGCCACGCAGATTATCCTTGCTGTCTGCTTTGATGAATTTGCTAGCGCCTAACCATACCCCCAATAATCCCAACATAAAACAGCCTCCAATCAGCAAGCTGTCTATAACTGCCATTAAAGATTGATGCTCTACCCTCAAAACGCCAAACGTTATAACTAAACCTAGTATAACGACAGTGGCTACAGTATAACGTCTCAATGCAATAAAATACAAGATAAATAAATTCAATACTGAAATTACGAACATAACTAAACTTAATTTCGGTAGTAGATAGGCATATGGCACGTACTTTTTGCCCATAAGTATTGTCACAATAAGCCTTGGTTCAACCGAGAAAGCTAAGAGCGCAATTCCTCCTATGAACAGTAGCAGGCCAAATGATTTAAACATAACGGATCTATTATCGCGAGGCCTGTTACGTAACTTGATGGCTGGGAGTAATACTCCAGTGATTGAAGCGGTTAGAAAGTAAATTATTCTGGCAACGGTTGATATGCCGGCATATAATCCGGCGGTTCTCGAATCGAAATAGTGCTTAACGACAATTATATCCATGCTATACATGGCCGTAATCCCGAGAGAGCCACAAAATACTAAAAGTGAGTACTTCAATTCAGGTTTAATTGCCTTAAGATCTGGCAGGCGTAAGGACGCACTTTTGATCGTCTCTGAAAATCCTCTTTTTCTTACCTGAAGAGACGAATACACAAACGCGATATATTGCCCCACGACTAATCCTAGGATCGCACCCGTCGTACCGAGTCCGGCAACAACGAAGATCACGGCAAAAATAATATCGGCGACGGAGCTGACAATATTGCATACCGATGAAAGACCGAAGAGCTTTAATCCTCGTAAATAAGCTGCCCGGAACGTCAACGGAACGGTAATAAGTACAGCCAGTGCCAACACAGGAAACGGCCAAGCGGAGTTAAATTTGAAAAAACTTTTTAAAGCGTCACTCGACACGGTTGTCAGAAGGAGAAGTACTACGCCGATGAAAACCGCAAGACGTTCAAGCTCTAAGATGACTTTATTGCGCTTAGAAACGTCCTCATAGTTTGCAATTATGTTAATTGTTATGAGAGCAAGTACGCTTAGAAAAATTGCAACTTGTGCGAATAGTGATGAAAGGGTCTGTACTTCACCAAAACTTGTTGGATGAAGCAGTCTACCTAAAATTGGGTAAAGCAAGTAATTTAATAGTCCGACACTCAGTGAGCCAATAAAGAATATGGCATTATGCCTGAGAAATGTACTCTGGCGAAATTTATGAATTACTGATTGCATTTTTTAGCCTTCTGCTTGCTGAGTAGTATACCGTGATACCCGTGAGGATTATTGAAGCATACAGGTTGAACGGTCATCTTGTAAAATTATTGATTCGTTTTATACTAGTCCTGCAGCCTTCGAAAACCCGCCTCCAAGTTAGTTGGTCGGGGTTAAATTGACGAAGGCGCCTATGAAATTTGTTTTTCGTTTTATTTAATGTTTAAGCTTGGATAAATGTATCGATGTGCTACTATTATTTCGAAAATAGCCTCTGAAGTCCTTGCGAGAGAGAGGCTATTTTCATTATAGATATCCATAGTAGCAGCAAGTGACCTGGTGATTGCCGTGGGCTTTTTGATTTTGTACAAGTGGTAGTTGCTTGCTCGCTCAGTAGTTGTATGTCGGATATAGCGTAAAGACAAGCTCCTTGTCGTTACTGAGCCGATATATAATCATTTGCCAGTTGCCTTCTTTGACGGCGAGACCCAAGGTGAGCGCTTTTACCCGCATTTGTGCACGGGTGTCCGGTGGCGTGTAATGAGCCCTGCCGACGTCATCGGCGTGCGGGGTACAGGGGAGACTTTCGTCGCACTGGTCTTTGACGCCCGGCCCGTCAACCCGCACGAGCTTGCTCCCCTTTCTGGTGAGTATGGTGGCGTCATAGTAATGGTCTATCTTCCGGGCGGTCGCGTCGGTCATGCAGCGGTTGTCCGGGTCTTTGGCGACGTAATCGAGTACCAGGCCGAATTTCCGGGCCCAGTCCGACCGGTCGGCCAGCAGATCTATGGTAGCTTCGCCGCGGAGGACCTTCTGGAAGTCTTCGACGTAGGTCAGCCACATGGCCGCTATGGCCAGGTAGGCCTCCGGGACCTCCATGTAGCGGGGCAACTTGTCCAGGCTGGTCTCTGCCAGACGGCGTTCGAAGTCTACCGCTCTTCTAATGCCAGGCGTCATCGTAATGGTGCGGTCGGGCGTGATCATTGCGCTATTGAACAGATGTGCTGCTTTTCCAAACGCCGGTAACTGACCGGCATAGGCAAAGAGCTCGTTGACCAGCGGCGTGCTCATGAGCGCTGCCACCAGGGCGGCGCCGCCCACCCGCAGTACGGTTGCGGCGTTATTGACGTTGCGGTCCGAACAGCGTATTTCCAGCCGGTGGCCTTGATGCCTGTCCCTCCGGTAAAGATACGATCTGTGGTCATAGCCTATAACATCTTCCACCGTATCGAACTTTTGCGCATAGCGCAGCCCGTCAAACCCGACTCGTCCGGCACCTGATATAAAGGACCGCATCATCAGGTGTTTCATGAGCAGCGTGGCGGGCCGGTTGGTGATGTCTACATTCGTGAACGTATCCGGTAGGTCCAGTTGCAGCGCCCGAAAAAGCGCCTTGCTGATGGATATATTGTCATGGCAGGCCCAGGTATTTTCTTCGGCGTCCATAACCCGGCGCCGGTGCCCGACCGAGACGGTTGACTCGCCGAAAGCTCCATATCTACAGACTGCCGCGGCCGCCAGACTTGACAGCGCTTCAACCATATTCTCGTCATGCGCGCGCAAGTAGGCGACGAGTTCAAACGGGTCGCGGCATTCCGGGAAGCCGATTTCGGCGTTGACGTCTTTATACAGCCTACTGCCGTTATGGGTAAATCCGGTTCTGCCGATAATACCGGAGGTAATCCCTAATAAGTTCAGCATGACCTCCGTCTCTATTTCCGGAGTCTTCATCCTGCCTTCGGTGCTGACCTGTAATGAAGGGCGCTCTTCGAATTCGATACTGACTACCGGCGGAAACTCGGGTGCGGCAGCCATGGCTAGCCTTGGCCGGCCCGGCCTTGAAATCGAACTGTTACGGTAGGCATTTTGAAGGTCGTCATTGACATTTTTACAAAGCGTTTCCAATCAGGAGCAAGACCGCGATCACGAGAATAACGTACAGCATCAGCTTAATGAGTTTTGGGACGATCTTGTACGACGGTGTTACTTTCGTCCACGCAGCTCTCAGGTACTCCTTAAAATCGGTCACTGCCCGATTATACCACCTTCCACCCCTGATAGAGCTTATGTTGCAATATTTTTGCTTTTTTGCCTATCTTAGTACTACATTGAGCCTATCGCACCCTGTTAGACTGTCTCTGAAAATAGCCTCTGAAGTGCTTGCGAGAGAGGTTTCGTAAAAAACGGATTAGCTACCGTTGCTACAACCAAAGGAAGCGCCAAATCCTTGAATATCGAACCCGAACATGGTTTTATTTCGGCGTTTCGTATCCGCATGAACCGCTTCCGGAAGTGATCTGCGTCGAAGGCTTAGGTGCGCGGGGTTGGCCGGCAATCTTATGGCTCGCACAAGCTAGTAGGCTAGGCCCATCGATTGCGGGTTTACCGGTTTTTGCGATTGAGCGTTGTACGGTATTGAGATCTGATATTGGGGCGGGGCTATGAGATTCTTGTATTTGGAGTTGAGATTCCCGAGAGGATTTGAAAAGTTTGTAGTCTTATTAAAGTAATCCAGCGCTTTTTGATTATCGGATTGGATCAAATATTGGAATTCGGTGTTATTGTTTAAAGAGTTACAGTAGTTTTTCTGTTCTGCAGGCGTCAAGTATGTTCGTGTAAACTTTACGTTGCCCACCTGATACGATCCGCCGCTCTTAATATTCGTTTTGCTGAAGTAATGATTACAGGTATCCACTTGGAGATTACCATTAGTGAGGTAGTCTATTCTACCCTCATGCACATCGATTACGGCCCAGAGGACAACCACGACGACTACGACATTTAAGAGCACTGAAAGGTAAATCCCTACTCGTAAAAGGGTTTTCTTGTTGAGAAATTTTTTATTGCTCAATTTTTTCTTACTTGTCTTTGGTTTTGGCATCGTTAAGCTTCAGTATAATGATGCTAATGCTTTTCTGCAATTAGGTTTTAGCCCACCCTTGGAGAGACTCAGCACCGGGCTATAGGCACCTCATGTACCTCGCTTCGTACAAGATAACTGCTCTGGTTAAGCATTCGGTAAGGGGGCACCTTCAGCCTGCCATCAGTGGCCAAAGGGCGACCGGCGACCGTAGCTTGCAAGTCCGTCCCCGGGGTGAGTTGACGTTTTTATAAATTTACCCGTTATCGGAAGCGTACGTTACGAAAGTTGACGCAAACACCGGAACCTGGACCATCTCGGAAATGAGCGTGGAAGGTCTGGACGTCGTCGATACCCGGATCTACCAGGCATCCGCAGCGGGTAGCTTTAATTTTATTCATCAAAAAGGCTAGATTGCCGTAGAGTGTTTGCACCATTTTCTGGCAATTATACCCTTACCTACACTAAGGGTATAATTGCCCAGTATATCTATTGACACATGACATACATATGCTAATATGACAGTATGGACATGATCCGTACAACACTGAGACTAGACCCAAGGTTAAAAAAGGACGCTGAGAAGCAAGCTATTGAAAATGGCACAACCCTGCAAGCGTTGTTTAATGATGCGTTGGAGGTTTACCTCAACAATAAGGCTAAAACTAAAGCAAAAAAGATCGTGTTCCATACACATGATCTGGGGGAACCCTTAGATAATCTGAGTCGTGGTGATTACTACCCAGAAATAAAGGTTTGATGCGATGGCATCAAAATTAACACTTGTTGACTCAAATGTCCTAGTCTATGCGATAAATAGTGCCAGCCCCAAGAATCAGATGGCACAACGATTTCTGCAGTCGAATGTAGGCGACTTGGCAATAGCTCACCAAAATGTTTTAGAGACACTCCGCGTATTGACGCACGGCAAAATCTCAAATCCCATGTCAATCGCCGATGCAAGCAATGCCATTGATAACATTGTAAGGGCATGCCAGATTATATCGCCCAACCGCTTAACGTACCAGGTTGCACTTGGCTTTCTCAATAAATACGGCTTAACCGGTGACAAAATTTTTGATGCCTACCTTGCTGCAACGGCTATTGCGAATGACATAACAATTATAGCCACAGACAATGTAAAAGATTTTGTATATATAAAAGAATTATCTACGATAAACCCCTTTGTCGAGAGTGCGTGACAGCTACTTTCGGTACGATTCGATAATTTTAATCGTTCGAAAAGAAGTTATAGGAACTTTCGTGGATGTTTCGGGCTTTCTGTTCGGCTGTAAAGATACCTTTCTACGAGCCTGCGCTGGTGCTCTTCACTCATACCTCGGTGCAACTTGAGCTTGTTTCTGAGCTGGCTGTTAATACCACCCTCAACGTAGTTTGTTGTTCGTGGGGTTAGAGTCTCAGCGAGTGGTTCGAGATGCGTAAACAGTTGGTTGTCACGCAGTAACTTGGCCAGCTGTTGGTGCGCAGAACGTAAGTTGCGGTGGGTGTACCACCACCGCCTTATACCAGGTTGGCTTGCATCTTTGTACGTGCGTTCTCGTATAAAGTCACCGTAGCGTTCGTGCTAAGATTCGAGCCGTTGCTCCCAGCGCTCGTTCTGTGGCGTTGTCTTTACCTGCCACAGATCTCTAGTTACTTGCAGGAGTTCACATCCGGCTTCAGTTAGTGGGTGCAGCGTCAGCTTGACCCGAATGTTCTGCCAAACGTGGAAGACGCAACGCTGCATCCTTGTATCAGGCCGACACTGGGAAACGGCCAGTAAGATACCTTTCTGGGCGGCATGCACAACAACAGTTGGCGCCGGAAACTGCTCCAATAACTTTTCTCAGGTGATGCTGGATTCCCAGCCTACCCATAACCAGCCAATGACAAACTCTGGAGTTCGGGCAATGAGACAGACCATGCTCCCGACGCTAATACCATCTAGCAAGATGACAGGATATATCTCGCCAGTCCGTTCTGGGTATGGGGCTATACCCCAACACCAGGCGGTCTGGCTACGCCAGGCTCGGTCGGTGAGCCGGGTAGCTAGCTCGACCTGAGATTGCTTGCCCATGAGCCAAGCAACAAAGCGTTCTAGGACAAATGCCCGGGCCAAGTCCGGCCGTGGATTAGTGGCACTGCTGACGCAGTGCGTGCACAGCCGACACTGCGTACCGGCGGCCGTTTTACCACGCTTTTGTAGCTTGTTGTTGCAGGTGGGGCAATACCGAAATCCTCGCTGTTTCATGCCTAAGTAATGTCTAATGACATTACTTATTGCTAATTAACAGAGAGAAAACAGGCTAAAAACCTCCACGATCTTACCGGTTAGTCTGAAATTATGGTTTAATAAGATATTACGACAGAATCAACAGTACTACATCCAGAAAAATTCGACGGGGTAATACATGGTTCTGAAATGCGTGACCTTTTAGAAGCAAGCGCACGACGATCTGCGATAGAAATAGAAGAAATGTCAGGTGTTTATCCGCATGTCAGCTTTGTAATCCGTACGCATAATGAAATACGTAATAACAGCCCTGGATTCGAAGGTCTATTTGAAGATATACACCGCCAGGCATTTGGCGGTGAAGTTCAGATTGTACTTGCCGACGAAGATTCTGATGATGGCACCGCAAATATAGCCAGAAGTCTGGCCCGCAATATATACACTGAAGTTGCCGTAGTGTCGGTTTCCCGGCAAAGAGCCAACTATGCTAGTGCTTTAAACCAAGCGATTGAAGCTACCGACCACCCGTATATCGTGAGTATTGTGGGGCACGAGCGCCTATCGAACACGCGAACACTTGATGCGGTTATCCGTGGTGCAAGGTCGCCGAACTTTGGGGGTGCTTATGGCCCTGACTTGCCTAACGCCAATGCTAGTCGTACTGAACAAATTGGCGCGATAGTTCTGGGTATCCCTGAAATGTTACGATGGCCGCGGGTTATTACTAAGCCAGAGATGGGAATGATGGCTTCGGATCGCGCGGTGATTAGTAAAGCAGTTTGGCAGGACCTTGGTGGCTACGACGAGAGATATGGAGCCGGTGGTGAAGACGGTGACCTTGGACGCAGAATGCTGGCAGAAGGTCTGAGCATTGTACGAGACCCGGTTCTGGCAATGCATCATACACATGGTTTAGGACCAATCAGAAGCTTATTGCAACTGGCCGACTGGTTTCGTATTTCTCGGCCTCGCCCGCATTAATTCCATCCCGTGCAACACCGATTTCTTTGACTGGAATAACACTAAGTGCGGCACTGGTTTATTGTACGACGTGTTGGCCGGTACAGTTCAGCCCCTGCTTGACTAGCGGCTTACCGGTTGGGGTAGCTAAGCCATTGCAAGGGCTAAAGGTATTGTACTAAGTACTTTTCGTACGGTTCGTGATACCCTCTAGTCCTTGATCTGTATAACGACTTTGCCGTTGACGCCACCGCTTTCCAGTGCATCGAAGGCTTCACCTACCTGATCCAGCGGAAAGGTCAGCGCGACTTGCGGCTTAATGACGCCTTCTTCAACCATACTTCTTAACGTATTAAGTCTGTCGGAGTTAGTGTCGGTCATCTGACCGACCGCGTTCACCCCATGATTTTTTGCGACTGACGCTTCGGGCAATCCGGTGAGCGATACCAGCGTACCGCCGGCTTTAAGGGTTGAAAATATGCTTTCCCATTCATCCGTCCGGACCAAATTAAGCACTGCATCGTAGTCTTTGACCGTTTTAGAGAAGTCCTGGGTTTCGACGTCTATAACAACGTCGGCACCCAGGCCCTTCAGGCGTTCTGAATGGTCACCCTTGGCGCTGATGGCTACATAAGCGCCAATACGCTTGGCGATCTGGAGAGCTATCGTTCCGATGCCGCCCGAACCTCCGTTGATAAACAGTTGCTGACCACTCCGTAGCTCCATGTTGTCTAGTAGCGCCTGGACGGCACTGGCTCCGACTATTGGCAAAGAAGCGCTCATAACGAAATTGATATTGTCAGGAGCTAAGCTCACGCGGTTAGCCGAGGTAACGGCATATTCTGCAAGAGCGCCGCTGGCTCCGAAAGGGACGAACGCTGAGCCGTACACTTTATCGCCCGCCTTGAACGCAGAAACATCGGCTCCGACCGATTCCACCACACCGGCAATATCACTACCTACGGTTGCCGGCAGCGGAAGATCCGCCATTTGTCTCAAACGTCCTTCGCGGAAGGATGAATCAACGGGATTCAGCCCCGATGCGTATACTGCAACGAGTACTTGTCCGGCGGCGGGTGAAGGCTTTGCTATCTCCTGAATCTCGATCTTATCGGTGTGTCCGTATTCTTTAATTTGAGCGGCTTTCATGGGTATACCTCCGAGGGTTTAAAGTCATTACTATACAAAGTATACTATCATGAAGCGCTTACTAAAAGGCCTTTGCACTTACTCACTACATCGTGGACACTTCCGCTCGCGGAATAGTTAGGCCCAGTGTAGCACAGAATTCATACGGGGTGAGGTAACCGAGTGCCTGGTGCGGTCGGAAGAAGTGGTAGTCATTGAGCCAATGGTTAATCTGTCGCTGCAGTGCCGGCACGTGATGGGTTGTGCGGTCTTCATCGAGACACTCAGTCTGGAGCTTGCCGATGAGATTCTCGACATGGGGCTTGTCCTTTGGCCGGTGCGGCCGGGCAAAGTACTGTGTGACCTGCTGCTGTTGGAGATATTCGGCGGCCCGCATAAAGTTCTCACTGCCGTTGTCATTGAGGATGGTGATACCTGAACCGAAGACGGCCACCGCTTTCTCCAGGGCTATCTTGGCCTGGTAGGAGCTTGGCTGGCCGCCGACGTGGATCACCGCCTGCTTGGTCACGACGTCAACGGCCACGAAGGCGTACAGCCGGATACCGCCCGGACGCCAGATGTGCTTCATGTCGAACTCGATGAGGGTTCGTGGTCCCTGTGCCCTCAGGCCATACGGCTTGCGCCGGACTTGGATCTTGCGGGCTGTCTTGTGCAGCTTACGTAAGCGCGGTACCTGGGATAAATACAGCTTGAATTTCTGAATAACCCTGCCGACGGTAGCGGCTGAGAAGCCGATGTCGTAGTCGCGCCTGAGGATGACCGCCAACTTCTTGGCCGAGTAGCTTGGATAGTCAGTGCGGAGCTTGCGCACTAGGGACACGAAACTATGATCGTAGGTGGCCGGGCGTATCCGTTTGGGCCGGCGACTCAGAGCTTCAAGGCTGCCGAGATACTTCGGATCGTAGCGTTTGAACCACTTGTAGAAGTAACTCCGGGCAATGGCAAAGTGGCGACACGTTAGAGATACGTTTCGGGTGGTCTGCAGATAATGTTCAATGACGCGCAGGCGGAACCTTGCCTCACGTGAGAGTCGTACGTTTCTTATCCGTGACAGAGCCTGGTTATTTGGTAAAGTGGTGGTGTAGATCGTAGATGATCCAATGCGGTTAGACATGTCAGTGTCTCTCCTTCTCGTATTTTGTTTAGATTGATATTACACAACCTATTCTACGAGTCAGGATTGTCTACGATCTATTTGAGTACGGGCAGGCCTTCCCGCAGTAAACGTAAAAAAATCGGTCGGTCTTGGGAAGACAAGCAATCGGGGTAGCCCTAGTTTTTATAAAACCTAAATCTCCCGTATTAATTCAAATCCTTCAATGCTCCCCACCATTGCGAACCCGATGATTGATTCAATATTTGAATTTCCCGCCAGCAGCTTTTTTTGCAGCTTCGTTAAGGATTGCACCAGAACCAACCGCATCATCGATGAGCAATACGTTTTTACTTCCAACAGACAGTGGGGATTTACAGGTATATAGTGCCCCGCTTCCGTCAGTATTGGATTAATACCTTACTGCTTCGATGCTACGTACCGTGTTGATTTCCCGGCTGAAAAAGTTTGATTTCCGGTCTACCCTTCATAAAATATAACCCTTTGAACGGGGTTTATGATGCGGATGACTATATAGCTCGGTGTTTGACGCTGGAATATAACCTTTACGAAAAAGCAGGCATTAGATGTTAAGGAGATACCAAGGAGAACCAAGCAGGTTGATGCAATTACTCTGCAAATCCTTCAATACAGTACCCCAATTTCCTGACGTCCAAGCTTTACGATGAGGCAATGTGCCATTTCCCTTTTCTCATGGATCTCGGCACAGCCTGTATATGATTGTAAATAAGCAAGCTGTAAATGTGCTTCGTGGGTTCACAGATCAATTGGAGGAGGTATAACGGCAAGGGAATCGACCGTCGCTTCCGGCATAATTGCTTCGGTTTCTTCGGGTGCCTGTAAACTTGTTTGTCCGTCAATTCGGACAAGACTATGTTGTGCATAAGCAGTGCCGGCAACTTTTGCTAAGTACAGGAGTGAACCAGCAACAGCGCCGACGGCAATATCTTTTCCGAGCTCACCGGTCGGCGGTATTGACATATAATGCAACGCTCGAGCGCCTAATTCAGTAGCTCCGCCCAGAACGGCTGTGGCTAAGGTATTACGCGCCATTACAATCCGGCCAGCCCTTCGGGCAACACGACGGTTGCTTATTTCGTGTTCATCGGCGACCAGACGTCCGATTTCACTCTCATTTCGGCCATAAGTGTCAGACATGTACTTATTGTGCCATGTTTTTTAATTCATGCAAGTTTGGTTAGGTTGGGCAGATTGGATACTTTAGACTCGCAGCAATAAGATTATTTTCGTCAAGGGGACGTACCTGGGATAGTTTGGCGTAAAATTCTTCATAATCTGATGATGCCTCAAAGTTTCTCTGTGAAAATAAATAGATCAGAAAACCAATCTCTTCTGATTATTTTTATTGGCTCCCCCTACAGGACGAGCTTCGAACTCTTGAACCGAATAATGGCACCAAGGCTCTAACTAAGCAGATTGTTGCTCTAACTTTGTGAGCCTTGTCTCGTGATCATTGAGATGATCGTTTAGCGCTTCAGATATAGTGTCAACCTTGAGCTCTAAGTCATCTATTTTCGTGCTAAGCATTTGAAGATCTTCTTTTGTCGCAAGATCAGCAATATCATCTTTCGTGGCCATCCCTGCAGTGGCTTGCGATACTGTAGTTGCAATAAACTGCTTCAAGTCATTTAGCATATCTTCATCCATAAATCTATTATACCAAAACCATAAGACTTCCGAAGAAGTCTTTCACTGCGCTTATGCTCTTGGCTCGGCAAATGGTTCCGGAATATAACCTTCCCAGAAGATACTACACTAGATGTCGAAGAAATAAGTAAACTTATTTACGAAGAGCGCGAATAAGGATTGTGGGCCGTGTCTAGTTAGCCGTAAGAGAGTGCGTGCCAACCATCTGGTAAAGGTATACCTCGTCATCGATTACTTCGTATAACGCTCTGACGTCACCAGTAATGTCAATACTATAAAATCGTTTCAACTTACCACTGAACTGATGCAATCGTAGCGAATCATCAGAAGGATTTGTTGACCATAGACTAATGGCGTTCTTAGTTTTTTTCTGTAACTTTGGTGAAAGCTTTTCGTATTGCTTCTTGAACTTTTTGCTGTATCTGATGGTCATTTTGAATCAAGCCAAGTGAAGCTTTCTTCTATGCTCTTGAAAACCGGGGAGTAATCGTCGAGATTTCCAGCTCTTGCTTTCTTTGACATCTCAAGAAGCTCAGCTTCTACTTCTGGCTTTAGTCTTGGCGAGTCAGAAATGGTGATACTTCGCGTGTTAACGAATTCTCGTAGTCCGGCAGCTACAACAATGCTGATAGGCAAGACAAGTTTTTTGGGTTATTGAGGAGTGGTGAGGTCGAGCACTTCAAATTGCCTTGACCACGCCCCCTACTAGTTGTGACGTACGAAAGCATGACGTCTTTGCCCGGACTGCGAATAGCTCGTATGCACTTCTATACAGAGGATCGGGCCGATTATTTTGATTTACGGTCTCACCGTCGGTATAGATGTAGAGCCTGTTAGGTTCAGATCGCTCCGTCCGCGGTCTATGACCTTTGGCGCAGCGGCAATAGTAATGACTTGAAATTATGTCTTGTGTCGAATCTGAGCTGTCCGACCAAGTTCGATACGACTAGTAAACATTCAATGGTCATACCCGGATATGAGTGGCTGATGAAATCATAGATAAACCACAGCGGCGGCACGATAAGATACAGTCTCCTGATAATCGTGGTATTACGAGTCCAGAACACCAGACCGTTAATCACACAAGCAGCCAAAGCCAGTAGGCCGGACGGGCCTTGCCAGGTGAGCACGGTGGCTACGATTGCTATTCCCGTGATTGCTACAAGTATCCAAAGGTTTTCGCGCCGCGGCTTAACGCGAGCGAGCGAGAAGTTGCGGACCACTCCTACTGCATTCATTGCCGCTCCGGTGTCGGCTCCGAGAAGAAAGAAGTGCAGTGTCCAAAATATAGCGCCGACGGTTCCTACATCGAGCATTTTGCGCCGATTGTTAGTCTGAAATACAGTTAACGAAATTACGAGCGCTACAACACCGACTAACTGTGCGACTAAGTATTTGTGTTCCATGTTTTGTTTTCTTCTGCCATTTTATGATAGCAGAGAAATCAGAATGGAGGGTTAGCGGAATGGATGCCTCGATATGCCTGGGGAGTATCAACTAAGCCCAGCCTCTCATTACACCGTAAGCCGAATGCTATGCAACTGTGACTTTAGAACAGAGACTGCGAATAGTTGAACTTGCGTTACGTTGGCGTCGAAATTGGCATTTATTGAACTGCCGGGTGGTCGAATCCTAAACGCTACAGCAAACTATGAAAGTACATAGCAGCGTACAAAAAGACTACTGATTTTAGGATTGCCCAGACAATCCTACCTGGTGCAGTCACCCGCACTGGAGCATACTTATAGCGAATAATGTCGGGGTAACCTTGTATGTCTGCGCCTGGGTGTAGTAGTAACTTATCGATTGCACCTATAGGAGGCGCGGCAGACGATTCTACTGCGCCCGATGCGTACGGCGTCATCTTATCTATAGAAATGAGTCCTAAAGCGCAGGCTCTTATTGCCCTTTACGGCTTAGCAATAGCTGCATTCCATGATGAGGCGGAGCGACCTCTGTCGCCAGAACAAGCAGGCATCGTAGGTGAAGCTGCGGCAGCAGAAGAGGCGATAAAGATACGTCGGGCTTATCAGGACCATGCTATGGTGTCTCGAGCAAAAAATCGGCTAGTCTCATAGACTACCGTTTTGCGTACATCAATCTCCTTACCTTGACATTATATCTTACGTTTAGTATACCTCTTACATGAGCATAACAATTACTATGACTAGCAAAGGCCAATTCACATTACCGGCGAGCGTACGCAAGGCTATGGCACTTAATAAAACAGGCGACAAGCTCGTACTTGACTTCAGCCCTACCAAGCAACAGGCAGTACTTTCTAAGCCTATATCACTTGGAGATATCCAAGCCAAGGCTAAGGCATACATAAAACCAGGTACCAAGCCATTGTCTGATGTCGACGCATTCTACAGCAGTAGGAAACCTCGGTTGTGAGCAAAGTTCGAGGTTCGTTAGATACGAATGCACTTTTACGCTTGATTCTGAACGACATTCCCGCACAGAGTGCCGCAGTTACTGCCATGCTCAGTGATACTCAAAATATATATGTCGTAACGGACCTGGCGATAGTTGAGGTAGAATACGCGCTGCGCTCCTACTATGGTTTCGACAGACAGCAGGTAAACAATACGTTGGGCGCCTTACTACAGCATCCGTCAATTAAGACAAATCTGACACTCATGAAAAAAGTGTTTACTTTGTATGTAGCTCATCCCCAGCTTGCATTCACCGATTGCTGCCTGGCTGTTCATGCTGAAGTCGATAGTGCAAAGCCATTGTGGACATTTGAACAGAAGTTGGCAAAGCAAAGTGCCGATACCACACGGCTGATCAAAATTAGTCAGTCGTAAGTCCCGTAGAACAGTGTGAGAGTTACGGGTGTGAATTCATTTGTTTTCAGCTTTTTTAATGCTGTTTCAAGATTATGACGGCCCATGTTCAATATGGCCCTGAAAGTCGCCGGAAACTCTCAGCGATTTGTTCTTCGAGGGCATCCCTGGCAACTATCGCCTCGGCGTACTGACGGGCAGATACGTCTTCGGCTCCAGGCTCGGGGGTGTCTCTTTCCGCAGCAAGCTCCGCCAGCCTCGTCCCCATATAGGCTGCTCTGCTATAACCCGTAAGGCCCTGCGCGGCCATCTCACTTTCGACTTGGGCCCTGGCCCCTTCCTCCCAGGAAACTTGCTCCGGAGCCTCACCGGCCGCAGGATAATATTTCCCATACGGGTCTTGTTTTGGCCGGGAGTCTGAGGGAGATGGCTTGGATACGGTGTATGCCATTATGAATACATTGTAGCATAAGCTTTACGTTTGGTCAATTTGGTTAATATACTCTCTTCAGGCGGTACCCTTTTCTTAGCGTTGGCCGGGTCGTGTCCTGCTCTCTAAAACCGCCGTTATTAGGGCTGTCGGCGAAAATTTATTGGGCCACAGATTGTCAGTAAAAGTTGCGCAGTAAAAAACTATGATATGATTAGCAATATGAAAGGCCCGTTCCGGTTACGACAAATTAACGAGGCTATTTTCTGGATTTTTTGGGCATTTCTTGTCATTACGACTTTATTCGTGCATGTAAGCAATATTACCTTCGCTAATGTCTTACTCGGCATTAGCGTGCTGGGATTGGGTGTGTACGTTGCCGACAAGCTTCGCAAGAATCGGCGTTTTGCAAAGAAAAAGCAATGACCGTGCAGTAGCTAGTACGGGGCCGGAACCTTCCAGGGGGAGTTCCGATCGTGCGCTTCATCCTGCTGAAGGCAAGGCCTGGAGCCGGGAACGGATGGCAAGTCTGGCTTTAGTGCGTACGTTAGCCAGGCGGCGTGACCCGTAGCAGGGTCGACGCCTGCTCTCTAAAACCACCGTTTTTAGGGGGAATTGGCGAAAGTTTATTGTGCGGTGTCCGCTCAATGCGGGTACATCCATAAGCTTTTTTATTCGTTTATGTCTTAGGTATAATAAAAAAGCTTATGGACAATAACGATCGGCGTACTCGCCCAGCTAATAGCATCGACGGCTTTAATCGCCTGCCGCGCAGACGGACCGCCTTTCACCCACAGCCAATCCACTCGCAAACGTCCTCTAGCAGCCACCAGCTGCCAGGGCCAATTGTGCATCGCCCGGCACACGCACCGGCCCATACGGTGCAGCGGCCCCAGCCACAACAATCTGTTGGCACTACTACACTTCAGAGCCCGCCGTTCAGTCGTCAATTCAACGCATCCGCTACAACCAAACCAAAGCACAAAGGCCCGCGTTTCGGGAAGCGAGATGTCATGAAGCGGAAACGTAAATGGTCGCGCAAGCGCAAGCTTTTCATGGCAACGTCAGTCTCATTGGCTTTGCTGCTAGCTTTTGGCGGCTGGCTGGACTGGAACCTGAACAAAGTATTCCATTGCGGCCTTGCGTGCGGCGCTCAAGCACTCAGTACCCAAAAATTGAAAGGCGAAGACCAGGGGCGCGTGAACATATTATTGGCCGGCGACTCGTCCGATGACCCGGGTCACGGTGGCGCGCTGCTCACTGACTCCATCATGGTGGTCAGCATCGACACCAAAAACCACACTGGCTTTATGCTCAGTATCCCGAGAGATTTATGGGTGAACTTGCCTGGATTGGGACACCAAAAGATCAATGCCGCCAACGAGGTAGCAAACTATAGCCAGCCAGGCTACCCGCAGGGCGGCATGGGGCAGCTGGAACAAATTGTCCAGACCGACCTCGGCATTCCCATTGATTACTATGGCCTGATTAACTACACCGCTTTCAAAGACGCGGTCAATGCTGTCGGCGGCATAAGAATAGACATCCAAAGTCCTGACCCACGCGGTATATATGACGCCTATACTCACTTGAAACTCCCGAACGGCTGGGTAAACCTTGACGGCGAGGAAGCACTGAACTTAGCAAGAGCACGCGGCGATGATGCCGCCGGCGATACTTCTTATGGGCTGCCGAACAGTGATTATGATCGTACCATGCACCAGCGGCAGATGCTGGTTGCCCTGGAGCAGAAAGCCGCTACCGCGGGCGTGCTTACCAACCCGATTCGCATAAGTCAGCTGTTTAGTGCGGCCGGAAATAATGTGAAAACTGACATGGACCTGGCTGACGTACTGCGCCTTGCGCAACTAACGAGGGGGGCGAACATCTCGAAGCTGCAATCTTTAACCTATCCATCCACTGCCACGGCTACGAACGCTAGCCAAGCCTTGCTCACAAACTTCACCGACCCGGCATCGGGTCAGGAAGCGCTCATACCGACCGCCGGTCTGGATGATTATGGCCAGCTCCAGCAATACTACCAGAAGCTCGTGTCGGATAATCCGGTCGTTAAAGAGTCGCCGAGCGTGGCAGTGCTCAACGCCAGCGACGTCACCGGTCTGGCGCATAACGAAGCGAAGACATTGCAAGCAAAAGGCTTCGACGTCGCGGCTATTACCGACGCCAATAACCAGCATGCCGGTACCATGATTGTCGATAATTCAAAAGGACAAAAACCAGCTTCACTCAAGGTACTGCAACAGCTATTTCCGGGCACGACCGTAACCAGCGCTACCGGTTCGACCGAAGCCGAGGAAGCGCAGGGGTACACCACTGACTTCGTGGTGATACTGGGACAGAATTGGGACAGCGGCGCGAACACTCCGGGTAGTCAATAAGCTTTCAATCGAGCAGTAATACCCTATTACGTACAAGCTTTTTGCGAACGCCGGCTGGTCAGCATATGGCCACATCGGCAAATACCACTATACGTTCGTGCATGACCAGGCCGCGTGCGGCAACCCTAGCGCTATATCAACGCTCTATTCTTAGACAAATGACGCAGCAAAGGCGTTAGCGCCAAAGCTTCAGACTGTCAGCCGATAGAGTACCAGGTGGCATCTTATCTATCTACTTTAGTTATTTGGCGTCTCAATATTTATAGTGGGTTTTGCGCTATATAGGCCTTGTAAGTACTCAGCTGCACATCGCCACCGGCGCCTCCGTCGTACAAGTTATTATCCCAAGCCCATTGCAGCACCTGGGCATCGCAACTTGTAAAGAGTCCCGTAACCGTCGCAAAGTTATCGTTCGAACCTTGGCTTTCTATTTCAAATGGTACATTGGATTGCACGGCCAGGGCATGAACCCAGCGTGTTCCACCCCACGTAGACATCGCACTGCTTCCAGGAGATACGCTTATATTCTTGTCTCCTGCCTGGCAATCCACCTGTCCGGCTTCACCGCTGCCATCACCTGCTCCCGTTTGGTCAATGATCAGTGGACCGCTGACGCGGGAAATGAATTCGGGTATGGTGTGTTGGAACTCCGTGCCGGTGTTCATTGTTCCGTAATAATCTGAACCTGTGTCGCCAAGCAGCGCGTTGATACGAGCCTGATAAAGTGGCGGCTCCGCTCCTTCACCGGCCGCCAAGAAGGCCAGCTGGCCGGAAAAGCCGGCTCCGCGGAAATCATTGGCTTCTGTCACCAGAGCGTTCATGAGCCCGGAAATATACCAGTTATACCAAGTGGTGGCCTTCGCCGAGGTAACTGTTTGCCCATTCCAGCTCGAGGAGCCGGGTGTCCAGCCTGGCAGAGGATTAGCGCTCAGCCCGGCCGGCAGATCACTGAAGCCTTCGCCGGTCCACCAAGTCGACGGGGCATTTGTTACCGGATCAGGGTACATGGCTTCACCTGCTTCGCCCATCCCGACGCGGTACTGGCTGACGTTCATACCAAGCGTCCGGACAACTTCCTTAATGTACACGCCCATTGCGTTGTCGACGGCCGCCGACCATTCATAATCCGGCGACAGTACTGCCACCTCTCCGCTCTGGCTACGCAGGGTTCCGTCCGGGAGGCTCGATAACCATGACGGCGGCTGTTGAATGCCGATGCTGATAGAGACCGTATCGCCCGCTTTAACGTAATTCTGGACTTCGGTCTTGATGGCATTGCCGTAACTCGTAGAAAACTGGTTCTGGGTCGGCTCCCAGCTGGCCCAGTCGACATCAATCTCATGAAACTTAATGCCTGCGCCGTCGTCAGTTGCCTGGCGGGACGGATCCGAACCAAGCACGCCATATTCACGGGGAAATATACGATTGCTACTACTGCCGAACCTCACCGCTTCTCCGCCTGAAGCAGTCGGATCCGGCTGTTTAGCCGCTGCGCCCGCCAGCGTCCCGCTCTCGGCTTCCGCGGCTGCATAAGGAGTTAACGCGTAAGACCTGAGTAACATGCGGGCTCCGATACTGGCGAACACTACCACGAAGACTACGCCTACAACCAGTTGCGCGGTACTCAGATTTCTATGTGATTTGATGCTGCTCGAGTAATTAACCATTACCAGGAAACCTAACCCAAACTATACCCGACTTAGGCAGAGTTGTCGTGAGAGGCGCGGCGTGGTCCCTGGTCCCTCCGGTCGCTCGGCATTCCAAAGATGTCTTATGGTTTGGCAGTGTCGGCGGTACTTTCCGTAACAACGCACGGTGAAAATCCCGTACGACGTCGTACAGACCTAGCAAAATGGTGGTACTATCTTCATTGGTAAGTGAGGCAGATTGCATTAAAGCCCCTTTGTTTTTTTGTTTTTGTTATAGCCACTTCACCACAGCAAAAAGAGCCGCTAAGCGTGGCTCTTTCTCGGTTAGTTATCCCGTTTTACGCTATACTTAGTCATGACATGCTGTCCAACAGATTCTTCGGTATACTGAGCATCGGCTTTGGTATCGTAGTGTTTGCCATGGGTCTACCCGCTGGAGTTGGTGTTCCTTATTTGGCATTAGCGGTCCCAGGACTTCTCGCGGGTATCTACGCTTTATATCGGAAACAGTGCCTACTTGGGGCCATCGGAACAGTACTGTGCGCAATAGAGGTTATATATATTATTCTGGCATCGTATCTGAATAAGTAGCGAAACTATACGCTTTAGCCTATTTCTAATGGCTACTGTTGCCGTTAAAGAATTGTCGACTTTTCGCTTGCTTGACGCACGGATTACGCCGTTGTTGGCCTGACGAGATTCGGGTTTATAGGTATACCGTGTCGCTAGCGGAAGCTTCTGTCGAAAGATGTCCTGACACCGGCGCGGTATTACCGGTCGATTTATCGATTGCCGATCTGACGGCAGATTGGCCAGTCCGGGCATTGTCGTTTTGCTTCGTCTCATAGACACTGTATTCATACCGATTCCATTTCGTATGGCAGAGCAGCGTTTTCGCCGAAAGGTCTAAGAAGAGTTTAAAGCCGAACGTAAAATAACGAAGTATGAGGTCGTGCGTAACAGCTAACGATCCGTAAGGGCATCCTTGAGCGGCTTATTTGCCCCGAACAATTCCCGGAGCCTTTTCCTTTGCAGGTTCGAGAGTCCGGGAAACGCGAGCGCCGTATGCCCCAAAAGCCGAGCTTCCCGGTACCTCGCGCCCTCGATGACGAGCGCCACGATTTCGGCATGCCGGACATCCTGGTCAAACTGGTCCACCAACATTTCAGGCGGCAACGTGTTGATACGGGTAGCATACAATACCCGCAGCAGCGCATCGCTGACGCTCAACATATCCCCGGGCCGTAATTCGGCCAGGTAATCTTCACCCGCACGCTGCGAGCCACGGTCTCTATTGAGCTCTCGGGCGATGGAATTAGATACATTAACCAACCTGTTGAGATCCACTAAACTTTGCTTGCCTTCCCCTGACTTAAGGCTTCGCAGTAAGGTGGCAGCGTTAGGAGTGTGACGCAGGGGGTCTCTTTCATAGTGCGCCAGAATTGCCGTGATGTACGACCTGACTAAGGGCTGGGCTCTCTCGCCGCCGCCCATGATCTGCCTTTCTCTGAGCATACGTTCCCCGTCGGGTCCGGACAGCTTGGCGTGGAGCGTGCTCAGAAACTGCGGGTTCCGCGCCGCGCCGCCGGCCTTGATGCCGAAATCAATCCAAAAAGCATCGTCCAGCATACCGGCCTCATCGAAGGCGTCAACGAAATCAGCTATCACTTGCCCGTCTAGCTGCTGCGTCCTTTTTCCGGGAAGGTCGCCGCACCGGGTACCGATGAGCGCCTTGCCCAAACCCCTGCGCATCGACGCCGATATTTTGCTCCGGAGATCGGGGTCACTGGCCGCCTGCGGCAAAACGGCGAGATGGTTAGGAGCATATCCCGGGATCAGTAAACTTTTTGCGACGATGTTATAGACGGCATGGGAAAGCAATAAATAGATGGAACTTTCCGGATAGTCACCGGCTCGCAGCCACTCGGCCAGCCTGTCGACCACATGGTTGAATTCGGACTCATTGGCTGCGAGCGGACCAAATACCTTAGCCAGATTCGGTATATTCGCTTCGGTGTAGGTCGAGGAATAATCCGGCGGCTTGCGCCTCTGCCCGATGTCCGCTTCGGTGACCACGTCCGTAACGTTCTCGACAACGTCAGCCTCGGCCGTGCTCCAGGTTTGCCAGTAAGAGATGCCCTTCCGGTCAAAGTAAGCACTGCCGCCCGGTTCGCCGATTTCCGGATCGCCAGACGCCTGGACACCGGTAAGCTCATAAAACGTAATGTCCCTGTCCGCAAAATTGCGCGACAATTCTTGTTGGTGGCTCGGGGCAAACAGCTCGCGTTTGATCCGGTACCACAGGGTGTACGGATGCTGCAAGGCAATTTCCGCGGCATGCTCAAACGTCTCGATAAAATAGCTGCCGCCCTGTAGTTCGGGGGTAGGCATAATTTAATATTATATAATATGATAGATATACTCGCAACATCGTCAGGAGTTAGGCCCGATATATGCTTATTATTTTTGTCACAGCCGTTCAATCGTAACGGTAATGAGTCACCGGGAGCGACGGCTGAAAAATTACCACTAACCGCGCCGCCGCTACTCCCCTTATGGCTGGACAGATCTTCGTATAATGCTTACACTTGGGACAAAAGCAGCGTGGGCGAAAATAGCATGTTTCAGAAGCAATGGCGGAAGATGAAGGCGCTCATCGCGCAGCGGAAAACACGAGCCGCTATCGTAGTAGTCTGTTTCGGGGTCATCGGTCTCGTGCTATTGGAAATAAGTCATGCGGCCAGTTACGTCGGTTCCGCTGAAGCCGAGTCAGGCGTGCTGGCTTCAGGTGCCCGGGTCGTCAAGGACATTACCGCTTCGGGAGGTTCGGCCGTGCAGTTCAGTACGCCGGCCGGATCCGGTTCAGGCAGCAAAACCGTCAGTGGTTCTACGGGCACCGTGAGCAAGGGCGGTAATAACATGATCGTCGGCGTGAATATCAACGGTCTGGGGAACGACTCCGGTCCGGATATGGCGGGCGCCGTCAAGTATGCCCGCGCCGATCTCGAAGCCTGGAATATACCGGCGAGCACTTTTACCAACTCAGGCATAAAACTCGACGATCTGTTGCAGGGCCCGTACAGCACCAACGGCATTGTTGGCCTCGGCAGCCCGACCACCTGGGCCAACAATGCGCTGGGCTGGTACAAGTCCTACGGCTGCAATCCAACGCTGTGTCCTATGGTTGAAGTCCTGAATGAGCCGGGAGGAACCTGGTTCTGGGGGACTAACGCCATGAGCCAGTCCAACGCCACAGCCTACGATAACATCCTTATCGCGACGTATGACGCGTTTAAAACTGCGTACGGCTCCAGCCGTCCGTTGATCCTGGCTTCATTCGACGGCGGTAATTCCGGCAATGACTGGGCGCAGTATATGTGGACCGGAAACTCCAAGATCGCCAACTATATGGACGGTATTACGGTGCACCCCTACGATTCATCGAGCACCGGTCTCGGCGATCAGGGGGACGTCACCGACTCTTATGCTCAAGCCAAGACGCTGGCCGGTCATGGTATACCGGTATATATCACGGAAATGGGCTACCAGACAGCTCCGGCATCCGGTGAGTTCCCGAGCGGTTATAGCGCGGAGTATAGCGGTGTGCAACTTTCCGCGAATCTACAGTGCAATAACATATACAATTTCATCAGTTGGGCCCGTGGGCTGCAGTACGTCAATGCCGTCTTGATCTTCGACTACCGGGACGAACCTGCCGATAATAATACGTACGTTACGTACGGCGTAGAGTATCTTGACGGGACCCATAAGCCTTCCTATGCCGGCATCGCTGCCGCTGCCTCAAATAAAGCTAATCCTTGCCCGTGATGTTTCAGAAGCAATGGCGGAAGATGAAGGCGCTCATCGCGCAGCGGAAAACACGAGCCGCTATCGTAGTAGTCTGTTTCGGGGTCATCGGTCTCGTGCTATTGGAAATAAGTCATGCGGCCAGTTACGTCGGTTCCGCTGAAGCCGAGTCAGGCGTGCTGGCTTCAGGTGCCCGGGTCGTCAAGGACATTACCGCTTCGGGAGGTTCGGCCGTGCAGTTCAGTACGCCGGCCGGATCCGGTTCAGGCAGCAAAACCGTCAGTGGTTCTACGGGCACCGTGAGCAAGGGCGGTAATAACATGATCGTCGGCGCAGTTATTAATGGCATAGGCAGCAACCCGGGACCGGATATGGCGGGAGCGATGAAATATGTACGGGCAGATCTAGATTCCTGGGGTCTTAACGCAAGCACCTTTACGAATTCCGGTATTAAGGTAGACGATATTCTACAGGGGCCCTATAGTACGAGCGGCATTGCCGGCTTAGGCAACCCGACTACCTGGGCGAATAACGCGTTGGGCTGGTATAAGTCAGACGGCTGTAACCCCACACTTTGCCCGATTATCGAAGTGCTTAATGAACCGGGCGGGCATTGGTTCTGGGGCACCAACGCGCTCACAACCGCCAATGCCCAGGCCTACGACAGTTTGCTCATAGCTACGTATGACGCGTTTAAAACCGCCTACGGTCCAAACCGTCCGCTGGTCCTAGCGTCATTCGACGGCGGTGAATCCGGAGGTTCCGACTGGGGGCAGTACATGTGGCAGGAGAACGCCCAAATCGGCAGCTATATGGATGGCATCACCGTCCACCCGTATGATTTCAATAGTACCGGTTTAGGCAGTCAAGCAAACGTAACCAATTCGTACGCCCAGGCAAAAAGCCTCGCCGGCCGGAGCATCCCGGTGTATATCACCGAAGTTGGATGGCAAACGACACCAACAGCCGCTGAAACCGCCGGCGGTGATACGCCACAATCCGGTACCGTGTTGCTGTCGCCCGCCCTGCAATGCAATGACGTCTACAACTTTATAAGCTGGGCCCGTGGGCTGCAGTACGTCAATGCCGTCATGATCTTCGACTACCGGGACGATAACTCGAGCGATGGTACGTTTGGAATTGAGTACGCTGACGGTTCACATAAACCCTCGTACAATGCCCTCGCTGCCGCGACCGGGCTAAAAGCCAATCCTTGCCCGTAAATGTGTGAGTGTACATACCGATGAAGCCGCCGCAATCGCCACGCTCTTGCTCAGGTTCACAGCTGCGTACCCGGGCTCGCGACCGTAGGATGTCGTGGAAGCGAACTTTACTCCGGCCGAACCGGCCCAAGGCGACGGATTTACGCTTGACTACATCCGGATAATATCTGGCCCTACTCTCCTCCTTTTGCCCGTTTGTTTACTTTTAACCAGATATACGGATTAAGAAAGGTATTGGCGTGATTTTACGCAACCCTATATTCCTATCCTGTCTGCCTAACTTGAGTTCAAAAAGTAGTCAGCGGCTGTCTCGGCTCAGCCGCTGAGTCCGGCCGTAAAATCTGAAACGGCCTGTCACAGATGGCAATTTCCGATCTCTCGTTGAAGTGCCCGAGCAGAACACAGTACGCGTTCAAGTCTTGACGCTCCCGGTACATCCAGTACGCCTCCCAATCATTGCTGGTAATGAGCTTGCCGTCCTTCTCATAAATGGTGAGCGTCATAGGCTTATCTTCAAACCGGGTATTAAAGGTCTTCCGGAACTCGTCATGGATTACCGGCTTGTAGTCAGCCAGAGGGTGTATTACCGACATGCTAATAATAGCTTTCTGGTAGTAGTACCAGCCGTACTCAGCCATATTGATAAGGTGCTTCAGGTCTCCGTCGTCTGGCGGGTAGCTACTGTCCCAATTAGAAATGATCGGACTAGGGTAGCTCCAGCCTCCCCATAGTTCATCGTATGCATCCCGCTGCTGCGGCTTGCTTCTTCGGAAACGACTTACTAGTGACATACCCGTGACCTCCCCTTCGCTTCAAACGTATTTGGTAGTATGACAAATTGCTTCACACCGGACAATTGCTTGTGGTTATAGGATACAACGGTGGTATCATATACCTCTAACCAGTCAGGGGGTGGGGCAAGGAACGGCCCACCCGTGCAACGTCTGCTCAACGACATACTGAACCTCCCCCTTCACCCCATCCGGGCTGACCGCCTCCATAACGTCTTGACGCTCGCCGTCACCGTCGGCTGGCTCTGTACGCTGGCGGCCGTGGCCTTTTTCGTCCTGATCGGCGTTATTCTCCTCTTGCGCAACCTGGCTCCGCTTTTCTCCTTGGCCTTGCGGAAGGCCGGCATCGGCAAACTATCGCCGGCCGATACGTTCCTGGAAATTACCATCCCGGCCACCACCGCTAAATCCGCCTACGCCACCGAACGCCTCCACGTCCTGCTCAGGAACAGGGGGAGAGGTCGGAGTTTCACGGACAGGTTGGCAGGCCAGAAGCGGCGCTACTCATCGGAGCTGGTCGGCACGAACGATGCGGGCATCCGCTACATCCTTGCCGTTCCCGGCAGTGAAGCGACCTACGTTACCCGGAACCTGCTGTCATTCCTGCCGACGATCAAGATACGGCAAGTACCGGATTACCTGGACGCTCTGCACGATACCAAAGTCGGCATTATCGAGCTGAAACAGGGCGCGGATTTCGTACTGCCCCTGGAAGGCCACAAGCTGCTTGAGGAGCACGACTCCATGGCCTTCATCACCACGCACATGACGAAACTGATGCCCGGTGAACTGGTCGCCTACCAAGTGGTTACGACTCCGGTCATGGGCTCGACGCACCGCCGGGCAATGCGCCACGTACGGAAAATACAGACCGCGATAGCCCGGAATGAAGGGCTTTCAGAAGTGCTTGCCAAAAAGGCAGGGCTTCCGCACGCCGTGTGGTTCATCGTGGCCCCGCCGCTGTGGCTGCTCATCATGATCGTAAAATTCGTCGTTTCCATCCCTATAGCCATCATGTACCCCGGTAGCCCGGACTTTCCGATACCGGACAGCAGGCACCGCAAACGTAAGTCGACCAACCCCTACGACCAGGAACTGGCCCGGATCGTGAAACCGAAGCTCGACCAGCAGCTCTTCGAGGTCAGCATACGGGTACTGGCGGCTTCGCCGGACAGCGATACCATACAGGAGCGTCTGGAGGGTATCGTCTCTGCACTACGGATGTTCGACAGCACCTACCAGGTATTCGTTTCGAAGCGCACCATTCCCCTCAGCAAGCGCCTCCGGGCCTGGCAGGCCGACCGGAGATTGAGGCGGTTCCGTAAGCGGGAGTTGCCGCAGAACGTCTTCCCCTACGGCACCATCGTATCGAGTTCGGAGCTTTCCGACCTGTACCACTTTGCCAATACCGAGACGACGAAGACCGAAGGCTTGGTAAAGAGCCGGAGCAAAGAGCTGGCCGCGCCGTTATCCATCAGGCACAGTGCGGCGAAGCTGGATGTCATAGTGGGCACGAACCGGCATGGCGGTTCCGAACAGCCAATCGGCATGACGCTCGAGCAACGGCAAAAGCATACGTACGTCATCGGGAAGACCGGCACCGGCAAGACTACCCTGCTTAAGAGTTCGATCTACCAGGACATGATGAGCGGCAAAGGCCTGGCCGTGCTCGATCCGCACGGGGACATGTTCCGTGAGCTGCTAGAGCTTGTGCCGGAGCATCGAATGAAAGACGTCGTTGTATTTAACCCAGGCGACCGTCAATTCCCGCCCGGGCTCAATATCCTGGATCCGGAAATAGACTTTGGCGATGAGGAAGATACCCGCGACTGGACAGCCAGCATGGTAATAGCGGTCTTCCAGAAACTGACTGATGAGCGGCAATGGGGCGATCGCATGGAGCACATACTGCGCAGTACTGTCCTCACTGCCCTGCTACTGCCGAACCACAGCCTATATACGCTGCAGCAGTTACTGACGGACAAGAAGTACCAGCGAAAAGTTGCGGCCGGATTGAAGGACCCGGTGCTGAAACAATTCTGGTACAAAGAAATGCTGCCCATGGGCGATATGCAGCTGACGAATTACGTACTGCCTTTAACGCACCGGCTCGGCCATTTTATTACCGCCACCATGTCCCGGAATATCTTGCTGCAGGAAAAGAGCACCATTCGCATGAGCGATATCATGGACGAGGGCAAAATACTGCTGGTGAATTTGAGTAAAGGCGACATCGGCGAAGACCAGAGCTTTTTCTTCGGCACGCTGCTAACTTCGTTGATCTGGATGTCCGCCTACCAGCGCGCCCGGATAGTTGAAGCAGACCGGCGTGAGTTCTTTGTCTACGTTGACGAATTCCAGAACTTCGCCGCCCCCAGGTTTGCCGAGATCGCCAGCGAGGCCAGGAAGTTCCGGATCTCACTAACCGTGTCGCACCAGAATATTGCCCAGATCGACGACCAGAAGATCCTAAAGAACGTGGCCGGTAATGCCCACACTATCATCTGCTTGAAAGCCAACCCGGATGATGAAGCCTTTATCCTGCCCTACATGAAGCCGGTGGTTGAAAAGGGAGATATCATTAATCTGACCCCCTACCATTTCTTTATGAAGACCACGGCTCACGAAAGCGAGGACGCATTCTCAGGCGTGACGGTGCCGCTTGACGTGCAAGGCTCAGACGACACGAAGCAGTCAGTCATTGCCTCTAGCCGCGAACACTATGCTACGCCGAGAAAGCAGGTCGAGCAGTACCTTGATACGTTGTTTTCAGTGACCGGCGACACCAAGAAAACAAATGAGGAGTCGGACCCTGACGAGGACGAAGCCCAGGACACGGCCCCGAAAGTAAGTCTGTAGCCCTGTCAGAAACTGCCATCATGGGCGATGGTAGTTTTTAGTTTTTTCTGATCTGTTATTGTAGAATATCTGTGATCCCTACCCTTACAATAATAGGAGTAGGAGGGGTAGGCAAAATGTTATATGCCGGTCAGCATACATCCGCACAAAACATCAACCAACTAACCCATCAATACCTATCATCCATGTACCTACCAAAACAATACTGCAAGTAAAACAAACTCTCCCCATAATCATTCCAACTGTGTCTTAAAAATAAGAAGGTGCATAGAAAAGAACCAGGAACATGAAGGATCAAGTAGCTAATCAACCCCATGTGACGAGGAAACAGTTAGAAATACTGCGGCTGCTGTATCGGTACCGGTTCTTAAATAGGATACAGATTCAGGCCATGATGGGACATAAGAACCGGAAGACCATAGCCGTGTGGTTGAGCGATTTGCGGGACAAGCACTATGCCGAGTGGATCTATTCGACTGACTTCACCGAGAAGACCAAGCCGGCGATCTACTACCTCGGCATCAATGGAATACGGTACTTACGAAGCACCGGCGAGTATCCGGTCGAGGAGGTGCGCAAGCGCTACAAGGAAGCATCACGCAGCCGGACCTTCATTGACCGGAGCTTACTGATTGCGGGCTGCTGCATCACCGCGAATACCCAGAGCATAGACGGCGTGATGTACGAAACCATCACCCGAGCCGACTATATTGACCGCAGAAATCCGTATCACTTTCTGATGGAACCGGGACCGCATTTGGTTCTCAAGAAGCATGAGAATTCTCCAGCAGGCACCACGACGAAGCATTATGTGCTGGAAGTGTTTGACGCCACCCTGCCGCGCTACCGGCTGAAACATAGGCTCAAAGTCTATGAGGAATACCTGGAATATGATGAGTGGCGGCAAGAAACAAAGGACAAAGCACCGCCCATTGTGCTTTTCGTCTGCCCCACCGTGGCCGAGCTGATTTACGCCAAACGGCAAACCAGGAAGTTGCTTGAGGATGTGCCGGACAGGAAAAGCTTACACATCCGGTTCACGACGGCCGGAGAATTGAAGCAGCGTGGGGTTACCGGAGAAATTTGGGAGGAAGCTTGATCCTCTCCCCTGTTCTTTACTGTTGAAGACAAAACCTATTTCCTTACAGAAATAGGTCAAATCCCTGAAGCATCAGGGATTTACGAAAGAAGTTCTTTGCCCGGAAACCACTAGATGCAGTCTCCGGGCAATGCGAACTAGTATTCGCTGGCAAGCATGACGGTCATCACCCGCCTGCACTTCGACGAAAGCGGATCTTCACCGCATGTGAGATTTTGGTCATAGTAATCGACTTTCCAGAACACTTTCTCGCCGTTCCAGTAGACGACACCAAAGTCATGTTCCCCGTACGGATCATTATCCTCAGTAAACGTATTGAACCGACGGATCTCATCAATGAGACCGATCAGATCCTCTAGCGCTTGTACACCTCGAGTTATCGTTACACCTTGCCCGCTTTTACGAAAAGTATCATTTAGTTTTGCGATTCTAGTGGCTTCTGTTGCTTCCATATCTCTGAACCTCCTTGAAATTAGTAACGTTTCAAGCGAGTCGACCTCCCGCTCAAGCGGAGGGCAAGGGCTGGACTGGCCGGGTCAAGATGCAGCTCCCCACCGGAAGAACGATCTTGATGCGGCCAGGTAAGCCCTTATACTTGGGAAGCTGCGGGAGGGCCTAACCCCCGTACCAGCACTGTCTTGAATCAGGTTGCGGCTGCGACGACTTGAACGACCTGTGGCCGACGATGAGGCGTCCATGGTCAGTCCACCGCAGAGTAAGGCATAAGTAATTAATTTCGGGTTATGATATGTACGTGGACGCGAGTCAAGAAGTTAATGTAGCCGCCTCAACTGAACACCGGCGCATACTGAATCTATGGTTGATCGTTGCTGCTGCCGGTTTCTTGCTTTTTGGCACTCTGTTTGCCCTATCGTATCTTATATTGAACGCACCCAGCGTAGCCAATGACGCTACAAGGTATCGAAGTATTGAAGCGACACTGGGTTTTAGCGAACTCGCTGGTTTGGCCCTGGCCGTAGTGTCGCTTCTCCGCTACTCGAACCTGAAATCCAAAAACCACGAAGGCGTCTTCAAGCAGCTCGTAGCCGACAACGGTTGGAAAGAAATCCGGCAGTATAAGCTCAGTAGCGTGGCAAGCATACTCCTCGGCACCGGCAGTGATTACGAGGAACGCTACGCTTTCGGCGGCACCTTTGATAATCATCCGTTCAGTTGCCTGGTGTTTGAGTATGTGGCCGGTGACTCCCAGACCTGTCGATTCATTTGTCTCACCTTCAAGCTGTCCAAGGCCTACCCGATGATCATCCTGGACAACCGCCTGAATGATCACGGCTACCGGCGCGTTCGCAGCGATTTGCCCGACCGGGTGCCGAACGGGACTCCGCTGCACCTCGAAGGCGACTTCGGAACGTACTACCATGTCAGCACCACCAAAGGCAGTGAGCGTGAAGCCGTGCAGGTGCTTTCGCCTGATGTCATGGCAGTGCTTGAAGACGCAGCACCGCGTAAAGTCGATATTGAGCTGAGCGACAAAGAGCTCTATTTAATTCTCGAAGGCGGGCACTATACTGAGCACAATATCACTGCCCTCTTTAACGTGGCCGGTGCCGTGCTCGGTAAACTCGATAAAGCATCGAAAACCTGGCTCGCGTCGAGCAAGGGCGAAGAACATGAAATCGCACAACGTGCAGAAGCCGCCCGGCGAAAGCTCATATTCGGATTGAGAGCCGAAATACTATCCGCGATAGGTTTCTTGCTGGCCTTGATTTTCTACTCCGTCCTCATGGTGAGCAGGATTAAGCATTAACATCATTTATAGTTGGTCGCCTGACCAACTAACCTTGAGAGGAACAGACAATTTCTAGAATTCAGGAATTGCTTTTATTTAAGTCTCTTTGTCCTTGGATAGTTGCTTGAGTAGTGCGAGCGAGAAAGATGCCATAACAGCTTCGATGATTACGCCATATGGGTTTGGTTTCAAGATTGCCCCCAAAAGGTTGAGTAAGTCCAGGAGTAGCAGAAACTTCAAGATGAATCTAATCCGGTTGACATTGTTTGATGTCACTACGTAAATCATAAGAGCTGCATAGAAAATGAAGACTATGCCGTCACCGATAGTAGTTGATAGGTGTTTAGTTGGTAAACTAAGATTGGGACTATTGACTAAATTGGACTTATGAAAAGTCAGTACGTTGCCGATAACACAAGCAACCATCACGGTTAAAGAATATATGTACAGCCAACGATACTTCCGAGCCACTATGCCCGGATTCCTACTACGCTTTTTATCTTCGCTCGCCATTAGCTCTCCTCTTGACACACTTGTTGCACAGGGATACGTCGTGTTACCTCCCAGTCAAGGCCTAGTCAATACGCTCAAGCTCAATGTATCTGTGAATTAGTATGGTGGCATATACTATTGCGAAAATGATCTTGAAGCCTGTGATACTATTCGCACACCTGAAATGAATTGTTTTATTGGCGGCAGCCTCGAACCTCACTTTATTGCTTCTTGCCAGGTCTACCTTTAAGTGTAAGGTATGGCTACCTGGGCTAATGTCAAAGGATTTACTTTGTCCATCGGCGATGTCGCCGATTAACTGTCCATCCAGAATGACTTTATAACGACGAAGCCTACCGGCATAACGTGAATCACGTTTAATGTTGATCACAGACTTACCCATATAACCTCCATTGTATACCTGATTACAGCCCTCAATGCACTAACTTAAGATCTTGCCGCCCTGCTTGGTAATAGTCTAGATCATTTGCAGCGCTTTGCCTGTAGTTGAATCCCTTAACTCCACCGACTGCACAACCGACCACCATTCCTGCCCAATCCGCTTCAATCAACGATGCTGCCCCAATGAAACAACCAATAACTGCACCTGCGATTGGCAGTACATAATCGTAAGCACCCGAGCTATCGAGATACGAATTTATAGGGCCAAACACCTCATTACCACTCGTCGGCTGAGATATCTTATATGGCCCCGCCTCACCCACCTTCTTCAATGGAACCCCTCACTTGCGGGCGTTGCTGATGCAGACGACAGTCTACGCGATCAGCATGGCCCTGCTCCGTTGGAGATCACCAAACAGACAACGAAGGATCCGTGGTCATTCGGCCGCAGCATTCATCTTTATATGTGCCGCATGCAGCTCATTATCCTGGTATCTGGATTGATTCTGGTCAGAGGCACGCACCCTTGCCTCTGTCATTTTAACTTCCACCGACGCTTAAGAGTGCCGCACTATTCCACACGTCATTGTGCTACTTGCCCTTAGTACGCATACCCCGACATAGACTCGCTTGTCCATTGCGAGCCGCTAGCCCAGGTATCCGGCAGCGTGGTCAGGTTGGCCTTGCTGCTAGAGATGCTGCCGGGGCCTGAGCCGCTTGCTTTGTCCCTGAAGCCGATATTGCCGTCGCCTTTGGGGGAAAGTATGGCTATCCAGTATTTCGTACCTGAGGTAATGTTCAATGCCGAAGGCAAGCTGACGTTATTCCAGGTGCCGTCTACTGGTGACGTTATGGTGCCCTGGCCTAAGAGCGTACCGGGAGCGTTATTGTTGTCCGTGTAGATGCCGACGGTAACGGCGCTGGCCGCACTGGTGGCGCCTAGGTAGACCGACAGATTCTGGGAGTTGCCCGATGAGGTGGCGGTGTATTGGAAGGCCTCGGCGGTACCGGATGAATCAGAGTCGGGATTGCTCTCGATATTGTTATCGCCGACGAGCGGGGTGGGGTTAGGCGGTACCTGTCCATTGGGGGTATAGGTCAGTGTCAGTGAGAACTCGGTATTGGTCAGGGTCGGGCTGGGGAACGTGTTCGGCCAGATGCCGAAGGTTTGGGCACCATAGGCACCGATACCCTGCTCTGCGTTGACGTAGTACAGTTCGTTCAGTCCGCTCTTGGTGGAGTTGGTGTTGTACATGAGCCAGTACTGGGTGTTGGGGGATAGGTTGGCGGTAATGGGTAAGGTATTCCAGCTGTTGGCGGTCAGGGTGCCGGTATTTGTTTGGGCGACCAGGGTACCGGGTTTGCCGTTGCTTTTGACGGTATAGATGGATAGCTGGTACTGGTTATTGGGAGCGGAGTCAACATCACCGACATAGGCGGACATGGAGACGGCACTGCCGCCGACACTGCCGACGGTGAACTTGGTACCGTTCATGTTGTTGGCGTCGCCAGTGTCTTTATGGTCGCCCTGCTGATTGTAGCCGATGGTTTGGTTGGCGGCATTCACGGTGAGCGTGACACTCTGGGGACTACTCCAGTTACCGGCAGCATCCTCGGCACGGACGTTGATAGTGTAGGTGCCTGGATTAAGGCTGGAGCCAAGACTAGCGGTTAGGGTGCCGGTGTTAGCGTTATAGGTCATGGCGGTGCCGTTTCCCTGGCCGGGGTCATTACCAATGTAGTACTCACCCGCGGTGACGCCGGACAGGGCGTCAGTAGTGGACGCGGTAAGTGTCGTGGAGTTGCCCGCGGTTATAGTGCCTGAGGAGAGCGATGGGGCGCTGACGGTTGGCGGGGTCTGGTCTACGTTGACCGTCACGTTAACCGAAGCGGTATTACCGGCGTTGTCGGTGGCGTAACCAGTCAGGGTATAGGTGCCGTCAGTTGCTTCTGTCATCGGAGAGCTGCAGGAGGCGATGCCTGATCCGCCAGTATTGTCTGAGCAGTTGAAGGTGACGGTCACCGGACTGTTGTTCCAGCTTGCGCTGTTGGGTGACGGGGATAGTGTGTAGGTGATCGCAGGAGCGGTGCGGTCGACAAGGACACTGACACTATTGCTCGGGCTGCTTTCACCGGAACTATTGACGGCCGTGACGTCGTAGGTGTTGGTGCCTTCCGGGGCTGTCGTGTCGGTGTAGGAAGTCGTGGTGACATTACTGGCGACTTGGGTGTCGTTGCGGTAGACGTTGTAGCTGGTGGCGCCGGAGACGCTCGACCAGGAGAGAGCTGGGGACTGGTTGGTGGGGGTTGGGGCGGTTAGGTTGGTGGGAGGCGTTGGAGCGGATGAAAGCAGAGACAGCCGACCGATATTATTGACTGGCGAATCCTTGGGCCCCGGCTCGGTGAACCACAGAGCGCCGTCAGGGCCGGTGGTAATACCATACGGGTTCGAGTTTTGAGTAGGTGTTGCATACTCGGAGATGGAACCGTCGGTGCTAATGCGACCTATTTTGTTTCCACCCAGCTCCGTGAACCACAGGGCGCCGTCAGGGCCGGTGGTAATACCGACGGGATTAGCCCCCTGGGTCGGAATGTCATATTCGCTTAGCTGCCCGGATGTAGTCAGACGGCCAATGAACCCGTTGGCAGCTCCGACCAGAGAATCCGTGAACCACAGGGCGCCGTCAGGGCCGGTGGTGATCGTTATGGGTTGAGAGCCCGTTATGTTTATAGGAAATTCGGTAAGCGAACCAGTTGTAGTCATCCGGTCAATCGTACTGTTCCAGGCGTCCGTGAGCCACAGGGCGCCGTCAGGGCCGGTGGTAATTGAGGTAAAATCATGCGACTCCGCTCCATCAGAAATCGGATAGTTGGTAATCTGGCCCGAAGTAGTTATTCTGCCGATGGCAGGCTCGTATGAAGGGTATATAGGGGTGGAAGTAATTTCAGTCTCCGTGAACCACAGGGCGCCGTCAGGGCCGGTGGTAAGAGCCGTTCCGGTATTATAGTTGCTATCAAGGGGGTACAAAGTAATGGTACCGTCAGGCGTTATCTTACCGATCTCTCCCGTAGCAGTGCTGGTACGTTCAGCCAGATTGAACCACACATTACCATCCGGACCGGTAACTAAATCATTCGTGAGACCAAAGTCCGCCTGGTCGGGAACCTGAAACATCGTTACGGATCCATCGGGTGTCATCCGGCCTATCTGGTTGTCGAAAAGGTCTTCAAACCATAAATTACCGTCAGATCCGGTCGTAATATCTGATAAAACCCAGCCATTCGGGTCAGGTACGTTGTATTCAGTGATTGACGGGCTACCGTAAGCACTACTGACAGTTATAAAAGGAAATATGAGTGCACAAGCGGGTATAAGCAGCAGCGAAGTCTTTTTTATTTTTCTGAGTGCAATAACAAAATTACCATAGATACCTGCAAAGCCTATCACTCAACCCCCCTCGTGAGATTCCCTCACCTAAATTTCTTTAAGCATTGACATTCACTAACACGCTCATTGTAGCATGCTGAATTCTAGGTTGTTCATTGCTAAGGTCCTCCGGCCTCAAGCATAAGTAATATGCTATGATTTGACTAAGGAGTATCGTGGCACATGCCCCTGAGTAATTTTTCCGCGAAACGTCCATTGTTTCTGCTGGTCCTCGGCACCCTGATTTCGTTGCTTTCGCTCGTTCCGGTCGGCATTGCCCGGGCGACCGCCCCGTATAAAGCCAGCAGCGTCCTTGGGCAGACGGACTTTACGGGTAATAGCCAGTACGGCAGTTCGGGTTCGCCTGGCTCGGCCGGCCTTTATTTTCCCTCCGGCACGGTCGTCGACCCGGTGAATCACCGGCTGTTCGTGTCGGACACCGATTCAAACCGCGTGCTGGTATATAACCTGTCCAAAACCAATCAAATCTCCGGTACTTCGGCCGCCGACGTGCTCGGGCAGACGGACTTCACGAGCACCGGCGGCGCCGATACGGCGACCGGGCTTTGGGCTCCCGGCCAGCTGGCTCTTGATCCGACGCGGCAACTATTGTTCGTTACCGACACCGATAATGACCGGATTATGATTTTCAAGGTGGCGCCGTCAACTATCAGCGACGGCGAAGCCGCGGCCTACGTCATCGGGCAGACGGACTTCACGACCGACGATTACTGGGATCTCGGCGCCGCGACGCTCGAACTACCCCAAGGGGTTGCCTACGACGCGGCCAACCAGCGGTTATTCGTCTCGGATATCGGCGGCTACCGGGTATTGGCCTATGACGTCAGCAGCATTACTAACGGCATGCCGGCCACGAATGTCTTAGGCCAACCCGACATGGTAACCGATGCGGGCGACGGCAGCTTTAGCAGCAACCAGTTCAGCTATCCCTGCCAGCTGGCCTATGATCCGAATGCCGACCGGCTCTACGTCGTTGACCAGGGAAGCATTACTTCCAGGGTACTGGCGTTTAATACGGCAACCATCACCAACGGCGAAGACGCCGCCTACGTGCTCGGGCAGCCGGACTTCACCACGCAGCTTACCGGGGAGACTGTCACGGCGCAGTACTTCGACAACGCGTGGGGTATCGCGTTCGATCCGCTCGATAACCGGTTGTTAGTCGGCGACGGTTTCGGCCGCATACTCTTCTTCGACACCACCGCCCTCAGCAATTATCCGTCGGCGTTCGCGGAGCTGGGCCAGGCAGACCTGACGTCGACGAACGTCTTCGATACGCCTTCCCCGGCGACGTCAGAAACGGAAGTATTGCAGGCCGAGGGGCTCTCGATCGACCCGGCCAGCGGCGACGTCTTCGAATCCGACGCCTACAATAACCGGGTGACCGAGTGGGACATAGCCCACATTACCACCACCAGCTTGCCTGACGCGACGACCGGTCAAGCATATACGGCATCAGTTGCCGCCGAAGGCCAGCAAGGCACAACCACGTTCGACCTTTCCAGCGGATATCTGCCGCCCGGTGTCTCGATGGGCACGAACGGCGCGATCAGCGGCACACCGACAAAAGCCGGGACCTACAACTTTACCGTGCAGGTCAGTGATGACAATAGTCCCACCGGCGTGTTTACGAATAGTCAGTCATTGTCCATCACGGTCGGCAGCCCCCAAACGCCCGTGACTCCGCCCGTCGACCATCAAAAAAAATCGGCGCCGGCCCCCGCCCCGCACACGACAACGAGCACCCCGACGCTACCGGTCCCTACCAGCACGCCGACTGTTGCGCGAGCGCTCACGCCGACGGTTACCTTAAATACCCAGTCGTCCTTTACGGTCGGCGGAACCGTCCAGATTATGTCAGCCGGCCAAGCCGTGGCTTTCGAATTGCCTGATACCGCTCCGTCTAGCGACGTCTCGTCAACCGTACACCACGCCACGGTCAATGCTATCGGCAGTAACTACGTCGATATGACCATCGCCTCCAATCCGATTCATTTCAAACTGTACCTCGGGCAGACTCACCTGGTCGACGTTAACGGCGCTCCTACGAACAACTTACAGGTTACGTTGGTCTCGATCGAACACGGCCAAGCTAAATTGCTCTTCAAATTACTGGGCGTGCACTCCCCCGTGCACCTGGCACACGTCGCCGCCCTTCCCCGTACACCCCAAACGTCCCACACAGACGTTTATCGGTGGCTCGGCATTGGTTGTATCGTAACGGCCGTGGCCGTGGCTGTCGGCACCTGGTGGATGCTGATGCGCAGGCGCCCGGAAAACATACCGAAGCCGTAACAGCACCGCTAAGCTTACTACTGCGGCGGTCCTTTTTTCGCCCGATTCATAGCCCGTCGCCTAAGCCAGCTGATCGAGGAATAGCGGAGGTGCTCATGAGCGGCGGCTTATCGGGCCGGCACGCACTACTTATCCCGAAAGGCAGCCAGCAACTCCGCATGATCTTCCGGAGCCACGGCCGGCAAGGCCGTGGCTGCGCGGAGGCCAAGCAGGGCATGCTTGTTATCGAGGCCCTGCACTCTGTGGTATATCTGCGTTTTCGGCTCGACGCGGAACTGTCTGAGCTTGGCATTGATCGCCGGGACATCAACGAATCCAATCTTGGGCTTGTAGGCGCAGATACGCAGGAGCCTGGCCATCAGCTCGTGGCTTGTTTGCAGCGTACCGTCTGATCCTAGCTCCAGCGCATGGGTGAAAAGCACGTTAACTTCGGGATAGTACCCGTCCGCGAACGGTCTGCCGGTAAGCGCGCTCAATACCTGGTCTTGATGTTCGTCATCGACATTGTCCAAGACGTACTGCTGCCCCTCCGGCAAGGCCCACGGCGGCACGGCGCAGGTTTCGATCACTCGGCGTAGATGTAAGTCATGTTCCTTGGTGTAGCCCTTGAGCGGCGTAACTTGCAGCATCGTCACCGTAAATACGCGGCTTCGTTCATCATCGGTCGTGTGTTCCGCGTAGCGCAGCCCGCCGTCGAGAAAACGCACCCCGTTGTCATAGTCGGGACCGTCGTAACTGTGGATACCGCGATACTCGACCCGCCCCGGCATGACGCGCACGTTATCCTCACGTTGGGAGCCGAACTTCAGATTGCGATGCGACCGCGGAAAGCGCGCCGGATTCAACAGCCCTCCCTCAAGGTAAACCCGCCGTAGCCCCGCAACGGCCGCCAGGTACGGTTCAAGCTCCTCCATGTTCCCGAGCACCGGCGCGTCCTCCAGATAGCTGCTCCCGTTTATATGCTGTGATGCTAAAAAGGCCAAGTGGCCTTCGGCTGTAGCGATATGGGCGGCGGCAGCCAGTAGCTCGCGCCGTCGCTGCTCAAAAAGCTGGCGAGGGGCCGGTGACAGCCGCAGCTCGCTGACGTCGTCCTTATCATACCAACCTTGCTGGCGTCTGCCGGGACCTCTAAATTCAAGCCGTCCGCCACCTTGCGTTATGGCCGCGTAGCCCAGCCCCAATGGATAGGCCGGGTAGGTCAAACAAGGCTCCGACAGCGCGGCGTACATTCTGTAGTTCACGACGTCCATCGGCGCGACGTCCGCATCCACGTATGCGAGCCAGCGGTCACGAGTCGCCGCTTCTTCATCAGACGCCGGGCGCAGCGAACCGTATGTCGAGCGCATTTCTGCGGCTGCACCACTAATCGGACTTGGCTTGCCGAGCTCAAGGCCGTCATTAAGCAACGTATAACCGCGTCCACGGGCTTGCTCCGCAATGCTGCTGGCCGGCTCCGCAAAAACCATTTCAAACTCACCGCCTAAAGCTGTACGGATAGACGAATCAGTCATACATATATTATCTCATCTTTCCTGCTTCTTATCAACTATCAGCGGTCTCGCCGTTGCTTTAATACTATATATATTATATAATAACTCTATATGTTTGCCGAATCCCTACGCGAACCAACCGATGATCCGATGCATCCGGCGGTTTTAAAAAAGCTGCTCGGTGCGCAGCTGGCTCATTCCCGGCACGACCTGGCCGCCGAACTGCTGCTGGTGCTCGATACTGCTCCTGAGCCGTATAGCGATATCGATGTAGCCCAGGCGGCACTCGACCGTCTCAACGGTCAGGCGGCCACGACCGCCGATAAGGCACATCCCGACGTCGCAGACGATGTCGCCGACCACTACCCAGATAGTTACCTTCTGAACGGTCCGCCGACACCCCGGCGCTACATGCGCGCTAACGGTTTGCCGGGGGCGGCGAGGCTACGATTAAACGACGCCCACGAAGAAGTTATCGCCCAATCTAAAGTCAACCTGCGCGCCGAACTCGACACCGACAGACGATCCGGCAGTCACGTAGATCACGGGGTGACTCTTGACAGCACGCAGGTGGCGCTGCCGGTTGTAAAACAACGGATCGCCGACCGCATCGAGACCGCAGCGGCAACGATCCAGGAGCTGCTGCCCCGGACCCGGACGCGGATTCTGGCGAGCAGATTACTTTCGGGAGCGGGGATAGACCTGCATCCCATGCCGTTGCACGAGATTGGCGGTGCCAGTGCGGCGAACCTAAACCGGGCGTTCGGCGAACTTATCGCAGTATTCGGCAGCCTGGCACGGGGGCACGATCTCATAGTCGAAGGTCTGGTAGAACACCTAAAGCCCACGCTCGATGCGACGGTGCGCGGAAACTTGAGGCACCGCTACGAACGAATCGCCACGGTCCATGCCAACGAAGTGCTGCCTGATTTATTGGAATTAGCGTACGACGCAGCGGCGTACGACCAGGCTGAAACGGCGCAGATCGGGGCTGCTTCGGATCAGGGGATACCGGCCGAGACCGAACCGGGTGACGCCGGCACCGCCGAAACCGAAGCCGAAGCGGTGACGGAACCAAAGCGTCGCGTTATCGGAGCGCTGGATTCGCCTTTCGAATGGGCGCCGGGCCGGGAAGTGGCCGTCTCGATCGCGGAACGCGACGGCGTAGCGGTACTGTACTGTCAGGCACTTGCCGACACCGCCACCAAAATTAGCGGCCGGTTGCGCAGCTCATCCAGAGATTATGCCGACTTATTCGATGCATTGTGGAGTCGTACCATCAACCTGCAACTCGCCCGGGTGCATGGTGCAAACGGGTATCGGAGTATCGTGGTCGGCATTACGAGCTCCCAGTTCAGTGAGCTTGAAGTCCATAAATTTGGTAATATCGGGCCTAACGCCAAGCGTATTTACTATCTGGCAACAACGGTTAAAAAGTTTACCGCAGTTGCTGAACTTGCCGACGCATCCGGCGTTAATCCGGATACACCGTTGATGATTCTCGTAGGCGAGACCGATAAGAAGTATCAGCCCGCATTGCTGAGAAACTTCGGGAGCACCTATTAGCGCGGTATGTGCTTTCCCGCATACCCAAAAGGGCTACGGCCCCGAAACGACAAATCCCCGAACATAGCCGCGATACCTTAAGCATTAATTTCCTAAAGCAGCTTATGCTTTTCTGATGATCAATGATATAGTTTAGATAAATTGGAACTAAAAACGCTTAAGTAAAGTCCGCCATGGTTAAACCTAAAAAAAATCCAGGTTACCAGAAAATCCGTACCAAATTATTACAAATCAGCCGAGGCACTGGTTCTGCGCAACAGAGTAAAGTATTATCGACTTCAGTCTTAGCGGTAGTCGTGCTTTTTAGCGGCTTTATAGGCTTAAAGACACTGAGATCTTCCTCGGCACTTTCAGCTATTACCGAATACCCTGTTCCGACGGCAAAATCTGACCCTATGGATATCACGACCGGCCCCGATGGCAATTTATGGTTTACGGAATTTTTAAGTGGTAGTATCGGTAAAATCACGCCCTCCGGAACAATCACGGAGTATCCAATACCGCCTAGTCCTAATGGTGGTTCTATTTGGCCGTATGGCATTACAGCTGGCCCCGATGGCAACGTATGGTTTACGGAGGGGGCTTCCAGTAAAATCGGTAAAATCACGCCTTCCGGTGTAATTACTCAGTATCCTTTACCGACAGCATCGGGTCCATACTCAATCGTCAGCGGGCCAGGTGGCGATTTGTGGTTCACCGAAGACGCTACTAATAAAATCGGTAAAATCACGCCCTCCGGTGTTGTTACCGAATACCCCCTTCCGGAGTCTAACGATAACCCGGAAGGCATCACCGTCGGATCCGATGGCAATTTATGGTTTACAGAAAGTACGATCAATAGAATTGGGAAAATGACACCAACCGGAAGTGTCACCGAATATCCGATCCCGACGCCCGACGCAAATTCGATTGATATTACCGCCGGACCCGATGGCAACCTGTGGTTTACGGAAAATCAGAATGGCAAGGTCGCCAAGATCACGACTTCAGGCGTTATAACGGAATATAATCTGCCGACAGACTATCTCGCCGATCCAGTAGATATCACGGCCGGACCCGATGGCAACTTGTGGTTTACACAAGACGAAAGTATCGGCGAAATCACCCCGAGCGGTACCATTACCGAGTATCCTAGCCCGACGACCGAGGCAAATTCAAACGGGATTACGGCCGGACCCGATGGCAACCTGTGGTTTTCTGAGGTTGATGGCAATAATATAGGGAGATTAAACCTTTCAGCTCTAACAGCACCGCCACCGCCTCCGACCCTGCCGCCTTCCGGAAGTACCGGTTTTGAGCCCAATCCAGACGGCTTTGGTTTTAATAACTTTGGCATATCCTCTATTTCAAAAAATGTATTTGAGCAGTATTTCGGCAAGCTTCAAACAACTACCGCTAACGGCCAGCTGACCGCAGCCGCCAATACTTACTATAACAACGTCTACAAAACTGCAGCCAGTGACGGATTATGTTTCGGGTTTTCAGGGGCTTCCGCGGTTAACTTTAGTAAGCTCGACCAAACAAACATCGGCAGTTTCGCCATGCCGTATCAAAGTAAATTATTTACCTACGGATTTTTAAGTGCTTTGGGATTAGATTACGTCGAACAACCAGTCAAAAATACCCTGGGATTCTACTTCGGCGAGCAACTGGGAGCTGCCGATCACAAGACTTATCTGTCCAACCCTACCGTTTCTTCAAACTTACATACCATCATGCAATCCATAAATAACGGGACGCCTATATCGATCTCATTATTCTCCACGGTCGGTAAATCCTATTTAGGCCACAATGTGCTGGCCTACAAATACCAGACTATCAACAATACTGTTAGAGTCTATGTCTATGACAGCAACTATAGTGGCGATAGCAGCAGGTATATAATATTTGACCTGGCTCATAACAGCTGGTCGTATAACCTGGGACTGGGCTTTGGTAACTGGAGTTCTCTGTCTAATAACAGCAAGATGTTTCTTTTCCCGATTAATACATTTACCCAGCAAGGGACCCTTCCCTACTTTGATCCCCAGAGCGAACAAATAGTTATGCCTTACGTATTACCGTATGTGTCCGATGCGAACGGCAATGTTACCGGGATAGTCAATGGCCAGCTAGAAGAACAGGCTAGCGGCGTTACTATGATTCCGAATATGGATGCCGGCAATGCGAGCGCAACTGCTCCGAACCAACAGTTCCTGACAACTATCGGCCAACCGTATACCATGCACGTAAATAACAGCGGGACGCAAGGGCCTATCGATGTTTTTGGCAACTCTGCCTCGCTGACGGTGAGTGGTATTACGCCGAGCTTAAACGATAGCGCTAGTATAACGTTAGGGCCTGACGGTAAATCGGTCACGCTCAGTGCGCCGAATAAGGTAGCTAATTATTCCGTGACGCTTGACCAGGAGACAACCGGCAAAAGCCTTACTTTTACGGTCAACGGTTTATCACTAAGCCCTGGTCAAACTACCACCCTTTCGTTGCTTAGTAACTCCGGCCAACTACAAGTTAAGAACAGCGGATCAAATCAGACTTATACCGTCTCAATGCAGGAAACTGGCGGCACTAACAGTACGCTAACCGTAGGGAACACCTCGCTCGGAGCTGATGCTACCCAGACTTGGTCGCCAACTAACTGGGATAATCTAACCGGAGCACCCGTAAATCTTACGAATGATGCAGACAGTAACGGTAAAAACATCACTACTACCGTTGCGAATGCCTTACACGTCTATATAGACAACGGCAACCCCTACACTACTTCAAGGAATGTTACCTTGAACTTCGACCCTCCCTTTACAGCCAGCAAATTACGGATATCCGACTATCCGTTTGGCAAAAATCAGGCGCACTATCCGAAATGGCAGGGCTACGTTAGCAGCACGAATTATCGGTTGTCCGGACGGAACGGCAAGAAGATGGTGTATGTCCAATTCGAGAAAGCGAACGGAACGCGCAGCAGCGTCTATACTGCCAGCATCATACTGGATAGCCTTAAACCCCAGATAACAGTAGCTATCAATCATGGCAGCATTATTACCAGCTCAGCTAATGTCCAAATAAATTTAGACTCTCATGACAGCTTAAGCCCTATCGAGTATATGAAAGTCAGTAATACCGGGAATATGGATGGCGTCAATTGGGAGCCTTATCATAATGAATTGAATTGGTCGCTTACTCCCGTTTCCGGCATACTGCCAAAGTTAAGACATGTAGACGTTATGGTTAAGGATGGCGCCGGAAACGTTTCTGAAGCCTCCGGCGCTACGATATTAGTTTTGTAGTAACTAACCTGATCCCGTTAATACGCTGTGTGGTACTTGACTAACAGTGGTGACATTAGTAACGTTTCAAATTCACAAATATTAGAATAGGCTTGAAGTACAAATCCTCCCAGGCTAAATGTAACGGACTTTAGCCTATGGTTTGCGTTACTCAGTACAGAATCCCCGACGCACTGTTTAGTAGTGTACGTTCACCGGTATCGTTCAGCTATAGTAGTATAATATTGCATTACTTACGAGGTAGTGACATACTTTTAGCGTAACGTGCAAACATAGGCAGAGGTTTGGCTGTGATTATAAAGAATATCTCCAGGGGTGTGGTCGTTGGTGTATTGAGCGTAGTGGTATTTGCGGGGGGCGCGATTCTACCCGGCATACGACAGATCTACGCCAATACTACCGGGCTGGCAATTGACGGTTCGGTAAGTACGCACCAGAGCACTCCCGACTCACTCATTACTTCCGGAGCACTGTCAACGACCCATAGCAATGATCTATTGGTGGCCTTTTTGGCTTCCGATGGCCCGTTATACGGTTCGATGTCGTTTTCATCCGTGTCGGGAGGCGGCCTGACTTGGAGGTTGCGAGAGCGTACCAATGCCCAGGCCGGTGATGCTGAGATCTGGGAAGCGGTGGCTCCGAATCCGCTCAATAACGTCAGCGTGACCGCGGTGCGAAGCTCGGGAACCTACATGGGTTCTATCAATGTGGTGGCCTTTAGCGGCGCTGGCACGAGCGCTGACGGCGCGGTCGCCAGTAACAATAGTATAAGCGGTGCGCCAACGGTCAGTATGACGACGGCCCGGGCCGGATCATGGGTTTGGGCCGTCGGCAACGACTGGGAAAGCGCCATTGACCGGACCGTGGGCAGCGGCCAGACAATATTTGACCAATTTCTGACTTCCGCTAATGATACGTATTGGGTACAGCGCCAGAACAGCGCCGGAAATGCGGCCAATACTACGGTTACTATCAACGATTCCACACCTACGACGGACCGCTGGGACTTTTCGGCTATTGAGGTATCCCCCGCGGCCACCACCACAACGCCGACGACGCCAATCGGTTTGATTGCATCCGCGAACAGCGCAAACCAAGTTACGCTCAACTGGGCGGCCAGTACCGACAGTGTCGATGTCACCGGGTATCGGATTCTGCGCAACGGCACGCCAATTGCCACGACGCCGACCAATAGTTACGTCGATACCGGCGTCAGCCCGTCTACAACGTACGATTACGCCGTCATTGCCTATGACTCGGCCGGTAACGCGTCCGGCCAGTCCAATATCGCGACGGTGACGACGCCCGCCGCGTCAGGCTCCGGTGGCGGTCAGTCCAGCGGCGGCTGTACCGCCGATAACGTTGTCGCGCCCTGTATCGGTAGCGCAACGACCGGTGCCAGCGGCTGGGGCACGCCCGTCTTCGATGACGAATTCAATGGGACAACGCTGAATTCCCAATACTGGAGCCCGACTTGGTTCAACGGCGGCAGCATCAATAACGTCACGACCAGCGCTTCCAACGCGACTGTCTCCGGGGGCGACCTGATCCTGAGCCTCGGCACTTCGAGCAGCGGCGCAACGGTCGATACCGACCCGTCTCAAACCAACGGCGGCGGCTTCCAGTTCGGCGACGGGTACTACGCCGAGGCGAGCATCTACCTCCCCGGTAACGGTACGACAATCAATAACTGGCCGGCCTTTTGGACCGACGGTCAGAGCTGGCCGGCCGACGGGGAAATTGACGTAACCGAGGGGCTCGGCACGCTCACTTCCAACTACCACTCGAACCAGGGAGCCAGTAACTCCGGCACTATCACCGGTACCTGGGCCAACGGCTGGCATACGTATGCGGTCGACCGCGAAGCGAATATGAACTACATTTATTGGGACGGTCAGCTGGTACGATCCTACGCAACGGATGACGGCGGCGCTCCGCAGTATCTAATTTTCACCGTCGGCTGTTCTGGCAGCTGTAATACGGGCGCCGCCTCCCAGGTCAAAGTAGACTATGTCCGGGTCTGGAAGAAGCAGTAAGATTTAACCTTGTCGCACCGGCGACGGCACCGTTCTGCCCGCTTTATGCCTTCCGGCCGGTTACGACACAGTAGTTGGTACCGACGTCGTCAGCTTTGTGCCGGTTGTTCTGCCAGTGCAATGCCTGCAGGTTGGTCACCGAATCGGTGCCGCCCTTAGCGACTGGAATGACGTGGTCGACTTCCCAGCCCCAGCGGCTGCTTCGCTTTCCGTAATCATGCCAGTACATGTAGGCGCCGCAGGGATCTTGACGCCACAGTGCGATGTCTTTGCCCGGAATGATACTGGCGTTAAGCCAGACCGTAGCTTTTTGCAATCCGCTGAACTCTTCGCCCGCCTGATTGGTGCCCCTGGTTCTTAGGAAACGGGCGCCTGTCTGGTTGTTTTGTTTGGCGCGGGATAAAATCTTTCTCACGTCTTGTCGTTGCCTTAATCTGATACTTTTTTGCGCCATCATACCCTCCTTTTTGAACTTGTCCGCGGGATGCTAGCGTCTCCCTTGCCATCTTTCCTCTTATACTTAAGCTTAGCAAGTTGTTGAATAGGGTGTCAATAAGGGTTAACCGGCAATGTATGTCATAGTATTTTTTAATACTTAGCTTTCACTCCTTTCAAGAGGAGCTGGTCATTGTCATGGAGTAGCCCTGCTTCGGACTGATTTACCTATGCATCAGCTTGCTTGCCAATCCAGTTTCCGTACTGCAGGGCTCCCTGGACATGGACATCAGAATCTTGTTGCACTGCCCTAAAGCCAGGATTCGGGCAGCTTCGTTCTCTGGAACCCCAGCCCGAATAGACACTGGCCACCTTGCTGAGCAGGACTGCGCCCGGGTTAGTTAAGGCTAGGTTCCCCGCCACTGAACCCGGACAACCTTCGCTCAAAGGGACCAACTTCGCGATTGCGGCCACTGCTTCATCGCGATGTTCGAGCGCCTGATCACTCTGGTCTGCAAGGTCGCGGACTTCAAAGTCTGGTGAAGTATCGGTTACTGGCGCCATCTCTGCGTCCGCCCTGTCAAGCCGGCGCAATGCTTTTCTGGCCGTACTGTCGGTAACTATCTCTTGATCGAGTGCGAGTACCGCGATCCAAAGCAGCGTTGGGCAGCGTCGGCACTGGGGTGGCACCCTTTCCTGCAAGGCTTTGGGTAAGATACCCCACCAGGTTCTGACAGTATCGGCAGCTTGGGCCTTATTCACAGACAATATTTTAGAATTTTTACTAGTTTTTTTACAATTTGCCATATTCCGGGTTCGCGGGCGTATCCGGTTTTTAGCACATCCTCAGGTGTTATTGCACCATTCCTGTATCTCCTACCCTATACATACGTACGGGGTTGGCAATATGAGATATGAACGCTGTTCAAAGAAAGCGAAACAGTGAAAGCCTCTCATGACTGTCCGTACCACCTATTACTAACAAGCAATCAGAATCATCAGCCATGCGAACGCCGCGATACGACTACCGGTGCATTTCACTTTGTTTGGCTTGGAAATTAGATACTTCTTGACGGTGCGCTCCGTGGTTTGCTCATTGCACGGGGTGTCAATGAAGGCCGTTTCGACAACGGGGTATAATGGTAGTTATGCACGACATGCACCCTGTTCAACAGCAGATTCTGTCGCTCCGGAAAGTCCGGCCGCTGTCGAGTTTGAGTTATCGGGAGATCGGGCGGCAGATTTCTGAGGGTGAACGCCGGATTCATCCGCAGGTCGTGAAGTATCACATGGAGCAGTTGATTAGTAGTGGATTGCTGTTAGCATCTGACCGGCCGGCTACCGTTTCCCCGCTGGTGCTGGCCCGTCCGTGCGACAAACCGCAGCTGGTCCGGTTACCCCTGATGGGGGCGGTTAATGCCGGGCCGGCATCGATGCTAGCGAGTGATTGCCCGGAAGCCTACATGCAGATCTCTGCGCAGTTGCTCCGATCAAAGAATTACACTGACCTCATAGCGCTTCGCGTCAACGGCAATTCGATGAACTGCGCGCGTTTGCACCAGGCGGTCATTGAAGACGGCGACTATATCGTGATCGACCGCAGCAAGCGCACACCCCGCAACGGCGAGATCGTCGTGGTCGACAATGATAATTGCGTGAATATCAAGCGGATCGTCTTTGACTATGACCACGAACAGGTGGCACTTGTGTCCGACTCAACGGAACGCTTCGACCCAATATTCTTGAGCGCGCAAGACAATGTCGATGCGTTCGTGGAGGGGACGGTCGTGCAGGTCATAAAGTCGTAAGCCCGCCTAGGCTTTGCCAGACTGGTCAAAAACACCATAATTGACTTACCATCAAGCTTATGCTAATATATTGTTATGGCTGCAGAATCGCACCCTCCCATAATCGACCATGTTCCTCAACCTGAGGATTTTGCGGCAGCTCGCGCAGTTGAAGCAAAATACGAACCTGGAGATCAGATATCGATGGCTGATCTCGCGATTCTCCGGCGCGCTCAAGGCTATGCGGATCAGGGTACCGCAGCAGTGACACGTGGTGAAGGTCAATTACCATATGCGCAACCTCTACCCGGCGAAGCAAGTACAGGTAATGCCCCTACCGCTTCCGAGGAGTACGGGTTGCCTGATTCGTATAGACGCATATCGGGAGCTGCACTCGAGGATCTTCGCGCTCGGGCGAGGGCGGCAGGTGAAGTGGCCACTAGCCACGTATCCATCCAACCGTAGCGCATAAGCACTGACAAAATTGATCGGCTGGTTACGCGTAATACCCTCATAAAGTACCGGCGGCGCGGTTTTTTAGTACTTGTAGTTCGGCTTTAATTCGACTGCTATTTCCCGGTCGCCATACCGGTGGGTGGTGTAGTGCCAATCGGTTTTCGCCCTGATGAGCGAGCCGTTGGACCGGAGCCGTTCGACTCGCTTTGCCGCCCGGGTACTCGGCGGCGTGTAGCGGGCCGTGGCGACAAGTTCAGCTGACGGCGTACACGGCAGCTTCTCATTGCGCTGATCCTTAACACCCGGTCCGTCAATGCGTTTGACGGTGTCGCCCCGACGGGTGACGATGGAAGCGTCATAGACTTGGTCGATCTTCATGGCGGTGTCATCGGTCGTGGTGCGTTTGCCCGGGTCTTTCTCGACGTAATTGAGCACCAGCCCAAATTTGCGGGCCATGTCCGACCGGTCGGCGATCAGGTCAATCGTGTCCTCGCCGTTTAGTATCAGGTTGAAGTCTTCGCAATATTGCTGCCACATGCCGGCGATGGTTTGGTAGGCGGCCGGCACTTCCAGGTATTTCGGCAATGCATCGCGGCAGACTTCCGCCAAGTAACGCTCGAAGTCGACTGCCAAGCGTAAGCCCGGCGTGGGCTCTATAGTACGCTCGGGGGTGAGTTTGACCCGGTTATACAAGCCTTGAGCATTTTTCACGCTCGGCAATGAACCGCCGAATTTGTAGAGTACGTTATAGAGTGGAGTACCGAGCAGGGCCGCCAGCAGGGCGAAGCTGCCGACCCGCATTACCGCGGCGGCGTTGTTGACGTTGCGGTCGGAGCTCCGCGCCTCCAGCCGGCAACCGTGCATGCCGTCGGTTCTGAAGTGGAAAGATTTGTGCCCGTAGCCCCGAATCTTTCCCACCGTGCTGGCTTTTTGTGCGAAGTGCAGACCGCCCGGGGTCACGAGACCGGCGCCCGACATGAACGGCCGCATCATGAGATGCTTGGCGATCAACACGGCCTGGCGGCTCGTGTAGTCGAAGCTATTACTTTTCCCGCCGAGCGCGTCGTACAGTGCCCGGCTGATTGAAACATTGTCGTGACAGGCCCAGCTATTGCCCTTGGCGTCGATATTCCGGCGCCGGTTCCCGGCCGTTATGGTGGCTTCACCGAACTCTCCGTAGGTGCAAGCGGCAGCGATCGTGAAATCGACGAGGGCATCCATCATATCTTCATCATGGGCCAGTGAATATGCCACCAGCTCGAACGGATCATGACATTCCGGCAGGCCGATTTCGGCGACTTTGTCCTGGTAGATCTTGGAACCGTCGATCGTAAAGTTAGAATCGCCCAGGATGCCGGAATTACGTTTCAATATGTTGATAATTTGTCCGGCTACGATTTCGGGTTCCGACCGTTCACCATGCAGGGCGACCTGAAACGAAGGGCGCAGCTCATATTCACTGCTCACGATCGGCGGAAATACCAACTCGGGACTCATTGAAGGTTATATTATGCACTGATCCGATGGTTATACAACCATTCCGCGATCGCGGTTACCTACGTGCAGTTTGAATCGATCCGAATAAAGCCCTCTTCGATGCTTTCAATGGGCTCTCGATGACCAACGTATCGCCCTTGATTTTTTCGGTTCATGGCTCGGCGGATGCGGCTGGAATTGGTCAGTCAGCGTTCGAAGTGATTCCATTGCCTCCTTGAAATAGTCCGGGTCCCTTAATAGAGCAATGCGGGCATAATGGCTTCCTTCTTCGTAATCATTCCAGTAAAAACGTTCGCCTGGGAGTAGTTGCGGACCGCCATTGTCGTACAACCACTTTGTCAGGGCGGTGGCATTCCAGCCGTCCGGTAATCTCACCCAATCCAATCCCATGCGATGTTGTTCGTTGACAATTTGCAACTGCGATCCCTCCAATGCTTGATACAGCGCGATTCTATTGGTATCGGCGAGGTCTTGCGAGTGAACTCGCCTGGTTTCTCCGCGTTCGGCATTGATATATCTGGCAATTATTTCAAATACAAAAGGTGCCACACTAAACAGAAAGTCATCGGAAATATCCTTAAGGTACGGATAAGGTCCTTCGCTGGAAATAGTCATGCCGAGCTTTACATCGCCGGCCGGGAACGTCTTGCCGGTATCCTCGGTAGTAATGAATTCAACTCCGGCGTCTTGCATCATTCGGTACTGATCATAGTCCCAGAAATCACCGAAAAAACGGAAGCAAAAGTCGATCAGCATGAGAATCTTATTTTTCGCGCAATATGCAACAATGTTAGCGAACTGCTCTTTAGTGGGACAGTCGCCGGTCGGGTTATTTGGTACTACGAAATACAGCGCGTCAGTTGTTATTGGCGGTGATGCGGGGGTAAGGTTGAGCAGCTCCTCCACAGGCATGGGAGTAAGCGGTACGTTATGTCGCTTCAGCGTGTCGGCCAGAGAATCAAACGTCGGGTGCATCATGGTAACCGTTTTATGGTGCATACGCAGATAATTGGCCATCAATTCAATGGCCGCTGACCCTGAGTATTGACTGAGGGGCAAGTCAAGATCCTGCACTGACGGTTGACCGGCAAGACCAAAAAACGCCCGTTCAAAATTGTCCTTTACATGATATTCGTTGCGCTTCGCGGATCGAATAAACAGTTCCGTCACATCACCGAGCGCCGATATCTGTACCGGTGTGAGTGTTTGTCTGGGATGGCCATCGGCCAGATTATAGTGGCTAGTGACGCCGCTCCATTCGTGTACGGTTAGTTTCTGGGTGGTGTTTGGTTCCATAAAGGTATCCCATTAATGTGTTACGTCATTGTATTTAACCACATACGACGTCTAATACGGTACGTTACATCAAGTTGATGTTTACACCGTCCATGAGCACGGAACGTAGGGATATAACAACAGCCAGCCCGACCTGCTGCGTCCATTCTCTATCAGTTAATTGTACAAAGCGTTACTGTTTCACATGATATCACGAGCAGCCATACTCCGTTACTGCGATAATTTGGGTTTGTATTGATACCAACCCGTTGCGATACCGGTTACTTCAAAAATATTGTGCGGGTAAGAAGCAAACGTACTAGCTAGAATTTCGCTAATAAGCCTGGCCCTATCGTCGAGGGCAAGTTCTGCAGGGCCTTTTTCTCCGCTCGTGCCATACGGCAAATAAAGACCTGTTTTCGGATCTCTTGGCCAGTTCTCAGAGCCCTCACTTATCTCTAATTCATATTCTGCATCGGAGTCGGATGATACCGTATCTAAAACGGGTACGAATAAGCTGACATCACCTGGTACCGGCTGATCAATATCATAATGCACCTTGGCGACGGCAAACTTTGCCAGCCTGGCAATCTCTATTTTAGTTCCGGGTTTAAGGTCCGCAAGAAAACGTAAGACTATCTGTGCCATGAAGGTACAATAACATAAAGCTTCAATGGTCAAAATTGGCTCCCGCTACCAGCATTGTTGCGGGCTAAGTATTACAGGTATGTAGTTGAGTTGTCTAGAGAGATTGAGATTGCTAGAGGCTACCTTAACGCTCCGCTTGGACTGCTTAATGGGATAGTTGTAGGTTCATAACATCTACTTCGAGACTGAAGTCGTATCGGGTGCTGGCTGTCTTGATTTCTGATACCACCTCTATAACTGATGTATTATTAGTTCATGGCAGGAGATAAAAAAGATATTGATGATGTAAAATCCCACGCTCCGGGATTGTTTGACGGAGATGATGTAGTTTTGCCAAACATGACTGAATTGCTTGGAATGTTGAAGCTGTCTGAAGTCATCGATGTTAAAAAGCTAGTAGAACAACAGAAAGTAATGTATAAGCGTTACGTCGAGGAAACCAAGCTTAAAAAGCAGCCAACTCAATTTATCGGATTTATCGTACCTCTAGATTCATATATTCCGCTGCCGAGTCCATATGGTGCTAATGTTGTCTTTCAGGGCGACGACGGCTTGGTACGAGCAAGTTTAGTTTCAATAGACAATCCAGCTATTACTATGTCTGCCGGAAAACAAAACATTAAAATCCGCTTATCCGTGATGTTGGTAGCACTTGGCGACCATAAGGCAACTGGTAAAAAGATAGACGAACTTGGCAAGGCGGGTACTCTTTTAACGATATATAACAATGCTTTGGGTGCAGCTAACGATGTTATAACTGCATATAAGCTGACTCCTCAGCGTCATAATCACGACCTAAAACCAGTAACTCTACTTAACCGCCCAAGTACAGTTGAGGTTATAAGGTTTGATATTGATAAGCCTGACATAATCGAACACGAACACGTTTCTATGCACAAAAATATGCTTATAAGCGTATCCCATGCTCGCAAAATGGAGGATAAGGAACTTACCAATTTCAGAAACATACATCTTATGTTGAGTGGTCAAATGCACCTAGAAAGCGTGTTGCTCGGCAAAATATATCAGGCGATAGACGCACGTTGCGTGGGTCTAGAGACATACTCAATAGTATTAGCTGATACATATGCTGAACATATGCTTGGGTATATGTTATTTGAGATGTTATTAACAGAAATGAAACCTGATGAAGCTGGTAAAACAATTGAAGATATACGGAATATAGACGGCTATCTAAGAGCTATTTCTAAAAAGTTAACGATGACAAAAAAAGAACTTAAAACATCAATTGATTTTAATGAGTGGAATACTAAGTGCCGTAAAGTTAGAAATGGACTGACACATATATTTCTTGACCTTAAGGCTTCGCAGGAAGACGCTCAACAAGCTATTGATACTACCATCAACATGATAGATAAGCTCATTGGTGTAGTAGAGACTAAATATGGGCTACCTAAAAACGTATCGACACTCTTACACTCAGTCCAGTGGTATCAGAAATCAAGACAGCCAGCACCCGATACGACTTCAGTCTCGAAGTAGATGTTATGAACCTACAACTATCCCATTAAGCAGTCCAAGCGGAGCGTTAAGGTAGCCTCTAGCAATCTCAATCTCTCTAGACAACTCAACTACATACCTGTAATACTTAGCCCGCAACAATGCTGGTAGCGGGACCCATAGATTTTTATTTTTGCTGTTTAATAGAGCCTTGAACGGCTCTTTAAGGTTAAATACTAGATTTTCACCGTCAAAAGTAGTGGTCGAAACAATAAAGTTTAGTAGATAGCGTTTTTGCTCTAGTTTCGTTGCAATTCAGCATTTTCTATAGCTTGTAGTTGAGCTTCGCGTCGTGCTTTGCGAACCTTTTCCAGTCTGTGTTCTTCGGGAGATTTAGACGGATTCTGGTTTAACGCTTTTTCAGTATTCTCGTAACTGCTAATTATCCAATCTAGGTCAATAGTCCAACCTCTATCATTGTTACCCATGTAGAAGTCGCTTAGCACGGCATTCTCGATAGCCTTAGTTAGCATTTCAGAACCAGCGTCATTAAGTCTTTCTTTAATTTTGCTTATACGTTTAGCCGTAAGCTTGTAATATAAAGGGTTCTTATCAAACTCTTTAATATAACAATCATATATAAGTTGAATATCTTCAGAAGATTCGATGTGTGAGTCATTTTTAAGGTAACTATCTTTATCTATACTAGGTTGTATATAAGTGGTTCTAATTAATTCTGGTTCTATATAGTCGCTAAGATTCTGGCGGTCTTGACCGCTAGGTATTTGGCTATCGGGTGCTAGTTTTCTGGCGCTGTGTCTACAATGCTTCATGTGTTCTTCTAGCTTTTTAGCTAGAGGCTCCAAATCGTACAGGCTACTCGTGTTGTACCTTTGTTCTTTGTCTAGGAATCCCTTTTTTGCAAGACTACTAGTGATTCCTCTTGTCGTACTGTTCCCTCGACCTATATTAGTAGCGAGGTAATCCACGCTAGGCCATGCTTTATCACCCGCGAACCAACATCTCTCGATAATATTAATAAGTACAGATACTTCCTGCGGAGACAGTCCTAAATCACCCATACAAGTTATTAAGCATTTAGGAACAGGCACAAAGCCACGCTGAGCTACATCTTCAGGCCATTTGGCTGCGAATAGCGCGTCTACTCTGTTATTCCCCATAATATTTATCTTCCTCTTAGTAATTGTCTGTTTTTATCGTTGCCGATAAACTTGATAAATTCTACATAATATTGTAGAGCGTAAGGGGGGGTGCTTGGCAACGTCAAAACTGCTGTATTAATTAGAACAGAACAAGAGCAATACTGCCTAAAAGCGTTAAGTATTTTGACTAGAAAGAACATAAAACACTAGACTGATGATATGAGTAGAGCTACATGGGGACCTAGTTGGAACAGGTGCCGAATATGCAAAAGTGACGACAAGCCGTACTACGACAAGGGAATGTGTTTTGACTGCTATCAGAATAGTAAAGATATTTTGGTAGTAACTAGTTATATGCAAGGTGAAAACCTGCCAGAAATTGCTCACCGCTTAGGTGTTACCATATCAAGAGTTCAGCAGCAGCTAGACAGAACCATAGCGTTAGAAATAACAAAAATGGGTGATGACCTAACGTCTGAGCAAAAGCTTGCTGTACGACAAGAAATAATGAATGCCCATAAAGAGAGTCGTATTGCTAATGAATTCGAACTAGTAAAGAAAAGAATTGATAAAAATTATAAACAAATTATCAAAAAGCTATCCGGTGATAGAGTTGACAGCATAGTGCAATTAATGAAAATACTAGGGTTACACACTTATAATAAATCTCTCGTTGAAAGCAGATATCCAGAGTTTATTAAATTAGTTTTGCAAAATAAAAAAAGATGGTCAAAAGCATACGGCAGTTGTAGAACGTGCGGGACAACATCTAAGAAACATTTTTCTTGGGGGTATTGCGTAGACTGTTATTCAAAATCTGAAGAGTGGAAAAATAACAATGCTGAATATCGCAAAGCTCATGCAACTGAAATTAGAGAATATACCGATAAATATAATAAAGAAAATCGGGAACGCATTAAGAAAAACAAACCAAAATATAAAAGGCTTTACTCTCAAGACCCCTCGGTTATAGAACAATATATGCAGAAATACTCAAATAAGGCATATGGTGGAAATCGAGAAAAAGCATTCGAAAAACATGGCAATAAGTGTCATGACTGTGGAACTACTAGGGAAAATAATAGGATAAAAACTGGTAAGGATTTACGCATAACGCGTATAGACAACGATAAAAACAATAATGATGTCTCGAACTTAATACCCCTCTGCAATAGATGCAACATAACAAGGGTGCATATGGCTAATAAGCTCAGTCTAAGCGAATGATATAACTAATTCTTTAACAGAAATTAATTAATCGCTTGCAACTATTATGTAATTACAGACTTTGCTTCGAGAGCAGCTAAGCTATCAGCTAGTAAGCCGAGATATTCCTCGTAATTGTCATCAATGAACAAATCTTTTCTATCTCTAGTGGTAACTTCTTTTCTTGCGATAGACGTTGGCAAGCCAACTGTGATTCTTTCTCCATTTATAGCCCCTGTATATGCTTCAACCAAGTCTTTTAAGTCTCTCTGACTTATCATCTTATTGTCATAGATTGAGATATTGTCTATACCTTTTTCTTTTATCAGACGTTCTATTTGTCTAAAAGCAATAGTCAGTTTAGTGCCAGCTAATTGTTGCAAATTTCTAAATATAGTCCCATGTCTCTCGTTTATCTCAGAATTACGGTCAATTAGCTTAGTTTCGACTTGCTGAATGGTCTTTTTAGATAAGTCTGAGCGTAGTTCGTGCCAACCTTCCTTAACACCTCTTTGCTTTACGGCAGTCAGGCTAACACCGTACTTTTCAGCAATGTCTTTATATCTAAGCGTAGGGTCGCTTAGGAAATCTTTTTGCGCGTCAGTCCATCGGATTTTAGTGGGTAATGACATAATTAGTCCTCTACATCAAGTAGAGCAATTACAGAGGCGCATGAATAGCATACAGAGAAGCGATTTATGCGCAGTTAGTCCGAAAGGTATGGAATTATGCGCCTCAACAGAGTAAATAGCGTTAAAACTACGCTCTGTGCGCTAGGCTCACTGTATCCTCTTTGGTTTCTGCAATACAATTTGACACATAAAAAATCAGGCTTATAATTTCACTATGAACCTAGTATAATGGCACTATTATGATAACCTTTCGTCTTAGTACTCATTCTGGCGTTCCACCGTACCTTCAAATCGTGCAGCAAGTTAAGCAAGCTATTCGGCTAGGCATACTCCTTGAGGGCGACCAACTGCCTACCGTTAAGGAAGTAGTCTCAATGGTAGCTATTAATCCTAACACTGTCTTCAAAGCCTATAGGGAATTGGAAATGTTAGGACTTGTCGAAGGCAGAACTGGTAGTGGTACGTTTGTATCAGGTAGACCAGCAGGACCACCACCAGAAATCCAAACCGCTGTAGTGGATAGTCTAATTAGCTGGATTGATGAAGCTAAGAAAGCTGGACTTGATGATGAATCAATCGAAGCATTAATAAATTCAACGTTGCATAACACTAGGAGGGAAAAGAAATGAGCCAACAAACAATAACTAAAAATGCCATTGAGACAAAGGGTCTTGGGAAAAGATATAGGTCGTTTTGGGCATTAAAAGACTGCAGTATAAACGTGCCTAAAGGGAGTGTGTCAGCACTAGTAGGACCAAATGGTGCTGGTAAAACTACTCTACTAAAGCTCTTAGTTAGCTTGAGTAGTCCAAGTGATGGCAGCGCAACCGTCTTAAACCAATCTCCCTCTCAAAAACCTGAATATATCTCAGGAATCGGTTATTTAGCCCAAGAAATCCCTATGTATGCTCGACTTAATGCAAAAGAACATATAGCGATGGGTCAACATATTAATGACAGTTGGGACTCTGAGTTAGCTACGAAACGACTCAATGAATTATCTATACCTCTTGACCGTCCCGTCGGTAAGTTATCTGGCGGACAACGCGCACAAGTAGCTTTGGGTCTTGCACTAGCCAAAAAGCCAAAACTATTATTGCTCGATGAACCAGTAGCTGCACTAGACCCACTTGCAAGAATTGATTTCTTGAAGTCCCTCGCACAAGCTGTTACGGAAGCCGAGGGCGAATTAACAGTAGTTATGTCTTCTCACCTACTGGCTGACCTAGAGCGGGTTTGCGACCATATTGTTATCTTAGCCTCTGGCGAAACACAACTTTGTGAAGATATCGAAACTGCTCTTAAATCTCACAAACTACTTGTTGGAGTACGAAAAGAAGCTGTTGAAAGCGATAAATATACAATTATCCAACAATCACATACAGCAAGAGAGACGGCCCTATTGGTTCGCCTACATGACACTAAGTATCATGACCCACACTGGCACATAAGAAATGTAGACATTGAAGAAGTGGTATTAGCGTACATGGGACAAAAGAGAAATGTAGCAGACGCTAGGGCAACTAAAGGAGGTGTACGATGAACTGGTTAGCTTGGCGACAACATCGCAAACAGTTTATGGTTCTCGGTATAATACTCGCTCTATTCGCAGCTTTAACTATTCCAACTGGTTTACATTTTTGGCACACCTATCAACATGCTCTAGCTACTTGTGGCAAGACAGATACATGTAGTCAGTTGAGCGATGACCTATTTCAATCTAATTCAGAACAATTACTATTCCATCTTGTGCCTGTAGGCGTTCTTTTCTTACCGCTTATTCTTGGGTTGTTTTGGGGAGTTCCATTATTGTCCAGAGAATATGCTGACGGCACAAACAAGTTAGTGTGGACTCAAAGTGTCTCAAGGCGTAAGTGGCTCACTGTTAAGTTAATTTGGGTAATACTCGGTACAGCTATTATAATGGCAGCTTTTGCAGCTCTTCTGACTTGGTGGTCAAAGACAAATAATGCTTTAAATTTGAATAGATTTAATGATATGTTTTTCAGTACACAGGGTATAGTGCCCATTGCCTACGGTATTTTTGCTGTAACACTAGGAATCATGTTTGGAGCTTGGTTTAGACGAACCATGGTGGCGCTTGGCGTTACCCTAGTTTTACTGATTGCTATAGTGCTAGTTACAGTACCAAACTTTGTAAGACCGCACTATGAGACACCAGTGAGTTACAAGATGTCTTTACTTGCGAATACTCGTATTAACGGAGTTCCTACGAATCCAAATAATCCATCCACTAACAGCGCAACACTAGTAGTCAGTCAAACTACTGTAAGTAGCCAGAATCAGCCACTTGATTGGGCTAATCCACCTAAGCAGTGTATTGTAACTAATCCTCAGGCTTTTATTGGTGGAGGCGAAGGGGCACATAAACAGGCAGTTGCAGTTCCAGGTCAAAATGGCGGAGAGCAACTTGCGAGTCAGAATGGTGGGCCTGCAGTTAGTCTTAGTTGTCTACAGACACTTGGCTATAAGATGGAAACTAAATACCAGCCTTCTTATAGGTATTGGGACTTCCAGCGTATCGAAACTGGACTCTATCTAGCACTAAGCATAATACCAATCGGAGCCACTTATTGGTTAGTCCTTAGGAGAGACGCATAAACCAGCAATAAATAAATAAAAACACCGCTGATAAAAGCGGTGTTTTCTGTTTGAATTGTATTGGTTATTTATGGTGTATTAGCCATATTGTTACGCCTGTGGAAATCACCACTAATGCATAAAATAAACCAAGACCAATAGGCGAACCCCAACTAAACCAACTCCCCCAAGCCCGCCAGTTTTTCATGTGTTCTTTATGGTGCTGGTCATACCATTCTAAATCAGCTTTTTCGTCTCGTTTTTCAGACATAGAATCATCCTTATATTTAGTTACCTAAGAACTAACAATATCGACCACTTGTTAATTGCTCTTTAGGTGAATACCACATTCCCTTATTGTCTCGAGCTTTGACAGGGTTGTTGCTAGGTGGATTTATATCATTAATAAAATAGTACCACTAAAGTAAAGTCCATAATAGTGTAGTGTATCGCTTGACATTATATCGTACTACGATATATACTTCCTGCTATGAAAAGGACTATGAATCTTCTTCCGCAGATTTCATTTAGTATTTTAATGGCGTTGAGTTTAAAACCCCGTCACGGCTATGAAATTATGCAGCAAGTTGATGAGGATAGCTTAGGTAAAATTAAACTAGGCCCGGGTTCACTTTATACGGCTATTAAACAATTAGCAGAGGATAGCTTAATTGAAGAAGTTCCAGACGAAGATGTTAGGCGAAGATACTATCGTTTGACTAAGAAAGGTTGGAATCGTCTAAATGCCGAACTTCAATACTTTGATAAAACCGTAAAGATAGCAAAGCAACGCAAGGCGTTTGAAGCTATCGGAGCATATATATGAGCAACCTCAATAAACGCTTCCCAATCTACTCTAAGGTTATTAAACTGTATCCTGTTAAATATCGTAAAGTGTATGGTGAGCAAATACTGCAAACCACCGCGGATATGTTAGACAGTACTCCAAATGGTATTTCAAAGTATCTTGTGTGGTTAAAAGTAATAGTGGATTTACCTATAAATATAGCTAAGCAGCAGCTCCTATACTCAGGAGGTATTTATATGAAAGATACACCTTCATACATAAAAACAAGCAGTGTTGTGAGCGGTCTACTGCTTTTACCTTTTATTGCAGCTCTACTCGCTAATGGACTGGATAAAGTAATCAACAACCATACGCTTTATGGCTCATGGTTATGGAAATCTCCATTTATAGGGCTGTGGGTCTTATATTTACCACTGTTAGCGTTTGTACTAGCTGTAGGGAGTTATCTACTCTACCTAACTAGATATAAGAAAACCCCACTACTTAAAAGAGTCTTAGACGTAAGGCACTCATGGTCGATTATTATTCCCGCCATTTTTGCCTTCGCTATACTATTTCTTTTAGCCTTCCATGACAGCACACAGTGTTGGGTTAAATCTCCTTTGCACTCTGTAACACATATAGGTCAAGCTTGGAAATGCACAACCAATAATCAATCACTTCCAGTCTTTAGGAAGTTGTTTTAAACTTTATGATTAAAAAGATATTAAGCCACAAGGTATTGCTCTCAATCGTAGCTGCGACATTAGTTGTCTTGATAATTCTCGCTGCTAATGAAGTCCGTGTACTTCACAAAGCCCACAGTACGTTCGATAACTACTACTCCTTTAGAGGTTGCGTACAACTTATAACAAAGACACCGACATTTGGTATATGTAAGACTGCTTCAGGTCAGACTATCAAGATAGTCCTATATAACGGTAAATGGTATTTAAACGGTGATTTACCTACGGGTTTTCTTGGACTGTAAGCAATAGTTTTTTACTAGCTTCGCAGTTTCGAACTTACTTTATAGAATACTAAACTGCGGAATAGCAGACATTTTATCGGCGACGATAACTTTAAACTCTAGCGAAAGAATTAAAACGTATCAAACAAACTAGGAACGGGCGTTAGGAGTATTTATTTTCCTACCCCATTCTCCAATATAGTTTATGGTTATAGTCGTGAGTTTTTAAGTATTAACCGTGAAAATATTAGGTATGAACTACCTAATCGCACGAGTATCTGACCCAAAACAATTAGACGCACTTCCAGCACAAAGGCAAAAGCTCTTTGACTACGCCGAAAAACGACACTGGATTGTGAAGAAAGACTTTCTTTACACCGAGTTCGATGAAACAGCATTTAAAAACACAAGAAAGAAGTTTAATGAGAACGTAATGAAGCCGTTATTGGCTGCAAAAGATTTATCAATCATAGTATTTGACAAGATTGACCGCTTTAGTAGAGACTCGTCGTCTGAAGAAAAAGCTACTCTGACCAAATTGTTCCGCGCCGGTAAAATTGAGCTACACTTTCCAAGCGATAACCTGTTTATACATAAAAACTCACCCGCAGCAGACTTATTTAGGTTGGATATTGGTGTTGCTCTCGCTGGTTACTACAGTTCTGCTATTCGCGACAATGTAAAACGTAGGATTGACCAAAAACTACACGATGGCGAGTGGCCCGGTAAGTCTCCAATAGGTTACATCAACTACGTTAAAGGAGAAGACTCTAAAGGCGAACCTATAAGGGATATAATGCCTGACCCTGAACGTTCTGAGCATATCCTAGAGGGCTTTAAGCTGCGTTCTAACGGTATGAGCTACGGTGCAATTGCTAAAGACCGTAAAGAGGCTGGCTTAGTCAGTAATACGAAGCTCCTTAAACCCATTACTAAGGGTCAATGGGAAGAAATGATAAACAATCCGTTCTACTACGGCGAGATGAGATATGTCAATAAACTCTACCCTCACAAATATGAGCCAATTGTGCCAGTATGGTTATGGGAAAAGTGCCAGCAAGTTAAGAAAATGAGAAGTACAGCTCGAACTCAATACAATAACAAGCCGTTTCTATTTAGGAATCTTAAGTGTTCTAAGTGCGGTTTCTCCATTAGCTTTGACGGACCTAAGAAAAACGGACAGGTTTATGGTAAATGTACTGAATATGGTGGTAAACACGGTGCTACATGGGTTGATGAGCGAGTTCTAATAAACCAAGTCATCGAACTACTTAAATCAATCCAAGTGCCGAAGAAGCTCTTACCTCAGCTTCAAGTTGAAGTGGAACGACGCTTTGATAACGAGCAAGAGTCATATAAGGATAATAAAGCACGTCTTCTGAATGAATTGATAGTACAAGATGATGAAGTAAAACGACTATTCAAAGAACGTAGTAAGTTCAATTTACGCCCCGAATTGTTCGAGGAGCTTGTCAAAGACACTGAAGTAAAACAGAAAGCAATTCTACAGGAATTAGAAGACCATGGTAACGGTAACAGAGCTTTTGTTATAGGCGCTCAGTACATTTTAGAGCTTGCTTCTAATGCAGTTGAACTATTTACAGATGAACGGACGAAACTAGAGCAAAAACGCTATCTACTAAACTTTATTGTTTCGACCACTACTTTTGACGGTGAAAATCTAGTATTTAACCTTAAAGAGCCGTTCAAGGCTCTATTAAACAGCAAAAATAAAAATCTATGGCTCCCCCAAGTGGACGTACTTCGAACTTTTCAACCAGAAACTTTTCCGGTGGTTCCTAACAATTTTAGACCCAAGGCTTCTTATGGAGTATTAACTTATGTTCGGGATAGTCAAACTTAATAGCGAAGTGGTCGAAAAGCCCTTTTTGCCCCGCCATACCGAACGCCCCATCACGCAAACCGATATCTCCTGGCATAATACACATATCGGCTCCAGAATCTACGAGTACTTCATAACGAATCGATCGATTTCCATGTTCAATCTGAATAGGAATAATGGGTCTGTATCGACTACCCATCTGTTTATACGGAAATACTAAACCTCGACTCATAGTGAGCCTATGTAGGTAACGTCCTTTTCCGGTATTATTGCAATTACGGGTTTATCAAATCCCTTATCAAGTGCCTTTCGAAGCACCTCGGGTAATTTACTGCCCGAAGATATAACTGTAGTCTCATCATCCTTAAGAGCCACCCATTGCCCTTTATACTTCTCAAATAATGATGTCCAGTTCTTTACGGCCATAGTTTCTCCTCTTTCAATTATACACCGGCAGATAAAGATATGCTGGCTACTAATGAAACGAGGAGAGTTCGAAAATCATCCGTTGCCTCACCACTACATAAATGACAGGGCTGTCCTAAAAATCACATGTTGCAGGGCCATTAGGCAAATTGAGGTCGCAATTTTCGGCGGTTAGCTCATAGTTGTAGGGGAAGCTCTGACTGGGGTTTGATGAGTCGGCAGCCGATATAAGTATCCATTGCCCATTACCTGAGCTTTCCAGACCACTGATTACATTAGGGAATAATTGGTCCAAGTTGATGGATATTGTTGAAGCCGTTGAATTAATAATTGTTGACCCTTCGCAAGTGCTGCCGCTAACGCCTCCGTAAATTTGGCTACATACTTGGTGTTCGGCAAACCAGGATATTACCCAGCCGGCCATGGTTCCATTTGCCGTGGCGTTGAGAATTGGCGTATATCCATCACTTTCGTTCGTAAACAGCGCAGACGTGGCGGGCTTGCTGGATGTACCCCCGTTCCTGGTTGTTTGCGAAGGGCTACTACCGCCGTTGCTGCCATCATCAGTTGTAGAAGACTCCGACTTAGATGTGCTTCCTGTGTTCATGCCAGAAGGTTGTCCTGAAGCTGACGTGTGCGGTGTGGGATTAGAGTTCGTGGCAGCGGGGCTGACACTTATGTTTGTTGCGCCGTCCTGGCCAGAACTCTTCGCACTACTAGATGCGTTGACACCAACCTTATCCTCGATACTCGTGCCCCGACTTGTGGTCTTTGATTGGTGCGGTGAAATGTAGCTATTGCCAGAACCTCGGTTGTTTGTGAGGCTGCCATGGATTGACGTGGTGATGCCCACCCCAACTAGTAGTATCATTGCCACAACAAAAGAGAGCACTGAATGTGGAGTGTGAAATATACTCAAGGGTAGACTGCCGAGCCTCCGAATAGTTGCTTTTATAGATTCCATGGCGCCATTTGTTACATATTATTACATAATTGTGTTTGTAGTAGGGTTTAGACATTCGGTTGTGAGGATATTTTAACGTCCCCGCAGCCTGTAATGCAACAAAAAAGAACTCCAATTAGCAGAGGTCAAATTGCTTATGGCTCCCCTTAGTGACTATACCTCGCAACTTTGTCGTAGATATCGCCGCTTACAGTAAACGCCGTAATGTGCTTCACTTAAAATAATGGGCGGCAAAGCCAGCGAAGCCAAAATTATGTCACTAAGGCGAATGCTTATTCCTCTTGCTAAGTTCATTTGCAGTTTCGCCGGCTCAAATATGAACGTAATGCAAATGACATTAGCCAAGATCTGCATACTACAGTCACTGGCGTTCAACTTACCATTACACTTTTTCTGCTTGTTATGGCGGCTCTCATGATTCCTATGGGGAAATTAACTGACCGAATAGGTCGTAAGCGTTGCTTTTACTATCGGACTCATCATTTATGGTATAGGTGCCGTTCTTAGTCCATTAGCTCCCGGGCTAGGCTTCCTTATCATTGGCAACTCGATCCTTGAAGGTGTCGGTACGGCACTTTTAATTCCGCCGGTCTACATTCTTACAACCTTGCTCTTTGTTGACGTAAAAGCGCGTGCCGGCGCTGCCGCCATTAGCTGGCGAGCCGCATTTATTTTCCAGGCACTCATTATTGTCTTGATAGTCCTATTGAGCCGCCGGGTTGTTGACCCTATTCCAGCTGATCCAAAACGCCCTTTTGATACAAAAGATGCTATTTTATCTGCAGTTGGCCTCGTATCCATTGAATTTTGGCTATAGACAAAAAACCTACGTTGACCGTCATACTACTTCCTGTCGGTGTGCTTATATTAGTTGGTTTCTTTATTTGGATACGAAATCGCGAACACGTGAAAAAAGAAGCGCTCCTTTCAACAGCCCTTTTCCGCAATCGCACATCAAACTTGGCCTTGGCAACGCAGAACGTTCAATGGCTGATTCTAATGGGCGTTTCTTTTGTGGTCTCGGCGTACCTTCAAGCCGTATGTCACTACAATGCGATAGGTACCGGAGTAATATTTACGGCTGCTACGCTAGGCATCCTCATTCCCTCATTGGCTGCCGGCCGTTTAGTGAAACGATCGCGCAACGCAGTTTGAGCTGATGACGAAGCGATGTGTAACGAGGAGAGAGCATCTGAGCAAGCTTTGTACTATCTAATAGTGTGTATGCCTAAGAATTTCCCGTACATACTAGCAAACTTCTTATCGAATGTAATTAGCGAAGAGCATGCATGACGCTTCGCACAAGCTGTCTGTAAAGCGTCTTCGAAGTCGCCTTGATCGTTGGCTGCCGCCCATGCGTAATCCTTTTGATTCATGTCAAGTATCTTAAAGCCGTTCATAAAGTCATGCGCTGTCTTCTTTTCGAATCGTTCTGACTCTACAAAATAAAGCAAGGTTGAGGCGGATAATATTGATGCGCAGACTATGTCCTCGTCGGATAATGCCAAGATAGCTTTCCTGGCTAAGTCTTGATCCGAACGTTCAAATAGTAGCTCCATGAGCACATTAGTGTCTATGAAGACAAGCTTACGCGCCATGTCGTTTATTCAGAAGACGATCACGTAGTTGTTTGTACGGCAGGTCGTAGAGTTCCCCTCTTGCGGGCAGTGTATAGCGTAACGAATTCATTACCGCTGCTCGGCTGCCTGGTTCGGCTTCTTCTATACTCGTCGTAGATATTGGCACAAGTTTGATAAGTGGTTTGCGGTGGAACGTTACTTCGTATTCGTGGCCGTTAGCGACATCTTTAACTATGGAAGCATGGTTGCGTTGAAACTCTTTTGCGGTTATCGTTTTCATACTTCAATGTTAGTACTTTGATATATAAAAATCAAACTTTCATATATTGAGCTGCGGCGCAACTATCAGGCTTAATAGCTCTACACTAAAGCTACCGGCCGTTTTTTGGAGGTTTTCCCTTGGTTTTTGGCAGAGTAAGAGCATGGGCTCACGAACCAAATACGTTCTCGAAAACAAGCTAGATATTACTGATCCGGACGACCTTAAGACTGCCGAGCAAGAAATAGTTACCACTACAGTAGAAAAATGGTAACGTCAAAGAATCTTACGGACTGCTTGATGAAGCAGGCGTAGTTATAGGCGGTTAAAGCTCGGCGTGTTTTATCGCGCCCGTAACCTTGCGCAGCCATACGTGTCGAGATGGATTTACGGTATACGCTTGATTATCTGTACGACATCGCCGGATATCGCATCCCAGTGCCGCACTTTCTTGAAGCCAAATTGTTTGTATCGAGCAAGCGGGTGTTCGTCCACCGTTGGCGCGATCGTATCCCACGATACGACGTCGTAACGTTCGTTAGCCTCTACGAGTAACCGCTTCAATAGCCGGTCTGCAACAGATCTGTCTGACATATTAGGTTCCACGAAGAGCTCGCCCTCGACTAAGTGGTTGCCGTCCCACCATGGCTGGACCGCAGCAACGACGGCGCCGATGGCCTTACCCTGCCGTCCGGCGACAAAGAATAGATCTGGCTGCCGCCGGTAAAAATGCGAGATCAACCTATGGGCCGATTCTTTTGTCCAGGTTTCCCGCAGTTCGCCGAGGTTGTTATACACCGCCAAGTAAAGTTCGGCGATCGGGCGGATATCCCGCTCGGTTGCCGGACGTATCTGCACGCCTGTTTCCTGAGGTTGCCCGGCCTTGAACTGTACGGACTTGGCCGAATATATCGACCGGCAGGGAATCAGTCGGGATATGTAGGCCGCGATTCCGGCGTTCTCGGCGCCGCCGAGCAGGATGGAGTCAAACTTCTGATCGTATATATGGCGGAAGAAGGCCAGATCCATCCACTCCGTTATGCCAGCTACATCTTTCGTCGTGATCCCCCCGTATAGCCCGATACTGTCTGCGGTCAAACGTTCGGCCATATAGAGCCCGCGCACCCGCGTATCGTCGGCAAATACGGTGGTAAGATATCTGCCTTCCGTATCGGTGTGGCCGTAGAGATATCTCAGTATCTGAATATAGTTCAGATACTTTTCTTTGTCGCGGGCTAAAAACGTTTCCAGTTTTCGTAACGAAATTTGCCTTATGTCATGTACTGCCTTGATTGCGCTACCAGTGCGATCGAAAGACCGGGCTCTACGTTGCAACTTATGGAGCACGGGATTGACCCGTCCCGATGGCTGGAAGTACTTCCTCAGATCTAAGTACGTCTCAGGACACGTGTCATCTTCAAGCGGTAACGTCTCCAGGGTACTGACGGTAGTCCGGGGGTAGAGTTCAGGGTCGTATTTTTTTATGATGATCGGCTGGTCCGTAGCCGAAGCCAGCTGCCCGCAGAGCGATTGCAGGGCCGTGCCGCCAGTCGAGTCGGATACGGGCAGTACATATACGTAACCATGGCGGAAGCCGATGGTTGTGAGTAGACCGTCTCCAACGTATGCATACCCTAACGCTCCGTCAGGCAAATGACTGGCCCGCAGCGCATAGAGCCAACTCGAGGCATACCTGCGTCCGCCGGGTTGCAAAGACCTTCTGAAACGCAGCTCGTCCAATAATGAGAGACGCGCTACGCCCGCGACGCCTTGGATGGCACGTTCAATAGCTTTATACGAACTACTTGCGGTGTCGTTGGGTGGTGCATGTGGACTCATCAGTGCTATAAATAGACCTTCGCCCACCTTAATTCTCATGACATAGTAGCCGATAGGCTCGTTACTGACAATATGCTCCGCCAGCGTCAGGCATAGTTAGGACAGACCGAAGCCACGACCGGGGACCAGCGATTATTGAGGTGGCAGCCGTACCGGCCGGACCGGTAAGCAATGATGCAAGATAGCGGGTCGGCCTCGACAGAGACTCCGTCCCCGTCCGTTAGCTGCCTGAAAGTATCATGCCATCGTAGCAATCCTCACAATTATATTCGTTAAAGAGTAGTACATAGTACAGCATACGTTCGTCAAGCTGATGGTATAATAAGCATCGTTGGAGCGGTACAACTTTGGCACGCTCCATAAGCCGAGATAGGTTTATACAGATTATGACGAATCAACAATACAAAAAAAGGTCGAATAAAAAAGCCCTCCTGCTTGCATTACTGGTACTCGTCTTACTGATTGGGGGCGCCGCCTACTGGCGACTGAAGATTTATGAACCGGCCGATAAGGTTATCACGACCGCCGGCAATGTCCCGAAACCCGCCACTTCTAACAGCTCCGCAGGCACGCCGGCGCCGGCTAAAAACCCGGCCGGCAACGGTCAGCGGAATATTAGCGGCGGCACCGACACGAACGGCCAATCGACCGCCACCACCAATTCCAGCCAATGGATAGTATCCAAGTCCGGAAATATTACGGTACAGGAGCCGATCGCCAACGCCACCATTAAAAGCGGGAGTATGCTGATCGGCCTGGCGAAAGTCAGCCAGGTCAACTTCCGACTGGTGGATAATACCGCGGGAGTTATTTCAGAGGGCACGCTCAACGTGGTTGACGGCAAGTTTTCCGGCGCGCTCAACTTCACCCCGCATTCATCAGGGGGGCGGCTCGATGTCTTCAGCACCGATGCGAACGGCGTGGAAATTAACGAGATACAGATCGCGGTAAAGTTTTAGATGAAATTCTCACGTAAAAACTTTTTGTCGGTAGGGCTTACATCGACCGTCATGGTAGGGGGATTCTTGTTATTCGGCGGCTCGCAAGCCTTCGCCGCCTATCTGTATAACCCGTCGGATCTTATCAGCGACACTATCTTTTCCAACTCATCGTCCATGAGCGTATCGGCCATACAAACGTTTTTAAATAACGAGAACAGCGGACTCAAAAGCTACTCCGATACCGAAAACTGCAGTCCGGCTAAGCCGCCGACTTCCTCAACCTATCCATACACTTATAGCTACACCTACTACCCGCATTGCGGCAAGAAGGTCTCAGCCGCCACGATCATCTACGACGCCGGGAAAGCCTACGGCATCAACCCGCAGGCGATTATGGCGACACTGCAAAAAGAGCAGTCACTTATTACTACGCCAGATCCGCTTCAGAGTCAGATAAATTGCGCCATGGGTTACTCATCTTGCAATGGTGATTCTGGATTCTTTAGCCAGGTAGACAATGGCGCCTGGCAGTTTAGAACTGACATCAAACTTATGAACGGCCAGAACTGGTGGGGTTTTAGCGGGACAGCCGATTATGCTTGCAATAGTGCTGGATATGTATGGCCCAATGGCTACCCCAACCCCCCCAAGATTGAGGTATATAGCGCCGGATTATTCCCAGGACGAACTCTAACTATTGATGATCCACACTATAGCGACGACCCATATTCTACAGGCAGGCCGAGGACTATAACGATAGCAAGTTCCGCGACAGCGGCCTTATATTGCTACACTCCCTACGTAGGTCCATATACAGACACCGGAGGATATTCGGGTACAGGATATTCGGGTAGTTTCAATTTCGTACAGTCGTTCGAGCAGTGGTGGGGCTCCACCGTCTATGACTGGGCCGGCGATGTCAGCGTGGCAGCCTACAGCGACGCGGCGCGCACCCAACCCGTCTCGCTCACCGGACCGTTCCTATCCGGCACCAAGCTCTACGTCACCGTTTCCGCCATCAACACCGGCAGCCAAACCTGGGACAGCTCGTTCACCCACCTCGGGGTGATTGGTGACTACACCAGCTCGTTATACGATACGTCATGGTTCGCCGATAACCGGCCGGCCGGGCTGATGCAGTCTTCGGTAGCACCGACGCAAACTGGAACGTTTGAGTTCTCGCTGACGACACCGAATGTAGACGGCACCTACCCGCTCAATCTCGGCCTGGTTGCCGACGGCAAAAGTAACGGCTGGATGAAGGATAGCTCGACCTACCAGTTCAGCCTTCCCGTGAGCAATCCCTATAACGGCGCCATTACGAGCTTGAACGCCTACAGTGACAGCAACCACACGCAACTAACTGATACCGCCGCCATGACCACTGGTGAAAAAGTCTACGTACAGATGAAGGTAAAGAATATCGGGTCGAATACGTGGTCCAATGCGTTCACCAAGGTTTCCGCCGGCAGCAGTGCCTTCGATGACGGCTCATGGACCGCCGCGAACCGTCCCGCCGCCATGGTGGAGTCGTCAGTTGCCGCGGGACAGACCGGCACGTTCGATTTTACCTTGACCGCGCCCGGCACGACTGGCAGTTATAACGAAACCTTCGGTATGATTGCCGACGGACAAACCAATGGTACGATGCCGGCGCCGAACTTCACCCTCCCGATAAAAGTCGTTGCCTCGCCGCTCAGCACCTTCTATTCCGGTTATAAGCTGTACCCGGGCCAGCAGATTTCCTCGCCCAACGGCGATTATACCCTGTCATTCCAAACCGACGGCAACTTAGTACTTCGGACCCAAGGAACGCCGGTCTGGTCGACCGGCACGACCGGCACAGGTACGGCCGTGGCAGTCATGCAGACGGACGGAAACTTTGTGCTGTATAATGCCGCCGGCAAAGTGGTTTGGGCTACCAAAACCGGCAGCGCCGGATCGGTTCTAAGTCTGCAGAACGACGGCAATCTGGTTATATATACTACGGGCGGGCAGCCGGCCTGGGCCTCGGGTTCTGATCATAATATTACGAATACCCCGTTCGTCCTAACAACCGGAGCCCGGCTTACCAGTGGTACCGCCAATAACGAGTTACTTTCCTCGAATAGCGCCTACGCTTTGATCATACAGCACGACGGCAACCTGGTGCTGTACAACAAGGCCGGCAAACCGCTCTGGGCAACCGGTACCAATAACGGCAGCTTCTTTACGCTGCAGTCCGACGGCAACCTGGTGCTGTATACTGCCTCCGGTCACCCGGTCTGGGCATCCGGATCAAAGATCAAGGGTGCGGCTTCGTTACCCTTACAAACTGACGGCAATTTAGTCTTATACAGCTCCAGCGGCCGCGCCATGTGGACGACCGGAACCTAATATAAACTTTTGATACCTGCCGTAGCTGCTAAGATGTGCTCGAAATCTTGCGCGACCATTTCCCAGGTTCGTACCCGGTATGAATGCTTGATGTTTGCTTCGATTCCTTGCAAATAGGCTTTATCGGCAGCCATCTTGGCCATGGCGTGCATAAACGCTCCGGGGTCATACGGTGAAGCATAGACCGCCAAATCACCGCCCACTTCCGGCAGCGACGAGGCATTACTACTGACGCAAGCCTTGCCATGCACGAATGATTCGGCCACCGGCAACCCCCAGCCTTCATAAAATGACGGAAATACCGTAAACAAGCAGTGATCATACAGCCAGGTCAATTCTTGATCGGACGGGCCCAGCAGAATCGATATTTCTGCTTTTATATCATTATCCTTACAGAGCAGAGCGTAGGCCTCTTCGGCCATCCAGCCCTTTTTGCCGGCAATAACCAGGTGCGGCATTGCTATGTTTCGTTCCTTCGCCAACTTGTACGCGTAATACAGCACCGTGTAGTTCTTGCGGATTTCAATGGTGCCGACGGCCAGAACGAATGGCTCCGGAATGGCCCGCGAAGGTTTTTTGGCATGGCCGCTTTCTTGGTCGGCAACGTTATCGTCGCCGAGGATAAGTACTTCAACCTTAGGTATATGAATCCGTTTGCGTTTCGCGAACCAGCCAACATCATTTTTGGTTGATTGTGAGATGGTAATCAGCCTGTCGGCGAGCGGAAATATATCTTTGAAGTAAGTGCCGATAATCTTGTCGGCGCCCGGGTTGACGATGGCCGGATTCCGTACGGCGGTCAGGTCGTGAATAAAGTGGACCAGCTTAAAATCTACTTGTCCCTTGGCAGTCCGGAGCGCCTCGACAAAGCCGCCGAATTGCCAGTTGCCATCCACAACGACGACAATGTCTCCATCGTCAAAAATATAACGCGCCAGCGGCGTCTGCTCACTCACATGGCGCACGTTTCGGTAGGATTTGCGCAGTTTGCCATAGGCCGTACGCAGTGAAGGCTCGAGCGGCGTACCGCGTACCGCCTCTTTCAGGCCGAGCATCACGTGATGCTGCACCACCCCCAGACTGAGCGGTTTGGCGGCAGCCTGGTCGGCGGAAATTGCTACGTTAGCGGTCAAGCGAAGCTCGAGATCAGAAAACGCGACTTCCTGAAACGTGCCATTGCGGTAAATAAAGAAGCCGGCCTCCACATTCGATTCATGCAATTGCTTACCCAGGTTATACACGACCCGCTGGACACCAGTAAAGTTACCCTTCCAGTCGTAGATACCCGACACGTCATACCATACTTTCATGCACCCTGCTCCCAGCTTTGCTTAATCGTCTGCGCGTAACGCCCATAAGCAAAGTGTTCGCGCAGGTATGCCCGTGCCGCCCGACCGATAGATAGCAGTTTTTCCGGATGTTCGACCAGGTCACGTACCGCCTCTAATACCTCGGCCTCGTTATTAACCTTTACGACAGTATCGTCCGGCAACTCACCGAACCAACCAACATCTTTGACGATTACTACCACGCCGTACCGCATTGCCTCCAGGGCACTCCGCGACGTTTCTCCATGGTAATTCGGGCGGTAATTGATGAGTATGGCACTGGCTCGAAGTTCATCCTGAAATTCCTTGTCGGTCAGATCATGTATGACCTCAACCTCCGGCTCGAGACCCCGCAGCAGCGGACTGTCGCCTAACACGCCATAACCGAATACCTTGACGCGCATCTCCCCGAGTTTACCGACTTCCGCCACCAGGCGAATCCCCTTGTCTTCGGATATGATGCCGGCAAAACTGACCGTTGGTTTATGCGCCCGGCGAAGTTCGATGGACGGCACTCCGATCGGATGCGGAACGGAATGAACCTTTGCCGCATCGGTCTCAGTGACCTCACTAATCGCCCGTTTTGCGTAGTTCGAGTGGCAGTAGAGCCGCTTCTGATGGCTGGCGATACTGGCAAGACAGCTTGAGTATTTACAGCTGAACGCTTCGTCCAGCAGTGCTTCGAAGTCCCGCCGCTCAGCGGGTATGAACCCGTAATTCTTCATGTAATCGAAGATGCCGTTAAGCTTGGTATCGTGCACAATCGCATTGGCCGGTAATCTCAAGGAATTCAGGATAGTCGTAACGTGGAATTCGCTGTTTCCGATATGGTAGAGAATCTGATCATACCGTGCGGCCTGTGTGATATCGAAAGTGCCGGCCGGATAATAGTTGGCTGCATACTCCAGGATATTCGGGCGGACCGGCTCAAATTCGGTCTGGCCTTCTTCGATGAAGTAATCGATAGCATACCGTTGGCTCAGTTCGGCATGCACCTCGAACGCGTACTTGCCGACGCTCGAGTACGATGCGGGCGAGGGGCAGAAGATTGCCAGCTTGGGTCTCCTCGGCGCGGTATGGCAGCGGTCCACTGCCTCGAGAAACAGCCGGGCCGTTTTATGCCAGTTGAACCTTTCCAGAATCGCCGGATATTCGCGCTTCTTACGGATCCCCGCGTCAGTCGTGGCGGGCGTAGCCTGCAACACCTTTCTCAATGCCTCGGTCATACTTGCCACCGAATCGGGATTGAAAAAGAAAAAGGCCGACGGACTGATCTCCGCAAATACGGGAATGTTCGAACAGGCTATGGGTGCCTGCGCCGCAACGGCCTCCAAAAGCGGCATGCCGAGGCCTTCATACAGGGTCGGGAAGTATACCGCATTGGCATGTTTAAAGAGCCACAGGAGTTCGCCGTCCGTCACACTCCCCGGGAAAAGGACGTGGGGGCATACATCGCGCAGCTGGCGCTGGCTTTCGGCACCAAACTGGGAGGTTATGACCAGTTTTTCCGGGCCGTTCAAGGCCGCAAATGCCTGCGCCGCCAGGACATTATTTTTTCGAAAATCATCACCGCTCGGCATGAGTACAAACCCGTCTTTCAGCGTATCGGCAAACTTCGGCGTCGTTGGCTTAATCCCCGTTCGATCCGCGGCCGCTCCAAAAATAGGCAAAATCCTTGCCGGATCAACGCCAAAGTAAACCGTCAGATCATCGGCAGTCGTCTGGGAATTGGTGACAAAGAGATCAGTCTTATACACTTCCCGAAACCGTTGGGCATAGTCAAGGCGGGGCTGGCCTTCAGGATCGTGAAAGTACTGACGGTAGTAGAGGTAGGGAATGAGGTCGTGAAAGAGCATGAGATTGGCCGTACCCTGCGTGGGAAAAACCGGATAGATTTCCCGGCTGAACATAGCCGGGATAAAGAAAACCGTGTGCGCAAAACGGTCACCAGTAAGCAGCGGTGCAACCAGCTTATCGAGTCTTGATCTGTTTTCAGCCGCCGCGTCATTGAATACCGCTCCATCCGCCTGATAGAGAAATTCACCTTCCAGCATCCTGCCCTTGAAGCTCTTCACCAGCGCCTTGTCTTCCGCGCTCAGCTGCGCCAAGCGGGTATTGATTACAAAGACCCACTGCAATTGACCTTCCTTCGATTGCGCGACCACACCGGCCAGCAGACTCTGTAAATAAAATCCCATCCCCCGCTTACGGTCGGCTGCCTGTAAAACCTGGCAATCCACGATAAGCTGGATACGCTCTGCTTTCGGCTTAACCATAGAGCACGCTCCTGGCGAGTTTTCTGGCAACCTTCTGACCGACAAAGAACGACTTGGCCGCAATTTTCCACGGTAGCGGCTTAAGCCTGCGCAGCGGTGAGGTGCGTCGCTTGCCAATATTCATTGCATCTCTCTTATGAATAAACGCCAGCAGGTCCGAGGCCGACCCGCGCTGGCCGGTAAGCCGATTTGCAATTGCATGATCCGGCCGGTAGGCCAGGCCGCTGTAGGCTACGGTACCTTTTGCCCGCCGGTTCAACCGCAGCTGGACCTCTGCCGATAACTGCTTGGCCAGGAAACGGACGTCCCGTTGCCGGCGATGTAGGCTGGCGATTTCAGCCTCCATATCCCGCACGGTGACAGAAAGCGCTTTTAGCTGCCGTACCTGCGGCTGGAATTCTTCAGTGACCTGGAGGGTTGTCTCCTGCTCGATTTCGACTGAGGTCGGATAGTATACCGGGTTGCCGGATAAGGCAATGTCGGGGTAGTTAAAGAAATCTTTGCGGTACATCGCCTCGTCTGCTAGATAGTAGCCGTTAATCCCGTCAAAGAAGACTTCATGGTAATGATGCTGTTTAAGGAGGGGCCTCCAATCTTTTGAGATATGATTTGCCTCAATACAAACGAGCTCCGGCCGCACTCCTACCCAACCGTATCCGCCGAGTACTTCAAACTCGTAACCCTCAACGTCTACTTTAATAAAATGTATATGTTCGATGCGGTGCGCTGAAACGACTTCCTCGAGTGTCTTGACCGGAACCTCATATTCCTCGAATTTGGCGGTAGGAAAGGGGTGATCACCCTTTTCGTAGAAATCTATCATTGAGGCGTCAAAGGTCGATAGGCCGTCTCCGTTCACGTATTCGCGAAACGTCAGGCTACCCTGCTCATTTGATAGACCGATATTCAGGTTTATGTCGCGGGCCCGCTGCTCTTGCAACGCTTTAAAGTGCCGGGCAATCGGTTCCACATTCATTCCGGACCAGCCCTCATCGTAGAGCAGCTTCGTTACCGAATCGATGACCGGATCATTGGCGCCAACGTCAATATAGAACCCCTTCTCGACATCCGGAAAAAACCCCTTAATAAAAAGGTCTTCCTTGTTTTGCGCATAATAAAGCCTCATATTTTTACATATTATACGTTAGTATTGGCCGGATGTGCACGCGGCGTGTCCGGCCTAACTAACCGGATGCTGCGCCACGTATTCATACAGGGCCATGTCAGCTTCATTAACTGAGACGATTCGGTCGTAAACTTTTCGAGAAAGATCAATGTTGCGATGATCGGACGGGGTTTGATTTAACCTCGGCACTTTCAATCTTGCGCCGCGCTTACTGCCGAGTCTTTTAAGCAATACCGGCAACTCCTCGTCCAACTTTTCGGTGGTTCCGTACCAGAAAAAGTCGCGTTGCAGGTTCCTGATTGCACGGTTATAAAAATAGGCATACGCTACATCCCCTATAGTCACGTGCCGGCTCGGACTCGTAGCGATAAATCGGCACTGCGTATTGCTGAAGGTGGCGCGCACAGAAGGGTCAAGCGAATTTAGAAAATCTTCAATGTTTTCGGAGCGTATCGCCCTGGCCACGCCGGCGTGAAACGGATCATTTTTCTTAGTGCCCTGGTAGGTATCCGCCTGGGCTTTCCAGTAGGTATAGAGGGAAACGACCCGTTCTACCGGATGCCGGATAACGGTGATAAATCTGGGATTTTTGATGTTGTCGGAGTCTCCTACCCCAAAATGCCCGGAAAATACGTCGAACTGGGAAAGCTCGGACTGCGAGTATTTACGGAGGTCCGGATAAAACTTAGCCGGGCAAAACTTGAGATCAGACAAATGTTGCGCCAGGAAGGCATCGACACTGCTACCACCGGTTTTCGGAATGTGAATATAGACAATCGGACCCTCTGAACGTTCCATACAGTAAAGCCTTACACCCCCCTTATGCGATTGTCTCTACTATAGCACTTACCATGCTAAGTTTGGCAATAAATCCCATTCGTCGGGAGATGACCGTCCCACAGCCAAGTCCTGAAAGTTCCCGGTCGCCGGGGGCAATCGCTAGAATTTTTCCACGACAACTTCTACGGGCGGGTCAGCGGGAAAATTCGATTTTTCCTGTTTCAGTACCGTGAACATGGCGACTTCTTCAGCCCAGTCCGCAATGGTCGCGCCGCCTTTATAGACTACGGCAAAGTCTACGTAGTGGGTGCCGTGGCTGAATATGTTGGGGATGGACCACTCTATCTTGACTTTGGTTCCCGCGCTCAAAAGACCAAAGACCTGATGAAGCCGCATGGTGTTGGTACCAAGCAGCGGCCGGCGATCGGCACTCTTGATCGCAAAACCAAACACCGGGCTGTCTATGTCCCGACGCACCTCGGCAATGGCCGTAAGTTTGAGGGGCTCGTCTTCATGGAGGTTGTTAGGCACCACCATTTTCTGGTACGTCATCGCGCCGTCCCCCCAACGTTTCGCGTCTTTTGATTTCTCCCCTTCTTCCTGCTTATCTTCGATAAACATCCTGCTGTACGCGGAAGCCACCTCCGCCGCAGTTCCGCGTGCCAGTACTTTACCGTTTTCAATCAGGAGCGCCCGGTCGCAGTACTGCCGGACGGCCCCCATATCATGCGTCACCAGGATGACTGTGGTACCCCGCGCTTTGAGTTCGCGGAAGTAATCAAAGCACTTACCCTGGAAATCGGCGTCACCCACGGCAAGCACTTCATCCACTAAGAGCGTATCGGCCTCGGCTTTGACGGCAACTGAAAACGCCAGACGAACTTGCATGCCGGAGGAATAGTTCTTGAGCTTCTGATCCATGAACTGTTCCAGCTCCGCAAAGGCTACTATTTCATCGTACATATCATCCACTTGCTTCTGCGAAAAACCCATCATGGCGCCATTCAAATAGACATTCTCCCGACCCGTCAGCTCCGGGTTAAACCCGACACCCAATTCAATAAACGGAACCAGTTTGCCTATGGTTGTTATGTGGCCTTTGGTCGGTTGGTATATCCCCGCCAACATCTTGAGCATAGTACTCTTACCGCTCCCATTGCGGCCAACAACGCCAAAAAATTCCCCTTTTTTAACTTCGAAACTAACCCCACGAAGCGCATGCTGCGTTTCCTTCGTCCGCCACGCCCTTCCTTTAGCCAAGCTCGTCACGATACCTTTGACGGAATTTACCTTGTCGTGAGGCAGGAGAAAATCTTTTTTAACGTGCTCAACCTTGATCGCGACTTCTTCCATCTAAATATCCTCGGCAAAGTACTTAGAACGATGCCGGAAATAGAACCCGGCTCCGGTTACTACCACAAACGTCAGGCCGACCGGTATCAACCATATCCAGTTGTCGCCGCCATAGACTTTGTTAATCGTTTCCGTGTCGGTTGTCACCAAGGCATAACGGGCATCTTGAATAATTTGAGCCATGGGGTTCAGTATCAAAAACTTGGCATATTCATGCGGCACCCGGCTCAATGCGTAAAAGATGGGGGTCGCAAAGAATCCTGCCTGAATGACCACCTCCCATATGTATGACACGTCCCGAAACCGCACGTAGAGCGCGCTTAAGAAAAAAGCGAGGCCGATCGCAAAAATGAACATCTCACCTATCAAGGGAAAGATCAGGAAGGCCCTGAGGCTGAGCTCGATATGCCCGAAGGCCATAAAGACACCGATAACGACGAAGTTGAGGAGCAGGTTAATAAGCGCCGAGAATGAGCCGGCCAGGACAATAACATATTTCGGAAAATTTATTTTGCGAAGCAGATCGCCGCGGCCGACGATGGCAGCCACGCCACCGAGCGTAACTTCCGTGAAATAGCTCCACAAAACAATACCCAGGAGCAGATAGACGGCATAGTGCGGTACGGCGTTGCCAACGTCAAAGATCTTTGTGTAAACCAGATAAAGGATAACGAACAGCAGCAACGGCCGGAGCAGTGACCACACATAACCGAGTACTGAGCCTTGGTAACGGAGCTTAAAATCTGTCTTTACCAGCTGTCTGAGCAATATGACAGAATAGCGATACCGCTCTATCGTTTTTATCATCTCCGGTATATTTTACCCTTGATAGGTGACCGGTTCAACAGAAATCGCTTCCGTTACCCCTGGTCACCCTTTACTTTCCCATATAAAAATAGCATGAAAAGTGTAAAAAACCGCTAGATACTATTATGACTTGCCTGCCAAATCTTGCTACAATGCCTAAGCAATGAAGAAGTCCATCTCTTACGTACTGCCGATTTACAATGAAGCAGACAATATACCCATCTTCTATAAAGAACTCACCAAAGCCCTAAAGAAAGCCCACCAATACGAATTTGAATTCATTTTCATCAATGATGGCAGCAGAGACGAGTCCCTTACCTTGCTTGAAAGTCTGGCTAACAAGGACAAACGGGTAGTGGTCATCAATTTCTCACGCAATTTTGGTCATCAGCCGGCAATTACCGCCGGACTTGACTACGCCGATGGTGACGCCGTCATCATTATGGATACGGACCTCCAAGATCCCCCGGAAGTATCCATGCGGATGATCGAAAAGTGGCAGGAGGGTTATGACATTGTCTACGCCCAACGAAAAACCCGGAAAGACGGTACGTTCAAGAAGCTATCAGCCCATGTCTTTTACCGCGTGCTGTCAAGCACTTCCAGCATTGAAATACCCCGCGACACCGGAGATTTCCGGCTCATGGACCGCAAGGCGGTTTTAGAGCTGCGCAGGTTTGGCGAATTCAATCGCTTCATGAGAGGTCTGGTCAGCTATTTAGGCTTCAGACAAGTTGCCTTACCTTTCGACCGCCAGGCTCGGTTTGCCGGTGAAAGCCACTATCCATTTAAGAAAATGATGAAGCTGGCTGTTGACGGAATATTAAACTTTTCGACCACGCCGATAAAACTCATAAATCACGTCGGCATCTTTACCGCAGTCCTCAGCTTTCTGGCATTCGGGGCTATCGGCGTACTCAAGTTGTTCGACCCGAAAGCCCTGGTGCCCGGATGGGCCTTTATCGTGATGAGCATTTTCTTCATGGGAGGCGTCCAGCTGGTCATGATGGGAGTCCTTGGCAGCTACATCGGGAGAACTTATTCCGAAGTACAAAAACGGCCCATCTACATCATAGACAGCATCACCAATAAGAAACGCCTGCCCTAATCCTGCGCACTTTGCGCTTGTGGTTGGGCAAAAATGAGCCGGTCGTAGAATACATAAGCCACCACCACCGAAACTATGACACCCAGTCCTTTGGCAACGTTCAATATGACAAATTGTTCACTGAGCGGAAGATGCAGGGCGCCCGTTAAACTATACGCAGACCTGCCCAGTAGGGTATATTTTTCGCCTAACAACCAGACTGCTAGATGCTGGGCAATCAGCTGGATGGCAAACGTTCCCGCCAGAAACTGCAGTAGCTGCGACACTCCGACTTGCCGGGAGTCCTTAAAGACGAAAGCCTTGTTGAGGAAATAGCTCAGCGTTATTGAGACTAAAAGCGATAGGAAGTTTGCCACTAGCGCACTCATATGCAGTAGAAATATAAGCACATCGAAAAGCGCTACATTAAAGACGGTATTAAAAAGTCCGATACCGATAAAGCTGCTAATTTTTTTAAGCGGGATTTTACTGACAATGTGTTGGAACATGCGGGCTTTCCTTGATACACTTAATGCTATTAATCGCGAACTTAATTATAAATGAAAAGCGCCGCACTCCAGGAACTCTACGACCTCGAAACTACTTATTGGTGGCATGTCGGTCGTATGTCTATCATTGAGCAGCAGCTTAAGAAGATCTGTAAAAACAAACGCAACCTCAAAATCCTCAACGTCGGGAGTGGCACTGGTGGCACGATACCAATCCTGGAGAAATTTGGCAAGGTTCACAATATCGATACGTCAAAAGAGGCGCTTAGTTTTCTCAAATCCCGCGGTTATGAAGGCACCTTGGTAAACGGCCTCAAACTACCGTTTGAAGACAATACGTTTGACGTCGTAACCGCCCTTGATGTTTTAGAGCACATCGAAGAAGATGACGTGGCGCTGGTAGAGTGGTTGCGGGTGCTCAAGCCCACCGGCATGCTCTTACTGACCGTACCGGCGTATCAGTGGCTCTGGTCGCAGCATGATGAAATCAATAACCACTACCGTCGCTATCGTAAGCGCAATCTCAAGCGCCAGATCACCGGTGCCGGGTATAAGGTGCGCAAAGCCTCATATGCCATCGTATTCTCGTTTCCACTCATCGCCTCAACCCGTATCGTTTCAAAGCTGTCACGCACAGATTCCGGCGAATACTCTTCTTTCGTTCAACCTCCAAAGCCGGTGAGCAAACTGTTTGTCTCGCTGCTGAAAGCCGAAGGGGCAGCCCAGAAACACCTGAGCTTCCCCTTTGGAACCAGCCTCCTGTTCGTAGGTAAGAAATAGTTTATCTCGGCGGAACCGGTGACCGGCTTGGAACATGTGGCCGTCGTCTGTATGGCGGTACTATGGTCTTTGACGGTGTCAGCGACATATAGCTGTTGAGATCCCCGCTATACACGTAGATCTTTGTATAGTCGGTAACGTTAATGATCCGTTGTGGCTCGCCAAATATACTGACGGCTTGCTGCACGGTGCAGTCCCTGCCTTGAGAGCTCGATTCCGCAGTGCCCGTTGCGCGAGCGCTCGGATAATTGGCGACAATGAGGAAAGTTTGTTGAGCCGGCTTTTGAAACAAGGCTTCATTCACAACCCAAAAGTATGGCCTGACCTGCTGCTTAGAACAGATGACCGGGAAGATGGGTACCTTGTACCTGGTGAAAAAAGTGTTGACATTAGCATTCCAGTAAGGTGCATACCCCTTCTCCAAATGATTTTTCATAAGGAGCGAGGCAATGTGATCGTGGTATTTATTCGGATGAGCGTGCCTCACCGACAGGAGGGATTGGACAGTGAAAAATACGCTCAGCACCGCGGCGACCACTAATCCGGTATAAATAATCCGCCTAACCTCAATTGCATAGCTCTTGACCCCTAACCCGATAAGCAATACGCCGTAGAAAGGCAAAAGAATCACGTAACGGGAAGTTTGTACGTTGATCACATTATTACTGAGGAAATAAGAGAGCATAAGGAAGGCAGGCTGCCAAGCGAGGAACGTCGCCCAGTACGTTTTTTGTTTGCCAAGCTTCCGGGGGATGATGATCGTAATCAGGAGCAACATGAGGAAATTGAAGACTAGCAACAGGGTGTGAACACTTATGACGGTCAGCCCAAAGAAAAGTGCGTTCTGAAGTGCCAAGATGCCCTGGAAAGCAATTGCTATGTTTCGACCTAGATCCCGCCAGGGCACGAACATCGCCGGAATCTTGTACTCATGAATGCCCAGGAGGTAAAACAACTTGGCATACAGCGCGTAAGCAATAAAGGCGCCAACCAACAATATGCTTAAGGGAAGATAGTCCCGGAAGTTTCGCTCTCGAAGAGCTTGAACGCACATAAAAATGAATACCGGTACGATCAGGAGAATTAAGAATGCCGGGTCAGAGTAGATAAACAAACCGAGGCTTAAAATCCCAATCCCCAGCAGCGTGCAGAGTTTCGCAGGACTCCGCTTCGGTTGAACGGGTAAAAAGTACCGGTCAATAAACCACAAGAAGGCGAAGGAGACGCCAATCTCGATGGTTCTTATTTGCGGACTCGCGAGTACGCTGAGAAAGACCAGATTGCCGGCGCACAGTAATACATAGGCAGCGTAAAAACCGAACGGAGTATCGTTAACTTTCAGATACTTCCGCAGGAAATACTTAGCGACCGCGAAGAACAGGAAAAACCCGATAAGGTTCATGACCCACGTCGATACAAAAACGTTAATGGTCGGGTTATGTACCACCGCGTCTACCGCCAAGTTTATGGGTAGTTTTAAAATGAAGTTATCGGGCGGGATCAGAACGACATGCGCCCTAAAGGATAACTGGTGGATGAGTACTTTTTGAGCAACGTCATCGCTATTAACCGGCAACCGGTGATAATAGTAAACGAGCCCGAGCGTAAATATAAGAAAGCCCAGGCTAAAGACCATTACATCCTTGAGGGTGAGGCCCAGTATGGTTTTTTGCAGCTTTTTCATCATAATTTGACTAGGTTAGCTTAAAGATATTATCTCTTTACACTATCTGGGTCAACTTCAGTACCAACACCGGCTGGAGCCGCCTTGCCAATCAGGGCATATCCGCTGCTATATCATGGTTGTAAATTAGGATGGTTTTATCACCAACTGCAGCTTGCTTTTGCGGTTGGCCGAATTGAGCAAGCACCTGCTGCTCACTGCAGCTCGCAGGATCGGTTAGATCAGAGTCAACGAGATAGAAGGATTTCGGGCTGTGATTCGTAAACAAGGTACCATCATCCAATAAGTGGCGCGGAACGGTTTTTCCGCTACTGGTGCAAATTACCGGTAAGAATTCAACCGAACCGCCCGATAAGTAGGTATTGATGTTACCATCCCAGTAATCACCATAGCCCTTGGTTAATCCGAGTTTTTTGACGGCGCTTATAAGCGCATAGTTGGACCAATTGGCCGGCGGCATGGTGGAATCATATTGCACCACCTGATATACCATGTATCCGAAATTCACTACGGTGGCCAGTACAATAACGATAACTGCCCCCCAACGCAATCGATGCAGCTTGCTTATGCAATAACAAAGCACCGGAATGACCGCGAAGGCAAACATCACAAAATACCGGTAGTCGCCAGCCACGGCCCCGGCACTCATCGTATAGGCCACGAAAGTGAGTAAACAGAGTGCCGTAAAGAAGCTAACCCAAAGCTTTGCCGGCTCGAGAGCATGCTCGTCTTTGATAGTTGAACGTCTGGGCCAAAATCGCACGAGACACGCCACCATCAAAACGAGAACGAGCAGATCTAAAAGGGCAACGACGTTCGCCATACTCACCACCGGCCTCCCGGCAAATAGTGCCCCGAAAATCGCTAAAAGATCCTTGAGAGACTGGTAGGCATTAGTAGACAATGCATTAAGCGGTATCATCTTGAGCGGGACCCCGCCGGCAGGTATATACACTCCGACCCTATCAGTAGCCAGCTTGATAATTTTTGCGAACACCGGACTCAATGCCGCAAGTCCGACAATCAGCAAGAACTCACGCCGGCCAATTCTCCTCAACCCAAACAGCAACACATATAAGACAACGGTCGGAATAACGGTGAAGTAAAGGAAGTACGGATCACTAAAGATAAATGCCCCGGCCGCAAAGCTCGCCAGGATAGACATGAGTACCGCACGCCATGAATGGAGAGGATCAAGCTCCCGGTAATAAACCTTTGCCGCCAACATAAAGAGCAGGAAAGAGACGCCAACCTCATAATTCCGCCAATAGGTATTAAGGAACAGACTCGTAAAATCCATGCCGAGTCCGGCCAACCACAAGAAAGGCAAAAGCGTAATATAGTTTAAGCGAACTTTGCACTTTTTCAGGAAGTAAATGCTGGCGATATAAAAGAGAGTGAAGTTTATCGCCGCAAAAATACTGGACTCGAAAAGCAGTAAACCGCGGGTCGGCGAGAAAAACTTGCCGAGCAGCCAGATGAGCGGAGCGTTCACAATAAAATTATCCTTGATGCCTGTATAGGCAACGTGGCCATTGAACGGGCCCCAAGTCATAAATGTCGACTGCCACGTGACATCGTCGCTAATGTACCAGCGTATGTGCTGGGTCAGCATTAACCCGAGAACCATGACAACAAGCGATACAAACCAAACCACAACTACGGGTCGCGTCAATCGGCTCTGCCAAAGTTTTCTTCGCATTTTAGGTCAAGTTCCCGCTTCAAAAGGAATCAAATAAGGTGGATTCGCCTTTATTCTCTTACCTGACTATATCATAAAAACCGCGAGCGGTTTCCAGTGCAGCCAATGCCCCGTTACCCCATAACCATTTCAAGCGGGAACGCGGTTGCGGTACAATGATAGGTAGCTAATGAATATGCTTCGTACGGTGCTGCGACCGAGGATATTGGTGTGAGCAAATCCACCCTTAATAATGCCGCTATTGATCGTGCGGCTGCCCAGGCGTATTTCGCCGAGTTTGGCAAGCGGGCAAAAGTACTGCCGCCCGTGGCGATTGTTATTGCCGCGTATAACGAGAGCGGCGTAGTCGGCCAGGTAATTTCCAAACTGCCCGGCAAGTTGTGCGGTCTCAAAACGGCCGTCATCGTGGTTTCCGACGGTTCACGCGACGATACCGCCACTGAAGCCGGGGAGCACGGCGCGCTCGTATGCGACGTGCCGGTCAACCGCGGGCAGGGCGCTGCGCTGCGACTAGCGTACCGGCTCGCGCGAGAAGGCAACGCGGACTACATTGTCAGCACCGACGCGGATGGCCAGTACAATCCAAAAGAAATGGAGCGGGTCCTCAAGCCCGTCGTGGATGGCGAAGCGGATTTTGTCAGCGGTTCCCGGCAGCTTGGCTCCGAAGAAACCAAAGACCCGGTGCGCCGCGCGGGCGTGCGCGTCTTCGCCCTGCTCATCAGCCTTATGGTCTGGCAGCGAGTAACCGATCCGTCATTCGGCCTGCGGGCCATGCGGGCCGCGGTCACCGGTGCGGTTCGCCTCGAGCAGCCGCAGTATCAGTCATCCGAGCTCCTGATAGGCGTACTTGCGCATGGATTTACATACAAAGAGGTACCCGCCACTATTCACAAACGCCGGGTCGGGGAAAGTAAGAAAGGGCACAATTTCTTTTACGGTCTTCACTTCGCCGGTGTTATTCTCAGAACCTGGTGGCGCGAAAGCTAGAAACGCATCAAAAACCGAGACCGTTTTCACCGGTGCGCCGGGCGCGCGTGTCGGCGAAAAGTATAAAGTGCAGGATAATAAACCGCATGACAAATGTCACGCAGTTGGCGATAAGATAGGCCACGTCCACGAACAGTACCTGCTGCTGATGATTAAAACCCATGGCGAGCGCCTGCTGGTTGGCGAACTTGGCCGATAGCGTCAATACGGTTGCCGCAATCAGCGACACAAACAAAAAGGGGAGCGTCTCCTTGAACAATTGCGGACGACCCTTGCGCTCCCAGGCCCAGCGACTCAGCACATAGCTGACGATCGCGCCTGTCAGCCACGCCGCCACCGCCGATTTCCCGGCCGTCAAACGTAGCACGCCCAGGCAAAACGTCAGCATGAGCTGGCTGGCAATGACCGCAGCCGCTGCCACAAAAATAAACCGGCCAAATCGCTTGCCGGCTTTCGTTTTGAGCCTTCGCCTGACCACTGCAGCCGGCCGGGTCGAAGCCATAAATGCCATTAGCGGGTTCTTCTGGATCTGCCCCACCAATTCACCCACACCGTCGTTGCCGCTACCGTCACTACTCATGTTGTCCATTTATAATACCACGGCCGCGTTGCCGATGGTCTGCAGTATAAAGTAAAGCAGCGCACCGGCCGTTGATATACAATACTCCATAAGAAGACATGAAAAAGATCGTCATTGACGCACGGGAGCTCAGAACATCCACCGGCCGCTACGTGGAACGCCTCCTGCATTATCTGCAAGAGGTAGACACTGACCCAACGCACCGCTACCTAGTACTCCTGAAACCTCAAGATCTCGAGAGTTGGCAGCCAAGCAACAAACAATTCAGTAAGATCGCAACCCAGGCCAAAGAATTTACCATCGCCGAACAGACCAGTCTGCTCTGGCAAATCCTTGAGCTACAACCCGATCTCGTACATTTCCCGATGGTGCAGCAGCCGATTTTTTATCACGGCAAGGTCGTTACCACTATGCAGGACTTGACCACCCTCCGCTTCACAAACCCCAGCAAGAACCCCCTTGTCTTCAAATTCAAGCAGTGGGTTTATAGGTGGGTCAATATCATTGCCGCCCGCAAATCCGTCACTTTAATCACCCCGAGCGAGTTCGTGAAGGACGACGTGGCCCGGGCCCTCAGCACCAATAGCCGTAAGATAACCGTCACGTACGAAGCGGGGGACTCCATTGGCGATACGCCCGAACCGATTGACGAATTTGAAGATAAGCGCTTTATCATGTACGTTGGCCGGCCAAGCCCGCACAAAAACCTGGAGCGGCTCATTGAAGCCTTTGCAATAATAAAGCAAACCCACCCCGATTTACACTTAGTATTGGCCGGGAAAAAGGATGTGTTATACCGACGACACGAGCGTGAAACCAGCCGGAAGGGCATACCCGATGTGCATTTCACCGATTTCATAACCGACGGCCAGTTACGCTGGTTGTACGAGCATTGCGCGGCATATATCTTCCCGTCGCTCAGCGAAGGATTCGGGCTTCCCGGACTCGAGGCCATGGCGCACGGTGCGCCGGTCGTCAGCTCCAATGCAACCTGCCTGCCTGAAATTTACGGCGATGGAGCCCATTACTTTGACCCGACCGATGTGGAAGCGATGGCAAAAGCCATCGGCGAAGTACTCGATAAACCAGCTTTACGGAGCAAGCTTATCGACGCCGGCAAAAAACAAGTTAAAAAATATTCCTGGCGTCGTATGGCGGAGCAGACGCTTGGCGTATATAAGCGCGCGCTTGGCGAATAATCCCGCCAACCGTGTCTCGCCGAACAAATCTACCACGCCCGAACGCGCAGCGAACAAACGAGTCCCCCGTTATTAAACAAATTGCGAACACGATATGTAAGAATTTGCTTTTATATGTTTATTATTCTTTTATAGGTTTTAGCACGATGCGGCGCTCGCGACCTTCGCCGATCGAATCACTCTCAATCCCCTGCTCTGCCGCCACCTTATGCACGACACGTCGATCGGCGGCGTTCATGGGGTTCAACTCCATCGGTTCCGCACTCTCTCGCACCTTTTTAATCCAGCCTTCGGCCTTTTGCACTAACCGGTCAGCCCGCTGACGCTTATAATCCGCCACATCGACGTTCACGCGAGTATGTTCATGTCCATTATTCTTGAGTGCATTACTCACCAGAAACTGTATAGCCCGCATGTTTTCACCGCGCTGACCGATGAGAAAGCCGTTGAGGTGAGTTGACGGAATGTCGAGCTCAATGACTTCATCATCACTGGTCGCATAGACGTCGATATTAAGTCCGAAAAACGACAGCAGGTCTTCGATAAACTTTTTAGCAAATAGGATTGACTCTTCCATTATTTCCTCCTCTTGTGCTTTTTACCCGAAGACTTTTTCTTTTTGGCTTTTGGTTTTGGCGTATCCGGCTGGCTCACTACTTCGGCTTCGGCAATCTTAGAAATATCTTTTTTGTCCGTTTTCTGGGACTGTCCCCCGGTTGAAGCCGGCTTGTCGATAAATGCTTCCATTTCGGTCGTGTCTTCACGAAGAATGAGCGACTGCTGAATATAGGCGACGAGCCCGCTCACCAACCAGTACAAACTTAAGGCCGAGGCAATATTAACCGTAAAGAAGAAAATCATGACCGGCAGCAGGAACTGGGTACTCTTCCCGACCGCCGCATTGATGTCGGCCTGGTCGGCCTGTTTGCCGTTTCCGGCCTCTTTCAGTATCGCACGCAAGCCCTTAGCATCCTTGTTGGTGGCCATCAACTGCCTGCCCTGGTAATACTGCACCACGGCGCTGCCAATCACGATAATCATAGCCGGCCAGTACACCCCGGCCGGACCAAGCGCAGCACGCGTCAGGTCAACTACACCGAACAGCGTGTGATCAAAACTCTTGAGATTGCCCTGCAGGTGCTGAATCCAAACCAGGTGCCTGACAAAGGGATATGAAAACGTGACGAGTTGGTGCGGGTCTTCTACTACCCGGCGCAGGCCGCTATAGAGTCCCAGCAAAATCGGTAGCTGCAACACCAATACACCGAGGGATCCGACCGGATTTATGCCGCGCTCTTTGTATAATTCCATCACCATCTGCTGTTCCTGCTGCCGGTTACCTTTCGAGGCTGCCTTGATCTTCTTGAGTTCCGGCTGCAATTCGCGCATTAAACGGGTTTGGTGCAGCTGTTTCTTGAGGAGCGGCCACATTAGCAGGCGAACAATAATCGTAAAGATAATAATAGCCAGGCCGAAGTTGTGGCCCGGAATAAGTGCGTAGATAGCTACCAACAGGTTGAATATCGGCCTGACGATAAGGGTCGTAAACAAATTCACGCTAGCTTCTTCTCCTTGGTGTCTACTATAGCACGAGGCCGGCGGCGCTTGCCCTGTTTTAGCCCGATGTGCGCGGCCCGGAGTTTGGCCACAGTGGCCCTTTCCAGTTCGGCAGTTGGACAAGTGGCCAGCCGATCGCTATAGACATTACATACTAGATCATAGGGTTCGGTCGGGATGATATGCTCCCGTACCGTCTCGTAAATGCGCCGACGGATCCGATTCCGTACCACAGCCGACTTGCTTACCTTCTTACTGACAACAACAGCCAAGCGGTAACCGTTACCGCGGTTATTGCGGACATACTTGAGTGTGCAGAGCGGCCCGCGTACCACTCGGCCATTCCTATAAACGTAACGCAGGCTGCCATATCCATGAAACCGGTGCTCACGTCCAATCATACTATGTAGGTTATATGAAACGACGGCCGGAAACCAGCACCCCCGTTAGTTCCCGACTATCGTTTGCTGCTTACTTAGTGCGACAAGCGCGCGCGGCCCTTGTTGCGGCGGCGGCGCAACACGGCGCGCCCAGCCTTGTTAGCCATACGCTTCATAAAGCCATGCTCACGGGAACGCTGGCGTTTTTTTGGTTGATAAGTTCGTTTCGGCATATGTATTCCTTGTTACGTCAAGCACTCGTACGCTTTGGGGCAGTCGCCACCAGCTCTACCACCTAGAGCGCGCACCCTGCCCGTCCACTACAGGAACGGCGTAGTTTTGACAATATTTAACCTACCAATTCTAGCAAGTTTTCCACTTTTCTCCAAGCAATATCCACAGGTTTTAAGATGAAAAATCGGGCTGTGTATAACCGAACTCGAGGTTTACCATATTTTTGACGAAATACTACTTACTGTGGAAAAGTTTCATTGGAACAGGTATAGTGAGTCGTGTACGCGCCAAACCGGCCCGAGCGCTCGCTAAGACATACTTAGTGCGAACGGGAAGCGCTGGATAAAAGTGAGGGATTATTTTTTATGCAAACGACTAATTTGTGGCAAGCCGTGCTGGGAGAAATCGAGCTCTCCATCTCACGCGGGAACTTCGTCACATGGTTTAAGAATACCCAGCTTTTAGGGAACGATGGCGGCGTGGTGGTCATTGGCGTATCAAACGTCTTTATCAAGCAGCAGCTCGAGAAAAAATATAATGACCTCATTACTGAGACGCTCCGAAAAAACGGCATCGAAATCGTACGGGTTGACTACAAAATCTTCCAAACCCCCCGGGGAAACTCCCCTGTCGATTCACCAGTCCCAGCTTCCACCACCGCCAGTGAACGCGTAATTGATGCGGCACCGACCGTAACCGTCCGGGCGCGCGAAGTCAATTCCCTTACCCACAACTACCGGCAAGGATTAAACGAACGCTATATCTTTGAGAATTTCATTGTCGGCGCCGGCAATGAGCTGGCGTATGCCGCCTGCCAGGCGGTTGCTGTAACGCCCGGCACGAAATACAACCCGTTATTTTTGTATGGCGGCGTCGGTATCGGCAAAACTCACCTTATTCAAGCCGTTGGTAATGAGTTGCTCGCCCACCGATCGGACACCCGGATCGTGTACGCCTCGACCGAGCAATTCGTCCAAGAATTTGTCGATGCCCTGCGTTTTAAAAAAACCACAGACTTCGCAAAACATTACCGCAGTGCAGATGTGCTGATTGTTGACGATATCCAATTTATTGCCGGCAAAGAAAAGATCCAGGAGGAATTTTTCCATACCTTTAACGCCCTCCATCAGGCTAACAGGCAAATCCTCATCAGCAGCGATAAGCCGCCACGCGACATCCCTACCCTCGAAGAGCGGCTGCGCAGCCGCTTCGCCTGGGGCATGACTATCGACATGCAGACGCCCGATTTTGAAACCCGGTGTGCCATCATCAAGACCAAGGCCAACAGCCATGAGATCAATCTGCCAGCCGACGTGACTGAATTTCTGGCAAACCTTGTGCAGACCAATATCCGCGAGCTTGAGGGTGCCCTGAACCAGCTCTTAGCCTTCTGTGAGATGCGCGGCCTGGATCCGGACATCGCCATCGCCACCAACCTACTCGGCACCATTAAAACCCGCCCGAAACATCTGAGCGCCCGGCAAATCGTCGAAAAAACCGCGCGGCATTTCCAAATTTCACTGGAAGACCTGCTGGGACCCAAACGCGACAAAGACATTGTTGTGCCGCGCCAAATCGCCATGTATATGCTGCGCAGCGAACTCCACCTCAGTTTCCCCAAGATCGCCCGGGAGCTCGGCCGCAAGGACCACACGACCGCCATCCACTCTATTGATAAGATCGAGCGCGAACAGCACATCGACCCAAATATCCAGGAAGCGGTAAAGGAAATCCGTGAGCGGCTCTATGCCTAAAAACCACCTTTTAGCGCAATCCACAACCTGCGGAAAACCTGTTCGAAAGCTGCGGCTTTGGTGTGTTAAGCCCGCACACTTATCCATATTTAACCGTGGGTACATTTTGAGTTTTACCCAGGTGCATCGTTTTTTGCGCAGTTTGTGTACTCGTTTTTGCGCACATTTTTTCGCATATTTCAGCCCCGGCAGACCACTGTTATTCCCATATTTATACTCATTTTCCACATACATTAATAATAACTACAATAAATAAATTAAAGAAAGTAAGCGACAAGGAGCATAACTCATGAAACTGCAGGTTACCCAAGAAAATTTGAACCGAGCACTCAGTACCGTTGCCCGGGTTGCTAATACGCGCGGCACACTGCCGATACTATCGAATATACTCATCAAGACGGTGAACAATAGACTGAGCATCGCTGCCACTAACCTCGATATCGCCATCACGCATTATATCGGCGCCAAAGTTGGCGAAGAGGGTTCGGTGACCGTCCCCGCCCGGCTTATGCAGGATTTTGTGGGTAGTTTGCCGGCCGGAGTTATCAGTCTCGAACTGGAGGAAACAAAACTGCATATCACAACCGATCAATACAAATCCGTCGTAAACGGTATGGCGGCTGATGATTTTCCGGTTATGCCGGCGATTGCGGACGGCAAGTCGTGGTCGATTTCCGGCGGTGTGCTCAAGAAGGGGCTACAGCAAGTTGTCGGGGCTGCCTCGGGGGATGAGTCGCGGCCGGTGCTGACCGGAGTTTTGTTCCATACGGTCGAGGGGAAGCTTTATATGGCGGCGACCGACAGTTATCGGCTCGCGGAAAAGATGCTTGGTGCAAACAAAGAAGAGGTACAGTTATTGGTGCCGGCGACTGCAATGCAGGATTTACTGAGGATCGTGTCGGATTTTAACGAAGACGTTCGGGTAACTCATGACGGCCAGCAGGTGCTGTTCCAGGTTGGAGACGTTGACCTGGTAGCGCGGCTTATTGACGGCAAATACCCGGACTACCGGAAGCTTGTTCCTGAAAAATTTGCTACCAAAGCCAATCTTAAGCGGGCTGACCTGCTCAATGTGACCAAGGTGTCCAGTCTATTTGCCCGTGAGAGCGCTGGTAGTGTGACGGTGCAGGTCGACGAGGCATCCAATAGTTTAAGTATCCACTCGATCGCTTCGCAGCTCGGTGAGAATACGGCGCGCGCCGAGGGTGTCATGTCGGGTGGCGGTAGTATTACGCTTAATTCGCGGTATTTGCTTGACGCCCTGCATGCACTTGATGGCGAGAACGTAGATTTTTGTTTCAATGGCAAACTCGAACCGACTCTCCTGAAAGACCCCACCCAGGATGATTACCTGCATATCATCATGCCGCTTAAAAGCTAGGGCTTAAGGTGGCTAACGATACGGGACTGGTGATTATCGGTCTCCTGCCCTTTCACTGTTAAGATTAATTAATATGCTCGATAGTATCCGGCTGCAAAACTTCCGCTCGTATCTGGACGAGTCGTTTGAATTTGGGGACGGGGTAAATATTATTGTCGGGCCGAACGCCAGCGGCAAGACCAACCTATTGGAAGCGGTGCTGGTAACGGCACATGGCGGTTCATTCCGTGCCAAAGACACGGAGCTGGTGCGACTCGGCAGTCCCTGGGCGCGGCTCGATGCCCTCACGTCAGACGGTGAACGGGTTGTTAAGCTCGAAAAGGACGATACGACCAAAAAGAGTTTCGAGATAGATGGTCGCCTTTTCTTGCGCTTAAGCCTACAGAAAACCATACCGACCGTGCTGTTCGAACCAAACCACCTGCTACTACTAACCGGCTCTCCGGAGGCCCGGCGCAGCTTCATGGATGAGGTGCTGGAGCAGACAGTGCCCGGATACGGGGCTGTTCGCCGCAACTACCGGCGGACACTTGCCCAACGCAATGCGTTGCTTAAGAACACGAGTACCCCGCCGCACGACCAGATTTTTGTATGGAACCTGCGTCTCAGTGAACTGGGGGGCAAGATGGCTGCCGAACGACTGAAGGTTGTCGGGCAAATCAACGAACTCGCCCCCGAAATTTATCAAACTCTATCGAGTTCCGATGCCAAGGTAGTGATAAATTATCACTCGTCCTGCTCGATTGACCAGTACGAAACAAGCCTGTTTAAGCGCTTGGAGGCGTCGGTTGAGCGCGACCACATGCTCGGCTTTACGAGCTCGGGCCCGCACCGGGATGATGTCCGCATCCAACTTAACGGGCATCCGGCCGAAGAAACGGCTTCGCGCGGCGAAACCCGAAGCCTAATATTGATGCTCAAGATTATCGAGCTGCAGCTACTTGAGCAAGCTCGCGGTACCACACCCCTGCTTTTGCTTGATGATGTCTTTAGTGAACTCGACGGCCGTCGCCGCCATGCCCTCACTACTCACCTGCAAACGTACCAGACATTTATAACCACGACCGACGCCGACATTGTCGTCAAAAACTTTGCCAAAGCGGCAAACGTCATCCCGTTGGGTACAGAAAGCTAACCGTACTGACAGTCAGCATCTCTAGTTGATGGTATTTGACGAAAGATTTTTACCGACAAGGTAATAGCCATTCGATGATCCCCGTATCAACGCCGTTGAATCATTCAGGAGTGCGGTCAGCTGTACATTATCGGTATTTGCACCGGTCGAGCTGCTTAATACCCACCGCTTCGATTGTTTGGTCGCTACGTTGTAGCTATAGATTCCCCCCCGGTTATTTAAGTATAGTGCCATATCGTCAGAACTCAGCCATGCTGGTAGATTGACGATCCCGCTGGCGATAGTGGTAGTGGCACCCTGTGTGTTAAACGAGACCAAATTGCGCGAACCGTTCTGACTCACCACGGCTAAACCGGTTTGACCATCCGCTGTAGCACCGATCAAAGTAGCACCGGTAAGCAGTTGGTTACTAACAACACCATTCGTGGTCAACAGAACCCTGTTATCCCCTGTTTGTAAAAGGAATCCACCCTTGATTGGGATGAAGTTGCTGCTGCCGGTTATGGCTGTGGAGTTGGTTTTTTGGAGGTTGGAGGCTTGATAGGTGGTTATTGATTCGCCTGAACTGCCATAGGTCAGGGTGTAGACGTTACTGTTGTCAACTTTTGCTAGAAGGGCGCCTTGTGGCAACGGAAGGAACGTCTTGTTTTGGGTGTCAAACAACCACCAGTAGTCGGCAGAAAGACTAAGTCCTTGAGATCTCAACTGTGTCGCCATGCTTCCGGCCGGGTCGACGTGTTCGTCGTGAAATACCACGTACTTATCATTCGGGGAGACGGATACCGTGTCGATCGTGCCTATCCCGGTTCCGGTTGTGCTCAAAGGGGTTGTGACACCACTCGTATAGTTATAGGCGTCGAGCGCCTGCCCGTTAGCATACACAAGCGAATCCGGACCGAACGCCGTGGCTGACGCGAGTGAGGAGGGCACCGTCACCTGCTGCAGTGGCCGGCTATTCAACCAGTTACGAATACTAAACAGGACTAGCACGACGAAAAACAGACCGAATAATGTTACTAGTATTCTAAGGTTTCTATTGCTGGTGTCCATTACGTACCCCCCTGTTCCACGTAGAAGTTGGCATTTACATATGACTGTACATCGCTTGGCAATTGCTGCAAAGCACTCTCCTCGAAATCGTCATCCGGCCCGTACGCGATAACCCATCTCCCCTTCGTTAGGTCATACTGAGCAATGACATAGGCAATGCCGATACCGTTATGGGTGTTTATGGTCAGAACCGCCCAGGTGTTGCCGTAGAAATACTGTGCCTGGGTGATGGTGGAAGCCGGTGAGATCTGATCCGCTAAAGAGCCGCTGCCGCCGGATCCCATCGATACCTGGCTGATGTCGGCTATCGGTGAGGGAGCGGACAGTGGTTGCAGGCTGACGTTAATAAGCGTTTGTTGTCCGGATACTGCGGTAAACGACGTCGAGAACTGCTTATAACCCGTGTCACTCGCGGTCAGGGTGTATGTGCCCGGATTAAGCCCGAACGTCCATTCCTGGTTGGTGACTTGTTGCGGGGGGTAGGTTTTATTGTTGAAAAGCACGGTCACGTTCTGGGTGTCGATTTGGTTGCCGAAATTGAGGACTACATCCGCCGACTGCCCGGTGGTTTGTTTTCCGCCCGACAGCGCTTGATTAGTTTGATTGTTCCCTTTCAGGTTCCCTATGGTGAGGGCTACGATTCCCAGGAATAGCAAGATACCGGCCGCGATGATAATTTTCAATCTCTTCGTATTCCGGGTGTCTCCATAGTCCATATGCAAGTCTCCTCTTATGGGTAGTATGACGGTAACGCGCTACCGATGGGTGGATTATTGGTCAGGATTCCGGCTGGCGCACCGAGCGACGTCAGGAGCCGGTTGTAGCTGACGCCGGCCGTGGTGGAGCAGCAACCGTTGCCGCCGTAATCCTGCGCAATGGGTTTGGTGCCGACAATTGGCGTCGGCGCCCAGCCGGTTTCAATACCACTGCAACTGTTTATGCTCGCAGCTGCACCGCTGTCGGATTCACAGAGCAGTGTGCAGATTTTTGTGCTGGTCGTGACTTGGTCACCGACTTTTACGGCGGGCGCGCAGCCCTCGGCCACGTATGAGGTTAGGTTGTGGCCTTTATAGTTGAACTGGACGGTAATAAACGAATCGCCGCCACCATAAGCCCAGCCGCCTTCCCCGCTGATGTTAGTGATTGTGCCGCTGCATATGGCGTAGACCGGGCCGGTACCGGCATAGTCGACGCCCTGGTCAATCCGTTCCGGCCGCAGATTCCGGATATCGCGGAATGGATTTGCGCACTGGCCGGGCGGCGCGGCTGAGCCCGAGCAGTCGCTGATATTCGAAGCAGCGGTTCCGGTTCCGGCAGCGGCTTGGCCGCCGTTCTGACTTAGGGCCGTCTGGGCGTAGGCCAGCCGCGGCGAGTCGGACGCTCCGGATATTTCATAATACATATTCCATTCGTTGACGATGGCGTTAAGGTCGGAAGAGCGTTTGATGAAATCGCGGACGTTGGTGTAGTTGTTGTTGAGCTCGTACATAATGTAATCCAGTTGCCCAACCGGCTGGCCGGTCTGGCCGCCAAGGGTAGCCGGGTTGCCGTTCTTTGAGGCCACCCATAATCGCATTTGCGTTAACCGGCCGCTCGCCGGCGTCCATTGCGCGATGCCGTACGCGCCGATGCTATTGGTGACGGTGGTGCTTAGGCTTGGGCCCGATTCCTCCATGAGGTTGCCGAGTATACCGGCAGCCTGTGTGGCGCTAAAGCCGTTGGCGACAAAAAAGTTGAAGGCGATTTTGACATTAGTACCGGTTGCACTGGTTGAGGTGCTGCCGGTTGGAACGCCGCCGACACAACCCAGGTCCGGCCAGTACCACGGCGAGCTCAGGCCGAGTCGTTGCTGTTGCTCGAGTGTATTCGCAAAAACCTGTCCGGTAACGGAACAGAGTACAAATACGACCATTATGAATAGGCTGAGAATTTTAGTTCGCACTCGCGATTCCTTTCCAGGCATCCATGGCAGCCTTATAACCAAGGTATTGGCTGTAGTGGTCAACATCGTCGTGGACCTGTGGCGTCACTATATTGGCGCAGTCCGGCGGGTTACCGAAGTAGTTGCAGTATAGTTTTACAACTGTCTGATCGTTCGGCAGGCCGAGCTTCGATGGATCGTCGTCAGCATAATCATAAGACCCGAGGGCGCCACAATATTGCTGGGCCGGGTTGCCGCCGGCCATGTCGGTCAATTGTAGGGGGCTGTCGACGAAGCAGTGTAGTAAGTCGTTATTATCGGGATCACCGCTCTGGTTGAGCGCGTAGGCGTACGGATCGCCGAGCATTTGGATGCGGGTCGCCGATTTACCGTCGACGGACACGGTGGCTTCGGGGTTGTGGCTCGGGTCGCGCAGGTAGTACTCGTTAGCTTTCGGGTCGTAGCTGAACGTGGCGTGGTATTGGGTGATTGACATGGTGTTCGGGTTCAGCTGCGTGCCGGAGTCGGCGAAAGCCCGCGGTGAGGTTATGTCTGAAAAGACGTGGCCCATAATGGATGGCAGAGATACGAAATAGTCGGAAACGCTGGCGAATACACCCCCGTAGGTCGGTGTGGGTAGATCTTCTATGAGGTGTGAGGTTATGGAGTACGGGTTGTCTACGGCGAAGGCGCGGTACATGAGAGGCTGGTGCTGCTCCTCGATAAATTGCTCCCGGGCTATTTGCCCTTCAAGGGTTTTATCTTTGTCGTGGGTGAGTGGCATCGCTCCTTCGTAGCGTGCCGTCGATCCGCCAAGCAGGTTGACGCCGGCGCCCATATTATTTATAAACTGCACCGGGTAAGTCAGCCCGACACCTAAATTGGTGAAATATGCGATTGCCTGCGGCAGGACGTAATTGAATAGGAATTGTTGGAGGGCTACGTTGACGGCAAGCACGGCCGCGTCATCGGCGCCGAAGCTGCCGATACTGGCGATTAACTGCCCGAGACCTGCCGCTAACTGGAAAAACACCCCAAACGTGCTAGTGAGTACGCTGCACGCAAACGACAAGCCGGTATCCCGCATAAATGTCGCCATAAGGTCGACGATTTGTTGGCCTGCATTTTTGGAAGGAGTTGCCGCCGCGGTCAATGCGGGGGTGTAGTTGGCTGTGGTGGGGTTGGTGGTGTTGGTGACCGGCCGGCCCTCGGCAGCGGCCAGCTCAGCCGACCTTTCTGGCGGCATGTTTTCCTGTGGGTCCGGATTGGATGAGGTGGGGGTGACCTTATTGGGATTGTTAACCACGATGTCCATAAACGCCTTCACCTGCTCGCTCTTCAGTACCGGCACGTTGGCCGGTCCGCCGCCGCTGTTTTTCTGGTGGTCGCCGAATGCCAAACCAAGTCCACCGTTGCGCATCAACATTCCCATAATGGTTGGTATCCGATCGTTGGAAGCTGTCTGAATGGCCTTTTCGAAGGTGCAGAACATGGTAATCATGCCGGTGATGGCGAACTTGTCGGTGAAGCTGGCGCCTAGTTTGGCCTTGAAGGCACTGACACCAGTCGACACCGCCGTGGCCGCCGTGGCGCCTTCAGCCGCCGCCGCGTCCGCGGCCTTAATGCCCTCCTCAAGCGGGCCGCTGGCTTGTGATTCCGAATTGACCGCGGACGCATTACTGGCATTGGTGTTTTGATTGTTGGTTTGCTGGGGTTCCTGCTCGGTCTCCGAGGCGTTACCCTGGGCAACCGGGTTATCTGTGGCGCCCTGGTCAATATCTTTGGTGAGCTCTTTCTGTATGGTAGTTTCGTCGGTGCTGTTGCTGTCGGGATCGCTCTCGGGGAAGACATCCAGTTCTGCGCCCGCATCGCTTACGGCGATAGGTGCTCCGGTCTTTATGACGTCCTCTTGGGTGAGTTCGTTAAGAAAGTCTGAAAATTCTCCATCTTCCGGTACCACGCTTTGTCCGCTCGAATCTTGGATATCCACCAGGTTTTTGCCGTCGTATACCGGGGTCAGGCCTTTTTCTTCCAGAAAAGTGTCGATTGCGTGCGGATCGCTGGCTTCGGCATCTATATCTTCACTGAGCGGATCTCCCTTTTCGCCCTGCTCATCCTCCTTCGCCTGCTCGGTGTCCTTGGCGCCGCCTATGACTTTGTCACCGACTTTCTGCAGGGCGTGTTTTTCGCCGTCTTCGAGAAGTTTCAGCTCCTCCTGTTCGATTAATGCCTGAAACTTAAGGAACTCATGTTCGAGTAGCCAGTTCGATCCGATGAGAGCGCCGCCGGCCACCAGGACGGTTATCAGACCGGCGCTGATCAGGCGGTTTCTATGTTCGGACTTACTATTGCCGAGGACGAACGATTTAACTTTTCCGGCCGTACCTACGGCTTTTGACGCGACGGCGTATTCCGGCGAGAAGCCCTTTCCCACCGTATCGGCGGCTTGTTTAACGGCTTTGGTTGCTTTGGCGGACGCGCTTTCGCCCTTGGCGCCCGGCCCGCGATCGGCACCGTGCCCTTCCGCGGAGGGGGCGCGATAGGCGGCATTCAGTTGGTCGGTCTGGGCCTGCTGTCCCGGCGTTTCGCCGGCCGCTTCCTTGCGCTGATCATCGAGCGCCTGATTTGCGGGAGAAAGTCCGGTTTTCTCTTCCTCGTCACTATCCTGTAAGCCTGTGGTCGCCATGTTTTTTTCAGAATTTGTTTAATCTTAAGTTTTATACTCCGGGCGCCAAACGATTCGATAGATCGATCGTGCCTTGGGGCTGAGTGTAATTGCCTGGCATCGGAACGCCGCTATCCCTTGCTTGCGCCTGCGCGTTCAATTGCTGCACCTGTTCGGGGTTGGTCGTGATAAGGCCGGTTTCGGTCGGGCTGGCAACAACCTGGATGTGGACGTGGTTTTGGCCGGCAAAGAACAGTCCCTGCCCCACCGGGAATTGGCTGAGCCGTTGCTTTTCCTCGGTAGTCAGTTTAAACACGTCGGTCGAGGACATCGACTGCCGACGGCGACTGCTTGAGCAGAAACTGCATGACTGGCGTTGGCGACGATGGCGCGGCCCATGCGCGAACCCATAAAGTCTTCCACGTCCTGCGTAATAGTGGTGATGCCGAGGTTATACTTGCGGGCCCGTTTGGCGAGGCTGAACAGGAAGTTGGCCGAGTCTTCGTACTTCATCAGCTGCCAGGCCTCGTCAACGACCAGAATGCGCCGTTTCTGGTCGCTCTTGGTCTTGTTCCAGATGTAGTTCAGCACGATGTACATGGCGACCGGGCGCAGTTCATCCTCTAGGTCGCGCATGTTGAAGACGACCATCGGGTTGTTAATGTCGATGTTGCTTTGCTGGCGAGAAAATGCCGGCGAACGTACCGCTGAGTGTATTTGCGCAGCCGCTGCGCCAGCTGCGGGCCGGTGCCGCCCATGTGCAGCAGCGTGTCGTACAGGTCGGCGATGGTCGGCGGCATGGCGGTGTGCGTCAACGGGTCGTTGGTGATGCCGGCTTTGGCATAGGTCTCGATGAGCGCGGCATCGAGGTCGGCCTCCTCGATCGGCGCTCAGCGCCGGCATGAGCGTGCTGTTGCCGCCGACCATCTGGGTCTGGGCCCCGCCCATCATCAGGCGCAACAGCCCGTGCAGGGTGATAAGGTTGCTGCGCAGGGCGTTGTCGGCTTCTTCGGTGTCGACGACATGCGGCAAGTCGAACGGATTAATGCGGGTGGCCTGAATTCAGGCTCAGGCGCACGTACGCGCCGGCCACGGCGTCACACATGCGCTGGTACTCGTTCTCCGGGTCGATAATGAAGATTTCGGTACCGAACATCATGCTGCGCAGCGCCTCCAGCTTGACGGTGAAGCTCTTGCCGGCGCCGGACTTGGCGAATACCACTGAATTGCCGTTTTCCAGCGTGAAGCGGTCGAAAATAACCAGCCCGGAGTTATGCATGTTGATGCCATACAGGATGCCGTTGTCCTGGCTCAGGTCCGCTGAAGTAAACGGGAAGCTGGTGCTGAGCGCGCCGGTGCTCATGTTGCGGCGGATTTGCAATTGGTCGACCAGCTGCGGCACGGTGCTGTTGAGCCCCTGCTCCTGCTGCTGAGAGGCCGGCCTTGCTGTAGACCAGCTGTTGGCCGAGCAGCGACTCGACCTTGTGCTGAAATAAACTCCAGCTCCTCGATGCTGCCGGCGTAGAGCGTGAAGTACAGGCCGAAGCGGAAGAAGCGCTCCTCACCGACCTGCAGCTTGTCGCGCATTTCCTCGGCGTCCGTGATGGCGGCTTGCTTTGCCGCGGGTCGCGCACCCGGCCTTTTTCGGAGTCGATCTGAATACCGGCTTCCAGTTGGGTTACTTTTTTACGCAGGTTTTCGAGCACCACCTGGCTCTCTACCGGATAGACATAAATGACATATCGATGACTTCGTCGAGGTTGACCATGCTGCTGAGCCAGCCGGTATAGAATTTGCCGCGGATAACCGTAGACGTAGTAGGTCCGGGCATAGCGGGTGCCGAGCTGGAAGTAGCGTGCCCTTGAACTCTATCGAGCTCGGAGCGATAAAGTCCCGCAGCGCGGTAATGCCCTTCTGGAAAGCGGCGCTGACTTCTGCTGTTCGCGGGCCTGCTGCTGCCTGGGCGATGGCGACCGGGTCGCAGCGGCTTTTTCTTGCCGTAGCCATTACTGCAGCTCCCTTTGCAAATGGGCTTGCGGCGCGTTGCCTCGGCCCTTGGTGACGACATCGGCCGTCAGGTCATCGAAGTTCTTAAGCTGCTGGCGGGTAGCGGTGTCGGGGTTGTAGGTGTCGTAGTACAGCTCGATGAGCTCCTGCGTATCCAGCGGCAGACCCTGGATGCCGCACTGCATGAGACCCGCCGAGCACGGCCTGCACACGGTTGCGTAGCTCGTCTTTGGCTTTTTGCAGGTCGGCTTCATTGATGACGACGTGCTCTTCGCGGTTGTTGAAGAGCTGCGCGACCCCGCTGAAGAAGTTCTTGCTCTGCGTCAGCGCCTTCTGTGCATCCAGTGACCGGGAAGAACGGAATAACGAGATAAAACTTCTTATCCATGATGTTCGTCTGCTGGCTAAGCTGGTCGATGTAGCCGATGTAGTCGTCCATCAGCAGTGCCAGTAGCATGTTGTCGTGCTCGGTGCGGATTTTATCGAGCTTTTCGATGTAGGGCTCCAAATCGACGTGCTGCGAGCGAATAAAAATCTGTACCGGGAAATAGAGCGAGTTCAAAAAACCCTGGTAAGCTGTACTCGACCGCCTCCTGCTCCTGCTGGCTCATGAGGTCGAAGTTAATGCTCTTGACCATGACGACAGAGCGGAATGAGCCGTCGTTCATGATCACGATACCGTCACGGACTTCGGCAATCTGCAGGGTGTTCTGCGTGCTGTTAGGATTTGTTCGTCGCGGTTGCGGGGGTCGGCCCTGGGCGCCTTGCGGCGGTTGCGGGGCGCCGGGCGGTGCTGGTTGCTGCTGGGCCTGGGCGGCTTCCTGGTGCATAACTTGCGCATAGGTCGGTGCCTGTGCGACTGGTCCGGCCGCGTATGGCAGCTGCTGATATGGTGCCGGTGCGGCCCCAACATTCGGCGGTATGCCATTGGCGCGCGGGGGTGGCGGATATGGGGCTGAAGGATTCATTAGTCTAATTCCCACCATTAAAGCAATCTCAGTGTGACTGCCCTACCGCTAGTGAAGTGCTATTACTACTTCATCGTCGGGCGGATGCTGGTTCTGTCGGTTGGCCTGACGAGCAATAGTAGCCACATTGAGATCGTTGTTACTAGCAAGTGCAATTATAGCAGGGTCAGGTTGTTGTGTCATTGCTGCCTGTTCAGCCTTGGCCTTGGCGGTTGCGGCGGCTTCGGCAGCCTGGCGCGCCAGAGCTTGCTGATCGGCAAGCGGCAAGACGGTATGCACGTGCGCATGGGAGGTACTTTGAGTATTTGCCTGTTCACGAAGTTTATCAGCTAGCGCCCTTTCTTCCTGGCTTGGTACGGCCATGCCGATTGGGGGCAAGCTGGGCCCGGGTGTAACTACTTGGGGTTGTGCCATTGGTGCCGTCGGAGCAGCCGGCGGTTGACCCATAAACCAGTAATCATTTGGGGGAGGAGTTGGCGCTTGCCTGGCGGCAAGCGGTGGGGGTAGCTGCGGCCCCGGTTGGGCAAGTGCGGCCGGCGGGTTTGTTACGGGGCCTGGTGGTGTCATTGACTGCACGACCCGCTGCCGGTGTGCCTGGTCCGATTGCTTCATCATGGAGTTGAAGTTCTGTGCTACCGAACTGGTAGACTCGTCCAGCATGTCGTTTGCGCCGCGATCATCGATAGTCCGAATGGCCTGCGGCAGTGTGCTGATGTCGAGTAGCCGTTCCGAGCCTGTGCCTCCGGTCAGGGGCGACTGGTAGATACCGTTCGTGACGTTCTTGATCGCCCACCCGCGTGTATCGATAGTGTCCGCAAGTGCCCTGAGGCGGCTCCGGACCTCGGTTTGACTGAGGCCGTTCGTGTAGTTGACCTCAAGTGTTTTGGGCGCCGTGATAGTTACAAGCTCCTGTTGGCCGCTTTGGTCCCAAACACGCCGCCGGGGTTTAAACAAGAACCTGATTTTGGCCAGCGCCCAGATTTCCGTCGGCTGGTCGCGTCCCCACGGGAAGGCGAAAAACCCCGTCAGTAATCCCGGCGGCAGGAATACCGCTATCAGAAAAAATACGTGCTTGGTAACGGCGATAAAGCAAAGGTAGAGACACACCGCCGTAATCGCGGCATAGATGAACTGCCTGAGCGTCAGCGGGCCGACGAGCTTGTCTTCCGCTTCTATGTCTTGGAGAACTTTATATGTTGCCATGGTCTAAGTATAGATTAAATTTTTTACGGCCTTCCCGGGCCCGGACCGCCTGGCGGGCCACCTGGACCACCAGGACCACCAGGCGGACGGGTTGGTCCACCAGGTCGTCTGATGGCGGTTCCCGCGCCGCCGGGTGCGGCTGGCCTGGCCGGCCGAATCAACGTGGCCGCGCCGCCGGGGCCGCCGTTCTGCCAGCGCGTGTAGCTGTTATCGTCTAGCCCGGTACCGGTTTCCACTCCGGCTATGCGGGGGTCCGGGTAAATATGACCAGGGACCGCTGTTTCCGGTATACCCCCGGGGTTTTCGGCAGTAACGTTATTGGGATTTCTTGGTACCTGCCCGGCCGAAGGACCGCCGACGCTACTAACCTGCTCCTCCGTAGAGTTGCCAACGCGCACAGTGGGGTCCTGCGGCATATGCGGACCTTCGTCCTCAAGCCTATTCTGCCACGTGCCGGCCCGGTTGTGGAAGTTATTCGCCAAAGCCTGAGCGGCTTGCGAAGTTTCCGGCGCCGCGCCGTAGAGCATCGAGCGGCCGCCGCCGGCCAGCGGTTGACCGGTCTGCGGGTCGACCGAAGGCGAAGCCGATTCCAGGAAATGCACGTGCTTGCCGACTTCCTGCAGGTACTGCTCGGCCTTCTGCCGGCCCGTTTGCCCGCCCGGCGTGGTGTCGTCCTCAAACATGCCGCCCTGGGCCACCCTTCCTTGCAACACGTCTGACGCCAGCGAGACATTCTTCGACAGGTCATTATAGGTCTGCGCCGAGAACTTGCCCCACTCCCAGCTGCCCTGCTCGCGGTTCATCTCGGTTATCTGGCCGAGCGCGTTCAAGGGACCCAGGTTGCCGTCCGCACCGACGCGGTAATACTTGTAGTTCTTATCCTTCTGCTGCATGCCGTAGGCCGAGCCGATCCAGCGTTCGTTGGCGGTGTTGCGGCCCCAGCCTTGCGATTGCGCCCAGGAGCCGTAGCGGTTGACGATGCGGGACTTCTCCGCTTCGGTCGTAGCCTTGCTCATCTCGTACGTCAGGTTCTCCTGCAAAGCGCCTTCGTTGCCGGCGTATTCCCTCGCCGCCTGCGTCGCGGTTGCCATGCCGTACCACGATCCGCCTAAGCTGGCCAGCTCCAGATGCCGGTTGCCTTGCGCGTCCTGTACTTCGCGGTAGTCCTGCCCTTCCACGTAACCCGAGTTTCTCAACGCCTGGACGCCGCCGCGGCGCGCCATGTGGAGCATGTCGCCGTTAATGGTCGATGCCCGGCGCATGTTATCGGGGCCGAAGTTGGTGTTGGCCTGGCGCCGTTCGCTTTCGCGTTTGTTCAGTTCGGCAATGCGCTCCTCGATATGCTTTCCGCCGCCAGCGCGTGCCGCCTGTTCCCATCGTCGTTGCCGGAACCGGCCTATTGCGGTGCTGGTGTCCTGGCTGTTGGCTCTGTCCAACCAGTTCTGATGCATGCGGTTGCCAGCCTGGACCTTTCGATCCTGAAACTCCTGCGTGGCGTGTTCGCGGGCGTGTTTGTAGCCGCTCATATTGGTAATCTTGTTGTGGGCGCCGGCAACCATTTCATGGAGCTTGCCGAACGTACCGCCCGCCATCCGGAAGGCGAACGGTCCCAAAAATAGCGGCAAGAACTGCAGGATAAAGGCGACGACAATGGCGATAATGCTGGCAAACGAACTCGTCAGGACTGAGCCTAAGTTGGTGGGATTAATCTTATTGGCATCCAGTATGGTAATACTGAGAATATCCGAAATCGCAAATACGATGATGACAATCGGATAGACCATGAGCGTCTCGATAAATATTTTCCCGCCCCTTCTGGCGGTTCCCTCGGTATTGGGCAGGGCGTACAGGGCGAATAGAATCGGGCTGGCCAAAACGAAGAATAAAATAATGCCTTGCCGGATGATGAGCGTCACGAACATGGCGAGGATGGCGAGCAGCATAGGTACGGCGATTAATATGCCCGCCCATAGGGCAATTTTGAGGAATGACTCACCTCCCGCGTTATTCTTTAATGCGGTTTCGGCATGCGAGCCCTTCGGCGGGAAAAATAAGGCGCTGAGCGTCTGCAGGATACCGCTTTTGGCCAGGAAGAGACCGATAAGCCCAATCGATAACACGCCGACGCCTTGTACGCCGTTTGGCGAAAAGTGCCAGTTGCCTGCCGTTTTAAAAGGTTCGATTAAAATATTGCCGATGCTCGAGCCAACGATATTGGTCACATCAATCGCAAACGCCATAATATAGATTGACAGATTGACGAATATGGCCGCGGCCAGCACCCGCGGCATTGCCTTTTTGACGGTATAGGCATCAACTAGACCGCCGCCGATAGCTTCGCCAAAGACCAGTATGATAAGCGCAATCACCAGGAAAATATCGCCGTACAATCGGAAATTCGACCATACCTGATAAATGGGGTCGCCCGGCGAAGTGCTGATGGGCGACGTGATAAGGAATGGCACGATAATGGAGTGAAGCAAAAAATCCGAAAAGTCCGCTGCCCCATTGAATATCGGGCACAATATCCAGCTCATCGGGTCGTTCGACGTTTCACAGGTTGGCGAGCTCGACTGCGATGCAGTGTCGCTGCTTCCGCCCGTCCCGGGATTTCCCGTGGATCCCGATATGTTGACGGTGGCGTGTTGACCTCCCGCCGGATAAAACTTACTACTGCACTCGTTGTTCAGCACCGAGCTGCACGCTTGGAGTTGCGGGACTTTATTGCTTTCAAAATTCACCGTAGCGGCTGCTGTATAGGTCGTGGTACTGCCGGAGCTGGAGCTTTTCACCGCGTTCAGCGTCTGGCCGTCGAAGGATATGCTGTCGGCTCCCGGTGCAGTAGCACCGCCGGTGAAGGTGGCCTGCACATTTATTGTATAGCTGGCCGTTAACGGCACCGGAACCGCTAACGCGGAAGCCGTCTTCGTCGAAAACAAACTGCCGGCAACGGGGGCCGTCAGAAGGACAGCAAAAGCCACAATGAGCCACCGGCGGAAAGTTTTTACGCGCGTCATTTCTCTTTTTTATACCACAAAACCGTAGCTTATTATACTATGAAAAACATAACGATTATGCGCTTACGTACCATGCGTTTGGCACGTTCCATGGCGCTCGGGTGGCATGTGGTAGGCGTCTTGGCTGAAGCTCCTCGCAGGAAGAGCCTAAAGCTGCACGTAGGGCGTGTCATGCGTCGGGCATCAAGGTATTCTGGCGCCGATTACTTGATTAACCTCCCTGGCGGCTGTATAGTTCTAGAAAATGCACCGCGCGCCTAAACACAAAAAATACTCTCGGGCTTTTTCGGTGAAGACTCTGCTTGTCGGCCTCGCTTTATTCGGTATTACGGCTGTTTCGATGTTTCCTGTTCCGCAGGCCTTTGCGGCAGCCAGCTCGACCTCCGGCTCAACCTTCACGCTCGGCGGCAACAACAAGACACAGTATCAGTGCGGTAACGGCTCCAACACGGTGTATACCAGCATTGACATCGGCTGCAAAGGCGCAAGTTGCAGAAGCAACGCACCCGGCGGCTGCAGTGCGTTGACTGACATGGCATTTGCGATTATCCGGGCGCTGTCGGTCGGCGTAGGTATAGTTATTGTGGCATCCATGATCTGGGCTGGCTTCCAATATACCGTTTCACGTGATGATCCGTCGGCTGTCGGCAAAGCCAAGGATCGGATACGCAGTAATATCATTGCGCTGCTGGTATATATATTCGCGTACGCTATACTTAATTATGTAATACCCGCTGGGTTCTTCGGATAATGATATGGATGTAATTTCCTTGTTCGCGGCGTCATGTAGCAGTGCGGGGCACAGCATTTTCGGCTTCCCCACCTGGTACGAGTATTTGCCGTGCAACAACGGGCTGCCTGCACTCGAGCATCTAACCGATGTCTGGCTGATAGTCGCCGCGCTTATTGAAATCTTGCTTCGGCTCGCCGCGCTGGCGGCCGTGGTATACGTCATTTGGGGAGGCGTCGATTACATTATGAGCCGGGGCGAACCGGAAAAGACGGCCCATGCCCGCGGTACCATATTGAACGCCGTCATCGGGCTTGTTATCGCCATAACGTCGGCCGCGGTCGTGTCATATATTGCCGGGAGTTTTCAATGATAGGGCTCTTTGTCTCCCGGATGCAGTACTTTCTGTTCGCCGCCGGGGCGCAAGTCAATTGTCCCCTTGGCGGCGGTGACGCTTGTACGACGGGGTTGCCTCAGACATCGACCGACCACGCGCTGCAGACTGCGCTGACGATTGCCTTCGGCATCATCGGTGTCATAGCGGTAATCATAGTCGTCATTGGCGGTTTGCAGTTCGTTACATCGCAGGGTGACCCCCAGGCAGCGGCCCGGGCGCGCATGACCATAATCTACGCCGTCATCGGCTTGGCGATAGCCATCAGCGCCGAAGCGATTGTGGCGTTTGTGCTCAATAAATTTTGAACAATGAAAAAGATTCTCATCATTTTAGCTTTGCTCGTCGGTATGCTGGGCCCGGCGTTTGCGCTGGCTGGTTCTGCGGGCGCGGTCAACGTATTTCAGGCTTGCAGCGGAAATGACGGTGCGAACAATGGCGCCGGCGCCGGCAATAGTCAGGTCTGCCAGGAGCAAAAGTCGGGCGGCAATAGTAATCCGATTATCAATGCCCTCAAAGTCGCGCTTGAAATAATCTCCATCATTGTGGGGTTTGCGGCTGTCGTCATGATAGTCCTTGGCGGCATTAAGATGACTATGTCGGGCGGCGATCCTTCGAATGTTAAATCGGGACGCGATACGGTTATCTATTCCCTGATAGGCGTCGTAATCGCATTGTTTGCACAGATTATCGTTGTATTTGTCCTGGACAAGTTAAAATGATGAGAGCAGGACGAACAGACATGGCGCATTTTGGTCCAGTACTAACGCTCCGATGCTCTCGTACTGCTCAAGCACGTTTCGCTTCGGAGCCCGCCATATCTTGCCCGGCCTTGGCCAAACAAGGCCCGCTGCTCGATGTTGGATCATACGGTGTAAGCCCTAGAAAGGTTGGATTATGATAACAAAAATCAAACTATTGTTAATGGCGCTCCCCCTGCTCGGTGTGCTCGGGTTGACGGGGTCGGCGGCGGCTTTGTCGTCTGGCGGTTTACCGACGCATGTCACCGCGAGCTTTCAAGGCCAGGCATGTAGCGGCATAAGCCAGCTTGGCGGCACCGGCTGTGGCGGCGGCGCGGATACCGAAATATCGCACCTCATGGATACCGCACTTAACCTGTTGTCGCTGGCTGCGGGCTTTATCGCAATAGTGATGATAATCGTGAGCGGCATGCGATTCATTACGGCAAATGGTGAGTCATCATCGATCGCCAGCGCCCGCTCTTCCCTCATATATGCGCTAGTCGGCATTGTCATAGCCGCAATCGCGCAAATACTGGTACACTTTGTTATAGGTAAGGTGCTCTAGAAGTAACCATGAGCGGCTTGAACAAAGACGTTTGGCTATGCTATAAACTAGGTAAGGAAACGAAAGGCAAACTATGATTAGCAAACTCAAAAAAATCATTCTGACAGCTTCGGCATTGAGCTTATTGGCGACCCCCATGCTCGCTCCGGCTTTGGTGTCTGCACAAACCGTCAGTCAAGGCATACAGTCTAATATTTGTGGCGGGACTAATGCGTCGGCGAGCGATAACAGCGGCTGTAATACGGCGCAGGCGAATTCTCAGGTCAGTACTATCATGACCAATGTTATTAACTTCTTCTCGTTGCTCGTCGGTATCGTTGCGGTCATCATGATTATTATCGGCGGCTTCCAGTATGTCATGTCCAACGGCGATTCGGGCAAAATCAGCACCGCGAAGAATACCATTATCTTCGCTTTGGTCGGTCTCATCATCGTGGCGATGGCGCAGTTTATCGTCCACTTCGTTCTCGGTAAGATTGCAGGTTACTAATCGAAGGCGCATAAGACGCGGGTACCGGCGCCTTATGTCTCCCCTCCTGCTTCATCTAAAACAAGCCCGAAATCGGGCTTGTTTTAGATTGGCGAAGCGAATATTATGCGTCGCTGAAGTTTAAAGCACTTGAATCTTTTTGACCGTATCTTGCTTGACCTTGCCAAAGCTGATGGTTAGAACGCCGTCTTTCAGTACGGCCTCAATGTCATCTTCCTTAACAGGCACCGGCAGCGCGATACTACGGGCGAATTCACCCCAATAGCATTCTTGCAGGAAGTAGTTCTCTACATCATCCTCATTGCCCGCTGAAAGCGTACCGCGAACGGTTAAGGTGTTGTCGGAAATGCTTACGTCCAAATCGCTTTTGTTGACGCCGGCGGTTCGAGCCTTTACGACAAGACGTTCTCGAGTCTCGTAGACGTCTACAGCTAACTGGCCCGGGACAGCCTCTTCTTCATCCCATTCATCTTGCGCGGCGACCGGTTGAGGTTGGGCAGCAGGGGCAGCGGTATTATCTGCGGCGGCAGCTACATCATCATCACCCAAAAAGGCGGCGGTGAGTTCGTCCTCTTCCATGAGAAGGTCGTCTTGATCGCGATTACGTCGCGCCATAGTTGTTACCCTCCAAATTATGTAACAAAGTCCTTGCGTTTTTGTATTATTAGCAGTATAGCTTAGGGATCGAGAGGCGCGCAATATTGGAATGTGTAAAATACCTAATTTACAACACATTAAATACAACAATGAACATTTTAGATAAAAACTGGACAAGCTGCCGGATATGTACGTTGTATGCGTTGTAGCACACCCGTCGCCGTTGTTACGATTAGGCCTCAGCCGTAGCCCGCGAGTTGGCGGGTGTAACCGGGCTTCGATATGCTTCCCTGCTTTCCTGTCATGGCCAACGAAAAACAGTCCGGCGTAGTCAGTGTGCACCGCAGACCGCAAATGGAACGAGCTTTTCGGATCTGGCGCCCGGGACTCGCGTAAAGGAGCGTGTATGACGTCGCGGCGGCCGCCGCGACACTGGAGGCGGTAGCGGAAACGCCTAAAAAGTGGTGGTCACTTAAAAGATTGAGGCTGTCGTTTTTGTCCGCGCCTAGCTTCCCTTGGCTTAAATTGCTATAATCACCTCTGTAATTTCAAAACCGTATTACATTGAGTTTTGGAAGAAACGCGGTATTGTAGGACGCATCAGGGGGAAAGGCAGCCTGAGCTCGAATTCGTTCCGAGCCCGGTTTAAGTGAGAAAAACCGCAAGTTTGTCTCACTTTCTGAGGAGAGGTGTCCGAGCGGTTTAAGGAACTGGTCTTGAAAACCAGCGTGGCAGCAATGTCACCGTGGGTTCGAATCCCACCCTCTCCGCCAAAATTAAGGAACCTGAACTACGGGATGCTTCCGGGAATGGTTCCAAGAGTTTCAAACTAATAAGTACAAGTCGGAACGGTACTCTGGTGGAGCTAGAATAGCTGACAGGCGAAGACTTCGGAGATGATGCCGAGACCGTAGATACCGACAATATGGTACAATAGCTCAGTCGTACGGAGAGGTACCCAAGTGGCTGAAGGGGACGGTTTGCTAAATCGTTAGTGGGGCGCGAGTTCCAGCGAGGGTTCGAATCCCTCCCTCTCCGCCAAAAAACACGCCCGCAAAGTATGCGGGCATTTTGTTTGGTATGGACGGGTACTTTGTACTTTGTATGTCCAAATACGCTCGTGTACAATATCGCTTATGGACGGAGATGATTCCCGGCCGCCAGACGGCCAATCTAGCCAGTGGCACTACAAATCGGATAACGCGGATGATGACGAGGTATCGAAGCGCGATAAAATCCCGCCCGAATACGATTCCGGCGAGCAGGATGAGCAGTCAACTATGCTACACCCCGACGAGTACGCGCCGGACTCGACGGACCAGCAATTACCACAAAGCGACCCTGACGACTCTGTATCATGGTCGGCTTCAGAGTTTATCGCCCATCACAAATCGGCGAGCTGGTATGGTGTGCTCGGACTGGCGACATTAGTTGTCGCGGCACTTGTCTTTTTAATAACGAGAGACAAGATTTCTACCGTTGTGATAATTTTTGTCGGAATCATTTTCGGCATTTCGGCGTCACGGCAACCGCGCACGCTGGGTTACCGGGTCGATGCCGCAGGCTTGACGATCGGTCCGAAACTCTATGCATACGAGCAGTTTCGGGCATTCGCCGTCATGCGGGAAGACGCATTTTCGAGTGTTGTATTCATGCCGCTCAAACGCTTTACGCCGCTGCTGACGATTTACTACGACCCTAAGGACGAGCAGCATATTATCCGTATTTTATCCGATCGTTTGCCGCTGGACACACATAAGCTCGATTGGATTGATCAGCTCATGCGCCGAGTTCGCTTCTAAAGACCGCAGTTGATTTTGGCAACAGTTTAGATTACACTGTGCCCATTCTTTAATCTTAGGAACTAAAAAAATGAGCACACCCGCAAATTCTCTCGCCGTACATAGCGACTTTGTTACCGGTATGGACGCCGGCGGCACCAAAATCCTGGCCGTCGACAACCGAAGCCTGACTACGCACCGCTTCCCTTCTCAGGACTATACGGATATGTACACGGTGTTGGAGGCATACTTTACCGCCGCTCAGGCCCGACCGCGCCGTGTCGTGATTGCTATGGCCGGCCCACGTGATGACGAAACGGGTGATGTGCACCCCACGAATCTGTCGTGGCCGGTGTTTAGTCCGAACGAAGCGGCCAGGCGTTATCCCGGAACGGAATTCATAACCGTGCACGATCTTGCAGGTGCGGCGGCCGGAGCCTTGCACGCCACCAGTATTGACTTGCATACGCTTAAATCCGGTAAAGCGGTAAACAACGGCCCGATAATCACCGTTACTATTAGTACCGGCGTGGGTATCTGCACCGCGATTTGGGATGCGAAGGCCAAACGCCGCGTCCTGTTTTCGGGCGAAGGCGGGCATATCGGATTCCAGCCACGCAATGAGGCAGAGCGCCGCCACCTGGCTCATATCCATACCAAGCATGCTTATCCTTCCGTTGAGTTGGCTATTTCCGGAAAACACGGCATTGAAAGCTGGATCGAGCACAGTCCCGAACTCACGGATGCGCACAAGCTCAAAGCGGCGCTCGACCGGGCGATTGAGGCTGGCCGTCCGGCTGGAGCTGTGTTGTTGGAGTTTGCGACCGAAGGATCAGGTGCGGACCGGGATGCCGCGCATAACGTCCTGGCCAATATAGGCGTGTTAGTGGGTAACGTTCTGGCCGATCTCGCGCTAGCATACAGGTCAACCGGCGGCATTTACCTGACCGGCAGTGTTGCGCTCGGGCTGGGCGAGTACTGGGCTGAACAAACTGATTTCACGAAAACTTTCGTGCGTCACGGCACACCGGAACACGCGGCTTGGCTGGAGCCAATGCTTGACGCCATACCCATTTACCTCATTACCAATCCGGAGGTGGGCGCCGCCGGGGCGCTCGTGCTGGCGAAAGAAGACTAATCCTTATATAGATCTGGCTTCGTGATAAATATCACGTACCTGGTGTTAGCACTTTAACTTACAGCAGCTAGAAGACGGTGCAAAATAGTAGGTGCTAAAGGGAGGAGTTAGCAATGGCAGATTTAGCTGTCGACCAGTCTACGCGTGAGCGCCTGGAGGCCGAGCAACGCAAACGCTTCATACGACGCATGGAACGCAAGCTTGCTTTCAAAGCGGCCCTGCACCGCAACCGGCGCCAACAGTTCCGTGCACGTCTGCAACGACTACGTGAATGGTAGCGCCCTAAAAAACGAACGACGGTTCGATGTTGTTTTTAGTTATAATAAATACCCCTGTAATATAAGCAATATCGACCCTAGTACACACTATTAAATCGACAAAATTGACATTTTAGTATATATTAGGGGCATACAGGGAGATTACGCGTATGCCACCAGATTATCAGTCACCATCTCGGCAAGTTTCGGCGCCACGGATTATTGTGCTGGCGGTGCTCATTATCGGTCTGATCGTGCTTATTTGGCTCGTCTTCTTTCATCATCCGAACCAGAATTCTAATACATCGTCAAATTCGCAGAGTAGCAATAGTCAACAGCGCAAATCAGGAACTTCAACTACCTCATCCGGCTCGACTCAAACTAAAACTTCCGGTTCGGGCTCCGGCAGTAACAAAACATCGACTGGATCGTCTCAGCTGAGCAGCAGTAGCGGGACTTCGCCGTCCGGCTCTGGCTCGAGTTCTGGAAACCAGACGGCGAATTCAGCCTCGTCCTCAAGTACTACTTCCGGTTCGTCGCAAACGCTTACGAATACCGGTCCTGGTGACGAAGTAACTTTATTTATTGGCGCCACGCTTTTTGGCGCGGCTGCCCGCTACCTCTATCTCCGAACCAAACAGTTGGCTCGATAACCGAAGATTCTGCCGAGTCGCTCACGCTTTATTTGCAGTACCCCTAGAAAGTGGGTATACTTAATTCTGTAAAATCCAAAAAACCAATATGCGCTTCAAAACAAAATTTGCCGTACTCGCACTCGCTGCTGTACTTGGAGTGGGATTGTGGCCGTCACAAGGGTATGCGGCAACGGGCCTAATTTATATTTCGCCTTCGGGCACTAGTGTAAGTAAGGGTAAAGAGGTAACGGTAAACCTCCGAATAAATCCCGGTACCGCAGTCAACGCCGTACAGGCGACTGTTAACTATAATTCGTCCGATTTACAGTACGTTACTTCCTCGCTTGGTGCATTTTCGGCCTGCACCGTAGATTCCGGCGTGTCGTTTGCCTGCGCCAAGCTCGGTGGCAGCACGAGCAGCGATTCGCTTATCGCCAGCATTACATTCAAAGCATTGGTCGGGAGTGGCTCAGCTTCACTGTCGGTGAGCGGCGCCAACGCGGCTTCGGCCAGTAGCAGCACCTATACTAACCCGTCTAGCAGCGGCGGCTCCATTAGCTTTACTTCCCCGTCATCGCCAAAGCCATCGTCCGGATCCGGCGCCCGTTCATCCGGCGGTTCAAGCGCATCCAGTACGACAAGTACTGCTTCGTCTACCTCCACGTCGCCGAGCACCACTGGTGGCAGCACAACGACAACAAAAACTTCCAAAAATAACGCGCCGTTGCATTCGGTCAGCAGCTCGCACACTACGATAACGGTCCTGAGCTCAAACATAGAGTTTAACTCGGCAGCCGTAACGATTTCTGCCACTACGCCGGTCCAAACGTATATAAAGTACGGCACCGACAACGGTAACCTGGCCCAAGCCACTCCGCTCAGTAATTTCGGTAAGCAAGCGATAATCACACTCGACAGCCCGTCGCTTACTCCCGGTACCACCTACTATTATCAAGCTATTGCGAAGGATAGCAGCGGTAAGGTCGTGGCAGACAGTTCTGTACAGTCATTCACTACCAGGGGCTACGCGTTGAGCGTAACCGTGCTCGACAGCAACTATCATCCGGTTGTTGGCAAACTGGTAACCCTCCACTCCGTGCCGATGACGGCCAAGACTAATGACAAGGGAGTGGCTACTTTTACGGACGTTGCGCCCGGCGCCCATCATATTGATTACACTTCCGGAGGACACACGTACACGCAGCTCGTATATGTCGCCAATAACGTTGTGGATACAAACGGAACGCAATCGGCCGCCAAACAAACTGCGGCCGTGGTGCTGCATGGCTACGAGCAATCGAAGGCTGATTCTTCCTTGGGCAGGACGGTCGGCATTCTTGCCGTAGTTGCCGCGATTGGAGTGATTGTGGTAGCGCGGGAAGTTGTCGTCTCGCGCGTCGCCGAAAAACGTGTGGTCGAGTCGTTCAAGCACACCAAAACGCCAAACGTGACCTGAGCTTATCCGTCCATTCCCCGGCAGACGTCCGGGATTGCCGGGCACTAGCACGGGTTTTGTCCGCCTGGACGCGGGAGCGGACCGGTCGCCGGCAGGTGGAAAATTGGGGGCTGTGTCGTACCCTTCCCTGTCGCTGAAAGCTTGACGATTCATTTTTACGGCCCTGGTGCGGATTGTTCAAACTATAAAAACTATTGCGCAGGCATTCGCCAGTATGAGTAAAATGCTTATGCTCTAAAGCGGTTTTGTTTGGATTAAGCTAGCCCGTCCACCGATTTTGTTCGATCTTTACTCGCTGCCGTATTTACTCGCTAATAAGCTTAAATCCAGCAGGTCGACTTTACCGTCGCCATTAATATCGGCGCGGCCCACGCTCGCCCCGCTCTGTCCGTACTTACTCGCCAGCAAGCTCAGGTCAAGCAAATCGATGTGCGTGTCCTCGTTGATGTCTTCCGGATAGGCTGTGAAGGCCGTTTGACTGCTCGATGGCTGTGAGAGGTCGCCTGCTGTGTCGTACGCGACAACATCATAGGAATAATTTGTATTCGGCGTCAGGCCGGAGTCACTGTAACTTGTCGTGCTTACGGTGGCGATTTCGGAGCCGCCGCGGTAAATATGGTAACCACCTATTCCGTCGATGGCGCTGCTGGCCGTCCAGCTTAAGTGAACATGGTTTTGGTCCACGGTTTCCGCGGTCAAACTCGGCTGCGTGGGTAGTGAGATGAAGCCGCTAATGCCGTTGGGCGAGCCAAGTCCGCTCGGCGTATCGAAGCCGGTCGAAGCAGTACAGTGGGTCGTGTGGGTTCCGGTGCAGTCGCTGCCGTTCGAAATGTCGTGAGAGTTGCTGCTCTTGAATGCGGCATATGGAACGCTGGATGCGGTAGTGCCGCTAGCCACTCCCTTAGCCAGGGCGAACATACTCGCTACAAGCGGTGCAGATAACGACGTGCCGCCGATCTCATACCACGACGTGCCGATGCTGATGGCCGCGCCGGTACTGGGGTCGGCATCTGCCGATACGTCACCAAAGGCCCGGTAGCTGCCGCAGCCGTTCGAGCTCCAATCGGAGCGCGAGGATTGCCATGACGGCGCCGTATAGCGATCCGAACAACCGCCGCCGGAACTTGACCAGACGGATTCGCTTGCCCATGTATCATCGTAATTGAGCTGCAGTGTCGTGCCGGCCGCGGCTACGACGTTCGGGTTGTCGGCCGGCCACGCTTCCCCGCTCGATACGCTGCCGTTGTCGCCGGTAGACGCCACGACCGCGATTCCTGGCAGGTCAAAGTCGGCGTCAAGGCTGGTTACGTCCGTGCTCGTTCCCCAGCTGTTAGAAATCGCAACCGGATCGAAAGTGGCCGCCTCAGTAACCGACGCCGCCAGGTTGCTGGCAGAATTATTCGTTGCTTCAACCAGAAGTATCTTACATGTTTGGCAGACCATATGCGCTGTTTCTACATCCAACGCGATCTCGTCACTCCACCCCGCATCCGGGGGCAGTGACGAGGATGACCCGGTTTGATTAACCACATTCAGGCAGCCATTTGAAGTGCTGCAGGCCGGCAAACTGTATAGCTGATCATACGTTTGCAGCGAGGTATTGAGCCCTGAGGTGCCCGAGGAAAAATTTCCGGCATCGACAATCGCGACAGTCTCCGGCCCAAAACTGCTCGGCGTGCTGCAAGTCGAAGCTACGCTGCCGCCTGGCGTACAGGGCAAGTTGTACGCGGTATGGAACTGTTCCGGTCCGTAGCTGCCGGAGTTATCCGGTGAACCGGTCAGAGGTTTGCCGGTGGAGCCGACACTGATTTCTGCCAAGCAGCGTACTCTCCCCTTTTTCGTGGTGCCACATACGTGCTTGGAGTTATGGTGCACAATTGCCCGCAGTTTTTTTACATGGAGGCTTTTCGTTACTGCCGTCAGTGAGCTGGCGGCAGCCGGCGGCTTGACGGTCAAATATACTCCGCCTGTAATTACACCGAGCAGAGCCAGTGCAAGTGAGAATGCCGCGAATCTCGACACAAATCGGAAATAACGGGATTGAGGACGTATTGTCCTTTCCCGCGGAACGTAGCTGCCGTGTTTGAACCGCATGGTTTTAGTTGTGTTTTAGGGTTTCTGTTTGCCGGCCATGGAGGCCATACGCAGTATAAAGTATATGACTTTTACTGCGAGGAGCCAAACCGAATAACCGGGCGGCTAAGATTATGCACTTCCTAATATTGAAATATAAACAAAAGTATGCTATGGTAGATATTATCGTATGCAAAACAAAAACCAACCTCCAATACCGCATGGCGAACAAGAACCGGGCTGGGTAGAGCTTACCGCTCCCAGGCCGGATGGCTCCGATTTTGAACAACACCAGGCTTGGTACGGGTTAATGCGGGAAGAAAGCGATGCATTGCAAGCACCTCCTGTTTCCTTCAGTGACGAGCATGGCGCGTTTGGCGCAGCTGGCAGACCTGAAGCATCAGTAGTAATTGTGAGCGGCAATGAACGCGGCTCCAGGGGACGGAATCGGGGGATCGGCCATACCGCTCTGCTTGCCCCGAAAATTGACAGGGATGATTCGAGGCACGAAGTAATCACGGCGACCGACGGCCAGGACCGGATAGAACTCGCGAAAAGTCTAGTGCGGGAGGCCCCCTTCCATTTGGATCTGAGCGGAGCTGAAAATAAACGGAAAGTTGAAGTAATCGACGAGATTCTTCGCGGTCGTATTAATGTGAGTCTCTGGGCAGATACGCCACTGTTAACCCGCGCCGAAGTTAAAAGCCGGCTCGGCCTCGGAAAATTGGGATCGCTATTGGCAGTTATTGATTTGCCCGAGAACCAAAGCGTCACGCATTCAGAGCAGGAACGCCGAACCTTGGATGACCGGCTCAAGGTCTACTGTTTTTCCGGGACAGACGGCCGCCCCGTCATCATGGGCGGCCGCGAATTGCAACAGCTGCAAATGTATGGCCACGACCGCGATGGCTATATGAAGCAACCGCGGCTCGCTCATGCTGCCCTTTTACTCAGGAAAGGCAGCAAGCTGAACATCGGCCGCAGCCACTGGTTGCCGGGTTTGGGCAGCGAAGTCGACTTGATCAAAAGTGACGGAGAGTTGCGCCGAACGTTTGAATCGGTGTCACATAACCATGCTGCTGTTGAGGTGAATGATCGTAACGAACTAATTATTAACCTCGCAAGCACCAAAAACGGAATAGAGGTCGAACACGGCTCCCGACCTCCGGCGGCTCACGCCGGCCAGCAAAGGCTGCCCCTGTCTGAAGCCGTGAAGCGAGGTCTGAAATTCAGAAGAGGCCGGCATACCGCAGCTCATGATAACAAACAACGTACGGCCCGGCGTGCCGAGCCAGGCATGACTCTCGTAGCGGAACCATCTCTCTCTGATTTTCAATGGGCTAAAGAAGACGATCGCCAAACTCACTAACGAGCGTTTTCGGCAGCTTATCGGCCATTCAGATCAAAACAGCCGTCATCAAATTTAAAATTTTTTACATGGTGGGCAACGTCGGTATCTATAGCTAGGCTCTTTTTTTAGAACAACTTCCGTTGCGGTGACACGTTCTACAATTAATTTATCAGGCTTAATAACAAAAACTGGTTGCTGCTAGCGCTTTAAGACGGACAGATTTCTTTGTCATTGTTTTCGTTATTCTTGTAAGTACCAACTAAACAAGGAGTAACGAAGATGACTCGAAAGAGCTGTCCGTCTTGCTATTGTACCAACGTAAAGAAAAACGGTGTGAGGAACGGTCTACAGCGCTACGTCTGTCGTACCTGCCGTCGGTCATGGAGCAGTAAAGGCCGCCCTGGCCGTAAGCGAGCTACCCTATGGCACCAGTATGCCTTTGACGGTCGTACCGTGAACAGCTTGGCTAAAGAATACCGGAAAAGTACCGGTTGCATCCGCGCTCAACTCAATGGCTACAGCCCGCCACGCATCATCCAGAAACCGCGTACCGTAGCCGTCATAATGGATGTTACCTACTTTGGGGACTGGGGCCTCCTGGTTGTTATTGACCCATATGCAGTGGCGACGCTTGGTGAGAATACGGTGCTGTATTACGCCACGGTAGACGGGACAGAACGCACCGTAGATTATGAGGTTGCAACAGATACGATTGAAGCAATGGGCTACAGTATCCTGGCGGTCACCATTGACGGCAGACGAGGCGTACGGACTATGCTGGAGGGCAAAGGCATACCGGTCCAGCATTGCCAGTTTCACCAGCTTATGACCATCACTCAATGTCTGACCAAGAAGCCACGACTGACGCAAAATATTGAGTTACGAGCGCTTGCCTTAACGCTCGCTCGGACAGACGAACTAACGTTTGAGGATGCACTCGCTGGTTGGTACAAGAAACATGGGGCATGGCTCAAGGAGCGTGATCCGGTCACCAAAAGATATGCCCATGAGCGTACCAGAAGAGCTTATTTTTCCTTGTGTCGCAACCTACCATATCTGTTCACCTACCAAGCCGATTACATACAGGAAAGTGGCATACGAGTAGCCAACACAACGAGCCCATTAGACGGAAGATTCGGCGTCTGGAAAGACAAGCTCATACCCCACCGTGGAGCCTCAAAACAACGAATAATTACGATCCTCTGGAGTTTCTTCTCTAGAAAAACAGATTAGAGTAGACACCAGAATTTGGTGTTAAGCCATTTATCACCACTTTTTATACCTAGCTTCGCTCTGACGGAGCTAGGTATAACCACTTGATTCTTGCTGGAGCTAGCGATACTTTTCATACTCCTTACTTTAGTAAAGGTAAAGCAATAATGATTTTGCTAAGTACGTATATCCCGTAGTAAGCGAAGTTTAAACGCTGCTCAGAATCGTTTGATTAGAGGCATTGCTTTTGAAAGGTCATCTCGTATAACGAAATCAGCGTACTGTTCGATGCCGCCTTTAGGATTATTTAACAGCTATCGCCTTTACCAAGCAAGTGAGCTTTGATCACTGGTCCTTCGGGTGGATTGGGAGTACCTGTCCAGTTCGTGACCAGATTATATTCGCCACTGCCTGCTTGCCATAACCAGGCAAGGTACGAGAACTTAGGTGACTGTTTGTTAGCCCAGTCCATATAGGACTGTACATAATCACAGGAGTTGTCACCGTCGCCGAACTCACCGGTTACCACGGGGATTCTAGCGGCTTTCATAGTGGCAGCCAGATTATTCCAGCAGACTGTATTAGTGCAAGATGTCGTATCTTGTTGGTAGCTGTGTAAGCTGACTATTAGTTGGGATGGGTTTAAGGCATCGGTGGGCATATATGAAAGCTGCGGGCATGTCTGGCTGCTGTCGCCGTCACTCTGGCAAGGATTGCCTGCCCAATTGAGTCCACCAACCATGACAGGCTGATTTGCACCGACCGCTCTAATGGCATTAAGCATTTGCTGTGTGCCGGCAGTATTGTAGTCAGATGCTGAAGCTGGAGCATCAGCTGAGTCACTACAGCCCTTTAGCCAGCAACTCCAGCTGCTTGTAGTCGGCTGCGACTGACCGATAAATGGTTCATTGAATAGATCGAATATGACTGCTGGATCGGACTTGAAAGTCGAAGCAACTTTAGACCAGAAGGTTATTGAATGATCGGCATCAGTCATCGGCCACTGCTGGGTAGCCTGAGCTGAGCCCGGGGCTGTCCAGTGCAGATCAAGAATAGTGTAAATACCGGCCTTATTGAGCGCTTGGACCCAAGCCTCAATGTTACTTATATAATTACTGCCTGCATATGCTGCTGGCGCACCATTGATATCCAACCAGCAGTCCTCATTAAGAGGAATGCGAACGGCATTAATGGCCCAGCTCTTCATGGCGGTAGCTGAGATAGCATCTTCCGAAGCATTACTGCTAGCACCCCAGGAGAAACCCTGATCTTGTATACAGGCGTCTTCACTCCCGGTGACGTCGACACCCCTGAGCTGAACTGCGGCGTCCTGGCCGTTTACTAGTTGACCGTTACAGACGTGGATTGCTAGGACGGTTGTCGTAGAAGAACAGGGTGCGGCGCCACTACCTCCCCCAAACCGGACCGCCTTACCGTTACTGGCCATACTGTCCGCAATAATACCGGCTGAACCAGTTAGTGTGCCGCTAGCCGCCGTAACACTGGCGGCATAGGGGGTGGCGGCATGGCTTATCACTAACGATATCGTCCCCACTGTAGCCATCGTAAGTACTACCAGACTCAGAGTTATTTGTTTGGCCATTTTGGGTTGCGCAGAGAAGGTTTGCTTAGCCATAAGATGTGTATGTACGCCCAGTCAGGCCGTAACTACTCGACATGATAGTAGATCGTCACTCATTAGAATAGCATGGCTGCTAAAGTGATTCGCTGGTTCTGTTTTTGTCAAAAGGAAATGAGACCTAATAGCCTCTGTAATTTTAAGCTCATACGTGCTAGCGTCCAAAGTGATCCATCAAAAAGTAACAGGGTCCAAATTTTGGTACGCCCAACTGAAGGAAGTTATGACCTATATCCCCGGCCACACTAGCTCAGGGTTGCCAACAACTTGAAATAAGCAAAGAGCTTTGTGCCCCCTGCACCCCTTCGCGCCTCAATCTCTTCGAGGACGCCATCTTTTACTAATTGGTCGATAAGCCGTGTGGCAGTCAGTCTGCCGCTTAGTCCTAGTGCTTCCGTTACTCGCGGTATCGTGAATACGGGGCTTTCAAATAAATAATCTATAAGTCTCCCCAGGTACGGTGACTTTGAAGTTTCGTATTTCGCCTTTAGCTCGATGTTTAACTGATATATCGTCTCAACAAGTCGCAAAGTTTCGTCCGACTGAGTCTTAACCGCCGTTAGGTAGTACTTTACCCAGCCTTCATATTGACCGGTTTTGTCTACTTCTCTGAGATGATGACGGTAGGCATCTGAATTATCATCAAAGTAGCCACTTATATAGATTATCGGTAGCGATATCTCCCTTTTGTAATATAGGATTAAAGGGATCAATAGGCGGCCAATACGACCATTGCCATCCTCGAAAGGATGAACAGCTTCAAATTGATAGTGTATCAGGGCGGTTTTCAGTAAAAGTAACTCTACATCATTTTCCATGTACTCTAAGATGTTTTCCATGTAACTCGGTGCATGTATATGTCCAGGCGGTATATACAAAGCCTTTTCAATGGGGTCGTTTTCTTTCTCGGCTATCCATACGTCACCGTTACGATATGCTCCAATCAGGCCTTTATGTCTTACATCTTTAAGCAGGATGCCATGAGTCATTTTTATTAAGTGCTCACTTAACTTTTGCCCATGTTGAATATTATTAATCGCCATATTCATCGCGTATCTATAATTAGAGACGACCGGTGTATCTTTGTGTTCCGGCTTCCCTCCTGCGCCGTATATATAAATATCTGACGTAGAACTTTGAGTGCCCTCGATTTTAGAGCTTACCTCTGCTTCTCTAGCAATCAGGGGGGATATCAGGTGTGACGCATTCTTTAGTTTTGATTGTGCACCTTCAAGCTTGCCAATGGCATACTGAGCCTCTCCTAGTTCGCGGGCAAACATGCGATAATCTAACTTTATAGGGAGATATCTAGGATGGTGGTGGTGTACTGGTGATGAGGGCATACTTGAATTGTATATTTAATATATCAGAAAGTCAATATTCTGATATATATATAATTCATATGTATCATTGATGATACATGATATCACTCGTGTATCAATATCTGTTCTTACTGATATGTAATTCAACCATTAAACACTAATAAAAAAGACTCCACTAAGAAGTTTTTAATCAAAAGCAATTTGGTACACCACACTGAACGTTGTTCGGACACTTTTACCGGCAAATATTCGAGCAACTTTTTAAAAGTATATAGGCGCCTTCCAGAATATGGTGTATTTGGCTGCGACAGAGCAGTTTATCCGTAGAAGACTGAGATTACGAATTTATAATGGAAAACAAAAGTCCGACTAGATGACAAGCGTAATTTTTATGTAGTGTACTATAATAAGTAGACTATATTACAAATTTATGCTACAATATATATTAAGTTTACGCTTTAGAAAACATAAAGAACATGCCAAATAAAAATGTAACTCCCCAGCTTGAAATTCACGGCGGCTTACCCGTTGTACAAACCCGAATTGAAGATCTGCTTAAAAGCTCAGAAGCGCAATACGCAGAGACTGCGAGAAGCCCAGAACACGTTGCCATGATGGGCGAATTGGCGGCATTTAAAGAGTCCGAATACAGCGACTTGAGTACGCTCCACCTCGAAGAGGAAAAGTCCGGGTACCCTATTCTAGGCAGCTATTATCTAAATGATTCTCCGGAGGGGACTTCCGCGTTACATGATGGACATGATTTGCCCGATTTCGCAGTGCCCGATTTCTTCGGTGTACCTGGTGACGGTGTGACCGAACAGGATGTGTTAGAGCATCAAGGTGTGTCACAAGCTAACATATTTAAAAAAATGCACCTGATAGATCCGGACTTGCCAAAACGTTGGGCATCAATCTACGGCTGGTATTCGTTAAGTCGTATTGCTTTGGAACATGAGTACGGCGAGGAGAAATCGTTTCCAATGATACTCGCCAATTATGAGGCGATGCCAACACCGGTAAAAACTTACTTTTTCCGTGAGACGAGTTTGAGGGTGCTCGCCGAAGACTTGGCGGGCGAATACCAGTTCGCTGTATCGCGCCCTCTTAGAATAGCGGAAATTGGCTGCAGTGATGCCGAAGAGACCTGGTCGATAGCTGCGTATATGAAAGGCAATGGAGTCGAAGATCAAATTGACGGATTTGATATCAGCGAAGAAGAACTAGCACTGGCTCGAGAAGCAGGTCCCTATACGCTCGGCAGATCGGCGTCAGGACTTGCGGTAGATAAACGAATTATAAAAAGTGATTTGATAAACTCAGGGGCTGATCCAGATCGGTATCTTCCTTACTTTCATGAAAATGATGAGGGTGTCAGTCCTGATAATCAGCCAGTAGCAATGGCGGATTTTCATAACCTTAATATCATTACCGAGAAACTGGATGCTGCAACGTATGATGTGGCGACTTGTTTCAATCTAATAATGCACTATAAGGGTGATGTCCGTGAGAGAATTATCGCTAATATACTCCATGGATTGAGGCCTGGCGGTATCTTTATTTTTGATGGACCAGCCGGCAGAGTGTCCGGCACGAGTAAAGAATATAAAGATTGGGTGGAGGCTGGGTTTGAGCGTTTTGGCTTATACCCCCATCCTAATGTCGGTGAGCATTACCAACAAAACATCTACATTTATAAACCGTAATAGCAGATTTGTTTAGCCAAGATGCCTGTTGTATATCGATTGAATCGCAACAATAAGTTTCAATTTCCAGTCCGGCCTCATAAAAATAACAAGGGCAAAGATGTTGGTACCCCTTGCCTGACATATTCAGAAAAAAGTATTACAGGGTGATTGTTGTGATTGCAAGGGAGTGTGTTGCCTCAAGTTAACTTTACAGAACTTTGTTTGATAAGGTGATACGAGATTCATCAAGGATTATCCGTAAAGCTCGCTGTGCGTTCCAATAAAACCAAATATGAAATAGCTACCGCCGATTTTTTCATATAACGCTCGAATGTCACCAGTGATGTTAATACTATATAGCCCGGCATATTCTCCAGTCAGCATATGTAGGTGAAGCTGTGCATTGTAGGGGTCTGAGAGCCACAACCTTTGGCGCTGTTTGAACTGAGTGCGGATTTTGGGATTCAACTTAGAATATTGTTTCCGAAACCTCTTGGTATATTCAATTTTTATGTTTGGGGGTGTGCTCATTTGGGATGCTGTCTAAGAATTCTTCGGCTTCGTTTATATCGAAAGGACCGTACGTGTTACCGTTGGCTATATCCGCGCGCATTTCCTCGATGATTTTAGCCATTTTAGGTGTAATTGGTTCGGCAACAGTAAAATGTACTTCACCTGTTTGCCCGAGGTTTCTCAGAAATGCGTTAACAAGTGTACCAAGTGGTATCCCAAGCTGCTTTGCCCGAAGTTGTGCAAGCTCTTTTACTTGCTTCTTCGTCTTTAGACTAAGCGTGGTAGTGTCATTCGTATTTTTCATATACCTAAATATACCTTTCGGTATATTTACATGTCAATATTATGGAAGTAGTATGTAAAAGCCGCTTATGGTACACCACGCTGGACGCTGTTGACAGAAAAATACATGTCAATAGACTAAAAATCTAAACATCTTAGCCGATGTGTCGATACATATTTACGTGAGTATGGCCTTCTGTATAGCCCCGCTTTGTATACACGTGTCGAGCATCCGTTCTGCCCGGAGAAACAAAAAGCTCCAAGTAATTATGCCCGAGTTCTCGGGCTTGCGCTTCAGCGGTAGCCAGTAACAGACTTCCAATTCCTTGCCTCCTCCGGTTTGCTCTCACGGCGAGTCTATTAACTTGAGGAATTACCCCGTCCTGTAAATAAACACTGCCGACTATTTCATTACCAGTAACCGCAACCGTAATCATGTTTGGATATCGCTGAGAAATAGCTTCTAATCTGTCAGGCGCTTCGTAATCCGCATCAAATAATCCTGCCTCTTCAAGCACAATACGAAGCCCATCATAATCTGACTCATGGCTATAGGGTCGAAGTAAGACTTCCGACATAAGGATAATTATGTTGTGAACGCCAAATTATTCAAGCATAAGCGTTATGGTACACCAAACTGGAGGAAGTTATGACCTGTTAGCTTTCCTGCATATATTCTGTCACTGTACTAATGATTTCCTTTACTGTAGCGCTACAGTTTTTGAAAAGTATCAGGTCTAATGCTTGATCGCCGTATTGCCTTATTGGCTCACTAATCAGAGCATGTACAAATGACTGAGTTGCGCTGGTTACCTGATCAAAGTCTAAGGTGATTTCTTCACCTTTTTTTAATGCGGGCATGATATTTCTTACTCTTAGGTCGCGAGCGACATCTTTATTTTCTGCGAAAGTACCCGCGTATTTCTTAATGCTGACTGTGGTCATAGAATATATCCTTAAATAAACCTAGGCTTTTTATATCGCAACTTTCTGCGCTCTCTTACTGCTTGCGTGTATGCGGTTCGAATTGCCGCAAGGAGTGACGTAAACTCTTCAGTACTATCAAGAGAAATATCAATGCCTACTACTGTACCCGAAAATGTAGGTGCAGCATTTGTTTCGGCGTGGGCGTCACTACTTGGGTCGGCGCGTAATCGAGGGAATCTCGTTCGTTTGTCACGTTTAGTGAGTTTATAGAGACCTGTACCACTGTATATAACAAAATAATCGCGTGCCACAACTGCCATAGACTTAACGAAGAACAGTCCGGCTCCTGCGTTGGTGTCTGTGCCACCCTCGCGTTTAGTTGTCCCTGTTATTCCTGGGGTAAGAGCTAGCTTGATAGCGTCAATATCAGTTCTCGCAGGCCAGGCCTGGGTAATGGTTCTCCAGATCCCAACTCCTGTATCACATATTCCCAACCTAACGGTGTTAGTGGTTGGGTAGTATTGCGCCGCCACGAACGCACCATTTCTAGACTCGGAGTGCTCTAAAACGTTCCTAACAAGCTCACCTACGGTATATTTGATTGCATCTGCTTGATGTGATTCCAAGTGGAGTAATGGGATCATTTCAGTTATGAATTTGGATTGCTCTTCCTGGGTACGGATCTGGGTTATGGGTATGAATCGACCGGCCGGCTCATGCTCATTGATTGTATAAGGTGACGGTTTTCCTATGGCGTCAAATAGGCCCATACGGGCTAGATAATGACCAGATTTAGCGGTCACATTATCTATGGTGACTTTTTCTGGCCCTACAGTCTCACTTAAGGCAGCGATCATGGTAAGAATTACAGGATGAACATTTACCCATTTGTCATGTGTGGTTATCTCCAAAGTACTAGGGTCTGATGGGTCAAATGCGTCTAAGAATGTCTCGAAGTTACGCAGGTAATCTCTGTATGATAAGAATATACGCATGATTATATTCTACCTGTCGAACGTGTTTTTGTAAAATCACGGTCGACAGATGAAGTACTCTCTGTTATCAAGGTGATATATAAGTTTGCGTGTATCCAAATAAGTTTGTGTTGAATGTGCTACCTGGCCCTTGTGTAGTGCGACCCTATTAGGTGTCAGCAAGCAAGATTCTGACCTACTCCAAGGAGTTGTTGTAATGGCATACAAAAACAGAGGCTAAAATTACCTCTGTTTCGACATGGGTCAAATTCTGTTGGTACGCCGTTCTCGACGTAGTTCGGACACTTCTGGTAAAACAAGCAATTAATTTCCAAAATTAATATGCCTAGTTTTTGTAGGTTGTCTCATGCGGATTGAGTACTAAAGGATAAATGTCATATGCAACTTCCTCGTATGGGTGCACTTCATTTACTGCATTAATAATTCTCTGCAATTGGTCCTTAAAGCACACTGTTTCTATTCTTTCTTCAACAACTGATTCCAGGTCGCCTGCTTTACCGATCGTAGGGTTAGCACTATCCATTGGAACGAAACGGCCAATTCCTTTTACTGAAAAGCTGCAATAAGTGTAGTCACCTATAGTTCCAGCACCGACCTTTCCAAGCGTTTCACGAACGACGTTAGCGTGCGTTTCTGGTACAAATACAACAAATTTAACAGTTTCCCGTTTAGAGTTCTTATCTTCGCTCATGTTTATCAATATTATCAGTCAATTTCCACCCAATCTAGTAATTGTGAGCGTATGATTAAATTAATTACAGAAATATTTTTAGCATAAACACTTTGGTACGCGTGGCAGGATTCGAACCTACGACCTTTGGCTCCGCAAGCCAACGCTCTATCCAGCTGAGCTACACGCGCTTGAAGATGAAACAAATCTACGGTTTATCTCATCGAGCCTTGCAGAATTTATTCGCATTCTACGCTCCGGTTGAACCGACTCTGCTCTTTTCCCTTCCTGACAAACCAAACGCAACAGGGGTAATTCTAACATAGCTGGTTTAGAATTACCAGGGGTGTTTGGTAAAATATCGAAATGGCAAGAGTATATAAAAATCCCGGACCAATTACTTTTGTGGCGGTTATAAAGCGCGGCAGCGCGCGCAATTCCTGGGCGTATGTCGAATTTCCGTATGATTTGAAGGAAACGTTTGGCGTGGGAAATCTGGTTCCTTACACCGTTACGTTTGACGGACGCGTTAAGTACCGGGGCAGCTTAGCGAAAATGGGCGGGCCGCGCGCGATGATTCTGCTGCGCAAGGATGTGAAAGCTGAGCTGGGCAAAGAACCAGGCGACAAGGTTGGAGTGGTAGTAATGCTCGATGACAAACCGCGTGCAGTCGTGGCCGCGGATGACGTTAAGAAGGCACTAATGTCTGCCGGCCTGCTTGAAACGTTTAACAATCTGGCTTTTACTTACCGAAAGGAATATATTCGCTGGATCGAGGAAGCCAAGCGTTCTGAGACCCGCATGAATAGGATCGAAAAAACGTGCGAAATGCTGGCGAGCGGTACGAAGTCACCGCGTTAAGAGCTGTTTATGCAAAAATCCGGCGGGCCTTTTTCGGCGTCATTGACGCCTGAAGCAGCTGCTTACTGAATAATTCCGGCGCTTCGCCAGTTGTGGCAAAGTGGTAAAGCGCGGCCTTGGCGATGCTGGTGAGGGTCGCGAAAATGACGAGCAGAGCCGTAAGCCCTATAACGGCAATTGCTATGAAGCCAGTTGCCAATCCGCGGGCGACATGTAAATTGGCCGAGGCAGCGCCCAACAGGATCCAGATACCGACGTAGCCAAAGATGCTTAAAGCCCCAACAAATGTGATGCCTAGGTCTACCGTAACGCTCTCGCCCCATACTTTTCGTATAATACCCACTGATTCCTTTGTCGCTTCGAACGGCTGCACGTCCTTATCGCTGAGCACGATGACCGGAATTGCAAAGACATTGGCGATATTCCACGCTGCACCCGCGAGCCACAGGGCGATTTTGCCGGCGAACGGCACGCGCTCTTCCAGCATTTGCAGTACTAGGCCGATCGAGGTCATCACCAGGCTAAAAAATAGCAGCGGCCGGATCTTGCGACCTGCGCCCGCAAGGCTGCTTCGAATCGTCGGGTCACCGCCGCGGAAGCGTTGGGTCGCACCATAAATCACTGCCCCGCTGAAAAAGTTGCCGATGAACGAAAGCACGATATAGAAGCAGATTCCCAAAACGATAAACGGTGCCGGGCTGGTACTGCTGTAATGTTGTTGGCCGCTGTGTATGGTTGAGACCACACCGAGCGCGCCGGCGACCAGAGCAACAATGGCCGCGACGCTGCAAATCAGACTGAGCGATGGCAGCGCCATGAGCTCCTTGTCGAGCTTCAGCACGCGCCATGAGCTTTTCGTGAGTTCCATGCCTCGGCGAAAGCGACTCATTTTGGGTTGTGGTGTTACGGTGGGTTCCATACCTATCCTTTCTCGATTAGTTCGTGAACGTTTGGTTTATACAATATGCGAAGGTTGCGGGCCAGAAAATGCTCCAGTACGCGCTCGCCGGTTTTGGTCAAGCTATACACCTTAAGGTCAGGTCCGGAAGGGTTCGGCTGAGTGTCGAAACGCACCAGCTCGGCCTTGTGATAGCGTCTGAGCGCTCGGTAGATACTTTTGTCGTCCACCGTCAGTGCACCCTCGCAGGCCTCGTGTATGAAGCTCTTGATCTGTGCCATGTGCTTTGCCCCGTGTTTGAGTGCCAGCATGACCCACAGGCTCAACTGACCCATCTTGTATATGGCTTCCCAACCGTCCAGTAGCGCTTGTTCATACTTCGTTAACTTCTGCATGCCTATTACACAGCCAGTATACTACAGGTTGTATACTATGTCAAACATCGCAAGTCCTGGCAAATTAACAGAGGAACCTGTACAATAACAACCGACGCGGAGAGGTGCAGGAGTGGTTGAACTGGCTTGTCTCGAAAACAAGTGTGCGGGCAACCGTACCGAGGGTTCGAATCCCTCCCTCTCCGCCATGCCCAAGTTACCAATAATCCGACATAGCTTTTGCCAAATACTTGGCCCAAAGTCTTGTCGGATTTCACGTTACTTCTATTCCTAGCCGAGTAGACGCAAGCTTTTGCTTGGGTCCATCTAGTTATACGAGTACAATTATCTTATGGAAGAATCGATTTTTACGGCGATTGTTAAGGGAGAAATTCCCTGCCACAAAGTGTACGAGGATGGATTGACGCTGGCCTTTCTGGATATTCACCCGGTGCAACCTGGACATACGCTGGTAATCCCCAAACGGCAGGTCGAGTTTCTGTGGGACTTGACCAATGAGGATTACGATGCGGTTATGACTACGGCAAAAAAGGTTGCATCACGTATGCGCGAGGTGCTGGGCGTACGCTACGTTGGCGTAAAGGTTATCGGAGTGGATGTGCCTCATGCACACATACAGCTCATCCCCTTCAATACCGCAGCGGAGTATGATGCGCCGCAGGACATGGGTGCCGATCCGGATCACCCTGCTCTGGCCGAGCTTGCCGCGAAGCTTGCCCTGTAATGCGCTTCCATAACATTACCTTTTTACGGTACAATAGGCGTTATGTTAGGTGACGGCGTAACCGCTTTCATGTTCGCGGTGGGTATCGGGACGTGGGTGTACAGCAAGCTCATGAGGAGCACGAATAACACTCAAAATAGTCTGATCGGCGCTGCTATTACAGGGGTGGTTGGATTTATAGTAATTTTCACAGTACTGAAATATCTACTGCAGTGGTAGCCATTTCGTACTAATTGACTTTGAATTTTGTCATATAATTGGTACGATATGGCTATGATTTTTGGTGGGAGCACACGGTGAGTGCTTTGGATGAGAGGGACTTGGGCAAGCGCCTGCAAATGGCACGTCAGGCGGCCGGCCTTACACAACAAATGCTCTGCCACAAGGCCGGGTTAAGTTACTCTACGCTTGCGAAGATTGAACGTGGCGCTATCAAGTCGCCGTCGATATTTACTGTTCAGACCATCGCGGTAGCGCTTGGCACGACGCTCGACGCCCTGCTCGGACTGGAACAAGTATCTTCTGTCGCGCCTCCGAAAAGAGTCTCCAAGAGCGGTGTTCGCTTCGTATACTTCGACGTTAACGGCTGTTTGGTCCACTTCTTCCAATCGGCTTTCTCGAAACTGGCAGCGGAGAGCAACGAGCAGCTGGACATGGTGGAAAGCGTATACTGGCACTATAACGATGCCGTATGTCGCGGCGATGTGTCGTTGCGCGATTTTAATACGGAGCTTGCCGAGCAACTGCACCTGAGCAGCGTGGACTGGGAACAGTATTATCTGGAAGCGGTTGAGCCGATCGGTGCCATGCATGAACTGGCCCATTGGGCCAGCAAAAACTACCATGTGGGGCTGCTGACGAACATCATGCCGGGATTTGTCGATGCGATGCTATCGCGCGGACTCATTCCGAGCGTTAAGTACGACACGATTATCGATTCGTCGAAAGTCAGAGCGATTAAGCCTGAGCCGGAGATTTTCCAGGTTGCGACGGAACGGGCCGGCTGCGCTCCTGAGGAGATTCTACTCATCGACGATTCGCGCGCTAACCTTATGGCGGCTGGACGCTTCGGATGGCATGTGCTTTGGTTTGACGACTATCGCACCGAGGAATCGGTCGAACGTATCCGCCGAGCACTTGAGCCGGCCGAATAAAGTCCGATATCACTTGTTAAATTCGATAGGTCGACTACCGAACCGCAACGAAACGGTCATACTCCTGGTTTATATTTTCGAGTAAGGTTTCAGCTTCGGCCAGGCTTTGTCGCGTCTGCTCTACTACCTGTTCCGGGGCATTTTTTACATAGGCCTTGTTGGCGAGTCGGGCTTTCAGTTGACCGATGGTGGTTTCAGCGCCGTCACGTTTCGCAGCCAGTTCGTCGGCGTATCTCTTGGCAGTGTGCGCGTCGATGTCGAGCCAGCAATGGTGGGAAGTTTGCGTGAGACGTACGCCGCCTTTTTCTTTCGTTACTTCCGTAACTTCTTTGACTCTGCTGAGCTGGCGGATGAGATCTGCGTTAGCTGCGAGCAGCGGTTCATCGGCATAGCACAGGCGAACATCGCGTACGTTCAAGGCATTCACGATGTAGCGCGTCTCAGTAACGATAGTTTTGATAGCGTCGAACTGCTCGCCGGCTTTGCTGTCATAGCCGGGGAAACTCGGCAAGGTTGCCGTTGCCAGCAGCGAGTCCTTTTCCCAAGCGAGTGTCTGCCAAATGGTTTCGGTCACAAACGGCGCAAACGGATGCGCCAATTTGAGAACTGCCTCGAGCGAAAATGCCAGCAGCGGAATATCAGGGTTCGCTTTCGAGGCCTCCACATACCAGTCGGCGAACTCGTCCCAAATAAAGTGGTACAGCGTTTCGTAGGCTTCGGCAAAACGGAAATTGTCCAAATCGGCAGAGATTTTCTCTGTCGTATGTTGTAACTTAGTCAATACCCAGTGATCGGCTATCGTGTCGGGTACGGCTGTACGATCGTGATAGCTATCCCCTACCTTACCCTCAATATAACGGGCGATGTTCCAGAGCTTATTGCAGAAGTTACGATTGGCTTCAATCTTGCCCCAACCCCAGTTTTGGTCGTTGCCGGGCGTCACGCCCATGATGAGCGCCATGCGGAGCGCGTCAGTGCCGAATCTCGGGATGACGTCAAGCGGGTCAATAATTGATTCCGGGCGACTCTTGCTCATCTTCTTGCCGTCTTCGGCCCGAATCATGCCATGCAGATAAACATGCCTAAATGGAACTTGGCCGGTGATGTACGTCGTGGACAAAATCATACGCGCGACCCAGAAGAATAGAATATCCCAGCCCGTCTCCATGACGTTCGTCGGATGGTAGGTTTGGAAATCTATACTTTTGTCGAGTAAGTCCTCCAGTGACAGCGAATAATCCTCGGCTAACTTCGGGTCAATGAGCGTACTCCATGTCCAAAGCGCCGAGCTGAACCAAGTGTCGAGTGTGTCCGGATCCTGTTCCCACTCGTTCCAGCCTTCACTTTCGTCGTCAACCGGAGGCAAGACGCCCACAAACGTCTCTTCGGTGCCGTCGGTGTGTTTGCGGTACCATACCGGCAGGCGGTGCCCCCACCAAATCTGGCGGCTGATGCACCAGTCGCGTAAGTTATCGATCCAGTGGAAGTATATTTTCTCGAACCGCTTAGGAGTGATAGTAATATCGCCTTCCGTGACAACCGATTGCATGACTTCCTTCAGGCTGCGTTGTTTGCCTTTCCATTCAACAATGGGTTTATTGACGTCCACGAACCACTGTAGCTTGATTTGAGGCTCGATAACTCCCTTACCGCGGTCGTTAATGGCAACGTTATGCACGTAGTTTTCATCAGTTTTGATAAGTAGTCCCTTTTTTGCCAGTTTATCTACAATTTTGGGCCGTGCTTCAGTTATATCCATACCGGCGAACTCTTGGGCAATGGGTAGTAGTTTCCCATGGAAGTCGATGATTTGCTCTTTATCGAGTCCGTGCCTTTCGGCAATCTCAAAGTCGACCAGGCTGTGCCAGGGAGTGATTGTCATGACGCCGGTACCGAAGTCTGGGTCGGCGACTTCGTCCTTAATAAGCGTGGCGGTTATCGGGCCGTTAATCCATTCAACCTCGAATGTTTGGCCGTGCTTGTATTTGGCGTAGCGCTTATCGTCCGGGTGCATAACGATATATTTATCGCCGAATTTGGTTTCCGGCCGGGCGGTGCCGATCTCAAACGGTCCGTACTTAAAGGTGTAGAACTTCCCTTTCTCTTCTTTGTAGACTACTTCGTCGTCCGAAATATTGGTCTCGAGGTTAGGGTCCCAATTCACAATGCGACTGCCGCGGTAAATAAGACCGTCATCATACATCTTGGTAAACGTTTCATTAACGCAACGATTTAGGGCGTCGTCGAGTGTGTAGCGCAGTCGCGACCAATCAGCGCTTGCCCCCATCGCCCGCATCTGGCCGAGCATGGTTTCGCGGCTATTGCCTACAAATGCGCGCGTCCGCTCCAGGAATGCGTCGCGTCCGACGGCATGTTTATTCGTCCCTTCGTCTGCCAGTTTTTTTTCGATAATCGCATTGACCGGTATGGCGGCATGGTCGGTGCCCGGCAGCCATAGCACGTCTTTTCCCTGTTGGCGGGCGTGGCGAGCCATGATATCTTGAAGCGTGAGGAACAATGCATGGCCGAGGCTGAGCGTGCCGGTCTCGTTCGGCGGCGGCATACTGATGGAAAAATGGGGTTTGTTGCTTTCCGGGACGGCGACGAAAGCACCGCTCTTTTCCCATAGCGCGTATATATCGGCTTCGTACTGGCCGGGTTCGTAGACCTTCGGTAGCTTCATTGCTCGTCCTTTCCCTTTCTATGCCTCTTATGCTCGGCGTATCGCTGCTTCAGCTGCTTCTCCAGCGTAAGGTTAGGTACGCTTTCGTCCGCTGCTCGCCACCGCCCTGCACTCAAGTCAGAGTGTCTTAACTTTGCTTTCTCTAGAGTAACACCCCGAGAGATTTTTGGCTACTCGAAGAAAACGCCCAAAATATTCACATGAAAATATAGCAACTCAAACCATAGTTCTCGCTTGAAAACTCTCGTTCCAGTCGCTGATCCCGTCACTTTTGTCTTCTCACTTTTTATTTTAGACAAGAATAAGCATAACAGATTTGTGCTGCCTGAGAAAAATCTTTTTTACAACGGCTACATACTCAGGTTGGGCGCAATTTCCAAGGCGTACGGGTCGGCCTGTGGCTGCTCAAGCGTCGCCTTGAAGCAACCAAGGGTCGCAATCATCGCTCCGTTGTCAGTGCAGAGCTTCAGGCTGGGGTACTCAATGGGCGAGGGGAGCCGGTCGTCTAGCATCTTGCGCAGGGCGCGGCTGGCCGCCACCCCGCCGCCGATGATGATGCTCTTTGGCTGGTATTCTTCGCACGCCAGGGCGGCTTTGTCGACGATGGTTTCGAACGCCACGCGTTGGAAACTCGCGGCAATATCGGCCTTCTGGGCGTCGTTTAGTAGGGCAGGAAGCTTTATTGACGGAAAAGTGTAATCTTTCCCGACTTGAGCCTGTGCGACGCGCAAAACGGCTGTTTTGAGTCCGGAGAAGCTGAAGTCGTATTTGCCCTCCATATGGGCCTTCGGTAACTTGAACGCCTTCGGATTCCCCTCGGGTGCCAGTTTATCAACGCTCACACCTCCGGGGTAGGGGAGGCCGATAATCTTCGCCACCTTGTCGAATGCCTCGCCGATAGCATCATCCCTGGTTTGGCCGAGCAGCGTGTAGTCGAAGTGGTTGCGGAAGAATACAAGTTGGCTGTGGCCGCCGCTCACGATCAGCCCGAGCATTGGAAACTCCGGCTGCGACGTGCGCATCGTTGGGTCGGGCAGGGAAGTCTCGGTCAAAAAGTTGGCGTACAGATGCGCTTCCACGTGATTAACGGCGAAGAGCGGCTTGCGTTTGACGATCGCCAGCGTGCGTGCCGCCAGCACCCCGATAAGCAGACTGCCACCGAGGCCGGCACCGTAGGTGACGGCAATAGCGTCGATGTCGTCCCAACCGCAACCGGATTGTTCGAGCGCTTCTTGAACAGTCGGCAACATTACTTCGATGTGGCTGCGCGCTGCAATCTCCGGCACCACGCCGCCGTATTTTATATGCATATCCATACTGCTGGCAACGGCGTTTCCCAGTAGTTTTCGTCCATCCGCAACGATGCCGACCGCCGTCTCGTCGCAACTCGTTTCAATGCCCAACACAATCATATACCGATAATTCTACCATACGATTTTAAGCAATATAATTTTATGGCGTATAAAACAAGCAAGTGACTTAGAATATTGACTAAAACTATAATTTATGCTAATGTTTAAATAAGTTATTTAATCAAAAAAAGTTCTCTACCCATGCCAGCCCACGAATCCGCACCGCTACCGCAACCGTCCGACGAACTGGTACGGGTAATGGCGGACGCGCAGCAGGACCGCGAAGCGCTTGCCGACGCCGCGCTGCAGTACGTCGGGTGGAACTCGGCTGCGGCCGGCAGCTCGGAGGCGCAGGCGCTCGGGGAACGGGCGGATGAAGTTGTCGCAGCTGCGATCGGGAGTGAAGAACTGAGCGAGGCACTGAATCGTCGAGGGGCCGTGCTCGAAGAGCTGGCCCGAACTGGCGAGATTTCTGATGAGGTGCTGACCCAGGCGGCGGCAATTCAGCTGCTCGTGCGCCGCGGAACGGCACTGGCTGCGCGTCACGGGGTGCCGATCAATAAAGGCGGCCATACCGTTACCCTAAAACCGGAATCGGTTGCAGCAACAGGAGAGTCGCATGACCCGTTGGACGATATGAGCGAGGCGTTTAAAAATGCTACGTCCGCCGAATCGGGCGATGACGATAAAGCAAAAGTGGCGATTGATCCGGCAGCCCTCATTGCGGCGGGTGTTGCCAAAGCGACGGCAACGGCAAGTAAGTCGTCGCGGCTACACGCTTCGGTAGCGGGCGGCCACCATGCGCCGGTTTCGCCACACGCTGCTCGTCGTGGCAGTGGCCGAGGCGGCGGTCCTGGCGGGCCAGGTGCAGGCGTACCACCTGGGGGAGCGCACCCCCGGGGCGGCGCCGGCGGTGCTCGGGCAGGTGGTGCCGGCGGTGGTAGGCCCGGCGGTCCCGGCGGCCCTGGCGAACGCGGCCGGGGCGGTCGTCCTGAGCGTGAACCCGGCCCGATCATTACGAATGATACGTTAGCGCAGTCATTGCTTGGCATCATCGGGATGGATGGTTATAACAGATTCATTGATGCCGCGCACGGCCGAAATGGAGCTTCTTTAATGTACAGAGAGGTTCCAGGCCGCCAGCCACTGACCGCTGAAATGGTCCTGAAAGCCATCCAAAATGCCGGCGTCAACGAACATGATTCCGCATTCGGCATACCTGATTTGTACGAGTTACCGAATATGCCAAGCGCGGAACAGATATTCGCGACCTATACGCAGCTGGCCTACGGCGTAGAGTTTGCAGGGATAGATCCTGGGACGGGATCCATCATGTACCAGAACCACAACGGCGAACCAATAGACGCCCTTCTGGTGCACACGCTTCATGGCCTGGCCAACGTCCCGCAACTGACGCAGGACATCCAGCGTAACATCGTCGACACGCGCTTGGCAGAAGGCCTGGGCAGGACCTTCGTCGTGGCCGATCCGCAAGTCGTGATGGAGGGTGAGGGCGCCCATGCGACGGTTAGAAAATTAGGCAAGCCGCACTTGCTGGTTGAGCCAATCCCCCTCGATGACGACCCGGCTCATCCCGATGACGGCCTGCACCTTGATGTTAAGGAAAAAGGCTTCCTCACCTTTCTTGCTGAGAATCCTGCCGTAGGGCCTACGACGCAGGATTGGTATGGTCGTGAGAATCGAGTCTTGCAGCAAACGGCCCGGGATTACCTGGTGCTGCATCTCGATAATCCAAAAGCCAAAAAACTTGAGAAACTCAGTGTGGAAGCCGGTAGGTTGATCGACAGCCTCAGGGAGAAACTTGGCCCGGCGGTTTCGGCGGTTGTACTGGTTGAGCGAGGCGTTGACCCGCACCACGTGGCGACTCCCGTCAGATGGCACTCCGCTATAACTCCGGGAACGTTGGATCGCGCCCGGGCAGAGTGGCAGACCGCTAGGCGGCAAGGTGACCCTGGCGACGCCGCCATTCTTCGAAGCGCGCAGCAGCGAGCCGAAGCATTTGCGGCGTTTGGCGCGGGACTGCAGCACTTGGCGCTCGTCGAAGATGGCAAGGCCTTTCACGATAGTCAGCTAAACCCTGAACAAAGCTGGCGGGTTATCCACAACGCTTTCGCCGACTATGAGGCGCGAGCTGAGGCGACCCGGCCGGATGCGGAAACTGATGAGCAGGATCGCATTTCGGCGAGACTTGCCGAAATCCCCGATATCATACGTCGCAGGCGCTTGGCGCCTGGCACGCCTGCATACTACATTTTGATGGTCGAGCATGATGAACTAACGAACCCAGCTAGGGTGCATGAACTTGTCGAACTAGCCGGTGACCGGGCAGTTCTGGGAGCCAGGCCTGGTCTTAACGCTGAGGCTCGCAATATATGGCGCGAGCAAAGACAAATGATGTGGCGGAGAGTATTTCCTCGTCCGCCTCGCCACCGACGGCCTCCTGCTCCCCCTGCTCCCGGTCCGCGACCGTAAATATCAAACGGGCTAATATAAGACTCAAAACAGCTCAGTTCAGGGCAGGCCCGAGTTGTTTGGTGCTAAGGGGTTAAAAGCCGTATACTGAGCGCATGAATCCGCGAAAAATCGTTAAAAATTTTATTCCTAAGAGTCTGTTCACGAAAATCGAACCCTACGGCCATTTGGGCGAGGCGGTGGTGGAAAATATTCTGTATGGTTTCCCGACTCATGGCTTGAAGGTGATCGGCGTGACCGGCACCGCCGGCAAAACAACCACCTGTACGCTCATTACGCACATGTTGCGCGAAAGCGGTCTCAAAGTCGCCATGATTACGACGGTGGCGATTGATTACGGCGACGGCAGAGGCGCCCGTCCCAACAACACCCGCATGACATCGCTCGGCTCGCTGCAGCTCATCAAGTCGGTGAAGCAGATGAAGGCTGCCGGCGTGGAATGGCTGGTGCTCGAAACGACAAGTCAGGCGCTGGCGCAATACCGTGTGTGGAGCGTGCCGTACACGATCGTGGCATATACGAACCTGACCCATGACAATTTCCACTACCACGGCACCTTTGAACGCTACCGTACGGCCAAGCTCATGCTCTTCAAGCAGTGCAACCGCAACAAAAAAGGGTTGCTGCGCACCGGCATCGTCAACGCGGATGACGAGAACGGACACTATTTTGCTGACGCAATTGCGCATCCGGTGACGTACGGAATCAATGGCGGCGATCTACAGGCCAGTGACATTGAGCTTAAACCGGCGGGTGTCGGCTTTCATGCAAAAGTCGGGGACGACGAGTATGATATTGCCAGCAACTTGCCGGGCGAATTCAATGTCTATAATTGTCTGGCCGCCGTCGGGGTTGCCCGGGCTGCCGGTTTAAGCCGGGAGCAAATCGAAACGAGCGTGGCAAGCTTAAAGATGGTTGACGGACGCATGAATACGGTAGACGAGGGTCAGGATTTCGGCATCATTGTAGACTATGCCTGCACGCCGGATGCATTCGAGAAAGTCTTCGCTGCTATCAAACCGGCGGTGAAGGGGCGGATTATCAGCGTGTTCGGCACGCCGGGCCGCCGCGACGAATTAAAGGGGCCGATCCAGGGCGAAATTGCCGCCAAAAATTCCGACATCGTCATCCTGACCGAAGAAGACGACCGCGACCAAGACGGTACGCGGCTGATGGAGCTCTGTGCGACGGGCGCGGAGCAAGTCGGCAAAATCCGCGATACAGACTTATTTCTCATTCACGAGCGCGAAGCCGCCGTGCAGAAGGCGATCGATATCGCCAGGTCCGGCGACATGGTAATGCTGCTCGGCAAGGGCGAAGAGCGCGTCATCATCACCAACAAACCCGACTTCAAACCCACCCCCGGCCACAACTACAACGAAGCCACAGACACCATTCGCCGCTCCTACAACGACACCGAAGCCGCCCGCGCCGCACTTGATAAACGATTCGCTAAAATTTAGAACAGTCTTCAAATGCGACAACGGCGAATATCTCTGGAGTGAAATTGATATGATACACGCGGCACTTATGAAAATACACAACAATGCAAAAAGTACGTTCACAGAATGATCTTATATTCCTAAACTTACTCCGTAATGCATCGCGGGATTGTTGATTATTGACTGGTAGAGATAACTTTTTAGTCTAGCCAGACAAATTATTTACATATCGGCAATAGTATGCTATAGTTTATTCGTTATAGTACCAAAACAAACACTAAGAGCCTAAGCTTATATGACATATCCTGATCATCTTTCACAGCCCGGCATCGAAGTACAGGCTAGAGTCGAAGCTCTGCAACTGGCTGGAGCGGAGACGACTGCACCAAACTTTAATGTTGCCGAAGCTAATCAGGGTGATGTTATATGGGGCGACAAGAGATGGTTGGTGACGCCGAATGACGATGGTTATTTACACTATAAGTCGGTAATGGAAATAGCGGGACTTCCGTACATCGAAAATGACCCGGACTTAGGTGACGAATTGGTTGTCGTAGGACAGATTCCTAGAAGTGCTAGAACTATCGCTCAAATTATTCCAAGCATGCAGCCAACAGGTGGCGGCTTGACATCTCAGGACGCTTTTTACATGATCGGCCACTCAATCCATCAGATTGAGGCGAGAGCCAATCTGACTCCTGACCCTGAAAGCTTAAATATTAGACGAATTTTACTCCTTCGCGAACAAGCGAAAATTTTACTTATTCCCACAATACGTTTTGTTCACCTTACCAATACGAGCATTGATGAAGTGGCAGAATCAATGAGGGGCCAACTTGCCCGTGACTATTCACGTTTCGGTACAGTGGCACTGGTTGGCTCCCTTCAGAGAGGACTAAGCGGCGTATGATCGAACGGGTTGCCGGCATAGCGGATCCGGCTGGCACAGTTGAGCACCTGAAGCCTGCTGCCGCGCAACGAATTGAAGATTTTATTAACAGCATGCCGCCCACAAATGGTGTATATCAAGGAGAACCTCTTGACCGGTCGCCTGATGGAATATATATAAGTCCTGCAACGGCACACGATGGGGAAGAGCTCCCCCGCATAACAGGGATAGATTTACTTCCGGGGGCGCAGCTTGGTGCCGCAGATTCGCATCATGAAGTTTGTTTTGCTGATGTTGCGCTGACTGAAGCCGATGAACCAACACAGAAGATCACCCGTATAGCCATTAAAGCGTTCACTAGTGACTCGGGCCAAGCGGAATATGAACATGACTGCCTGGCGCTTGTGCAGAAAAAAGGATTTGATACGTTTCGGCCATTGGCACTAGCAAAAAATGGGGACACCACATATCTTATAACTTTGTGGCGCGGCGAGGTAGAGTCACTGGATAATATCAACTGGACTATAGCGCCTGATGATGCCGCACGCTACGAGAAAGAAGTGTTGCCAACGTTGACGTTTATAGCCGAGAATATGGCAGATCTGCATGCGAAGGGCATCTTTCATGGCGATGCGGCAGCTAAAAATTTTGCAAAGAGCGATGCAGGAAAGCCGATCGTGACCGACTTAGAAACCGCCATGATTGCACAAGATGAAGACGAGCAATTATTGCTTATAACGGGCGGCGAAAACTTTAGAGACAGTAGAGCTCTCGCTGATGTTGCGCATTTTTGGTATGAACTGACTCACCCTACGAAATTGGAAGATACTAACATATTCCTAGAAGGGGCAGACTTCGAAAAGTACCTTGAGGTTTTTGATAGAGATGTGCTGACGCCCTATGTAAAGAGATTAGAAGCTCAACTAACACCGGAGTTACTCTTGTATGTGGATATTGGCGAATTAAGAAGCGCGATCTTCGATAAAGTAGCAAGCTACCCTTAACGCGTGAGCGATATCGAAATGTTTAATTATCAAGTGTGAGGGTAGTACAGCGGATGTAGCCGCCACCTTTGGCCAGTTCCTGTAGTTCGACAGCCAGAACGTTAAGCCCTCGGGCTTCGATGGCGGCTTTGAGCTGCGGTGCTCTGGTCCCCATGACTACGGTTTCACCGCTGGAGACGAGATTGCAAGCGAAGTTCATGGCCTCTTCGAGCGAGACTTCGATTTTTTCAATCGGGACGGCACGCACGCGTTTCTGACTTTCGGGTGTGAGCGCTTCGGGGCACCAGGCGATTAAATCTTCGCGCAAAACCGCAATGGCGAGGTCGATGTCGTAGAAATAACTGTCGTGAAGGCCGGTAAGTTTATTGATAACCGGCTTGCCGCCGGCATCGAGCAGCGGCACGGCTTGCACGCCGATCACTTCGTAGTCGAGTGTGTCGGCCAGGAATTGATGGATATGCGGATCGTTGCGGTAGCCCATGCCGGCAAAGAGCAAATTGCCGCAGGGCAGGGCATCGCCCTGGCCGCTGAAACGAAATGGCGGCCGTATGACCTTTTTGCCGAAATTCCGCAGTACCGTTTCGGCGTATGGTTCTTCGGCCTGGCGCTGCTTGGGCAGGGAAGATAGCACGCAGGTATCGCCGCGGCACAGTCCCCAGTTGGCGGTGAAAATGCCGTCCTGGCAGCCGGCAGGCTCGTCGACTTTAATGACTTTGATACCGGCTGCTTCAATCGCGGCTTTGATGGATTCAAATTCCCGCGCCGCGATTTCGAGATCCGGCTGCTCGCCTTTGTGCTCGTACGGATTGATTTCAACGACGCCGAAATATTTCGGCCCGCTCATAAGAACCGTCCGGTTTAGGCTTACGCTCATAGCGAACTATTATAGCAAGTCAGCTTTGCTGCCTGTCGTTGAGTACGTCGATTGTGGTGTCGGCGTGTCGCTTCAGCTCGTAAACCAGGTCTTCGAGCTCCTCATCGTACATTTGCTTGGAGTTGGGAAAGCGGTTGTCGAGCCAGGCCTTTGCCTCCGCCGGATCTTTGTCGGCCAGTTCCGCGAAAGTTTTGTGGTCTTGTTCGTCCATCTCGCCTGCCAGCCGGGCACGCATCATAGTCTCAAGCTGGGTATAGATCTTATCTAAAATCTGCGCCTGCACGGCCGGGCTGGATTTCTCAAGCCCGAGTATATGTATCACCTCGTCGTGGTCAAATCGGTAGTCGAACATCGCTGCTCCCACTTACTGCTTCTAGTGTAACAGGTTTCCTACGCGGCCAGGGCCTGGTTAACATGGTTGCTTATTTGGTGCAAAGCCTGCATGAGGGACACGGCGTTCCAGCCGGTGCCCGCACTGTTCGGTACGTAATACACCGGGTTGCCGTTAGTATCGGCCGCTATATCAATTAAGCGATCATTGACGGCCGTGGTGTACAAGTGCTCGAATACATGAGCGGCATTGGGTCCGTTATAGAACTGGGTGAACATGTTGTAAAGTTCGGTAGTGGCTTTTTCTACTTGCGGTGTGATGAACTCCTGGCCGGTTGGCAAGTTGAGCGTAGCGGCACCCGTAACGGTCTGGGCCTTGGCGCCAACCTCATGCTGCAATGCGGTCAGAGCCTGGTTGAGATTGACTGCTTGCCAGACATTGTGAGAATTTCGTATGTAGTATACCGGGTTGCCGGCGCTGTTGGTGGCCACTTCAAGTACGTGATTGTGAACGGCCGTTGCGTAGGCCTGCTCAAATGCTGCCGAAACGTTGCTGCCGTGGTAGGCATTGGCAAAGGCGCCGTAGAGTTCCGTGACGACTTTTTGGTCCTGCGGCGTAATCAGCTCCTGGCCATGTGGAACAATAGAGAGGGCCGGAGGGGTGTTCGGGGCAACGGCAGCGCCTGCGGCGCTCGAGGCTGCGTTTGGTGTTGCGCCGTGGGTTTGCAGCAATTGGCTAAACGTATGAGCAGAAACCTGGTTGCCGTTACCGACGACGGTTGAGTACACCTCGACGTTGGCGGCGTGGTTCGCCGCGGCCGCGGCCGCATCCTGCTGGGTTATGCGCATGATTTCGAGCGACGACATGGCGCGGCCATTCACCTCTTTGGCGAGCTCGCCGGACAAGTGGGCGACACCGTTTTGCATCGGCACGAAAATCGTCTGGTGACCGTCGGCCGTATTGAACGTAATCGCGGCGTACAAGTTGGAGGTGCTGGGCAGTTTGGTGTAGTTGCCGGTCAGGTCTTCAAGCTTTACATCAAGTCCGTTGCCGGCAGCGACAAAGTGCGTCATTTCGTTAGGATCGCTACCGGCGGCCCAGGTACGGTGCAGTTCACTCAGCGCTTTAGCATTCAGGTAATTAAAATGCTGAGCGACATTACCGCTGCCTCCGGCTGGCGGCGCGACTTCTTGGCCCCATGAGGGAGGCAGGGCGTAGGCGCCGCTAGGCGTCTCGGACCCACTAGGAGTTGGAGCCGCTGATGCAGAAGGCGTGGGAGTCTCCGAACCGGAAGGTGACGGGCTCGGGGAGACTGACGGCCTTGCCGAAGCCGACGGCGCCGGGCTACTACTAGCGGCAGGCCGAGGGCTGGCCGATCCGCTGGGGGCGCGCGACGTGCTGGCGGCCGGGCTGGAAGCTGTTCCGCTCGTACTCGTGGCTGGTGCGGCGCCTTCGTGACCGGTGCCGAAGAAGTGATGAAAGACGTCGTTCCTCCAGTCGTTCACGTCGTGCAGGGCGTGGTCAAAGGCTGAGTGAATCTCTGGGCTAAAGAAGAACGCTGCAGCCGTGGCACCGGCGGCAACAGTCGTAGTAATTGAATTGCGGCGATTGTGGCGGTTAGCCGTGTGGTTCGTTTCAGCAAGCAGTTCATTGGTTGATGTGATTTCATCCAAATCATGATTTGTGCGTAGATCCTCGAGTATCCGTTCGCGATCCTGGCCGGCGCCGGCTACGGTTGAGCCACGGTGATTCAATACGGTCGTGAGGCCGGCCCGCATGCCGGAAGCGATGGCGCCAATGCCGATGCCGCCAACGACAAACCCGGCGCCTCCGGGGATCGTCAATATCACGGCGGTTGACAACGCGGCGGCGCCCAGACCGTAAAGGATCTTTCGGCGCCAGCTGAGCTGGTTGTATCCGACCGCCAGTCGATTAAACCGGACTCGCCAGCCCCCGGCCGCAACGTTGCGATCTTGGTCCAAATGGCCGACCCGCATCAGGCGGCGTTCCTCGATAGCTTCGGTCAGAAGGTCTGCTTCGCTCCGGTGAGTCGCGTCTACGCCGCCAAGCATACCGGCATAGCTGTGTTCCCGGATCCGCACATCACGGTCGGGATCTCCGACTGCTGGGATAGCGCCAGTGACTTCGAGCCTGGATGCGGCGTGAACACCGGCGGCGTCGAGGGCTACTTTGTAGCGGTATTCCGCGTCGTCCATGGTGCGCCTGGTCCAGTGGAACCTGAGCCCGCGCAGGCCCGGACCTTCATGCCTGATCCCGATGCCGAAGATACCGTGTGAACGGCTGGCCGCCGCGTCAGCATATTGATCGCGGTAGTAGGCTGTCAGGTGATTCAAATTCCCGTCAATCGCATCTGCATCACCGAAATGGACATTCTCGACAGCGTCTAACAGCGCCTCGACATTATCATTATGCTGCGCCTCTTCCTGCGTACGATTGAAGCCTTCCACTGTCGCGGCAAACGCCGGGTCGTGCAGCGGAGCGGCATGTTCATATGCTACTGGCATTGAGTCCTCTTTGTCCCCTTGCGGGTCCTATATAAGTTATTAATTCGTTCACTCACACGCATCTGTCGTATGGGGGTTCTATACCATAAAGCAGAAGTTTTGCTTATAATATAATAATGCTTTTTTATTATTTGTCAACTTTTATTTATAAAATTGTTCGACGCCATAAACCAACTTGACAGGGTAGTTAGCGCTCAATTATTATGAGGGCTATCCACTGGCACTCGTTGGGCGAAAGTGCCAGTTTTATCAATAAGCAAGGAGGAGATACGTGATGAGTGCACACATTCAACCACTCGCTGATTACGTGGTAGCCGAGGGTGAAGAAGCTGAGACAAAAACCGCCAGCGGCCTGTACCTGCCGGAAAAGGCAGCGAGAAGCCAAAAATCGCGAAAGTAGTGGCTGTAGGCAAAGACGTCAAGCAGCTGAAAGTCGGCGACCGTATTTTATATAAGAGTTACAGCACGACGGACGTGAAAGTCGGCAGCGACGAGTACATTCTGGTCAAAGAAGAAGACGTCCTCGCGACGGTTAAATAATTGGAGGAATAAACTGCGATGGCAAAAAAAGTATTTTATGACGATGACGCCCGCCGCCGGGTGCTGGCCGGGGCGGAGATTTTGTACAACGCCGTGAAAACTACCATGGGGCCGAAGGGCAACAACGTGGTCATCAGCAAACGTTTGGCGCGCCGACGGTGACGCACGACGGCGTGACGGTAGCTAAGGGTGTCGAGATCGGCTGACGTTGACGATGAAACGCTCGGCTACAAAGTGGGCGCCGAGCTGATCAAGCAAGCTGCCAGCAAGATGAACGACGTGGCCGGCGACGGCACTACCACGGTAACGGTACTGACCTATCACATCTTGAACGAAGCCAACAAGCTGATCGCTGCCGGCCACAACCCGATGCTGCTGCGCAAAGGGCTGGAGGCGGCGGCCCACGATGTGATCAGCAAGCTGAGTCGGCATCAGCCGAAGACATCCAGGGCAAGAAGTCGCGCGTGGCCGAAGTCGCTACGATTTCGGCCGGCGACGCTGAAATCGGTAATCTGATCGCCGACGTTATCGACAAAGTCGGCAAAGACGGCGTGGTGACGGTTGAAGAGGGCCAGGGACTGGAGCTCGAGAAGCGAAGTCGTAGAAGGCTTTACCTTCGACCGCGGCTTCGTAAGCCCGTACATGGTGACTGACACCGGTCGCATGGAGGCGGTGTACGACAAGCCGGCGGTCGTGATTACCGACAAGAAAATCAGCAGCATCCAGGAGTTTTTGCCGCTGCTCGAGAAGTTGGCCCAATCCGGTAAGAAAGACTTGGTGCTGATTGCCGAAGACGTTGAGGGCGAAGCGCTCGGTACGCTGATCTTGAACCGGCTAAAGGGCGTATTCAACACTGTGGCAGTGAAGGCGCCGGCCTTCGGCGATCGCCGCAAGGACATGCTGAACGATATTGCCATCCTGACCGGCGCTGAAGTGATTACCGAAGACCGCGGCATGACATTCGAGAACGTCGATCTCGACGTGGTCGGCTCGGCCCGCAAGGTTATTGTCACCAAGGATGAAACGACGATCATCGAGGGCGGCGGCTCCGCGCCGAGATCGCCGCGCGCATCAAGCAGATCAACGCGCAGATTGCCCAGGCGACCAGCGAATACGACAAAGAGAACCTGGAGAAGCGCCGCGCGGCGCTGAGCGGTAAAGTTGCCGTCATTAAGGTTGGCGGCGCGACTGAAACTGAGATCGAGGAGAAGAAGTTCCGTGTAGACGACGCCGTAGCACGCCGTCAAAGCGGCATTGAGCGAAGGTATCGTGCCTGGCGGCGGCGTGACGCTCATCAACCTTTCTAGCCGCAGCGTGATTAAACGACCGATGACGACGATGACTCAGTGCAGCGCCGGCAAGATTCTTGCTCGTCCGAGCGCTTGAGCAGCCGTTCCGAATTCTGCTGACCAACAGCCGGGCTGAACGCTGACGAGTGGTTGCCGCAGGTTAAGGCTGCGAAAGCCGGACAGGGCGTCAATGTCAACGACCCGACCGCTCTGGTAGACCTGAAGGCTGCCGGCATCGTTGATCCGATCGCGGGTGACGAAGGAAGCCTACAGAACGCGTACCGTATTGCCGGTACAAGCATGACCATGGGCGCGCTTGTGGTCGAGGTACCGGAGAAGAAAGATGCTCCGGCGGCCGCCTGACATGGGCGGCGGCATGGGCATGATGTAGCTACGGCGCGGATCGTATAGAAGCAGCGTTGCGGGAGAAAACCGCAACGCTGTTTTTATGTAAGAAGAGCATAGCTTTTTGTAGTTTCCTCGCTGCTTGTTAGAATAAAACTAAACATAAGTGTCGTGAGGTGTTGGCGCGTGTCAGTCTCGAACTTTTCCAAATTCCGTACTAACCGTGCCGCACCCTATTTCCGCCTACCTTCGCGCCAGAGTGATGGCCTCCGGCGGTCCTTGCCCCGCGCTTTCACCTTCCTTTTGGTTGCCAGCTTAGGGGTGTATTTCATTACCGCATCACACGCGGCTACTTTTGCCACCTCGCAAGAGGCCGAGAGCGGCGCGCTATCGGGGCCGTCAGCCGTGGTCGGCGACAGCAACGCCAGCGGCGGCAAGGCGGTGGTTTTTGGCAGTAAGGCGGTGGTTTCTGTCGCCAAGACTTTTCCGGCTTGTATAACCAGTGGAGCTACGGGTGCAGGTACGCCGTCCAAAGTTGTTACCGTGGGAGCACCGAGCGGAGATATGACCTCGGCTATCAAAAGCGCGTTAAATAGCGCCGGCGGCGGTGGAAAAGTCGTACTGCGGTCCGGGACGTATACAATTTCGAGCACCTTAACCGTACCACCCGGTGTCGATTTTACCGGTGCCGGCGAAAGCGCTACGACAGTGCTCGCCAGCAGCACCGCTAACGTCGATCCGATGATTACTACCGGCAGCAATAGCAATATAACAATCGAGAATATGACGGTGAACCAGAACGGCGAAAGCGCGGCCTCGAGCCAGAATCTTTCGTCATACATGGTGGAAACGCGCGGAACGAATGAGATTATCCAGAACGTTGCCACACGCGATCCGAGTACGTACTCGGTGGCCACGGTCGGCGCCAATAAATTTTGCATTCGCGACAATAACGTCTTGCAGGATCCGGCCGAGAATGGAAAATACAATCAGCTTGACGGCATTCACATACTCAGCTCATCAAATGGCGACATACTGAACAACTACGTGGATAACTCCTACGATGGTGCGACCGATGGTGATGACGCACTGGTGGCTCACGCCTACGGAGGGCCGGTCTCGAATGTCCGCTACCAGGGCAATGTGGTTCGCGGCGGCCAAAACGGTGTCGGTATTGCCATCTGGGACTACGACGATAATATCAGCGGGCTAACTATTACTGGCAATGAGATCTGGGGAGAAGAAGGGATTGGACATGGCAACGGTTATAGCGGCGATACGGGCGACTTCAGCAATTCGACCATTACCGGCAACAATATTCACAACAACAATTCCGGGATTTCGCTGGGGGCAAACAGTGTTACGGTTAGCGGCAACCGGTTGTGTTCCTCGGGTAGTGTCAGCGTCAGTGGCTCGGGTAATAGCGTTAGCAACAATTCGACATACGCCGGTTGCGCTAATGCGCCGACAACCCAGACGCCGCCGCCAGTTATTCCGTAGAGTCTATCGCTGAAACAAGGATATTTGACCTCAAAGCAAAGCACCCGGCCCGACATTTACGTTGCGGGAAGTACAAGGTTTAAGCCCAAGGACGGGACTTGCCTGCAAGATTAGGCTGCGCTGGCCTGGTCTTTTTGGGTGAAGTAGTTGATTTCGTTGACGACGTCGAGTAAGGCCTGAGCGCGGACTTTTTCGTCGGTGATGCTCAGCGCCGCTTCGTAGGCTTCACTGAGCAGGGCTTTATTATCGGCGGCTTGGATCATCATCATGGTCGTGCGGAATTTTTCCTCAGGCGTTTGTTCGAGGTGGCTAACGAGTGGCGTAAGCTGCTGCAGAGCTTGCTGCTTGAGGGCGAGCAGATCATCGTCGTCGGCAACGGCTGCAGGCTGGTCGGATGGGACGGCCGGCGGCGCGGGACCCGCACTCGGAGCTGGAGCTGGAGTCGCCTGAACCGGTGGCAGCGGCGTCGTGCCACTGACAGCCGGACTGATCGTGCGTTGCGAACCAGGACCGGTCGGAGTACCCGTCGGCGAAATTGCCGCCAGATCTGATGCGAGATCCGCAGCGACCGCATCCGGATGGCCGAGTGTGCCGTCGGACTTCGGTTCGTTTACTAGGAAAGCGTTGTTATTTGTGTTGTCATTGTGCCCGAACATATCCCCTCACTGCTTATGCTCTTTAGGTTATACTATATAGCACTAACTATCAAGACCAGGAGGGAAGATGTTGGACGATTTGAAGTTAATTCACGAGCGCGATCCACAGGACGCGTTGGGCGTGGCGGGCAAGCAGTGGGAATATGTTGCAAGAGAATTCGATGCAAGCTTTGCGCCACAAGGTGAAATTTCGAATGTGGTGATCGCCGGTATGGGTGGCTCGGGTTGGCCGGGATTTACACTCGGTTCGTGGCCGCGGCTCAAGGTACCGTACCAGGTTGTCAGTAACTACGTTTTGCCTGACTATGTCGGGGCGAACACCCTGGTCATTTCGTCGAGCTATTCCGGCAATACCGAGGAAACGCTGGCCGCTCTCGAGGACGCGAGTGGCCGCGGTGCGCAAATTGTGGTGGTGGCCTCGGGGGGCAAATTGATGGAAGCGGCAGCGCAGAAGGGTCTGCCGCTCTTCGCGATTCCGGCCGGTATTCAGCCGCGCATGGCCACGCTGTATTTCCTGAACGCATACGTGAAAATTCTGGCAGCCGCCGGCGTAGCCTTAAGTGACCCTGGTGAACTTGCCGCTGCCAGTGACTGGCTAATGAGCGAACTAGGGCAGCTCGGGGCTGAAGTACCGACAAGCCGCAACCCAGCCAAACAAATCGCGCTGGAACTGATGGGCAAGTCGGTGGTGGTATACAGCGGCCCGCTGCTCTTCCCGGCGGCCCACAAATGGAAAATCTGCATGAATGAAAACGCCAAAAACACGGCATGGGACAATCAGTATCCGGAGTTCAATCATAACGAGTTTATTGGTTGGTCGAGCCATCCGGTTGATAAGCCTTTCGCGGTCGTGGAGATACGCTCCAAGCTCGAGTTGCCGCGCATCCAGAAACGGTTCGAGGTAACTGAGCGGCTTTTGTCGGGTAAGCGCCCGGCGCCGATAGTCGTCGTGCCGCACGGTGATACGTTGCTGCAGCAGTTGTTGTGGAGTATTGCGATGGGTGATTTCGTGAGCGTATACCTGGCCATCCTCAATAATGTCAATCCGACACCGGTTGACCTCGTCGAAAAATTCAAGGTCGCTCTGGACGAGTAGCGTCGCCACATGAAGCTTTCAATAAGCGAACGCAAAGCCTATTATTAATAATAGGAAACATGGAGGCTAGCAGTGGACGCCAAAAAGTTGTTCAACGAAACGGTCAGAGAGGCGAGCAGTTGCGTGCTGCGCGTCGAGCCGGAATGCCTGGATAGCGCCACGCCATGCAGCGAATGGAACTTGCGGGAGTTGGTTGGCCATATGGTGTATGAATTGGCGTGGGTACCCGACTTGCTGGCCGGTAAGTCTATCGCGGAAGTCGGCAGCAAATTCGATGGCGATCTGCTGGGTAATAATGTGACGGGGGCATGGCGAAAGGTGCTCGTAGCCGCGATGCGCGCCGTCGAGGACGCCGATCTGGGCAGGATAGTGCACCTGTCGTACGGTGATTTTCCGGCCGAACGCTACATCCGTGAATCCGGAACCGATATGCTGATACACGGTTGGGACGTCGGTCAGGCACTGAACTGTTCGCTAATGTTTGACGAGCCGACAGCGCAGGCAGTATTTGAGTTTGTCAGGCCGCGCGCGGACGAGTTCCGGGCCAGCGGATTATTCGGTCAACCGGTCCTCGTTGGTGATGCCGCTCCGCTTCATACCAGACTCTTGGCCTTCTTTGGGCGCAAAGAACCGCTACAAGCCGAGCTCAACTAGTCTTACTCCTGTTAAGCCAACATTCAGCTGCTTGCGGCATAATAAAAGTTCCCGTGATACGCTAACAGTGCAGGAGTATTATGAAACTTTTGATTGTCGAAGACGAAGAAAAACTGGCACGCAGCCTTGAAAAGGGGCTCAAGGCCGAAGGCTATATAGTTGATGTGGCGTACGACAGTGACGCCGCGGCCACGCTCGCCGAGACCGGCAGCTACGACCTCATTTTGCTCGACTGGATGATTCCTGGTAAGCACGACGGGCCGGGACTGGTGAAATTGTGGCGCGATGCGCGGGAACAAGCCCCGATTCTAATGCTGACGGCCCGAACGACCATTGGCGACCGTGTACATGGTCTCGACACTGGCGCTGACGATTTCCTAACCAAACCGTTTTCATTCGACGAATTACTGGCACGCGTCCGTGCGCTGTTGCGGCGCCCGAAAGAACACGATGGTAACGTGCTCAGCGCGGCAGGGGTAGATATGGACACGGTGGCGCGCACGGTGAAAGTTAATGATAAGCCGGCCCGGCTCACAGCCAAAGAGTTCCAGCTACTCGAGTATCTGATGCGGCACGAAGGCGAGGTCTTAAGCAAAGACCGCTTGCTCGACCACGTGTGGAGTGATGAATCGCGCGTACAACACAATACGGTTGAGACGTTTGTGGCGAACTTGCGCAAGAAAATTGGCGGCGGGGAGAAGGTGATTAAGACCGTGCGCGGCTATGGCTATAAGATAGGATGACAGCTTCTCTAGTTGATGCATTGCAACGCTACGCGCTACGAAACATGTTTCGTGGATGCCAATTCCGCTACTTCTCCAGCGGACGTTTGCGCATACTTTCGCATGCTGCTACCTCATCCCACAAAAGACAAGCGCTCATGGGGACCCCGGCTAACTTGGACCTTGCACTGCGCTCAATCATGAAACCCGTTCAGACGGAGTAAAATAAGTAAATGTTTCACTCGGCGCGCTTTCGGCTTACGGCATTTTACCTGGCGATTTTGCTTTGCTTCAGTTTGCTGCTCACATTCGGGGTACGGGCGTTGGCGCTCCATGAATATGAAAGCTCGAACAAGGCGCAGCTCGGCGAAGTCTATACGCTTCAGAAGAATTTTCTCAACGGCAGTTTCGAAACATTCGTGCTGCCGCCGCCACGCAGTCAGTTTGCCGATTTGCAGCAGGATCAGGATGACCTGGTTCGTCAGCATTTGAACAAAGACCTGATGCTCCTGAACCTATGCGCTCTGGTGGTCGGCGGCCTGTTGAGTTATTGGTATGCTGGCCGGACGCTCAAGCCGATTATTGAGGCGCACGACGCACAGAAACGCTTCGCGTCGGACGCCAGCCACGAACTGCGCACACCGCTGGCCAATATGAAAGTCGAGAATGAAGTGTTTTTGCGGCAAAAAACCTTTGACGAAGCTGATGCCTGCGAACTTATAACGAGCAATCTCGAAGAAGTCCAGCGGCTCGAAAGTCTGGCCGACAATCTGCTACAGCTCACGCAATACGAGCAAGCAAATTTGCAACTCGGCTCGGTGCCGATCCGAACAGTAGTCGACAATACCTTGCAACATGCCGACAAGAAACTGGAGTCGCGAGACATCAAGGTTGAGAAGAAATTGGCATCGGCCCATGTGCATGGCGATCGTGCCAGCCTCGAGCAGCTGCTATCGATCGTCATCGACAATGCCATTAAATACGGTCCGCAGAAGGGTACGGTGTTTATTACGGGCATGAAGTCGCCGCCGCATTACTTGCTGAAAGTCCGAGACGAAGGGCCGGGTATCGCTAAGTCCGACCTCCCGCACATTTTTGACCGGTTGTACCGCGGCGATAAAGCCCGTTCGGGCAAAGCTGAGGGTTACGGACTTGGCCTGGCGCTTGCCAAGCAGATCGCTATCGCCAACGAAGCAAATATCATTGGCCAAAATGCAAAGGGCGGCGGTGCGGAATTCATCATTGAGCTCGGGCTTGTCCACGCATCTAAAGCCGCTAAAGGCTAAGCACGCCTGGAGCGTGTGGAACAACGAGCATAAAGCATTATAATGAACGGGTATGCGCGCGGATTTTCAGACATTGTTGCGACGATATAGGTTCTTCATATCGTTGATTTATCTGACGCTGGTTAGTGTGGGATTCTTCGCGGTCGGCGCGTTCAGTAATCATAGCCTCGAGCTCTGGTATCTGCTGTGGAACCTGTTTTTAGCCTGGTTGCCGCTCATTTTTTCGTTGTGGCTGCTATATGTACTCAGGACTAGGGCTTGGTCAAGCTGGCCCGGTATGTGTTTGAGCGTGTTGTGGCTCGGTTTTTTGCCTAACAGTTTTTATATGATTAGCGATTTTATCCATTTGCAGGATTATCAGCGGGTAAATATCGTTTACGATTCGGCGATGTTCACGTCGTTTATTCTGACGAGCTTGCTTATCGGTTACACCAGCTTGTATCTGGTGCATGTTCAGCTCGCGCAGCGATTGCCGCGGCGATTGACCTGGATTTGGGTGAGCATGATACTGCTGCTGTGCAGTTTTGCGATTTACCTGGGCCGCGATCTGCGTCTGAATTCTTGGGATATTTTCGTGGCTCCGGCCGGATTTTTGTTTGATGTATCAGACATCGTCGCGCACCCTGCCGGACACGGACTGGCATTGACAACTACGCTGACATTCTTTGTGTTGTTGCTGAGTGTTTACATCGTGATTTGGCAGTTCGCCCGGCAAATGCCGGCTACGCGGCGGACGCACTGAAACGGGATTGTAATCTGATATAATTATGTTGATGAAAGACGAGATTGAGACGGCAATTGCTGCTGTATGCAAAGAATTATTCGATGCTGACGTGCGGGTGGAGTTGACGCGACCGGACGAACAATTCGGTGATTTTGCCACTAACGTGGCGCTGCAGCTCGCTCAACGAATTGGAAAGAAACCGCGCGAGGTCGCTGAGCAAATTGCTGAAAAATTACGGGTCCAGCTCAAGGGGCAGGCGGACGAGGTTAGTGTCGCCGGTCCGGGCTTTATTAATTTAACCTCGAGCGACAAAGCATTGTTCGTCGCGGCGGACGAAACTCCCGCAAAAAGTCTGGAGGGGCAGACGGTCGTATCCGAGTACTCTGATCCGAGCTCATTCAAAGTTCTGCACGCTGGGCACTTGTACACGAGCGTCGTCGGCGACGCGATCTCCAACCTGCTCGAGAACGCGGGCGGGATTGTGCATCGTGTCAATTTCGGTGGCGATGTGGGCCTGCACGTGGCGAAAACTATGTGGGCTATCCTGCGAGTGCTTGGCGGCGAACGCCCCGAGGAGTTGGACAAAGTACCGAAAGAGGCCCATTCGGACTGGATGTCGGCCCGTTATGTCGAGGGTAATAGTGCCTATGATGATGACGAGCAGGCCAAAGCCGAAATCGTCGAACTGAACAAGCGTGTGTATCAATTGCACGCGGAAGACGATCACGATTCGCCCTTTGCGCAAATATACTGGACGTGCCGACGGTGGAGTTACGATTACTTCGATTCAATTTACGCCCGAATCGGCAGTCATTTTGAAAAGTACTATCCCGAGAGCGCAACCATGCAGACCGGGCTTGAAACGGTGCGCGAGCAACTCAAAAACGGCGTGTACGAAAAGAGCGATGGAGCAATTGTCTTTCATGGCGAGAAATACGGCCTGCATACCCGCGTGTTCATCAACTCCCAGGGTTTGCCTACTTATGAAGCCAAAGATGTGGGACTTATGATGGAGAAATGGCAGGATTACCATTTTGACAAGTCATTCATCCTGACTGACAACGCCCAAGCCGACTATTTGATCGTGGTGCTAAAAAGCATCGAGCAATTTGCACCGAAACTCGCACAAACCACTATACATCTGACGCACGGCCGGGTAAAGCTGGCCGGCGGCGTGAAAATGAGCAGCCGAAAAGGCAATATCGTGCGCGCTGTTGACGTCCTCGACGTTGCGGCTGAAGCCAACAAGGCGGCATCTGGGCGCGATGATGACCGCGCGGTACTCGGCGCCGTGAAGTATGCATTCCTCAAGCAACGCATCGGTGCAGACATCGTGTACGACCCGAAAGAATCGGTGAGCCTGGAAGGAAACAGCGGGCCCTATTTGCAGTATGCGCATGCGAGGGCGCGAAGTATTCTCGCTAAAGCAGATAGCGGCAGTCAGAAGGGTGAAGCCTGCAAACTTGAGGCCGCTGAACGAAGCTTACTCCGCAAACTCTCCGAATACGCGGAAGTAATCAATAAAGCCACCGATGAACTCATGCCTCATCACGTATGCACTTATTTGTACGAACTGGCCCAGGTCTTTAATCGCTTTTATGAGCACAATCGTGTGATTGGCAGTGAGCGTGAGGGCTTGCGGTTGCAGCTGGTCGAACGATACGCCGATGTACTGAAGAGCGGGCTTGGGTTACTCGGCATTCCGGCTCCTGATAAAATGTAAGTACAGGTGTAAGTACCTGGCACATTTTGCCTGAGACTCTGCACTGCGCGTTCGTCGTAACGCAAAGTACGGCTCATGCGGTGCTTGTGTTTCGAGCGCACTGCACCCAGGCGGGTAACCCCTAGTAAATGAAACGGCACGGTTTTACATGAAAGTAGATAAGAATTTTTATGACCCAACAATTTTCTAATGACGATTTGAAAAAGAAACTCACGTCCGAGCAGTATCACGTGTTGCGCGAAAAGGGCACTGAGCTCCCGGGCACCGGCAAGCTGCTGCACAACGAAGAAACCGGTGAATATATGTGCGCGGTTTGCGGAGCGCTGCTGTTTAAAAGCGACGCCAAGTATAATTCGACCACGCCGGGGCTCATCGGCTGGCCGAGCTTTAGCGAGGCGGCTAATAACAACGCGCTTTTACTACAAGAGGATACGAGCTTCGGTATGCACCGTACCGAGGTTACCTGCCGGAACTGCGGCAGCCACCTGGGGCATTTGTTCGATGATCCGTCATCGCCAAACGGACAGCACTACTGTATCAATTCAGCAGCGTTGGATTTTAACAAGCAGGCGTAAGCTTATACCGTGCCGGAATTTTTCGACAAGGCAAAATGGCTGGCGGCAATTACGCAGCCTGACTGGTATATAGCGTTATACCCTGAACTCAAAAAGATGCGGGCTTTATGGGAAGCTGAACCAGGCGCTGCGCGCACCGCGCCCATGAAAGAAGCGGTGCGAAGCTTTTTTGAGTCCGCGCTCTCAGACGGCACGCTGGCGCTCGCGAGCACCGGTCCTAATCTTGATGTGGAGCGTCAGCCAATCGATACTATCGTCATCCATCACACCAGCGCCGAACCCGGCTATCGGTTAAGCCGGTTGAATGCTGTGCAGATGCTGAATGTGTACGTGCCGTATTTCAATAATCCCAGCATCAGCATTCCGGGTGAATCACGGTTCAAAGGCGCGCCGCTGTGGTCCAATCACGCGAGCGGCGGCCGTCCGGTTTTCTATCTGTATCACTGGTTATTGCGGATGGACGGCAGCCTTGAGCGTCTATTGAACGATGATGAACTTGGCTGGCACGCCGCGAATTGGGACATTAATTGTCGGAGCGTCGCAATTTGTCTCGACAATGATTACGACCGTCAAGACCCGTCGCCGGAGCTGCTGCAAACTTTAGCCGACTTCATATCCGAACTATATCCGCATGTCTCGGCCGCGCGCATCTTTGGCCACGTGGAAGTAAGTAGGCATGTCACGAGCTGCCCGGGCACGAATTTTGTTGACGGCTGGAAGTCGCAATTGCTCAGCATGATTAGGGACAATCAGGCCGTAGCAGGCGAATAATACTTGTCGCCCCAGGCAGCCATTTGCTGGAGAACCGGAACGAGATCGCGGCCCTTTTGGGTGAGCGTGTATTCGGTACGCGGCGGCACTTCATGGAACGATTCTTTGGTAATGATATCGCAATGTTCAAGGTCGTCGAGCCGCTGTGAAAGCGTGCGCGGGCTGATACCTTCGAGCGAACGCTCGAGTTCGCCGAAGCGTTTTGGACCGCTGTACAGATCGCGTAGAATCAGGGCTGTCCACTTGTTGCCAATGATTGCCATGGCGCTGGCGATACAGCCTTCTTTTCGTTCCAGCTTCTTGGATGAACTCATCAATTTTTTCATACTTTACAAAATATAGTATCAAGCTTTATACTTTATACGTAGGCAAATTATAGCATAAATTCTCTTGAATGGAGGGTATATATGAAGTTGCAAATTATAATTGGCACCACGCGACCGAACCGTACTACGCCGCGACTCGCCAAGTGGATTGCGAGCGAGGCGGAAAAATTGGCCGGCGTGCAGGCAGAAGTGTTAGATCTGGCTGATTATCCGCTGCCATTTTTGGACGAGCCGATAAGTCCACGCTTCAACCCAAATCGCCTGCCAAACGAACAGGTGCAAAAATGGATCGGCAAAATCGCGGAAGGCGACGCCTACATATTCGTAACGCCGGAGTACAACCACTCGATTCCAGCCGTGCTTAAAAACGCCATCGACTACCTGACATTCGAAATGGTGAGAAAACCGGCAACGATTGCTTCGCACGGTACCGTAGGTGGCGCCCGCGCTACTATGCATCTCAAAGAAATTTTGAGCGAGTCACGGGCGGCGATTATCCCGACCCAGCTAGCGCTTGCCGGCATGGGCGACAAGATTGACGAGAACGGGGTGCTAAGCGACGAACAAAAAGCGCTGCCGTATGGTCCACGAACCGCGCTTACCAATTTGCTTGAGGAGCTGACATGGTACAGTGACGCGCTAGCTGTCGCGCGAACAAAATGACGTCCGCCGCGTGGGCGCGCTTAAGCGGGCAACTCTGAGTAAGCGTGGATTGAGAGACTAATGCGTGTGGTGAACTCCGGCAAAATCGCCGGAGTCTTGGTTGTGTCGCATAAGTATGCAGATAACAATATTTGCCGCGTCGGGATATAGGTAGTGGAGCAAGCACTGCAGCGCGGCTATGCCGAAGTGGTTCCGCAATCCATTAATGGCGATATAAGAGTAAGAACGGTAAAGGGGGATGTGGCGGCTGCCGCTGATGTCGTATGGAAAATAGATAACGCTCAGCTTTTGTGGCTTAATAACAAAAACTGGTTGCTGCTAGCGCTTTAAGACGGACAGATTTCTTTGTCATTGTTTTCGTTATTCTTGTAAGTACCAACTAAACAAGGAGTAACGAAGATGACTCGAAAGAGCTGTCCATCTTGCTATTGTACCAACGTAAAGAAAAACGGTGTGAGGAACGGTCTACAGCGCTACGTCTGTCGTACCTGCCGTCGGTCATGGAGCAGTAAAGGCCGCCCTGGCCGTAAGCGAGCTACCCTATGGCACCAGTATGCCTTTGACGGTCGTACCGTGAACAGCTTGGCTAAAGAATACCGGAAAAGTACCGGTTGCATCCGCGCTCAACTCAATGGCTACAGCCCGCCACGCATCATCCAGAAACCGCGTACCGTAGCCGTCATAATGGATGTTACCTACTTTGGGGACTGGGGCCTCCTGGTTGTTATTGACCCATATGCAGTGGCGACGCTTGGTGAGAATACGGTGCTGTATTACGCCACGGTAGACGGGACAGAACGCACCGTAGATTATGAGGTTGCAACAGATACGATTGAAGCAATGGGCTACAGTATCCTGGCGGTCACCATTGACGGCAGACGAGGCGTACGGACTATGCTGGAGGGCAAAGGCATACCGGTCCAGCATTGCCAGTTTCACCAGCTTATGACCATCACTCAATGTCTGACCAAGAAGCCACGACTGACGCAAAATATTGAGTTACGAGCGCTTGCCTTAACGCTCGCTCGGACAGACGAACTAACGTTTGAGGATGCACTCGCTGGTTGGTACAAGAAACATGGGGCATGGCTCAAGGAGCGTGATCCGGTCACCAAAAGATATGCCCATGAGCGTACCAGAAGAGCTTATTTTTCCTTGTGTCGCAACCTACCATATCTGTTCACCTACCAAGCCGATTACATACAGGAAAGTGGCATACGAGTAGCCAACACAACGAGCCCATTAGACGGAAGATTCGGCGTCTGGAAAGACAAGCTCATACCCCACCGTGGAGCCTCAAAACAACGAATAATTACGATCCTCTGGAGTTTCTTCTCTAGAAAAACAGATTAGAGTAGACACCAGAATTTGGTGTTAAGCCGCTTTTGTAATAGGAGCTCGGTAGGTTGCCGTCTTTATCGAAGTTGGTGCGGTATCCCATTTTGTGCGCGACGAGAACCATAGCTTTGCGGTCGCCGTCCGGCGTGCGTCCGGATGCGGCGAGGGCGCAAAGCAGTTTGCCGTTCTTATTCATGACCATAATACCGCCATCCCACGGCGTGAATTGCGGTACACTGCTTTGGAGCAGAACCATGTCCGCTTCGGTCCAAAAGCCGTTTTCAATCCGGCTGACATGCTTAATACTGTCGGCTTTGTAAGCGAGCACGGTGAAGGCTTTGTGCGTGGCAAAAATAACGCTCACGGCTTTGGCCCCATCCATACGCCGAAGCGCGGTCGGCACGGCCAGCACGTCGTCGTGCGCGACCATACAACAGATGCCGAGAGGCTGTGGCCCGCGGTTGTCCGTGGCGGTTGTCCGGGCCAATTTGGCGGCGCAGTCCACAAGTGCCGCGGCGTCTTCATCGGTAAAGAGTGGCTTTTGAGCACCGTTCATGAGCAACAGTATATGGCAAGCCGGGATTCTTTGCACGGAGGCTCCGTTTACTTCTGTTGCAGGAAAAAGCTATAATTGCAGGCAATGAGGACGATCAAGCGCGATATCGTAGGCGGGTTTGTATTCTCGATCGATGGCAAATTACTGCTTGGACTGATGGATCCGCGTAATCACGGTGCTTACGCGGGCTTGTGGGTGGTGCCGGGCGGCGGCGTGGATGCGGCTGAAACCAAAGAGCAAGCCCTAGTTCGTGAATTCATAGAAGAGACCGGCATAGATTTGTCCTCGTACGATATAAGATTTGTCGATAATAAATATACGGATGATGTCGAAACGGACGAGCGTGAAAAGACACTCAAAGATACCGGTGAACGCGTTCTAGCCAGCATGCGGTTCAATAACCACGAAGTACATATCGACAAACAGGCCGCGGAGGTACACTTGAAGCCCAATGAAGAATTTGAGAAACTGAAGTGGTTTGCGCTTACAGACTTACCCGTTGGGAATCTGGCCGCAGGCGTGAGTGCGGCACTGAAGCGTTGGGGGTACACCGAATGTTAGACAAGCACGCCAAGCCGACCAAATTGCTGTGGGTGGATTTGGAAATGACCGGGCTTGATTGCAATAAAGATGTGATTTTGGAAGTGGCGGCGGAGGTAACGGATTTTAACTTCAAAACGCTTGCCAGCTACGAAGCGATCATCCATCATCCGGACCGGATATTGCGCCATGCGAACGAGTGGGCAAAAGCCCAGCACGCCGCCAGTGGTTTGACTGAGCGTGTGCGCAGCCAGGGCAGGCCGGAAAAAGATGTGATTCACGAACTGGTCGGATTTATTAAAGCTCAGTTCGGCGGCGAACCGGCAATTCTGGCGGGGAATTCGATCCATAACGACCGCAACTTCATTAAGCGCTGGTGGCCGGATGTCGAGGCGTTACTGCATTACAGGATGTTGGATGTCAGCTCGCTCAAGATCTATATGCAGGGTAAATACGATATCGAGTACGGGAAGAAAGAAGTTCACCGGGCATTTGACGATATTCAGGCCAGCATCGCCGAGTGGCAGTATTATCTTGAGTGGCTGAACGAGCACGCACGTTAGTCTCTATAGTACAATCAAATCATGGATCACAAAACTGTTGAGGAATATGTATTGAGCATGCCGAACGCCCGGTTGGATTATCCGTTCGGGGAAAGTGTGGCAGTCTACAAGGTCGGCGACAAAATGTTCGCGCTAATTGCGGAAAAGACTGCCCCGATCAATATCAGCCTGAAATGTGACCCGCTGCTTGCTCAGACCTTGCGCGAAAAATATGAGAGCGTTATGCCAGGGTATCACTTGAACAAAAAACACTGGAACACGATTGTGCTCAGTGGCCAGCTGACATGGCCGGAAGTGCAGGACCTCATCAGGCACTCATACAACTTGGTAGTATCACCTTGAGCTATGGTAACAAATGCTGCCCGCACCCGGATCAAAAGACGAAAAACCGCTTACTGATTCTGATCGTTGAGCTGCTTGACCAGAAGTGCGGCCGACGTATAGTCATTCGAAAGCATTTGTTTTTCCGAAGTGTCACGGGCTCCGTTATACGCAGTTTGAAGGGCAATCTCGTAGGACTTCAGCTGGTTTTGCATAATGGTACTGAAGGTGGTGTCGAAGCTGCTCGAAGCGAGTGCATTGCTGAGCTGTGTGTTGGTTTGCAGGTTCTTAGTTTGTGCCAATAGCTTCGGGCTCGGCTTACTGCCGTGCGCAGTCAAAAAGACTATAAGATCGTTTTCTTCGGAACTCAGGCTGAGTGCAGTACTCTGGGCGAAATTTTGAGTCGTCTGGCTGCTCTGGGAAGCGCCGATGGTCGTTGCGAGATTAGCGACACGTACAAGCTCGTTCTGATCCTGGACAACGGTGATGAGGTTCGGTGCGTCGCTCTTACCTCCAAGAATCGACATGAGCATGTAAAGTATAATTATTACCCCGAACGCCGCCGCTGCAATCACACCGATGCGCACACCCAGTGATTTGCCGGGGCCGAAACCGGGTAGCGCAGTGCGCCGGGGCGGTTTGTCCGGATTCAGGAAGAATTCATATTCCGAGCCGCGAGGCGGCGGCGGTATATAAGGTTGTTGAGGATTCATAGCTCATGCTTATCTTACCGAATTTTGTCTGAAATCACCACCTCCCGGCCTTCAGAGGTAACCACTATACGCTAACCGCTAAACGCTGTACGCTATTGTTGTGAACCCTTTGCCTACCTCCATTGCGGCTGAATCTCCACCCCAGCGGCCGCAAACTGCGCCAGCCATCCGCACCGTATCCATGGTTATGCCTATGGTGTCTGATGCGGTTTGCACTCGACAATTGGAACTTTTGACTCGAAAGCGAGATATGATATGAGCTCCATGGACGCCGTGGAGGAGGTGAAAGCTCGGTTGAGCATAGAGGATGTGATTGGCGAGTATATGCAGCTCAAGCGGACGGGGCGCAACTGGAAGGGGCTCAGTCCGTTCACGAATGAGCGCACACCTAGTTTCGTGGTGAGTCCGGAAAAGCAGATTTGGCACGATTTCAGCAGCGGCAAGGGCGGTGATATGTTCAGCTTCATAATGGAGGCTGAGGGACTGGATTTCCGCCAGACGCTGGAACTGCTGGCACGCAAAGCGGGCGTAGACTTGGAACAATTTCATGGCAGCGGCTCGGGCGGTAACACCAGGCAGAAGGAACGGCTGTACGAAGCGCAGGAGCTGGCGGCGCTGTTTTATCAGGCGCAACTCAAAGCCAATCAGTCTGCGGTTGACTATATATCCAAAAAGCGGCAGTTCACGCGGGTCACGGCACTCGAGTGGCGATTGGGCTATGCGCCGAATACCGGCTCGGCGCTCGTTAAGTTTCTCAAAAGCAAGCGATTCGGCGACAAAGAAATCCGTGACGCCGGCCTGAGCGCACGGGCCTATCGCGGCGGCGTGCAGGACATGTTCCGCGGGCGCATCATGATTCCGTTGTGCGATCCGCAGGGCAGGGTGATTGGTTTTACGGCCCGCCTGCTCGCCGATGACCAGGAGGCGCCGAAGTATATCAACACGCCGCAGACGCTTTTGTATGACAAATCGCGACATGTGTTCGGGCTGCATCTCGCTAAAGAAACCATCCGCAAATCAAAATACGCCGTTATCGCCGAAGGTAACTTGGATGTTATCATGAGCCATCAGGCTGGCGTACGACAGGTCGTGGCGACGGCCGGTACGGCGCTGACGGAGCAGCAACTCAAGGCGCTTGGCCGGTTCACGCCGGACATCCGGTTAAGTTTCGACGCCGACCGGGCTGGTGCGAGCGCAACCGAGCGTGCCATCCCGATCGCCAACAAAGTCGGTGTGAGCTTGAGCGTGATTGACATCCCGAGCGGCAAGGATCCGGATGAGCTTATCAAACAAGATCCTAAAATCTGGCAAAATATTATCGAACAGCCGAAGTATGCGCTCGATTGGCTGATCGAACGCTATTCCCGCCTGCTTGACCTTGAGAGCGCGCAAGGCAAACGCCAGTTCAGCGATGTGCTCCTGCCGATTGTCCGACAACTTTCCGACAGCGTGGAGCAGGATCATTATCTGAACAAAATCGCCGAGCTCATGCAGGTGCGCCGCGATGCGCTCGACACCAAGCTCCGGCAGTCGGCCAGTGCCGAATCGGTCTCAAAACGGCGCAAGCAAATGCCATCGCGGCAAATTCTCGATAAGGTTGCTATCGAAAATTCCAAAATCCAAAATCATCTGCTGGCGATTGTACTCAAAAACCCGCCGCTCCACGCTCATTTAAACAAGCTGAGCGCGGAAATGTTTGCGGACCAGCGCGCCCAATCGCTCTATTCGTTCCTGCGCGCGAATCCGGACTTTTCGGGCAATCCGGATAAGTTGCCCAAAGAGGTGCAATCCTTGTCGAATTATGCTAAGATATTACTATTACAGTACGAGGAACTATACCAGGGGCTTGACGAGCCGGAGCTTCGTTACGAAGCCGATCGCTTACAGACACGCGTGGTAGAACAATTTGTCAAACATGAAAAAGAGAAGCTGATTACTGATCTCGAGTCGTCCGATGAATCGGATACCAAATCGATACTCGAGCATGTAAAACAGCTCGACGCATTACTAAAGCAAGCAAGGGAGGGCAAGGATGGTTGATAGACACAAATGCTAGATAACGAACAGGCCAAACGACAGTTGCTGGAGAAGGCAAAAAAAGTCGGCAAAATAAGCCAGCAGGATATTTTTACGCTCATTCCGGATACGCCGGACAATGCCGAAGCACTCGACGCGCTCTACACGGAATTGGCCGACGCCGGTATCGATATCGTAGAAAGCGAGGACGAGGAGCCGGAGCCGGTTGCCGAGGTCGTCATGAGCGATGAATGGGTTGATGAGGAAGACGAGATTGTCGTCCCCGAGAACGTCTACGACGAAGATATTTCGGATGACTCGGTGCGTCTGTACTTGCGTGAAATCGGTAAGATTCCGCTTTTAAACGCCGAGGAAGAGCTTGAGCTCGCCAAACGCGTCGTTGCCGGCGACAAAGCAGCCAAAGACCAGATGGCCGAGGCCAACATGCGTCTGGTGGTGATCGTATCGCCAAGCGCTACGTCGGCCGCGGGCTGGACCTGCTCGATCTGATCCAGGAAGGCAACACCGGCCTGCTGCGTGCCGTTGAAAAGTTCGATCCCGACAAAGGCTTCAAATTCTCTACTTACGCGACATGGTGGATCCGCCAGGCGATTACTCGTGCTATCGCCGACCAGGCCCGCACCATCCGCATCCCGGTGCACATGGTCGAAACGATCAACAAGCTGCTGCGCACGCAGCGCCGACTGACCCAGGAGCTGAACCGCGAACCAACCAATGAAGAAATCGCCAAAGAAATGGAGATCGACGTCGACAAGGTCGAGCACATCATGAAGATTAAGCAGGACATCTCCAGCCTCGACGCTTCGATTCGCGATGACGAGGAAGATTCAGTGCTGGCTGACTTCATTGAAGACGAAGACACTATCAGCCCCGAAGAATCCGCCACTGGCCAGCTGCTAAAAGAGCAGGTGAAGCAAATGCTGAGTGCGCTATCGGAGCGTGAGCAGAAAATAATCAAGCTGCGTTTCGGCCTGGAAGACGGCAAGCAGCACACGCTCGAAGAAGTCGGCCAGGAATTCAGTGTCACGCGCGAGCGCATCCGCCAAATCGAAGCCAAAGCGCTCGCCAAATTGCGCAAGCACAAGGACGCCAAAAAGCTGCACGACTACATTAAATAGTGGCTTAACACCAAATTCTGGTGTCTACTCTAATCTGTTTTTCTAGAGAAGAAACTCCAGAGGATCGTAATTATTCGTTGTTTTGAGGCTCCACGGTGGGGTATGAGCTTGTCTTTCCAGACGCCGAATCTTCCGTCTAATGGGCTCGTTGTGTTGGCTACTCGTATGCCACTTTCCTGTATGTAATCGGCTTGGTAGGTGAACAGATATGGTAGGTTGCGACACAAGGAAAAATAAGCTCTTCTGGTACGCTCATGGGCATATCTTTTGGTGACCGGATCACGCTCCTTGAGCCATGCCCCATGTTTCTTGTACCAACCAGCGAGTGCATCCTCAAACGTTAGTTCGTCTGTCCGAGCGAGCGTTAAGGCAAGCGCTCGTAACTCAATATTTTGCGTCAGTCGTGGCTTCTTGGTCAGACATTGAGTGATGGTCATAAGCTGGTGAAACTGGCAATGCTGGACCGGTATGCCTTTGCCCTCCAGCATAGTCCGTACGCCTCGTCTGCCGTCAATGGTGACCGCCAGGATACTGTAGCCCATTGCTTCAATCGTATCTGTTGCAACCTCATAATCTACGGTGCGTTCTGTCCCGTCTACCGTGGCGTAATACAGCACCGTATTCTCACCAAGCGTCGCCACTGCATATGGGTCAATAACAACCAGGAGGCCCCAGTCCCCAAAGTAGGTAACATCCATTATGACGGCTACGGTACGCGGTTTCTGGATGATGCGTGGCGGGCTGTAGCCATTGAGTTGAGCGCGGATGCAACCGGTACTTTTCCGGTATTCTTTAGCCAAGCTGTTCACGGTACGACCGTCAAAGGCATACTGGTGCCATAGGGTAGCTCGCTTACGGCCAGGGCGGCCTTTACTGCTCCATGACCGACGGCAGGTACGACAGACGTAGCGCTGTAGACCGTTCCTCACCCGTTTTTCTTTACGTTGGTACAATAGCAAGACGGACAGCTCTTTGAAGTCATCTTCGTTACTCCTTGTTTAGTTGGTACTTACAAGAATAACGAAAACAATGATAAATAGTTAACAATAGCGTGGCAAAAACCGCCGAATCAAGTACAATCTAGGGCAAATGGCACTATTGCAGCAGGAATTGGTCCAAGACCCGCGCTTCCGTGAGAATTTCAAGGGAGTGACGATTTACGGCGTGGCCGGAACGAATGGCAGCGGCAAGGATTCGCTGATGGCGCTACTGGAAGAACATGGATTTTTACTGTTCAACACCAGCGACAGTTTGCGGCAGATTTCGCAGGCGGTTCTTGGATCGATCGAACGCGGCGGCAATGACGCACCACTCGGCCGGATCGGTAACGCCGAGCGGGCGACATATCCGGGCGGCACGGTTGAACTTGGCTTGCTCGACTGGTGGGTTCGAGTCGGGCATTTGCCGGCAGACTTGCATCCGAAAGGTCTGGTGATTGGTAGCATTCGCGGCGTTGGTGAAGCCAGGCGGCTCAAAGAATTCGGCGGCCAGCTGGTCATAGTTGATGCGGATCCGCAGGTCCGGTACGGTCGCATCACCGAACGCGGCCGCGCCGACGACCACAAGTCCTTCGAAGAATTCCTACAACGCGAAACCGCCGACCTGGCAGTTGGCGAGACCGACCCCACGAAGCTCGGCATGGCCGCGGTCATCGAGATGGCCGATATCCGTTTAGAAAACAACGGCAACGACATCGAAGCGTTCAAGGCCTACGCCACAAAGTCCCTAGGGCTTTAGGCTATAAGCCTTCAGAATAACACCCGTTACAGCCCGTGCGCGATTTTTATTGTGGCTCATGATTGCGGTTAACACCGTAAAGACGTATAATGATGTCCCAATTAGAAAGGAAGGTGATATGACGTTAGAACTAGGAGTTTTGGAGGCACATGACGGTGATCCATATCGGTACGGCGAAAGGTTACTCGCGCAGTACACCGTAGCGCTGGACGAAGCGGTACAAGTTGGATACGGCGCAGATCCTGAAACTACCGATTGGCTTGAGGTATTCCCAGAGCCGACAACCCCGCGCGATGCCGCGCCACTGCCGGAATGGACGGATGAGCAGGCCGGCAGGGAACGGGAAATCGTCGATAGTTTTGGCGTTAATCGCGAGACGGATCGGACGATTACGGAAGTTGGTTTGAGGGGTGCCCACGCCGTATATCAGGCCGGCCAGCCGCACAAGATAAGGGCGGAAGTCGAAGCGGTTCTCGAAGACGCTGGGGCAGCACCAAGCTCGCACATTTTTTGCGGCAATCCGAGCCGCAGAATTACTAACGCCGGCGAACAAGAAAGCGCGCGGCGACAACTCGGGTTCGTCCCAGAGACTGAGTACGACGTTGCCAGGTTGATCGCCGAGCAAATGCCTGGATTCGTTCCTAGGGCGGGTGGTGATGAAGTGTGGGGTCTTTCTTACGATATTGACAGTGACTTCGCTACTGGCCAGGAAGCAACCGGTCAATTTGTGCTTATCGGCCATATTGGCAATCCGGACCAAGGTGGTAAACCGGTAGTTATGTTCAGGGTAGACCAGGCACCGGTTAGTGAGCCCGGGCAACGGCCTAAACAGCCGACCCCATCAGACACGATGCGAATCATCAGCGAGGCTCAATCATTCCTTGGCGATGAAGACACGCCGCTGGCGTTTGTTACAAGTGCTACCTATCGACCGTCGACGGAGGTTGAGGCCATACGCGCAGGATTAGCGACTGGCAGAATAATTGGTGTCCCCGCGTATGGCAGGGCTCACTTAGCACGGGTAAAAGGCGACCAGGCGCCACAACCTGTCGGGCTCAATCAGATACCGGGTGAACTGCACGCCATGGCGCTAGCGGTCAGGCTACTCGACCGGGAACTTCGAACACCGTTCGAAAAGCGCCTCAACTTGCGTCACGCCATCGGTACCGAAGCCCAGATCACAAGAACTGAAGCAATTCTGCTTGCAGTCATTGGAAATATGGCAATATCGCAAGAAGTACTCGACCCCTACCGCTTCAAAGAAGATCGCGCCTAATTCGAAGCGGTGCAAATTTGCTTGGTGTGAAAATATTGTATGTCAAAGCGTAGTAGCGTCCGATCGCAGCGGACTAATCGGCATTGATTCGGCTTTGGTGATATGTCGGTGGGCATGCCGCTGGGATAAGCGCACGACAAGATATAACAGTGCGGCCAAAACGGCGCACGACCAGTCGGCTGCTGAAAGCGGGCCGGCGTTGAAGTAGGGCTGAATGAGCGGGTTGTACATGATATTGAAGATGCAGAAGAACGATAGTGCGAAGGCGATGAGCAGTTTTTTGTTACTCCATAGATACGGTGAGAAAACACGCTCGTGTTCATCGCTGCGTACCAGCATTAAGTTCATGAACTGGCAGAGCACGATGGTGAGGTAGGTGAGAATCGTGGCGCTCATGTACGTCTGACTTGTGAGACTAACATGGGAAATATCGGCGTTATGGCGGTCGAAGAAGAATAAGAAGTTGGCATAAGCCAGACCAGCTGACAGCATGCCGCTGAGTGCGAAGTCGACGACCGCGTGGGTGTTAATGATGTGGTCGCGCAGGCTGCGCGGCCGTTCGCGCATTAGCTCGCCCTGGGCCGGATCCCAGCCAAGTGCCGTGACCGGGAATATCTGAGCAATGACATCAATGGCTAGAATTTGAATGGCCGTAATCGCGATCGGCAAATCAAACAGCGCCTTGCCGGCCAGGCCGATTAGTACGGCCATGAGTTCGCCGGCATTGGCGTTCATTGCGCAAAGCGCGGCCTTGCGGATATTTTTATAGGTCAGCCGGCCTTGTTTGACGGCATGCACGAGCGTGTCGAAGCTGTCATCGAGCAGGATAATCTCGGCGGCGTCTTTGGCGACGTCGGTGCCGGTCTTGCCCATGGCGACACCGATGTCGGCGCGCTTCAAAGCGGGTGCGTCATTAATACCGTCGCCAGTTACGGCCACGACCTGACCGCTTTGTTTGGCGATTTCCACGATGCGCAATTTGTCTTCGGGCGCTACGCGGCTGAACACGGTGCCGCCTTTTTCGACGAGCTGTAATATCTGTGAATCCGCCAGCTTGTGCAATTCGTCGCCGAGCACGACTGTCACTTTGCCGTTTTCAGTTGCCAGATTGGCTTTGCGGGCGACAGCTTGGGCGGTTGTCGGGAAGTCTCCCGTGACCACCGAAACTTTGATATTGGCAGCGTGTGCCGCGATCATAGCGGCCGGCACTTGCTCGCGCAGCGGGTCAAGCTCGGACACCATACCCAGGAACGTCAGCTTTTGCTCGACGTCGTCGAGGTGCATCGTGCCAGCATCAAATTTTGGCAGCACACGGTAGGCAAATGCAAGATTGCGCAGCGCGTCGCCAGCCTTCGTTTCATTGTACTTGGTGAAAAACTCGCGGTCGGCTTTGTGCAGCGGCCGTACGTGACCGTGATCCCGCAGATGAGTACTCAAGCTTAATACGCTCTCGGGCGCTCCCTTAACGAACAGATACAGTTTACCGTCGTATTCGCGGACGCTGCTCATGCGCTTGCGGGCGGAGTCGAATTGGAATTCCTTAAGTTCTTTGTGCTGTTCGTCGAGCTTGACCGGATCAAAGCCGGCCTTGCGGACCAGTGTGATGATCGCCCCTTCGGTCGGATCGCCCAGGCAATACCATACTGGGTGCTCGTTGTCCGGCGGATTGACGCGGGCATTGCTTGCCAGCGTACCGGCGGTAAAAAATGGTGTGGCGTTTTGCAGAGCGGATTGGCTCAAGGGTCGGCCGAACTCGTCGACAATCGAGCCGTTGGTTTCGTAGCCCGTGCCGGTTACGCGGTATTCGGTTTTGCCGATGAGCACGGTTTGCACGGTCATTTCGTTTTTGGTGAGCGTCCCGGTTTTGTCGGTGGCAATAATATTAGTCGCACCGAGCGTTTCGACGGCCGAAAGCTTTTTGACGAGCGCTTTCGCCTTAGCCATTCTGCTTGCGGTTTGCGCAAGCGTAATGTTAACTTCCGCCACCAGACCGTTCGGAATCATGGCAGCGCTGATGCCGATGGCGAACAGCAGGGCGTCGTGCAACCCGAGGTTCACCCCAAGTGCCACGGCCGTCAGGACGAGCGCCAGCACAATCGACGCTTGGGCGATGCGTGTCGCCAGGTGGCTCATTTCCTTTTGCAGCGGCGAAGCATCGACTTTGGTATTCTGGCTGAGCGACGCGATTCGGCCGAGCTCGGTATTCATGCCCGTGCCGACCACCGCACCATGCCCGCTGCCAAGGGCCACCGTCGTACCCATGAATAACAGATTGTGCCGGTTGCCCAGCGGCACTTCGCCCCCCATGGCATGTGCGAATTTTCGGCTCGGGTTGCTTTCGCCGGTAAGCGCGAAGTCATTAGTGGCTAGTTCATCCTCATCGAGTATGCGTAAGTCCGCCGGCACGGAGTCGCCCTCTTCAATGTAGACGATGTCGCCAAGCACGATGTCAGTTGAAATGATTTCCATCAGGTGACCGCCGCGCAGCACTTTGGCCTTTGGTACCACCAGCTTTTGCAGGCTGTCCATGAGTGTTTCGGCCTTATGCTCTTGAAAGAATCCGACGAATGCGTTGATGAGCGCGATAAGCATCAGGATGGTTGCGGTTTTGACATCGTGCAGGTAAATTGAAAACGCCGCGCTGACCAGCAGCATGATGACGAGCAAATCTTTGAATTGGCGCAGGAAGATAACGACGGCCCACGTTTTTTTGGCTTTGTGCAGTTCATTGCTGCCGAGTTGCTCCAGCCGCTCGACGGCTTCGGCTTCACTCAGCCCCTCGTGCCGGGAGTGCAGCTGGGCCAGCACTTCGTCCGGCGTCAGGCGGTAATAGTTGAGCTGTTTATACTCGTCCATGCTTAAGCATTATACATAGCCCGGACCGGATATTGCTGGATGTTTGGTTGTAAGGGATTTACGAAATATGTAAATATGTTCGTATGAGCTCTGAGGTAGTAGACGAAGTCACGCTTGCTGCGGCGAATCTGCCGGTTGCATTGCAAATTGGCGAGCAGACTTTACGCACGTTAGGGACAATGTTGGCGATGAGGCCCGATTATCAACCATCTCGCAGCGGCTTGCCACTATGGTCGCCAGGGAGGCTTCAGTAACCTATTTGCAACATGTACCTGGTGATGATTCCGACGCTAAATCGGATGCCAGACGACGTGCCTGGGCCATGTTCCGATACGCCTGCGGCAATTCTGTGAGCGTTATAGCTGGCGATTTGTATGGCGGCAATGAACAACACGCCGCACAAGATATTAGTGTCGTCGTAACAGGGGTTAGATCATTGAATGAAGTGAAATACGATGGCGCGCTAAGCGAGGTGCTCATTCGCCGAATGCACAGTAGTATCTCTATTGTCCGGAAACAACGCAAGATAAATAGTTCTCGCGAAGGAGCCGTGCCTGTGAAAACGTTCGCGGCGCTTATTGTCGCTGCTGCCGAGGATGAATCGGATTGGCAATCCCGGGCCGCTTGCGACGGCACCGATCCTGAAGCGTTTTACCCCGGGAAAGGTGGCAGCACACGTCCAGCGAAGAATCTTTGCCGGGGCTGCGAAGTTCGCGCTGAATGCCTCGAGTACGCACTTGAACGCGATGAGCGTTACGGAATCTGGGGCGGCATGACACGGAATGATCGTCGCAAATTGAAGCGACCGACCAGCTAGCCGTTCTCAAAGGATGTTTAATCACAGCTAAGACTCGGCGCCGGTTATAGGGCCCGAATTCGTTTGTTCTTAAGTTTCGTGACCGACACTTCGATTTCGCGAGACGGAACGGGAGCCAACCTCTCCGTAGGGTATACTGGAGAGTATGGCCGAGGCAGAGAAGGGCAAAAAGTTTGCGATAATAGACGGCAAGAGCGTGTTCTACCGCGGCTACTACGCCATGCCGAACCTCTCGACGAAGGACGGCACGCCCACGGGCGGCGTATTCGGTTTCGCCACCATGGCGCTCGAAGTTATCAAACAGCTCAAACCCGATTACGTGGCGGTGGCCTGGGACAAGCCCAAAACGAACATCCGCCGCCGGCTCGAGCTCTATCCGGAATACAAAGCCGGTCGCAAACCGCCACCCCCGGATTTCTACGAACAAATTCCGGTACTTCATGAGCTGCTGCAGGCTTTCGGCTGGCCACTGTATGAACTCGATGATTACGAGGCCGACGACATCATGGGCTCGCTCGCGCAACAAGCCGACAAGCAGGGCATCGAGACGCTTCTCGTCACATCCGATCTCGACATGTTGCAGATGGTGGACGATCGCATTCATGTGTTCGCGCTCAAACACGGGCTGAGCAACATCGAGTTGTACTCGCCCAAGAGTTTTGAAGCGAAGTACGGTATAAAAGTCGAACAATTTTTGGACATGAAGTCGCTCAAAGGCGATAGTTCCGACAATATACCAGGCGTGCCCGGTATTGGAGAAAAAGGCGCGATTGATTTACTGAAGCAGTACCAGACGCTCGACGGCGTATACGAGAACCTGCCGCTGATCAAAGATTCGGTGCGCAAGAAGCTCGAGGCAGGCAAGCAGTTGGCGTATTTGAGCAAAGAGCTGGCCCGGATTTGGACGGACGCGCCGATTATGCTTGATTTGACCGAAGTTGACGGCAGCAAATGCCAGCCGGAAAAGCTGCTCGACATGTTCCAGAAACTAGAGTTCCGCAATCTGGCACGGCAGTTGCCGGAGGTCATGCAAACAGCCATCACGAACCACCAGGCCAAAAACGGCGCCGGTGCAATTAAACCCGGCAAAAATGTGCTCATCGACAGCAATAAAAAAGCAGCGGAATTAAAACTCGGCAACTCTGAATACTTTTATATTCACTCCCGGTCCGCGGGTAAGCACGGCCGCAAACCCGAGGTGCTGATTATGAGCCTGAACGGCCGCGACACGTATACGCTGGATTTGCGCAAGCTGAATCACGCGGCAATCGCCAAAGAGTTTCGCGATGTGCGGCCGCTGGTCGGCTACGACGTGAAATCGACACTCGAGGTCCTGCTGGCGCTTGGTGTGACTGACTTTCCGGAGGTCGGGCACGATGTGCTTATCGGCGCGTTTTTGCTCAACTCACTTCGGCGTGAACAAACCTTGACCGAACTGGCGAGCATGGACTTGCATTACGAAGGCTCGCTGTTTGAAAACCTCAGCACGGACGAACTCATCGAGCGGGCGCCGGAAATCATCGCCGTCATCAAAGCTTTGCATGAGCGGCAGACCAAGGAAATGGCCTCAATCCCCAAAATTCCGGAGCTTGCCAAAAATATCGAATGGCCGGTTATTCCGGTGCTGGCGCGCATTGAGTACGAGGGCATCGAGCTCGACACAAAGTACCTTGCCAAAATGAGCGACGAAATCGACGACATGATTTCCGACATCGAGCAGCTAATTTACGGGCACGCCAACCAGGAATTCAATATCGGTTCTCCGGTGCAACTGGCCGATATTTTGTTCACGAAGCTCAACCTGCCGAAGCAGGGGATCAAGAAAGGCAAAACCGGCTACAGCACGGCGGCGAGCGAGCTCGATAAGCTGCGCGGCCTGCACCCGATAATCGATCTCATCAGCCAGTGGCGCGAGGTGACGAAGCTCAAGAATACGTATATCGATACGCTGCCGAAGATGGTCGATGAGCACTCGCGCTTGCACACAACGTTTGCGCTGACGGTCGCACAGACCGGCCGGCTCAGTAGTAACGACCCGAATCTACAGAATATTCCGGTCCGCACCGAGCTCGGCCGCCGCATCCGCACGGCGTTCGTGGCCGGTCCGGGCAAGAAGCTGGTGAGCGCCGACTATAGCCAGTTCGAGCTGCGCCTCGGCGCGGCCATGAGCGAGGACCAGGAACTCATCGACATGTTCAATCGCGACGTGGACGTGCATACTGCCACCGCCTCACTGGTGTCAGGCCGTGAGCCGGAAGACGTCACCAAGCAGATGCGCAGTGCCGCCAAAGCGGTGAGCTTCGGCATCCTGTACGGCATGAGCCCGCACGGACTGAGCGTGGCGACGGGCATGACGTTCGAGCAGGCAAAGCATTTTATCGATCAGTATACGTCCGTGCGCAAGCCGCTCATGGCGTATCTCGAAAGCCTGAAAGAACGCGCCCGCAAAGACGGTTACGTCGAGACACTGTTCGGCCGCCGCCGGCCAATGCCGGACATTCACTCATCCAACTTTATCGTCCGCCAGGCCGCCGAGCGCGCCGCCATGAACATGCCGATCCAGGGAACCGAAGCTGACCTCATGAAAATGGCCATGGTGAAGGTCGACAATCTGTTGCGCGGTGCGGGCGGCGAGTGCAAACAGCTGCTGCAAATTCACGACTCTATCCTCGTCGAATGCCCAGAAGCCGAGGCCGAACAATCCGCCAAACTCCTTAAAGAAACTATGGAAACTATCTACCCCCAACTTCCCGTAAAACTCACCGTCGATACGACCATCGGCGACAACTGGGGTGAGCTGTGATCAACTCGGGGCTGGCATGGCGGTAATTGAGGGAGGCCGGCGTTGACTCACGCTAGATTTGGACCACTGGCCGACGTCTTGCTCGACGGCGTAAGCATGCAAGTGGGGCGGGCGGCGGTGAGGCATTATCGGATAACACGAGGCGGTTGCTGGGCCAGCCGACATTGAAGGAGGGTATTTCTTGACGCACAGTTTTGATGGGTATAACTATTTGATTCGGTTGAGCCGCGGAGAGCGGTTGAGCGAGGCGCTTGAACAATTTATCGGTGAATCGAAAATCGAGGGCGGTTGGATGAGCGGCTTGGGCGCGGCTACGGAGGTGATGCTTGGATTTTATAACCTCAGCTCGAAGGACTACACCTGGCGGACATTCGGGCGGATGATGGAAATCGTATCTCTCGCGGGCAACTTTGCTTATGACGAGCAAGGCAAAATGATATGGCACTTGCACGGCGCATTCGCAGACAGCGAGTACCAAACCGTGGGCGGGCACGTGAAGGATTTCGTGGCCGGCGCAACCGTGGAATTGTTCGTACACCGGTTGCAACAGCCGGCGCACCGCAAATTCGACGACTCGGTTGGCTTGCAGCTGCTTGATCTTGATTAGAGGTAGTATGCGGGGCTGTGGCAGTTTGGTGCAGTGTGCTGGAATGCAAAAGTCTTGTACACTTGTACCATGCAACAAGGTGTGGATTATGTCGGTGTCTCGGCGGGCACGATGCTGCTGAACGACAAGGGAGAGGTGTTCCTGTCTAAGCGCAGCCGGAAGAGTCGGAACGAACGCGGACACTGGGAGACACCAGGCGGCAGTGTCGAATTCGGGGAGACACTTGCCGAAACGGCCAAGCGTGAAATGATGGAAGAGTACGGCGTGGAGATTGAGATTATCGAGCGGTTCCCGGCTTACGATCACTTACTACCGGACGAAAAGCAGCACTGGGTCGCTACGACGTTTCTGGCCCATCTCAAATCGGGACAGGTGCCAAAGATCATGGAACCAGACAAATGCGATGCCATCGGCTGGTTCGCACTCGATAAACTACCGGTGCCGCTTTCACGCATAGCCCAAGCCGATTTGCGTGAGTACAAAAAGCGGCAAGTCGCCCGTGAGCCAGAGGTCTACAAAGCCGGCGGCATCCTCATTCAAGACCGCAAAACGCTCGTCGGGCGTTCGCACGGCAAAGAAGTCTTCATTTCGCCCGGCGGCAAAATCGAGACCGGCGAAACACCGCGTCAGGCGTTGGTGCGTGAGCTCAACGAAGAATTCCAAATTGAAGTCGATGAATCTGACCTGGAGCCGTTCGGCACGTTTTCGGCCGAAGCCGCCGGACAGCCAGGCCGCGTCGTGCACATTGAGCACTTTATCGTTAAAAAATGGCGCGGTGAAGTGCGTCCGGATAACGAGGTCGAAGCATTACGCTGGATTACGTCCAAACTCCCACCTGGTTTCAAACTAGGCTCCATATTTGAACACGAGATCATGCCGCGGCTCAAGAAACAGGGGCTGATAGACTAGCCATGACAGAATTGCTTGACGTTCTCGATGAATCCGGCAATCTAACCGGTGAGACCAAAACCAAGAATGAGATAATGCAAGCCGGCGATTGGCGTCGGGTCATTCACGTCTGGGTTGTCGATGATAACCGGCAATTATTGATACAGCAGCGAGCCTCCGGCCGTGGCATCTTTGACGGCCAGTGGGATGTGTCGGTCGGCGGCGGTGTGCGGGCGGGCGAGGCGAACGTGCGGGCGGCACAGCGCGAAACGGGCGAAGAGCTCGGGCTGCGGTTGCCTGAGGGCTCCTTCGTTTTGCTTGGTACCTGGAAGATACCACCGAAAACAGTTGACGCAACCCGCATCATGAAAGATTTCAGCGACACGTTCCTGGTGCGCGTCCCAAAAATTGAGTTGAGCAAAATAGCGATGGAGCCCGACGAAGTGCAGGCGGTCGACACCATTGCTCTTAAAGAACTTGCTAAAAATATACAAGAAAAAGCCTTTTACGCCGACTGGGTGCAGCACGGCCAGGCCTATTATCAGGAGGTCATTGCGAAGATACTGACCGAGGAGACGTGGACATTGTGAAGCCACTTAAAGTGTACGTGGCGGGCAAAGTCTCCAAAGAGTCAGTGTTCGGCACGCACTACTGGCGGGATGAGTTTGTGGAGACGCTTGCGAAACTATCAGGTAGAGAACTTGTAAACGTGGACCCGACCAAGACCGAAGTCGATAACGGTGATCCGGCTGCAGTTTATGGCTGCGATGCCTATATCATCTCGCAGGCCGATGCTTTGGTTGTGTATTTATCTGATGATATCAGTGTCGGCGGCTCACAGGAGATCCTCATTGCTAAATATTTCAAAAAGCCGGTGATAGGTTTGGCGCCGATTGGCGGGAAATTCAACGGCCGCACCAAAGAATATTTCGGCCGCACCATCAAAAACCACCGCGATCCGTTTGTGTTCTCGAGCTGCGACGTGGTATATCCGGATATAGCCGGCGTGGCCGATGTACTCAAAAAGCTTGAAGCCATCGAGCCAAAGAGTATTGATTTCATTGGTGAACTCGCCGATCGGTTTCGCAACGAGCGACTGGCGACAAATGAGTACCTTCAGAAACTGCTTGGCCGGCAGTGACTTATCCTAGCTTTGCGTAATTTCGGATAGGACTGCTTTGAGATATCGATCGGTTTCGAGTTTTTGGGCTTCGGCCGGAGCGTGCCACGCAAAACCACTGTGTTCATCGCTTAAGTTTGGTTCCCCATCGGCAACTGCGAGGTAGGTGAGGCGAATAACATGCAAGTCAGCTTCCGGGTGCAGAATGTCTTGCGCAGCCAGAAGCTTCGGCGTGCCTCGCATTTGCATGCCCGTTTCCTCAAGGATTTCACGGCGCAATGCCTCGTTGAGCGACAGGTCTTCGTCTACGGCCATGCGACCGCCCGGAATATCCCAACACGCAGTCTCCCCGGTCTGCAGCGGCTTAGCCCGATGCAAAAACAAATACTCGCCGTGAGCGTTGCAGAGGAGTGCCTTTACGCCGACTTGCAATTTCATAACGCTACCAAGCATAGCATGGGGCAATCGCGGCCATCGCTGACGAGTGATATTGCAAAAATATGACCAATATTGTATTATACATTTTGTAAATCGAGAGACAAGAGCATATGCGTTTCTTTACCGGACTCCTCATCGCGATTGGGCTGATAGTGCTCTTGTTCGTTATTATCCTGAAACACGGCAATGGGCCGAAAGTGCAGCCTTTTAACCTCAGCAGCTATGCCAACACGGGAGCGGTCACGCAATTAACGATAAGCGGGCCGGTCACGGCCGACCAGACGCACCAGTCGGTGCAGATCTCCGTCGGCGCGACCCAAACGACGTTCCAAATTATGCAAGGCTATCAAGGTAGGGTAACGATCAGCAAAACCTTTGAGAATAACCAGTCATCATATTCCGTATTTCTGCAGGCGCTGACCGTATCGGGATTTGGCCGGGGGACCAACGTGCAGATCCCCAACAAATATGGATATTGCGCCACCGGCGAAACCTACACTTACGAGCTGGTCGAAAACGGAAGCGATATTCTCAATTACTGGTCAACTTCGTGTGGAACGAGCTACGGCAATTTCAGAGGTAACACCCCTCAAACGGTGGCCCTTTTCCAGGCGCAGGTACCGAATTACGACACGCTCACGGAAAATCTATCCTTCTAGCGCACAAATCATTCGGTAACGGTGAGGGGTTCATACCGTATACTAGCAGTATGATTCGTGCGATTTTTTTCGACTGTTTCGGAGTGGTTATTACCGATGCGCTCAAAGTGGTTATCGATGAATTGACAAAGTCGAACCCGGAAGCGGCGCAGCAAATCCACGACATTATTCATGCCAATAACCGTGGGCTAATTAGCCCTGATGATTCAAACCGGCAAATTGCCGATGTACTGGGCGTGAGCGTGGAAGCATGGCGAAATCGTATCGAGAAAGGCGAGATAAAGGACGAGCGGCTACTCGCCTATATCCGTGAACTTCGTTCGCACTATAAAATCGGGCTGCTGAGTAATGTCGGCCGACAAAGTATCCAGCGCCGTTTTAGCCCGGAAGAACTGGAGACGTATTTCGATGCCGTCGTCGCTTCGGGTGATTTGGGTGTGATGAAACCTGACCCCGAAATTTATCTGCGCGGCGCCGAAATGCTCGGCGTTCAGCCCGAAGAGTGCCTGATGGTCGACGACCGCGAAACTCACTGCGGCGGTGCCGAAGCAGTCGGCATGGAGACGGTTCTGTATCGGAGTTATGGCCAGGGAAGGCGGGCACTGGAAGCGTTGCTGCGCCGACAATGATTGTTCGTTACGGCAATACGCGATAACTCAATCCTAGACTTTAGAGGCAGTTGACATAGATTATTCGTCATGGTACCTTTGTATAGAAAGGTAGCTTGAAATGCCAGACGTACCAGATAAGTTCGGCCCGTTACGAAAAGGTTTACTGGAATTCGCGGTGCTGCAAGTCGTCTCGGCCAAGCCGGTGTATGCGGCAGATATACTGAAAAAGCTGCAGGGAACCGATTTTACTACTGCTGAAGGCACGCTGTACCCGTTGTTGAGCCGGTTGCGTCGCGAAAAACTCGTGGATTACGAATGGGTCGAGTCCGAATCCGGACCACCTCGGAAGTATTATCGACTGACGGATGCGGGCAAAAAACAGCTGCACGCACTGGAAAATTACTGGCAGAAGCTGAACGAAGTCATGAAAAAGTTAGGAGCCTGATATGAACAAGGTCACAACCATTAATCTAAACGGCAACGCCTTTCAGCTCGAAGAATCCGGCTACGAATTGCTCAAGAAATACCTGGACCGTGCCAAGACCAAACTGGCGGATGATCCGGACCGCGACGAAATTCTGGCCGACTTCGAGCGGGCAATTGCCGAAAAATGTGACGGCTATCGGCATGCCCGCAAGAGCATCATAACCGAAAGTGAAGTCAAGAAAATAATCGACGACATGGGCCCGGTCGAGCCCGCCGACGAAGCTGGGCACGAGGCGGAGGAGGAGACCGAGCCAGTCGATCAGCCCAAGCGCTTGTATACTTTGAGCGAGGGAGCCATGATTGGCGGCGTCGCCAACGGCTTGGCGGCGTATTTCAATATCGACGTCACCATCGTGCGTTTAGCGTTTGTACTGTTGGCGTTTGTGAGTGTCGGCAGTGGAATTTTGGCGTATATCGTCTTGATGTTGATTATTCCGGAGGCGGTAACGCCCGAGCAAAAGGCGGAGCTACGCGGCCAGCGCTTCTCGGCCCAGGACGTACTAACACGTGCCAAAGGAAAGTATTCCGACGTCAGCAGCAAAGAGCATTGGCAAAGAGTTGCCAAGGAGAACCGGCCGGCGCTTGCGAATCTGGGTGAAGCCCTGCAGCGGCTCGTACGCGTGATTTCGCTGTTAATCGGCATCGGTTTCGGGGTATTGCTCGGGCTGCTGACGGCCGCCTGGATCGGCGGACTGTGGTGGCTGGTGTTCGGCCATCCGCATCTGACCGATCAGCTCAGTACGATTTCATTCTGGTCTATCGCGGCGGGCATGATGGCCGTCTACTTTATCATGGCCCTGCCACTCGGCGTACTCACGAGTACATTTTTGACCATTGGCGCCCATCGTTCATGGGGCAGCCGCAGCGTACGCTGGCTGACGGCCGCGGTCGCACTTTGGGTGGTGGCTATCGGCGTGGCGATAAGCGTGGCTGCCGTGACGGGCGGACGTATCAGTGATTACCAGGCGACCCATGCGCAGATTGACTTCGACAACCATAGCCTCTGTATTAATACCAACTTGTGCAACGGCGGCCAACGCCGCGCGTACCCCCTGGAAAAGCCGCCGATCCCGCCCTTGCCACCGCAGGTTTTCTAAAGCTGGCCGCTACTTGCCGATACGAAATACTAGACGCCGGTCGTCACCGACAATCCGGCGCAGTGTCACCACGCGCATGCGAAGCGTGTTGGCGAGCGACGCATTGGGTGTAGCGACGATGATTTCACGCTCGCGCACTGTGACGGCCACGACCTCGTCAAACTGCTCACGGACGTACTTTTTGATGGCCAGGCTTTCGGGAGGCTCGTCGAAATCTTTGCGACTTAAAATATCATTGAGTGAATCCATGCGTTCATTATACTTAAACAGGTAAAGGGAGTTTGCGTATGCTTGAATCAGTGGCCGGCGCCGTGTGCTACGTTCGTGATACCAGTAAAACAGTGAAATTCTACCGTCAGCTTGGTTTTACCATCGACAAAGACGAGCCCGATCATATATCGGTAAGCCTCGGCGGCTTTTGGATGGATTTCCACCCCCAAGATAAGGAGGACAAGCCGGACTTTCAGCAGGAGGCCGTCTTGGAGCCAAAGGGTGCCGGCCTATTTTTGTATGTTCGCGTGCGTGATGTGGATGCGTATTACCAAAGCCTGGTTGCCCAAAACCTGCAGCCTTCGAGCGAACCGCGCAATTGGCCTTGGGGCAACCGGGAGTTTGTCGTTCGCGACCCCGACGGCTACAAGCTAGTATTTTACGGGCCGCTTGTTGCCTAGGAGACCTATGCCAGAGTTGCCGGAAGTCGAAACGGTTCGTATTGGCTTGAGCGCCTTTTTGCCAGGGCGCACATTTTCGGCCGTTACCTCCAATAACCCCAAAAGTTTTCCGAACAGCGCGGCTGACGTGGACAAGTTCTTAACTGGCGCGAAGACGGTCGCGGTGGCACGTCGCGCGAAAGTCCTGCTTATCGAGCTCGATTCGAAATATTCGCTTGTCATACACCTGAAAATGACAGGCCAGCTCGTATTTATCGGCAAACCGGCAAAGAAAGTCGCGGGCACCAACCAGCAATCGTCAAACAATAATCGAAATACCGGCCATTCAGGTTCTGAGGATTGGGATTTGGGGATTACCGAATCGGAGGTTCGGTTTGGTGCCGGACACCCAAACGACAGTTTAATCGGCGAGCTGCCTGACCGGTCGACGCGCGTCATGTTCAGTTTCACCGATGGTAGCAATTTATTCTTTAACGACCAGCGCAAATTCGGCTGGATCCGGTTGTTGCCGACTGCCGAAGTGCCGCAAATTGATTTCTTCAAAAATGTCGGCCCCGAACCGCTGGCCAAAGACTTTACTTGGAAGCAATTCCGCGATCGCTTGCTACGTCGGCCGAACGCAAGCATCAAGGCGGCACTGCTCGATCAGACGGTAATTGCGGGTGTCGGCAACATCTACGCTGACGAATCGTTGTGGGGCGCGAAGATTCACTCGGGTACGCTCGTCAAAAATCTGTCCGACACAAAAATTAAAAAGCTGTATGAATCCTTGGTGGCCGTGCTTAAACTCGCAATCGAAAAGGGCGGCAGCACCGATAAGAACTACGTCAACGCCGAAGGCAAACGCGGCAGCTACCTGACGTTTGCCAAAGTATTCCGCCGCGAAGGCTTGCCATGCCCGCGCTGCGGCACAACGATCATCAAAATCCGCGTCGCCGGCCGCGGTACCCACATCTGTCCAAAGTGTCAGAAGTTGCGCTAAGCGCCGGCGGAGGCGCCGATTTTTTCGAGGGCGGGGAAGTTTTTGACGTCTCCCTTTAAGACCACCGGCAGCATGCCGCGGATCTCTTCCATGTAGCCCGATGCTTCTGGTACGTCGTAGAAGATATAAATCGGAATTCCCAAGTGGAAGGCAAGGCCCATTTCCATGAGCACGTTGCCGCCGATGTAATTCTGCACACCGTGCTTTTCGCCGTTGAGTATCAGCACGGCATCGGCCTGGGCGACTTTATCGAAATGCCCGTGCATTAAATCGGCCTTCACGCCATACGCCGTCGGGTCTTCCAGCCAGGGTTGGTAGGCCTTGCGCTCGTAGTTGTTGGCGCGCCTCATTTCTGTCGCCATTTTCGGCACGAGCACCTCGAAACCGAGTGCGGAGAGTGCATCCTGGAGCTCGTTAGCTTGGCGATAAAAACTTGAACTCGAACAAATGGTAATAATGGGCTTTTTGGTTGCTGGCATAGCCTAAATGGTATCATAGGCAGGCGATGATTGTAACGCTCAATGGCGAGAATAGTTTTGGGTTGCACGAGGAGCTGGATAGACTCGTAGCAACGTTCGTGGCAGAGCATGGTGATATGGCGCTGGAGCGGTTGGATGGAGAAGAAGCTAGCTTCGGACGGATGCAGGAAGCACTCCAAAGTTTGCCGTTTCTCGTGAGCCGCAAGATGGTGGTATTGCGAACCCCTGGCGCGAACAAGCAGTTTGCCGAAAAAGCCGAGCGGCTCATCAAAGACCTGCCCGAAACGACCGACCTGCTACTGGTTGAGCCGAAGCTTGACAAGCGGCTCGGCTACTACAAGCTTTTGAAGAAGGCGACGGATTTTCGAGATTTCTCAATGCTCGATCGGGCTGGCCTCACCAAATGGCTGGTGCGGGCGGCGCAAGACCGTGGCGGACAACTGGCGCAGGCTGATGCGGCATACCTGGTCGATCGGGTCGGCGCCAGCCAGCAGATGCTCGACGGCGAGCTCGATAAGCTGCTCTTATATGACCCCAAGATTACCCGGGAAGCGATTGAGCAGCTTGTCGAAGCGACGCCGCAGAGCACTATCTTCGAGCTTGTCGAGGCGGCCTTTGCCGGTAACGCACGGCGCGCGCTCGCGCTCTACGAAGAGCAACGGTCGATGAAAGTCGAACCGCAGCAAATCATCGCCATGCTCACCTGGCAGCTGCAGGTGCTCGCGCTTCTCAAAACCGCTGGCGACCGTACACCCGACCTAATCGCGCGCGAGGCCAAGCTCAACCCCTATGTCGTCCGCAAAAGCGCAGCCGCCGCCCGCGGCCTAACCCTGACCGAACTTAAAAACCTGATTGCGCGCTTGCTCGAAATCGACACCCGTCTCAAACGCGAACCCATCGACCCCGACGAAGCCCTGAAAAACTACCTTATCGGGATGACTGTCGATTGATTTAAAGCTGTGCTGTCGAACAATTACAACTATACGGCCAAACTGGCGTATAAATCAGCTGCTTGCTTCTGACCTTCCAATGTTTCAACGTCAATTGCAAACATCTTATCAAATATTCCGGGCTGGACACTATTATTGAGATATGTTGCGATTTTCGTTAATCCATCAATTGAATCGCGGGCAGACCATAGAGCTTGCCATAGTTCTTGATGGCGTTGAGCCAGTAAATCTAAAGTCATAGCGGCGATGGCACCTTCGGGACAATCCAGCACGACTTCGCCGGAGGGCGTACGATCGTAGAACAAATATTTTGGGTCAACAAATGAAAATTCGCCCGGCAGGCGTCCGCTAACAAATCCCGCGGGCTTCTTAAGTACATCGGTTATATACATACCGCGAACAAGCTCCGGTACGCCTTCCTCTATAAATGCCCCCAACCTCCCGCCGGTTTCTGCTGATACCATAAACCCTGTCTGTTTGTCGCTTGGGATCAAAATCATCGGCATTCTTGAACGTATTATTGCCGGTGCCGGCCGTGCTTCAACTTCTACGCTTACATCTTTCGTTGTTGCATGCGCGCGTTCGTGGGCAATAATACTTTCCGTATATCCTGTTCCGTTTAATGCCTCCTTATCCGGGTTTCGCCTCACAATTACGATATCCAGCCGTGGTAGATATTTGCCATCTTCAGTTCCGCTCGGCATTTCAGCGATGGTGAGTGCTTTGTCGTAGTCGTCCGGCGAAAGGACGCATACCGGCTTTTGCGCCAAGCCTAATCGGTCGCAAAAACCGTTAACTCTATCCATGTCGAGCCCCTCTTCCTTTGTGGGTAGGGCTAATATAGCTTCGCATTGCTTGTTCCAGCGCTCGTTGATATTCGACATCGCAGCCTCTTGAGACATTTCCGGATCCGAAAAGTCACCTACCAAATGCACGTGTGCGGTGCGTGCCTCAACTTGTTCAAGTACCATGTTGTCTATTTCGTGCGTGGATGGAGGTGCGCTGTAGTGCGGCGTGAGAGTTTCGAGGGGGGCCATTAATATAAAACATTAGCATAATAGTGTGAAATGGTCAATTCTATAGCCTAAAACTAACTTTTAGAATACGGCCCGAACTACAAAATTAATACTTGTAGCACGGAGGCGAAACATAAGTGGAATATTGACAAAATACCCGCAACATGATAGCTTAGTTATTATGACACAAACCGCAGAGCCAATACCATTACAGCCCATGACACCGGAATACCGGCATGGCTCCGGAATGTCAGTGCAACAAGAACTGGCCCGCTATGCAGTACAAAATGAAGTTACGTTCGACCCGGCGTTGCAGTTGTTTGCTCGGCACCTATTAAACGAAGACCCGCTAGGCGGGTTCTATGGCCGGGCATCTTCTACGGCTCGGCAGCAGCTCGTAAACCTTGCGACTGGTCCCGATATTCACTCAGATGAGGGTGATTATAGATTAGCTGATGTTTATAATGATTACGTTGAACGTGAGCGTGCTGCAGGTGAGGATACGCAAGTTATGGCCGCAGTTGGACGCGATGAAGCTGAAACTGGAGCAAGCAGCGTATTTGGCGCTTCAGATTCTGGCCGCCCTAGGGCAAGATTTGTATCACTTCGTGATAACCCACACCTTAAAAGAGCGGGGATCGATGTTGTGGGGTCGCCAGATGATCCGGCAACTGACTCAGGCGATGGAGCGGTGCGTTTAAGCGAAGAAATAGCTAAACGTCCCCACAACAGACTTGATATGTCTCCTAAAGCAGTTGCAGAGCGACAAGCGGGTAGGCGAAAATGGGCTGAACATCAGGTTGCAATGGGAAATCAAGACGCGGCCTCCCAGTTATAACGATTATTTTCTGGCTCTAGACTTTTGTAGCGGTAGCTACCTTAGCCGCTGTTATTTCGCAGTAGAATTTTTGGTAAGCGGCTTTGTTCATGTGGACGACACCTTTTTGCCCGGTGCGCTTTGGGCTTGCGTGTGTGCAGTGGATTTTTTTGTTATTATTCGGACGTTAAAGACGCCAATCAAGAGTACGGGTGTATATAATCAAGGGTAGTCAACTATAATTGCGGCAAAGGTGTATTAATTTAGATATGACAGCGGTAGCAGATCGGCCAGCAGAACTAGCATCAGTTGTGGTGAGTGACGAGTGGTTTGATGAAAATACGTTCGACAGGCGGCTGACCGGCTTTTTAAACGATCTGGCTTATCCGGAAAATTCTGCCGCATTAGGGCTGCTGGCCGTAAAGAGAATAGTGAACCCGCAAGACTATTCAGACTACGGCGATTTGGGCCGGGCGCTTTACGAACAAGGCGTTGAGCCTATGTCGTGGGTTTATAAAGCTCGCACTGCCTTGACGACATTTGCGGCTCACCCGGATTTGCTGCGCAGGATGTTCGACGCTCAACGTCGTATCGCCCGGAATCACAAGAACAGCCCCGACACGAGATGGTCGGCTCAGAGGTTTTTGGATTTTTACCGGCCACTCATAAGCCCGACGAGGGGCGATGCGGCGATGGGCGCTGCGGTCGTCTATCATCGAATGGCATGCTCACTTGATAACCTCGCTGCACTGCTCACGGGGCAGAGACAGTGGGATGAGTTCAAAGTGCAGCACGGGTTTGCGTTTGAGGCTACGTTTAGTAAAACGACGCCGCTGCAGGTACTGCCTGAAGAGTCCGCGACTAGCGGAGAGTATTCCGAAGAACTTTTTGCGGGCCGGGAAATGGTGATCCCGGCTGGTACGGCGCTTCTTTCGGCTCGCGAGACAGCTCGCCGCGGTATCCATCACAACGGCAGGCTGCGGTTTGCGTGGGAGGTTGGCGGCGGCAACATCGCGTTTGGCATAGTCGAGACAGACAGGCGAAGCAGGCACGCCCAAGCAGCCAGTGCGGCACGTTACGTACTGGTGTCGCTTGGCGCCGGCGGTGGTTCGCTGACACCCCAGGAATTCAGGGATCGCGCGGAAGACTCTGTCGATTTAATGACGGAACCAAAGGGAAAGTTAGGCTTCAGGACTACTTTGTCTTCCGTGACGGGAGACGAATGGCAAGACGTAACGGCGGATTATTACGTGGCTTGGGACGATAGCGGCGAGTTGCGCATTGGCCGCACCGCCGAATCTACGATCGGTGCCGTAGCAGTGCAGGTGGCGTCAGTTCAAGAGAGAGTGAATGAAGGCAAACGACATGGCCGCCGCCCACTGGCGGCACTTGCGGCGCGGGCTGGGTTTTTGCGCCGGCTTATTCCGGCCGTTATGCCGGCCTCAAGTATCCGGCCAGTCAGTAATTGACAAGAGATGCACGGTCTACTTATCATAGAAGCAGCGAGATTAAAACAGAACTGCGAACGAAGGAATGGTTGATGACACTATTGGATAAGGAAGCATTAACGCGAGAAAACCTCGACGACAGGCGTCAAGTGGAAGTGGCGGCTGACAAATGTTTGGTGCCGGATGCAGTGGCGCGCAAAGATTACGACGGCCTTGTCACTCCTGGCGACGTAGCAATGATGCTCAACATCACTGACGAGCATACTACGCACTCGTGGTTAGTTACGAGGACGATGGATGAGACTCCTACGAAAAGGGTTGTGCGTATTTTGCCGGTCGATGAAGCGCCCGGCAGGCGCACAAGGGTTGATGAAAGAAGAGCGGTAGTATTGCGGGCCGGGCAAGGCGTGACGCTACGGCAGCTATTGGGAGGAAGCTTGCACGAAGGTTCGTCACCATTGCCGGAACTAAGCGAGTATAGCGGTGACGGTGACGGATTGATATGGCTGGATCATAGGAGTTCGGTTGCGGCCGACACAGCTGCAGATGATCCGGACGTTTTCGTGCGGGTCCCGAATGAAAGCAATGTGCCGAAAAGTGGACCTAATCGTGTGGTTAGGCCTGTTGCTCGGAGTGAGCTCGCCGATCTTGTAGACTTGTTACGGCGTGAAGGCGGGCCGATAGGGGCCGATGACGGTCATACCCGATTTGACCTGACGCCCACCGCTCTTGCCGCGCGAATAGAGGCCGCGCGTCAGACTGGTCCGGGGAATACTCGGGTCTCTGCAGCCGCGGATCAAGCATTGCAACACGCTCCGACGGCCAAAGGTCATGCATTGCCTCATGGAGCGGAAACCGGTCAATTTGATGCAGACACACAAAGGGCTGTCGTAGCCGCTGCGAAGAATTTAGTTGGCAGCGCTGAGTATGCGCTCCATCATGGCGTTATCGATGTGCACAAGCCATATATACCCGTGATACAGGTTGAAAAAGCGGGCTGGGTACGCGTGGGTGACTCAAGCTTGAGTGTGGTGGCAATACTAAGCGGTCCTTCGGAAGCTAGAGAATATGGAATTTTCTTTCACGATTCGGAATATGGTGAGCCAAGACGAATGGCCGTAGTTCCATTCGTGCGGCAAGATAATAAACGACGCCCGGACTTCAGCCGGGCAGTATCATTGCGGCCGGGCGAAGTGCTGTCGCTTGAAGATGTAACCGGCCAGGAACGCGGCGGCGCTATACGACTTGGCGACGATTGGCAGACGGTGGGTATAAATACCGGTTGGCAAGGCTTGGAAATATTGTCGCGTTCGTCAGAGAACGAGCGGTAGCGGATCTGTCCGCGGGCCTGCTTTTAGCTTGGATCTAGGCTTTCTTAGCTTTGCTGGATGTCTTTTTTGCAGCCGGCTTTTTAGCCGTGGTTTTCTTGACGCTTGTTGCTTTGGTAGTGCCGGCGGCTTTTGACTTGGCGGCGAGCTTGCGCTTGGTTCGGGCGGCTTTATTCTTGTGAACGACACCTTTTTTGACCGCTTTGTCGAGCGCGCTTTGGGCTTGGGCGTGTGTGGCGGAAGATTTTTTGCTGTCGCCACCGGTCAGTGTTTTGTGAAATGCTTTGAGAGCGCTCTTGAGAGAACGCTTGGTTTTGCTGTTGCGAACTGCGGCTTTGTTAGCGACGCGTACACGTTTTTTGGCTGATTTGATAATCGGCATAAATCGTTTGTCCCTTAGTTGTAGTTAATCGACCCCAAACTATACAGGGGCGAAAGCAAATTGTAAAGATGTGAAGCATATTACTGAAGATTTGTACCGGGTAATACATCATGGTGGTGGCGAGAAGCATATTTCTCGCTTTTTAAGGAGGTGAGTATGAAAAAGATTGGTATACAAGACATACATTGGCGCAAATCGGCGTACAGCAATCCGAACGGAGAATGCGTTGAGGTTGCCGAGCGAAATGAGAGTATCGTCATTGACGGGCGCATCAACGTCCGTGACAGTAAAAATCCGCATGGGCCGGTGCTGAGGTTCACCGAAAAGGAGTGGGCCACTTTCGTGGCGGGTGTCAAGGGCGGTGAATTTAACCTGACGGACAACGGTTAGCTGCGGCTAGCGCTTAAACGTCCAAAAAATATCGACAAGCATTACCGTTTGTGGTACGCTCAAGCTCAAAGACTAATTGAAACAAAAATGGATAACCAAAAGCAATCAGCCATCGACAGGATAAAGCAGGCCACGACTATTCTGGTTACCGTGAGCACTAATCCGACCGTTGACCAGCTGGCGGCCTGTATTGGCCTGGCGCTGATGCTGGACAAGATGGGTAAGCACGGCGCTGCTGTGTTCAGTGGAGAAGTGCCATCGACGCTTGAATTCCTGGAGCCGGGCAGAACTCTGCAAAAAAATACCGACAGTCTGCAGGATTTCATCATCTCACTCGATAAGTCAAAGGCTGACAAATTGCGGTACAAGGTCGAAGACAAAGTGGTGAAGATTTTCATCACGCCGTATCGTAGCTCGATATCCGAGGATGACCTAGAATTCAGCCAAGGCGATTTCAATGTGGAAGTGGTGGTGGCGCTTGGCGTACATCAGCAGCAGGACCTCGACCAAGCGATTGTGGCGCACGGGCGGATATTGCATGACGCCACGGTCATCAGCATAAACACTACACCCGGGGAAAATCTTGGTACCATAAACTGGCAGGACGAGAAGGCCAGCAGTTTGTCCGAAATGGTGACCAGCATGGCCGATGGTCTGGACAAAAATCTCATCGATAATCAAATAGCAACAGCCTTTCTTACGGGCATCGTGGCCGAAACAGACCGGTTTAGTAACGACAAGACGACGCCGGACACCATGAAGGCAAGCGCGCAGCTCATGGCGGCGGGTGCAAACCAGCAGTTGGTCGCTACCAAACTCGAGGAGCCGCCCCCACCACCCCCCCCGCCACCACCACCCCCTCCGCCACCACCGCCCGAGGAGCCGCCGGCCGAAGATAACTTTGGAGGTGGAGGTGATCAGCCACCGGCGCCCGAGGAACCGAGCGCGAATGACGGCACGTTGCATATCGACCACGACGACGAGGGGTCTGAACCGCTCCAAGACGAACCGCCAGAAGAGCCCCAAGTAGAGGCGTCGACGGATAAGCCGCAGGATGAGCTAGCGGCAGACGAAAACGACTCAAACGATCAACCGTTCCCGGAACCGGAATCCGAACTGCCAGAACCGGAGTCTGAGGAAGAGTTTCCGCAAATTCACATTGATGATCGCGCGCAATTACGGCAGCCTGAGGCAAAGCGGGAGATGCTTAGCGAGCCGGGCCCGGTTGGCGTGCCGGGCATGCTGCCTGTGAGCGAAGATGATGAACACCTATCCGGCGTGCCGGAAAAACGATCCGAATTTGCCGTTGGCTCACCGACGATGGGCGGTACGTTAACCGCCAATGCGCAGCCGGAAGGTTTGGACCCGGCGATTGATCCGCTATCGCCAAGGCGAACCGACGGCCCGTTGCTTGAGCACGCCAATCACTCAGGGGCCGACGATGCGACAACGACTCCTATTGATAACGCTACCCAACAACCAGCGGATGATGTTCCGGCACCGGCCGCGGCACCGTCGTCTCAAGCTCAAGAACCTTCGGCCGCTGCACCGGTGCAAGCGCCAGCGGCAGAACCATCCGATAACCCGGCCGACGATGCCGCTAAACAGCAAGCTGACATTGGCGAGGCGGAGCCCACAAGCAGTGACGATAATAAGTCGGAAGATATGAGAAGCGAAGATGCGGAGCCTTCGCAAACAAAGGAGTCAGATTCCAATGCTGCCCCTGCAGCACCGGGCATGACGCAGATTCCGGATTTTGCGTTGCCCGAACCTACGCCCCCGCCAAGTCTTCCTACCGCACCTGCGGCCGACAATTCGCGATCACTACCACCGGCATTTTCGCCTTTGCCCCAGGTTGACACCGTTTTGCCGCCACCACCTTTACCGTCGGTTCCGCCGTTACCGCTTGATAATGACACGTCGCAGCAAAAGCCCTCTGACGCGACTCCTGCTCCAGCTTCAAACGATCAAACTTTGACCGATATCGAAGTGGCGGTTAACAGCCCCCATACAAAAGTCGCCGATGACAATGATAATGCCGCCAATGAAGATAGTGCCCGGGCTAGCGTGGAAAGCGCAGTTCAGGGTGGTGTGCCAGCAGTACCGGAACCGATTGCGGCACTGAACGCTCAGCCACTTGGCAGAACTTTACATGGTAATGATAATAATCTGATTCCACCGCCTCTCGTAACGCCGACGGAAAATAACTTGGCCGAACCGCTGACACCTGAGGAAACAAAAGAGCACGAGGCTACGGTGTCGGCATCCAAAAACAAACCGCTTGACATGCCATTGCCGCCGCCACCCGCTCCATCGCCGCTTAGCAAAGACTCGAATCAGGCACATGGTAATAATTACCCGACGGCACCACCGCCAGTTCCGCCGCCAATGATGCCGCCGCTCATCGCGCCGCTCTAGGTTTTTGCTGTCCATCGCCGACTAAAACCGCCCAGTGCCGTACAATAGGCAGCATGAACGGCATCCTGTTGATTGATAAGCCGAGCGGTTGGACAAGTTTCGACGTCGTGAATTACGTGCGGAAAGTCGTGGCTTCGCATGAAGGTAAAAAACCGAAGCAGGTAAAGGTAGGGCACACTGGTACGCTTGACCCTTTGGCGACCGGACTGCTCGTGCTACTTCTGGGCGTCTACACCAAACGTGCGTCGGTACTCAGTAAGCTTGATAAAATCTATGAGGTCTCGATGCGCCTGGGCGAGACGAGTACGACGGGCGACGGCGAAGGGGAAGTGACGTATGTTTCAGACATGCGGCCAGGTCAGGCGGAAATCGAACGGGTTTTGCAAAGTTTTACCGGCGTGAGTTTGCAAACACCGCCGGCATATTCGGCAGTGAAAATTAACGGGCAGCGCGCCTACAAACTGGCGCGGGCCGGTAAACAGATCGAGCTTGAGCCTCGGGAAGTAACGATCCACTCTATCGAGCTCAAGAAGTATGCGTATCCAGATGTCGAGTTTACGGTCGGAGTCTCCAGCGGAACCTATATCCGGGCTCTCGTCAAAGACATCGGCACAACGCTCGGCACCGGCGCATACATGGCCGGCCTGTGCCGCACTGCGGTTGGCCGTTTTAAGCTGGCCGGAGCCGTCAGGGTTGATGACAGGGATTTACTGGGCAAGATAACTGCCGAAGCGAACCGGACGGATATTTAGGAAAGCTATTGCAAAACAATGCTAGAAATGCTAAAATAAGCATGATGAGTGAACTATCACCCAACGGTTTTAACCTATCTGATGAACAAGTCAATGCTGAATTTGCCGCTATGCTGGGCATGCTTGAGGGCGAGCTCGCGACTCCAATGAACGAAGACGAACTACATGCCGGCCTTGGCGACCTTGCCGTCAGCTTGAGCGATGTGACGATTGGTCCAGACGAGCCACACAATTCACGTGAGCTTAGCGCAACCGAAGAAGCTGAGGTTGCGGATTTTGCGGATGAGCTCGACATTTCTGCGCTGTCTATGACCCCCGATGAACTCCTTGATTATTACAGTCACGTCGACAAAGTGCTTAATCCACGTCTTGAGACCCTAGGCTATAGGGCGATTGAAGATGACGCCGAAGAGCGCGCCCGTGAACTTACTAACGCTCAGCGTAATGCTCAAGCCATCATGGCCAGCCGCCAGCGTCATTTCGAGCAACAGGTACACTTCGAAACCGAGGCTGAAGCAAGAAAAACTGAGAAGAAAAAAGAAAAGAAGAGCAGGGATACCCACAGGCCGGGCGTGCGGCACGATGATACCCGCAGGCCAGGAGATCGCAGTAGCAAGCGTACGGCCAAGCCGACGCTGCTGCCCCGGTAAGTTGACGCTAAAACCAAGGCAACCCCGTGCGGATAACAAATTTAATTTGCGCACCATCGCTCTATCTGATATAATCCGGACCTAGATGATTACAAGTGAGAAGAAGCAGGCCACGATTAAGGGTCTGCAAACACACAAGACTGATACTGGTTCCAGCGCAGTGCAAGTTGGGATAATGACCGAGCGAATTCGGGAGCTCACCGAGCACCTGAAGGCAAATAAGCACGATTACATGGCTCGCCGCGGTTTGTTGCAGCTTGTGGGTAAGCGCCGCCGATTGTTAAAGTATATTGCCGCTCAGGACGGTGAAGCGTATCTTGCGTTGATCAAAAAGCTCGGCATCCGCCGATAGGACTTTCACAAAATGGCACATTGCGGGCGAAATTTTGCGCTCCGGTGCTCACGTACCGAAAAGTACGCTGCGCTTTGGGGCTTGACTTTCATTCCACGCTGCACCGTTTTGTGAGAGCCCTTTTGCAATTAGGTTTTGGACAGTGGATTTTAGGGCAGCATGAGCATCTAGAATCTACCATCTAGAATCAAAATTCTAGCCATTAACAACTTACGGGTGGCAGAGCACAGGTTTCCGCCTATTGCTAAAAAGTAGCGCGGATGCTTGAACCTTGTCACCCCGAACAGAAAGGAAGAGCATGGGACAAACCATCAACCCTTTTGGCAAACAAATAATATCGGTAGAAACGGATTTCTGCGGGCGCAAGCTAACGCTTGAAGTCAACCGAGTCGGCTTCCGTACGACCGCCAGCGTGATTGCGCGCTACGGTGATACGGTGGTGCTCGGCACAGCTATGGCCAGCGATATACCAGTCGCCGGCATGGATTACTTTCCACTCAGTATCGATTACGAAGAGAAGTTTTATGCGGCGGGCAAGATCAGCGGCTCGCGCTTTATTAAGCGTGAAGGCAGACCGAGCGACGAAGCCGTACTGATTGGCCGGCTAATTGACCGTCCGATCCGTCCGCTTTGGCCGAAGGGCTACCGGCATGAGGTCCAGGGCGTGGCCACGGTGCTCAGCATGGACCCGAATTTTCGTCCGGACGCGATCGCCATGATTGCTACCAGCACGGCGCTGATGCTGACCGGCGCGCCGTTTGACGGCCCGGTGGCCGGCGTCAGGGTGGGACTCAAGGACGGCAAGCCTACAGCATTCTTGTCGCGCGAAGAATTGGAAAACGGTGACCTCGACCTAGTAGTTGCCGGCACCGAGCACGCCATTATGATGGTCGAGGCCGGTGCTCGCGAAGTGTCGGAAGAGCGGGTTGCTGAAGCGCTTGCGTACGCACATGAAGCCATCCTGCCGGCGATTGAGCTTCAGAAGCAGCTTGTCGCGCAGGTAGGCGTGACGCCGCAAGAATACAATTTGAGTCTGCCGAGCGAGGACATCCAGAAGGAAGTTGATGAGTACCTGTCGGGCAAAATGGGGGCCCATATCCGTGCACCGTACACCGAGCGCCACGAGAAAATGCACGTGCTTCGTGAAGACCTGCTCAAGCATTTCGAAGAAAGGCTAGGCGCGGAAGCGTTCGCCGAAGTAAAGCGGGAATACGAGGATGCCTTCGCGGTGGCCGCCAACAAGGACGTACGCAAAGGCATCGTCGAGGATGGCATACGCCCGGACGGCCGACAGTTTACTGAAATTCGGCAGCTGTCGAGCGAAGTCGGTCTGCTGCCGCGGGCGCACGGCTCGAGCCTGTTTACGCGTGGGCTTACCCAGGGGCTGAACATTGTCACGCTCGCACCGCTCAGCTATGCACAGGTTGTCGACACTATGGAGCGCGAAGGTGAACGACGCTACATGCATCACTACAACGCGCCGGGCTATACGGTCGGTGAGATTCGCCGGCTCGGCAGTCCGGGCCGCCGCGAAATCGGCCACGGCTATCTGGCAGAGCGGGCACTATCGCCGGTTCTGCCTAGCGAGAGCGAATTCCCATACGCTATCCGCTCCGTTACTGAAATCATGAGTCAGCATGGTTCGACAAGTATGGCTGCAACCTGCAGCAGCTGCCTGGCGCTCATGGACGCCGGCGTGCCGATCAAGGCGCCAGTTAGCGGCATCGCCATGGGGCTGATCAAGGAGAGTGACAAGGTAATTATTCTGAGTGACATTGCCGATGCTGAAGATTTCGCCGGCGACATGGACTTCAAGACTGCCGGTACGAGCAAAGGCATCACGGCGCTGCAGATGGATATGAAGGTCCATGGCCTGAGCGTCGACGTACTCAAACAAGCGTTATTGCAGGGCAAAGAAGGCCGTGCATACATCCTCGAAAACATGCTGAGCACGCTGACCGAACCGCGCAAAGAAATGAGTCCGTACGCGCCGCGCGTTGAGTCGATCCACATCAACCCGGATAAAATCCGCGAAGTCATCGGCAAGGGGGGTGAAACCATCAACAAGATTATCGCCGACACCGGCACTGAAATCGATATCAAAGACGACGGCACGGTTATGATTGCCAGCCCGGACAAGAACTCGATCGACACCGCCATCCAGATTATCCAGACCCTGACGGCCGAGCCTGAAGTCGGCAAGATTTACGAGAATTGCCGGGTGGTGAGCGTGCTCGACTTCGGCGCGTTCGTCGAAATTTTACCGGGCAAAGAAGGCCTGGTGCATGTCAGCGAAATGAAAGAAGAGCGGGTGGAGAAGCCGAGTGATGTCGTTAAGGAAGGCGACAAAGTCGCGGTCAAACTAGTAGCAATTGACGATCGCGGCCGCCTGCAATTATCTATGAAGGCTGTAGCCCGTGAACGAAACCGAGGAAATGGCAAAGCATAAACGCACACCGCAGCCGCTCAGGTGGTATAACCGGCACTACTGGTCGTTGCTGCTGGCGGTTGTTTCGTTGCTGCTGGCGTACTTCATCGGCTCACGCTCCATCGATACCGGCAGCTGGCAGCAGTACATCATGACATTTATTTTCTTGGTCTTCGGGCTGAACCGGCTCGGCAACACAGCGCATACGACAGCCAAGACTCTCTGGGCGATGCTGCCCCAAAGAAAGAGGTAAGGCACTTTGAGTATATCAACGAAGCAACGCAGACTGGATGAGATTAAAGCCAAAATCGTGGCAAATAAAGTCTGCCCCGATTTGGCCAAAAAGGCCACGAACATGGTCTTTGGCCACGGCAATCCGGACGCGGAAATCGTATTTATCGGCGAAGCGCCGGGCAAAAACGAAGATTTGCAAGGTTTGCCGTTCGTCGGCGCGGCCGGCAGATTTCTTGACGAAATGCTGGCGAGTGTAAACATGAAACGCGAGGACATTTACATCTCGAACATCGTCAAATACCGGCCGCCGAACAACCGCGATCCGCTGCCAGAAGAAAAAGCGGCGTTCCTGCCGTATTTACAGGCCCAGCTGGAAGTAATTCAACCAAAGCTCGTGGTGACGCTAGGGCGCCACAGCACGAACTGCTTCCTGCCGGATCTGCAAATTAGCAAGATCCACGGCCAGCCGAAACGCCTCCGTATGCGATTTGGCAAAAAGGAACCGGTCGAGCTGGTGGCCCTGCCGCTCTATCATCCGGCGGCCGCGTTGTATAACGGCGCTATGCGGCAAACGCTCATAGAGGATTTTGCGAAGATCCCAAACGTTTTGCAACTTATTTAGACAATAAAGTGAGAAAGGAAAAAACAATATGCAACCAAAAAACGATAGGAATAAACCCAGACGTAACGGCCAGCGGGAGGCCGGCGGCCAGCAACAAGGTCCAACCAAATCAGGACTTACCACATCTCGTGGGCAAGCGGTGCGTGCCCAGAAACGTTCGCAGATGGATGCGCAGCGCGTCGTCGCCCAATACCTGGCGCCCAAGAGCGCAGCACAACAAAGCCCCGAACGCCGGGCGAATGTCATCGATGAAATCCCGCGGCTGAAAATTATCGGGCTCGGCGGTATGGACGGTGGCGGATCTAAGAATATGATCTTGGTGGAATACGAAAATGACGCCGTGGTGATGGACGCTGGCAATGACCTCGGGGTTGATTTGCCGGGTATTAATTATGCCATTGCTGACACGGCTTATCTCGAGAGTATCAAGCACAAACTACGCGCATATTTGATAACGCACGGGCACCTCGACCACATCGGCGGTCTGCCGCACATCGTACCGAAATACCCGGCACCGATATACGGTAGTAAGTTTACGATCGGTCGGGTCGAGGAGATTTTCGAGAACTTCGGTCTACCAATGCCCGATGGATTCGAGCTCAAAACGGTCATGATGAATGAAAATACCCATGAGCGGCTGAAAGTCGGGCCATTCTTTGTGGAGCTGGTGCGCATCACGCACTCCATTCCGGGCAGTACTTCAATCATACTCGACACGCCGGTCGGCCGGATTGTCAACACCGGTGACTTCCGTTTCGACCCGAACCCGCTCGATCACGAGCGAACCGATATGGAGCGGCTCATTCAAATCGGCAACGAAGGCGTGCTGGTGCTGCATGAGTGAGTGCACGAGTGCCGGAACGTCTAGGCCGTACGCCAAGTGAGAGCACGCTCGAGCAAAGCTTTATTGACATTATGGATCAGGGCGCCCGGGCGGATTTTCGTGGCGATTTTCTCGACCAACATCAACCGCATCCAGATGATTATCAACGCGGCCGTGCATCACGGCAAAAAGGTTGCCATGGATGGCCGCAGCATGATGAGTACGCTCGAAATGGCGGTTCGCCACGGTTTTGTGCGCATCCCGAAGGGCACATTCGTGCCGATCGCCAACGTACCGGCGCTGAAAGATCAGGATGTCGTCGTAATTTGCACCGGCGGCCAGGGCGAGCCGAGTTCCGCATTGCAGCGGATGGCAACGGGGGATCACAAACATATCAAACTCAAAGAGCAGGACTCGGTTATCTTATCCAGCTCGCCGATTCCGGAAACGGGTAACGACGCGCTCATCGGCAACATGGTCGACGACATGATGCGAAAGGGCGTGCATGTCTACCAACACACAACGCACGATCTGCAGGGCATCGGGCCGCTGCACGTTTCCGGCCACGCTTCGCGCGATGAATATGCCGAAATGATCGAAATGATAAGTCCCAAATTCTTCATCCCGATTTATGGCACGTATCGTGCGAAGCAGAGTCACATCGATCTGGCAGTCGAACACAGTATGCCGCGCGCGAATTGCATTAATGCCGAAAACGGCCAGGTATGGCGCTCACGCCGGACAAAATGGAGCTTACCGGCGAGGTGCCGCACGGTAGCATACTTGTTGACCAAACCGGCGCAATGGTGAGCAATGTCGTCGTCAAAGACCGGGTGTTGCTGAGCCGAAGAAGGCCTGGTGGCCGTGGTGCTGACCATCGACAAGAAGATCGGGCGATCTACTGACGAGCCCGGATATCATCAGCCGCGGCTTCATCTACATGCGCGAGCAGGAGGAGATCATGAACGGCTTGCGCCAAGAGCTGCGCCGTGCGGTCAACAGCGCTTCAAGCGCATCGACCTTGACCGCTTCAAGGCCGAGCTCAAAGACCACGTTACGCATTACTTTTTCGAACAAACCCAGCGCAGCCCGATTGTCATTCCGGTCGTGAACGTCATTGGCGGCAAGAACGACGTCAAAACGGTAGCTAACGGGCGTACCAAAACGTCCGAAGAAATCGCCCGCGAGCAAGAAAAGCGTTTCCAGGAAATGCGCGCCCGGCTGCTCACGCAAGACGCCCGCGTAGACTAGCGGCAAATGAAGGTTTGTGGCTCGATGGCATGAGTGCCGGTACCTACATGCGGAAATGAAGCGGGACAGTCCCAACTAACACGGACTTAAAGAATTGTGCTTTTAACCTATGGTATGCTCAAAGCACTTTACCCCTGAACTAATCAGTATAATGCTCGTATGGTAATAGAGGTTGCTCCTCCACCCCTTGATTTCCCCTATGATGACCCGAGCGTCTGGCCATACTTCTTATACGCAGCCGATGTTAACAGACAGCGAGAATTATATTTTGTCGGATTAGACCATTTTAATAAATCGAGTAACGATCAGCTTCCCACACTGATAGGTCTTTGGGAACAGTTTGCCGCTCGCCCATTCGCACCCGAAAGAATGACAGCAATACACGAAGGTGGTCGAAAAGACATTGTCGGTGAACCTCCGGAGGAATCGTTGCGACGCGATGGTGAACACGCCTATGTAGCAAACCTTGCATGGCGCAGCGGTGTACCATACCGAAGTGGCGAGCCATACGACTACCCGATGAGCAGGCAGCTCGTAGATCAATATGGTTCTGACGTTGCATCCTATTTCGAGTACATGAAGTTCGCTAGACAGTACATTAACGCACAGGAAGCTGGCGCTGGCTTTGGGTCGTTTGACCTGTACGTTCGATCCAGGCCTGCAATGGAGCAACGTTTACAGTTTGACATCTACAATTTTTCGCCCAGCAGCCTGCAACAGACCCATGAGCAATTTTTCCCGGATACACCCTTTGACCCGATGGGCCCATTACAAGATGGCAGTTTTCGGACGGCGTATGACTACAGAAAAATGTTTTGGCCGATTGGTATCGTTGAAAATGCGTCTGAACTGACACCGATGCAAGAAGTCGGACTCTTCTATGACCAGATTCGTGATAACTGGCTGATTGAAATAGTGCAGTTTGCTTGGGAGACCGGCAACAGTATTTTTGATACCCATGGGGTGTCACACGCAGTAGCCCTGGAGCCATATTTGCCGGAAGCACTTGGCGTCACTGTTGAGAGATATGTTGGAGCAGTTGCCTGCCAGCAGTTCATAGAAGCTGATCGATGACTTGATAATGATGGCCTAAATATATCCAGAAACTGTGGTATTGCTACGCATTAAACGAATCGAGCGCAGAAGCTTAGTCTCTATGTGCAGTAATATACTCTGATACCATGACAAAACTACATGCATCTCGCCAAACACGAATGTAACGAAATCCAGGCCTTACACGATAAGGGCTACAGCATTCGAGACATAGCTCGTAGTCTCAGCAGAGGCAAGACCTCCGTCAACAACGAGCCGAACCGGAACATGGTCAACGACGAATATTTGGCGAGCAAAGCACATGCGAAGGCCAACTCTCATCGGAAAGCTGCTAGTTTTCAGGGCAAGAAGATTGTCGCTAGTCCTCTGCTACGGAGTTCGTAGACAAGGCATTGCTTGCAAACCAATCTCCTGAGGCTATTGCCAGTAGACTGAAGGCAGGACTAGAGCCGGGCTTGCCGTATGTTTACAGAGATACTATTGAGGAGTATATTCGCTCAGTTCACGGTAGGCAGATTGAGTATGAGCTCAAGGCGTTAAAAGCTGGACAGAAGAAGCATCGACGGAGAAGACAGAGGCAAGCGGACAAGTCAGTCGGTGCCCCGAAGGCACACATTGATGACCGACCAGCCTGCATTACCAACAGAGAAAGAGCCGGAGATTTAGAAGTAGATTTCATTGTAAGCGGCAAACAAGGCAAAGGCTACTACCTGACGGCAGCAGATCGGAAGCGCAGAGTCGGATTTATCCGTAAGATGTTACCTGTGACTGTCGGCGAAGCCTTACGTGTACTGCAGGAGATTAAGCGGGTATTTCCGGAGATGCAAAGTATTAGCACTGACAACGACATTCTCTGGACGTACCACGCCAAACTTGAAAAGTTACTTGGTGTACCGTTTTACTTCTGCCACCCGTACAGTAGTTGGGAGAAAGGCAGCATTGGGAACTACAACAAACAAGCCAGGCATTACGTCAAGAAGGGCTCAGATATGCAAAAGGTCGAGACGAAACTGAACAGTCGGTACATGGCCGTACCCGGCTACCAAACGCCATCTGAAGCGTCGGTGGCATACCGGAAAACCCAGCAGGAAATGTCCCGCTTCGGGGCTACGAGTGCCGGTAAGCTTCAATAACTCTGTAGCTAAAGCTAATTGACAAAAGCACAAATATTTGTTACAGTGTATATATTCAATTAGCTTATAGCTAGGTAAAACAAAAATGACCCTCGAAGCCTTGCATCCAACAACTTATCCTTATCCGGAACATGCCGGGTTAGAACACCAGCAGTTTTCTGAGGCAGAGGCGGCAGCCGATGCGCATGCTTACCAACCACGACACGCTCTGGCCGAAGGCATGAGGGATATAGCTCCTGTCAACGACCGAGGCCGGGCCCTAAACCCGGATGGAACGCTCATGTCGGATACTCAAGTCGTAGAACTCCATCAGAACCGCAATCTGGTACGCTCTAGTAGGGGCCAACATAATGCGGCTCATAGCCATGTCGAAACAGGCAGTCGTAGGGTTGATATAGATAACGAGATCGGCGGGTTTGCGCTGCGTGTCGAAAGGCGAAGCCGTAGTAAAGAAGCGCGTGGCGCTCGTGCGGGTCAAGCTGCCGGAGAAGCAATCGAGGCTGAAAAGCCAGGCCGGACGGTCGTAGACGTGGCGGACCAAATTGTTCGCGAGCGCATGAGAGAAGTGGATATACGCGGTAAAATGCCGAGAATTAGAGAGGGCGAAACCGATCCGGCGCAGCGGGGAAGGGTGCGTGAATTCTTTGCTCGGCGCAAAGAACAGCTCAGAGATTTCGGCAAAGCCGCGAACGGCGTTTTCCAGTCAATTTGGGCAACAGAAATGGCCGGAGTGCCAATAAGTGCGCAGCAACGATTGCTAAGGCGAGTAGATCCGGCCCAACTGAAGCATAACTTCAAGTACAACAGCGCGGCACTTTTAGGTATTCCATATCGCTACGACCAGTACAATCATGTTGTCGATAACGGGGTTCTCCGTCGCGCTTTTTACAAACAGGCAACGGCCGGTAACCAGACGGCATTTGAGTATTTGCGTCGTCACGACCCAAAGTTCGGTGTGCGTGAAATGACGTTGTTCGAGGCTTCCAAAGAAGCTGCGACCATTCTCTCGGGTGTCGCCGCAGCCCGCAAAATAGGCCGCTGTGCGATGGTTGCCTACATCGCAGCGACGTATACGAATAATCCTGTTCGATTCGAGCGTCGAAAACACAGGCTCCAGCAAATTATGGAAGCCGAGAAATCCCCCATCGGTAGAGTAAAGTTTGAAAAAGACAAAGAAGCATACGCTAAGCTAGCTGCTCAGGATCACGATTTTCGGAATACGCCGCCGCCAATTCCCGGCATATAACTTCAAGCGAACCAGGCGGACGAAGTTTGACAATGGTTGTAAAATTTGCTATAATATTTACATGGAAACTTCGTCGGAAATGCTCACTTTTCCACCTACGGACTATTGTCCTTGGGTGGCTCCAGAGGTTATTGACGGGGCACAGGGCGACCCGGCACATCTTGTCTGCTTGGCTCGCGTTGCTATCGCTCGGCATAGGCTCGAAATGACTTGTCAGGAGCGGCATTTATTAAGTGATGAGGCTGCCGCAGAAGTATATGAAAGACGTCGGAGGGTTCTAGAGGATGAGATGGCCACGCTGGGTGATTTCCTGACATCACAGGCAGGGTAAGTCCGACTCTGGACGATATTCCAGCAGAGGGTATAATAAGAAGCCATGGCTAAGAAGAAAAAACAAACACGAAAGAAGAAAGTTATCGAAGAGGAAATTGAGCGTCCAGTCTTTTGGCCGATGGCTGGGGGAGTGCTGCTTATTGTGCTGGCGCTGTTGGTTTTGCTCGGCGGATTTGGTACGGGCGGTCCGTTGCCATTAGCTTTGTTCCACGCGGGTTATTGGCTGCTCGGAGTGGCGGCGTATCTGCTACCGGTAGCATTAGTTTTTTGGGGTGCGACGACGTTTACCGATGAACATCATCGCATCTCAAAAGGCAAGTGGATAAGTATGATAGCGGCGCTGGCTTTCGGCTCAGCATTGTTGTTTACCGCATTTGCTAATCAGCAGCCGGACGGATCGTCAAGCGGCGGGCACGGCGGCACGGTCGGGCAACTGCTGGGAAACGCTTTGCTGAGCGCGCTTGATAAAATTCCGGCCTCCGTCACGTTTTTATTGCTGTTGATGCTGGCAACGTTTTTTGCCTTCGGCATTTCGCCGAAAGTGCTGCTTCATCTGGGCGGTGTTTTCCGTTCAGGCAGGCAAGATGACAGTGATCTCGCCGACTTGCAGGCTCGCGCCGAATCGAACGGCTTCAAGTTGAACGAAGGTGTGCCGGTCGAACATCATGGGAGCAAAGACACGCCGCGGCTCGGCTCGTTCAGGAATTCGGCCGAGAAACTCACGCCAAACGAAAACCATCAGGCGCTCACCACGGCGAGCGATCCTGATTGGAAACTCCCGAGCGTTGATTTGTTGGACCGAAAGCAAGACAAAGCCGACGCCGGCGACGTGAGCGGCAACGCACGAATTATCCACGACACCTTTGAGAACTTCAATATCGAGGTAGAGATGGAAGGTGCGAACGTCGGCCCGCGCGTCACGCAGTATACGCTGAAACCGCCGACCGGCGTGAAGCTCCAGAAGATTACCGCGCTCGAAAATAACCTGGCGCTCGACTTGGCTGCTCACTCCATTCGCATGGAAGCACCAATTCCGGGCAAGCGCGCGGTTGGCATTGAAGTGCCGAACGTGAAGCCGGCGGTGGTGCGTCTGAGTTCGATACTGCTTTCCGACGATTGGGGAAAGCTAAGCAGCCCGCTCGGGTTCGCGATCGGTAAAGACATCGCCGGCAAGCCGATAGTCAGCGATCTCGCTGCCATGCCGCACTTGCTGGTTGCCGGTCAGACCGGTTCCGGTAAGTCAGTGATGATTAACGATATCCTGACGAGCTTGCTGTACCGCAATTCGCCGTCCGATCTAAAGCTTATACTTGTCGACCCGAAGCAGGTCGAGCTGACGCCGTACAATGATCTGCCGCACTTGCTCACACCGGTCATTAACGAGCCGGAGAAGTGTATCAGCGCGCTGAAGTGGGCGGTGGCCGAAATGGAACGGCGGTTGCGCACGATGGCTGAGGTCGGTAAGCGCAATATCGGAGAATATAACAATCTTAAAAAAGAGCAGGGCATGCCCTATATCGTGATCGTGATCGATGAGTTAGCTGATCTGATGATGATGGCGGCGCGCGATGTTGAAGCGCTGATTGTGCGTCTGGCGCAAAAGGCGCGGGCGGCCGGCATCCATCTGGTGCTTGCTACGCAGCGTCCGAGCGTGGACGTTATCACCGGCTTGATCAAGGCCAACGTGCCGGCGCGGATTGCGTTCACGACGGCCAGCCATGTTGATTCGCGCACTATCATCGATCAGATCGGCGCCGAAAAACTACTCGGCCGCGGTGACATGCTGTACCTGACTGCCGACATGCCGAAGCCGAAGCGCGTGCAGGGTGCGCTAATAGAAGAGCCGGAGATTGCTAAAGTTAATGACTTTATCCGCACCCAGCGACCGCCGCAGTATGACGACGAAGTCGTCAGTCAGCCGGTACAGCTGAACGGCAAAGGTGGTGTTGTGGCTGATTACGGTGGTGGCAATGAAGCCGACGATGACATGTGGCGGGACGCGATTCGCGTCGTAATCGAAGGACGCAAGGCAAGTACAAGCTTGCTGCAACGGCGCTTACGTATCGGCTACGGCCGTGCCGCGCGGTTGATTGAGACCATGGAAGAGCAGGGTATAGTCGGCCCGGCCGACGGCGCCCGTCCACGCGAAGTGCTGGTAAGCTCACTTGACGAGGTGTTTGGCGGCGCCGATGCCGGCGGCGTGCAACAAGAAGAGCAACCGCTCATTCAGTAGCGCAATGCGAATACGGCGCATTTATACCTCGAGTACAAGTATGCGAGACGGCGTCTTTTATAAGTCGCTACAGAAGATTTGTATTGTCTTGAGCGACAAACTATTTGAAGGAAAGGTACTGCTTGGGAGCGTACCTTTGCATAGTTTCAACCGCCGAGCTGTTGTACCTGGAAGCCGACTTCAGTCGGGGTCTGGACATACGGGGTATTCGCAAAGGCGCATGCACCCAAGTAGACATAGCCAGGCTGATGTGAGAAACAGGAGTATCGCTCTGTTACGCTGGGCTACGCAAGCAGGCGGTCAATTTCGGATAGGCGCCTGCAACCATGCCAAACAATTCTATTTTAGTAACGGTAATGCTCAGGCTTAAACGGCCCGGATACTTGCAGGCCGAGGTAATCTGCCTGGGTTTTGGTCAGTTTGGTTAGTTTACCTCCGATTGCATCAACGTGCAGGCGAGCGACTTTCTCGTCGAGTTCTTTGGGCAAAAAGTGTACGCCGACCGGGTAGCTCTTTGTCCAAAGTTCGATTTGCGCGAGCACCTGATTGGAGAATGAATTGCTCATGACGAATGACGGGTGGCCGGTCGCGCAACCGAGGTTTACGAGACGACCCTCGGCAAGCAAGATGATGCGGTGGCCGTCAGGGAAGGTGTAGAGGTCGACTTGCGGCTTTACTTCTTCCTTTTTGATACCTTTGAAATTATTGAGCGCTTCAACTTGGATCTCGATATCGAAGTGGCCGATATTGCAAACGATAGCGGTATCTTTCATGCGCTCCATATGATCGATGGTGATAATGTCGCGACAACCGGTGGTGGTCACGAAAATATCTCCCTCGTGAACAGCTTCTTCCATTGTAACGACTTCGTAGCCTTCCATCATGGCCTGTAGTGCGCAGATGGGGTCGATTTCAGTCACTAGCACGCGGCAGCCGTAGCTGTCGAGCGACTGCGCACAGCCTTTACCGACATCACCGTAACCGGCCACGACCGCGATCTTACCGGCCAGCATGACATCGGTGGCACGTTTGATGCCATCGACGAGCGATTCGCGGCAACCGTATTTATTGTCAAACTTGCTCTTTGTCACCGAGTCGTTCACGTTGATAGCCGGGAGTTTGAGCTTGCCTACTTCGAGCATCTGGTATAGGTGATGTACGCCGGTCGTGGTTTCTTCGCTGACACCTTTGATTTCACCGAGCATTTCGGGGTGTTTATCGTGTACCCAGGCGGTTAGGTCACCGCCATCGTCGAGCAACATGTTCGGGCCCTTGCCGCCGGCGAACTTGAGCGTTTGCTCGATACAGTCCCAGTATTCAGCTTCGGTTTCACCCTTCCAGGCAAACACCGGGATGCCGGCTTTGGCGATTGCGGCAGCGGCTTGGTCTTGCGTACTGAAGATGTTGCACGACGCCCAGCGCACTTCCGCGCCAAGTTCGATGAGTGTCTCGATAAGTACGGCCGTCTGTATGGTCATGTGGAGTGATCCGGCGATGCGTGCGTTTTTGAGCGGCTGCTTGGTTTTGTACTCAGCGCGTAAGGCCATCAGGCCGGGCATTTCCTTTTCGGCCAAGCGGATTTCTGTGCGACCCCAATCGGCCAGCGTAACGTCTTTAACTTTATAATCGGGCATTGATTAATCCTTTCTTAATTCGCCGGGAAGCGGTTCTTTAAAATTCACGATATAGCGGCTCGTAATTTCATCAGTGGTGAAGTGGTGCGCCTGGGTGCCGATTTCTTCGATGGCAAATGTGCCGCATACGGCGCCGAGCTGCGCACAGGCTTTGAGCGGCCAATTGCAGGCCAAGCCGTACAGAAATCCGGAACGGAATGCGTCGCCGGCACCGGTCGGGTCGGCTACTCGTTTCGGCTTAGCGATGCCGACACGGATTGGCTCCGGTACGCGCGTTCCTTCAATTACGGATCCGTTTTTACCCAAAGTCGTTACCAGAATCGGCACGCGCGCTTTGATTGCGTCAGTTGTCATGCCCGTCTTCTTGGTCAGTGCGTGAAGCTCATAGTCGTTCAAAATCAGAACCTCGGCGGCCGCAATGCCTTCATGCATTTCATTTGCGGGTAAATTGCTGACCTGCTGGCCGATGTCGTAACACAAACGCAAGTTCCATTTTTTGCACTCGGCAACCTGGCGGTGCATGGCCTTGGGATCATGCGGCGACACCACGACGATCGGATTTTGATCTTTCCAGGGCGCGAAGCTCAAGGTGTCGCTATCGGACATGGCACCCGGATAAAAACCGCCGACCTGGTTCTGTTCGCTGTCGGTGATGACCGTGAACGAAGCCGTCGGCAGATTGCTTTCGAAAACGTGTGTGATGTTCACTCCCTGTCGGGCGAGCTCTTCCATATACAGCAATCCGTCTTTGCCGACCGCGCCAAGCAGTATCGGCTCGTACCCGAGCAGGGCAAGCGAGTAGGCGATGTTCGCGCCGACGCCGCCGCGGGCGTCGACGAGTTGATCGATAAGTATCGAGACCGAAAGCGAATCAAGCTTCTCGGGCCGGATGCGGTCTTGGTATTTGCCCGAAAAGCTCATTATCCGGTCGATAGCGATCGAGCCGGAGACAACAATTGGAGTCTCTGTCACCCGACTATGGTATCAGCCACGGCGTATCAAGCACAACTTGCAGGCAACTGGTAAACGTAGTATAATTTACGCTGTTATTAACTCATTCAGCTCGGCGCAACTTAGGCGGCCGGGCCGAAGTCCAAAGGAAGGAGTATTGATGAATCAATACGAAATTGCCGTATTGTATGACCCGGATCTGGAAATCGATCTGGAAAAGGCGACTGCCCGGGTGGAGAAGATTTTCACCGATAACGGCGGCGCCATCAAAAACACCGACAACTGGGGTAAGCGTAAGCTGGCATACCCCATCAAAAAGAGCGAACACGCCGTCTACGTGTTTTATACCGTAGAGCTTCCGCCGGAAGCAGTGCGCAAAATTGAGAGCACGCTCAACATTACCGACGAGGTAGTCCGCTTCCTTATTACGCGGCCGGATCTCAAGAAGATCGCAAAGGCTGAAGCGCTGCGTGCCGAAAAAGCCAGGCGCGCCGCCGATCGTGGCAAGCACGAGGGTGAAGCGGGAAGCGACGAGCAGGAAGAAGCATAGTAGAATAAAAGTAGCTAGGAGCCAGTAGCTCGGAAATATCATCGCCGTTTCTAGCCAGCTACCAACTACTAAATCTGGAGGAGAACTATGGCAAAGGGGTTTAACAAAGTAATTTTAATGGGTAATCTGACGCGAGACCCAGAGGTGCGCACGACGCCGAGCGGGCAGAGTGTTACGAATTTTTCGCTGGCAGTCAACCGCACTTGGCGCAGCGCTGACGGTACCAATCAGGAGAGCGTTAGCTACATCGACTGCGTGGCCTGGGGCAAGACCGGTGAAATCATTGCGCAGTACATGCAGCGCGGCCGGGCACTGCTGGTAAGCGGTCGGATCGATCAGCGCAGTTGGGAACAGGACGGGCAGAAGCGCAGCAAGGTCGAGGTCATTGTCGAAGACTTTAATTTTGTCGGCGGCGGTGCCGGCGGCGACAATGGTGGCGGCGCGAGTGTCGGCGCTTCTCAGGCTTCATCGGCTTCAGGCTCAAGCGGTTCGGCTAAGTCCGGCAGCAAGAAGCAGGACGATGTAGTGATTGAGGATATCGGCGACGAACCGATTAATCTTGACGATATCCCATTTTAGGGCGGCTTGTTCCTGGCGCGCACTGCGGCGTCAGCAATTCCAGCCCGCAAAATAATATTAAGGAGAAAATGTCATGGCAAAGATTTTTAAGCACAGGACTGACGTAGCTTATTTCGACTACAAGGATTTTAAGACGTTGCAGAGCTATGTGAACCATTTCGGACAAATCGAGACCCGCAAGAAAACCGGACTGACCGAATCGCAGCAGCGCCAGTTGGCTAAAGCCATCAAGCGTGCACGGCACATTGCGCTGTTGCCGTTTGTGGCCAACAACTAGAAAGTGGCAAAGGGTGGCGGGAAAATCTCCATCACAGCAGGCCAGGGAGCTGGAGAATCAGCTTGGCGGCATATTGTCGTCGATTGATGTAGACATATTGCCGGCTGCAGAGCGTCAGGCTGTGACACAAATCAAGAGGCAGGCGATCGATGCCCGGCTCGAAGTGCGTGATTACGAGTATGCCGAAACACGAGCGGAGCAACAGAAAAGCGCCTTATCGGCAAATAAATATCTTCAAAAGCTGCAGACTAACATGCTGAAGGCCAGTGAGTCAAACTTGTTCAGCGCCGCTGACGTAGCTCTGCTGTCGGCGCAAATTGAGCAGATAATTTCGGAATTGCAATAAGGAGGAGGCATGGCGTTAAGTATTACTGACTTAAAGAAAGGTACGCTGTTCCAGTGGGAAGGTGAGCCTTTCCGGGTGGTGGAATATTCACAAAAGGTGATGGGCCGCGGCGGTTCAATCGTGAACGTGCGGATCAAGAGTCTGATCGACGGCAAGGTGCTTGAGAAAACATTCAAAGGCAATGAGCAGCTCGATAGTGCTGACGTCACCAACCAAAGCGTCCAGTACCTATACAATGACGGCTCAAAGTACTACTTCATGAACGAGGAGTCGTTCGAGCAGTTTGAAGTATCGAACGATTTGATCGGCGACGGAGCTGGTTACCTCAAAGAGGGCGACAAAGTAACGCTGCAGTTTTTTGACGGCCGGCCGATTAACGTTGACCTGCCGAAAAATGTGCCGCTTAAAGTCGTTTACACCGAAGAAGTGGTGAAAGGTGACACGGCTAATGCGGTTCAGAAAAACGCCGAACTGGAAACCGGTATAACCATCAGGGTGCCCGCTTTTATCAAGCAGGGCGATGTCGTATCGGTCGACACTGCCACCGGCGCTTACCGTTCTCGCGTCTAAGAGCTAATAAATTTCTATCCGGCGGAAGCGTATATTAAGCAGCTGCCATAATTTTTACGTCTGCATTCCGGCTTTTTAGCCGCAGGCTTCGGCAAAAATCGAAAAGCGATTGCAGCGTGGCAGGCCATGAAATTTTAACCGCCAGATAAACGATTACTAGTTCAAAGAGTATAATAGTGTTATGAGTAAGAGTAGCGAATCAAGACCGGCAACGACGAGTGAGGTACTTTGGAACATCGGCTTGCTGTTCGCGCTCGGAGCGCTCGCCGTGTTCGCGGCGGAGCACCACTAAGGAAGGCTTATGTATGCGGCCGGGCGATCGACTCGTGTGTGCATCAGTTGATCGTCTCGTGGCGGGCGCTACTTTTAAAGATTGGCCGCTGCATGTGACGATAGTGCCGTGGTTTCGGCTGGATGTTGACTCGAAACAAATCACTAAAGATCTCGCGGATGCATTGGTGGGATTTTTACCGTTTGACGCGCACATAGGTGACGAGAACGTCCGCTTCGGCCATCAGAAGGGCAAGCTGGCAGCGATCGTGCAAACACCGACACCGTTTACTGAGGTAGAATGCCGGGTTCGAGACTTTTTGCACGCCCAACGAGCCTGGCTGGTTGATGAAACCACGAAACGGCCGCGCACGTTTCGGCCGCACATCACCAAGCAGCCAAGCGGCGGTCTGCGGAACGGCGACATGTTCCGCTGCGATCGGGTTTACCTGATTGAACAAAAAGGTGGCCATAAGGAAATCACTGGCGAAGTGAGATTGGGCGTATGAGCAAGCAGCGGCTTGATTTGGCGTTGGTGGCACGCGAAATCGTGGCAACACGCAGCCAAGCGGAAAGCTACATCAAACTCGGCGAGGTTCGCGTCGACGGTGAAGTGATTACAAAACCCGGGCAATTCGTTGATGAGCACGCGGAAGTTGTGCTTACCGCAGCCGATCAGTACGTGTCGCGGGCAGCTTTGAAACTGGCATCAGTTGCCGATGCGCTGAATCTTGATTTCAACGGAAAAGTTGTGCTCGATGTCGGTAGTTCGACCGGAGGATTTACTGACTATGCGCTGCGGCACGGTGCCTGCAAAGTAACTGGCGTGGAAGTCGGGACCAACCAGCTGCATCCAAGCTTACGCGGTGATCCACGCATTGAACTACACGAGCAAACCGACATCCGGGACGTCACGGAACTTTCTGAAAAGCCAGATATCGTGGTTATTGACGTCTCGTTCATTTCGCTTCGGGATATCCTTCCGCATGTCATTTTCCTGTGCGTTTCCAACACTGACATCGTAGCGATGGTCAAACCGCAATTCGAAGCGGACATCTCAAGTATCAAGCATAAAGGTGTGATTAAAAATGACCGGATGCGCCGTGAAATACTCAAATCCTTTGAGGAATGGGTGACGGGCTACTGCGTCATCATCGACAAGGCCGATTCGCAGATAGCGGGCGCAAAAGGCAATAAGGAGCGATTCTACAGGCTTCGGCGGCTGTAGCGGCCTCACGCAGAAGCCAAGTATGTCGCGTGCGGACATCACATTTCTGTTACACTAAAAGCATATGTATTTTGCTAGTCGCACTGCGGCCGGTAAGTTGCTCGCCGAGCAAATTGTAAAAATCCACGGTAACGATAACTGCATCGTTATCGGCCTAAGTGATGGCAGTGTAATTACTGGCGCGCAGATTGCGCTCGCGCTTCATGCGCCGCTCGGCATGTTGCTGATCGAGCCGATCGAACTGCCGAGAGAGGGGATACCGATTGCTGGCATTAGCGAGGACGGCTCGTTTGCCTACAACGGGCTGTACAGTCCGGGCGAGGTCGAAGAGCTGGTGAGCGAGTACTATCATTACATCGAAGGTGTGAAAAATGTCAAGTTGGCGCAACTGCACGAATTGCTCGGTGACGGCGGATTGATCCGTAAAGATTTACTCAAGGGCCGGGTGGTCATTTTGGTTTCCGACGGGCTGACAAGCGGGTTTTCGCTTGATGTTGCCGCTGAGTATTTGAAAGTAGTGAGGTATCAAAAATTCGTCATCGCGACGCCGCTGGCAAGTGTGCCGGCTGTAGACCGGATGCACGTGTTAGCTGACGAAATCTATTGCCTCGCCGTCATTCAGGACTTTATTACGACCGACCATTATTATGATATGCGTGACGTGCCGCCGCACGACGTAATCGTGCGCGTACTCGAACGAGTTATGCGCAAATGGAAATAAATCGGGGGGTAGACTGCCAGGTGAGGCCCTAACTCAGAAGTGATGGCCGCTAAAGCAGCGCGCGAAGCTTTTTGACATCCTTGAGCGTTATAAGCGCCTGGGTATTGCTCAGCAATTCTTTTCGCTCCAACACCATCATCTCGCGGCTGGTTGTTTCGCGACTGGAGTTGATCGAACTGGCGATGTCCTGATGCCGAAGCGGAATATCAATGAGTAACCCCTCCGGCGTTTGCTTGCCAAATCGTTGTGACATGAGCAGTAGGAACGAAACGAGTCGTTCACGCACGCTGCGGTATTCAAGATTGAGTATGCGCTCCGAATGTATACGATACATTTCAAGAATAATATCCAAAAACGGAAATATCAGGTCCGGATGCTCCTGTACGTTCTGCACGAACAGCTCGCGTTTCAGCCGCCATGCTACGGTCGGTGCCAGGGCTTCGTAGATAACGTATCGGCCCTTGCCGGTGACCGTCCATATGAGTGGAAAGATCTCGCCAGGTTTGCGGATCGTCAGTAAATTTTCTTCGCCATACTTGGTGATGTCATAAGCTTTAACGGTTCCCGATTCTATGAAGAAAATGCCCGAGGGTGTATCCCCGGGCCTGATGATGAATTCACCCTTTTTGTAAGTTAGTCTGCTCCCACGGCGATGGAATAAGTCAGTGAAATCTTCATTCTGCTTAATACTCGCCAGCATACAATTTCATTATGCCACACCGAAGGAGCAGAGGCTAATAATTTTGTGATAAATATCGCAAAGAGTTTGTGAAGAAAATAACCGACTCCAGGGTTGAACAGCGTCTACAGTATGTATATGGGGTGATTAACCAAAAGGAGGGTCCTATGGTGAGTCAAGAGGAAGTGGAAAATCAGCTAAATCGCATCGGTTGCAATTTTCGCTTGTGGGGGCGTTCCGAATTGGGAGAACTGAAGCATATTCTTATGGCGAGCGAAACAATTGCGCATTGTGTGAACGGACATTACGAGGGGGGATTCGGATTGTTATGTGCGACAGACCACCGTTTGCTGCTGGTCGACAAAAAGCCGCTCAGTTATTTGAGCGTGGGGGATATTCGCTTCGAAACCATCAGCGAGTTTGACTACCACAACAATCTCTTCGACGCGGCCGCTCATATCTGCACACCGACTAAAACGATAACGTTCGTTAGCTGGAACAAAACACGCCTGCGTGCGCTCTTGAGCTACGTGCAACAACGCGTCATTGAGATCCGCCAGTACTACTACATGGCGCATCAGTTCCAGGCGATGGCGGTTCAACAGTTCCAGCAACAGCAAATTCAGCCGCAGGCAACGTATGTGCCAAACACCGCGCAAGCTCCCAACGGGCAGCAGGGGGGATTATCAGCAAATGACGCGGCGAGTACGCTCGGTTCGTTCACCTATGCCAAATTGCGGCACTTCCGGCATCATCACAGCAAGCGCCTGGGCCGGTATGCGGTGGCGGTTCCCGACGAGATTTATCCTTCGGGCTTTGCCCAGACAATGATCAGGCAAAATCCAGTACCGGCGGCAGCGCCGCGCTCTGTCTGATATTGTTGGAGCAGGCCAATCATTTACTAACGTTGAATCTGAACTCTACAATGTCGTCGGGCTGCATTTGATAATCCTTGCCCTCGGTTCGTACCTTACCGGCGGCTTTGGCGGCTGTTTCGGAACCCAACGCGATAAGATCCTGGAAGCTGACGATTTGGGCAGCTATGAACCCTTTTTCAAAATCACCGTGGATGACGCCTGCCGCCTGTGGCGCCGTTGCCCCATTGGCTATCGTCCAGGCCCGCACTTCTTTCTCGCCAGCGGTCAGATAACTTTGCAGCCCCAGCGTGTCATAGGCGGCATGAATAAGTTTAACGAGTCCCGACTCGGTTTGGCTGTAGCTTTGCAGCATCTCCCGCCGGTCAGGCTCGTCGAGTCCTCGTAGTTCATCCTCAAGTTTTGCGCAAATAAATAGTGCAGACGCAGGTGCAACAAGTTCCTTAAGTTTATCCTGTTTATCTTCGTTCACAAGAGTTGCTTCGTCAACATTGAACACATAAATAATGGGTTTGCCGGTTATGAGGAATAAATCGGCTAAGTGATCGCGATCAATGTCGCTTGCCGTCCAGACTGGCTTGCCGTCGTCGAGTAGGGTATGTACTTTTTGCAGCGTGTCGAGCTCCGGCTTGAGTTTTGGATTGGCGCGAGCCTCTTTTTCAAATTTCGGCAAACGCTTTTCAACGGACTGCAAGTCGGCCAGCACCAATTCTGTATTTATGATGTCAATATCCTTGTGCGGGTTATGCTCGGTATCGACGTGTGTAATGTTCGAATCCTCGAATGCCCGCACTACCTGCACGATGGCATTACAACTTCGGATGTGGCTGAGAAACTGATTCCCCAGACCTTCGCCTTTGCTGGCGCCGGCGACCAGACCGGCTACATCGACGAACGTCACGGTCGCCGGCACAATTTTTTGCGTGTGGTACATGTCGGCCAATCGCTGCAAACGCTCATCCGGTACCGGTACGATACCGGTGTTGGGTTCAATTGTGGCAAAAGGGTAATTCGCCGCCAGCGCGTTGCTGTCAGTAAGCGCGTTGAATAAGGTGGACTTGCCGACATTTGGTAATCCGACAATAGCTAGAGAAAGGGACACGACTCAACATCTATTATCATTCCTTAGATTCTAACACAACCTATGCGCTAAAGTACTTCAGCGACCAGTGTTTGAAATATAAAACTTACTGCAAATCACCTCGTGCCTCGGGCAACCCTAAAACGTAAAGTGGAATCTGTTCAGATGGCCCGATATTTCTACCACAAATCCAGCCTGTTTCTGCCATCAGGGTATTTGCTGTATAGTTGTAATTGAAAATTTGTGATAAACAAATTATGTGATGTTATGGGTGCCATAACAATGGCGTAAGCCATTCGTAAGCAGGGGGTAAAGGAAATACGGTGAAACGTGTCGGCCAATACATCTTTTTACTTGCATTAGTAGCGTTTGTAATAAGTTTGAGCTTGACGGGGAGTTTTCGAGTCCAGGCTGCAAATACACCTCCTAAAGCCACGGCATCGCAATCGAATTTTCAAGCCGTTTCGCCTACGACCTGCGACTACAGTACTTCGACTGACTACTTCTGTACACTCCCGCCAGGTTCAACCATTAAGCTTCCGATGAGCGCACCGGCTCGTACGCCCGATCCAGGATGGTATTGTGTTGCCGGCGACCAGCCAACCCAAATTGTCTACTATGGTGGTCCGTCACCCACTTCGGATATGACCGTTCAATGGGTACCGCAGCATAGTGGATCTTGTGGCGAGGTGAGTGGCTACGCTCTCGTCACAATCGGCGCCCAGGCCAGACCGCAATACCTCGTAGCCGACTTCTATCTCGGTAATGTATATGGGGAATGTAAAACGGGCACGCAACCACCACTCTGTGCGAACGGCATCGCCGACAACGGCACCCGGTGGAGTCTGAACATATCATTGCCGCAATATGTACTGAACTTCAAGCAGCAGGTGGTAACCAGTAATTTCCCGAACGGTACGACACCATATACTTTCACTGACTACCCGCCCGCGGCTTCTTCATCACCATCAACCAATGCGGCCACGGTCAAGTGCAATGTGAACACGAAGGTCATGCCTGCGGCCGGCCAGTTTTCATATAACACTAGTGTAGCTTGTAACTCTGCAAATGGCATCGTCGGGGCAGTCAGTTATGCAATCCAGCGGACCTGGCCGCCGCAAGTGGGGCGGACTGATTCCAATGCCGGCCCAACTTTTCAGTGCAATGCCCAGCAAACCTGTCAGACTTCAACGTATACGTTCCAAACCTACGGGAACCAACCTGGTGCCTACATCATAACAACCTATGTCGTGTTGCTGAATCCGATGAACGATGTGGGTTTGCCGACGAGCGTACAACATTACGTCGGCCCGACCTATCAGATGGTGCCGTACAATAACATTAATACGCCATACCCTCTGATCAACCCCGCGGGCTGGAAAGGCAAGCATCTCCCATTCCCTGACACCGAAGCCATGATATCATTCGCCAATTGCCCGGCCGCTAGCCAGGGTACAACATCGTCGTGCACTGCTTACAATACCTCTTTACTCCGGCAGAACACCATTGCGACATACACTCAGAAGGGCTATTCCGTACCTTCTGGTGTTACGTCATCGAGTAGCGGCCAATACATTACCCAATACATCAAACCAATCGAGTGTGGCGGTAACACGGCGGGCGCCAACGGCGCATTCTTGCAGCCGGCGCAAGCATCTCAGATGAACGATTGGTGGAACAACTTTTACCCGTGTGCGCCGCAGTGGACATGTCAAACCCAAGATCTAAGCAACTGGTACGGAAATACGCCGCCCATCTGTAATAATAACGGGGCGTTCCACCGAGTGTACTCAGGCCCTGGGTATAGTAACGCGTCGGTTACCGTACAACTTCCTCCCTTTCCACAGATACAACCAGGAGAGGGTGCAAACGTCTATCTTGAGGCATGGGATGCACAGAAAAATCCCTATGAAGCAGGTATTCAGTATAACCCCCCGAAGAATGGCGGAGCTGCCTCCTATCAACTCTATGCACGCTTGGCCATTCCTCCCTATACGAATAATAACGGTTATGCGCAACTCAAGAGTGCAACGTTTCCGCATGTTAACCCTGGAGATAAGATAACGCTTACGCTAGAAACGGCCCCACCTGATATGCCGCTCAGTTCGCTGTCGGTAAATCCGGCAACCGATTGTACCAGTGCAAAGGCCTGTATGGTGTTTGAGGCTCAGGATGCAACTTCGGGGAAAGTATTATTCCTCGGAGGATTCAGCGCGGCAGGATGGAACAGTAATGGCCTGACATTTGCTCGAATGACGACGATTGCCCAATCCAGTAATGACTTCAATGATGGCTCATCTTTCGGCCCCGTTTTATGGTCAAACGCAAAACTTGGCAAAACCGGCACTGCTGCAACGAATTGGAGTGGGGGAGGCGCGCAGAGTTGGCCGAATGACTCTACTCGCGTGGTTATAACCGGCCAAACTGGTGAGACCGGAGAGACGGATACTCTAAACTTGCACCCGTAGTAGTTAAAATGTCCCATAAAAACTACATCGAAGCGAAAATTTTGATTTGGGCGATGCTTTAGCAAAGAACCTAAGCCGAGATAAATTCACACAGGATGTTATGCCCACATCTCAAGTTTGGCAGCTTCTTGAAGAGCGTCCACGAATTCTGGCAAATACCCACGAGTTCGCTTATCTGCCGGTGGTAAAGGGAAAGTGAGTTCGAATGCTCGTTTCCATACAGAATAAAGCGTTGAATTTTAGCCCAGCGTGCAGTGCTGGTTTTAGTCTGGCCGTATCTCCGCAATCGCAATTGTTAATCCCGCCATATGACCTAAGTAGAATACCCGAGTGCGCGTAAAACATATTCTCATGATGCTAGCGCTTTGCTATACTCAATAGTAAAATGGCGCACCTAGTGAGTAAGCCGGAACGGCAGTCGAGCATATCGGATAATAATGTCGGGGCAATCCAAATGCTGTATATCAAACGCGGCGTAATGCTTGGTCTGGCTTCAATCGTCATTATTGTAGCCAGTATTGCCTGGTGGTATTTTCACCCTGCTAATAGCCGCGACAAGAGGACCAGCGCCGCAGAATTGTATACGCTGCAAACAAGCCTAGCCGCCGCCATCAATAACGCTGACAATCAAGAGGTTCTGGGTATAACATCGCAGCTGATCCATGGTGCAAAATCCGGCGAACTTACCATAAATACACACGATTTGGCCGAATACCATTTAGACCGCGCGGTGTCATACTTGAACCTGAAGGAGTACGGAAAAGTAAGCACGGAAAGCGAAGCGGCTATAAAACTCGACAGCTCGTTGGAACTCGCGGCGTGGCGATACGAACTACAGTCGAAATACTATCTCGGTGACCGGCAGCAATTGATTCCGCTCCTGAACCAGCTCATTCAGGCGGAGCAGTCGAGCAGCGACCCTATCAAGAGCAGTGTGGTGGCGGGCTATCAGGAGGATATTACGGCATTGCAGCATGATCAGGGGATTTCGTTTTGATGAAAGCACGAATCAGGCGCATCGCACTAATCCGCTCTGGTACCCGATATCGTATTTCAAAAAAGATTGAGTCTGCTCTTCGTCAGGGAAATGCCAGCTCCATGCATAAGCGCAGCAGACGGATGGTGAAAACGCCTCTGGCCATAGGGTTGGTCGTATTATTTTCGGTAACCTTCTCAGGCATGCCCTTTATGGTGGGCACTGGCTACGCTTCCGGCGTATGCGTGCCGTCCTTTACTATACTTGGCCGGGCGCAGTGTCACGGCTATTTCACGAATACTTCATTTGACCGACCCGATCCGTACGACTTAGTAGGTGATAACGTGTTGAACTGTCAGTTCTCGGTCATCGGCTGCGTGAATGGCGAAGGCGCGGATAATGCGATTCCGTATAGTCCCTCGAGTTGTAACTCTTCAGCGATTCCGTGCGGTATAAATGACGCCAGTTCATTTGAGAACTTTTGGAGTTGGTACTTAGGCGGTCCGACAGCGAGTTATAACTATAACCATTCTGGAGCAGCGTTTGTTATCGATACAATGCTTGGGGCACAGGGGTCAAACTTTTCAAACGCGACGAATGGTATCACCTATGCCATCAACCATTTGAGCCAATGGAAAGCGGATGTCGACTATTACGCGTCGCAAGGCTGGATAACCTGGGATCAGTCCTACACTATTCCAACGGGGCAGATAAATAGCATGCATGATTGCTCAACGACATATACCGGCACCTGTGACCGGAGCAATATCAATACGTCCGCTTATGACGGCAAGGACTTCACCTTTTATCACAACCCGGATGACGAACCGAGCACCATGATAATATTTCACAATCCTAACGGCAGTACATTCATGATCCGGCGGGAATGCGCGAACCTGGTCGGCAGTATCTCGCCGCTGGTTTCGCCGCCGGCAGTGACGCCGCATTGCGGCGCCGACAATGTTGACCCGGACCGCCCAGATACGGATACGCCTTACGCGGTAACTTCCAGAGTGTACTACGACAATTCAACGCAGGCTGCGCAGGTCATCAGCGGTGGTGCCACGATGTTTATAAAAGTCACAGGCCCGGGTGTCAATTACAGTAATACCGATGTTGCCAAGACACAAAGCGGCATTACTTTACAGGGTTCGGTCAATCCGGGTCCGACAGATCATACCGGTACCTACAACATATCCTATGGAATTTCCGGAGGCCCCGTCGGGGCAGCCATTACCTGCAGCGACAGCTTCACCGTCACCGACCTCCCATACTTCAGCGCTAGCGGCGGCGACGTAGAATCCGGAGTACAAATGGATGTCGGCGGCACGAATTGCGCGACGCCGGCCGATCCCCACGCCGGGGTCGTGAGCTGGAACCAGGAAAATTCCGCCTTCGACGGTGCCGGCACCCAATACGCAGCCTACGCCCTGAACTATCTGCAGGATTTTGCTTCCGCTCAAACCACGTCCGGCATGCGTCCGAGCGGTTTGGCGTTCTCCAACACGGTGCATGTCAACGATCCGCATTCCGGCAGCGACACCTACGGCGGCGGGTTCGGCAGCGAATCATCATGCGTGCCCGATTACTACGGCACCCATCCGGCCACGCCAACCTACACCGGCAACCACGCCTTGACGCCGGCCGATGTCGCCACGACCGGCAACACCAAGACAATATATGTACAGGGCGGCAAGCTGACGATTGCCAGCAACCTCAGTATTCCTAACGGATCGCATACGGTACTTTATGTTGACGGCGACGTAGATATTAACAACAGCATCCAATTCAGTGGCAACTATCCGGGCGGCGTCGGCGACATTCCGTCGTTTGCCGTCATTGCGAATGGCAATATATATATCTCGAAAGCAGCCACCCAACTCGATGGCCTGTACGTTGCCGAGCCCGACAGCTCCGGCAACAACGGCGTCGTCTACACCTGTGCCAACGGCTCGCCGCCGTCGCTCGACAACAGTCTGTACGGCAACTGCAACAGCCAACTGACGGTCAACGGATCGGTCATAGCCAAACAAGTGTGGTTGACCCGTACCGATGGTACTCTCTATGGCGGCACGCCAGCTGAAGCGTTTAACTTCAGCCCAGAAGTGTGGCTGACGAACCCGCCGGCAGTATCGACTGGTTCAAGCGGCGCCGGTGCGTATGATGCGTATACTAGTTTGCCGCCGATTCTATAGCCCGAAGGATTGGCGGCTAAGAGAATTATTTTTAGGCTTGCGGGCTGGCGTAGTCCTTATGCTATAATGCACTGGAAGAAGAGTGGGCAACATGATTCGAAAACACATAAAGATAATGCAGGTCACGGGGTACTAGCTTCATGAGTTTGCTAAGCGGCGTTTCCGCTTTCTTTGGTCTTGATATTGGCACGACAGCCATACGGTTGGTCGAACTTCACGGCAACGGGCCGACCAAGCAGCTGCTTAAGTACGGGTACGTACCCATCGATAACAAGCTTTCAATGAGTGATTCCAAAGCCGATCAACAAAAGCTGGCGCAAGTGCTGAGTCAGTTGCTTACTCAGGCTCGAATGACGACGCGGAACGTTGCAGTCGGTGTTCAATCGCAACGAGTGTTCACGACAGTCGTCGACTTTGACCGGTTATCTCCGGCTGAAATGGGGCAGGCCATTACCTATCAGGCGGATTCGCTGATACCGACGCCGTTGGCCGAGTCAAAGCTCGACTGGGCGCAACTTGGCGATTCGCCGAAGGACAAGACCAAAGTTGAAGTACTGCTTTCGAGTGTGCCGAACGATTTCGTGGAGCAGCGGCTTGATATGCTCGAGTCGATCGGATTGAATGTCATCGCGTTCGAGCCGGACAATTTGGCACTGACCCGCTCGCTGTTGCCGTCTGACGCTTCGACTCCGGCCATGGTGCTCGACATTGGTTATAAGAGCACAGACCTGGTAATTGTCATGCAGGGCGCACCGAGACTGACACGGGCCATTCCGACTGGCGTGGAAGCGATAGTTCGCGCCGCCGCGCAGAATTTGAACATCGATGACAAACAGGCCGAGCAGTTCGTATTTAAGTTTGGGCTTGGCAAGGACAAGCTCGAGGGTCAGATTTACCAGGCTATCATCGGGACAGTTGATTTGCTTACTTCGGAGATCGATAAATCCATCAAGTTCTTCCAAACGCGTTACACCGATGCCAAGGTTGACCGGATTGTCGTGACCGGCGGTGCTTCGACGCTGCCGGAATTCCCGCTGTACTTGGCCAATAAGTTCGGGCTGAACGTGGAAATCGGCAACGCCTGGCGCAATGTCGCGACCGACCCGTCGCGCCAGAACGAATTGCTGGCAGTATCTAACTCCTTTGGCGTAGCCGTCGGGCTCGCGGAAAGGAGTGAGTGATGATTCAGTTTAATTTACTGCCCGATGTCAAACTGCAATACCTCAAAGCACGCCGTACACAGCATCTGGTGTTCACCGGTGCGATTATCGCTATTGCGGTTTCGCTGTTTGTATTGCTGATACTCATCGGGACCGTTGATGTATTTCAGAAGAAGAATCTACGCGACCTTAACCACGATATCAATGTTGACAGTACCCAGCTGCAAAACACTCCGAACCTCAGTAAAATATTGACCGTACAGAATCAGCTCGGCACACTGACTACGCTGCATGATCAGAAACCGGTGGCATCACGTCTGTTCACGTATGTTAAGCAGGTGACTCCGTCATCGGCGAGCATCTCACAGTTGAGCGTCGACTACACGCAAAATAATATGTCGATTACCGGTAACGCCAATTCACTCGACGTCGTGAATACCTACATTGACACGTTGAAGTTTACGACTTACCAGACTTCAAACGGCACTTCGGCCGATGCATTTACTGGTGTTGTATTGTCGGCCTTTACGCGCAGCACTTCCGGTGCCGGCTTCACGATTACGGCAAACTTCGACCCGACAATCTTTAATAGTACCAGCAATATTTCGCTGAATGTCCCGAAGATCATCAGTACGCGATCGGCTATCGACAATCCGACCGACTTATTCCAAAGCAAGACTTCATCAGCTAGTTCGAGTGCTTCGACGGGGGGACAGTAGCATGGCTAAAGTACATATCAGCACGAAGCGAGTACTTATCGACAAGGCCAACACGCGGATTGTGGCGGTCACCGGCGTGGCAGCGTTTGTGGTAGTGTTCGCGCTCGTGGCATCCAAGACGCTCGTGTCGCAGGCCGCCTACCAGAACCGCCTTATCAACGCCAACAAGCAGGCGCTTTCACAACTGAAGACAGACATCTCGACTACCAGCCAATTGGTAAATTCCTACCAGGCTTTTGTGAACACGCCGCAGAATGTCATCGGCGGCAACCCGCAGGGAAGTGGACCGAAGGATGGCGACAACGGCCAGATTGTACTCGATGCCTTACCGAGCCAGTATGACTTCCCGGCGCTCGCGACCAGTCTCGAGAAGCTGATTACAAGCCAGAAACTCCAGATCCAAAGTATTACCGGTACCGACGAGGAGTTGACACAGCAGTCTGACCAATCCAGCCCGAATCCGACACCGGTACCCATGCCGTTCCAGATATCAGTAGTCGGCAACTATCAGGCAATTCAGAGTCTGGTAGACGTATTCAATAGGTCAATTCGGCCCTTCCAAATTCAAACATTACAGTTGTCAGGCAGCGAGAACGCTATGACTCTCACGATCAGCGCGCAAACCTACTATCAGCCGCAAAAGACGCTGCAAATCACAAAGAAGGTAATCCAATGAAACAGAAAGACTTAGCGCTTATTATTGTGGTGGCGTTCTTCAGTGCAATCGTTTCGTTGGTCGTGTCACGGCTTATTTTCGCGACACCGGCCGATCGACAGCAGAAAGTCGATGTTGTGCAAGCGATCAGCAGTAACTTTCCCCAGCCCGATCCTCGCTATTTTAATTCCAACTCGGTTGATCCGACCCAGCTTATCCAGATTGGTAATACTACCAATTCTAATCCGTTTAATGGCGCGAGCCAGCAGTAGGGTTCGGACACCACGATGAGTGTCCTATCCACGGCAGCACAAGAGCAGGTCGAGGAAACGTTGGTACGCGATGGGCTGCTTACGCAGTCTGCGCTCGAGGAACTGAAACATAAGGCGAAGGATAAATCCGTACCAGTTTTCAGTTTGCTTGTAACTGACGGACATATTTCCGACGAAGACCTTACAAAGACTATCGCGCACGTTACCAAAGTGCCGTATGTGAATCTGAGCGAAACGCGAGTTGACCCGAAGGTGCTTGAGCTATTGCCGCAGGATCTTGCCGAACGCTACATGGCGGTTCCGCTTGGCGAAATTCAGAACCGCGTAGCCGTCGCGATGTTGGATGCCGACAATGTGCAGGCCGTGGATTTCTTATCGAACAAAATTTCGCGGCCGCTCAAAGTCTTTGCCGCCAGTGAGTCCGGTATTCGCCAGGTGCTCAAGCAGTACGATGCCAATATATCCAAAGAAGCGCTCGGCGCCATTGGCGCTATTGGCGGAGCCACGGCCGAGCAACAAGCGGCGGCGGAGAACGGCAAGGGACAAGGACCAAAACCGGACAACGCCATCAAGACCATTGTGCAGGACTCGCCGATAAGTAAAGCGTTGTCGGCAATTCTTGATTTCGCGGCCCGTAACCGCGCCAGCGACGTACACGTTGAACCGCTAGAGAACTCCCTGCGTATCCGCTGCCGGATAGACGGGGTCTTGCGCGAAGTCATGAAGCTACCCAAGAGTACCGAGCCGCCGCTTGTGTCGCGGATTAAGATTCTGGCCAATCTCAAAATCGACGAACATCGTATACCGCAGGACGGTGAGTTCAGCATCAAAGTTGCCGATCGGGCGATCGATTTGCGTATCGCCATATCGCCTGTGGTGTGGGGTGAACAAGTTGTCATTCGTTTGCTCGACAAAAGCGGTACTAACCTGAAGCTCGAGTCTATGGGTTATCGCGGCGGGTCGTTGCGGTCCATCCGCGAAGGGCTCAAAAGCTCTAACGGTATGATTATCACCAGTGGTCCGACTGGTTCGGGGAAATCAACCTCTCTGTATGCATTGATACAGGAGATCAAGAACGACTCCATCAATATTGTTACGCTTGAAGATCCGGTCGAATACAAGATGGAGGGAGTCAACCAGATCCAGGTTAATTCGGATGTCGGCCTGAATTTTGCTACAGGGTTGCGTTCAATTTTGCGGCAGGACCCGAACGTGGTCATGGTAGGGGAGATTCGTGATAGGGAAACCGCCGAACTGGCCGTGCAGGCGTCGCTGACCGGCCACCTGGTGTTCAGTACGCTCCATACCAATTCGGCGTCCGGTATTTTGCCGAGGCTCCTCGATATGAACATCGAGCCGTTCCTCATAGCCAGCACGGTACATACCGTGATCGGCCAGCGTCTTGCCCGGCGGATCGGCCCGATCCGCGAAACCTACCTTTCAGACCCCGTCGAAACCGATGCTATCAAAGAAACCATCGGGCACTTGCTACCGGAAAACGAGAGCGAGCGCGAAAAAGTTGCCCGCGATCTCGGCTATAAAACCTTGCCACTGCGTACTGATAAAGCTTATACTTTATGCAAGGGTAAAGATACCCCGGACTCGCCTGGAGGTTACAAAGGGCGGCTCGGTATTTATGAGGTCTTTGGCATCACGCCGGAGATACAGGAACTAATTCTAAAAAGGCCTACCAGCAGTGAAATTCAGAAAACAGCGCAGGAGCAGGGAATGGTAACCATGCGCGAGGACGGCTATTTGAAAGCCCTGGCTGGCGAGACAACCATTAACGAGGTAAACCGCGTCGCGTCGGCTGACAGCGCTTGATAGAAAGAGGGGGTGGACATGCAAGGGCAACCAAGGATTGAAGTACTACTCGAAGAAGTCGTCAAAAAGAAGGCCTCAGATCTTCATTTGCAGGTCGGCTTACCGCCGATGCTGCGTGTTGATGGCTCGCTAGGGCCGGTAACCGGTGCCGAAGTACTGACCGAAGAAACGGTGGAAACACTGATCTTTGCCATTCTCGACGAAGACCAGAAGCAAATTCTACTCAAAGACAAGGAGTTTGATTTTAGCTTCGCCTTCGGTGATTTGGGTCGATTCCGGGTTAATGCGTTCCATGAGCGGGGCAATTTGGCTGCCGCGCTTCGCTTGATTCCTAATGAGATTCTGACGATTGAACAACTCGGTCTGCCACCGATTGTCAACAAGTTCCCCGATTATCCGCGCGGCTTGGTATTGGTGACCGGCCCGACTGGTTCGGGGAAGTCTACGACACTAGCGGCTATGCTCCACAAGATTAATAACGAACGCGCCTCACACATCATTACTATCGAGGACCCGATTGAGTACACGCACCGTTCCAAAAAGTCGGTGATTGTCCAGCGCGAAGTCCACTACGACACATACTCTTTTAGTGCTGCACTCAGAAGCGCTCTCCGTGAGGACCCTGACGTCGTGCTCATCGGTGAGATGCGCGATCTCGAAACCATTGCTAGTGCTATTACTATAGCCGAAACCGGACATCTGGTCCTTGCAACCCTGCACACCAACAGTGCCGCCCAGAGCATCGACCGTATGATCGATGTGTTTCCGCCGCACCAGCAGCCGCAGATTCGCTCGCAGTTGGCTAATATTCTGATGGCGATTTGCTCACAGCGGCTGATTCCAGCTATCGGCGGTGGTCGTATTGCATCAGCGGAGATTCTGATAGCGACACCAGCGGTACGGAACATCATCCGTGAAGGTAAGAGCCATCAGCTCGAGGCCGTCATCCAAACCGGTGCCGAATTCGGAATGCAGTCCATGGACAAGACGCTTGTGAGCCTGGTGCACAACGGCACGATAACATACGACGAGGCCCGCAACTTCGCCGTTGACCTAGAAGAACTAGACAGACTTATGAGAGGCTAAACAGGAAGATTCAGGGAGTATAAAAATGTTAACGTTCCACTATGTTGCACGAAATCCGGCTACCGGCCAGCGTATAAAGGCTGATGTCCAGGCCGATGATGAGAAAGCGGCTGCAAAATTGATTCGGGCTGAGGGGCTCGTACCGCTCGAAATTAGCTCGACATCCAGCGGAGCAAGCGGTTTGTTAAACCGCTTCAATAAGGTCAAAATCAAAGATCGCGTGCTATTTTCGCGCCAGCTCGCCACGCTTATTAATGCCGGCTTGCCGCTCATACAGTCACTCCGCAATGTGAGTGAGCAAACCACCAGCAAGAAGTTCAAAATCATCATCAATCAGGTTATCGCCGATGTCGAAGGCGGATCGGCGCTGTCGGTGGCGATGGCCAAGCATCCCGAAGTTTTCAATCAGGTCTACATTAGCTTGATTGCGGCCGGCGAAACGTCCGGCACACTCGACCAATCACTTGAGCGACTGGCGGTCCAGCAGGAAAAGGATGCCGAGATTATAAGCAAAGTACGCAGCGCCATGATTTATCCGATTATCGTGCTGCTCGTCATGTTGACGGTCGTCGGCTTCATGCTCATAAAGGTCTTGCCGCAGGTGAAAGTACTTTATCAGGGCCTGGGTGGTGCGTCGAGTTTGCCGCTGATTACGCGGCTGCTGCTCGGTTTGTCAGACCTCCTTATCCATTATTGGTGGATCGTAATCATTATTTTAGTGGCGCTGGTGTTCATGGGCTCGCGCTGGGCTCGTACGGTCGCCGGCAAGCAGGCATTTGATAAATTCAAAATGAAAGCCTGGCCGACCGGTCCGCTGTTCATGAAGGTATACATGGCACGCTTTTCGCGCACTGCGTCGACGCTCATCGGCAGTGGCGTGCCACTGATCCAGGTGCTCGAGATTACCGCCAACGCGGTCAACAACGTGCACATCGCCGGATCCATTCGCAAGGCCACCGAGAAAGTCAAGACCGGTAAGGCGCTGTCCGATTCGCTGCAGGGCGATCCGAATTTCCTGACGTTGGTGCCAAGCATGATCCACATAGGCGAACAGTCCGGATCTATGGAGCAGATGCTCGACAAAACTGCGTCATATTATGAACGCGAGGTTGACGATCAGATTAAAGCGATCTCGACGTTAATTGAACCAATCTTGATGGTCATCCTGGGGATTGTGGCATTTAGTATCGTAGCGGCGGTACTGCTGCCGATTTACTCGCTGGCCGGCAAGTCATTTTTGCAGATCTAGGCGTGCGGAGGGCTGAAGAGAATAAAAGTCTATCAATGCGCGCCGATGTAAAAAGCACTTGCTATTTTAAGCTGAACATCGTAACATCAAACCATTAGCGTATTCAAATAAAAGCAAAGGGGGCATTTGTAATGCTACAAAAACTAAGAAAGCAAGAAAAGGGCTTCACTATCATTGAGGTCTTGATCGTGCTGGCGATTGCCGGTTTGATTTTGCTTATCGTCTTCTTGGCCGTTCCGGCACTTGAGAGAAGTGCACGTAACACACAGCGTAAGAACGATGCATCAGCCATCGCGAGTGCAATTGCCGACTACATCGACAACAATGGTGGCTCTGTACCTGGAGCTGTCGGTAGTTCTGGAAACGATGTTACGATTTGTGGGGCATCATGTGCGTCCGGTAATACCGAGACTGCAAAGCTCGGTTACTATACGCCGGGTAACGTGTCATTGGTTACTTCCAATGCTAGCCCGGGTACACCCGACGACACCCATATAATTGTTGACACAGGTTATACTTGTGACTCGACTAACACGGGTCTAGGAACGGCATCGTCCCGGACTGCTGCGATATTGTACTCCGTGGAGACCGGTTCGGGTTCTGCTGAGCAGTGCGTCGAGCAATAAAAGTCCTTCTGCTGACTAAGAAGCAAAACCAGGTTCCGAACAATGGAACCTGGTTTTATGTTACGATATGCGCATGCTTATGATTATCTGGCTTGTCGTGGCCGGCTTGTGCCTGGGGAGTTTCGTGAACGCACTGACATGGCGCTTGCACGAGCAGGAAGAACGTGAAGAGCAGGGAGTAAAACGCAAAAAATCCAAAGCCAAACAGCGTGCTGACGCGAAACAACTGTCGATTTTAACCGGCCGGTCGATGTGCAGTAATTGCCACCATGCGCTCGCGGCGAAGGATTTAGTGCCGGTGTTTAGCTGGCTGTGGCTGCGCGGACGATGCCGGTATTGTCAACACCGAATCGAGGACACGCCACTGGCCGAACTGCTCATGCCGGCTCTGTTCGTGTGGTCGTATTTTGCCTGGCCGTTCGTGCTTAGTGGTTGGGGGCTGACGCAATTTATATTTTGGCTGATCTTCGTGGTGGCGTTCCTGGCGCTGGCGCTGTACGATGTGCGCTGGTATATTTTGCCGGATAGGATCGTGTTTCCGCTGATAGCCTTGGCGCTGGTGCAGGTCGGGGTGCATATTGCGTTTTTTGACGGCAGTTTGCCGGCGCTCATGAGTGCCTTTTGGGGAGTGGTAATTTCCAGCGGAATTTTTTATGTGTTGTTCCAGGTGTCACGCGGTACATGGATTGGCGGTGGCGACGTGAAGCTTGGAGTCGTGCTTGGGCTTTTGGTCGGCGGTCCGCTCAAAAGCCTGTTGTTACTCTTTGTAGCTTCGACCATCGGCACGCTCGTGAGCATCCCTCTCCTTATCTTGGGCAAAGCCAAGCGTGATTCGCTCATTCCATTCGGTCCGTTTTTGTTGATGGCAACTTTTATCCTGGTGTTGTATGGCGACCGGTTCGTGCTCTGGCTCAATACGGTGCTGGTCCGATAAAACTTCGGGCATGGCACAGTGCTTATGGTATACTGAAGCTCATGAAAGCTGCTTCGAAAAAACGGAAGCATCATAGTTCTATCCATCAAAAAATAGGCAAGCGTTTTGGTGGGTTCACAATTATGGAAACCATGATTGTGCTGGTGGTGACATCGGTCTTTTTTCTGATGGCTATGATTGCGGTCGGCGGCAAGCAAAACGAAACGGAATTCCAGCAGGCTATCAACGATGCGCAATCGGACATACAGCAAGCGGTTGCGGCGGTGAACTCTGGCGATTATCAGGAAACGAATAACATTACCTGCCAGGATGTCGGTAACCGGGTTTCGATTTCTCTGAGTGGCGGCTCCGGCAGTACGGAAGGCACGAGTTCGGACTGCATCTTTATCGGCAAAGTGCTGCAGTTCACCAATCATACGGGCAGCAATCCGGAAGGGTACGTCAGCTATCCGATCGCTGGCTTGCGGGTTAATAATGGTAATATCGCGAACGCCGCTCCAGTTGCCGTAGCGCCAGACAGCGGGCTGGATAGCTCATTTCCGAGTGATGGCGTGTCGACGTACCTACACGACGGCCTCACAATTTCGTACATGCATTTTGTCGGCGGTTCGACGACCAACATCGGCGCGTTCGGCATCATGAGCGGTCTCGGCGCGACTTCGGGTGAACAACAGCTGTACCTGGTGCCAATAAGCAGCACCGGCTACAATTATGATCCGAATAATACATCCGACATGATAACTGCCGTATCTGCTATCAATAGCAACCTGGCCAGCTCTTATACCAACGCGCTCAACCTCGTTAATTCGGCCACTCCTAACTACAGTGTGCAGATTTGCTTTGCTAGCGGCACGACCAACCAGTCGGGGTTGTTGACTATCGGTGGCAATGGCGGCGATTTAAATTCGGTGACAACATCAATATTTAACGGGAGTAACTGCACATGAGTAGGTGGGTGGCGCTAAAACTCGGGAGCGGTAGGTTTGCCCAGACCGGCGACACGATCGTGGAAGTGCTGGTCTGTATCGCAATCGTTAGTGTTATCTTGGGCGGTGCATTCGTGACGACACGCAATAGCCAGCTTGGCGTCCGCAATTCGCAGGAGCACGCTAACGCACTAAAGTTACTTGAAGACCAGCTGGAGCAAATGCGTTCCGATTCGACGACCGACGGCAACGTGTTTACCACATCGTCGCCGTTTTGTATGTACAACGAAGAGCCGGTTGCAACCAGTTCGTCGAACTGCGCGGTGCAAAGCCCGGCCGGCACGCAGCCCGCATTTAATATCAGTATCAATGATTGCACGACAATCGCTTGCGGCAACTCGGTCACGGGCAGCTACTTATTTACGGCGCAGATTACGTGGGATCAAGTGACCGGCGGAAACGCAAGCGAAACCATGGCATACAGGTTATATCAATAGGCGCCTATGAAAAATTATCTTCAAACTATGCGGATTCAGGAACGGGCCGGGTTGCGAATCTCCACTCGGCGTAAATCAACGGGCTTTACAATTGTCGAACTGATGATCGCGGCGGCGGTTTTCGCACTCGTGCTGCTGCTGATAACGTACGGCGTTATCAGCTTTAACCGGGCGTACTACGGTGGCATCATCCAGACCAACACGCAGAATGTTGCGCGCACGGCAATCGAAAACATCAGTCAGGCGATCCAGTTCGACGGTGGCACAATCCTAACCAGTACAAACGGAAGCTGGGGCGGCCTCTGTGTCGGTAGCCAGTTCTATCAGTATCAGCTTGGCATGGAACTCGAAACCAGCGGCGGCTCGCTCGGTCCCGATCAGGCGACACAGGCGATGGTTTTTGAGCCGAACGTCGCCTCGTGCAGCGTGCCTGGAACGTCGGTAAACGGTACCGAACTGCTGGGTAAAAATATGCGACTGGCCCACGTGAGCGTGAATCAGGTCGGTGGCACTCAGCTCTACAATATCGACGTGCGTGTAGTGTACGGCGACGACGATTTGCTGTGCAGCCCGAGCGAAGTACCAGGGAGCTGTGCCGCTACCAGCACTATGCCGCCGGGCAGTGATTACGCGACACCGGATTTGCAGTGCAAAACTCTCAGTGGTTCGCAGTTCTGTGCGGTATCCGAGTTGACTACCAAAGTTGAGGCCAGAGTAACGGATTAACAGCAGGTGAATTATGCGGTATCATATAGAAAGCATGAGCAAAATGGGTAAAAACCGTAACAGTAATTGCCGGGATTCCTCAGGGGTGCGGCGCAACCAGCAAGGTATGGCGGCTATTCTTATTACGATGATAACCATGATTGTTATTACGCTTATAGTCTTAGGCTTTGCGACGATATCGCGCCGCGAGCAATCCAACACACTCGGCCAGCAATTGAGTACTCAGGCATTCTACGCGGCTGAAAGCGCGGTGAACGATGCTCGCGATGTCATCAATACTGCAGTCAAAAGCGGTCAAGCCGTGCCGGCTAAAACCAGCTGTAATACCAACACCGACGGAGGCGGCTATTCGCCGAACTACCCGGTGCCGGTGGCCGGCCAGAGCGGGGTAGTGCTTGATGGCTCGCACAATGTCAGCTACACCTGCTTGCTCGTTAACCCGTCCCCGACGTCGTTAGTAAAAGACGGCCTTGGAGCTGATTCATGGGTAGTGCCCGTGAACTCATCCAGCCCATACGACACCATCCAATTGCAATGGACGCCTGATCCGGCCAGCCCGAGCGGTACACCCTCAACGGACTGTCCGAGCTCGACCGATCAGTTCAGTCCTGCCTCCGGTGCCGGCGCTTGGACTTGTAAGTATGCCGTGCTGCGGGTTGATCTCGTACCAACGACGGGTGCATTGACGAGTGCCGGACTCGCCAGCAATCAACTTACCGGTTTCTTCGAGCCTCAAGGTTCAGTGGGAGGCAGTACTAACTTGCCGTATGACGCCGCGCACAAGGGCAAGGCGAATGTTGTGGCAGCCAGCTGTAACATAGGTTCGTATGGCACGTGCACGGCAACCATAACCGGCCTTTCCGGCACGAACTATACGCTTCGACTTATTTCACTTTACGGCACGAGCGACGTAACGGTTACGCCGGAAAGCAGCGGCTCACCGGTGCCGACAACGGGTGAGGTGGTGGTCGATGCCACTGGTGACGCCGACGGCGTACTGCGCCGCATCCAGGTACGATTGCCGACCTCGGATTATAACGGCATCATTCCCGACGACGCAATCCAGAGCAATAGCGCGATTTGCAAGCGATTTTACGTAACTCCGTCGTACTACGCCAACGCTGGCGACGTAATTAATCCTCAAACAAGTACGAGCGACCCGAATTACAACCCGATGTGCGACAACAACCTGCCGTCTTCGGGTTCGCCGTAGGCATGTCTTTGCAATGAAAGCGGGCAAATTTATTCTAGCGTTTTGTGATGGAACCGTTGGTGTACTTGTTTCAAATGCGGGTCGGTGACGTGCGTGTAAATTTGGGTGGTCGAAATATTGCTGTGGCCGAGCATGGCCTGCACTGAGCGGAGGTCGGCGCCGTTCATGAGTAAGTCCGTCGCGAAGGAATGACGTAAGGTGTGCGGGCTGACGTGCTTCGTAATGCCGGCGAGCCGTGCATAGCGACTAGCCATGCGCTGCACGCTGCGCGCGGTCAGTCGGTGAAAATTACCGGTCAGATCAACCTGTTTGCGGCCGCTGTAGCGTACAAACAACGGCCGGGTATTGTCCTCGCGTTTGCCCAGATACGTTCCAACCCACTCTGCGGCTTCGGGACTGATGAATATCGGGCGGTCTTTCTGCCCCTTGCCGCGCACCATGAATTCACGGCGTTTCAGATTGATATGATCGCGGTCAAGCCCGACGAGTTCACTAACGCGTAAGCCCGAGCTGAATAGAAGCTCTAAAATCGCACGGTCGCGCAAACCGCCCAAGGTATTAACGTCCGGTTGTTTGAATAGTCGCTCTAGCTCGTCTTCGTTCAGCCAGGTAACTTGCTTGCGTTGTGTACGGGCCAACTCTATTTTGTCCGGCGTGAGCGCTGGAATGTCCCGTTTAGCGCAGAATCGCAGAAATGCACGAAGCGCAATCAGGTGGTAATTTTGCGTTACTTTTTGCAGTTCGTCAGACGTGTTGGTACCGAGCCGAGCCAGCCACAGTCGCCATTTGCGCACCAGCTCTGTATCGATATCAGCAACCTGGATGTCGCCCGCGAAGTCGATAAGCCGCGTCAGGTAGTGATCGTAATTGGTGATGGTTTTCTGCGAGCGGTTCTGCTCGATCTCCAGATATTCCAGGAAATCCGTCTTGGCTTTAGTGAATTGCATACGCTTAATTGTATAGGACTTTCGCATTTTGCACATTTCATCCGAAGACCCTGCGTTCCGGTGCTCGTCGTACCGGTACGTACGCCACCGCTTTAGTGCCAAAAAGAGCAGGCTCTTTCGGGGATTCCGGCGCTTATTTTTCGAACGAACTGCGCAAAAATGCGCGAAACCGGTGCACTAAAGTGAATGGAAATGCCGCGCCACGGCTGGCGTAAAACAGTAGTAGCGTGCGTCTTTCTTATCTGTTACAATGGCCGGTATAAACAAGGATACATATGGAACGGACGCTCATTATTGCAAAGCCCGACGCCGTGCAGCGCGGCTTGGTCGGTGAAATTATTAAACGTCTAGAGCAAAAGGGCTTGAAGCTTATCGGCTTGAAGATGGTGCGGCTTGACGAAACGATACTGCGTGGCCACTATGCCGAGCATGTCTCAAAGCCTTTCTATCCTGGGCTGGAGGACCACATGAAAAGTTCACCCGTTGTTGTCATGGCCTGGGAGGGCTTTGAGTGCGTCAACTCGGTGCGCGTGATTGTTGGCGCAACCAATCCGCGTGAAGCGCTGGCTGGCACGATCCGCGGCGACTTTTCAATCGGCGTTGGCCGTAACCTCGTACACGCGTCGGACAGTAAGGCTACCGGCGAGACGGAGGTGGCCCGCTTCTTCAATAATGACGAATTATTCGAGTACGAAAAATCCGAATACCTGCACCTTTACGAAGCCTTCGAGCGTAAATAGTTTGACCAATCTCGCAAACAAAGTAGTCAAAATTTGCTTGCGATGAGGGAAAAGAGTGGCGAGCAGGGTTTTGCCAAGGGTAATACTCGATCTAGTCGACGAGCGATGAGGAAAGTCGCAGGTTTATTTCACCCCGTACCGTAGTTCAATGGATAGTCTAACTCCGTCAATCCTTCCCATAAAATCCCTAGAGATTTTATGGGGACCCCGGTACAATCAGAACATGGCCCGGTAGTTCAACGGATAGAACACCACCGTCCTAAGGTGGGTGTTGGGGGTTCGATTCCCTCCCGGGTCACCATTGTAGGATATACAACAATAGGATATGCTGTAGCATATCCTATTTTCTCTATAGCCCATTGTTGGAATAAGTGTACTGGCTGTTTCAATGAAACTACTTATGTTGCGTTAGGAATTTGAGTGGGGGGATCTTTGTGGGCGACAATGAGAAGGGTGTGCTTGCGGTCGAGGAGCTGGGATTGCGCGGTGTCCCTAATGTTGACCTGCCTGGCTTGTGTGAGGATTTGCGGGCACTCGGTGTCGTGACCTGATACAATTATTCTTATGGCCGAGACAGCGCAAAGTACTACTGCGCCTGAAAAGTACTTTCCCGATCAGTTTGATGATGAAGTGGTGCTTTATGTATTCCGTAAACACCCTGTCGTGATGCGCAAAGGTTTAGTTTTCAGCTCCGTCGCGATGCTTGCCGGGCCGCTGTACACGTTGTCGCTGACGTTCATGCACCCGAATAATCCGCCGTCGATTCCATTTTTCTTCACCAGTATGGCTCTGAGCTTCGTGCTGGCCATCATCGTGTTCTTTCCGTGGTGGATCAGTTGGCATTTCAGCGTGTTTATCGTCACTAGTCAGCGGCTGATACAAATCACTCAAAAGGGCCTGTTCCACCGCAGCGTTGTCGACATGGGCTTGCGCCAGATCCAGATGGTAAACTATGAAATCGCCGGCCTGCAGCAAACCTTGCTCGGATTTGGTACAATTATGATGCAAACTTTGGTGGGGGATTTGGTAATACACGAAGTACATCATCCCGCCAAAACCCAAAAGAAAATCCTTGAGATTTTGCGCGAGCAGGGCGTTACGGCAGATTCGTATGTGCCTGCGGACGCGGACTCCGGGGAAGAAGTATATGACCAAGAAGACGAAGCAGAAGCTTAATAAGCTCAAGAAGACTCTCGGCAAACGGGCGGTTGCACCAACCACGCAAGCCGCCCGTTCGCTGCGCGCCTTGCGTATGCGCAAAACCGAGCCGGAAGCCCGCCTGCACGAAGCGATTGAAAATCTGCCGCGGATTACTAATGAAACTGTGGCCGAGCACCGTGAACAGCTGCTGCGTGGCGCGCGTAAATATATCTATCCGCTGGAGCACGCCAAGCACCGCATCGTGCTCATTTCGGCATGGATTTTTTCCGCGGCGGTCATCATGTTCTTCGCATATGTCGGATTAGCGCTTTATAAATTCCAGTCCACCTCGACCTTCCTATACTACGTGACGCTCGCCATTCCATTTCCGGTGGCGAAGGCGGGCCCAAGCTGGGTATCGTATGAAAGCTACCTGTTCGAACTGCGGCACTACACGCATTATTACCAGACACAACAGGGCATAAATTTCTCGGATGCACGCGGCAAACAACAGCTCGCCGCGTTCAAAAAACAAGCTATGCAAGAAGTCATCAACGACGCCTACGTCAAACAGCTTGCGAGTAAATACGGTGTCAGTGTGAGCGACCAGGAGGTGAGCAATGAGGTCCAGCTGGTGCGGCAGCAGAACCGACTCGGCAGCAGCGACCAGGAATTTGCCGATGTACTCAAGCAATTCTGGGGTTGGTCGGTCGGCGATTTCCAGCGTGAACTCAAAATGCAGCTGCTGGCCCAAAAGGTTGTCGCCAAGCTTGACGCCGGTACGCAGTCCCGCGCCGCAACCGTGCTGGCAAAACTCCAAAGTGGTAATAAATTCAGTGACCTTGCCAAGCAGTATTCCGACGATACCGCCACCAAAAACAACGGTGGGGAATACCCGGGAATTATAGACAGTACCGACCAGGATTTACCTCCACAGGTTCTTAATCAGTTGCTCGCCTTACAGCCGGGCCAAGTTTCCGGCGTTATTAATACTGGCTACACACTTGAGATCGACAAGGTCCTGTCGGTCAAAAATGGTAAGATCCGCGCCGCACATATCGTCTTTAACTTCAATAGCATCAACAACTATACTAATCCACTACGCTCCAAGGAAAAGCCGGACGAACTCATCAACGTCCAGTAGTCGGAAGCAATTGGTTTGCTTTTCGTGCCGCAACTTGCTATCATTACCCCTGTTCAATACCTGTTTTTAAAATTGCAATACAAGGAGTCAAGGCGACTGAATGCAGTTTTGAAAGGAGGGGCACAAGAGCAAGTTCGTAGCTTATGCTGCTAAGACGGCAAGAACGGCACTGGCTCATGCGCTTCGGAAAGGGGCCTCCAAAACAAGCCAGCGAAGTATATGTTTTGGAGTAAGACGCGGGCTCGTAGTGTAGTGGCCTAACACGCCTCCCTGTCACGGAGGAGATCGCCGGTTCAAATCCGGTCGAGCCCGCCATGAAGCTTATGCTTAATCACCTCAATCATAAGGGGTGATTTTTGTTATAATAGAACCATGAATTGTCCTGTATGCGACAAACCCATGAAAAAGACTGCATGGCGTATCACTAACAACAAAGAAGAGGGCGACGCCTACAAAGAGTACGACAGCACTACGTATCACTGCGAACTGGATGATGCTTGGCTAGTTACCGAATTGCCAAAAGCAAAGTAGTTCCAGACACTCTCCGCTACGGCCCGCCAAGCGGAACAAAAACAGAGGTCATTTTGACCTCTTTTTGATATCATATTATCCATGGCTGACATTCAGCAAGGGATGCATCCCGTAAACCTCAGGGAATTAGCGCCACCAGCAGTAAATGCTGGATTATTTGATATGGATGACTTAATGATTAACAGTCACCCGCTACATATGAAGATCTTCGGGACTGTTCTTGCAGGCCATGGCGTTGATATTCGTGACCCAAGCAATCCATGGACGGCTCATGATGAAGCATCCATGTTTGGATTAAAAGTTTCTGATGCATTTGGGCTATTTGTTGCAAGGTATAATATACCTCCAAATATCAGCACCGAACAATTACATCACGAGTTTGATGACCTGATAATACCTGTATTTGAACGAGAACCAATAGAACCAATGCCTGGGTTAATGGATTTGCTTGCCCAATTAGTTGGACATGGGATAACTCTTGCACTTGCATCTTCTGCCAGACATCGCAAAATAGATATAGTATTAGGCAAGCTGGGGCTTAAGGACAATTTTAAAGCCATTGTGTCAGGTGAGGATGATATAGAGCACGGTAAACCTGCACCAGATATTTTTCTTGCAGCAGCAAGCAAAATCGGGAGCTTACCGTCGGAGTGCATGGGGTTTGAAGATGCGAGGAATGGAATAGAAAGCCTTAATGCTGCAGGTATGTTCTCTATAGGTGTACATAATCTATTTTCAGCACAGCGCCTTGGCATAAGGCAGGATTTATCAGAAGCGGATCTTCAGGTTAACTCGCTGGCTGAATTAACTTATAAGTGACGAAATAGCTCAAGTGCAATGCTGAGCTCTGCTCAGTAATATCGCTGATATATAAGTATTACTTATATATAGTGGGTAATATGAATTACACGTATAGTATTACTAGTAAAGGACAAATCATGCTTCCTAAAGTGTTTCGTGAAAAGCTTGGATTAGACAAGATAGGCAAGGCCACTATTCAAATAAACAAAATTGTTGTTACTCCGCCCAAAAATTTACCTGAAGTACGAACGTTACTAAGGAGGCCTTCATTTAGGGATACTCTCTTGGAAAAAGAACAGAACATAGGCGCACAACTGGTAAAGAAGCATAGCGTTCGTTGAAACAAATATATTGCTTCGTTGGTTGTTGGGCGACCATAAAGAGTTGAGCGCCAATGCGGAAAAACTTATCCAAGACGCAAAGCCAGCCATCTTGTTAGAGACAGATATTATCGTTGCCGAAATAGTAGTATATGTGTTGCGCGGATCGGGGCGTGACCGTCAACAGACAATCGAGGCTCTATTACTTATAGGTAGAACATCGGCATTAAAATATGAAAACGATGAATTAGTTATGAATATTATTAGATTGCTGACTGAACTGAAGCTTGATTTTGCGGATTGTTATTTACTTGCAAGAGCTCGACGTGAGAAAGTAGGACTTGAAACTTTTGATCAGCCATTGCGCGAAGCCTATATATCCAGCTAGGTGATTATAGTCGGTAAGCTTCTAATATCATTTGAATAATAGTTCCAGATACTCGCTGCTACGGCCCGCCATGAATAGCCGGTCTTTCATTATTAACTTCGGCAAATTGAACCATCGAGGAAGTGGTCGGGGTAGATGAGTCAGGTCGCGGCGAAGGCACGTATAGAAGGCTTCGAACATGCGAGTGTAGGGGTAAAACAGGAGTTTGGGGTATAAGATAGTTGTAAAAAAAGTAGAATAATGTAAAAGTAATTTATTATGTCAGAGTTGGTTCCGATTGTCGAACATAAGTTACCCGAAGCCCGCATCGGCCGTGAGCTACTTGCCGGGCTATATAAAACTCACAGGATTGGCTTGCCGGGTCTGGTGGTACGCGCTTCCGGCTTGATAGATTGTGGTGCTGTAAGTCACGAAGAAATCAGGGAAGCGGTAGTTCATATACTTAACGGGAACTCAGAGCTTGGATGGGTACCGGAAGGTCAAGGAGTCACAACGGTGCTCGGTAATACCGAGAAAGGACCGGGCGACTTACACCATGACGCGCTAAGCCATGCGAAGTCCTCTTTTCGTGTCCAGCGTACAACTTCCGGCGCCGGCTATGTGTTAATGGCTACATCGGGCGAGTTAGGCTTTGAATACCCTTGGCAGCTTGAAGACGAAGCAAATGATAATTTCCAAAACGGAAAAGTTGACCCGCAAATAGTTTCGCCGGATTTTTATGTTGCTGACCTTGATGTTGGTGACAATGTTATATTTCTGACAGCTCTGCCGCCCGACCACGATAAGGCCGGCCCCATTTGGCACGCATTCGGCACTTATTCGGAAGCACGTCAGGGAGTGATAAAAACGATCCCACTTGCGGATTGGCACAACGGCTATAGCTGCTAGGTGTCGATGCGTATTCGAGCAGGATGTATCGCGATTCGGCGATTGCGGGTAGCGTATTTACCAGGAGCTTATAACAAGCGGGGGCTTCATTGCGTATCATTAAATTGACTATAAAGCATAAAAATGCTAGAGTATTTATATTAATTTTAGCAAAAACAAAAAATGTCCGAACGAACTCTGCACATAATTCCGACACGGATTAAGCCATTTAAGGGCTTGATAAGAAATATTCGTTTATCGCATTATTTTTTGCTTATCAACAGTGCGACCGTAGGTGCCATACTCACCATTGCGACCTTTTGGTTCATTGGATTTATGGGCGGCGTTCCATACCAGGTCGGTAGCCAGCGCATCAAGTCCGGTACTCCGCAGAACGTAAAACTGCAAATGATTAAACGGGCAGCTGCAAACTATCGCTTGCGCATCGATTACCCTAACGGCAAAACAAAAAGTTTTACCTACACGCAAGCGGGTTTATCGCTAAACGCAAATAGTTCGCTGCAAACGGTTGAACGGAAGGTGCTATTTCCTCGGTCGTTAGTATGGTGGAGGCCAGTATCAGTCAGGCTTACCTTTACGGTTAATCAGGCGCAGTTATTAAATTTTATCGATCACCAGGCTACAGAGATTATTTCGCAGCCTACAAATGCCAGCATTTCACTGGGCAAGGGAAAGGTCACGATTAAAGAGGCGAAAGAAGGCAAAGAATACGGTCTACTGCAAGCTGTAAATACTATTAGCCGGCACATCGGCGCACTTAATTCTCGACCGCTGAAACTAGTTTCGCTTCCGATAAGTCCGGCGATTACGAACGACAACGCAAAAAAAACCAGTGCAAAAATTAGCCGGATAATGCACGAACAAATTCGAATTTTAGTCGGTGGCCAAACAATCATACCGTCTGGTGCCGACCTCGGCGGGATATTAAATCTAGTGCCGAATTCGCAGAAGGGGACTATCAGCGTGGCAGTCAATACAAGTGCGGCGCAGGATTATATCAACAAATTGGCTTACGAGCATGATCAGGTGGAGCGCGACCGGGTAGTTATCGCACCGGCAAACGGCTCAAGCGACATTGCTGTAATCGGCCAAAACGGCGTGTATATCTATAACCAACAAGCGGCTGAAAAATCAATCGAGCAAAAACTGTTGCAAGGCAACGACTTTTCAGTTTCACTTCCAGCGGCGACAACGCCGTACCAGACCATTATGGCGTCTGACTGGTCGCACTGGGTTGAGGTCAATCTGACGACCAAACGGATGTATGTCTACGAACAGGCGTCGACCGTCCGTACTTTTTCAGTCAGCGCCGGTAAACCGTCAACGCCGACGCCAACCGGTACGTTTTATATATGGGACAAATTTATATCGCAAACGATGTATGGCCCTGGTTATGTGCAGCCTGATGTGCCGTGGGTTAATTATTTTGACCATTCCGGCGATGCTATACACGGAAATTACTGGCGTCCTACCAGCGTGTTTGGCTCTGTGAACACATCGCACGGCTGCGTTGGGCTAGAGGATGCTGATGCGCAGTGGTTTTATTCGTGGGCGCCGGTCGGTACGGTCGTCGTCATCCATTATTAAGGCCGAACGCCACTACCGGTATTACTTATGATATAGTGAACTACATGCACTACCTTGGGCTCAGGCACAAGCTCGAACGCAAACAGACAAAAGGCAAGCGGACAAAAACTCCCTACGTTGTATTTCTTGATAAGCTTACGTTTGTCGCTGGCGTTATCGGACCTTTTACCGTGTTGCCCCAGATATACAGCATCTTCACCGCGCACTCGGCCGCCGGCGTTTCACTTGCCACGTGGGCACTCATATTTATCGTCACGTTTCCGTGGATTTTATACGGCGTCGCACACAAGGACAAGAGTATCATCGTTAGCTTTACGCTCTGGGAAATAGTCAACCTCGCGGTCGTCGTTGGCGTACTAATGTATGGCTAGCCGAGCAAGGCAACGCCATTACTCTCAGGGATAATTGTCGGTGTTCCTGCGACCGATGAGAGGGTTGTAAAAATACTAAATGTATGCTAAAATATGTTTATGTCAAGAAATCGAACTGGCGAAAATTGGCGCGACAGATTAACGGATTTAGCAGATAGGTATCCTGGCGCGGCGGAACGAATCGCGCAGGCGGCTATTAATATTGGCGAGGAAGCCTTAAAAGGTACCGGCGTAGTAAAAACGGGAAGAAGGGGCGGGCTCCGCTTGAGGCCGATCGGTGCGATACGGGCTGCGATAAGTCCAACGAGTGCTATCCGTAGAGGTGCCACCGCGGCAGGAAGAGAATTGCGCAGTCAAGCTGTAGGCGCCGGTTTTGACGCCGCCGCCGGTGCGATAACGTCCCGGAACCAACAGGGCACGCCTCAGTCACACGCTGCAGAGTACCGTGGCTCGTCAGAAGACGCAGATTGGACTACCGAGACGCCAGATCAACATTATCCAAATGAGGCGGCCAACCGAGATAATGCCTCCGTTCAGTCCGATCCTTATAGGCTTGATCAGGCATACGGAACAACCCGCTACGAAGACTGGCTTTAAGTGTAGGCGCAGAATCGGCGGCATTGGCATTAGCTATGCTATAGTACCGATATGAATCTAGAACCGCATGCGTACGTCCGACATCCGAAAGAAATTCTCCATGAAATCAAAGAAGATAAAAAGCGCGCCAATAAGCCGTTGTATTACAACGGTCTCATGCTTGACTGGGTAACGAATCACATACTTGCATCGGTGGTGTTGTTCGACATCGCACTTATCGTTCCATTGCTAGTGATTCCTGCGCCCGATTCCATAAAGATTACGCTTGGCGTTATTTCCGGCAGCTGGATCCAATGGTGGGCCTTGCCGGCGTTGCAACGCTCGCAAAACAAAACCCAGATTCAAAACGACGCTAAAGCTGAGGTTGACCACGAAACATTAACGTATCTAGCAACGCTTCAAGACAAGCAGATGGCCGAACTGCAAAACATCGCGGATGCGATCAAAATCCTTAAGAAATAGCACGGTCTTCTACCTAAAGAAAACTTATTTGCTATGATTAGCAGGTGAGTCGGATACGAGCTATTATCAGTGATGTCGATGGAGTGATGGTCGGCAAGCAGGAAGGGGTAAACTTTCCGCTGCCGCACCAAGACGTGATTGCGGCGCTCAAGAATGTGTCAGCGTACGGTACACCAATCGTGCTGTGCACGGCCAAATTCGGCCACGCTATCGAAAACATTGCCCTGCAGGCTGAGCTCCGTAATCCGCACATCACCGACGGCGGTGCGCTCATTATTGACTGGCTGGATGACGGAGTAGTCGCGCAATATCCGCTCGAGAGCACCGTGGTGCATTCGTACACTCAATCTTGCCTCGAATTCGGCATTCATACCGAAATATACACGGCTGATACGTACTACGTGCAGGCTTCGCAAGTAAGCGAATTTACGCATTTGCGTACAAAGTTACTTCAGGCTGAGCCATTAATCGTGACGTCACTTTTGGATATTGCAGCGCAGGAGTCCGTTATTAAAGTCATCAATTTCTCCAAGGGTAAGGATGACATGCCGAAGCTTGAGTCTAATATTCGCCGTTACGGCGACAAGGTGACTTTTGTCTGGTCGCAGAATCCATTCCTTGCACCGCGTCGAGGCATGGTGGTTACTTCACCCGGGGTCTCAAAACAGCATGCAGCGGCGGAAGTGATGAAGCGATTAAAGATACCGTTTGAGGCGGTTCTGGGCATCGGTGACAGTGAGAGCGACTGGAACTTCATGCAATTGTGCGGGTATGTTGCGACAGTCGAGGAGGATAGTGCGGCGCTGCAACAGTTGGCTAAGTCAAAGGGCGAGGGCCGATACTACTTCGGCTCTTCCGTCGATGATCATGGCATCATTGAGATCCTGAAGCACTTTAAGGTAATCGGGGCCTAACGATGGCGGCCGATACGCAGATGCATGAATTTATCGAAAAAGTGATGCATATTGACTCGGACTACGCAGGCATGGGCGGCGCATCAGCGGGAATTCTGGGCGCGACGGGTACGAACGGGCAGATTGGCTTTAACGTGCGTGCACAAGCGTTGGCTTTTGCGGCTGAATACGCGAAGCGGCCGTGCGACCGGAAGGAGTTCGCCGAAAAAGCGAGTAAGCTAGAAGGCGCACTTCGGTCACTGAGGCTTATTGATGCCATTTCCGACACCAAACTTGATGAGCTTGTCGCCGAGCTGCGATTCTTTACCGAGTACTAACATGTAGGCGGTCTGCTATAGTTGTTGCATGAGGAAGTGGTCGAGTAAACAGCGCAGTCTTGTGCTGGTTGTCAGCATCCTGGCGTCGTTTGTAGCTTTTTTGGATGGATCGGTAGTGAACGTCGCGCTACCGGCGATTAGCCGCGATCTTGGCGGGGAATTGGTTACGCAGCAGTGGGTAGTTGATGCGTATTTGATTACACTGAGTTCACTGATATTAGTGGCCGGATCACTATCGGATATATTCGGCCGGATGCGGGTTTTGCGGCTAGGGTTGCTTGGTTTCGGTGCTGCGTCGATTCTGTGTGCGATTGCACCGACAAGTGAATTGCTCATTGTGTTCAGGGCGCTGCAAGGTGTAGCCGGGGCACTATTGGTGCCTAGCTCGCTCGCGTTGATCATTGCTGCATTCGCCGGTAACGGAGAAAGCAAGGCAATCGGTACTTGGACAGCCTGGACTGGAATTGCATACATAATCGGTCCATTACTCGGTGGATTTTTGATCGTGGCAGTGTCTTGGCGCCTTATTTTCGCCATTAATGTCATTCCGATTGCCGTGGCGCTTTGGCTGATGAAGTTTTTACGCCATAAAGAAAGTCGTGGGCCGGGTATAAGAATTGATATCGTCGGTGCAACGTTGTGCGCGCTTGGCTTAGGCGGAACGGTGTTTGCGCTAATTGAACAGGCTCGCTATGGTTGGGAAAGCCCGATATTTTATATACCATGTGTGCTTGGCGTTGTGATGCTCGTATATTTCATTTCGTTCGAGCGCCGGGCTAAGCAGCCTATGTTGCCACTCTTTTTATTTAAGGTACGAAACTTTGCGGTCGGTAATATCGCGACCGTTGCCGTATATGCCGGCTTATCCGTGGCGAGCTTTCTCATTACCGTATTCATCCAGCAGGGCGGGGGTTACTCGGCGGTGGAAGCGGGATTGGCGTTGCTGCCGGTCAGTATTATCATGTTTGTACTGTCTCCTCGGTTCGGAGCATTGAGTGCTAAATACGGGCCCCGATTTTTTATGGCTGCAGGTCCACTTGTTGCGGGTACGGGATTTTTACTTTTACTACGCGTAAATAGTTCAGTGCGATATTGGTCGCAACTACTTCCCGGAATATTGTTGTTCGGTTTTGGATTGTCAATGACCGTTGCGCCGCTAACTGCAGCAATTTTGGGTTCAATCGATCAAAAACATGCCGGCATCGGCTCGGCCATTAACAATGCGGTTGCGCGTGTGGCCGGGCTGGTGGCGATAGCGGCCGTTGGTGTTGTAGCCGGATCGAATATTGACTTAGCTGGATTTCATCGCGGCACGGTTGTGATGACCGTGCTGCTCTGGTCCGGTGCAGCAATCTCTGCTATTGGCATACAGAATCCAAATAAAAAAAGTAAATGACAGCTAAGAGGTTATAATATCGGCATGATGAGCATTCGATCGAAATTCTTCAAACCTAAAACAACGTTTGACGATATTTTCGAAATCGGCATTTTACTGAAGATGCTGGATGGAATCATCGAGACGATTATTGGGCTGGTGTTGCTGCTTATCAGGCCGGAGCACGTCACGCACTGGGCACACAAACTGACAGCTGCGGAACTGGCTCAGGATCCGCACGATTTTATTGCTTCGCACATTGTGAAGTGGGCGAACGACTACACTAAGCAGGCAGCGGTTTTCGCCGCAATCTACCTGTTATCGCATGGGATTATTAAAATCGTGCTGGTGTACGAGGTTATGCGCAACCACTTATGGGCGTACATAGCCCTCATCGTGGTGACGCTCGGATTTGTTGCATACCAGCTTGTGCACGTATTTGAGAAATTCTCGGTAGGTTTTGTGTTGCTTACGTTATTCGACTTCGCCATAGTTTACCTGACGGCCAGGGAGTACGCCAAGCAGAAGAGGCTTCGGCAAACGAATAAACCCTAAGAAGAATAATCTGATATAATATCCGCTTGATACGCCACCTTAGCTCAGTTGGCTAGAGCGCCGCTTTCGTAAAGCGGAGGTCCGGGGTTCGAATCCCCGAGGTGGCTCCACGTCGGAATAAGCTTTCGTCCCCGGCTACAAGTTTCAAAACTTTCTAACGGGACTTTCGCGCTTTTCCTGCTTTCAAAATCTCAAATATTGCGCGGTTTTGAGGTGTTGGTCTCGCTGCACGCGGGTATAGTACAGCGGTAGTATGCCAGCTTCCCAAGCTGGAGACGCGAGTTCGACTCTCGCTACCCGCACCAACAAAAACTTTCGATCAAAGTGATACAATAGGACAATATGGCAGCCGCCAAAAATTATTTTCAAGACCGGCTCGTATTGCTCCTGCTGAGCGTCAATATGTTCTTGGCGCTTCTTGCGACCGTTGCGATCCTGCTCAGGATCGGCAGCGCTGGCGGAAGTGCATATTTCGTGCAGTATCGGTCGAATCTGGGTATTAGTGCTTTTAAAACGGGCAGTTCACTCAACTTAATTGCCTTTATTCTCTATGCATTGGTCGTGCTTGTGACACACGCCGTTCTGAGTTGGCGTTCATATCGTATTCACCGGCAGCTTTCGTTGACGATTTTAGCCTTAGGCATAGTACTGCTCCTGCTTTGCATTATAGTAAGTAACGCATTGCTTGCATTGCGGTAAAGTGGGGACTATGACGGATCTGGAGATACCGCTCGAGAAAGATCGCACGCTTCACTATCGTATTTTTGAAGCGCTACCCGGCACGTTGTCGTGGTTGATGCTGGCCATGCCGTTCATACTAAGTCTCATCAACGTGGAACTTGCGGCAATTTTCGTGTTTGTGTATCTGTTGATAAATTTCTCGCGAGCGGTAGCTGCGGCTATCCGTTCGATTGAGGGGTACCGGTTGATGCACGAGCACACGCACTTGGATTGGCAGGCGCTTTTGGCTGACCTTGAGTCGGCAAGCATTCCGGAGCACGCGGAGCGGCCGAAATGGCATCACGCGGCAATTGCACGTTTGCATGAGCAGCCGCCGGCTATTAAGCCGAGCGAAGTAATCCATGCAATAATTGTTGCGACGGTCAAGGAAGCCCGGGAAATATTGGAGCCGACCATTAAGTCAGTTTTAGCGTCCGAGTACGATTTGAAGCAGGTCATATTTGTCCTCGCGTATGAAGCCAGGGCCGGGGAAGAAACGAAAACTCGAGTTTTAGATCTACTCAACGAATATGGTGCGAATTTCCTGCACGCCATGGCCGTTGAGCATCCGAGCGATCTGCCCGGCGAGATAATCGGCAAGGGCGGAAATATTAACTGTGCCGGGAGGGAATTACTTAAATATGTCGAAAAAGAAGGCATTGACCTGGGGCGTGTTGTTGTAACGACGCTGGACGCCGATAATCATCCGGACAAAAAATATCTGGCCGCACTAAGCTATGTTTATACTTTATGCCCCGATCGGCTGCGATCATCGTTCCAGCCGCTCGCGATATATAATAATAATATCTGGGACGTGCCGGCGCCGATGCGCGTACTGGCAACGGGAAATTCCTTCTATAATATTGTGCTCTCGCTCAGACCACATGCACTCAGGAATTTTTCGGCTCATGCTCAACCGCTGGCCGGGCTTGTCAAGACGAATTTCTGGAGTGCCCGGACGATAGTGGAGGACGGTCATCAATTCTGGCGATCCTATTTCGCCTTCGACGGTAAATACCAGGTCTACCCGCTCTACGTGCCGATTTATCAGGACGCCGTTCTGACCGATAAATATATAAAGACGCTCAAGGCACAGTTTATCCAATTGCGGCGATGGACCTGGGGCGCTTCAGACGTTGCCTATATCGTAAATGAAGGATTTTTCAAACAGAACAAAGTGCCGCGGCTCGATTTATTTGCGAAACTTTGGCGGCTACTTGAAGGCCACGTTACCTGGGCGACCGGTCCGATTCTGGTCCTGGTGGCGGGTTTTGTGCCGGCAATTTTCCATCCTCAGAATTTTGCTGCCTATGAATTACCATTACTGGTGAGCCGTATTCAAACGGTCGCTCTGCTGTTTGGTTTGGCGATTATCTTTGTCGCCCTCAAGACATTGCCGCCAAAGCCGGCGCGTTATAAGCATCATCGATCACTTTTCATGGTGCTGCAGTGGGTATACTTGCCGGTGACGACAATTGTCTACAACTCATTTGCCGCGCTCTACTCACAGACGCGCCTGATGCTCGGGTGGTATATCGGTAAGTTCGATGTAACAGAAAAAGCCGTAGTAACCAAGGACAAAGAAGTTATAATTTAGTCACTAAGCACGTCGGCGTGGAAAGCTTCATATTGTACGACAGCCGCTTTATCAAAGTTTTGCAGTACAGACCTGCAAGCGGCAGCAATATCACGATTGGATAGGAGCCCATTAGAGAGGTTTTTGACAAGCTTCTGAAGCACGGTTTCCGTAAGTGCTGATGCGTCGGATGCGGCTTCCGGCCGATGCTGGCAGGCTCTATATAAGCTCAAGAACAGCACTTCTCTTATGAAGGGCTTCAGTTTGCCGTTCGCGTCGTTAACGGCAAGTGATTTTGTAAAATCAATGGTTTCGGTGCTGGTGAAGATCGCGCCGCACTCAGTGCATCGCCGCCGCCGCCATACCTGATTGGCGCGCCGTTGACGGCGTGAGTTAATGACCTCGAGCGATTGGCTACAATATATACAAACCATGTCTATATATTGTCATATCGCTGAGGAAATATCCAGTGGAAAACACCTATATTACTGTGGGAAAACTAAAACTACCAGGTTTATTCCTGGTAGTTTATAGTCATCGTTCAATCGTTAGCGTGAACGTCTGGCGCGGCTCAAGGGGTTCATCTCTTCGTAGAATAATTGAAACCCGTCGAGCACACTCAACTTGGTGGTACTCAAACCATGTTCCTCACTTAACCTGAAGAGTTTAGCATGTGGATCGGGATTAAGCAAGGGTGACCAGAGTAACATCTCTCGATAATCGATCGGGAATCTGGTGGGCACGGAGGGACTTGAACCCCCGACCTCTTCCACGTCAAGGAAGCGCTCTAGCCAACTGAGCTACGTGCCCATAGTCGCAACGACTTATTACAATACGCTAGTTTGATAGAAAAGGCAATTGCCGATGTATATCATGGACGATATGGCACTACCGAGGAGGCGTACTACGGAATGTCCGGAGATATCACGAGGAGCATACTAAGCATAAATATTATCCACAGTAAGGAGTGTAGAAAAGACAATAAGATTTTACTAGCCATATTGTACTGACCTTGCTATAGTAGTTGTTAGGTGAAGTTTTGCGATGTGTTATAATACATATCGAGCAGTGAAGTGGCCTCACCAACCACAGAGCTTCGCGGGCAGTAGTACGTGCGTTAACGTGGCTACATAAGAGCCTTTTCAAGCAAAATTGTTTTGAAATGGAAGTCCGGTGGAACCGCCCGCATTTTGCGACCCTCCCAAAACGCAAATCGCGGGTCCGAGACGCTTAGATTGAATGCAATTGCGAGAGTATTCAATCCAGGCGTCTTTTGTTTTTTATAGCGGACTCACCAAACGGCACGTTTTTAAGTGAAATTGCTCGCTTCGATGATCTAATTTCACGCAAACCGCATCCGTGTTCAGAAGCCTTTACTAGCCTTTATTAAATAGGAGTAAAAACATGAGTGACAAAGACGACAATACCTACGCCATGAGGCACAGCCTGGCGCATATTATGGCCTCGGCAATTCAGCGTTTGTGGCCGGATACGAAATTCGGCGTGGGCCCGGTAGTAGAAAATGGCTTTTATTATGATATCGAGAATCCGAGCAATAAGATCTCCGAGGAAGATTTACCGCTAATTGAAAAGGAGATGCAAAAGATAATCGCGGCTAGAGAGCCGTTCGAGCGGTTTGAAATGCCGATTGGCGAGGCGATCACATGGGCAAAGAAATACGGGCAGCCGTTTAAGCTCGAGCTGTTGAACGACCTTAAGCGCTCGGGCACGACGATCGCGAAAGATCTGGACGCCGCCGAGCTCGGGCTCGAAGCCGGTGAGCCAAGTAAAGTAGAGAAAGTATCATTCTATCGAAACGGAGACTTCACGGATTTGTGCCGCGGACCGCACGTCGAATCAACCGATAAAGTCGGCGCGTTTAAGCTTATGCGCGTGTCCGGCGCTTATTGGCGCGGCGACGAAAAGAAGCCGCAAATGCAGCGGATTTACGGTGTCGCCTTCGGGACTGAAAAAGAACTGAAGCAATATCTTGCCATGCTTGAAGAGGCTAAAAAACGAGATCACCGCAAGCTCGGTCAGGAGCTTGACCTCTTTGTATTTTCGGACTTGGTCGGCTCGGGTTTGCCGCTGTTTACGCCGCGCGGGACGGTGCTTCGCGACGAGGTAGCCCGTTTCTCTAACGAACTGCGCGAGCGTATCGGTTTCCAAAAAGTTACTATTCCGCATATTACGAAACGAGCTTTATATGAAACATCAGGACATTGGGCGAAGTTTGGCGACGAGCTCTTTTTGGTTAAGAGCCAAGAAACTAACGATAATTTAGTACTAAAGCCAATGAACTGCCCGCATCACACGCAAATCTTTGCCTCGCAGACGCGCAGTTACCGTGACTTACCGATACGTTATCTGGATACGACGATGGTGTACCGTGATGAGAAGACCGGCGAGCTTGGCGGTTTGAGCCGAGTACGATCGATCACTCAAGATGACAGCCACGCGTTTTGCCGTCCGGATCAAATTCGTGAAGAGATTGATGCGCTGCTGGGAGTTGCCCGTGAGCTGTACGAAACAGTAGGTATGAAACTGCGCGTACGTTTATCGTATCGCGACGACAGTGAGGCGTACTTAGGCGATGCCAAGCTCTGGGCATCCGCTCAGTCACAACTGAAAAAAGCCACTGAGGACAACCGGCTAGAATACTTTGAACAAGAAGGGGAGGCGGCCTTTTACGGACCCAAGATTGATTTTATGGCTACCGACGCTATTGGACGTGAGCATCAGGTGGCGACGGTGCAGCTGGATTTTGTTATGCCGCAGCGATTTGGTCTGGAATACATCGGTGAGGACGGCGCGGCGCATCAGCCGGTCATGATTCACTGCGCGCTTTTGGGCTCAATCGAGCGGTTCCTGAGTGTTTATATCGAGCACACGGCCGGGAAGTTTCCGGTATGGTTGGCTCCGGAGCAAATCCGCTTGCTCACAGTCAACCAAGAGGAAAAAACTGTCGCCTTTGCCGAAAAGCTTGCTGATCGAGCCAAAGCTCTCGGCCTGCGCCTGAAAGTTGACAACGCCAATGAATCGGTCGGCAAGAAAATCCGGAATGCCGAGCTCATGAAGGTCCCATACGTGGTTGTAGTCGGCGAAAAAGAAATTGACACCGGTGAGCTCGTGCCACGAGTGCGCGGTGATATCGAGGTTAGTGCGAGCCACGAGCCGCACACGGTCGAGGAATTCCTGAAGACTATTGCCCACGACGCAAAGTTGCGCGTTAGTAAATCTTCGTTGTAGGAGCAGGCATGTCGCGGGTAGATGAAGTATTTAAACAGCGGGTCTATGATTTAGTGGCAAGAATTCCGAAGGGCCGCGTCATGACCTATGGGCAAATTGCGACTCTTTGTGGCGAACCGCGGGCAGCTTGGGAAGTGGGGCAAATAGCCCATTTCGGTCCGACCGATTTGCCCTGGCAACGGGTTGTGAACAAGCAAGGCGGCCTGGCCAGGGGTTTCGGCTGGGGCGGCATCACGACTCACAAACAATTGCTTGAAGAAGACGGGGTTGAAGTGTCCGAAGATTACAAAATAGATGTAAAGTCTCTCTTATGGCAACCAAAACCAGAAGATCAGCAGCAATTCGGGCTTTTGTCGTAGTCGTGTCGCTGCTTGTGACTATTGCAATGACACCCTATAAGGGTAGACTTGCGGATATGATTCAAAGCTACATGACCGTGAATTGCGGTGCCTGCATTAATGGAACATGCACTTTGCCGACTTGTTCCCCCGCGGCCGCTCAAATAATTCCATGTATATTAGTCTTTCCTGGCGTGGTTGCAGTGATGACTAGCGGTATCATACGTATTTTTATTTTACGACACAAATAATGAATCAAGCCCAAAAGCCTTTGGTAGTGATTGTCGGAGAAACAGCTTCGGGAAAGTCTAGACTTGCGATGCTGCTGGCAGAGCAGTTTAATGGTGAGATTGTGGCCGCGGATTCGTGGACGGTTTACCGGGGTTTCGACATCGGCACGGCCAAACCAAGCGCAGAAGAGCGGGCCAGAGTGCCGCACTATTTGCTTGATATCGCAGATCCACGGGTCGGTTTCAACGCTGCCGAATACAAGAGATTAGCACTGGCGGCGATCGATGATATTTCGGATCGGGGCAAATTGCCGATTCTGGTTGGCGGAACCGGCCTGTATATCGATAGTGTGCTTTTTGACTACAGTTTTCTGCCTCATACCGCGCCGGAAATTCGTACGGAATTAAACAGTCTGAGCATCGAAGAGCTTATAGAAAGGGCGTGCGGAGCTGGTCTCGACACATTGGGAATCGATTTGCGCAATAAGCGACGAATTATTAGATTGATTGAAACCAACGGTGCCCGAGCCGACCGCGCCGGACTTCGGCGAGATACGCTGGTTATCGGTCTGCAAGCTCTCGGCCAAGGTTTGCGCGAGCGCGTGGTTACTCGGGTAGACGCAATGATCGCTGCTGGGTTAGAAGATGAGGTCAGGGGTCTGGTTAGTAAGTATGGTTGGGGTGTTGAACCTATGAAGGGCATAGGCTACCGCGAATTCCATGACTACTTTGACGGCACGCAAACATTGGGACAGACTCGCGAGCGCATCGTTAGTGCCACTATGAGTCTGGCCAAGCGTCAGCGCACCTGGTTCAAACGCAACAAAGGTATTCACTATATCAGTGAACGGGCAAAAGCTGTAGATTTAGTAACAACGTTCTTGAACAAATAACTTTTCTTGCGACACATTAGTTCTGCTACAATAGCACCATGATTGAGCAACTCTTTGGGTCTAAAACAAGGGTAAAATTATTGCGGCTTTTCTACGGTAACCCGAACCGTTCATTTTATGTTCGTGAAATTACTCGGAAAATCGACGAACAAATCAACTCGGTACGCCGGGAGCTCGCCAATTTGTTGTCGATCGGAATCATTACATCCGACACCGTTAATAACCGACTCTACTACGAAGTGAATCAGAAATTCGCGTTCTATGCGCCGCTGCTGGCGATATTCGGCGGGAAAGCCGATGTGCCAGCTGTGGCGAGTGAGAGCAGACAAGCGGTAGCGGTGGCTACAAGCAGCGAGCCAGCAGAGATCAAGGCGCTTGGCAATGTAGAACTGGCACTGTACACTGGACAATTTACACGAGATGAATCAACGGGTATTGATCTGCTCATTGTCGGCAACGTGAACCCGAACAAGCTCCAGAAATTTGTGACCGAACTGGAAGTCAAAGAGGGTAAAGAGATCCGGTATGCGCTTTTCAGCCTTGATGAATACAGGTATCGCGAGCAGATAAACGACCGCTTTGCTATGAACATACGCAGTGCTAAAAAGCAGGTATTGGTCGATAAACAGCATTTACTAGATTTTTAGCGAACAGGGAGGAGAAGTAGCCATGGACATACAATTTTTCGGGGCAAACTGCGTAAGCCTGGCACACCAGGGAGTACGCGTGGTGGTAGATGACAATCTGGCCGACCTTGGCGCCAAATCAATTACAAAAGCCGGCGATATAGCCTTGTTCACGGGAGTGCACGGCGTGCCCGGTGTTGAGACAAAGTTAACGCTTGATTCACCGGGTGAATATGAGGTTTCGAGTTTCTCGATTTATGGTATTCCGGCCAGGGCTCACATCGACGAGGAAGATAAGCAGGATGCCACTATGTACCGTATTGTTGCCGGTGACGTCCGAGTGTTGGTAACGGGGCACATTTATCCTGAGTTGAGCGAAGACCAGCTCGAAAAAATCGGAATGATCGACGTTCTAGTGGTACCGGTCGGCGGAAATGGGTATACGCTTGATCCGGGCGGCGCGCTGCATTTGCTCAAGGAAATCGAACCGAAGATGATCATTCCAACTCATTTTGCTGACAATGCATTGCAATTCCCAGTGCCGCAGCAGTCGCTCGATGATGCGCTTAAAAACTTGGCCATGGAGCCAGCACAAACCGTGACGAAGCTAAAATTAAAATTAAGCGAATTTGGTGAAAGCCTGCAGTTGGTGGTACTTGAGTGCGGCTAACATTTGACATAAAAAAACAGCCAGCCTGCCGTCAAATTTTAATTGCCGGCAATTTTATTTAGCGGTTGTCAGCAAGCCCTTTTTCTTGAGCGTGCGAATGGCCTGTGTGCTAATCTTTAGCTTAACCTTTTTGCCGTCGACCACAACTGTCTTGGACTGCAAGTTTGGCTTCCAGACCTTTTTGGTGTGGCGCTGCGAAAAGCTGACGTTATTACCGAACTGTTTGCCTTTACCGGTGAGTTCACATTTCTGCATAATTTTTCTCGAAGTTCAGGATTTTATTGTAACTGATTCATCTCTGTAAGTCAATCGCCGCGAGCTGCTATACTATTACGCAGTATGTTGTTTGGCGGAATTACGATTACCAAAGCGCTGGTGCTGCTGATATCCTTGATAATCTCGATGGTCATTCACGAGTTCATGCACGCCTTCGTCGCGTTTAAGCTCGGCGACACTACAGCGATGGAGCATGGCAGGCTGAGCTTCAACCCCCTGAAACACATTGATCCATTCATGACCATTATTCTGCCAGTAATCACGCTGCTGATATTTCAAATTCCGTTTCTGGCGGCCAAACCGGTGCCGTTTAACCCGTCACGGCTGAAATTTGACGATTATGGTGCGGCGCTTGTGGCCGCCGCCGGGCCGGCTACCAACATTGTGCTGGCGCTTATAGCGGCGATAATACTCCACCAAATTCCGGTCGGAGCTTTTTTTGGATACGCGATTAGTACCTTTGCCAGCCTTAACGTCGCCCTTTTTATTTTTAACTCGGTGCCGATTCCGCCGCTTGACGGTTCACGGGTACTCTACGCCTTTGCTCCCGATGCGGTACGGGCACTTTTCGATCAGATTGAGCCGTACGGTTTTTTTATTATACTGGTGCTGTTGTACATGCATGGCTTCAACGGGCTATATACCCTCGACCAAATGGTTATCAATTTTCTGAATAATATTTGAAGAATTTGCTTCGGAGTTTTCCGAGGGTAGAAGTAGGCTGTATAATAGGTGCTAAGGCTGGTGTTGCCGATAAATGATTATCTGATTAATCAAAACAATAGGGAGCTCAATATTTTTAACAGCCGTGGTTGTTAAGTGCGAGCACCCACCTGCAGTTCATGCGGGTTAATCATTTTGGCACGCCGCCTTTTTGGTTTAATGAAAAAAGTTCCCGAGCCTAATTAAAAAGATTTCCGCAAAATGCTTTAGTATTCTGTACGATGAGGAAGGGCTGCAAGGGATTTAGTGTTAATTATGGCAATTAAAACGCCAGTGATACTAGGTTGAAAACGATTCTAACTTGGTCGGGGTGACAGGACTTGAACCTGCGACCTCACGGCCCCCAGCCGTACGCGCTAGCCAACTGCGCCACACCCCGAAAATGAGACAAATCTAGAGTTTTGTCACAATTAGTTTCTCGGAAATTTCTTTGCGACGCTTGTATTCTAGCGCATTCTCGAAGGTACGGCTAGGGCGTGGTAAGATTAAACTCATGTGGCAAGAGACTAAACACGGGCTATATAGGCAGTTTGAGTTTCGCGATTTCAAGCAGGCTTTTGCTTTTATGACGAGGGTGGCGGAGCTGGCAGAGGAGAGGCAGCACCATCCACGGTGGGAAAACGAATGGAACGTTGTAAAAATTTGGCTGAGTACGCACGGTGCCGGCGGCAAAATAACCGACAAGGATCAAACTTTGGCACGGGAAATTGATGGGCTTCTGTATTCTCCAGAATATTCGAAGAATAATAAACTGGTCAACCTTACCGCCTATCCGGCGGTCCCCCACGTAAAAATATTTGCCGATGGCGGCTCGCGCGGTAACCCCGGTCCTTCTGCCGGCGGATATGTGATTATGGGCGCGGATGACAAGACGTTGGTCGATAAAGGAGTGTATCTAGGGGTGACAACCAACAATCAGGCGGAATACCAGGCGCTTAAACTCGCACTTGAAAACGCGCATAAGTTACAGGCGCGAGAAGCCGAAGTATACATGGACAGCATGCTTGTCATCAATCAGATGAACGGTATATTTAAGATCAAAAACCGCGATTTATGGCCAATTCACGAAGCAATAAAACAGCTCGTTACGAAGTTTGATCGTGTAACGTTTACGTATGTCCCCCGTGAACTGAATAAGCTGGCCGATGCCGCAGTGAATCGGGCGCTCGACGAAAAACTTACGTAAAGTGTTCAAAAGATGCCATAAGTGGTATAATGATAGATAAGCCAGATTATCGGCTGGTCGCTTGTGTCTAACACAAGAGGAAAGTCCGGGCAGCAAAGGGAAAGGCAGTTGCTAACGGCAACCGGGGGAAACCCTAGGGAAAGTGCCACAGAAACGAAACTACCGCTCGGCTTTACGCCATAGGGTAAGGGTGAAAAGAGCGAGGTAAGAGCTCGCATTTTATATCGGTGACGATATAAAACGGTAAACCCTGCCTGCTGCAAGGAGGTGAACTCATGTCGACCAATCGGCGAATGGTTCCCGCCAGAGTTTATCATTGAATCCGCTCGATTCTGGTGGCGACGCTGGAACTAGATAGATGATCAGCTAAAACAGAACCCGGCTTACAGATAATCTGGGTAACCTAAAAACCCTGCACGAGCAGGGTTTTTAGGTTAAGCGGTTATTGTGGTATCTGCTCCTGCATTGTTCACCGGCGTGAGCAGAACGCTTTCTGGTGCTGACACATTGGGTTGAATGAACGGTTAGGGTGATGATGCATCGTCGTGCTGGCACATGTGGCTAAACGACTGCTGGCAGGATTGTTTGTATCCAGCTAAAGCGGACGATATCGAGCGCGAGGGTGTCTAAATTGGTGGTGTTGCCGATGGCGGCAATAGCTAAACTGGAAGTGTCTGCTGTAAATAGTGCATCAATTTTGCTGTCATGAATCTAGAAAATTGAGGGGGCACCCGCGGTTCTCGAAGGCTACGTCCAGATCGGTTTTGCTGCTAGTTTCGATCTTAGGCGAGCCAACTTCTTTAGGGTTGAAAGCATAAGAGATGTCGGTAAGCTTAATGTTGTCGTCAGCGGCCTCCTGCATTTCCATACAGGTACAGCGGCCTAGTACAATCAGGCGAGCAGCGGTTATCGTACTGGCGATATCAAGTCGGTGCAGTAACGTTGGATTGGCTAGGTTACTGCAAGGCGTCTGCGCTGTCCGTTCCGTTGCCGGATATGTGAGCGTTGCGGCCCTGGACGACGTCAGTAGGTGTGGTGATGCCGATACTAATAAACGCTATCTGGACCGGATTGGTTGGGGCGCTGGCGTCAACATCGTACATTTTGTTACTGCACAAGGCTAATTACACTGATAAGCCCTGAGGGTACAAGTTATAAGTGTCGCAATTGGCCAAAATGTTTAACTAAAAAGCGACCTCAGTCTACATGATTAGGCCGCGCATTTTTTTCCAAGGGCGATAGTAAGAGTATCGTCCAGGCACAGATGCTTACTTTACAGCACTTTTAACGACGGTTTCAAAAGCTCTCGGTTCGTTAACGGCAAGTTCGGCAAGTACTTTACGGTCAAGATTAACATGGGCTGCTTTGAGCCCGGCAATAAGTTTACTGTAGGTTGTTCCGTTGAGCCGTGCAGCAGCGTTGATACGCGCATTCCACAGTTGGCGAAAAGTTCGCTTGCGCGTACGACGGTCGCGCGTCGCAAACTGCAATGATTTGGTAACTGCCTGACGACCGCGTTTGATGCTAGCGCGGTTCGGGTGGGTCATGCCTTTGGTGGCGCGACGAATTTTCTGGTGCCTTTTGTGGCTGGCAACGCCTCGTTTAACTCGCATTAGATTAGGCTCCCAATTTCAACTTAATATTCTTAACTGCCTTGCCCTCAAGCGTTTCTAAGCCGGCCAACTTACGTTTGCGCGCGGCGCTTTTCTTTTGCAGAAAGTGGCTGGCATATGAGTGGCGGCGGCGGACTTTTCCGTTCTTTGTCAACTTCACCCGGTCTTTGGTGCCGCTATGCGTCTTTAGCTTTGACATGAGTGGTACTCCTTATTACAAAACTTAGTTGCTTACCTGCAAGCTGTGGTTGCTGGTCAAGCGCGATTGATTCACCGAAGTCGGAAATTATTTTATCAGCAAGTTTAAATCCCAGATCTTTGTGCGCGAGCTCGCGTCCCCGGAAAAAGACAGTCATTTTGACTTTGTGTCCAGCCTCGAGAAATTTCGCAACTTTCGCTAACTTTACCTGCATATCGTGCTCACCGATTTTGAGCCCCAGGCGCATCTGTTTAACTTCTAGGGTTTTTGCACTCCGCTTATTTCGCTGTTGTTGCTTCGTGCGTTGATAATTGAATTTACCCCAGTCAATGATTTTGGCAACAGGGGGACGAGCGTCCGGTGCAATCTCAACAAGATCAAGCCCTTGCTCCTGGGCGGCACTCAACGCTTCCGCGCGTGAGAGGATTCCAAACTGTTTGCCTTGTGAATCAATAACTCTAAGTTGTGGTGCCTGAATAGCTTCATTCAGACGGGCAGGCTTACTGATAGAAATATTCTCCTTTGGTTATTCTGCAACGTCAAAATTGTAACAGACATAACAACAGGGGTCAAGCCGCTTTACCCGAATTCTAGCTCCGACATGCTAAATTCGGCCGGATATTTTATCGTTTCTTCAGCGTCTAAAACGGGTATTAAGCGATCCTCGAGCGGCTACCGCAGTTTAGATTGACGCTGAAATTCCGGGAACTCATCGAAACGCAGGTTGCTGTGGCGCTTAGTCTTACTTTTCCTGGCCGTACCGAATTGCCGCCACCGATGATTGATGTGCGGCTAGCACTATGATGCGGGTTGTATCATGACCTAGATTAAACTATCCGGTTATAGCTATTGTTAGCGGGATTTTGTGGGTGGGTTACTTCGAGCATTTCCTCATAATTTAGAGGAGGCAAGATTGAGGGCAGTGCTATGGCAAGTATACATTTTTGTCTATTTTTAGCGGGTCGTTCAGAAAAAATTGATACCCAGTCCAGTTTCTACCGGTTCTAAGCGCGGGATTAAATTTCCCGAATATTGCCATCATAAAACACTTGAATATCAGGTCCTGCCTTGTGTTTCCGGCCAAATCGCAGTAGGTTGTTGTGACGTCAACCCAAGCATTTATTAACTATCCGATAACACTGCGGACTGGCCGGATAGTACTATCAATGCCAAGTTCACCGATGATGGCTTGCGTTCTGATGTGTAGCTACTGAAGCTGCCCGCAAAAGTCGACCCTGCAATGGCCATATAAAGGCTGTTACTGTCTTAAAGACACAAATACTGCTGTAGGTTGATGTTTATACGTTTACGCTGGAGTTGAGAGATTTTTAATGATCCGCATAAACATTCTTTTGATACAACGACGGTCGTATTAGCGAACCCGACAATGACCATGTCCGGTAACTCGCTAGAAGCCTGGCATTCAATATCGATTAGTAAGACGGAGATGCCGGCATTTATGATGCTTCTCGCACATGAGCTCATGACTCAATATTGAGCAAAGTAAGTAAAATACAATGTAATCATAATTACGTTTCGGCAAGTTCAAAGGGCTAACTTTTCGATGCCTGCGTTGAGGCAGCTCTGACAGATCTGCTAGCTAAACACGCACGACAAGAAACGGCTGCCAAATATGAAACAACGGCTTGCGAGAAGCCGTTGTAACAGATGTACGTTTTTGTTTTTGAGCACTTTTTTTATTCAAGTGCTACGCATATAGTAGAGGATAAGCATGATATGTGTCAATAACAAAATTCAGAAAATTTAATCGACCTGTGCATAAGTTCCTGTCCCATATTTTGCCGCCGAAAAAAACAAAAACGTCGTACACAAAAACGATTTTTTGAGCAAACTTGTGCTTGACTTACTCACAAAAATGCGGTATGTTATTAAGTGTAAGTCCAAAAACAAAAACTTACAATTTGAGTACCGGACTCTACGTCCAAAGCGTCGCTCTGTGTTGCCTTACCGGCAGCAAGAGCGGTCAGTCACGGCCATGGCGGTAAGCGCTATTAATTTAATTAAGACGAGCGGATTTATCGCCTGGCTCCATGGGATTTTAAGTGAGCTGCTACGGGTTTTTAACTTGTGCAGCTTTTCTTTATATCTAAAACAGAATATCGGTAATAAGCGTGCATACCCACTTCATCAGATTAGCGAACATAACTGTATCGTGTATAGTCCTTGTTGGCCTATTGTCTCTTACGAGCCCCGACCACCTGTCATCGGTTGTATTGACCCTGCCATTTGCATTGCTGTTTCTGATTTTGTATTTAGGCATCGGTGAGTTGCTAAGAATTTTTGGACGGCATCAGCTTCAGGGCGCCGGCGGGTTGACGCTTATGCGTCCAAGGATTACGATTGGCCTAATTGCCGGATTCCCGGTTTTACTTCTAGTCTTGCAGTCTATCGGACAGTTATCACTCAGGGATGTGCTTACCGCGGGGGCAATATTTGTAGTGGCATATTTGTATATTACAAAGTACTCTGCGAATACCGCCGATCGTTGAGCTCGTTTACGTTGTCGCAAGCTGTTATAATGATAGGTAACGATGAATCCTAATGCCGATAGACCTCCGGTTTCCAATATGCACGCACCCGGCAATTTCAATAAAGCGCCGGATGCTGGTGTGGTTTCCGGCCGGAACCCTGAAAGTTTGTCGCAAGCTGAATCTTTGATGCCACCTGGCGCAATGCAGCCTCAGCCTCAAATGCCGCCATTGCCGAACCCCATACCGATGGCTTTGCCCGCCCATCAGCTTGTACCGGGCCAGCAAACGCAGCCCGTTGCCGCCTCTGCTAAAACGAACGACGATGACGACATGGCGCTTGAGAAGGAATCTGTAAATAAAGCGAAAGCGATTATCCAGCAGACAAGCACGGACCCATTCAGGCAGGCCAAAGAAATCGAGAAGGTGAAAGCGGAACTACTTAAAAGGCGGTACGGCAAGGAACTTAAACTCAGTGAAGGATAGATAGCTTATGGCTATACTCCTATTTTTTATCATCCTCATCGTACTTGCGACCGCTATTACTGTCCCGATGCTTTACGTGCAGTCGCATCGCGCAGCTCGTGAGCAGAAGAACTATGAGCGCGGTCTTAAAATGGTGCCGTTTCTCATTCATCTTCCGCCTCCAAGTGAAGATACGGAAGTGAATGGGCGTGATGTGCGGGACGTGACCGAGGAGACCATATCGAAAGCGCAAATTGTCTACAATATCATTGCCAGTACATTTGAAAAGGGCTGGAAATATAAGCTGTACGGGCAGCGCCACTTTGCATTTGAGATTGTTGGCAGCCAGGGGCTGGTGTACTTCTATGCGGCAGTGCCGTTAGCTTTGATTGAAGTAGCGAAACAGGCCGTTGTTAGTGCATATCCTTCGGCGCGGCTGGAGGAAGTTCCCGATCATAACGTCTTTAATCCTGTCGGAAAAATCAGTGGAACTGCCGGCGGGGAATTGGCGCTCAAGGAAGAGTTTGCATACCCGATTGCTACGTTTCAGGAATTGAAGCGTGATGCCATGCAGGCCCTGCTTAATTCATTGGCGAATCTGGGTAAAGAAGATGGCGTCGGCATACAGATACTCATGCGGCCGGCCGATCCTTCGTGGCGCAAAACTGCGCAGGATTTGGCGAGTAAAAAACGAAAAGGCAAGGAAGGCAATGAGGGGATAGGCGCTAAATTGTGGGAGGGTGTGAAGCTTATTGGCACGGCCATGATCAAGGGCCCCGAAGAAAAGGACGGCCACGAGAAAAAGGAGCTTTCCGATCTTGAACAATCCGTCTTGAATTCTATCGACGACAAAACGCGGCACCCAGGCTATGAGGTGCTTATCAGGATTGTCGTATCATCCAACATTGCGCAGCGCTCGCAGGCGATTTTGAGCAATGTGGTGGCGTCGTTCGCCTTGTTCGACGCGCCTGGCCGAAACGGGTTTAAATATAAGCCGGCAAAAGACATCGAAGAGTTGGCGACATCCTATATATTGCGGTTATTCCCACAGAATGAGAAAGAAAATATCCTGAATTCAGTTGAGTTGGCGACGATCTTTCATTTTCCGGATCAGCGCAGCATACCGACTTCACAGCTGGAGAAACAAGATTCCAAACAGGTAGATGGTCCACGTAACGTTCCCGAAAAGGGATTGTTGCTCGGTTACAACGTGTTCCGCGGCGTCAAAAAGCCGATACGGCTTGACGTTGGTGATCGACAGCGGCATATGTATGCGGTCGGACAAACCGGTACCGGTAAGTCGACATTCCTCGAAAATTTGGCCTTGCAAGACATGCTGAACGGCAATGGCTTTGCGTTTGTCGATCCACACGGGGACACGGCGGAGCGGCTTATGTCTATGGTGCCGCGCGAACGAACCGAGGATATTATTTATTTCAGCCCTGCCGAAATGGACTATCCGATGGGGCTTAATTTGTTTGAATTTGAAAACCCGGATCAAAAGGACTTCCTCATTCAGGAAGCGCTTAACATGCTTTACAAATTGTATGATCCACAGCATCAAGGGATAATGGGTCCGCGCTACGAGCATCTTTTCCGCAGTGCAGCGTTGACGATTATGGCCGACCCGGAAGGCGGCACGTTCATCGATATTCCAAAGCTTTTCCGCGACCCGCAGTACGTCAAGCAGAAACTCCAGCATGTCACCGATCCAAGCGTTATAGAATTCTGGCAAAAGGAAATGCCGCAATCACAGCGCTCCAATGAATTCGGCGAGGTCGTGAGTTGGTTCGTAAGTAAGTTCGGCGCTTTCCTGTCCAACACCATGATGCGTAATATCATTGGCCAGACGCAAAGCTCGTTCAACTTGCGCGATATTATGGATAACGGCAAAATCCTGCTCGTTAATTTAAGTAAAGGCCGCACCGGCCAGCTCAACACGCAGCTGCTCGGTATGATTTTTGTCATGAAGTTTCAGGCCGCTGCGATGAGCCGGGCTGATGTTCCGGAGGATGAACGTAAAGATTTCGCTCTCTACGTGGACGAGTTCCAGAACTTCTCGACCGATTCGTTCGCGACCATCATGTCCGAAGCGCGGAAATACCACCTCAATCTGATTGTGGCGAACCAGTTTACGACACAGTTGAGCGAAGAAATCCGCGACGCCGTGTTCGGTAATGTGGGAACGACGGTGGCATTCCGGGTCGGCGATCGCGATGCTGAGGGATTGCATAAGTACTTCCGGCCGTCATTTGAGGAGACTGACCTTATTCGTCTACCGAACCATAACACGATTGTACGCACCATGATTAATGGCGTGCCGACGCAGCCGTTCAGCATGGCCACGCTACCTCCGTTAGGTAAGCCGAACTCGCAACTGGCTACGGCGCTCAAGCAGTTATCCGCAGCTAAATTCGGTAGGCCCAAGGCATCGGTCGAAGCCGATATATTTAAACGCATGGAAACCAAACCGTTGCCGCCATCGCCCGCGCAAGCCGGATTGCCGCCGAGTTTTGGCGGAACACCGTCGCCGTGGGGTGCTCCGGCCGGGCAAGCGCGTCGGCCGGCGGCGGGTATAGCATCGCCAAATGGGGCAGCGGCTCCGCCGGGCAAGCCTTCATCAGCTTCATTCCTCGATGAATGGCTATCGAAACGCAAAGCGCCCGACCGTCCCCTTACTTCGCCATTCGGACAGCCACCAGCGCCCATGTCGCAGGGCGGTTTCCCGAATCCGGCGCCGTCGCCGATGACACCTCCAATCCAGCATACGGCTCCGGCTCCAACAGCCCGGTCAAGCAATAAACTAAGAGAAGAAACAGAAAAGCGTGAAGCTGACTCAATCGCCGAATCCCTCAAACAAGAAGAGGAGAGTTTCGAGGCTTCGGTAAATAACCTGACACGGAATCTACCAACCCAATCGTCGCCAGCTCCGATACCGGGCACTTCCGGGCAGACGGCGCCCGCTCAGCTGAATCAACAGACCGACACTGGTCATCTTAACTCCGGCGATACCGTCTACATTGATCGGGAAGGCGGTATGCATCAGCAAAACAATGCAAAGCAGTAAGATGTCACGAGATTGATGAGCGCAGACAAATCATCTATAATATAAACAAGTGGGAAATTAAGAACGGTTACATACCAGAAGAGGGTTATTTATAGTGGCGAAACAAAAAAGCGGTACCAATTCGTATTCTGCCGATCAGATTCAGGTGCTTGAGGGCCTTGAGCCGGTCCGCAAGCGACCCGGCATGTATATTGGCGGTACTGGCGCAGAAGGCCTGCATCATCTCGTGTGGGAGTTGGTCGATAACGGAATTGATGAGGCGCTGGCGGGCTTTGCGACGGAAGTGACTGTCGAGATGCTGGCGGACGGCGGCATTCGCGTTGTCGACAATGGGCGCGGAATCCCGACGGACACGAATTCCAAGACTGGCAAAAGCAGCGTCGAGACGGCGCTGACCATTCTGCATGCCGGCGGCAAATTCGGCGGCGGCGGATATAAAGTATCGGGCGGTTTACACGGCGTGGGGGTGAGCGTTGTAAATGCGCTGTCGACGAAGCTCACGGTAGTCGTTCATCAAAACGGCAAGACGTTCCAGCAAGAATACGAGCGTGGTATACCGAAGACCGGACTGGTAGCGGTGGGCAAAACCGACCAGACCGGAACCGAGATTACATTCTATCCGGACGATACTATTTTCGAAACGGTCAACTTTAATTATGATACGATTCTGGACCGTCTGCGCCATCAGGCATATCTCACAAAAGGCGTGAGAACCGCAATCAGCGTTGAGAAAACGGGGAAACGCTATGGCTTTTATTTCGAGGGCGGCATCAAATCGTATGTGCGGCACTTAAACGTCGGCAAGGAAGTTGTCGATGAAGATATTTTTTATGTCGATAAGGAACTCAATGACACACAGATTGAAATCGCCAGCCAATATACCGAATGCTTTCAGTGAGACTATCAAAGCGTTCGCGAACAACGTACTAAATCCTGACGGCGGCACACACTTAACTGGTTTCCGCTCGGCGCTGACTCGCGTCATAAATGATTATGCGCGCAAGACGAGCCTACTAAAAGAGAAAGAAGAAAACTTAACCGGCGAAGATTCCCGCGAAGGCCTGACGGCCGTTATTCTGGTTAAATTGCCGGATCCGCAGTTTGAAGGACAGACCAAAAACAAACTTGGTAATCCGGAGATCCGCGGTTATGTCGAGCAGGTCATGACCGAGTATTTCACTTATTACCTCGAAGAGCATCCGGCAGTTGCGCGAAAGATCGTTGGCAAGGCGCTCCTTGCCTGCCCGCGCCCGCAAAGCTGCCCGCGCTGCCCGCGAGAACATTATCCGCAAAGGCGTGCTCGAAGGTGCCAGCATGCCGGGTAAGCTGGCCGACTGCTCATCCAAAGACCCGAAAGATTCCGAAATATATCTGGTTGAGGGTGACTCCGCCGGCGGTTCGGCCAAGAGTGGTCGCGATAGCAAGACCCAGGCCATACTGCCACTTCGCGGCAAAGTGCTAAATGTCGAACGTGCCCGGCTTAGATAAAATGCTGGCAACAACGAAATATTAAGCCTTATCAAAGCGCTGGGTGTCGGCATTGAGGAGTCTTTTGATATAAAAGGTCTGCGTTACGACCGCATAATTATCATGACCGATGCCGACGTTGACGGTAGCCACATTAGCACGTTACTGCTGACTTTCTTTTTCCGTTTCATGAAACCGGTCATCGACGGTGGCCATTTATATCTGGCTAAACCGCCGCTGTTCGAGTTAGTTAAGACCGGCCGGAAATCCAGTGTGTTTATTTACGACGAAGGATGAACTTGAATAGTCTCTAGACAAGGCGATCGAGAAGCGCAAAAATGACGGCATCAAAATCAGTGCCGAGGACGAACGCTTCAAGCAAGCTGGCTTCATCGAGCAGAAGCGTTACAAGGGTTTGGGTGAAATGGATGCCGAGCAGTTATTTGAAACGACCATGAATCCGGAAAAGCGGGTATTGGTTCAAGTTAAAGTTGAGGATGCCGAAAAGGCCGATGCAATCTTCAATAAGCTGATGGGTACAGAGGTGGAGCTGCGTAAAAGCTTTATACAAACCCACGCAAAATTCGTGAAGGATCTGGATATTTAATATGGACGAAGAGCAGGACAATGGCTAACTCTGATAATAACGTAGCCATTGGAAGGTGAGATACTTGCAGAGCCGACCATTCGCGTATGGTTGAACGGCGCACCGTTGAAAACGTCATGGAAGACAGCTATCTACGTTATTCCATGAGCGTCATTATTGATAGGGCCTTCCTGACGTCAGAGACGGTCTCAAGCCAGTACATCGACGCATTCTATATACCATGAACTGACGATGGCCTGCGTAGCAAGTGCCAAGCACCGCAAAAGTGCCAACGTGGTCGGTGCGGTGATGGGTGATTATCACCCGCACGGTGACGCTGCGATTTATGATGCCATGGTTCGTATGGCGCAGCCCTGGTCTATGCGCTACATGCTGGTAAACGGCCAGGGGAACTTCGGTTCGATGGACGGCGATCCGCCGGCTGCCATGCGTTATACCGAAGCAAAATGGCCCGACTGGCGGATGAATTGCTGGCTGATATCGATAAAGAAACGGTTGATTTCCGCGACAACTACGACGGACGACTGCAAGAACCACTCGGTGTTGCCGGCCAAATTGCCAAATTTGCTTATTAATGGTCAGCTTGGTATCGCCGTTGGTATGGCGACCAATATTCCGCCGCACAATCTGAGTGAACTAGTTGACGCTACAGTTCATCAGATTGACCATCCAGACGCCACACTCGATGATCTGCTCAAGCATGTTAAAGGTCCGGATTTTCCAACAGGCGGTGTGGTTTATGGCAAAGAATCGATCCGAACAGCTTATGCGACCGGCCGCGGCGGCGTGGTGGTGCGCGGTGTCGCTGAAGTAGTCGAAGGCAGCAAAGGCCGCCACCAGATTATTATTACCGAAATTCCATACGCTCTGAATAAAGAGAGTCTGGTTGATCAAAATTGCTGACCTGGTCAAAGAGAAGAAGATAAGCGGCATTAGCGATATCCGCGATGAGAGCGCCCGCGGTAAAGTGCGAATCGTAATCGATCTCAAAAAGGATGCCTATCCCAAGAAGCTGCTCAACCAGCTGTATAAGCTAACGCCACTGCAGACTAGCTTCCACTACAATATGATGGCCTTAATCGATGGCATTCAGCCACGAGTACTGGGCCTACAGGATATCATTCAACGAGCACATTAAGCATCGCCAGCATTGTGGTCCGACGGCGAACCGAATTTGAACTGCGAAAGGCTAAGGAGCGAGCTCACATATCTAGAAGGCCTAAAGATTGCGCTCGATCACATCGATGAAGTAATCACACTATTCGGGCCAGTCGAGACGACTGAAGAAGCCCAAGTAAATCTGATGAAGCAAGTTTAAACTTGAGTGAAATCCAGGCCAAAGCAATTCTGGCTATGCAGCTGCGAACACTGGCTGGTCTGGAACGCAAGAAAATTGAAGACGAACTCGCTGAGCTAATTAAACTAATTGCCGAGCTTGAAAGCATCTTGGCCGATGAGAAGAAGATACTTAAAGATTGTTAAAGACGAATTGTTGCAGCTCAAAAAACAATATGGTGACGAGCGCCGAACCAAAGATTATTCCGCAGGAACTAGGCAAGACTGAGCGATGAAGATTTAGTGCCTGATGAGCAGGTCGTTGTAACACTAACAGCTGCAAACTACATAAAGCGAAGTCCGATTGCTGAATACAAGAAACAAGGACGAGGCGGTAAAGGCCGCCGAGGCATGGTAACCGGGAAGAAGATGTAATTGAACATGTGGTTAATGCCAGCACGCACGACTTCCTACTGTTCTTCACCAACAAGGGCCGGGTATTCCGAATCAAGACCTATGAAGTACCGGCTGCTAGCTTGAACGCCAAAGGGTTGCACTAGTAAATCTGCTGCAGCTGCAGCCCGAAGAAACGGTCAGCTCCGTCATTAATGTCAGCAAGACACGACAACGCCAAGCAATCTTAATTATGTGTACAGTACGGGGTGTAGTCAAGAAGACACCGTTCGAACAGTACCAGAATGTCCGCAACAGCTGGTCTGATTGCTATCAACCTAGATGATGGTGATGAACTGAAATGGATCCGAATGACAAATGGCGACAACGAAGTAGTCATCTCGACTTCCCAAGGCCAGGCTATCCGCTTCCATGAAAGAGATGCTCGACCGATGGGACGCGTACTCGCGGCGTTCGTGGTATTCGACTTACGCACCGACGACCACGTCATTGGCATGGATATTGTCGAAGAAGGCTCCAGTATATTTGTGATCAGTAAATACGGTTATGGCAAGCGCACTAAAGTCGCCCAATTTACGCCACATGCTCGAGGCGGCGTCGGCATCCGTTCAGCAGTAGTGAACACCAAGACGGGTGACTGGTTGGCGTTAAGACTCTGAGTGAAGACGACGCGCAAGAAGTAATAATTATCATCCAGCAGGGCCAGACCATTCGTCTCGGACTCAAAGATATTCCGGCGCTCGGACGAGCTACACAAGGTGTTCGTATTATGCGTCTCAACGATGGCGACGAAGTTGTTTCGCTTGCGCTAGTCGACAAAGCCGAAGTCGATGAAGAAGATGACGAACGACGTTGAGAACCAGCCGTCAAAACGGATGCCGACAAATAATAATTGTAGCACTGCATCGAATAGCGTTAATTGAAATAGTACAACATTTATTGGTTGACATAATCTGTTATTATCGATATGATTGATGGAGCTTTTCGAGGATGTCTGTTAAAGTGCCTTCTGAAAATGTTCATTAAAAATTGAGTAGTGCAAATCAACGTCAGTTCATTTTGAATGTTTTATCGTCAATCACATCACATTAGACAGTCAAATTCTTTTTGGAGAGTTTGATCCTGGCTCAGGATGAACGCTGGCGGCGTGCCTAATACATGCAAGTCGAGCGGTAAGGCCTCTTCGGAGGTACACGAGCGGCGGACGGCTGAGTAACACGTAGGAACGTACCCCAAAGTGAGGGATAAGCACCAGAAATGGTGTCTAATACCGCATGTGGCTCTTCGGAGTAAAGCTTCGGCGCTTTGGGAACGGCCTGCGTCATGATTAGCTTGTTGGTGAGGTAATGGCTTACCAAGGCGACGATCATTAGCTGGTCTGAGAGGATGATCAGCCAGACTGGGACTGAGAACGGCCCAGACTCCTACGGGAGGCAGCAGTAGGGAATTTTCCACAATGGGCGAAAGCCTGATGGAGCAACGCCGCGTGCAGGATGAATGCCTTCGGGTTGTAAACTGCTTTTATATGTGACGATTATGACGGTAGCAGATGAATAAGGATCGGCTAACTCCGTGCCAGCAGCCGCGGTCATACGGAGGATCCAAGCGTTATCCGGAATTACTGGGCGTAAAGAGTTGCGTAGGTGGCATAGTAAGTCGGTAGTGAAAGCGTGTGGCTCAACCATATACACATTATCAAAACTGCAAAGCTAGAGGACGAGAGAGGTAAATGGAATTCCTAGTGTAGGAGTGAAATCCGTAGATATTAGGAGGAACACCGATGGCGTAGGCAGGTTACTGGCTCGTTCCTGACACTAAGGCACGAAAGCGTGGGGAGCAAACGGGATTAGATACCCCGGTAGTCCACGCCGTAAACGATGGATGCTAGCTGTTTCGGTATCGACCCCGGTAGTAGCGAAGCTAACGCGTTAAGCATCCCGCCTGTGGAGTACGGTCGCAAGACTAAAACATAAAGGAATTGACGGGGACCCGCACAAGCGGTGGAGCGTGTTGTTTAATTCGATGGTAAACGAAGAACCTTACCCAGGCTTGACATCCTTGCGAATTTCTCCGAAAGGAGAGAGTGCTTTATTGAGCCAAGTGACAGGTGATGCATGGCCGTCGTCAGCTCGTGTCGTGAGATGTTTGGTTAAGTCCATCAACGAGCGCAACCCTTATAGTTAGTTGTATTTTTCTAGGCTAGACTGCCCTGGTAACAGGGAGGAAGGAGGGGATGATGTCAGGTCAGTATTTCCCTTACGTCTGGGGCTACAAACACGCTACAATGGCCGGTACAAAGGGCAGCCAAGTCGCGAGACGGAGCAAATCCCATCAAAGCCGGTCTCAGTTCGGATTGCAGGCTGAAACTCGCCTGCATGAAGCCGGAATCGCTAGTAACGGTAGGTCAGCTATACTACCGTGAATACGTTCCCGGGTCTTGTACACACCGCCCGTCAAACCATGAAAGTCGCCAATACCTGACGTGTTAGCTTGCCTAGCCCTAAGGTAGGGGAGATGATTGGGGTTAAGTCGTAACAAGGTATCCGTACGGGAACGTGCGGATGGATTACCTCCTTTCTAGGGAGAAAACTAGCAGTCGAGTCGAGCAATCACTTGCGAGCTAGGTCGATCTCGATAGATTGTAAATCAGTACTGACAATCTAATTTCCACTTCGAGTGGACGAGAACAGTTTCTGAACCTTGAACTGACGTTGATTGCACTATTCAGTTTTTAACCAACCTCCGGTCGCCGGAGAGAAAGCTGAACACACAAAAGAGCCCATTGCGAGAGGGCTCTTTTTATTTATACGCTCACACTTTTTGACTTATCTATGATCTCCAAGTATTGTAGGAATTATTATTTTTTAGGAGAGATCAATAAGCTATGAGTCAGCCGAGTAAATCTGTTGGTGACATTGTGGCGTTGCCGTATTCTTCAAACATTGGCAGGGGGCCGGAAGGTGCACTGCAGACCAGGCTTTCCATCTTGTCGGAGATGTCGATTACCGCCGCGGCGGTGTTGTGGCAGGGAAGTCCCGAGTCCAGCATCGTTATTCCCGGCGAAACGGGCTTTCCGTTAGAGTTTCCTAACACGACCGAACTCATGAGTACGCATGCCGTAAAGGCGGCAGTCGATCCCGATAAAATTATCGGGCTCAGTGAGCTTGCGGACGGCAGGCATCTTAATAATACCTTCTTGCAGGCACAAGCAGTGGCTGATTACCTAGCTGTACGTCCGGAAGCAGCAAGGCGGCAGGAAACTCTAGTACTTGCTTTGGATTATCATGCCGTGCGCGTGCAACGGGTGTGTCGGGCCTATGGCATCGTTGCCCGCTGCGTAATGGTTGAAAGTGTATTGCGGAGGGACAGCAAGCTGCATGATGCATACGCCGATTATCTACCATACCTTGACGCCATTGCGAGAGTTGAGCCGGTTCTGCGAGCCATGTCGTTTGTGGATCCGAAAGGCAGAATTTTAAACGCGGTTACGCGTAGGCGAGGAGCCAGGGTTGTCGATATTAATCTTCTGTCGGATGGATCTTACGAAATTGAAGATAAAACTGCGAACGAAAAGTATGCTGAGGTCATGGCCGAGGCGTCATAACCACCGCGCTCAAAGTCGTCACGGCCGTATGCCGGCCGCGATTACTAAACTAACGCGTGCCACTTCAACTGCCTCTGCCCGAGTCTGGAAAAAATAAAAACTCCGAGCCCCCGGAGTTTTGTAAGTTCTATTAAGTTAGTTGGTGGGCGATGGGGGACTTGAACCTCCGACCTCGTCATTATCAGTGACGCGCTCTAACCAGCTGAGCTAATCGCCCGCGTCGGAACCTACGCCTCTGCCTCGTTTTTGCTATCGTATAAAGTTTCGGCTTACGGTTATGTCCCGGCTTTCAATATTGTAAACAGTCGACTTCGCTCCTTGGTTTACAAAATTGACTAATCGACTAATCGCATCGGTGTGGATACCGGTGTATTTTACCGAAAAAGTCGAGATTAGACAAGCTTGTGCCGAATTATTCAACGCAGTACATTGGGCAAGCGAAGCCGTCGGAGGCTTGGGTTTTGCGGAAGCCGCCACATGGCGCGCAGTGCGGTGTCGGAGTCGGGCTTGGCGCGGCGGGCGGTGTCGGATTAGTTTGTACGGGCGAGCTTGTGCCGATGCCAGTTGTGGAACCGTTTTGTGATGGTTGGACGGAATTCGTGCTGCCGCTTGGCTGCAGTGAATTGCCACTTGTCGTGACGGGTGAGGTAGATGGCTTTGAAGGGGTTGTTTTGCTTTGGGTTTTGGACGTTGGAGTACTTTTTGTTTGCTGCTGGAGTGTCGGCGCAGAGTTGCTGGTAAGTGAAGAATCGGCGGTGTGCTGGGAGCGGACAAGCAACACAAAGGTCAAGGTAAGTATTACTAAGATAATGCCTACAATTATTATTCGGTTTTGGGTGAGCCGTAACAGCGTCATATTTCCCCGCGAATTATTGGTGGAGACACGGGGATTCGAACCCCGGACCTCCTGCTTGCAAAGCAGGCGCTCTAGCCAACTGAGCTATGTCCCCTTATTGAAGTATATGAGCCAGCCTCATTTTGCCGCTTTCAGTAGTAAAAGCTTCGACTCGCCTCTATGCCTCCCCTCTTAAAACTGCATTCAGTCGTTTCGCTGCTAGGATTGCAGTTTTGTATATTCCGGCTGTGAAACTACCGGAGTATTTTACCGAAAAAACCGTCGTGAGACAAGGGGCGGGAGGGAGTCAAATGCTAACTTACATTTACTGCATCACATGATAGTAGAAGGTGTAGGTCTGGTTGTCGAGCAGGCCGTTGGTGGTGGCAGCGTTGATACTGAAGCCGGAGACCGACGGGCTGACGAATTGTTGCAGTTTGGCGGCGTTAGCATCGCCGGCAGTCAGGACGACGTTAGGTGCGCCTGAATAGGCCTTTGCAAATGTTAGATCGGCCAAGTCACCGCTGTTCGTGTCGCTGCCGGTGGTTATCACGATCTTACCGCTCGTGTCAGTACCCGTAACCGATATATCGGCGCCGCTGCCAGCCATATTACCGGTGGAAGCATTCGGTGTGATACCTTGAGTGACGATATGCCCGACGGTGAGGGTTTGAACCGTAAGCGTAGAGAACGTAGCATTGCCGGTGACGGTCAGGTTGGCAAGTGTCGTATCGCCGCTGACGTTGAGCGAACTCAGCGAAGCCGCGCCGCCATCTTGTATATAGCTGCCATTTGAAGTAGTCGGATCATAGTAACCGATGTGAATGTAAATATTGATTTCTCCTGTACCACCGCTGAAATCTTCGAGCGCCGAGCCGATGGTCATACCCGGTGCGGTCGCTTTCACGGCCAAGCCGGTGACTGGGTCGTAGGAGAGCATATCGCCGACATGAATCGGGCCATTGGTGCCCGACACCTTTACCGGCACCTGACCGAGCATACTGACCAGCGCAGTGTTGTCGGTCCCTTCACTGTCGGCGAGCGCATTGTTTCCGACATAACCGGGCGAGGTCGACACGACGCCAAGTAGGGTATCGCTGGAGTTTTTGCCACAATCTTCAACTGACCCGCTCGCATTGAGACAAACGACGTCTCCCGGTTGCAGGCTGTCAGGAGTAGATTGTGTGAAGTACTCGGCGTAGTCTCCTTGATTGCTAAGGATTGCGCCGGCGGCAACAATTGAGTCGTTGTCGCTGGAGTTTTTGCCAAGTTTCAGGATGGCGGCCGTGCCGCTGGCGCTCTGGGTGACATTGTTGGTATTGACCTCCAGGGCAGTATCCCAGTTGGAATCATACACGATGAAAGCGTCGGTAGCGTTTGTGTTTCCTGAGCGGACCATGGCGCCGGTGCCATCGACCCCGAAATCCTCGGTCCAGGAGGTGGTGTCGTCGTAATTAAAGCTATCGCCTAAAATGTTGACGCCGCCGCCGTTATAATAATTGCCTATGTTTAGATCGGTTTCGCCTTCCTGTCCCGGAGTAACTCCTGGCTGGACGCCGATAGTGACGTTATCTTGACCGCTTGGTCCACCGTCAAGGTTAATTTGACTACCGGAGGCTAAGTTTATGCCCGTCGTGGTATTGTCTCCAGATAAATTGGGATCACCTTGATTACTCGATGACCAGGTGCTGTTAGTCGTGTCTGAGAAGGTGGTGGTACCGCTCGATACACTCACATGGTACCAAGTTCCGCTATTTGGATCGGTCACACAGACTGTGCTGCTGGCCTCGCAGCGCCATATATCGTAACTGGCTGCGCTGGTGACGGTTGCCCAGGTGAGGGTATTCTTATTCGAGGAGCCGCTGGTGATGTGTTCGTCTTGAAGTCCGGACGAAGTTTGTGCAGTGACGACGCCAGTCGTGTTGCCGTACGCGTCAACCGCATCAATAGCATACGTATAATAGCCGCTGCCGAGCGAACCGCCGCTGGAAGAGGTAGTAAGTGTTGGTGGTTGCGGATCGGGCAGGCCATTGACATTTAAGTAGGCGTTTGCGACGTTAACGGATTTGTCTGTAGAGTCGACATTGAAGAGTTGGTTGCTACTGCTATCCTGTACAGAGAAGGCGGAAGTGGAATCTGCTGCATTTTGCAGCGTGACGGCGCCGGTTTTGCTGATGCTCATACTGGTAGTAGTGCTGCCGGTTATTGAGTAGTTGGCAGAGATTACGTATTGATCATTTGAAGTGTACGAAGGTGACGACAGGGAGCCAGGCCAGGTGCCGTAAGTACCCATAGTGTAGGCTTTACTCTGGTTGGTTGTACCGTTAGAGCTGTAGGCAAGAACATCCATATCCGGGTTGCTGCCGTTGCTGCCGGTACAAAGCCAGTAGCTGGTGCCTGCTGTCACTGAGGCGCTGCCGTGCGTGAGCGGGAACGTATCCGGTCCGCCAACGTATGCAAGGGTAACCGAGTCACTGTACGCTAATCGGGAGCCGGGGTTGCCGCTTGAGTTGGTGTAGATAGCCGCCTGGGCCAGGTCTCCGTAGTTGACATTATCGTACTCGACGGTAATCGAATTTACCGTACCGTTCATGTTGGCAGTGTAAAGCGAACAACTGTAGAGGCTGGTGTCGTAGCTGTCGTCCGAGGCGGCGTCAATATCTGAGTAACCGAAGTTGTCCGCGCCCGAGCCCCCCGGAACCGTGAGGTTGAGGCTGTCGCTGCTATTCGTACCGAGTGTGATGGTATTGCTATCGCCGCTGTCTTCAAAGGCAACCTGGCCGTTCATGTTTGTCGAATCACCAAGTATCGCCTGACCGTTAGTGGTGTCGACCGCAAACACCTGGTCCCCGGAGCTATTCTGCAGAACCGAGAAAGCCTGGTTATTGTCGGTGTAGTCTTTGAATTGAGCACTGCCATCCTGATATATCGTCTGGGCAGCAGCATTGTTACCGGTAAAGAGGTTGAGCTCGGTGTTTGAATACGTGCCGAGCGAAGCCCAGGTCGACCCGATGTAGGTGCCGAGGCTCGTGGTACCATCCGTATCCATCATGCCGTAAGCGCCGGTTGCCTGTTGGACGGTTAGTGTCTCGCCGTCCACATTGGCCGCGTTATCGCCAATCTGCACGGAGGCGGCAGAGGTGTCAACGTTCAGGATGCTGTCGCCGCCGTGGTCTTGCACCTGGAAGCCGGAACTGGAATCGCTGTAGTTCTGGAACATGGCGGTGCCGTCGGTATAGATAGTTTCGGCATCGGCACTGTTATTATTCGTAAATAAGCCAAAGTTATTATCGGTGTAAGTGCCGACAGCTCCGCCATTGGTATCATCGAGTGCGCTACCGAGCGCTACGGTGCCGTCGGTCTGCATCCATCCGTAATCATCATTGCCCGTATTAAGGGTCAGGGCTTCGCCGGCACCGCCACAACTGCCATCGATACCGACACAGTCATTATTCGTGCTGACTTTCAGCACATCAATACTGCTGCCGCTGTCATAGACATCAAGCGCCGTATCAGTGCCGCTGGCCGGCTGTACCCACATAGTGTTGGCGAAGGTGTCGCCGTATTGGGCGTAGAAGGTACCACCGGCCACGCCGGTGGGCAAGCTGGCCTGTAGGGCGGTTGTGGGCGTCCACTGCCAGCCGGCATAACTGCTATATTGTTGGTTGTTAATACCCGGCGCGTAGGCCCATTGTTCATAGTTGTTGTTTATCTGGCCCCACAGCTCCACGATAGTGTCGGAACCGTTATTGGTGGTGACAACAGCGGCGATGTTGCTGGCATTGATACCCTCGGCGACGCCGTTGACAGTGACGTCCACGTAGGGCAGCGATCCCATCGCAGGCTGCTGCTTCACACGGGCGCTGATGGTTGCCTGGTCGGCAGCCTCGTCACCACCGTCGTAGCCGCCGAGAACGTTGATAGTCGTGTCACAGTCATCGTATTGCGTCTGGATATCGCAGTAGCCTAGCTCCGCCCAGTAGCCGGCATCACTGCTACCCGTGCCATCGGTCAGCATGCCTTGCTGCTGGACAGCGCCGCCGACATCAAGAGTGACTCCGGAGGCCGGGCCGTTGCCGGAGGTTAGCGACGTGTAGCCGACATCAGCTTGCCAGTCGTTCGTATCAACCTGGAACATGGTCTTACTGTTGGCATCCTGTACTTCCAGGGCGTTTTCTGACCAGTCATTGTTCTGGATCGTCTCACCGCCGTTCGTAATGGTCTGTACGGTATTGCCGACGGTATTGGTGATGGAGGAGCCGGAGGTTACGCCTACTGCGCCTGCCGAGCCATTGCCGATATTGACGCTGCCAGTAGAACTGCCGGTGTTGATGTTAGTGTCGTTATTGACGTTATTGTTGAGATTGAGGCCACCGGTGCCGGATTGGATGTTGGTGGTAGAACTGCCGCTGGTCGAACCAACGGTCACCGTCTGATTACCGTTACTGGCATTGCCAATATTGACGGTTGCATTAACCGCACTGCTGCCGTTGTAGCCTACGTTGACTGTATTGCTTGAGGTATCGACGTCGAGGATGGTGTCACTGCTCGCATCCTGCACCTGGAACGCCGTGGTTGAATTGTTGGCCGACTGCACCAATACTTGGTTACCAAAGCTGCTGGTACCGGCGACATGCAAGCTGTCATTGACGTTGAGGTTCGACGAATCTCCCGGACGAACGGTATCGATGCTGACATCATCAACGCTATAGGCACCGACATCACCACTATTGCCGTCACCGATATAGAATTGTGTCATTGGGTTAGAGCCTGTATCGATACCTGTCTGACTAATAACGTTTGTGCCGTCAAGGTAGACATTAACCGATCCGGATGACGGATCGATCGTGGCATCAATCTCCACCTCATACCATGTATTGGTATTGAGGACTGCCGACGAACAGTCGCCATTCCAACATAGATGGCCAGATGAATCAAGATACAGATCTTGCTCATTAGTGTCAGGTGTGTCCATGTTGTACTCGAGCACGACACCCGTCGATCCTATACTGCTGACGTCAACGTACATGCGACTATCGATTGCTGTAGTACTCCCTATAGGAGTGCTCGTAAAGGCATCGCCGCTGCCCGTTTCGTCAACCTTAGCGGCAAACTTTCCATCATGGACTGGGCTAGCGTCGACACTTATTGTTGAACTTCCTGATTCGTTAAAACCATAGTCTGTAGCACCATAGTCCCAAAGGTTAAAGTTCCCGCTTTCAAATCCATCGCTAAACAACCTGCCGGCACCGCCGACATTAATTGCCGGGCCTATGTTCAAATTGTCGGTTGTCACAGCCTGGTTTGCGGTATCCACGTTCAGTACGCTCGCACCTGACGCATCCTCAACCTGCAGAGCTGAGGTTGAGTCAACACCCGGCAGGACCTCCAGCTGTCCGTCTACCGTAGCTACACCGGATACATCAAGGCCGCTGTCATCCTGAAGGTAGGCATCGGTATTAATTTGGTCACTGGTAAGAACAAAGTCCTTGGCCCGGTGTTCGCCATTGATGGCACAGGAACAGCCGCCAATACCGAAGTTGGTGCCGGTTAATGTTCGGGTAGCATCGGTATAGGTCAATACAACATTGCCATCATATTTGACGGTGAATGTATCACCGGTCTTGATGATCTCAGCAGTATGCCAGGCTCCGTTGTTCGGTGCACTGATGGCAGCTGAATCAATCAGTCCGCCGTTGTAGTAGAGCTGGACTTCCGAACTGGTATCATCAAAGGCAATCTCATAGCCGCCGTATTGTGCATCATACAAATAGGAGTCAGGTACTTGAGTCTCATTGGAGTAGAAGAAGGTTCCGTCACCATCGCCGCTGTGTGACCAGAAGTCAAAGCTGGCATCATAGTCATTGCCGACATTGCTTAGACTGTAATTTACCTCCCCGTCGCCGTTACTGGACAGGTTATTATTCAGTTCTACATACTGGCCGGATACCCAGTAGGCTCCTCGGACGAATGTTCCGGTAGGCGAATTGCTAACCATATTGTCATTGATCAGGACATTGGCAGTATTAACATTGAACTGTGAAGCTCCGGAAGCGTTCTGAACCTGGAAGGCAGCCGTAGAGTTGTTAGTCTGACTCTTCACGACCGTGCCACCAGAGCTGTTGACAGTTTCGAGCAGGATGTTGCCAGTGCCGGCGTAGATATTGGTAGCCGATGCAGAACTGGTACTGCCTATATTGACGGCCTGAGTACTGCCACTACCATTGGTCGCATTACCGATATTGACGGTTGAATTAACCGCACTGCTGCCGTTGTAGCCTACGTTGACTGTATCACTACCGCTACCATTCGCCGTGATGCCAAGCAGGCTATTGCTGCTGCTATCCTGGACATTCATCAGCGTAGCCGTCTGTCCATTGGCAGCCTGGAGCAGCAACCCGGTCTGACCCACCCCCGTCGGCTGGATCATTAAGGCGGCCGATGAGTTATTGGTACCGATACCGACATTGCCATTGGCCTTAATGTCTAAGCGGTCGTAGCCGTAGCGGGCGTAGGCCAGTCCGGAAGCCGAAGTGGCCGCCGCACTGTAGAGCGTCAAGTGGGTATTGTCGGTAATACTAGCGATAGTGCCGATATTTGATTCGCCATTGATCATGATGCTGTCGCCAACTTGGAAGGTAGTGGTAAAGCTGGTGCCGCTACCGACGATCGCGGCCGTGCCGTTGGTAGTGACCGTACCGGCTCCTACTACCCCGCGGTAGTAGGTCTGACCGGAAGCCGAGGAGGTGAAGGCGACACCGACGGCCAGGTGGGTATCGTCAGTGATCGATGAGATGGTACGTAACTGGCTGCCGATCTGGATGGCATCACCGACCTGGAAGTACTGGGTGAACTGGGTGCTGCTACCGACCACATTGACCGTGGCATTGGTAGTCACCGTACCGACACCGGTGCCGGTCTCAGCGAACTGGCCGACATCATAGGTGCCGGCCTGGTAGGCCCGGAAGGCGACCGTACTGCCGGTGTTGACGTTGAGCTTGGCGTTGGGAACGTTGTTCTGGCCGACGGTGAGGGTGGTGCCGGAGACCATGCCGACGGCTGCATTGCCAAGCGAATCAAACTTACCAACCGTCGTACTGCTCGTCCCGTTGTAAGTATTGATATCCAGTAGGTCAGCTGTCTGCCCGTTGGCGCCCTCCACCACGGCACCGACCTTGTTGGTGGCAGCACTGCGGATGTAGTAGTTAGCCGACTGGGCGCTCGACGACTGGTTCTGGATGTAGTTACCCGAACCGCTGGAGGACGCATAGTTACAGTTGTTCGAGGCATCACAGACCGCATTGCCGCTGTGCTCCAGGTTCGTGCCGGTGAAGTTGTTGGTAGTGGCATTGAGCAGGGCAACGTTACTGGAGAGGCGGCTGTCGTTCAGGGTACCGCTGGATATATTCGTAGCGTTCGTAAAGTAACTACTGGCATTACCATTCAAGGTCACGGCATTGACGTTGGTCACGGCCGAACCGTCACCCTGCAGGGATGTGGCGCTTAAGGTACCGGCCACGTTCACGCCGCTGGTAGTCACCGCCAGGTAGACGTTGCTGCCGGCGTTGTCCTGGACGGCGAACAGGTTGCCGCCGACCGGCGAACTGGCATCCTGGATAACCACGCCCTTACCGGTACTGTTCAGGGCAATATCCGGGCTGCTGCCGGAGTTATTGTATACATCCTGCAAGGTCGGCGTCGAACCGCTGCCGGTCGAGCAGGTGGCGGTACCGACCTGATTGGAACCATTGAGCGTCAAGCAGGTGCTGGCACCACCCGTCAAATTGTTGAGGGTAATGGTGCCGCTGTTATTGACGGTTAGGTTGCCGGTCTGCGTCGTGCCGGTCACGCTCAGGTTTCCGCTCGAGTCAAACTTACCAACCGTCGTACTGCTCGTCCCGTTGTAAGTATTGATATCCAGTAGGTCAGCTGTCTGCCCGTTGGCGCCCTCCACGAGCAACCCGGTCTGACCCACCCCCGTCGGCTGGATCATTAAGGCGGCCGATGAGTTATTGGTACCGATACCGACATTGCCATTGGCCTTGATGTCCAAGCGGTCGTAGCCGTAGCGGGCGTAGGAGAGGCCTGAAGCCGAAGTGGCCGCCGCACTGTAGAGCGTCAAGTGGGTATTGTCGGTAATACTAGCGATGGTGCCGATGTTTGATTCACCATTGATCATGATACTGTCACCTGGCTGGAAGGTAGTCGTAAAGCTCGTGCCGCTACCGACGATCGCGGTCGTGCCGTAGGTCGTGACCGTACCGGCTCCGACTACCCCGCGGTAGTAGGTCTGGCCGGAGGCACTGCCGAAGCTGACCGAGGTGGTCAGGCTGGTGTCGCTCGAGATGGCGGTTACCGTCGCCAGCACGCTGCCGATCTGGATGACATCACCGACCTGGAAGTACTGGGTGAACTGGGTGCTGCTACCGACCACATTGACCGTGGCATTGGTAGTCACCGTACCGACACCGGTGCCGGTCTCAGCGAACTGGCCGACATCATAGGTGCCGGCCTGGTAGGCCCGGAAGGCGACCGTACTGCCGGTGTTGACGTTGAGCTTGGCGTTGGGAACGTTGTTCTGGCCGACGGTGAGGGTGGTGCCGGAGACCATGCCGACGGCTGCATTGCCAAGCGAATCAAACTTACCAACCGTCGTACTGCTCGTCCCGTTGTAAGTATTGATATCCAGTAGGTCAGCTGTCTGCCCGTTGGCGCCCTCCACCACGGCACCGACCTTGTTGGTGGCAGCACTGCGGATGTAGTAGTTAGCCGACTGGGCGCTCGACGACTGGTTCTGGATGTAGTTACCCGAACCGCTGGAGGACGCATAGTTACAGTTGTTCGAGGCATCACAGACCGCATTGCCGCTGTGCTCCAGGTTCGTGCCGGTGAAGTTGTTGGTAGTGGCATTGAGCAGGGCAACGTTACTGGAGAGGCGGCTGTCGTTCAGGGTACCGCTGGATATATTCGTAGCGTTCGTAAAGTAACTACTGGCATTACCATTCAAGGTCACGGCATTGACGTTGGTCACGGCCGAACCGTCACCCTGCAGGGATGTGGCGCTTAAGGTACCGGCCACGTTCACGCCGCTGGTAGTCACCGCCAGGTAGACGTTGCTGCCGGCGTTGTCCTGGACGGCGAACAGGTTGCCGCCGACCGGCGAACTGGCATCCTGGATAACCACGCCCTTACCGGTACTGTTCAGGGCAATATCCGGGCTGCTGCCGGAGTTATTGTATACATCCTGCAAGGTCGGCGTCGAACCGCTGCCGGTCGAGCAGGTGGCGGTACCGACCTGATTGGAACCATTGAGCGTCAAGCAGGTGCTGGCACCACCCGTCAAATTGTTGAGGGTAATGGTGCCGCTGTTATTGACGGTTAGGTTGCCGGTCTGCGTCGTGCCGGTCACGCTCAGGTTTCCGCTCGAGTCAAACTTACCAACCGTCGTACTGCTCGTCCCGTTGTAAGTATTGATATCCAGTAGGTCAGCTGTCTGCCCGTTGGCGCCCTCCACGAGCAACCCGGTCTGACCCACCCCCGTCGGCTGGATCATTAAGGCGGCCGATGAGTTATTGGTACCGATACCGACATTGCCATTGGCCTTGATGTCCAAGCGGTCGTAGCCGTAGCGGGCGTAGGAGAGGCCTGAAGCCGAAGTGGCCGCCGCACTGTAGAGCGTCAAGTGGGTATTGTCGGTAATACTAGCGATGGTGCCGATGTTTGATTCACCATTGATCATGATACTGTCACCTGGCTGGAAGGTAGTCGTAAAGCTCGTGCCGCTACCGACGATCGCGGTCGTGCCGTAGGTCGTGACCGTACCGGCTCCGACTACCCCGCGGTAGTAGGTCTGGCCGGAGGCACTGCCGAAGCTGACCGAGGTGGTCAGGCTGGTGTCGCTCGAGATGGCGGTTACCGTCGCCAGCACGCTGCCGATCTGGATGACATCACCGACCTGGAAGTACTGGGTGAACTGGGTGCTGCTACCGACCACATTGACCGTGGCATTGGTAGTCACCGTACCGACACCGGTGCCGGTCTCAGCGAACTGGCCGACATCATAGGTGCCGGCCTGGTAGGCCCGGAAGGCGACCGTACTGCCGGTGTTGACGTTGAGCTTGGCGTTGGGAACGTTGTTCTGGCCGACGGTGAGGGTGGTGCCGGAGACCATGCCGACGGCTGCATTGCCAAGCGAATCAAACTTACCAACCGTCGTACTGCTCGTCCCGTTGTAAGTATTGATATCCAGTAGGTCAGCTGTCTGCCCGTTGGCGCCCTCCACCACGGCACCGACCTTGTTGGTGGCAGCACTGCGGATGTAGTAGTTAGCCGACTGGGCGCTCGACGACTGGTTCTGGATGTAGTTACCCGAACCGCTGGAGGACGCATAGTTACAGTTGTTCGAGGCATCACAGACCGCATTGCCGCTGTGCTCCAGGTTCGTGCCGGTGAAGTTGTTGGTAGTGGCATTGAGCAGGGCAACGTTACTGGAGAGGCGGCTGTCGTTCAGGGTACCGCTGGATATATTCGTAGCGTTCGTAAAGTAACTACTGGCATTACCATTCAAGGTCACGGCATTGACGTTGGTCACGGCCGAACCGTCACCCTGCAGGGATGTGGCGCTTAAGGTACCGGCCACGTTCACGCCGCTGGTAGTCACCGCCAGGTAGACGTTGCTGCCGGCGTTGTCCTGGACGGCGAACAGGTTGCCGCCGACCGGCGAACTGGCATCCTGGATAACCACGCCCTTACCGGTACTGTTCAGGGCAATATCCGGGCTGCTGCCGGAGTTATTGTATACATCCTGCAAGGTCGGCGTCGAACCGCTGCCGGTCGAGCAGGTGGCGGTACCGACCTGATTGGAACCATTGAGCGTCAAGCAGGTGCTGGCACCACCCGTCAAATTGTTGAGGGTAATGGTGCCGCTGTTATTGACGGTTAGGTTGCCGGTCTGCGTCGTGCCGGTCACGCTCAGGTTTCCGCTCGAGTCAAACTTACCAACCGTCGTACTGCTCGTCCCGTTGTAAGTATTGATATCCAGTAGGTCAGCTGTCTGCCCGTTGGCGCCCTCCACCACGGCACCGACCTTGTTGGTGGCAGCACTGCGGATGTAGTAGTTAGCCGACTGGGCGCTCGACGACTGGTTCTGGATGTAGTTACCCGAACCGCTGGAGGACGCATAGTTACAGTTGTTCGAGGCATCACAGACCGCATTGCCGCTGTGCTCCAGGTTCGTGCCGGTGAAGTTGTTGGTAGTGGCATTGAGCAGGGCAACGTTACTGGAGAGGCGGCTGTCGTTCAGGGTACCGCTGGATATATTCGTAGCGTTCGTAAAGTAACTACTGGCATTACCATTCAAGGTCACGGCATTGACGTTGGTCACGGCCGAACCGTCACCCTGCAGGGATGTGGCGCTTAAGGTACCGGCCACGTTCACGCCGCTGGTAGTCACCGCCAGGTAGACGTTGCTGCCGGCGTTGTCCTGGACGGCGAACAGGTTGCCGCCGACCGGCGAACTGGCATCCTGGATAACCACGCCCTTACCGGTACTGTTCAGGGCAATATCCGGGCTGCTGCCGGAGTTATTGTATACATCCTGCAAGGTCGGCGTCGAACCGCTGCCGGTCGAGCAGGTGGCGGTACCGACCTGATTGGAACCATTGAGCGTCAAGCAGGTGCTGGCACCACCCGTCAAATTGTTGAGGGTAATGGTGCCGCTGTTATTGACGGTTAGGTTGCCGGTCTGCGTCGTGCCGGTCACGCTCAGGTTTCCGCTCGAGTCAAACTTACCAACCGTCGTACTGCTCGTCCCGTTGTAAGTATTGATATCCAGTAGGTCAGCTGTCTGCCCGTTGGCGCCCTCCACGAGCAACCCGGTCTGACCCACCCCCGTCGGCTGGATCATTAAGGCGGCCGATGAGTTATTGGTACCGATACCGACATTGCCATTGGCCTTGATGTCCAAGCGGTCGTAGCCGTAGCGGGCGTAGGAGAGGCCTGAAGCCGAAGTGGCCGCCGCACTGTAGAGCGTCAAGTGGGTATTGTCGGTAATACTAGCGATGGTGCCGATGTTTGATTCACCATTGATCATGATACTGTCACCTGGCTGGAAGGTAGTCGTAAAGCTCGTGCCGCTACCGACGATCGCGGTCGTGCCGTAGGTCGTGACCGTACCGGCTCCGACTACCCCGCGGTAGTAGGTCTGGCCGGAGGCACTGCCGAAGCTGACCGAGGTGGTCAGGCTGGTGTCGCTCGAGATGGCGGTTACCGTCGCCAGCACGCTGCCGATCTGGATGACATCACCGACCTGGAAGTACTGGGTGAACTGGGTACTGCTGCCGGTCACAGTAGTCGTACCATTGGTGGTCACCGTACCGACACCGGTGCCGGTCTCAGCGAACTGGCCGACATCATAGGTGCCGGCCTGGTAGGCCCGGAAGGCGACCGTACTGCCGGTGTTGACGTTGAGCTTGGCGTTGGGAACGTTGTTCTGGCCGACGGTGAGGGTGGTGCCGGAGACCATGCCGACGGCTGCATTGCCAAGCGAATCAAACTTACCAACCGTCGTACTGCTCGTCCCGTTGTAAGTATTGATATCCAGTAGGTCAGCTGTCTGCCCGTTGGCGCCCTCCACCACGGCACCGACCTTGTTGGTGGCAGCACTGCGGATGTAGTAGTTAGCCGACTGGGCGCTCGACGACTGGTTCTGGATGTAGTTACCCGAACCGCTGGAGGACGCATAGTTACAGTTGTTCGAGGCATCACAGACCGCATTGCCGCTGTGCTCCAGGTTCGTGCCGGTGAAGTTGTTGGTAGTGGCATTGAGCAGGGCAACGTTACTGGAGAGGCGGCTGTCGTTCAGGGTACCGCTGGATATATTCGTAGCGTTCGTAAAGTAACTACTGGCATTACCATTCAAGGTCACGGCATTGACGTTGGTCACGGCCGAACCGTCACCCTGCAGGGATGTGGCGCTTAAGGTACCGGCCACGTTCACGCCGCTGGTAGTCACCGCCAGGTAGACGTTGCTGCCGGCGTTGTCCTGGACGGCGAACAGGTTGCCGCCGACCGGCGAACTGGCATCCTGGATAACCACGCCCTTACCGGTACTGTTCAGGGCAATATCCGGGCTGCTGCCGGAGTTATTGTATACATCCTGCAAGGTCGGCGTCGAACCGCTGCCGGTCGAGCAGGTGGCGGTACCGACCTGATTGGAACCATTGAGCGTCAAGCAGGTGCTGGCACCACCCGTCAAATTGTTGAGGGTAATGGTGCCGCTGTTATTGACGGTTAGGTTGCCGGTCTGCGTCGTGCCGGTCACGCTCAGGTTTCCGCTCGAGTCAAACTTACCAACCGTCGTACTGCTCGTCCCGTTGTAAGTATTGATATCCAGTAGGTCAGCTGTCTGCCCGTTGGCGCCCTCCACCACGGCACCGACCTTGTTGGTGGCAGCACTGCGGATGTAGTAGTTAGCCGACTGGGCGCTCGACGACTGGTTCTGGATGTAGTTACCCGAACCGCTGGAGGACGCATAGTTACAGTTGTTCGAGGCATCACAGACCGCATTGCCGCTGTGCTCCAGGTTCGTGCCGGTGAAGTTGTTGGTAGTGGCATTGAGCAGGGCAACGTTACTGGAGAGGCGGCTGTCGTTCAGGGTACCGCTGGATATATTCGTAGCGTTCGTAAAGTAACTACTGGCATTACCATTCAAGGTCACGGCATTGACGTTGGTCACGGCCGAACCGTCACCCTGCAGGGATGTGGCGCTTAAGGTACCGGCCACGTTCACGCCGCTGGTAGTCACCGCCAGGTAGACGTTGCTGCCGGCGTTGTCCTGGACGGCGAACAGGTTGCCGCCGACCGGCGAACTGGCATCCTGGATAACCACGCCCTTACCGGTACTGTTCAGGGCAATATCCGGGCTGCTGCCGGAGTTATTGTATACATCCTGCAAGGTCGGCGTCGAACCGCTGCCGGTCGAGCAGGTGGCGGTACCGACCTGATTGGAACCATTGAGCGTCAAGCAGGTGCTGGCACCACCCGTCAAATTGTTGAGGGTAATGGTGCCGCTGTTATTGACGGTTAGGTTGCCGGTCTGCGTCGTGCCGGTCACGCTCAGGTTTCCGCTCGAGTCAAACTTACCAACCGTCGTACTGCTCGTCCCGTTGTAAGTATTGATATCCAGTAGGTCAGCTGTCTGCCCGTTGGCGCCCTCCACCACGGCACCGACCTTGTTGGTGGCAGCACTGCGGATGTAGTAGTTAGCCGACTGGGCGCTCGACGACTGGTTCTGGATGTAGTTACCCGAACCGCTGGAGGACGCATAGTTACAGTTGTTCGAGGCATCACAGACCGCATTGCCGCTGTGCTCCAGGTTCGTGCCGGTGAAGTTGTTGGTAGTGGCATTGAGCAGGGCAACGTTACTGGAGAGGCGGCTGTCGTTCAGGGTACCGCTGGATATATTCGTAGCGTTCGTAAAGTAACTACTGGCATTACCATTCAAGGTCACGGCATTGACGTTGGTCACGGCCGAACCGTCACCCTGCAGGGATGTGGCGCTTAAGGTACCGGCCACGTTCACGCCGCTGGTAGTCACCGCCAGGTAGACGTTGCTGCCGGCGTTGTCCTGGACGGCGAACAGGTTGCCGCCGACCGGCGAACTGGCATCCTGGATAACCACGCCCTTACCGGTACTGTTCAGGGCAATATCCGGGCTGCTGCCGGAGTTATTGTATACATCCTGCAAGGTCGGCGTCGAACCGCTGCCGGTCGAGCAGGTGGCGGTACCGACCTGATTGGAACCATTGAGCGTCAAGCAGGTGCTGGCACCACCCGTCAAATTGTTGAGGGTAATGGTGCCGCTGTTATTGACGGTTAGGTTGCCGGTCTGCGTCGTGCCGGTCACGCTCAGGTTTCCGCTCGAGTCAAACTTACCAACCGTCGTACTGCTCGTCCCGTTGTAAGTATTGATATCCAGTAGGTCAGCTGTCTGCCCGTTGGCGCCCTCCACCACGGCACCGACCTTGTTGGTGGCAGCACTGCGGATGTAGTAGTTAGCCGACTGGGCGCTCGACGACTGGTTCTGGATGTAGTTACCCGAACCGCTGGAGGACGCATAGTTACAGTTGTTCGAGGCATCACAGACCGCATTGCCGCTGTGCTCCAGGTTCGTGCCGGTGAAGTTGTTGGTAGTGGCATTGAGCAGGGCAACGTTACTGGAGAGGCGGCTGTCGTTCAGGGTACCGCTGGATATATTCGTAGCGTTCAAGCTGGTCAGAAGCGATCCGTCCAATGCCGGCAGCCCCGCCGTGCCGTTCAATTGCACCAACTTATCGGCCACATTAAACGTATTGCCTTGCAAGGTTACGTTTGCACTTAGCCGGCCATCGGCCAATGTGCCGCTACTAATATTACCGGCATTCGTATAGAAGCTTGCGGTGTTGCCTTGAAGTGTAATCGCGTTAACATTTGTTACAGCCGATCCGTTTCCAGAAAGATCTGTGGCGCTGAGCGTACCATTAAGACTAACCGTAGTCCCGGATTGCGTGAGGAGCGAATCTTCGATATCTTGCGCACCCGTAAACTCGGCAATATGACCGATAGTTCCTCCAGAGCTACTGACTGATCCGGTACCACTGCCAACGCTACTAATTGAGACGGCGCCATTGTTATTGGTAACGGTCAAATTCGGCGAATCTGAGACCACGCTGATGACACCAATATTAGAAAGACTGCCATTACTGACTTTGAGACCGTCGCCTAGTCTTATAGCGCCGTTTGCGCCTCCCAGACTTAGCACGCCACTGTTCGCAAATGTCGTTCCGTTTACGGCAATACCGTTTCCTGCAGAAAATGATACATTTCCGGTTTTTCCCTGGAGCGATAAAACACCATCATTGCTTAGCACCCCGGCGTTTTGCGCTAAACCGGCTGCCAGCGTTATCGTTCCTTGAGCACCACCGACAGAAGTTGTGGTTATTTTCGGCGGAGTCTCCTGTAAATACACGAATTGAGAACCATTGTAATAAGCGAGCTTGCCGCTGGTCTGATCATAATAAATTTGCCCTGCCACGGGATTATTCGGTTTCGTTGAGGGCACGAGCTGCAAGGAGCTATTGACTGTAAGCGAGCCGTTTACCGCTAATGCCGGCGATTGCTCAGTGTTTTTACTTGAAAGCTCATCACTTAAGTTGCTGAGCGGCACGGATTGTATCTTGAGCTGCTGGCTAATATTAGCTGCATTGTGGTTGGCCAGATTTTGGTCTTTAGCATGACTATGGATGGTTATAAGTCCGACCGCAATCAAGCTGACCATGACAAATCCACTTGCGATTAGTCTTCGATAGCGCAAGTGATGCTGGGCTTGGGCGGCATCTGTGACTCGGGCATCTTGTTCTTGCGCGATTTTATCGAGCTCCAGACTGGAACCCACATCAAAATCAAGCGGGTTCGAATCACTCGATCCCGTGCCAAGATTTCCGCCCTCTTGAGAGGGAGTAACACTACTACTCATTGTTTGTTTTTGTTTTTCTTTTTTGTTTTTAGGAGTAGTACAGTGAAAATTATCAGCCTTCAGAACTAAAAACACAAGGATTTTCAGACAAAATCGAACAACAAATTTGTTTTTCCACAAGTCGCTGACATAAACAGCGGCTGATGTCTAATTATGTAACGATTACGTCACGAGCACTATGTATGTCATTGCGGCGGAAACGATCAGGACGCTCACGGCGGCAAAAGCAACGTCAACTAATGCTTTTCGCAGCGAGCTTTCTGCCATGGGATTGCGTCCGATCGAGGTTATATTGGCACGGATTGAGGAGTAGAGCATCACCGTTACTGCGGTAAAGCCGAGGATAATCGCCATAGCGCCAACGAGCACTCGTAGCGGCGCAACACTCCTGCCGGAAATATTATTCGCTAAGTCTTGCAGAAACGGCGGCAAAATATACGAAAAGTTACCTTGCTTCTGAGGAACGGTGTAGTACGTAACATTTACCGCTACTTGCAGCAAGCCAACATGGATGGTGGTGTTTTTGCCGGATTTGTTCTGGACGGTCTGATTAATAGTCTTTATCGAAGCCAGATCTGCTTCTGCCGTTCCGACTACTTCGCCGGAAGCGGTCGCCTTCATACCAATACCGTTCACGGGTGAAGCTGTTATTTTGTCTCCGGTTTTAATAGCTCCGTTCATATCGCTTACTAGTGCCTGTGCCGAACCGTCGACAACCACCGGCACACTTGTATTGCCGTTCTCGGAAAGTTCTAGCAGAGCTTTACTGCTGGCGATACCCACTAAATGATTGAGGTTGCTGCTGTTTGCAAGCCCGACCGTTTCCTGAGATGTAGAATTGAGACTGATGAGAGCTCCGGCACCGATATCTGATGTAGACGCTTGGTAATTTTGGGAGATTGCGTTTGTAGTTGCGGCATTTACATGCGCAGAGATTGCCAGTGGCGCTACGGCTAAGACTAACCATAGCGCAAGCCATGATTGTTCGGCAGTGATATTCAGCGGTATTTTAATCACGAACTTTGCCCACTTTTACTTAAGACTATTGTAACTTGTGGGCGCAATTAGCCAAAACTAGTAAAAGGCGTAAGCTGGTTTTGTCGTAATAAGTGTTTATAAATGTCCAAGTATCAGATACCATACTGTAGAAAATATTGCATCAGATTATGCTTGACCGCCTCTGTTATTATTGATACAATTTATTGAGCTTGAGTTTAGGTCAGAGGTTTTTGTAGACCTAAACATATGGACTTCAAACGTAAACTCAAGCATCAAGAACGTACATTCATTGAGTGTTCTAGAGTTTCGCAGCTTAAAAATTAGGAACGTTTAATTGAAAAGCAATTAGACAAACGGCATGTTATTGGTAATTACCAATAACCAGTCAAATGCATTGATAAGACAAACTGGTTTTTATCATCTATTCAAAAGTTCAAAGTTTGACGAATTTATTTCGGCAAACTTTATCCCCTCAAGGGATAATGAGCAGCGAAGCGATGAGATCAACCGCTATGTTTGTCTCATCATTCGTAAAAAGTTACTCAAGCGCACACAACGGATGCCTTGACGTAAGATACCGATGAAGGACGTGAGGAGCTGCGAAAAGCTCCGGGGAGCAGCTAAATAAGCTTTGATCCGGAGATGTCCGAATGGGGAAACCCGGCTAGAGTTATGTCTAGTCGCACCTAGTCTGAATACATAGGACTAGGAGAGCGGTAAGCGGGGGAACTGAAACATCTTAGTACCCCGAGGAAGAGAAAGTAACCAATGATTCCGTTAGTAGTGGCGAGCGAATCGCGGAACAGCCCAAACCTTTAATGACTTTCATCTGGCAATTTGCAGATGAATAAGTTGGTAGACGAATGTTATTAGAGGGGTTGTGACATATCAAATAACCAGTACGGAGGTCTGGATTTCATCCAGATTTCCGTATTGGCAGCAGGTGCTACCACCAGCCTGCATAAGGTAAGAAATTTGCAAGGCGAGCAGAAGCAGTTGGAAAGCTGCGCCAAAGACAGTGATAGCCTGGTATGCCAAGTATCGCAAACCTTATCATTTATATTGTCGAGTAGGTCGGGACACGTGAAACCCTGACTGAATCCGGGAGGTCCACCTTCCAAGGCTAAATATATCTTACGATCGATAGTGAACAAGTACCGTGAGGGAAAGGTTAAAAGAACCCCGGAAGGGGAGTGAAATAGAACCTGAAATTGTGTGCGTACAAGGAGTCGGAGCCGCTTTGTGCGGTGACGGCGTGCTTTTTGTAGAACGATCCAGCGAGTTATTTGCTACTGCAAGCTTAAGTCATCTGACGGAGGCATAGTGAAAGCGAGCCTGAATAGGGCGACCTAGTAGTAGTGAATAGACCCGAAACCGGGTGACCTAACCATGGGCAGGCTGAAGCGCAGGTAAAACTACGTGGAGGGCCGAACCGTAGCGAATTGCAAAACGCCCGGATGACCTGTGGTTAGAGGTGAAATGCCAATCGAACTCGGAGATAGCTGGTTCTCCTCGAAATAGCTTTAGGGCTAGCGTTGTACTGGTAGCTGATAGGGGTAGAGCTCTGTTTCGGACTGGGGGTCGCAAGGGTACCCACCCTTGACAAACTACGAATACTATCAGTGGAACTACGGCAGTTAGAACGGCGGGGCTAAGCTCGTCGCTCAAAAGGGAAACAGCCCAGACCATCATCTAAGGTCCCTAAATGTATGCTAAGTGGGAAACGAGGTGAGATTTCTTAAACAACGAGGATGTTGGCTTAGAAGCAGCCATTCATTTAAAGAGTGCGTAACAGCTCACTCGTCAAGAGATCTTGCGCGGAAAATGTAACGGGGCTAAGCATACTACCGAAGATATGGATGTGTGCAGTTATGTATGCGTGGTAGAGGAGCGTTGCTATTGCATTGAAGTCGGATCGCGAGGTCCGGTGGAGCGTTAGGAAGTGAGAATGCTGGAATGAGTAACCATAAGGCAGGTGAGAATCCTGCCCACCGAAAGAGCAAGGTTTCCTGGGCCACGGTAATCGTCCCAGGGTTAGTCGGTCCTAAGCCGAGGCGCGTAGCGTAGGCGATGGACAACGGGTTAATATTCCCGTACTAGTGTTGTATTGTTTGAGCGTGCGCGGCATATTAGCAGGAGCGGATTCATGGTTATATCCGTCTAAGTAGCGAGAAATGCGCTACGAATGAAACGGCCTTTAGGCTCGAATTCTGGTGAAAGTGCTGACTAGAAAAGCTATTCAAACGCGTGAACTACATCTATCCGTACCGCAAACCGACACAGGTGCTCAGGTCGAGAAGACCAAGGTGTACGAGTGATTCTTCGTCAAGGAACTCGGCAAACAAGCGGCCGTAACTTCGGAATAAGGCCTGCCCCCTCACTTGTTAGACAGAGTGATAAGCCAGTTTTCTTTCACGAAAATGATGAATTAACCTATATTACGAGTCATCTCGAAGAAGAAAGCTGTCTAAGCATCTATGCGTGTGACAGGTGAGGGGCCGCAGCTAAGGAACCCATGCAACTGTTTACCAAAAACATAGGTCTCTGCTAACACGAAAGTGGATGTATAGGGGCTGACGCCTGCCCGGTGCTGGAAGGTTAAGGGAAGAGGTTTCACGCTTGAACTGAAGCCCCAGGTGAACGGCGGCGGTAACTATAACGTCCTAAGGTAGCGAAATTCCTTGTCAGGTAAGTTCTGACCCGCACGAATGGCGTAATGATATGGGTACTGTCTCGACGAAGAGCTCGGTGAAAGTGCATTGACGGTAAAGATGCCGTCTGTCCGCAGCAGGACGAAAAGACCCCGTGCAGCTTTACTACAGCTTGGCATTGAGCCGGGTTATAACATGTGTAGGATAGGTGGGAGACTTTGAAGCTTAGGCGCTAGCCTAGGTGGAGTCACAGTGAAATACCACCCTTGTTATGATCTTGTTCTTACCGGGCCCGATACAGATTTGCTTCATTAATCACTATTCTTTCGGATTGTGATACCTAGGTATATCCGGTTCGGGACCGTGTCTGGTGGGTAGTTTAACTGGGGCGGTTGCCTCCTAAAGAGTATCGGAGGCGTTCAAAGGTTGGCTAACTTCGGATGGAAATCGAAGTGATAGTGTATACGCATAAGCCAGCTTGACTGTGAGGCCTACAAGCCAAGCAGGGACGAAAGTCGGAGTAAGTTTTCCGCTGTCCGTACATTTGTACAAGAGTGTGGTATCGGCAGCGCTTTCGGATAAAAGTTACGCCGGGGATAACAGGCTTATAGCGCCCAATAGTTCACATAGACGGCGCTGTTTGGCACCTCGATGTCGGCTCATCTCATCCTGGAGGGGAAGCACCTTCCAAGGGTCCGGCTGTTCGCCGGTTAAAGAGGTACGTGAGCTGGGTTCAGAACGTCGTGAGACAGTTCGGTTTATATCCGCTGTGGACGTCAAGGAAATTTGAGAGGATTTACCCCTAGTACGAGAGGACCGGGGTGAACGCACCGCTGGTGTATCAGTTGTTCTACCAAGGGCATTGCTGAGTAGCTATCGTGCGGAATAGATAAGCGCTGAAAGCATATTAAGCGCGAAACTGACCTCAAGATTAGATTTCCCTATGACCTCCCTGAAAGACGATCAGGTTGATAGGCGCAAGGTGGAAGCACGGTAACGTGTGTAGCCGAAGCGTACTAATAGAGGCATTGACTTTTTACGTTCTCTCATTCGGCCATCTTGATGGCGTTGGATGAGAGAAATGCATTGACTAGTTATTGGTGTTTATCATATGATAAGACCCGTTTGTCGAGTAAATTAGCATTAAACTGTCGAAATACATATTGACATCGAATTTGCTTGGCTAGATAGGAATATGACTATTCCATAAATAAGGACTACCATCAAATCAAGACAATTTGACTTATCTCAAGCAAGCTAAACTTTGGTGCCCATAGCGCGAGGGAAACACCTGTTCCCATGCCGAACACAGCAGTTAAGCCTCGTAGCGGTTACAATACTTGGGGTTCACCCCTGGGAAAATAGCACGGTGCCAAATTATATTAAAAGCCTCCGAATAGGAGGCTTTTAATATGCGCGCTATTTATTATTGACATGAGAGGCATGGCATGCTATCATAAGCACAATTTCGTGGGAGATTTCTGGGGGTTTCGTCAAATTTAACGAAACTCTTTTATTTCCATAAGCGAAATAGGAGTATTATTAAATAAGGAGGTCTTAATTATGGCTGGAACCAAACCAGGCGGCAAGGCAGCCGCCAAAACCAACCGAACAAAGTACGGTCACGACTTCTACGCTAAGATCGGTGCTATGGGTGGCAAAAAAGGCCACACTGGCGGCTTTTACGCTAATCGTGATCTTGCTCGCACTGCCGGCGCAAAGGGCGGCCGCGTTTCGCGTCGCTCCAAGAAGACGACTGCCTAATTTAAAATAGGCTCAGATCTAACGAATCGCCTATGGTTATGGCCATGGGCGATTTTTTATTGCCTTTATGATGGCGGTACGGGCGGCAGAATTTAGAACTTGCCACACGCCAGCGGGTGCGGCAGTTAAAACAGTGGTAGTAAGCTATATCGTCGCATTGTGCGCTTTTAGTGCCGCACGCCGGGCAAATCGATCGCTTATAAATCCAGTCGCGATATGAGTCAAGGCAAACCTGTATGTAGTCTTCGTCGATTGTTATGCCGTATTGCCGGGCAACTTCTTTTGCATACTCCCAAGCATCAATCTCAAGCTGTAGAAGTTCATAGTCAGTGGCGTATTCGGTGTGGTTGAGCAGGGCGTGGGCAAGCTCATGAATTATGGAAAAGCGCGCGGAATCCAACGACTTCCGAGTAGTATTATAAAAAATTTGAGTAGCTATAGGAGACCAACAAAATGACGCCCCCTTCGTAAAGGTTATGTTCGGGTAGTCTTGGCGGAGTGCGTTAAGCAGTTTTTCCATAGACTTGTCTTGCAATATCATAGCAACCGTATAGCACGGCGAGCGTTGGGCGGGCTGCTTCTTTTATTATCGGCACGGTAAAGAGCGGATTCTGGTACTCATTCAGATTTTCGTGCAAAAAATCTTTGAATTTGTCGTAGTGTCCGCCAACTCCGCCGCCTAAGACAATAACGTCCGGCTGCATCAGAGCAATTAAGTCGATCAACCCCAAGGCAATATTATGGGCGATGATCTGCCACGTTGCATTATCGTGAATATCGCTCGCGCGTTTTCCGAAACGCTGCACAATGGCGCGGCCCGAGGCAAAATCTTCCCAGGCTTCGAGTTTGCCATTATGCTCGAGGAGCATCTGTCCGCCTTCGCTGTCGGCCATTGCCGGATCGATTCTCTGATTAACGATGAGCCCGGTCCCAATACCCGTGCTTATCGTCACGTACAGAACTTTCTGGTGCTCCTTCAGGAGCATTGCCTCAGATAAGCCGGCTAGCTTTGCATCGTTTTCTACCACTACGGGGCAGTTCACGATAGCTTCTATGTCATTTTTGATTGGAATGCGCTTCCAGGGTAAATTGCCGAACGCAATAGCCTCGCCATTGGTGCGATTAATCCTGCCCGGTACGGCCACGCCGGCGGCCACAAAATCCTTGACGTCAAGTATCCCCAGTGCCTCGGCCAGTTCTGACAAAAAATCCTCGTAAACCACCGGCGTGTGAAACTTATGCCGCTGTGCAATAACACCTTCGCTATCGATGCTGGCGACTAACGTCTTAGTCCCCCCAATGTCTACGCCTAAATACATCTTACCTAGTAGTTTAGCACAATCATAGAAGCCCCGGGCAGGCGCTTTCATGCGTCTAGACTGGACTAGCGAAGCTATAAGAAGTATAATAAAGGTAATCTTATAGGGACTTTATAGAGGATCGCTTAGAAGCGAGTCATCTGAAGTGTCTGTTGGAAATACATTCTGAAGGAGGCATGCACTAACATGTCAAAAACTACTACTAACATAACAATGGACGAACTGTTAGCCGCACACGATGTCAAGCAGCTCCAGGCTGGCGATGTCGTGGAGGGCACTATCACGTCGGTAAAGAAACACGAACTCTGGCTGGATCTCGGTCCGAACGGGGTCGGTGTCGTCATGCGTCGGGAGATTGGCCATGGCCAGCTGCTCGAAGTCGGGCAGAATATTACGGTCAGCGTGCTCGATCCGGAGATGGAAGAAGGCTACGCCTTACTCAGTATGAAGCGAGCTGCCAAGGATCGCGGTTGGGATGAGCTGCAGCGCATGTTCGACGAGCAAGAAATTGTCGAGGTTACGCCGTATGACGCAAACCGCGGTGGTTTGCTCGTGGAACTTGAAGGTATCCGCGGATTCTTGCCGGTTTCCCAACTGGCGGCCGGGCATTACCCGCGTGTATCCGGTGCTGATAAAGACGAGATACTGCAAAAGCTCAGCCAGCTTACCAACAAATCGCTGCGGGTACGCATTCTTGACGTTAGCCGCAAAGACAACAAGCTCATTTTCTCGGAGAAAGAAGCGGTCAAGGACGACATGCAGGCTCGCTTTGCCGAGCTGAAGGTCGGCGACGTGGTGGAAGGTGTGGTAACAGGTGTCATTGATTTCGGGGCTTTCGTAAACGTCGACGGCATCGAAGGACTCATTCACATTTCGGAGATCTCCTGGGAGCGCGTCGAGGACCCGCGCAAATACGTGAAGGTCGGCGAAACGGTCAAAGCGAAGATCATCGCTATTGATAAAGATCGCCTCTCGCTCAGCCTCAAGCAGATGAGCGAAGACCCGTGGCTGCAGCAGGTCAAAGCCTTTAACAAGGGTGACGTCGTCGAAGGGAAGATTACCCGCATTACCCCGTTCGGGGCTTTTGTGCAACTCAGCCCGGCGGTTGAAGCACTTGTGCACGTGTCTGAAATGGGCGATGAAGGCGGCGCTGACCCGGAAAAGATATTCCAGCTTAATGAAAAGAAGCAGTTTAAGGTTTTGGATATCGACACCGAAGGCCGCAAGATAGCTTTGAGCCTGAAAGACACCAAGTAACTCGCGCCGCCCATCACCGTTTAACAGCAAGAGTTTAATAATCAGGAAATTCGCTTTGAAAGGAGCAGCCGACTACCATGAGTAGAACAATCGAAGTTGAAGACGCCATTACGGTCGGTGTTCTGGCTGATAAGCTCATGCTTCCGGTGACGCGCCTGATTGGTGAGCTCATGAAAAACGGCGTGATGGCAACGGTCAACGAGAGAATTGATTTTGATACGGCACAAATCATTGTCGGCGATCTGGGGCTTGATGTCGAGCTCGTCAGGCAAGCGCAGTCGGCACCGAGCGGTGTTGCTACGCATGCTGCAAAAAAGAAGGCAAACAATGAACATGGTGAGCCGCGGCCGCCGGTCGTTGCCGTGATGGGACACGTTGACCACGGCAAAACGAGCCTGCTCGATGCGCTGCGCGGCTCCAACGTGGTTAAGAGCGAAGCTGGCGGTATCACGCAACATATATCTGCCTACCAGATTACGCATAACGGTCGAAAGATTGCGTTTCTTGATACGCCCGGTCATGAGGCATTTGCCGCCATACGTGAGCATGGCGCGCAGCTGACGGATTTGGTGATTCTCGTTGTTGCTGCGGATGACGGCGTTAAGCCGCAGACTATCGAAGCGATCCGGTTTGCCCGCAGAGCCGGCGTTAAGATAATCGTCGCAATCAACAAGATAGATAAAGAGGGCGCCGACACCAATCGCATAAAACAGCAGCTTGCAGAGCAGGACTTGCTGGTCGAAGAATGGGGTGGTGATACGGTTGTCCAAGAAGTTTCAGCGAAAACGAAGCAGGGTACGGATGAGCTGCTCGATATGATCCTGCTCGTCGCGGATGTTGAGGAACTCCGTGCTGCAGTAGACGTGCCGGCATCAGGACTCATAATCGAAGCTCACATTGAGCATGGGCGCGGTCCGATCGCCCATGCGCTCGTCGAAGAGGGAATCTTACGGCGAGGTAGCTATGTCGTCGCCGGAGCTACCTATGCACGTATTCGTAATCTTGAATCAACCGATGGAAAATCTATAGAAGAAGCTGGACCATCGACTCCAGTTGTCATAACCGGTTTCAAGGCACTACCGGAATTCGGCGATGAATTTACGGTCGTTGATAATGAGCGGCTCGCCCGTCAGCAAGCCGAAGTCGCCGCGACAACCAAGCGCAGTGGCAACGACCGGCTCGATTTGAATAGTAGCGAGCTGATTCGCATGATTAACCGTAATAACAAACTCCAGGAACTGAATGTCATCCTGAAAGCTGACGTTCAAGGTTCACTTGCATCAGTGATGAGCAGCTTGAAAGCACTCGATACCGACGAGGTGGCTGTGCGTGTAGTTGGTTCCGGAGTCGGTGCCATAAGCGAAAACGATCTACAGCTTGCCCACACTAGCCAGGCGATAGTTTACGGATTTAATGTTGATCTGCCGACGAGCGTCAAACGCCTGGCGGCAAGAGATAAAGTTCCGGTACGTCTGTATAGAGTAATTTATGAACTTATTGATGATGCCAAAGTCGAGCTTTCGGCTTTGCTCGCGCCGTTAGTGGAAGAGAAAGAACTTGGCGAGCTACTCATTAAAGCGGTTTTTAAAACGACCAAAACCGAAGTTATTTGCGGCGGCGAGGTGACGAAGGGCAAGCTGACCGTGCCAGCCGTGGCGCGGATCTTGCGAGGCAAAGACAGGGAAGTAGTGGCTGAAGCGGAGCTCACGAACCTCAAGCGTGGCCCCCAAGACGCCAAAGAAGTGGTCGAAGGCGAGATGTGCGGCATGAACTTACGCACGACAAGCCGTTTGGACGTTGCAGTCGACGACGTCGTGCATGTTTTCAACCGTGAAACTATAACAAGACATCTTTAAGTGGACTGCGTGATAGTGATACAATAGGGGTAAACTACGTAAAAGTAAGTTAAGGACGAACATTACATGATTAGGCTAGACGACAACTTACTCCAAGAACTAGGGCTCGGTACATTACCGCCTGAAGAAAAAGACAAGTTCCTGAAGCATATTTACGAGACACTTGAAATGCGTGTCGGTACTAGACTCGCAGAACGGATGACCGACCAACAACTTGACGAATTCGAAACGTTTATTGACCAGAAAGATGATGCCGGTGCATTCCACTGGCTCGAAACCAACTTCCCGAACTATAAGGAAGTCGTTGCTGAAGAGTTTGAAAAGCTTAAGGCAGAAATTAAGGCAGTAGCCCCAGATATTCTCGCCAGTAGTGCTGGCCAGAATGCCGCACAAGGCGGCGTGGCCGGTACTCAGCCACCATCATCGGCCAGCCCGCCTTCACAGCATTATCCTACCCAGCCGCCACAGGCGTAGTAGCTCATAACCGTAAGGTTTGCCCGTAGCCGGCTATGAACGCCTGTGCTGTCATTTCCGGCTTACCGGCCGGTTTGAGCCGGTCGATGACTATCGAGTCTTGCCCGCATGCTACGTGCAGCTCACCGAGGTCCTTTACTAAATCGATATTCCCCGGCTTTTTGTTATTATTTTTAACCTGTAAAACATGCGCCTTAGTGATAATGACTTCCTTGCCGACGATGGTCGTACGACTCTTCGGCCAGCCGTCAAAGGCTCTGATTTCGCGCTCAAGCTGCACAGCTGGTTTGTGCCAATCAATTGAGCCATCGGCTTTATCTATCAGCCGGTCATATGTTGCACTTGCGTTATCCTGGGGGAGTGCGGCAATTTTATCGTCTAGAATACCGGGCAGTAGGTCGATTATCATAGCCTGGCCGATATCCAGCAGCTTATCAGCGAGCTCTTGCTTGGTCTCGGTTCCGTTTAGTGTAAGTTCGGACTGTCCGAATATTGGCCCGGCATCCATGGCGCTCGCGAGTTGCATAATCGATACGCCCGTCTTTTGATCGCCTTGTAGAATACTGCTTTCGATCGGCGTTGGCCCGCGATGCCGTGGTAACAGAGAAGGGTGAATATTAATAATGCCATGAGGAAACATCGCAAAGATATCTTGCGGCACCATTTTGCCGTACGCCACCAGAATTCCGACGCTAGCGCCGAAGCCGGCTATCTGCGCTTTGATGTCACGCAGCTTTTCAGGGAGCATCAAGGGGATATTATGTGACTTTGCGATATCTGCTATTTCGAGCTCCCTGGCTTGCCGTGAATTCGCAGCGGTGAAGTTTGAGACGACTGCCGTCACATCGTAGCCGTTTTTTATGAGTGAGCGAAGCGTGGGCGCGGTAGTACTGATGCCGGTCGCTAAACGCTCATTGCCAAAGAATACTATTTTCGCGGATGTCTTTGTCATAGTTTAATAGTTCTAATTTTCCATCCGGCATGAGCCTAAAAAATGCGTCTTTGTTGTTTTTAATGTGATCGATAAAGAGCTTACCATGCAGGTGATCAATCTCGTGCTGGAAAATCCGAGCCAAAAATCCTTCGGCCGTAACTCTAAACTCCCTGCCGGATAAATCAAGCGCTTTTACGCGGACTTTGCTATATCGTCCGACTTTGCCGTAAATATCGGGAACGCTCAAGCAACCTTCGAAATCTTCTTCGACTATTCCTTCGTACTTGGTAATGGCGGGGTTAATGAAAACGGTGAAACTGTGATCTTCTTTGTTGTCGAAATTATTACGAACGACAATTATTTTATACATTTTATCGATTTGCGGTGCTGCTAACGCAACCCCGACTTCGTGGTCGCGGCTTTGGTCCCAATCAATAGTGGCGTGTTGCATGGCGTCGACGATTTTTTTTATTTCATCGGTGATCAGCCCTACCTTTTGCGATTGTTCACGCAAATGGGGATTAGGTAGCGTAATGATACTGTCTTTGCTCATTTGGTTTAGAGTATAGCGCATTTTCGTATCTGTTACTAGAGGAGGTTCAAGGGGTCGATGTCGTACGCCCAGCCGCTCGGCAGCATAGCAATAATTTTGAGCAACTCTTTACGATCCTTGGACTTGACGACGAGTTGCCATTGGTGCTGATTGCCAACCTGCTCCCGGAATGATGGCAGAGGCCCGTCAATAGCAATGTGCAGTTTCGCTGCCGCTATTTTTTTGATGAGCGTTATGGCAGTGCGCTCAGCGCTTGCAGGTGAGACCCGGCGACAGGTGAGTTTTAGTAAAAAGCAGAACGGAGGAAACAAGTACTTTTTCCGCTGCATAAGCTCATTTTCGTAGTATGCTTCCCAATTGCTTTTGGCGGCGGCCACTATGACCGGATCATCAGGATTATAGGTTTGTATAATGGCTGAATTTTCGTCAGTGTGACCGCGGCCTACTCGTCCAATCACTTGTCTCAGCAATTGATAGGTGCGCTCTTGGGCGGTAAAATCCGGAAAGCATAGGCCGGTGTCGGCGATCACTACTCCGACCGTACTCAGTTTAGGTAAGTCTAGCCCTTTCGCTAGTACTTGAGTGCCTATTAGAATGTCGACGTCGCCGGCCTTTACTGCCGCGTAGTGCTGCTCAAGTCGCTCTGCTTTGGTATTGTCCGAATCAAAGCGTTTAATGCGCGCGTGAGGAAAAATCGTAGTAATTTCATCTACAATCGCCTTAGTACCGACACTTTTTAGAATTATGTCCGGGTTTTGACAAACCGGGCAAAAGCTAAGGACCTGTTCTTTAAATCCGCAAGTATGGCAACGTAGCAAATAGCTGTCGCTATGGTACGTTAATGGCAAATTGCAGTGAGGGCACAAAGCCTGCCAGCCACACTTGCCACATAATATGGATCGAGCCGTACCACGCCTATTAAGAAAGAGCAGAGATTGCTCATGTGTCAGTAAGGACTTCTCGATAGCTGCTAGAAGTTGATCGGACACATGGCGGCTTCTGGTAAATTGCCTCCGGTCTTTTAGGTCAACAATTTCAATAATTGGTTTTTGTAAATTTGTCCGTCTGGCCTGCTCCCGCATCCGTAAGATTGGTCGATTTTTTTGTTGTATGAGATAGTAATCTGCTACTGAGGGGGTGCCGGATCCTAGCAGGAATACCGCTTTATTGATGGCTGCCAATTTTCCGGCCACATTCACCGTTTGATAGCGGGGAAGCTGCTCTTGTTTGTAGGATGGCTCGTGTGATTCGTCAAGTACTATCAACCCAATGTTTGACAACGGGCTAAAAAGCGCAGAACGCGGACCGATGACGATCAAAGGCCTTTCGCTGCCGGCTATCCGTAACCATGCTAGACCCCGCTCTTTGTTGGTCAGCCGGGAATGGGTGACTACAACGGTTTCTTCGCCAAAAGCTCGTTTGAAGTCATTGGCTAGCTGCGGAGTTAGACCTATCTCTGGTGTCAAAATCAGCGCGGAACGACCTTGCTGCAATACCTGGCTCGTAAGCTGCATATATACTCGCGTTTTCCCGCTTCCGGTCTCCCCATGCAATAGATAGGCGCCGGGTGTTTTAATGGCATGTATAACATTTTTTTGTTCACTGGTAAGAGGCTCTAGCTTGTCGACAGGTCCAGTAATAACGGTATAGTTGTGTTTTTTATGATGACCTAATGACAACGATTCCGGAATTAATTGTTGGGTGGTTATGCCGACTGAACTTGGGTAATAGCCAAGCAACCATTCAGCTAACTGCCTTGCGGCTTTTGGCAAAATAAGGTCCTTCTGAACAGCATGAATTTGTTTGGTTTTGAAGGCGGGCTTACTGGTCTCAGCTACTACGAAACCGTTAACGGTTCTGTTTTTCAGCGTAATAGTAACAATCGTACCGTTGGCGATGCGCTCAGGCGAATTGTACGTTAGGGCCTCGCTGCCTTTAAATGAAGCGTCACTGACGAAAACCTGGTAAAAATACATAGTATGCTTATAGTATAGGTTGGGATTTGGCAATCTACGAAAATAATTTGAAAAAGACGTAGGTAGAGACTATAATTTACGTTGTTTCAACTACAATGGGCATACGGGTATTATTTTATTATGTTAGACGTATTCATTACATCTCGGGTTCGGCGCAAAATTATCGTTATTTATGCCAAATATCCTGATTTTAAAACGCATGTTCGCGGTCTTGCCAAGCTTATCAAAGAAGACGCTGGTAATATTCAACGCGAGCTAAAACGACTTGAAAAGGTTGGATTTCTGATTTCTGAAAAACAAGGCAACACAAAAATCTACCACACGAACAAGCAGTTCGCTATTTTCAAGGAACTGCAGAGCATTGTGCTAAAGTCGCAACGCACGACTCAGAAAAAGAACGTGAAATTGTAGGGCAGGCGACCGCATGCGAAGTACTTGCAAATTACCCCTCTATAACGTACAATTGCTCCGATGATAAGTGTGACAAGAAAAGATTCGAAAGAATCCTTAGATAATCTTTTGCGTAGATTTAATCGAAAAGTGCAGCAGTCCGGCGTTGTAACGTCCGTAAAGCAGGCGCAATATTTTGAGAAGCCTACAACGAAACGTGAGCGGCGCAAAAAAGCGATTATTCGACAGGAACGCAAGGCAGCCAAACTTAAGAAGATAAAACTAGGCCAGAGATAACAATGCTAAAGCAGCGCATTGAGCAGGACTTAAAAACTGCCTTGCGTACGGGCGATGCAGTTCGACTCAGCGTCCTGCGCTCGATTAAGAGTGCGATTACATACGCGGAAGTCGCGAAGAGTGCCAACAAACGTGAGAGCGGTCTAAGCGACGACGCGGTTTTGGAGGTGCTGGCGAAGGAAGCGAAAAAGCGCCAGGAAAGTGCGGATGCATATTCGAACGCCGGTCAGCCGGACCGCGCAGATGCCGAGCTCAAAGAGAAAAAGATAATCCAAGAATATCTTCCGATGGCTCCGTCCGAAGATGAGCTGCGGGCAATAATTCAAACCGTGATCAATGAGCTGGGCGAGCGGTTCGGGCCAGAATTTAGGTCGAATTATAGGCGAAGTGAAACGTCAGGCTGGCGCGTCAGCTGATGGCGGCCTGATTGCGCGGTTAGTAAAAGAAAGGGCGAAGCAGTGATTTTATTGATGGGTGTTGCCGGGGCAGGCAAAAGCATGCAGGGCAAATTGCTCGCGGATGAACACGGATATTCATGGATATCAACCGGTGAAATTTTGCGGGTACTGGTAACCGGACAGCGTCGCCAGGAGATGTTGCAGGGTAAACTCTTGAGCGACGAAGAGGTAACCAGGATACTAGAGAAAGTCCTTGAGCTTATCGATACGAGCCGCGAATTTGTTCTTGACGGTTATCCTAGGACGCTGGCGCAGGCGGATTGGCTGCTCAAGCAAGCCAAGCAGGACCATCGCTTCAAGCTTACGGCTGTTATTCATCTCCAAGCGTCCGAAGAAGTAGTGCGAGCGCGACTTATGGAACGGGGACGCGTCGATGACACAGATGATGCAATTGCAAAGCGCTTTGAAGAATACCGCGCCGTGACACTTCCGATTATTGATCACTTCAAAAACGAAGAAATTAAAGTATTTGATATTGACGCCGGCCAGACTCCGCGAGAAGTCCATGACCAAATTGTGAAGTATATTGATAACGGGGCAAAGTAAACGCACTCCTATGTTCACGCGCGTTAAAACGAACGCAGAACTCGAAGCCATGCGGGAGGGCGGCCAAATGCTAGCCACCGTTCTGCAGCACGTAAAGGCTCAAGTCGAGCCAGGTAGGAACACAAAAGAGCTCGCCGAGTTAGCAGCACAAGAAGTACGCAGACTTGGAGGTAAACCGACAATTTTGGGTTATCAGGGTTTTCCGGAGGTAATTTGTATCTCGGTTAATGATGAGGTAGTGCACGGAATTCCGTCCGAATATAGAGTAGTGCAAGAGGGTGATATTGTGAGCCTTGATTTTTGTGTGACACACAAGAACCTTATTACTGATGCAGCGATAAGCGTCATAGCGGGGAAGCCGGCGTCACAGGCAGACGTCCAGCTGCTAGCGGAAACCGAAAAGGCTTTGCATGCTGGAATTCGAGCCGTGCATGATGGCGTACAAACAGGTGATATAGGCGCGGCAGTCGAGGCGGTATTATCGCGGCATAAATATGGCATAGTGCGCGATCTCGTAGGACATGGCGTCGGAGATTCTATGCACGAAGATCCAAATGTACCAAACTATGGTAGAGGCGGAGCCGGCCCGAAACTTAATGCAGGCATGACAATCGCGATTGAACCCATGGCGACGCTTGGAACCGAACGTGTGTACATTGCAAAGGACGGTTGGACGGTCTTAACTTGGGATGGCAGCAGGTCGGCGCATTTTGAACACACGGTCGCAATTACCGATGACGGGGCGGAGATTCTGACCGCGCGCTAATGACGCGCGTGTATCAATTTTTGGGCCAGGGGTTGCAAGAAACTTGCTCAAACTAAAGAATTAGCGCTATACTTCCTGCATGCGTGACACTTCCTCACCGCACTTTGTTGGCCTTGATGTCGGAACGAGCAATGTTCGTTGTGTTATAGGGATGCAGCAGCCCAGTGATACCAAACCCTCTATTATTGGTCATGGTGCTTCTCCGAATCTCGGCATGCGTAAGGGAGCAGTGGTACACGTAGACGATGTAACTGAGGCGATTGTTCAAGCGGTTACCGAGGCTGAGCGGGTCTCGGGAGTCCGTGTTGAACGGGCTACGGTAAATATTAACGGCGCCCACGTTAACGGGATTAACTCCAAAGGCGTCATTGCGATCAGCACCGCAAACCGTGAAATCACTACCGAAGATCGCCTGCGTGTCGAAGAGGCTGCTTCCGTTGTGCAGTTGCCACCCAACCGTGAAATCATTCAAATATTTGCTAAAAACTACAGCCTTGACGGTCAGTCGAATATAAAAGACCCGGTCGGCATGCGCGGCGTACGACTCGAGGTGGATACTCATATAGTCACTGCAGCCACGCCTAATGTTCGTAATCTAAGTATGGCGCTTGAAAAGGCGCAGATTATGCCAATGCGCTACACGGTGTCTAGCTTAGCTTCGGCCGAAGCAGTTCTAACGCGCCAACAAAAAGAGGCGGGGACCGTGCTTATCGACATTCGGAGCGGGAACGACTAATATTATTGTCATCGAGGATGGAGAGGTGCAGGATATTTCGGTGCTGCCCATCGGAGGAACGCATATTACCAATGATCTGGCGATCGGTCTCAGGACCGACCTTGATATTGCCGAAGCGGTCAAGCTTGAATATGGTAGTCTCGCTTCCGCTAATAAAAAAGCTACCGTTACTGCGAAGAGCAATGGCGTCGATCATACGTTTAAGAACGCAGACGTACTCATGATTATCGAAGCGCGCGTTGAGGAGCTTTTTGAATTCGTAGATCGGGAACTCAAGAGAATTCAGCGCTCGCGAAAGCTACCTGGCGGCGCAGTATTGACGGGCGGCACGGCAAAATTGCCCGGTTTAGCCGTCTTTGCACGTAATAAACTACAACTTGCGGCCAGAGTGGGCAAGATGCAACAGCTTTCAGGCTTGGTTGACACGGTCGACGATCCGACGTACTTTGCCGCAGTCGGCTTAATGTTGCTTGATATGTTGCTTTTGCCTGATGTCAATGCGACTCCAGGCCAACATCAGGTGCCCGCTGCAGTCAGTGGAGTGCTGGATAATATTTTTGGCTACTTCAAGCGGCGCTAGTTATTCCGTGCATACATAATGGGGCACGAAACAATACAGTATAAAAAGTCCTGTATAATTTATTGAAGCGTTCGCTAACAGCGGGTATACTGGCATATGTAATGAATATGATTCCGGGAGTAGACTATGCCGCAAGTTGAGCCAGCCATAGAGACGTTTGCAAAGATAAAAGTAATTGGAGTCGGGGGTGCTGGTGGTGCCGCTATCAATCGAATGATTGATGCCGGCGTTGAGGGTGTTGAATTTATCACTATTAATACCGACGCGCAAGCGCTCTATCACTCAAACGCCAAAACAAAGATACATATTGGCAAAGATGTTTCCAAAGGTTTGGGCGCTGGCGCCGATCCGTCAGTTGGTCGGCGTGCCGCCGAAGAGTCGGTTGACGAAATCAAAAAGGTAATCGAAGATGCCGATATGGTGTTCATCACCATCGGCGCTGGCGGCGGTACGGGCAGTGGCGCGGGTCCGGTTGTGGCGCGGGTTGCTAAGGACATGGGGATATTGGTGGTAGGTTTCGCGACCAAGCCATTCGCATTTGAAGGTGAAAAGCGGCGTAAGAATGCCGATACTGCAATCGAAAACTTACGTGAGGCGGTCGATACGCTTATCATCATTCCTAATGACAAGCTACTACAGACAATCGATCGCCAAACCCCGCTTATCGAGGCCTTCAAGGTGGCGGATGACGTTTTGCGGCAAGGTGTGCAGGGTGTTTCCGATCTGATTACCGTCCATGGTCTGATTAACCTGGACTTTGCCGATGTAAAGACGGTCATGAGCAACGCCGGCTCGGCTTTGATGGGTATCGGGCGCGCGAGTGGCGAGAACCGGGCTGTGCAGGCTGCACAGCAGGCTATCGAATCACCATTACTTGAGGTTTCGATTGATGGTGCTCGCGGCATTTTATTCAACGTGATAGGCGGTAATGACCTTTCGATGCACGAGATTAATGTCGCCGCGGAAACTATCACCAGCGCTGCCGACTCTGAAGCAAACATCATCTTCGGCGCTACAATAAACCCCGAGATTGAAGGTGAAATCATAATAACGGTAGTAGCAACTGGTTTTGACGCCGCCTATTTCGCAAAGCGGACGCAGCTCAGCGGCATGGGTTCGTCGCTTGATGATGAGGTCGCAGCACCGATTGCGGCAGGCAGCCCGCCGCCGGATGAGGGAGTTATGTCCGATATTGATATGAATCTCGATGACGGAGAGGCCGAGGCTGCTTCGGATTTTCAATCGCACACCACGCCGACGAACATTTGGGCTGCCGTCGATGACGATGACGACAAAGATGAGGTCGATAAAAAGAATCAAGTCGTTGCAAAAAAGGAATCTGCCGAGAAGTCAAAGCATGAAAGTGATGATTCCACAAGACACCAACCCTTTGTAAGCAGCGGTTTGGATGACGACTCGCTAGATAAACCGTCATTCTTGCGCAGACTACGCATTCACAAAGAGCAGCAAAACGAAGAGGGCAAGGATAAATAGGCTCGATTCGTATTAAATAATACAGCAGAAAATATTTGCAAAACGCTATTGGTGGAGCTATCATCGAAATACATACGCTATATATGGGTAACCAGTAGTAGTAGTTGTACTTTGCAGTCGAACAAAGGAGGTGTAGCGAACGTGAAATGCAAAGCGTGTCAATTTGAAGACACGAAAGTGATCGAATCGAGAGATGTAGCGGATGGCGAAGCAGTCCGCCGTCGGCGCATGTGCCCGCAATGCGGTGAGCGGTTCACGACGTACGAACGCATCGAGCGTCCACAGCTGGTAATAATCAAAAACAGCGGAGTTCGAGAGCTGTTCAACCGCGAGAAGCTCATGTCGGGCTTGCTGAGAGCCAGCGAGAAGACGCCGCTTACAACCCTGCAGCTTGAGCGGCTCGTTTCGGACATTGAGCGTGAGCTTTATGGCTGCGGCGAGTCGGAAATCCGTTCGGCCAAAATAGGCGAAATGGTCATGGAGCGCCTGGCTTTACTTAATGAGGTAGCATATGTACGTTTCGCAAGTGTCTACCGAAGGTTTAAGGACATTGCGGGCTTCGAAAAGGAGCTTTCGCAAATCAAACAGAAAAAAACCACGGAGTTTGTCAAAGGCTACGATCTTTGACGGTTGCTCTCGGATCTCACCACTAGATCGGTGAAATTCGTGAGGAGCTCTGCTCTTGGCCGGTGTCTTTGAGAGCGGCACCGAAAAGGAGCTTTAAGGACTCTAACAAACAACTAAAACTAAACGGCTTGCTAACTCGTAAAAGCCAGTAAGTCATAAAGAAGTGAGGGTACTATGGCACAAACGACATCACTAGGGGTCAGGCGATTTTTCACCCGACCAAAAACTAAAGCATATGACCAGCTCAAGTGGGTCAAACGCGATTCGGTCATTATGAATCCGATGACCGGCAAGCCGGTGTTTGAGCAAAAAGATGTAGAATTTCCCGAACAGTGGTCCCTGAATGCGATCAATATTGTCGCCCAAAAATATTTTACGGGTACGCCGGGAACGTCCGGCCGCGAAACCTCACTTCGTCATTTGATCGATCGCGTGGCCGATACGATTACGCGCCATGGCGTCCAGGAGGGCTATTTTGATAACGAAATCGAGGCTAACGATTTTCGCGAGGAACTGAAGTTAATCCTGGCGACCCAGCGGGCGGCCTTCAACTCGCCAGTGTGGTTTAACATAGGTGCCGCCGAGCGTACCCAGCAGGCAAGTGCGTGCTTTATTTTGAGCGTGGACGACGATATGCGGTCGATCCTGAACTGGTACACCGAAGAAGGTATGATTTTTAAAGGTGGCTCAGGCTCCGGACTGAATGTCAGCCACATTCGTTCTTCTAATGAGCCGCTTGGCAAAAGTGCGGGCAAGGCTTCAGGTCCCTTAAGCTTTATGCGCGGGGCCGATTCGGTGGCTGGCGCGATCAAAAGCGGCGGCAAGACCCGTCGGGCCGCGAAGATGGTTATTCTTAATTCAGACCATCCTGATGTATTCGAGTTTGTGTGGTGCAAGGCGATTGAGGAGCGCAAGGCTCGCGCGCTCGAGGCTGCCGGCTTTGACATGACGCTTGATGGCAAAGACATCTTCTCGGTTCAATACCAGAACGCTAACAATTCCGTACGTGTGACCGACGACTTTATGCAGGCCGTTCAAAATGACGACGACTGGGACCTTAAAGAGGTTACAACTGGTAAGACGGTGAAGACGGTCAAGGCCCGCAAGCTGTTTCGAGAAATTGCCGAAGCTGCCTGGGAGTGCGCCGACCCTGGCATGCAGTTTCATACGACGATAAATCGTTGGCACACGACACCGAACGCGGGGCCAATCGAGGGCAGCAATCCGTGCAGTGAATACATGCATCTCAATAATTCGGCTTGTAACCTGGCATCAATTAACCTGCTGAAATTCTTGAATAATGACAATAACTTCGATATAGAGGCGTTCAAGCACACCACGGAAATCATTTTTATGGCGCAGGAGATTCTGGTCGGTTACGCATCCTATCCGACTGAGAAGATCGGCAAGACCGCCCGTGCATACCGCGAGCTCGGTATCGGTTATGCCAACCTGGGGGCGTTGCTCATGGCACAAGGCCTGCCATATGACTCAGATGAAGGTCGTGCCCAGGCGGCTGCCATTACGGCGCTCATGACCGGTCACTCATATGCCGTCAGTGCAAAAATGGCACGTAAGGTCGGGCCGTTCGCCGGCTTTCACAAGGACCGCGAAAACACGTTGAGTGTTCTGCGCATGCACCGGCGGGCTGTGTCGGATATTGATGCCAGCCTCGTATCCGAGGAGTTGCTCAGCGCTGCAGCGGCGGCTTGGGACGAGGCGGTTGAGCTGGGCGAACTGTACGGCGTCCGCAACTCGCAGGCGAGCTTGCTCGCGCCTACCGGCACCATCGGTTTGATGATGGACTGCGACACCACGGGCATCGAGCCCGATCTTGGCCTGGTCAAAATGAAGAAACTCGTCGGTGGCGGTACGATGACCATCGTCAACCAAACGGTCCCGCGGTCCCTCATGGCCTTAGGCTATACTCCCCAGCAAATAGAAGAGATAGTGGAATATATTGATGTAGAAAAAACGATACTTGGCGCACCGCACCTTAAGAGGGAGCATGAGCCTGTTTTCGCCTGTTCGATGGGCGATAACGCCATTTACTATCTTGGGCACGTTAAAATGATGGCCGCCGTCCAACCGTTCCTTTCCGGCGCTATCAGTAAGACTATTAATATGCCCGAAGAAGTGACGGTTGAAGATGTCGAGCAATTGCATATCGACGCCTGGAAGATGGGACTGAAAGCGGTTGCTATTTACCGCGACAACTGTAAAGTAGCGCAACCGCTCAGCATGGCAAAGAAAGAAGATGACAAGCGACAGGAACCGAAGCAGTTGGTCGAAGCCACTCCGGCGCCAAAAGCTACGGTAGCAGCCGCAGTCGCGGAAGCGATGGACAGTAGAATTGTCGTTAAAGGTGCCGTGAGGCGGGAGTTGCCGAAAGAGAGAATTGCTCGTACGTTTTCATTTACGGTTGCGGACAGCCACGGCTACCTGATAGTCGGGGAGTACGAAGATGGCACCCCGGGCGAAGTTTTCGTGAATTTTTCGAAACACGGCTCGACGCTCCGCGGCATTATGGACGCGTTCGCCATCTCCATGAGCCACGGTCTACAGTATGGCGTGCCGCTCAAGAGCTACATTAAGTCATTCCTCAACACCTCGTTCGCGCCCGCCGGTATTACTGACGATCCGAACATACGTACGGCTACGTCGATCGTCGACTTTATTGCCAGGCGTCTGGCACTGACGTATCTTTCATTTGACGACCGTCTGGAGCTCGGGCTGGCCTCTATCGAGGATATGCCTGAATTGCAAACTACATTACTGGATGAGCCCGAAGTGAAGGAAGGGGATGTGGTGGTTGATGACGTTAAGGCTGATTCGCCCCGCGATACGGAAGATTCGACAAGGACTCAAGCTGTAAAGATCGAACGTCTCCAGTCGACGCTTATCAAAAAAACCGGCTTTGATGACACCGCGCCGATTTGCTTCAACTGTGGTAATCAGACCCAGCGTGCCGGTAGCTGCTTCGTGTGCACTTCGTGCGGTTCGACAACCGGTTGCAGCTAAAGTAGCTCAATGTATCTAATAAAGAGTCCAGCCTCGTATGCTTCGGGGAAGGACTCTTTTTAGGATAACTTATCTTTAGGTGTCTGTGGACAAATGAATTGCTCGAAAAGTCTATATTGCCGAGATCACAACAAACTACAAGTCAATATTAATGGATTCAAAGCGGTCAATGCCAGGGAAACAACGTAGATTCGGAATCGTTATATTTAAAACAACAAAATAAATCGAAGTTGTTTACTAATGAGGTCAAATATAGACCTCTTAATAATCTCCAATTTTCCATTGTGCTCGCATAAAGCGCTAATGGATAATAGAGCTTACGGACAGGTGGAAGTTCTTCGGGGTTTCTGTTTGTCCGTAAACAACACATATAAAAACGGGGTCACTCAAAATCGTGGCACCACACAATACAAACCAACAACTAAATGTTTAAACCAAAACCGCGAAAACCGGTTCTATTGGCTTTTGCGTTCAAGCTGTATTACGGCTTTGTGCGCAGGTTAAGTAGTATCTTTAAGCAGATCTTTGGCTTACAAGGCGTCTTTAAGGCTGTCTTTTGGCAAAATCAACGCTTACGGATAACTGCTGTTGTTACCTTCAAGCAAAATTGTGTTTGGAAGGCCCTTGCTGTAGTTACCTCACTCTCCCTCAGCTTCGCCTTCGCCTACATCTTCGCCTTTACCCCCGCCCAGTCTTACGCCGCCACCAACAACACCCTTAACTTCCAGGCCAGATTGGAAAACGCCAGTGGCAGTATCGCTCCGGATGGTAACTACAACGTCTCCTTCCACCTCTTCAATGCTTCATCATCCAGCGGCAGTACCGACACCGGTTGTGGTACGGACAGTAATTGTCTGTGGAGTGAACAGTATACCTACAACAGCGGCGCCGGCAGCAGTGACGTCCGTATCCACGTGGCCAACGGCTACCTGAGTGTCAATCTCGGCAGTAACACTGCCTTCCCGGGTACCATCAACTGGGCCCAGAACTTATACCTCACCATGGACATCGGCGGTACCAGCGGCAGCAGTGTCACCTGGGACGGGCAGATGAGCCCCCGCATCCAGCTGACGGGCGTACCGTATGCCTTCCAGGCGTACAGTGCCAGCCAGCTCCAGGAACTGCAGGGAACCTACACAGACACGCTGCAGTTCATGACCGACACCACGCAGGCCAACACCATCACCCTGCCTGACTTAGGCGGCAGCTTTGGCCTGTTGGCACTGCAGTCCTCCTCCCCGGGCACCCAGCAGACCGGTAACTTCAATATCTCCGGGACGGGGTTGCTCAATACCCTTGATGCTACGGGGAGTGGTACGGCCAACACCCTGACCATTGGTGCCGCCAACGCCTCAACTACGGGTGGCGGCATCAATCTAGGGACCAACGTGACGACCGGTGCCGTAACTATTGGCGGGTCCACCACTACCGGTAACATCACGCTTGGCCAGTACAACGGCAGCAGTACGAACACTATCAACATTGGCAATGGTGCTACGACTGGTACGCAGTCTGTTAACATTGCCACGGCTGCCACCGGCAGTGGCGCCAATGCCGTGACCGTCGGAAGTGCTAATGGTGCCAGCACCACCACCATTAACGGCGGCACTGGCTCAACTGCCGTCAACCTTACCACCGGTACGAATGGCAGTATTAATGCTACCGCTAATGGCACGGGTAACATTAACCTGACTACCAACTCATCTAGCTCGGGTGTTGTGGTAAAGAGTGCCACCAACTCCACCACAGCCTTCCAGATCCAGAGTGCTTCGGCCACGTTCCTCAACGCTGATTCCGTCAATCAGATCATAACTACGAAAGCCCTCAATGTGGGCAGCGCCAGCAACGAAAGTGGGGCGACGCGTCTGTTTAGTGACGGCTTTGAGAGCGGTGACATGAGGATGTGGCCAAGCTGGGCCGGCACGATTACCCTCGACACAGCGACGGTGCGCAATGGTAAATATGCTGCCAAGATAGCGCCCTCATCGATCGCTTATGCCCAAACACCCGTGGCATCAAATGCGACGTTGTACGGCCGCACCTACTTTGATGTCGCGACGCTCGGCACGAGCCGAACGCCCCTGATAGACTTTGGTACGGGTGCGGTCACAAACCCCACCGGCCAGCTGTATATCTACTTGAATGCTAGCGGGGACGTGTGTTTCGACCAGACGCTCAATAGTCACACCAACCCATGTTCAACCACGGTTGCCAGCTCAAGTGTATGGCATGAGCTGGAAACCAAAGTGACCATCGGGTCAGGGACCGGTGCAATCCAAGTATGGCTCGACGGCGTACTCGTTACTAGTAACAGTAATGCGATAAACCTCTCGGGGCAGAATTTTGGGACCACCAACCTCTCGAACTTTGCAATCGGCAATGGCTCTTATAACCCTAATGCCACCCTTTACTTCGATGACGTGGCGGTGGACAGTGTTGATGTCGGCGATTCTGCTAGCCTGAGCGTGAATGACAGTTTGCATGTGAGCGGTCCAGCCGCATTTGGCAACGCTATCAACGTGAACGGCAATACCTCCCTTCAAGGTAATTTAGTGGTGACCGGTGGAGTAAAAGGCGGCCTTGCCATTAACAACCTGAGTACGCCAGGGGCACCGACGATAACAGCTTCCGGGGGTGGTGGCAGTAACAACTACAGCTACGAGATCGCAGCTGTCAGCGCCACCGGCGGCATTACCCCGGCCTCAAGCGCTGGCTCGAGCGGCGCTGTTCAGCCAAACCCACTTGACGGAACTCACTACAACACTATTGTGTGGGGTGCTGTTACCGGTGCCGTCAGCTATAACGTGTACCGAACAGCAGGGCCGATGTCTCAGGGCCTGATCGCTAACGTCACGGGGAATTCGTACAACGACACCGGGGCTGCTGCCAGCGGTTCCGCACCCAGTACCGACACCTCCGGCGAGCTGACGCTGCAGGGCGGCCAGGTGACGGATCTGACTACGAGCGGTGCCAGCACTCTGACTATCGACACTGGCGGGGCTGCCGCTTTGTCTTTGGGTAATGCCAATGCCAGTTCTGTATCCATTGGCGGGACGGGGACTACCGGTACCATCACTATCGGCAAGTACAACGGCAGCAGTACGAGCACTATTGATATCGGCGCCAACGCCGGCAGCAGTACGACCCAGAATATTCACATAGGTGACAGCTCCAGTGGGACGAACAATGTGACAATCGGGTCTAGTAATGGTTCCAGCACGACGACGATTAATGGCGCAGGAGGCATAACACTTAGTGGCAATACGACAGTGTCAAGCGGCAAGAGTTTGACGGCGCCTACTATTTACGGATCTTCGGCGGCATCAGGCAACTTAACCATTGATTCCACAAGTAACGGTATGAAAGGTAATGTGCTCATCGCGCAGAGCGGCGGCAAAGTTGGCATCGGCACTGCATCACCTAATTACACACTCGATGTTAACGGAACTGCCGGTATTTCCCAGCTTGCCTACAACGGCCCTAACGCAGTGTATAACGATGCACAAACTTCAGCATCCGGTGCGCTCCTAGACCCACTCCTGCTCAACGATCCGAATGCTATCGCGCTTCATCCGGTGGTCGCGAGTTCCACACAATATTGGGGCGGTTCCAGCTGGGCAACTTGGTCAGACAGTGTTGCCCAAGGCCTTTTGACGACCTCTCATGAAAACGCCGGCTCGACGATAGATTATACTCATCAGCAGTTCCGCTTTACCGTGTCAGGAATGGCGTGGACCTGTTCAAACGCTATCAATGTTATTAGGGATTGGACTGGCTACGACGCTACCGCTCTGCTTAGTGTTGAGACGTCTCCGAATGACAGTACCTGGACGACGCAAATCAACGCGGTTAATATGGGGGATACCGAACAGTCATGGGTTGGAGATGGGATATGTAGCGGTGATGATTACTGGAGGGTCACGCTCAACTATCCAAACTTGACCAGTGGGCAGTCGTTTACCTTGCGCCAGATCGAAGTATTTAGTACGCGGGGGGGCACCTCCGGTGATGCAAAGGAGTTGCAAGCTACGGATTACACCGGTACTTGGCTGAACAGCAATTTAGCAATTGGTTACACTTCCGGACAATCATCTGCTGCGCTGGCAGTCAACGGCAATGCCAATATCACCGGTAATCTCTATGTTGGCTCTAGTATTGATACGATCAGCAATAACAACCTTGCAGTCGGAAATAACAATGCTACAGGCGTTGATATTGGCAACACCGGTCTTAACAATCTCACGACAATTTACGGATCGGGCCTCGTCAAATCGGCGACCGGACTCAACTCTACCACAGCCTTCCAGGTACAGAACGCCACCGGTGGTAGCGTCCTTACCGTCGACACTTCCAGCAATAGCACTCAGGGGCAGGTTGTGCTTGGCAAGGTCAATACTGACAATGGTACCCTTGTGCTTGAAAGCTACAACTCCGGCAGCGGCGGCGGCTCGGTCACCTTACAGGCTCCAAATATAACTTCCGGAAATTCCTATACATTAGCCCTGCCGACGAGCGAATCCGACAATAAATGCTTGCAGTCGGGTACGACCTCCGGCGGCGTAACGCCATTGGTGTTCGGCACCTGCGGATCCTCCGGCAGCTTCATCGACAACCAAACCACCCAACAGACCAGCGCTAACTTCAATATTCAAAGTATTACCGGCCAAGTAGCTGCGAAGATTCAGGGTGCCTCCGGACAAGACATCCTAGATCTTTACGGCAGCGCCAGCAGTACTACGCCGGTCGCCAGTGTTAATGGCAGCGGTGTCCTCACGCTGCAAGGTGGTCAGACGCAAGACATTATCAGTACCGGGAGTAACAATCTCACCATCGATACGGCCGGAGCGGCAACCCTCAACCTCGGCACTGCCAATGCCACTACCGTACAAATCGGCAAGTCGAGTTTTAGCTCCGGCACACAAACCATCAATATTGGTAACAACACGACTTCTGGCGGCACGACAAACGTTGTGCTAGGCTCTACAACTTCGGGTAGTACGACACTACTGCATGGCGGCGGTGCTTATGAGAGCATCACTAACTCCGGTGTAGGTATTGGTACTAGTTCTGCGAGTACTGCCCTGGAAGTCTATCAAAATACAAATGCTGATGTTACCTCCCAAGTAAATAATGGATACTCCGGAAAGGCCGCGTATCTGCAAACGAACGCCAACAGTAACTGGTCGGGGTATGAGTCAACCGGTACCGGGCAGAATTGGGCAATGGGTCAACTCGGAAGTACCAGTTATTCACTGACCGATGAGACGAACAGCAAATCTCCATTCAGCGTCGCGTCTAATAGTCCCACGAATTCACTGACAATTAATACATCTGGCGTTGGTATAAATACAACGAGTAGCGGTTCAGCGCTGTCAATTGCCGGCGATCTTTCGTTGACTGGAGCACAACAGACGAACGGACTTGGTTTCGTCATCGGCGGAACCAATGGCTGGTTTACGCTCGGGACGCTTACGTTGCCGCAAAACGGGTACAACGCAGAGATTAAGATTTATGCGGGTTCCGGCTATAACGCCTCACAAGGTCAGAACGGTTACGTCGATCTGTTCATCCGGACGAGCAACGGCAGTAGTACTGATAGTCACGGATTTGCTGCAAGCGGTTTTGCCGAAGCATATGGCGAATCCAACTTTTTATCAGGTATTAAGCTCGTGTCTAATAATCCGGGCACGGCTGCCACTGCTTACACAATTTATGCTGATGCTAATACGTGGATTGGACAAGGCTTTTATACCGTACAGACAAACGGCGGATCATGGGCTAGCAACGTTGTCACTGCAAGCGACCCCGGTGCTGCCAGTAGTACCGTCATGATCGTACCGTTTCAGGACTACATACAGAATAACGTGATTGTCCAAAACGGTTATATCGGTGCAAATAATACCAATCCGCTATATCCCGTTGATGCTACCGGCGACATTAATACTAGCGGCTCATATCTTATTGGCGGCGCCGATATCAACACTGCCGGAACTTTGAGCAATGTTGCCTATCTCAATGCCACTACCACAAACTTCACCGGCACTAATTTGCAGCATAACGGTAATACCGTCTGTGATAATTCTAATAATTGCGGTTACGAAGCAACAGGCGGTACTGACTTTATTAAAAATCAGACTTCCCAACAGTCTTCAGCCAACTTCAACATCAGCGGTGAAGGCCAACTAGGTACCCTCGACGCCACCGGCTCCGGCAGCGCTAACACGCTAACTGTAGGTTCTTCGGCCACTACAACCGGTGCTATCAACATCGGTGGCAGTATAACTTCAGGCACCATAACTATCGGAAATAGCTCCGGTGCTCAGACCGGAACTATAGCTATCGGTACTGGTACCGGAACGGAAACGCTGAACTTCGGTACCGGCGGCACTGCTGCTAAGACGGTTACGCTCGGCAGTACGGCCAGCACTAGCGCTACAACCATCCAATCCGGTACCGGCAACTTAAGCCTCCAGACCCAAGGAACCGGTACTCTAGGTGTCGGCAACAATGCCGTGGCTCAGACTATCGTAGTCGGAAACACTACGGGTGCGACTGCAGTCACCGTTCAGTCCGGCACTGGTGCCCTAAACTTACAGAGTCAAGGAACTGGCGGCATTAACATCGCCACCAACGCCATCGCTCAAACGGTCACAATCGGCAACAGTACCGGAGCAACCAGTGTCGTTATTAACTCCGGCACTGGCGCCGTCAACATTGGTACCAATGCCACTACCCATACTACGACGGTTGGTTCCACTAACTCTACCAGTTCGACTGTCATCCAATCCGGTACCGGCAACTTAAGCCTCCAGACCCAAGGAACCGGTACTCTAGGTGTCGGCAACAATGCCGTGGCTCAGACTATCGTAGTCGGAAACACTACGGGTGCGACTGCAGTCACCGTTCAGTCCGGCACTGGTGCCCTAAACTTACAGAGTCAAGGAACTGGCGGCATTAACATCGCCACCAACGCCATCGCTCAAACGGTCACAATCGGCAATACTACCGGCGCTTCAGCCGTCACCATCCAATCAGGCACCGGCGGCGTCAATCTAGGAACCACCAGCGTGACGACCGGTGCTGTAACTATTGGCGGGACCGGGACTACCGGCAACATCACGCTCGGCCAAACCTCAACCGGCAACAATACCATCAACATTGGCGCTAGTGCCGGCAATACCTATACCCAGACCATTAACATCGGGACGAGCACTACCAATGGCTCTACCAGCAACGTCAATATCGGTCCCGGCACCAGCGGCACGGCTACCGGTACTACCACCATTGCCCAAAATGCCGTCATTGGCAGTAAAGCCGGCACCACCCTCACCGTCGGCCAGAACAACGTTCCCAACGCCAAGCTCAACGTCAACACTGGCAGTACGGTCGCCTTTAGGGCCTACCAGGCCGGCACCTATGATGTCGGCCAGTTCGCTGAGACCGGCACCGGTGTCGGTACGGTGACTACCAATGCCACGGTCAATGTGGTCGGTAGCAGTACCCAGTTCACCCAGTACTTCCAGGTCGGTGATGCCATCCAGATCGGCAGCCAGTTACGTACCATCTCATCGATCACTGACGATACCCACCTGGCCGTCGGTGTCGCCTTCACCTCCTCGGCTTCCGGTCAGACCTACTACCGCGGGGTAGTAGGAGCCGGTACGGTCACTACCAACGGCACGGCCGCGATCGTCGGTAGCGGCACCAGCTTTACCACTACCTTCCAAGTTGGCGACAGCATCATGATCAATGGCGAATCAAATATCGGCACTATCGCTAGTATTACCGACAATACCCACTTGACGCTCTACAGTGCGGCGGCCACTTCGGCTTCCGGACTGGCCTACGCCCGCTACGGCTACGACCGCTTAGACATTAAGGCCAATGGCAATGTCGGTATCGGTACCAATAACTCATCGGCCGCCTTAATGATCCAGCCGACGGGGGTGGGTCAGACCGGGTTGCTGCTCCAGGCTGCCAATGGACAGACGGCTACGCTGATGAATGTCCAGGATAGCAGCAGCAATAGCCTGCTTGGCATCACGGCGAATGGTAGCGGTAGTGATACAGTCAACGTAGGCTACAACGGCAGCAGTGCGGTTAATGCAACCGTCAATATTGGCAATGCCAGTAACGGTAATCAGACGGTGACCGTTGGTTCGACCAGCGGCAGCTCTACCACCAACATCCAATCCGGCTCCGGTGGCCTCAACCTCAACAATAACGTCAATAACGACACTAACATCAATGCGGGCACTTCAACTGGTTACGTCAATATTGGCAATAGCGCAGCGAACGATGTCAGTGTCACCTCCGGCTCCTCCATCACCAATACCGTCGGCAATACCGTACAGACCATTACGGACGGCGGTGAGACGATCCAGAACAATGACTGGTCAGAAAACGCCCTGGAAGTACAGGATGCCAACAGTAATACCATGTTCCAGGTTGATACGAACGACTGGCAAGCCGATGTCGGCTACACGTCGCTAACCTCCGGCAACGGCCCGGCCTCCGGAGTCACTCTTGATGTCGGCGGCGCTGTCCAGCAGCAAGGCATGCTGACCGATGGCACGGGTAGCAGTGATGCCGGCTACTGGGCGGAGCTAGGCTACTGCGATATCCAGACGCAATACGATGACTGTGACACGACTATCAACGTTCTCGGCGGCTACGACGGTGGTGACGAGGCTGCCGACCAGGCAACCATCAGCGCCCGTGTGAAGCAGCAGCCTGCGATGGGATCGCTGCCCTACGTGGACGTCACTGTCAACGGCGTCGCCGAGGGTATCAATGCCAGCAACATCGCCGCTGTTGTCACCACCAATAACGGTTCCGACACTATCGTGGAGCTGTGGGGCCAGATAAACAACAACTATGAACAATGGGCCTACGCGCCGGGTATTAACAACCAACAATATAGCAGTTATGCCGGCTGGCAGTGGACGCCCACAACCGCCCTACAGGCCAGCTTGCCCACCGGCGTGGCCGGTGGTACCTTCTACGCCCAATACGGCGACACCTTCGCCAACACTATGTGGGTACAGCCGGCCAGCGGCACTGATACGGCGCTTGATGTCTATGACAGCGGCAGCAGTATTGATGTGCTGAAAGTCAGCACGAATAATGACTGTGTCGGTATCGATGGCAGTTGTGGCGGTGCCGGCGAAGCCCTGACCCTTAATACGGGCAATGATGATTACGGATGGATGCAGACCGACGGCACCGTAGCGCTCGGTAGCGCACTCGATGATACCAATGGCGGAGCTGTCGGCACTTACACCGATAATAACTTTGGCTTATTTACGAATAATAACAGTGCCGATGCCGAAACTATCTATACCGACGGCAGCAGTCAATTCAAGTCCTACTCCGACAATACCCAGGCTTTCTCGGTTTTGCAGAATAGCTCCGGAGACCAGGTGTTTGCAGTCGACACGTCCAATGGCCAGGCGGTGCTTGGCGATTCGGCAAACATGAACGGCCAGCTTGCCTTTGACGACAGTGGCGACAGTAACCAGATTACGCTCGGCACCGACAGTACCGGCGAATTCAACCTCACAGTGCCGGGCAACACCAGTAGCTCCAATAATCTGCCCAAGTTTGATTCTTCAGCCACATATTGGCAGACGGGTACGACAAGCACGACCTGGAACCCGGGCAACTATACCGTGGGCAACTTCACTGATCGCTACATGTTGATTCAGATAAATGACGCCTTGAGTACTTGCACCAATACCCTGTCGATCACCTATAACGGCACCAGCATGTCGCTGATTGGCAAGACGTACTTTAGCTCAACTGGTGTCTACTGTACCTGGTTGTTTGGCCTCAAACAGCCGGCAGTCGGCACGCACGCGATATCGGTTTCTTCGAGCGCTAGTGGAAATGCATCGTACTTTATGTCGATATCGAGCTGGTTTAACGTTAACCAGACTACTCCTTACGGGAGCTTCCAGGCATCGTCGGCTTCTCAGACCGGAGCACCCCAGCTGACCGATGCCTGGCCGGCCAACCGGCTCGTGGTGGATAATGCCGCTGTGTACGCTGGATCGCAGTGTACGACGACCTTTGACGAGCAAATCGGGCCCGGCGCCGGCCAGACTCCAGAACTTGAATACTGTGATTATCCGGATTCGAGTAATAATACCTATAACTACATGGATGTTGGCGTATCTGATAAACAATCAACCGGCAAAACCATGACCATGAGTTGGGGCGGTGGGTTCGGCTGGTGGGCTGAAACGGCAGTCGATCTCATCGGCGATACTGGTGGTACCAATACATTTGGCGATACGTCAACCAGCGGCACCACTGACACATACAATAACGGCGTTTACAATTGCAGCTTGTATTGGAATTATTACACCGGGACGGTAAGTACGATTACCGCAGGGGTTTATAATATCAATTCAACGTACAAGTCGGGCCAAGCCGCTATCTATAATGCCCCCGAATCAGGCAATGCCATCGGACAGCTGCTTGGTAGCAGCTCATCAACCACCCTGACGTCCGGATCCAATACCTTTACGTTGTCTTCTTCTGTGCAGGTACATGCGAATGAGTGGTACTGGCTCTGTTTCGCAAGCAACCTGCCGAATAACTCAGGTACTTACTCGACGTATAACGTTCTGAAACATGACAATACGAACAGTGAGTCGGAATATGATATTCTCAGTGGGTTTTCATACGGCAGCTGGCCGTCTAGCGGCTCCGGCGGTGGCGTGGGCGGCTACACTGGCTGGTATTTCGATCAGTTCGAAATGTACGCGAATGTTTCACTTAATAACCCCTCTGGCACAGCGCTGAGTTTGAACAATACCGGGCAACTGACCTTGCAGAATCCCATCAACTCCCAATCTGCCTTCCAGGTTCAGGATGCTGACGGGAATATGGTTTTCGGTGTTGATACGAGTACCGACCAGGTGGATCTAGGGGGCTCTCTAGATGCATCTACATACACAAACACTTCAAGCTTTAATTCTAATGAAACTGTATATGTTCCGCAGACGGCTTTCGCATATGTTTTGACTAATCAAAACAGCTCGAATAGTTCCGCCGTCACCATAACATATAACATCACCGGAGTGCCGAACACGGACGGCGCAATGATCGCAATTTCGAGCGCTTCCTCGTCGGAACATGGCTATAATGACACGGTTACGGTGGAAATTAACGGGACGACAATAAGCAACAATACGACCAGCTCATCAACGCCCCAGCACTACAATTATCTGGTGATGTACCTTGCCGGCACATGGCAGTTTATTGGCTATGGCCCGACCGGCAACAATTCTACTGCCTCGCCGCCGGCCGACTATTCGGAATGGATAGATTACAGCGGTAGTTCTGTGCCGCAGCCTGGAGACGTCTTAACCGTAGGCGACAGCCCAACTACCGTGAAGGACGCGTCCGCACCGGATGATCCACATCTCGTCGGCGTCGTCTCAACTAATCCTTACGAGACTGCCGGTCGGGACGATGGACACTCGGTTGTTTTGGCTCTAACCGGGCGCGTGCCTGTCAAAGTTAGCTTACAGAACGGCCCCATATCCCCAGGCGACCCATTAACCTCGTCATCTACTCCCGGGGTCGCGATGAAGGCCACTGCACCCGGCAATATCATTGGTACTGCCCTTGAAGCCTACGATGGCACGCAGAGCACTGATGAAATCACGGTACAGCTCCACGTCGGGTTTGATGATCCGGGTAATACTTCAAACGGTGATCAGATTCAGGGAAGTGCTTCGATTAGCGGCGGCCTGACCGTGAACGGAAATGGTACTTTCGGAGCCAACCTGACGGTTGCCGGCACCACTACCACGCAGGGACTGATGGTGAATGGAGATGCGACCATTAGTGCGTTGGCGGTGTCGGGTGATACGAGCCTCGATACGCTCGAACTATCCGGTGATGCCACCCTGAACGGCAACCTGACCGTGAAGGGTACGGCGCAGTTCGCGGGCGACACCTTGCTAACGGCAAAGGTTAATACGCGCCAGGCAACCATTAAGCAGTTTATCGCCAGCAAGCCTATTAAGGCCGGAAGTGTGGTCGTACTCGATAGTTCCCCTGGTAACGTAGGGCAGGTAACGACTACGACCACTGCTGAAGATACGCGTGTCATCGGTGTAGCGGTCAACGATGCGGCCAATGCGGGCGATAGTATCGATGTTGCGGTCGGCGGGTGGGTACAAGCCGAAGTTGATACGACAAAGGACCAAAATGGTAATGTGCCCGTACCTATCGCGCCTGGTGAACTCCTGGTGACCAGTGCTAGCGAAGGTACTATTCAAGCAAGCGGCGGTCCGAAACCGGGGTCTATACTCGGCAAATCTACCAGCAACCAAGACACCAGCAACCTTGTCTGGCTACTAATTACATTGCAGTAAACGAGCCTCGCTCTGTAATAGTAAGAATTAATATTCTACCGTTTCTTTCACAACGATATCTAAACTTACTTTTCTCTCGGTTAAATGAGGGTTGTTGTAAAAAGTCTAAATTACCTGTTGAGCAAGAAGAGGGGCGCAACGTTATCAAGATGGCAGATACCATACCTGGTTAATCCCGCCATTGCACGTCCACAAATCTAGCTGGGTGTTATTAACGGTGGAGAACGACGGATCGTCGAGGCACTTGCCAGACTCCGGGTTAACCAATGCCGCACCGTTCGATATCCATTGTTGCGCACCTGTACCGTTGCAGCTAAACAAATCCGTTTTCGTCCCATTGGCAACGCCTCCTTGATAAGCGTCGAGGCACTTGCCGTTGATTTCGATAGTGCCGGTGCTGCTAATCGTCCAATTCTGAGCCGCTCCGTCATTGCAGGTGAATATATCTACTTTAGTTAAGTCGTCCGTTCCGTTTCCGTAGTCGTCAAGACACTTGCCGTCAATGCCGGACTTTATTGGGCCGGTCGTGGTCAGGGGGTTTACACTGAAATTTTTGAATTGCACATTAGTCCAGCTGCTTTCGATACCGGCGAGACCCGAACCGTAAGACGTATCGGCTATGGTAGAAACCGTCTGGCCGTCAATAATACCGGTGATGGTGCCATTGAGCATATCGAGAGAAATAGTATGCCACGAGTGCAGTCCGGGTGGGGCAATGATACCGCTTTCCAGTGTCGTCCTACCACTGCCGTTCGAGTTCTTATACAGGTTCCAAGACCCGCTGTCGTTCAGCGTCAACTCGTAACCGTCAAATCGTTCGATATCACCAACGTTACTGGACTGATTGCCGTATCTGCCGATAACACCGGCTGTCGAGCCGGCAGTCTCGAACAGCGCATCGGTAGTAACGTTGTAATTACCCCAATGTTTATCTCCTACGATACCATAAGGGAAGCGTGGCTCGTGCGTACTGTGGCTCCAATAGACCGGTGTTTCAGGTGCCATTTGTTGAATACATTCTCCGGTTATTCCACCTTGGCAATTGGTATATACAAACGCCCCGTCCATCGGGCTGAAGTCTACCGGTTCATTGCTGCCATCAGGGGTTGCAGTGAAGGGCAGCTGCATAATTTTATTCGGAAGCTGCGAGCCTGCGCCTTTCGATTGGCCGCTAGTCGTAGTAAATGTGACCACGTAACCGGCCGGTATCGTGTATGAGAATGTGCCATCTGACGGAAGTATGTCCGCTTGGTGCACGAACCAGCCGCTAGCGTTATTGCTCCAGAGATTCGTCTCCCAGACGTGCACTGTAGAGGCATTAAGTCCGCCTTTTACACTGACCTTGACAGTTTGCGGCAGCACCTGTTGACCAGCATACGAGCTGGTGTTTTCGGCGACCATCGACCACGCGGAGTGGTCCGGCTTCTGGTAAGTATTGTAGGTGCCGCTGTTGCCGATGGTTTTGTTGGCGCCGCCGACATGCAGCCAACCTTGGTCGACGAACTGGGTGGTCTGGGCGATCGCCCACATCATCTTATTGACGCTGTAATTTCCGGACCACGGCTGGTCTGCCGTAATGAGGCCGCGGTTCTCAAAAGGAAGCCCCGGTGCTATCGAATTTACAAGCGGCCATTCCAGGAAACCGGTAAGGCCGGCCTGGATGTAGCCGTTATTGATTGACCGTACCATCGCGGCAGCGCCTCCATTCGAGTCCATAGCGCCAAGCTCGGAAGCCCATAAGGGTTTGCCTAGACTTCGTGCTGTGGGCGTCGTGGTGCACACAAAGCCGGTAGTCGGGGCCTGGCATGGATTATGCTCGCCGACGACACTGACAGCTGCATCGAAGCTCGAATCCGAAGCCATCGCGTTAGCCACTGCCCAGTCGGTAGTCGGGTCCTGGTCGGACAGAAGGATCTGAACGTTCCCGTAGCCATGAAGATTGAGTGCGGTGCGCAGATTCTTGGTCCAATTTGCGTCGTAGGAGGCCTCGTTCCAGCCGCCAATGTAACTAATGCTAAGATTGTGCGATTTAGCGCAGTTAAGCCAGTCGACTACGTAATTAACGTCTTTATGCGTCCATAATGTCTGATTGCCGTTGCCGACCCAGCCCGGCGCCGCCCACTGCAGGCCGTAGAGTTTTATATTGGGGTTACGTGCCACCGCTTGCTCGGCCAGCCACCATTCGTAACCTGAGTTGCAATCAAGCTGCCCCTGAGTGTGCTCAATTGAAGGTTCGGCACCGTCCGTAGAGTTGGCATCGCCGCCGATCTCCAGCTTAAGCAGTTGGATATTCGCTCCATAGTCTGGTTTGAACAAATAATTAAGTATCTGACTGCGCTCGGGTTCAGGATAATCTATGAGATATCTCGAGTTGCCGCCGCCGCCGGAAATTGCACCAACACCCTGAAATGCGGGCCCAGCTTGTGAACCGTCAATCGTGATATCGGTTACGGATGGTGACACGGCGCTGGTGGTCGAAATGAAAACTATCGCAAAGAGCAGGGTAGAGGCGGCGAAGATGGACGCGTGTCGCGCGTTCACCGGACCTGTAAACCGCCCCAAATTTAAACCCATAGACCTTACGCAGCCTCAAAAACTAATGCGGGAAATGTCAAGCCACTCATCGCCATTCCTAAAACTTTATACATGTCTATTTAAACTGCTTATCTTTCAAACGTCAACCTGAGGCGTGTAAAAACGTGTGCCAAGCAGAGAACTCATGATCAACTTTGAGCATGGCAAATGCACGTGCTAAGCTTAATGTATATGAAACTGCTAGTGTTGTACCGGCCGAATTCCGAACATGGTCGCGCCGTGGAAAGCTTTATTCGGGATTTCAAATATCAGCATGAATCTAATGCCGATAAACTGGACGTGATAGACATCGACAGTCGCGACGGTACGGCCACGGCCAGCTTATACGACATAATGCAGCATCCCGCAGTGCTGGTTTTGGGTGATGACGGGCAATTGGTGAAATCCTGGGTAGGTGAAAATCTGCCGCTCATGGACGAACTCGTCGGCTATATGTACATACCGTGAGGTGCCTTGAAGATTGTGCACAGTTCCACTATAGTAGAAAGTGCAAATTGGGAAATGTGTTTTATCGTCATTTGCGGCGATGAGTGAGTGGCTATCAACCACGAATGCAGCGGGAAGAAAAGTATTATGCTTAGTAGAACCCGACGGGTAAGCCCGTTACAGCGGTAAACGAGCGCTTTTTAGGATCACCTAAAGGGAAGCCGGATGGTACCTCCGTGGATAACGGATCCGGCAGTCTGAAAGGGTGATTTTTGAATTTCATAGAAGGGACCGGCATGAAATTTAAACAAGGCACACGCCGAAAACCAATCGAATACGAAAAAGATCTTGTACGCCACTGGAAGGAGCACCAGACGTTCGAGAAATCCGTCGACATGCGTTCAAAGAGCAATGCATTCGTGTTCTATGACGGGCCGCCATTTATCACCGGCGTACCGCACCACGGCACACTGCTGAGTTCTATTGTCAAAGACGCGGTGCCCCGTTTCTGGACAATGAAAGGCAAAAGGGTCGAACGGGTGTGGGGCTGGGATTGCCACGGCTTGCCGGCAGAGGTGTTTACCGAGCAGAAGCTTGGTATACGAGATAGACGCGATATTGGCACAAAAGTAACGCTCGAGGAGTACATCACCACCTGCCGCGAGAATATGGTGTTGACCGGTTCACTTTGGGAAGATACGATTGATCGAATCGGCCGCTGGGTTAATTTTAAAGGCGCCTATCGCACGATGGACAAAGACTATATGGAGTCAGTCTGGTGGGCCTTTAAGAAACTGTATGAGGAAGGGAAGATTTACGAAGGCGAAAAGGTTCTACTTTATTGTACACGAGATGCCACGCCTATAAGTAAGGCTGAAGTCGCCATGGATAATTCATACCAGGATGTCACCGATCCTTCGGTGTACGTCAAATTCAAGCTGAAGGGCGATGACGTTTCCTTGCTGGCATGGACGACTACCCCTTGGACACTCCCGGCGAATACGGCGGTTGCCGTCAATGAAGACTTTACCTATGTCGAAGTTAAGCTTGAAGACGGGCAGCGATTAATCCTGGCAAAAAAACTCGCGGATAAGGTGCTGACGGACGAGAAGCATAACGTTGTACCATACACTACATTGCGTACTTTGAAAGGGAAGGAGCTCGTGGGTAAAAGCTACGAACCGTTGTTCGAAGATCGTGGTAAAAATGCCCACAAAGTTTGGCATGCGGACTATGTCAGCCTTGATGAAGGAACTGGCGTGGTGCATTTGGCTCCGGCTTACGGTGAGGAAGATTTTGAGCTGGCTCAAATTGAAGGGTTTCCGACCGTCAGCAATATCGATGATAACGGTTTTTATAAGAGCGGGGAGTGGAAAGGCCAGTATGTCTGGGACGCCAACAAACCGATAGCCAAAACTTTACACGGGAGAGGCGTCGTCTGGAAGGTTGAATACATCACCCACAGCTATCCGCATTGTCATCGCTGCGGCACCAAGCTTATGTACCGGGCGCACCCGAGCTGGTTCATGAACATAGAAGGCCAGCGTGGACAGATGCTAGAACAAAACGGCAACGTCAATTGGTTCCCGAAACATATCAAGCACGGCCGGTTCGAGAAAACCGTTGAAAGTGCACCCGATTGGAACCTGAGCCGCGATCGATTTTGGGCAACCGCCATGCCGGTCTGGAAGGGAATTGATAAAAGCGGTAAAGAACATATCAAAGTGATTGGAAGTTACGCTGAACTTAAGGAGATATCTGGAATAGAGCTCGTAGACTATCATCGACCGTGGATTGATGATGTGACCTTTACAATTGATGGAGTTGCATACAGGCGTATAGACAAGGTATTGGACTGTTGGTTCGAGAGCGGATCGATGCCGTTTGCCCAGTTTCATTATCCGTTTGAGAATGTCGAAAAGTTCGAGCAGAGCTTCCCGGCCGACTTTATTGTTGAGTATGTCGGACAGGTTCGTGCCTGGTTTTATTACCTGCATGCGGTCAGTGTCGGTCTGTTTGCGAAGAACGCTTTCAAAAACGTCATCGTGACCGGCACGCTTGCCGGCAACGATGGACGCAAGATGAGCAAGCATTTCGGCAATTTTACCGATCCGAATCTGCTGATGGACGAGTATTCGGCAGATGCGCTAAGATTTTTACTGCTTTCTTCACCGGTTCTGAACGGGGAAGACTTCTCGCTTGTCGATAAAGACGTAGCCGATGTCTCGAGAAAGCTGCAGCATGGTCTGGAACATGTACGACTTCTTTACGCTTTACGCTGATGTTGATGGCTGGGAATGGGATGGCGTCCTTGCTGATCCGCTCACCTCGACCGAAAACCCGCTTGACCAATGGGTAGTTTCCCGGTTGCATCAGTTAATCAACGAAGTCGAGCAGAGTATGGAGCGCTATGATGTCCCAAATGCGTTAGCGCCCATACTGCCGTTTATAGATGACGCTTCGAACTGGTACGTACGTCGGTCTCGCCGCCGCTTCTGGAAGAGTGACGACGATGCTGATAAGCAGAGCGCTTACCAAACGCTTCATTACGTGCTGGTACAGCTGGCGCATGTAATGGCGCCGTTTACGCCCTTTTTGGCTGAAGAACTATACCAAAAGCTCACCGGTGGAGAATCGGTGCATTTGCGTGACTGGCCGGCGGTAGGGCACTCCAACGAGGTCGTCCTGCAGACTATGGCTGACATCCGGCGAGGTATTGAGCAGGGTCTATCTCAGCGTGCGGCTGCAAAGCTCAAAGTTCGACAGCCGCTCCAAAAAGTGAAGCTGTACCTAAGCGGGCAGGTTGCCAAAAATGAATTCCCGTTTTACGAGCAGATTGTCCGTGAGGAACTCAACATCAAGGAGGTGCGGTTCGAGATTGAACCTGAATTACACCAGATTAGCAACTTACGAATGACAGAGCTGGACACAAAGCTTACACCCGCGTTACGGCGAGAGGGAATGGTCAGGGAAATCATACGCCACGTCCAGAACGAGCGTAAAAAGGCGGGGCTCAAAGTTGACGACAGGATTCACCTAAGTTTATCGACAACCAGCGATGAATTGCGCAGGGCCATAAACGAACATGCACAGACCATAGCCGATGAAACCCTGGCGGTAGAGTTGTCATTCGACACGACGCTCGGTTATCAGGCAAGCTGTGCCGTCGACGACGCACCGTTTACTTTGGCATTCGAAAAGGCTGATAAAAGAACGGAACCCGGAAACAATAAGGCTGCATAATTCCGACTCCGGAAGGGCATTGTGGATAGACTGTTGGCATTTTTGCACCCCATTGTTACTCGTACAACGCTAAAATGCGCTCACGTGATGAGCTGACCGGCAGTGAATAGACGAAACCACCGGTAGCGTTATTATGTTATTCGATTTACAACGGAATTTCATTAATCATACGCTGTTTTTTACGGCCTTTTTGAGTGCCAATTTTGTGTTCATTTTCGGTTGCTTTAGCATATAGCGCTAATGGATAATAGGCATTACGGATTGGTGGAAATTCTTCGGGATTTCTGTTCATCCGTGCACAATACATATAAACACGGGGTCACTTAAAATCGTGGCACCACACAACACAAATCAACAACTAAATGTTTAAACCAAAACCGCGAAAACCGGTTATGTTGGCTTTTGCGTTCAAGCTATATTACGGCTTTGTGCGCAGGCTAGGTAGTGTCTTCAAGCAGATATTTGGCTTACGAGGCGTCTTTAAGACTGCCTTCCGGCAAAATCATCACTTGCGGATAGCTGCTATTGTTACCTTCAAGCAAGATTGTGTTTGGAAGGGTACTGCTGTTAGTGCCCGGAAGACAATTGGCGCTCTGAATGGCATGCTGTTTGTGTGTCTTGTGAAGAGTAGCCTCTTGAAAGGTATTGCTGTTAATACCCGCAAATATGCTGGCAAACTGAAGACCGTTGCCACTATTACCTCACTCTCCCTCAGCTTCGCCTTCGCCTACATCTTCGCCTTTACCCCCGCCCAGTCTTACGCCGCCACCAACAACACCCTTAACTTCCAGGCCAGATTGGAAAACGCCAGTGGCAGTATCGCTCCGGATGGTAACTACAACGTCTCCTTCCACCTCTTCAATGCTTCATCATCCAGCGGCAGTACCGACACCGGTTGTGGTACGGACAGTAATTGTCTGTGGAGTGAACAGTATACCTACAACAGCGGCGCCGGCAGCAGTGACGTCCGTATCCACGTGGCCAACGGCTACCTGAGTGTCAATCTCGGCAGTAACACTGCCTTCCCGGGTACCATCAACTGGGCCCAGAACTTATACCTCACCATGGACATCGGCGGTACCAGCGGCAGCAGTGTCACCTGGGACGGGCAGATGAGCCCCCGCATCCAGCTGACGGGCGTACCGTATGCCTTCCAGGCGTACAGTGCCAGCCAGCTCCAGGAACTGCAGGGAACCTACACAGACACGCTGCAGTTCATGACCGACACCACGCAGGCCAACACCATCACCCTGCCTGACTTAGGCGGCAGCTTTGGCCTGTTGGCACTGCAGTCCTCCTCCCCGGGCACCCAGCAGACCGGTAACTTCAATATCTCCGGGACGGGGTTGCTCAATACCCTTGATGCTACGGGGAGTGGTACGGCCAACACCCTGACCATTGGTGCCGCCAACGCCTCAACTACGGGTGGCGGCATCAATCTAGGGACCAACGTGACGACCGGTGCCGTAACTATTGGTGGTACCGGCACTACTGGTGCCATCACGCTCGGCCAAACCTCAACCGGCAACAATACCATCAACATTGGCGCTAGTGCCGGCAATACCTATACCCAGACGATTAATATTGGGACGAGCACCACCAATGGCTCTACCAGCAACGTCAATATCGGTCCCGGCACCAGCGGCACGGCTACCGGTACTACCACCATTGCCCAAAATGCCGTCATTGGCAGTAAAGCCGGCACCACCCTCACCGTCGGCCAGAACAACGTTCCCAACGCCAAGCTCAACGTCAACACTGGCAGTACGGTCGCCTTTAGGGCCTACCAGGCCGGCACCTATGATGTCGGCCAGTTCGCTGAGACCGGCACCGGTGTCGGTACGGTGACCACCAATGGTACGACTACCGTGACCGGCAGCAGTACCCAGTTCACCCAGTACTTCCAGGTCGGTGATGTCATCCAGATCGGCAGCGTGCTGGCGACGGTAACCGCCATCTCGAGCGACACCAGCCTGACCACCTCGGTCAGCTTCGGCAGTGCCTCCGGCCAGACCTACTACCGCGGGGTAGTCGGAGCCGGTACGGTCACGACCTACGGCACGACCGCGATCGTCGGTAGCGGCACGAGCTTTACGACTACCTTCCAGCCAGGTGACAGTATCATGATCAATGGTGAATCAAACATCGGCACCATCGCTAGTATTACCGACAATACCCACTTGACGCTCTACAGTGCGGCGGCCACTTCGGCTTCAGGCCTCTCCTACGCCCGCTACGGCTACGACCGCTTGGACATCAAGGCCAATGGCAATGTCGGTATCGGTACCAATAACTCATCGGCCGCCTTAATGATCCAGCCGACGGGGGTGGGTCAGACCGGGTTGCTGTTGCAGGCTGCCAATGGACAGACGGCTACGACTGCACTCGTGAATGTGACCGACAGCAGCAGCAATGGCAGTAATACCTTACTGGGCGTTAATGTGAACAGCAGTAGCAGCGGCGGTACGGTCAACGTCGGCTACACCGGCAGCAGTGCGGTCAGCTCCACGGCCAATATTGGTACCGGCTACGGTGCCGCCCAGACCGTAAACATCGGCAACGGTGCTATCTCTTCCGGAAACACCAATGTCAACATCGGCAATGGCAGTGTTACCGGTACCGGTGCCGAGGTTGTGGCAATCGGTACGACGAGCGGATCGAATAGTACCACGACCATCAACGGCGGTTCCGGTGCCAGCGCTATATCCGTTCAGGCTGCGAGCACGGGTACGATTAACATCGGCAACGCTGCCGTTGCCAATACGGTAGACATTGGTGCCGTCAGTAACGACGAAGCTACTACGGTGAACGTTAATACCAAGACCGGCGGCAGTGCCGCTAAGCTAACGAACATCGGCAGTACGGATGGCAGTTCGGCTACGAACGTATACGCTGGCTCAGGCAACATCTTGCTTGAGACTAACAATGGCTCCGGCGGTACGACAGTTAAGAGCATAACCAGTAACTCCACTACCGCCTTCCAAGTGCAGAACTCCAACAGTACAAACGCTTTGACAGTCGACACGACAACAACGAACCTCATAACCAACCCGAGCTTTGAGTCGGGCCTAACCGGATGGACGCATACCGGTACCGGGTCGGGTGATTCCCAGAATACCACCGCTTCCTTAAGCTATGACGGCCCCGATAGCCTGCAAGTAACGTCCGGCACTACCGCCAATGGCGGTGCCCAGGTGACCGGCTTCACTGCCGCACCGAGCGGTGCCGGCACCTGGACGCTGAGCTTCTACGCGGAAGCACAGACTATCGCTAATTCCTTCGCCGACCTGGCCGTGACGATCAACGGCATGACGCTCTCGACCGGTTGTACGTTGAATTCCAACAAAGTCAGCGTCAACGGCTTCCAGCGCTACTGGTGCACCTTCACGGCCTCCAGCGGTACCATGACGTCGATCAACATTGGTGAATCCGGCACGACTTCGCACGTCTTCTATGTTGATGCCGTGCAGCTTACCAACACGACGGGGCAGGTAGGTTACGGGGCAGGTAATGTCCAGGTCGGCGGTATTGTTAATTCACCGGTCACCATTGCTTCGACATCAAATGCCGTAAATACCTTGAACATCCAGAACACTAACGGCATGAACATTTTTAATGTCGACACCAGTGACAACAATAACCTCTTGCCGAACCCGGATTTCGAGAGCGGTTTGGCTGGCGGTTCCGGCACCGGCTGGACAGGAGTCGGCGGTTCGACCACACTGACGCGTGATGCGACCCAGTCGTACAGCGGTACGGCAGCCGCCCAGGTAGCCATATCCACGGCAACAACCGGCGGGCTTAAGTACAACTTAAACCCCGTGCTCACCGCCGCGTCTACGACCTACACGGTATCCTGGTACTCACTACTTATCTCCGGCACGGCACCGACCTTCCAGGTGACATACTCACCTGATGGCTCGGCTACGAATACGTGCACCGTATCCGGCCAGACCGGACCGGTCACCGGCGGCTGGGAGCGGTACTCATGCTCAGTCAGTAGTGCCACGACACCGACTACCAGCGGCTACATTCAAATTGCCCAGACCAACTCCAACAGCTCAACCTGGGATGTTGATGCCGTCCAGCTGGAGCAGGCTGGTGCGGCTACGGATTACAATTCCGGTAACTTTATCCTGAACGGCTCGGTCATCTCACCCTTGACCTTACAGAATACTTCCAACTCCACCACTGCCTTCCAGGTCCAGAACTCTGCCGGTACAAACCTAATCGGCGTCGACACGACGAACGGCATCGTCAACATCGGTTCAGTAGGCAGCTCGACGCTTGCCTCAACGCTCAACCTGGCAACTTCGAGCGGTGCCGCCCAGACCGTAAACATCGGCAACGGTGCTATCTCTTCCGGAAACACCAATGTCAACATCGGCAATGGCAGTGTTACCGGTACCGGTGCCGAGGTTGTGGCAATCGGTACGACGAGCGGATCGAATAGCACCACCACCATCCAAGGTGGAAACGGCACTGGCGCAGTCGGCATCCAAGCGGCCAGCGGCGGTATCATATCCATCGGTACGAACGCCACCAATCCGGTCAATATCGGCTACTCGGTCGCACCGACGTACGTCAATGAAGCACACAGCAATGGTTCAGGTGTACATACTTTAAGCTTTACGCCAACCAACATCGGTGATCTCGTGATTCTGGCAACAAAGGGTAACCTTAACAATAGAATAGTAAGCGTGAGCGGCGGCGACGTAACTACTTGGCACCTTGTGACTTACAACGATGGCGTGCTTCACGAAGAGATTTGGGAAGGTGTAGCCACGAGTACTACCGGTGGCGCCACCATAACGGCGAACTACAGTACAAGCTGTAGTGTCGGCGGGAGTGGTTGTGAGATGGTAGCGCAGGAGTTCTCGTCCACGCTTGGTGCCAGCACCAACTGGAACGTTACTACCGCCGGACAACAAACTAATTCGGCTTCTTTGACCTTAACCTATCCATCGCTTACTGCCAGCGAGAACGGCGGCCTATACTGGGGATACGGCTATACGAACGGCACCGGTGCCGCCGGAAGCACGCCCGGCTTCAGCTATTGGCCAATTCCGACCACTACCAACGTTGTTGCGTACGACCCGACTATGGTTAAGGGCACAACTTACAGCCCGACGGCCGTAGCAAATACTGGTACAACTGTAACCTCTGACGCCGTCGCCGCCATCATCACCGCTACGAGCAGTAGCGTCAATATCGATGGTGCTACCTCACTCGAAGGCCCGGTAACCTCGCCGCTCATGGTGAATAGCGGCAGCAACCTGACGAACGCCTTCCAGGTGCAGAACGCCTCGGGCGTCAGTAATTTCAATGTCGACACCGTTCACAACCAGGTCTCGATCGGTTCCGGCGCTGTCACTACCACGCCGAACTATCTCTACTTGCCGGATATCAGTAACAACGCCAGCGGCAATGCCGCGATTACCGGCCAATGGCAAAGCTCCAACAACTGGGGAATCGGTTCGAACAGCAATACGGGCGACAGCATACTCCACCTGGGTATAGTCACGTCCGGCACCAATACCTGGAGCACCACACAAAATCTTAACCTGCTCGTAGCCGGTACCGAGGAGGTGCAGCCGACAACCGGTAACGATTCCGCGACCGCGCTACAGGTCAAGAATGCCGACGGTGAATCGGTGCTCCAGACCGGTACGCTGCAAACGGTGAACAGCATTACCAACTACATTGCCGATTCGGAGTTCGCACTCGGCAGCGGCAGTTGTCCGCTCACCGACTGGAGCGTGGTGGCGAGTGCGACCTGCTCCCAGAACACAACGGCTTCAGACAGCTACAATGGCGGCACGTCGCTGCTGCTCAACACTACGGCGACGGCCGGCGACGGTGTTACGACCACGCATTTCACTACCGCGCCTCCCACGACGAGTGGCGGGTATTACACGGTGTCGTTCTACGCGATGCAAACCAGCGGCACACCGCTGTCCGGCCTCAACCTGACAGCAGCGGCAACCTCTGGTGCTGGCAACCCCAGTAACACGTGTACCATTGACGGCCAGGCGGCGAATACATTGAATGCAAGCGGCTTCGAGCGCGTGGTTTGTACCATCGGGAACTTTACGGGCGTCAGCACGATTGCGACGCTAAAGATCATAACTTCCGGCACGGTGACGGCCGACACCACATACATCAGCGACGTCCAGCTGCAATCGGCGGGTTCGTCGAGTGCCGGTGCGTTGTCGGCTCCGCTGGTAGGCCAGCTCCAGCTGCGCGGAGTGGTGTCTACTCCGGTAGCGCTGCAAAACTCAGCCAACTCCAGCACCGCCCTCCAGGTACAAAACTCCACCGGTTCGACCATCTTTAACGTCAACACCAACAACGTCAACATCAACACTTCAACCGCGGGCGTTACTGGCGTCAGCAGCTCAGCGCCCACGAACGTTACTGCAGTTCTGCAGCAATCTAACTCAACCAACCCCCTGAACAGCCAAACCTATACTATTAATACTGGTGATCGTGCGAAGGGCGACGTAATAATCGTGTCCATTGCCTTAGCATCGTCTTCTGTAGGGTTAGATCCCACTACTCCCATAACGGGCGGAGGCGTCAGCAACTGGGTGAAAGTCAACACCAATGTGTATGGTGGCTTCAACGGCGTCGGCGCCACCGTCGTCATGTACGAAGGTACCGTAACTACCGTCGGCGGCACCACCGCTACCGTGAAGTTTAACACTGCCAACCCGAATTGCTGGGTCGAGCTCATAAGCCAGGAGTTTACGGCCGGCCTGGGCGCCAATACCGTCTGGGGTGTCACGGCTTCCGGCACGGCTACGAATACCGACTCCAGCACGACCGTTCCGTTCCCGACGCTGACCTCCGGCAGCACCGGCAGCGGTGTGTATTACGGTTACAGTTACATCACCCAAACCACGCGGGTTGACCCGGGTACTACCGGCTTCCATTGGTTCGGCACCCCGCTTAACAGTAATACGGTCGGGTACAACACGGCGCTCACCCCCAATACCAGCTACTCGCCTTCGACCCTGGCGCCCAGTAACACCTATGCCGACTCGATCGGGGTGATCTTGACGCCGACCGTCGACAACAGCGTGGGGATAAATGGCGCCACGCTCGTGAGCGGGGCGGCATCATCCGCAGCCTTCCAAGTCCAAAACGCCAATGGATCTGCCGACTTCAACGTCGATACCGCCAACAACGCCGTCAGCGTGCTCACCGGTAACACCGGGGACCTTTCGCCGTGGCAGTACAGCTCCGACAGCACTGGTAACAACTCTGGCCTCGGCCAAAACGTGGCCGTGACGGCCAACGGCTACGTGTATGACATGACCGGCTGGGACGCCAATATGATCGATGGCAAAGTCTACTACGGCAAGGTGATGAGTAATGGCCAGATCGAGCATATGGGACCAACTACTACTTCAGCCGCGCTGGTAATGGACCAGGGGGCCGTGGTGGTAAACGGTTACGTCTACCAATTGGGCGGGGCCACTAATGGCACCGGTACGGCGACCGTGAGTACTGTGCAGTATGCTCAAATAAACCCGGACGGCACGCTCGGTACCTGGCATACGAACGCGGCTGCCTTGCCCACAGGCGGCAATGGTGTCGCTGGTGCGGCGGTCGTGGCAGCCAACGGCTATATCTACGTCATGGGTGGCTACTACAATACCACCATGTCATCAGCCGTCTACTATGGGAAGGTGAATGCCGATGGCTCTGTCTCGAACTGGACCACTTCGGCCAATTCAGAACCGACGGCACTTCGATTCGCATCGGCGGTATACGTCAATGGCAACATCCTCCTCATGGGCGGCACTACCGGTAGCGGCAGCTCGGTGGCGACGACTTACACGGCCTCTGTCAACGCCACGACCGGCGCAAACGGGGCTTTCAGCACCACTGGCAATGGCACGATGCCAGGCAGCGTCGGCGTCGCGTACGCTACCGCAAGCGTCGTCAACGGGTATGTCTATCTAGTTGGGGGAGCCACAAATGATGCGGGGGCCTCACCATGGTATTCGCCGGTGAATACCGTGTACTACGGGCAGATAAACTCCGCTGGTAATATTCCGACCTGGCACACTTCGAGCCAGACGCTTCCCCAGGCCGCGATGTGGCAGGGCGGCGTAACGCTCAACGGGTACCTGTATATAATTGGGGGCTACTATACACCCGGTGCCAGTCCCGGCATATCTGCAAACATCTTTTATGCCAGTACGGCCCGTCTGCTGGTGAACGGTTCGCTTGACCTGGTCGGAGCGACGGGCAGTGATTTGTCCAGCGGCGGCGACCAGAGCAGTGGCAGTTCCGGGGGTATGCTAACCGCCGGTGATACGAACATCGTGGGCAGTTTGCAGGTGGCGGGACAGGCTAGCTTTAATGACGGAGTGGCGATTAATGGAAGTTTGAATGCCTCTGCGCAGGCGATAATTGGCAACAACCTGACGGTGGGCGGCTCTACTTTCCAGTTCACGAATGGTCTCGACCATACCATAAATATCGCCCAGGCAAGCAGCGGTGCCGGCAACAATCTCAATATTGCGGGCGGCGCGGCTGCGACCGGAAGCGGCAACAATGGCGGCAATCTTGTCCTGAATGGTGGGGCAGGCGACGGCAGTGGCTCGACAGGTGATGTCATTATTACTACACCAACCTACCAGACTGCCAGCACGCAAAACTGCGGAGTTAACTGTACGATTACTCTAGCGAACGTCAATAGCAATGGAGCGGTCGTTGTTAATGCTACTGCGTTGAGTCTATCGATTGTGCTGCCTAGCCCGACTAATACAACCGCCGGCAAAGTGGTCTATGTGACGGCGGCTAATGGTTCTGATGATTTCACACTTGTGGCTAATCAGGGTGATGGTACGGGCATAGAGCAAGACATTGCAATGCGCCAGAACACTACAGCGACCATGATCTGGGGTGGTACCTACTGGACTGCCGCAGGTGCGTCCAGTTCGACTACTTTGCAATCCGCTTACAACAATACGCTTACCAGCGCCGGTGGCGCAGAGTTGGTGGTGAGTGAGAGCACTAACCACGATGGCCTGACGATTCGTGATAGCGCCACCAACCCCGTTAGCGGTACCGGCAACGGCACGCTGCTCGAAGTACAAAACGCTTCGGCTAACGAACTATTCTCGGTAAACAACGATGTGACTGAATACTCAAGCGATGGTGGCGCAGAAACGCAAGGTGTTTCGGGAAGTACGTTCCCATCGAGCACCTGGGCATTGAGTGGTAACCCTAGCGTGTCGGTCAGTCGCTACACTACGGCAGGTTCCGACATTGAGACCGGTCAGGCTTCGGTTGCGGTCACGACCACAGCCCACGCAAGTGACGGTGTCGCAAACACGCTAGGTTCCACGTTGACGGCAAATCTGCAGTATAACGTGTCGTTTACGGCACGCCTGGCAAGCGGAAGCAGTACGTTCTCCACCATGAACGTCTACTACTCAGTTAACGGTACTTTGCAGTCGGTCGCCTGTACGACTGGCGAAACCATTGCCGCCAGCGTTTGGACAAAAGTAAATTGCTCGTTCATTGCACCTTCAAGTGGCGAGACGTCGAGCAATGCAATCCTGATCCTGCAGAGTGATGCTACTGTACGTACCTTCTACATCGACAACCTGAGCGTGACAGTTGCGGCCAGTCAAAACTACGCGACCGACGGCGGCGTGGACAACGCCGGTAGCTTCAGCACCAATTGGCCCGGTGTCGGAGTAATTTCATCTCGAAGTACGACTTATGGTGAGGCCGCAAGTGATAGCGCCCAGGTGACGACTACCGCACCTAATCAGGGTGTAAAGAACCTGTTATCGATTAATCCGTTGGCGAATACGCTGTATCAGATAACCGTGTACGCTTCAGCAAGTAGCAGCTTCAGTGCGTTCAACGTTCAATACTCGCCGAATAACGGTACGACCTTCAAATCTTGCGCCGATTACAATACCCAAACTATATCGTCACCGCAATCGGCATTTACAGAAGTTACATGCTACATACAAACTGATGGCACGGCCGTTACGACACCATACGTCTACTTTACGCAAACCGACGCTACCGGACGCACCATTAACGTCGATAGCTTCTCGATGACAGTTGCCAGCAATACTGTTGCAAATGTCCAGATCGGTGGCGGTGTGAGCGGTGGCGAGCTTACGTTGTTCACGCTTGACAGCGCGGCCAGCGCACCGATTGCGGCCAACGACGAATCGCTGCTCGGTTCGATGTACTACGACACCACGCTCGGCAAGCTGCAGTGCTACGAAAGTGACGGCTGGGGTGCCTGTGGTTCCTCGCCGGACACTATCGTGACGCTGTCGCCAGAGTACACGAACGCTGTCATGCATGGCCCAAGCGGGGGCACGGCCGGTGTCGGTACCATGACATCCGACTTCTGTTCCGACACATTAAATATTAACAACGGCACCAGCGGCCAGCCGACCATCTGTCGCACCAACGAAACCCGCAACTTCTATAAGTGGACATCGCCGCAAGCAACTGCGCAAACCTACGCTATCTACGTGACGTACCAACTGCCGCAGACCTTCAAGGCCTTCGCGTCCGGCCAAACCTCGCTCGCCGGTTTCACGGATAGTTCAAATTCATCGGTTTCCTATAAGGTATACGACGATTCCACAAGCGGATTGACGGCTTGCGGCACGGCAGTATCCGTTGCGACCGGCGCGTTATCGTCTTGGCAAACCGCAACAGCAACTGGCACCGCTGACCCGTCTACCTGCGGCTTTAATGCGGGCGACAGCATCCTGTTCGAAATCGATGTGACCGCGAGCAGTAATGCCAATGCCTATGTCGGCAACCTGAACTTCACCTTCAGCAACCAGTAGCAATCGTCAGATCAGTCCGGCCTGAAGCTTGGCTTTAGGGGTGTTCAAGTTCTGCTGAAAGTGCCAACGGTTATGGTAAAATGTTAAACATCAGTAGAGGGATGCACTAGGACTTAAGGCTCAGGGGATGGATGATATAAAAACACCGCGACCAAGTCAGCGCCGGCCGCTGGCGTCGCAGCGCCGGGACTTTGTACGTCGTTCGGCGCCATCGCAAGCGGGCAGAGAAAGGTTTCAAACGCACTATCTACGTGCAAGGAATTCGGCGGCGACATCTAACGCAGAAGCGGCAACTCAGCAAAAGCAGCCATTCAAATTGGTAGTTCGATTTAGGCTGCCTCACCTGCGATTGCCGCACAGATTGCGTGTATACATTCATATCGCTGAAACGATGCTGTCGAACTTTGTACGAAAGGCAAAGGCCCGATACCCGGTGCTGCGAGATATGAAGGTGCGCACTTCAATGTGGATGGGCGTGGCAATCGTGGTGCTGGCGGAAATCATTACGATCGTACAACCGTACTTTACACAGCAGAACGTTTACGCACTCGGTGCGGCCGGTAACTTGCTCTCGCCGGTAAACCAACTGATGGCCGATAAACTGAAATATGATAGCAAGCAACAGGTATATAACTTCAATCAGAACTATAGCCCGCTGCCACACAGTACGCTTGGCGCGACTGGCCCGCAAATTGAAGCGGCGGCCTATCAGAACCCTAGCGAAGGCATATCAGTAACCGACCCGCAAAATCAAATTGATTTCACCATGACGCCGAAGTTCAACCTGCTGCCGGGCTTGCAGGATGGGAACCGGGTTGTATATCCAATGTCAGGCAATGGCGGCTGGGCAGTATATACCATGCACAGTATTGGAGTGAAGGAGGATTTATTACTTACTCGGGCGAGCGGTAACCAAATGACATTTGATTATACGATTGGGCTTGGCGATACCCTAAAGGCAAAAGCGCAGCGCGATGGCAGTATAGCAATCTACGGCAATACCATGCTCAGCGGTAACGTCGCGACCGGCACTAGCAAGGATGCCGAGCTGTTGCAAAAGGCACGACAAAATGCGCCAAAGAACACCTTACTATTTACAATTCCGGCACCTACAATTAAGGAGCGGGGAGGGGCAAAGGCAAGCGTGCAAGCAAAGTACTCACTGGTAGGTAACTTGCTGCGCCTCAATGTAACCGGCTTGGGCAACGCTCAGTTCCCAATGACGATAGATCCGAGTATTTTTGTTACCACCGCCCAGCAATTTATGAACGGCAATAACGAAACAAATGTGGATTTTGATGTGGCCGATCAGTTGATTGAAAAGGGTCCGACCACCGGCGCACGATTTGATGACTGGCAGGGGCTTACGAATTTGCCCAACGCGGTATCAGGCGAAGGTATGGTGGCGGCCGGCGGATTTGTCTATTCGATTGGCGGTACGGCTTTCAATGGTCAAATATTTTCCAGCGCTGGAAACTCAACCTATCACGTTCCGAGCGGAGTCAGTACTATTACAGTGAAAGCTTGGGGTGGTGGCGGTGGCGGTGGTGCAGGCAACGGCAGCACTGGATCCGGTGGCAATGGTGGCGGCAGCGGCTTTGCGCAAGCCGATTTAACGGTCTCTCCGGGTGAGACATTAAATGTCATAGTTGGAAGTGGTGGTAATGCAGGTGGGTCCAATCGTAACGCCGGTGACGGTGGCGGTTTTTCGGCAGTCCAGCGAAGCTCTACCTATCTTATACAGGCTGGCGGTGGCGGTGGCGGTGGCGGTGGCAACACTTCCACCTCCGGTGGTGCTGGCGGGCCTGGCGGATGCGGAACATCTGGTACGTCATGCAATGGAACTGCTGGAACTGGTGGGGCAGGAGGTGGTGGTAGCACGAGTGGCGGGTCGGCCGGATCTGCTGGTACTGGTGGTCACGCCGGAGCGGCTGGTGTAGCAAATGCCGGTGGTGACGCTGGTGGTTCATCGACGAGTTGTAATACGAATATCACCGGTACTGGTGATGCTTCGGGTGGCTATGGCGGCGGCGGAAAGGGCGGTAATGCCGGTTCCTGTGAAGGCGGTGGCGGTGGCGGTGGCGGTCGCTTTGGCGGTGGCGGTGGCGGTAGTGCAAATACCAGCAGTAACCGGACTGGCGGTGGCGGTGGTGGTGGTAGCGATTTAGTAACTGGTGCAAATACTACCGAAACGGCTGGCTCTGGCACGACGCAAGGTAATAGCTCAGATGGCTATAATAACGGTGCGGGTAAAGGCGGAAGCGGCGGTACCTCGAATACTAGCGATTCTGCCGGTGCGGCCGGACTGGTGGCGGTATATGTTACTGGCAGTTCTACCGTGAACAGCGCTGCTGTGAACTGGGAGCAAATAAACCCAAACGACGGTACGTTCGAAAGTCCAAACCCAGGGACTGGCGCTTGCTCCGGCTGGTGTAGTAACTCGGCGTATAACTTACCACAATCGCTCACCAACTTTTCACTTGAAGCCTACAACGGCTTTTTGTATGCGCTTGGCGGCGAGGACAGCAGCTGTACTACGACCAACGGTACGGGTGACGGCGGTATCTGCGATACGGTATATATAGCCAAGCTGGGCGCCAATGGCGAACCGCAATTATGGACGCCCAATGGAGGGACGCCGTCGTATTGGTATAGAGGGACTAATCTTAGCTCACCGCGTAGTATGGAGGGCGCGGTGGCGTATCAAAACCGCATGTATTTATTGGGCGGCAAAACGAGCAGTGGCGGCGTGCAATCCGTAGTCAGCACGGTCGAAGAAGCTGATATCACCGGACCGGGTACACTGACGTCGTGGACGACAACCGGTATGGTGACATTGCGAGATCCCAATACACCAAGCAGCACGCTGGCTCGTTATGGTTTTGGCGCTCAAGTTTACAATGGACACATTTACGTCATAGGCGGCGCCAGCAGTATCGGCGGGGCGCCAATGAGCAGCTCGCAATATATCACGCTTAATTCCGACGGCACCATGGCAGGGATCTGGATTACGACGACAAGCATCACGAACTTCAGCGGTTCGACAGAAGGCAAAATAACCGAAGGCGGTAATTTTACCGCCGTATGGGGGGCGTATATCTATATAGTCGGCGGCTGTACGGCGGTTAACGGCAGCGGGTACTGTACGACGGTAGGCAATGATACCGAGCTTGCCAGCATTAATGCTGATGGAAGTCTGGACCAATGGAATGCAATCGATACAAGCCTGGTATCTGATACACGCATGAGCTATGGACTCGTCGCCTGGCAGGATTCACTCTATGAATTCGGTGGTTGCACGGCTCAGAATGGTTCAACCGGTGCTTGTACGGGTTCACTCAATACGACGGAGTGCAGCGGTGATGTAAATAGCGATTGTTCTATCGACCAGGATGGTGATGCTTCGACGGTGGCGTCATCAGTGGCAAGCGGAACGGCACCGTGCTCCGGCGGCAGCCCGTATGATTGTAATCTACCATCTTCAGTCGGTAACTTATTGGACGAAACTATAATCATGAATGGCTATCTGTATATTATGGGTGGTTGTACGACTAACTCTTGTTCAAGTGGGGTATCTACGGGTGTCACATATCAGGCTATTGCTAGTAACGGCAGCCTGCAGAGACCGGCAACGTGTGCCGGCTCCTATACTGATTCATATTGTGTAAGTTCATCCTCTTTGCCCGTTGGTCTGGCGGCCGCCGGCACGGCAGTATTCAATGGTCGCATCTATCTTGTCGGCGGCTTTAATACCGGAACGAATATTTACTATGTATCTGTCAATTCCGACGGTAGCCTTGGCGCCTGGTCATCTCCGGTTACTATCAGTAGCATAACAACCCCCTCGATTACGACGCTGACGTATGATTATGCCTATGCCCGTGCGAACCCCTCATCGGCCGGAACTAATCCGGGAAATTTATACATAATCGGTGGCTGTGAAGACGGCGCAGTCGGCTGCTCCAGCTATTCCGCGGCTGTTTATAAGTGCAATATAGGGACAAGCGGCGCTCCTGCAGGCTGCAATACGTCAGGCCAAGTGCAGCTCGGCACCATACCCGATAATGGCGGAACCTGCGGAGCTGGACTTGGCGCCATGGTGGGAACCGTTTATGCAAATTACATTTACCTTGTCGGGGGTCTAACGCCGAATTGTACCGACCTTACGACAGCCCGTTATGCCAAATTTGATAATAGTAACAATATCGTAACGGTCGGCTCGGGGTGGGTAGAAGGGTCCAATCAAACGGCGATTGGGCGTAGGCGCGGATCAGGTTTTGGCTACAATGGCTATCTGTATGTAGTTGGCGGATACGACGGAACAACCGGAATTGTAGCTGATATTGAATTCGCAAAGATCAATGTGAGCGATGGCAGTTGGGGGCCGTGGAATGTTTCGAGCGTGAGTATTAATAATGGCAATGGGCAATGGGGGCTTAGCGTTCCAGTGTCAAACTCCTACGCTTACGTGGTTGGCGGATGTACTACGGGTGCGGCACCGAGCAGCTGTACGGCTCGAACGAGTGTTACGCAGACTTTCCAAGTTTACAATAATGACAGCGGCTCGCCGGCCGGATATAGTACCTCGGCTAATACGTATAGCACGGATGCTAATAGAATTGGGGTGACTTCTGCCATTATGAACGGCTACATATATGTAGCGGGCGGCTGCACGGCGATTGACTGCAGCAGCATTAGCAGCAATGTATCGTATGCCGCGCTGGATGCAAACGGCGGCGTGGGAAGCTGGTCTAGTACAACTGGATCGTTGCCGGCAGCAAGGGCTTGGGGCAAGTTAGAGGCGGCCGGAGGTACGCTTTACTATATCGGCGGCCAGGACGGCACGTTTACAAGCCAGTCAGCGGTGTACTATGGGACACCCTCATCGGGAAATATTTCATCGTGGAGTACGGCTACGAACGCTTTGCCGGCGGCAGTCTCAGATTTTGGCGCAGCAGTGTGGAACAATCGCCTATACGTTCTTGGCGGTGCCAACGGTAACGCCGGGACAGTAAGTTATACGACCCACGGAAGCTATACCTATAAAGTACCGACAGGTGTGTCGAGTGCAACCATCAAGGCTTGGGGAGCTGGTGGCGGTGGTGGCACGGGTTACAGCGGTAGTGGTAGCGGCGGAGCTGGTGGCGGTGGTGGTTTTGCGCAGGACACAGTGACCGTGACGGGTGGGTCAACGCTAACCGTGACGGTTGGCTCTGGTGGAAATGTTAACTCAGCTGCAAGTAATGGTGGCAACGGCGGTGGCTTCTCGAGTGTACAGCAAAGTGGTACATACGTTATTCAAGCCGGCGGCGGTGGCGGCGGCGGTGGCGCCAACGGTACGGTCAGCGGCGGTGCCGGCGGTGCCGGCGGCGGTTCAAGTGGCGTAACTGGTAGCAATGCCTTGACTGGTGGTCATGGTGGTGCGCAAGGTACGACTTCGGCGGGTGGAACTGGCGGCGCAACCGGCTCTGGCGGTGTTGCCGGAGCAACCGGTGCGGCAAATGCTGGTGGTGATGCAGGAGGGTCTTTGACAAACTGTACAACTTCGGTCGCCGGTCGTACCGGAGGTGCTGGTGGAAACGGCGGTGGCGGTATGGGTGGCAACGTTACTGCTTGCGAGGGCGGTGGTGGCGGCGGTGGCGGCCGTTTTGGCGGCGGTGGCGGCGGCAGTAATAATGCAGCCAATAGTGGTGGTGGTGGCGGCGGTGGCGGCAGTGATCTGGTATCCGGTAGTGGCCAGACGCAGACTGCTGGCTCGGGTACGACTCCAGGCAATAATACTGATACGTCAATCGGTACGGCCGGTGTTGGAGGGGCGGGCACCACTGCGACAAGCGGTGCTACGGCCGGTACGGATGGCGAAGTCATTATTTCATTCGGCAGCAGTACTGACAGTAACTCGATATACATCAGCCCACAGCTTAACTCCGGCGGCAATATTACGAGCAGCTGGACTACGTCATCTACCTCATTTAACGTTGCCCGCAGCGGCCTTACTGCTGTAGCGTATGCCAACAACCTCTACGTGTTGGGCGGGTTTGACGGCTCGAACTATTTGAGCGATGTACAGTATGCTTCGCTTGGCTACAAGACCGGCACCATATCCCAATCCGGCAATACGGTGACTGGTTCTGGGACCGCTTGGACGAGCAGCCAGGTCGGCGATACCATTCAGTATAGTGATGGCTCGGTGGCGACTATTACGGGTTGGACTAGCGGCACCTCCATAACGGTTAGCGCAAACAAAACGGTTTCTAGTGGGAGTATATACGTTATTCAAGATGGTTCGGTGGGATCGTTTAGCTATACCACCAGCTTGCCCACGCCGATTACCGATTCTAGCGGCTTTGCCGTGAACGGCTACATGTACCTCATCGGTGGCGCGACCGCTACGACGACGTGTGCGCCGGTAACCCTGGCGGCGCCAATTAGTGCGAATACCAGCATTGCTACCGGCAACAACCCTACCGGGGTGGGCGATTGGTATCAAACAAATTCTGAATATACGGGCAATCGTGCCAGTGGTGCGGCGGTATATTCCGGCGGCAAGGCGTACGTGCTTGGCGGCGCGTGCGGCAATACCTATGCCAGTCCGGTTACACAACAAACGGCGCTACTCTCCCAGCCGCAGGTTGCACAGTATTCCATCATGTTTGATACCAACACGGACGTGTATCCGCAGAAGTGGCTATTAAACGGTGTCGACAACTCCATTGGCGCGCAGTGGCAGCTGAGTTACCGTTCGCAATCGATTACAACGCAGTGTAACAGTTCGGCTATGACCACCTGGGGGCAGACTACTAACTTTGGAAACGTTACTCTCGATACTCCCGGCGTGTATAATGCCTTGAATGGTAGCGGCGCGAATATGAATTGTGCCAGATTCTACTATATGTACGTATCGATTGATAGCTCCGAAGCCTACGGCTATCCGGACGACGTGACACGCGGTCCGACCATTACTGACCTTACGCTCGAAAAGTCAGACGACCCGTCCAAGCGCCTGATGCACGGCCGAACCTTTACCGGCGAACTCCAGCAGCCGGATGACACACCGTTCTAAAATGGCTAAGGTATACTAATTGTAATGGACGATATTCGGGGAAAACAGACGAAGCGGCATCATATGCAGCTGCGACGCGGAGCCGATGGGCGGCTACGTTCGGCTGGCGAGGACGCAGACATTGGCGACCTGTGGGCGCAGCAGCAACGCAATCGACTGGCTGAGGCGATTGAAGAAGACAAGAAGAAAGCGGCACGGGATCGACTGCGTAAAGAGCGTGGATTTGTCGGCATAGCGACGAATGAATTGTCCAAAATTTCGTCAAAGCTCACGACAAGTCTATTTGGCGAACGCGCCACCAAGAAGCCGCCGACGAAGCAGGTGTCACGCACAAACTCGCCGGCCGTGCAACCGCAAGTGCGTCCGGCCGAAACTAAATTGGTCGAAATCAATATTGCCATGCCCTCGCTGCCAAATGCCTCAAAGGCTTTTCGGTGGCTTAATCCTCCCGTATGGTCCAGATCTGCCAAGAGGAGTTTGTCGAAGCTTAATAGAAAAAAGTCGCTCCTGGTAGCTGGTGGGGCTGTTTTGATAGCGATGCTGGTGTCCGGTGTTTACAATTTTTATAGCAATAAAAAGGCAGTCTACCAAAACGTGAGCCAAAATTCGGTGCAGTCAACAGCCGATTCCGGCAGCCGGCTGCAGCAGGGAACGCCGAACTACACGACGCTGCTGCCAGCCGGAAAGAGCGTTAGCGAGTTAGGCGGTTGGTACAAGGTGAGCCCGCCCGGCAAAAGCCCGGTTTATGCCTATGTAGACAAGATAGATGGCGCGAGTATCGATGTGACTGAGCAGCCGCTACCGGCCAATTTCCAAGCCAATACGGCCGTGAAGATTTCCCAACTTGCACAAGGGTATGGCGACACCCAAAAGCTCGACTTACATGGCGGCAAAAATGCCTATGTTGGTACCTCGAACGACGGTACGCAGTCGCTGATTACGAGCGACGACAACCTGCTCATCCTTATCAAGGCCTCTTCGCCGCTGACAGTCAACCAATGGTCGGGCTATGTAGGCTCTTTGCAGTAGCGGGTGGGCGCCGCCAAGTCCAGCTGCCGATAACGCAGCCGAGAAGGCGGCCTCGGGCTGCTAGAACAGAATGGCTTTGTGGTTGTGGATAAGATTGTACTTCGCGTGATAATCGTTGTGTGATACGCAACGCAGTCCGGAGGTATTACGTTGGTATTTCAGTTAGAAAATCTCCCAAAGCAGCGGAGCCGTATAAACGTTATACGATTTACAACGGAATTTCAGAAATTGTCATCCGTTTTTCAGTATATTTTGAACACTAATTTACAGTCAATTATCCATTGCCTTCAGGTATAGCGCTAATGGATAATAGGCATTATGGATTGGTGGAAATTCTTCGGGATTTCTGTTCATCCGTGCACAATACATATAAACACGGGGTCACTTAAAATCGTGGCACCACACAACACAAATCAACAACTAAATGTTTAAACCAAAACCGCGAAAACCGGTTATGTTGGCTTTTGCGTTCAAGCTATATTACGGCTTTGTGCGCAGGCTAGGTAGTGTCTTCAAGCAGATATTTGGCTTACGAGGCGTCTTTAAGACTGCCTTCCGGCAAAATCATCACTTGCGGATAGCTGCTATTGTTACCTTCAAGCAAGATTGTGTTTGGAAGGGTACTGCTGTTAGTGCCCGGAAGACAATTGGCGCTCTGAATGGCATGCTGTTTGTGTGTCTTGTGAAGAGTAGCCTCTTGAAAGGTATTGCTGTTAATACCCGCAAATATGCTGGCAAACTGAAGACCGTTGCCACTATTACCTCACTCTCCCTCAGCTTCGCCTTCGCCTACATCTTCGCCTTTACCCCCGCCCAGTCTTACGCCGCCACCAACAACACCCTTAACTTCCAGGCCAGATTGGAAAACGCCAGTGGCAGTATCGCTCCGGATGGTAACTACAACGTCTCCTTCCACCTCTTCAATGCTTCATCATCCAGCGGCAGTACCGACACCGGTTGTGGTACGGACAGTAATTGTCTGTGGAGTGAACAGTATACCTACAACAGCGGCGCCGGCAGCAGTGACGTCCGTATCCACGTGGCCAACGGCTACCTGAGTGTCAATCTCGGCAGTAACACTGCCTTCCCGGGTACCATCAACTGGGCCCAGAACTTATACCTCACCATGGACATCGGCGGTACCAGCGGCAGCAGTGTCACCTGGGACGGGCAGATGAGCCCCCGCATCCAGCTGACGGGCGTACCGTATGCCTTCCAGGCGTACAGTGCCAGCCAGCTCCAGGAACTGCAGGGAACCTACACAGACACGCTGCAGTTCATGACCGACACCACGCAGGCCAACACCATCACCCTGCCTGACTTAGGCGGCAGCTTTGGCCTGTTGGCACTGCAGTCCTCCTCCCCGGGCACCCAGCAGACCGGTAACTTCAATATCTCCGGGACGGGGTTGCTCAATACCCTTGATGCTACGGGGAGTGGTACGGCCAACACCCTGACCATTGGTGCCGCCAACGCCTCAACTACGGGTGGCGGCATCAATCTAGGGACCAACGTGACGACCGGTGCCGTAACTATTGGTGGTACCGGCACTACTGGTGCCATCACGCTCGGCCAAACCTCAACCGGCAACAATACCATCAACATTGGCGCTAGTGCCGGCAATACCTATACCCAGACGATTAATATTGGGACGAGCACCACCAATGGCTCTACCAGCAACGTCAATATCGGTCCCGGCACCAGCGGCACGGCTACCGGTACTACCACCATTGCCCAAAATGCCGTCATTGGCAGTAAAGCCGGCACCACCCTCACCGTCGGCCAGAACAACGTTCCCAACGCCAAGCTCAACGTCAACACTGGCAGTACGGTCGCCTTTAGGGCCTACCAGGCCGGCACCTATGATGTCGGCCAGTTCGCTGAGACCGGCACCGGTGTCGGTACGGTGACCACCAATGGTACGACTACCGTGACCGGCAGCAGTACCCAGTTCACCCAGTACTTCCAGGTCGGTGATGTCATCCAGATCGGCAGCGTGCTGGCGACGGTAACCGCCATCTCGAGCGACACCAGCCTGACCACCTCGGTCAGCTTCGGCAGTGCCTCCGGCCAGACCTACTACCGCGGGGTAGTCGGAGCCGGTACGGTCACGACCTACGGCACGACCGCGATCGTCGGTAGCGGCACGAGCTTTACGACTACCTTCCAGCCAGGTGACAGTATCATGATCAATGGTGAATCAAACATCGGCACCATCGCTAGTATTACCGACAATACCCACTTGACGCTCTACAGTGCGGCGGCCACTTCGGCTTCAGGCCTCTCCTACGCCCGCTACGGCTACGACCGCTTGGACATCAAGGCCAATGGCAATGTCGGTATCGGTACCAATAACTCATCGGCCGCCTTAATGATCCAGCCGACGGGGGTGGGTCAGACCGGGTTGCTGTTGCAGGCTGCCAATGGACAGACGGCTACGACTGCACTCGTGAATGTGACCGACAGCAGCAGCAATGGCAGTAATACCTTACTGGGCGTTAATGTGAACAGCAGTAGCAGCGGCGGTACGGTCAACGTCGGCTACACCGGCAGCAGTGCGGTCAGCTCCACGGCCAATATTGGTACCGGCTACGGTGCCGCCCAGACCGTAAACATCGGCAACGGTGCTATCTCTTCCGGAAACACCAATGTCAACATCGGCAATGGCAGTGTTACCGGTACCGGTGCCGAGGTTGTGGCAATCGGTACGACGAGCGGATCGAATAGTACCACGACCATCCAAGGTGGAAACGGCACTGGCGCAGTCGGCATCCAAGCGGCCAGCGGCGGTATCATATCCATCGGTACGAACGCCACCAATCCGGTCAATATCGGCTACTCGGTCGCACCGACGTACGTCAATGAAGCACACAGCAATGGTTCAGGTGTACATACTTTAAGCTTTACGCCAACCAACATCGGTGATCTCGTGATTCTGGCAACAAAGGGTAACCTTAACAATAGAATAGTAAGCGTGAGCGGCGGCGACGTAACTACTTGGCACCTTGTGACTTACAACGATGGCGTGCTTCACGAAGAGATTTGGGAAGGTGTAGCCACGAGTACTACCGGTGGCGCCACCATAACGGCGAACTACAGTACAAGCTGTAGTGTCGGCGGGAGTGGTTGTGAGATGGTAGCGCAGGAGTTCTCGTCCACGCTTGGTGCCAGCACCAACTGGAACGTTACTACCGCCGGACAACAAACTAATTCGGCTTCTTTGACCTTAACCTATCCATCGCTTACTGCCAGCGAGAACGGCGGCCTATACTGGGGATACGGCTATACGAACGGCACCGGTGCCGCCGGAAGCACGCCCGGCTTCAGCTATTGGCCAATTCCGACCACTACCAACGTTGTTGCGTACGACCCGACTATGGTTAAGGGCACAACTTACAGCCCGACGGCCGTAGCAAATACTGGTACAACTGTAACCTCTGACGCCGTCGCCGCCATCATCACCGCTACGAGCAGTAGCGTCAATATCGATGGTGCTACCTCACTCGAAGGCCCGGTAACCTCGCCGCTCATGGTGAATAGCGGCAGCAACCTGACGAACGCCTTCCAGGTGCAGAACGCCTCGGGCGTCAGTAATTTCAATGTCGACACCGTTCACAACCAGGTCTCGATCGGTTCCGGCGCTGTCACTACCACGCCGAACTATCTCTACTTGCCGGATATCAGTAACAACGCCAGCGGCAATGCCGCGATTACCGGCCAATGGCAAAGCTCCAACAACTGGGGAATCGGTTCGAACAGCAATACGGGCGACAGCATACTCCACCTGGGTATAGTCACGTCCGGCACCAATACCTGGAGCACCACACAAAATCTTAACCTGCTCGTAGCCGGTACCGAGGAGGTGCAGCCGACAACCGGTAACGATTCCGCGACCGCGCTACAGGTCAAGAATGCCGACGGTGAATCGGTGCTCCAGACCGGTACGCTGCAAACGGTGAACAGCATTACCAACTACATTGCCGATTCGGAGTTCGCACTCGGCAGCGGCAGTTGTCCGCTCACCGACTGGAGCGTGGTGGCGAGTGCGACCTGCTCCCAGAACACAACGGCTTCAGACAGCTACAATGGCGGCACGTCGCTGCTGCTCAACACTACGGCGACGGCCGGCGACGGTGTTACGACCACGCATTTCACTACCGCGCCTCCCACGACGAGTGGCGGGTATTACACGGTGTCGTTCTACGCGATGCAAACCAGCGGCACACCGCTGTCCGGCCTCAACCTGACAGCAGCGGCAACCTCTGGTGCTGGCAACCCCAGTAACACGTGTACCATTGACGGCCAGGCGGCGAATACATTGAATGCAAGCGGCTTCGAGCGCGTGGTTTGTACCATCGGGAACTTTACGGGCGTCAGCACGATTGCGACGCTAAAGATCATAACTTCCGGCACGGTGACGGCCGACACCACATACATCAGCGACGTCCAGCTGCAATCGGCGGGTTCGTCGAGTGCCGGTGCGTTGTCGGCTCCGCTGGTAGGCCAGCTCCAGCTGCGCGGAGTGGTGTCTACTCCGGTAGCGCTGCAAAACTCAGCCAACTCCAGCACCGCCCTCCAGGTACAAAACTCCACCGGTTCGACCATCTTTAACGTCAACACCAACAACGTCAACATCAACACTTCAACCGCGGGCGTTACTGGCGTCAGCAGCTCAGCGCCCACGAACGTTACTGCAGTTCTGCAGCAATCTAACTCAACCAACCCCCTGAACAGCCAAACCTATACTATTAATACTGGTGATCGTGCGAAGGGCGACGTAATAATCGTGTCCATTGCCTTAGCATCGTCTTCTGTAGGGTTAGATCCCACTACTCCCATAACGGGCGGAGGCGTCAGCAACTGGGTGAAAGTCAACACCAATGTGTATGGTGGCTTCAACGGCGTCGGCGCCACCGTCGTCATGTACGAAGGTACCGTAACTACCGTCGGCGGCACCACCGCTACCGTGAAGTTTAACACTGCCAACCCGAATTGCTGGGTCGAGCTCATAAGCCAGGAGTTTACGGCCGGCCTGGGCGCCAATACCGTCTGGGGTGTCACGGCTTCCGGCACGGCTACGAATACCGACTCCAGCACGACCGTTCCGTTCCCGACGCTGACCTCCGGCAGCACCGGCAGCGGTGTGTATTACGGTTACAGTTACATCACCCAAACCACGCGGGTTGACCCGGGTACTACCGGCTTCCATTGGTTCGGCACCCCGCTTAACAGTAATACGGTCGGGTACAACACGGCGCTCACCCCCAATACCAGCTACTCGCCTTCGACCCTGGCGCCCAGTAACACCTATGCCGACTCGATCGGGGTGATCTTGACGCCGACCGTCGACAACAGCGTGGGGATAAATGGCGCCACGCTCGTGAGCGGGGCGGCATCATCCGCAGCCTTCCAAGTCCAAAACGCCAATGGATCTGCCGACTTCAACGTCGATACCGCCAACAACGCCGTCAGCGTGCTCACCGGTAACACCGGGGACCTTTCGCCGTGGCAGTACAGCTCCGACAGCACTGGTAACAACTCTGGCCTCGGCCAAAACGTGGCCGTGACGGCCAACGGCTACGTGTATGACATGACCGGCTGGGACGCCAATATGATCGATGGCAAAGTCTACTACGGCAAGGTGATGAGTAATGGCCAGATCGAGCATATGGGACCAACTACTACTTCAGCCGCGCTGGTAATGGACCAGGGGGCCGTGGTGGTAAACGGTTACGTCTACCAATTGGGCGGGGCCACTAATGGCACCGGTACGGCGACCGTGAGTACTGTGCAGTATGCTCAAATAAACCCGGACGGCACGCTCGGTACCTGGCATACGAACGCGGCTGCCTTGCCCACAGGCGGCAATGGTGTCGCTGGTGCGGCGGTCGTGGCAGCCAACGGCTATATCTACGTCATGGGTGGCTACTACAATACCACCATGTCATCAGCCGTCTACTATGGGAAGGTGAATGCCGATGGCTCTGTCTCGAACTGGACCACTTCGGCCAATTCAGAACCGACGGCACTTCGATTCGCATCGGCGGTATACGTCAATGGCAACATCCTCCTCATGGGCGGCACTACCGGTAGCGGCAGCTCGGTGGCGACGACTTACACGGCCTCTGTCAACGCCACGACCGGCGCAAACGGGGCTTTCAGCACCACTGGCAATGGCACGATGCCAGGCAGCGTCGGCGTCGCGTACGCTACCGCAAGCGTCGTCAACGGGTATGTCTATCTAGTTGGGGGAGCCACAAATGATGCGGGGGCCTCACCATGGTATTCGCCGGTGAATACCGTGTACTACGGGCAGATAAACTCCGCTGGTAATATTCCGACCTGGCACACTTCGAGCCAGACGCTTCCCCAGGCCGCGATGTGGCAGGGCGGCGTAACGCTCAACGGGTACCTGTATATAATTGGGGGCTACTATACACCCGGTGCCAGTCCCGGCATATCTGCAAACATCTTTTATGCCAGTACGGCCCGTCTGCTGGTGAACGGTTCGCTTGACCTGGTCGGAGCGACGGGCAGTGATTTGTCCAGCGGCGGCGACCAGAGCAGTGGCAGTTCCGGGGGTATGCTAACCGCCGGTGATACGAACATCGTGGGCAGTTTGCAGGTGGCAGACCAGGCGGACTTTAACCAGGGGGTGGCGGTCGACGGTGACCTGAATGTCGGATCAATCCTGGGGGTTGATACGGCCGCCGCACAAGTGCTGTTTGGCTCGTCGCAGGTAACGAACGCCAAGCTCGTGTTCGAAAACTCCAGCAATACCAATACTTTGACGCTTATAGTGGGAGCGACGGCGGCTAGCACCACCGTAAACTTGCCGAGTACCATGCCGGCCACCAGCGTTCAGCAGGGTGCCTCCTATTTGCCACTGGTGACATACCTGACCGCGGATTCGGCGGCGTCGAGTTCGACTACGTTGGCGGATATTACGGCTAACGGAAATGCCAACGACGCGCTAAGCTTCACGATACCGGCCGGAAAGACGATGAACTTTTCACTCAATGTCGATTTCGTCAGCAGCAGCGCTTCTAATACGGCAATTATTGGCTGGAAGTGTAGTAACGCCTCCCAGACATCGGTCGGGACCGGCGAAGTATTTGGAGCTACCGGTGGTGCGGGCGGCGGCACGACTACGGCATGTGGCACTACCGCTGCAACTATTGTGTCTGGCCCCACTTCATCAGGTTCAACGAATCCGGCCTTATCAATCGTAACTGGTACGGTCAAAGCTAATGCCGGTGCGAGTACCACCATAACCTTTGAATATGCCCGTTCCGGCTCCGGCGTGACCACCACGACCGTAAAAGCCGGCAGCTACGTCCAGTGGTGGCAATAGCCTTCAGGAGAATGTACCTCTACATCTTAAAATCTGAGGTACTTTCTCTTACTTTTCTATTTTTATTTACATTTTAACGAACGCATATTCCGTGTAGCTTGGTATACTAATATGCGATATGGATGGATTCTGGGCGGGCAAGCGCAAACCACACACAAATGTACGTTTAAGCCGAACGGTTGGCGGCCGATTACGGACGGTTAACAGCGGCGAGGACTCCGATATAGGCGAGGTTTGGGCGCAGCAGCAGCGCATCCGCCTGGCGGAGAGCGTCGAAGAAGCTGCGCGGCGCGAAGCGCGAAAACAATTACGTAAAGAACGCGGCCTGGTCGGCGTCGCCAAAAGTGATATTTCAGATCTGTCGTCCAAAGTAAAAACCGAACTATTCGGCAAGCAGCATGTACCGAATCAAAAGCTGCAACACCCGCCGGTTCCCGCGAGTAGCCTAGCGCAATTTGCCGATCCCCGGGTCGAGGAACTCAACAGACAAATCTATGCGCAGCGTCTTTCTGCCAAACGTAAGCCTTCAACGAGCGCGAGGTTGCCGTGGATTTTGAGCGCCGTGATTGTCGTGGTGGCAGGGTTGGCCGTACTTATCATCCATGTAATCTCTCATCACGATAGTAATTCCAAGCAAGCCGGCCAGGCGGCGGCGCAAAGTCAAAGCTCGGGGAACTATCATCTCGACGCGTAGACGCAATCGCATCGCGCGACCCGATTTTGTAACGATTACGCGTGATGGACTGGACGCGAGCAAGTTTGGCGGATGGTTTAAAGTGAATGTCGGCAACACCGAGCCGGTATATGCATATCCGGACATCCTTGGTCAGGCAGTGCTGACGGTGAGTGAGTGTCCGCTGCCTTCGAGTATGCTGGTTGACCAAAGCTCCCAGCTCCTTAATTTTGCCAAAAGCTATAACGCGGATCAATCGTTACAAGTTGACGGCATTACCGTATATATAGCGGCTGCCAGTAACGGTGCTCAAAATGTCATTTGTGTCAAAGATGATTTGCTCTTGTTGATTAGTTCGACCGTCAAGTTAAGTGACAGTAGCTGGACGACATATATTCGGTCTCTGCGATGACGTCCGATAATTCCTATGTCTTTACAAACGAAAGAAATTATTCTTAGTGTATGCTATTTTCTGCCAAACCAGAAGTACTCAAGTCTACCTGGAAGGTTATTCTTGTATCATTACTGCCGTCAAAGTGAGATGACCTTTTCTTTACAGGTGACCGCTTTCCTGATAGAATGCATTAATAAATTTAACGGTATAAACTATACAAGGCTATGAAAAAAGCAGTTATTGCTTCTGGCGGTAAACAATATTTGGTATCCGAGGGTGAAGAGCTCAGCATCGAACTCTTAAAAGATGCCGGAAAAATCGTAAACTTCGAGCCGCTGTTGGTTATCGATGGCGATAAGGTTTCTGTTGGTACGCCGGTCGTTTCGGGCGTGAAGGTTAGTGCCGATGTGGTTGCAGCCGACGTCCAGGCCGACAAAGTCACATCGATTCGGTTTAAGGCTAAAAAGCGCGTCCACAAGGTTCGCGGTCATCGTCAACACCAAAGCACCATCAAAATTACAAAGATTGCTTAAGCGATCTTTGCGTACTTGCCATAAACAGCCGGCGTCACGTCGGCTTTTTTTAAAACCAAAAACTGCAATCACAATAGTGCTAGCCGTATCGTATTAATACTATATGGTCATTGTGTGGACATGTTTATAATAAGCGTGAAACTTACCAAAATGGTATAATTTCACGAATAGGGCAAGTGAAGGGTATGATGAAAAAAATAATTGCCATTACAAACCAAAAAGGGGGCGTTGGTAAAACAACTACTGCCGTGAGCGTAGCGGCGCAGCTTGCCGGGGCCGGGAAGAGCGTACTGCTTATAGACCTTGACCCGCAAGGCAACGCGACTAGCGGGCTGGGCATTACCAAGGAAAATATGGGTGCGACTTCATATGATGTGCTGTGCAGCGGTATGCCGCTGGCCGATGCTGTGCAGCAAACGCGCATCAAAGGGATGTATTTACTGCCGGCCAATGCTCACTTGGCCGGCGCGGAAGTCGAACTTGTCGGCGTGACCCAGCGCGAATTTCAGCTGCGTCAGGCGCTAGCGCCCGCGACGTACGACTATACTATTATTGATTGCCCGCCATCGCTTGGGTTGCTTACGGTCAACGCGCTGACAGCGGCCAGTGATGTACTGATACCGGTACAGGCAGAATACTACGCACTTGAAGGTCTCGGGCAGTTACTTAATACCATTCAGCACGTTCGTCAGGGGTTAAATACGCAGTTGGAGTTATTCGGCGTTGTAGTGACGATGTATGATAAGCGTACCAGTTTGTCCGATCAGGTTCTCGCGGAAATTAAAAACTATTTTGGCGATAAGCTGTTTAGGACCGTGATTCCACGTAATGTTCGGCTGGCCGAGGCGCCAAGTTTCGGGCAAACGATTTTTGAGCATGATCGTTGGAGTAAGGGCGCCCGTGCCTATAAACAACTGACGAAGGAGGTAGTACGCCGTGCCGAAAGCTAAAAAGACAGGTTTGGGCAAGGGTTTCGAAGCGTTATTGCCAAAGGATTTCGACGACGCTTTGCTCTTGAGCACCTCGGATAAAGTCGAAAAAATTCCAGTCGACAAACTGGTCGCGAACCGCTACCAGCCGCGGCAGGATTTTGACGAAGCGGGGATTAACGAACTCGCAGCCTCAATTAAGCGCTATGGTATTTTACAGCCGTTAGTGGTGACGCGCACCGACGGTGGCTTTATGATTATCGCTGGTGAACGGCGCTGGCGGGCCGCCCGTGTAGCAAAACTGAGTACGGTACCGGCGATTGTACGCTCGGCAATAGAGATGGAGCAGCTGGAGCTGGCGCTCATCGAAAATGTGCAGCGTATTGATCTGTCGCCGCTCGAGCAGGCCGCGTCGATCGAATATTTGCATGCCCAACTCGGAACGACTTACGAAGCCATTGCCGAGCGACTCGGGAAAGCGACGAGCACCGTGCACAATATTGTGCGACTCTTACAATTGCCGGAGCGCGCGACGTCAGCACTGCGCGAAAAGGCTATAACCGAAGGCCACGCCCGCGCCATCCTGGCACTCAAGGGGCAATCGGAAAATCAGGAAATCCTGCTCAATAATATTTTGTCGCACGGCTGGTCGGTGCGCCAGTCCGAGCAGTATGTCATTAGCGTCAAGGAAGGCTTTCGCAATAAAACCGCCACCCGGGAACGCATGCGTACTGAAACACCGGCGACCAAACGACTTGGTAAAAAAATCGGCGCAAAAGTCGCTATTCGCCGTACGGCCAAAGGGGGAAAGCTGGAAATTGCCTTCAAATCCGACGAAGAGCTCGAGAAAATCATGAGCCTCCTCGCCTAATCTGACTACTGGCGTAAGGTCGCGACAGACGAACCGGAACGGCGTCGGTGACATTACTGACGCCTACGCGTAGTACTCCTGAAATGGGACGCCCTTAAATTTGGTAAACTTCCGCGGCGTTGACATGGTCCGGTTTGTTTCGGACTGATTTGCAGGGGAAGGCTTTCGGGTGCTCGTATCAAGGTGCACCGACCACTTGAGTGAAAGGCAAATTAACTAGGTAGACGCGTCTACGTGTGGCAAGCCGTTCTACGAATCAATGCGAATCTCACTGATGGGAACGCTGGCGAATGCTTTAACGGAAATGTTACGCGGCGAGTCAATAATATTAAAGGCGATCCCGACGCCGAGAGTACTATGCGGCGGAGCTGGGACCGCATGCATGTCTCGGACTCGGCACGGGATGCTATTAATAATTGCCGGACGCTTTATCCATCAAAGGAAATTGACCAACTTAAAGATCGCTGTCCGAATTTTGCTAAAAAACTTCGGCCTTATTGAACGGAAGTACGCGGACGACCAGTTTACCGACGACATTGTTGATATCGATGGGTCCGAAGACGCGCGAATCAAGCGAATCGCCACGATTGTCGCCGCACACGAACAATTGGTTGGCGGTAAGCGTCACATCGATGTTACCGGCGGTGTAAACGGTGTTGTGGTACGGAAGCGTTTTGTCGGGATCAAACCCGTTCGGGTGCGACTTATTATATATAGTAATAGTGCCGTTTTTGACAACGACGCGGTCACCCGGCAAACCGATTACGCGTTTTATGAGTTGCTTGTCCTGGCTTTGGCCGTATGCACTCAGCCCCGGTTCATTAAACACGATAACATCGCCGCGCTGGGGAACGTACGGATGACCGGTAATACGCGCCCAAGTACGGGGAACTTTCCAGACTATCAGGTGGTCGCCGTTGTGTAATGTATTCTGCATGCTCGGGCCGTCGACCTGATACGACTGGAAGACAAACGAAATCAGCCCGAACGCAAGTACTAGCGCGGAAAGCAAGACCACAATGATCGAAATTATGTCGTGCAGGTTTTGGCGGTTGTCGTTTGCTGGTTTGTCGGCATTCGACGATGCGACAGGTCCGGAATTTTGGATCGACGGGGTCGACGGCTCAAGGCCGCCTGATCGCCCCTCGCTAGAGTCCGCCAGCGGTGAATTATCGTTTAGTTTCATTCAGTTTTTTACTATAGCACACATTATGCCAAGTTGCGCGGACTTCCTGCCGATTTGCTATAATAGCGGGTAGCAATGAGGTCACTGGGAATTAAAATCAAGCCGGCAAATGGTTTTTCATATGCGCTTCACCTGGGGTTGACGTTATTGTTGCCGCTCGCGCTTTTTTTGCTCGTAAGAGTACATTTTATTCAGCTGGCATTCATACTTATCTTGTTAAGTAAATGGCGTATGTTTGCGGTACGCCCCCGGTTCTGGCTGGCCAATATCCGGGCCAATTCAGTCGATATGATTGTCGGCTTTTCAGTACTCCTGTTAATGATGCATATAGATTCTGCGCTATGGCAATTGGTTGCGGCGCTACTATATGGTGTGTGGTTGGTTGCGGTCAAACCCGGATCGAGCATACTCATGACGTCAATCCAGGCAGGCATCGGCTTTTTTGCAGGTCTTATGGCGATTTTTCACAGCGGTGCGGCGGCGGGGCCCCTGTATCTTATGGTCTTACTTGTCGGGCTGGTGTGTTTTCTGACAGCCCGTCATTTTTTCGACAGCTTCGAAGAACCCTACGCCAAATTCTTGGCGTACCTATGGGGATATTTTGGCGCTGCCTTGGTTTGGGTTTTGGGCCATTGGCTGCTGTTCTACGGCGTGATATCGCAGCCGACAGTACTGTTGGTCGCACTCGGTTACGGCCTCGCCGCCATTTATTATTTGGATCATTTCGATAAATTGTCGGCGATGATCCGGCGCCAATTTATATTTATCATGGTAGCTGTCGTGGCGATCGTGCTCGTCTTATCCAATTGGGGGCACAAAATTGTCTAATACTAAAAATGGGGATGGGGGTTTAATAATGTCGTCTAAAAATGAAGATCAGCCAGATGAAATAAACAAGACAGGTGATGCATCGGCGGAGGCCGGTTCGGGCAGTACGCCTTTGCGGCGCTCGCCCGATAATTGGCCGGATTTTCGAACGAATCTGAAAAAGGTCACTGCCTACCCGGCTAAGATCCAACCGCACCACAAGCAACGTATAAAAAGTGCCGGCGTGGCGCTGTTGCTCATTGCCAGTTTAGGACTTGGCTATCTCGGGGGATGGCTGGGGGCCGGAAACAAGAACAGCTCATCAATTATTCCGACTTCAACCCAAAAAGAAGTGGTTTTGAGCGAGAGCCAGTTAATATCGCAGATCGCCAGTGACGTCGGGCCAAGCGTGGTGTCGGTTAATGTTACCGGACAATCGACCTCAACCGACTTATTCGGAGAGTCTCAGCCGCAGCAGCAACAGAGCGCCGGAACCGGTATTATCCTTTCGTCGGATGGTGTTATCGTTACGAATCGTCACGTTGTTCCGGCCGGGACGACCAGCGTGAGCGTAACGCTGTCTGATGGTACGACCTTCAATAATGTACAGGTGATTGGTCGCACCAGTGAAAGCGACAGTCTCGACATTGCCTTCCTGAAAATTCAAAATACGAATGGGCACAATCTGGTACCCGCCCAGATTGGCGATTCCAGTTCAATGCAGGTTGGTGACCGGGTCGTGGCGATCGGCAACGCGCTCGGCCAGTTCCAGAATACGGTGACTTCCGGCATTATATCCGGTTACGGACGCACTGTTCAGGCCAGCGATCAAGGCTCGACCAACGGCGGCGAAAATCTGGAAGATTTGTTCCAGACCGATGCATCGATCAACCCCGGCAATTCCGGCGGTCCACTCGTGAACAGCGACGGCCAGGTAATCGGCATCAACACGGCGGTCGCCAGTGACGCGCAAGGCATAGGCTTTGCGATTCCGATCAACGATGTGAAGGGGCTCATCAAAACTGTGCTTTCCACCGGTAAATTCGTGCAGCCCTACCTCGGCGTTCGTTACCTGTCGCTAACCAATGACTACGCCAAGCAACTTAATCTCAGCGTTACTCGCGGCGCCTATATCATTCCGATCGGGCCAAGACGGCGGCCAGGCCGGGGTGATAAGCGGTAGCCCGGCCGATACTGCCGGCCTGAAAGAAGGTGACGTAATTACTGCGGTTAATGGTACGAACGATGGATTCCAGCCACAGCCTCACGTCGCTGCTTGACGCAGCATTCGGTCGGGTGATACCGTGACGTTGAACGTACTCAGGAACGGTAAGCAGCTCAACGTCCAAGCGACACTCGGTCAGGCGAGCGATACGAATAGTTAGCCACATTCAAATCATCCGTTCAAAGCGCTGGATGAAATCCTCAGTTTGCGTGAGCTTAAATCCGGCGCGCTCAGCGATGCTTGCCAGCGGGTCATGCTGCGGCGGCATGGTTCGGTGAGCACGAATTTCGGTGCCACGCAAAGTTTCTGAGTTGAGCAAAAAGTCTCCGGTAAAGATCAAGCCCGTGCTGCGCCAAAAATGGCAATGCGCGGTTCAGCCTGTGCTGCCGGATTGATATGAAAATCGTCGGGCACGTATGGTAGGTTAGCCAGGACGACGTCGTATTTGCCAGTGGCTTTACTTAGTAGGTCGCTTTCAACGAGGCCAACCTCCACCTTAAACTTTTTTGCGTTGCTGGCAGCTACTCGTAAAGCCGCCTCGTCAATGTCGATTAGATCGACGTGGGCACGAGATAGTTCGAGTTTCGCGGTTATACCGAGCGCACCGCTGCCGGCGCCGACATCTACAATGTTGGCTGCATCGAATTCATTGTCGGGACCACGCGGGCTGAGCAGTAATTCAATCATCGTCTCGGATTCCGGGCGTGGTTCGAGCACATGATCATTTACGATGAACGTCCGTCCGTAAAATTCTGTCTTGCCGCGGATGTATGCCAGCGGTTCATGGCGACAGCGCCGCAGTACACGCGAGTTTAGCCAAACTATTTGTTCAGTCGTAAGTTTTAAATCAGGGTAGGCGAGCAAGTGAGTACGATTATTGTTCAGACAATCTTCGAGGAGTACCATTGCATCCAATCGAGCCGTTCCAACCCCGGATGCTTCGAGTTTTTTGGTCGCCACATTCAAGAATTCACCGGTGGTCATACTTGGTAACTTAGAATTTCGTCGACCACCTCAGGTAAATTTTTGGCGACGTTAAGCTGAATAGCGCCGGCGTTCAAGAGGCTTTGCTCGAAGTGGCGGTGCAGGGTCATGATGTCGGCGAGTTCCTGAGCGTCTTTGCCGTAGTTCGTAGTATTGCGCAAACGTAGGCGCTTTTCGAGCTCGACCTCGTCGAGTGTCAGTAGAAATATGTAATCAAGTACGTCGTACAATATTTCTTGGTTGTCGGCCAACGCACAAATGTAGACATCGTCATGTGAGTCGAGCAGCTGAGTGACGCGCGGGATGTCCCAATTGTAACCGCCAACATCGTCGAACCAGCCGCGCGGCACCGGCGACGGCAACTTGATCTCTTTTGCCGCTGGCTCTGCTTTCGGCATGCATGTAGCCGCGCATGGCCTCGGTGTCGTATGCCACATGCCCGCGCTTTTGCAGTACGCGTGCGACCGATGATTTGCCGGTGCCCGGATAGCCGGTCACGAGCGCTTTCATTTTGCCGCTCCGGCGTACTGCGCATCGGTGAATTCGCAATGTGATAGAATCTCGTCTGCAACTTTTTCAGGCGGCTGCGTGACGTCTATGCCGAGCGCGCCAGCCGCAATCATTCGATTCGCGAATAGTTGGTGGTGTACGACGAGTTCACGCCGCAAAGCCGGATGCTTACCGTATTCAAAATCGCGGGTCCGTAAACGGCGGTCATGCGTGTGCGGATCGAGCGTCAGCACAAAGACGGCATCAAATATGTGATGGTAGTCGTCTTGATTGGAAGAAGAACCGCACAAAATTAAATCATTATGAGTCTCGAGAAGCTGCCTGAGCACGGCATCTTGCCATGCCCAAGCCACTATTTTGAAATCAATGTAATCGGCCGGGTCGACTGCTATCGGCTCGCCGGATTGCCGATCTTCCCAGCGGCACAAGCCGGGGACGTTGTCGGCATCGAACGCCGGAAGCCCCCGCCGATTGAGCTCGCGGCAAATGGTCGATTTGCCTGACCCGCCGCGTCCGGTGATGAGATACTTGCCCACGTTAGCCTTCTTGGCTGAGGAGCTCGTGCTCGGCCGCCTGGAGTTTTCGATCAGGTCGTCGATTTCGCCGTCCAGGGCGCCGGGGATGTTTGAGCGGCGAGTAGCCGATGCGGTGGTCGGTGATGCGGTCCTGCGGGAAGTTATAGGTGCGGATTTTCTCGCTGCGGTCGCCGGAGCCGATCAGCTTGCTTGCGGGCGTCGCTCGAGTTTTTTTGTTCCTCTTCAATTTTCATGCGCAAGCAGACGGGAGCGCAGTACGCCCATGGCCTTGGCTTTATTTTTAATCTGGGATTTTTCGTCCTGGTGGGTCACGACGATGCCGGTCGGCAGGTGGGTGATGCGAACGGCCGAATCGGTGGTGTTGACGCTTTGGCCGCCGTGGCCGCGAGCTGCGGTAAACGTCGATGCGCAGGTCATTCGGATCAATTTCAATATCTGATTCCTCGGCTTCGGGCAGTACGGCAACGGTGGCCGTCGAAGTGTGGATCGCGGCCTTGGCTCTCAGTGACCGGCACGCGCTGCACGCGGTGGACGCCAGCCTCGAACTTGAGATGCTTATATGCATCGTCACCCCGGACAGCAAAAATGATTTCCTTGAACCCGCCGACTTCGTTCGGGCTCTCGTACAGCAGTTCCAGCTTGTAGTTATGGGTTTCGGCCCAGCGGGCGTACATGCGGTACAAGTCGCCGGCGAACAGGCTGGATTCATCGCCGCCGGCGGCGGCGCGGATTTCCATAATGACGTCGCGTCCGTCGTTCGGGTCTTTTGGTGTCAGCGCTTCGGCCAAGTCGCTTTCTGTTGCCTGGAGGCTGAACTTCAAAGGTCCCAATTCATCGAGTGCCATCTTTGCCATTTCGGGATCTTTATCCTCCGACAAAACTTTCGCCTCAGCAAGCTGTTTTTCTATAGAGGCTTTTTTATCGTAAAGCTTAATTACGTCGTCTAGCTCACTTCGGCGTTTCGCCAGCTTCGGATAATTTTTGTCACCAAAAATAGCCGGATCCTGGAGTTTGGACTCCAGTTCCGCGAATTCCGTTCGTAGTGATTTTTCCTTCTCGTCCATGACCTTCCTAAAAGTATACAAACAAAAAACCGTCCTGCAGAGTGCTTTCGGACGGTTTCACGTTACGGTAGCTATTGCTTGGCGGCAGCCGGAGCCTTCTTGGCCTCTTGCTTCTCGGCCTTTGCGGCTTTCCTGGTAACCTTCTTTTTGGCGGAAGCGGTTCGTTTTTCGCGAGCTTCTTCGGCGGCTTTGGCGCGAGCCTTGAACTTGTCAACGCGGCCTTCGATATCCACGATGCGCTCTTCGCCGGTGAAGAACGGGTGCGAGCTGCTGCTAATGTGTACCTTTACGAGTGGGTACTCTTTGCCGTCTTCGTACTTGACGGTCTCGTCGCTCGCCACGGTCGAGCGCGTCAAAAACATGGTGCCGTTATTCAAATCCTGAAACACGACTAACCGATAATTCTGGGGATGCAAATCTTTCTTCATAAGTTAACCTATTGTATCTGTTTGCAGGTGAATTGTCAAAGGGTAGACGTATATTTTTCAAAAAGCATGTGCATAAAAGGCAATAATATGCTATAATAATATTATTATGCCTCACGATCCTAGGTTTCCGCCGCTTCCAGCAAGCGAAATAAGAAGCCTGCTTGGAGGTAACCACCTGTCAACTCCGGAAGAAAATGCATACGCAGATCTTCAGGCGGAACTTGACGTTGGATTCTCGGAGCTGCAGGCTTCAAATCGATTGACCCTGGACCCTGAGACACAACTGCCTTGTGCTGACATCCCCCCGCAGGCACTCGAATCGGCTCCCTTCGATACGTGGGATAGCGGACATATGTGTTACGTCGGCGAAGAACCTAACGTTCCGGCCATGGCGACTTTTTCGTTTAGCAGAAAACACACCATGCCTGACGGCGCTTCTTTTATCCGACGGCTTAATATTTCATTGAGTTTCGGCGCTGATGAAACAACACCGATTATCGAAGAGCACATAGTCGCGGACGGAGTCGAAGGCCACTTCAGGAAATTTTTTGATTCTATGAGTACGGAGGAGCATATGGGTTACGCGCTGCTGGCAAATATAGAGAATTCCGAAGAAGCCGTAGCCGAAGCCCGGAAAGCGCTTACTACTAATGGCGACTATCTTGACCCGCGCGAAATAAATGCCCTCAGTGAAGTCGTGAGAAGAACAGTTGATCCGGGCGCGGAAAACTAGAAGATTCCTTGCCCCCGTCAGCAAAAGTTGGTATAATTAAGCCCATAATCAATTAAGCAGGTTGGGGTTTGATCCTCCTGCGGGGAGTTTCTCAAAGACTTCCGGCGGGTACCCAGCCGAAGAGAAAGGATTTTAATCTATGGCTACCGTTGACGTAGACATCAAGCAATTATTGGAGGCCGGTGCGCACTTCGGCCACAAGACCAGCCGTTGGCACCCGAAGATGGCGCCGTATATCCACTCTAAGCGCGGCGGCAGTCATATTATTGACCTGACCAAAACCGTGGCCGGTCTCGAGGAAGCGCTGAATTTCGTTGCCAAAACAACAGGTGAAGGTAAACAGATTCTGTTGGTCGGCACTAAGCGGCAGGCGCAGGATATTATTAAGCAATTGGCCGAGGAAACGGGCATGCCGTATGTTACGAACCGCTGGCTCGGTGGCATGTTGACGAACTGGCCGACCATCGGCGGGCGCGTGAAGCACCTCAAGGATCTGGAGGCCAAAATGGCATCCGGTGAACTGGCGAACCGCTACAGCAAACTCGAGGTGCAGCGCTTCCAAGAGGAAATTATTCAGATGAACTCATTGTACGGCGGGATTAAGAACATGGCCGCCCGGCCGGGTGCGGTGTTTGTGGCGGACGTGAATCACGATATGAACGCCGTGAAGGAAGCCCGCAAGTTACACGTGCCGATCGTGGCAATTGTGGACACCAACGCCGATCCGACACTCGCCACCTACCCGATTCCGGCCAACGACGATGCCATCAAGACAATCCAGCTCATAGCTGATTATTTGAAGCAGGCAATCGACCAAGGTAAAGGCGCTCGGGCGAAGGCAACGCCGGATAAAGATGAACCCAAGAAACCAACAGAAGTCCCCGCTTAAATTAATAAACAATTAAATTTACCGTCAGTTGTATACGTTCGGCTGGCGGCCGGGAGGATACGATGGCAGTAGACATCAATGAAATTAAAAGACTGCGCGAGTTGACCGGCGTGGGTATGACCGACGCCAAAAAAGCGCTCGACGAAACGAATGGTGACTTTGACAAAGCGCTCGAAGCCATGCGTAAGAAGGGGCTGACCAAGGCTGAGAAAAAAGGTGAGCGCGAAGCCCGTGAAGGCATCATCGAAGCATACGTACACAGCGGCCGGATTGGCGTGCTGGTAGAGGTTAACTGCGAGACGGACTTCGTGACGCGGACTGACGATTTCAAAAATCTGGCGCACGATATTGCGCTGCACGTGGCGGCCAGCGCCCCTGAATATGTGAGCGTTGACGATGTGCCGGCCGAGGAACGCGAACGGGTCGCGGCAGAGTTCAAAGCAAAGGCGACGGCCGAAGGCAAACCGGCCGACATGATCGACAAAATCGTCGAAGGTCAACTCAAGAAGTACTTCGCCGAAAAGTATCTGCTCGATCAGCCGTTCATCAAAAATCCCGACCAAACCGTCGGCGACTACGTGAAAGAACATATCGCCAAGCTCGGCGAAAACATCGTCGTCCGTCGCTTCAACCGCATGGTCCTCGGCGAGGTGGCGTAAGCATCGGCTAATTTTGAGTAACATATATTTGCTTATTGCTTTATATAGAATTAAGATTTGTTTAGATGAATCCGAACCAAATTGTAGACGATGTTAAGAAAAAATTAGATTCCGCGGTGGAACATTTACAGAACGAGCTGAAAAAGCTGCGGACCGGACGTGCGCAGCCAAACATGCTCGACGGTGTGATGGTCGAAGTATACGGCACGCAGATGCCGTTGAACCAGACAGCGACGATTATCGCGCCGGAGGCGCAGCTGCTGCAGATTACCCCGTTCGACCCGAATAATTTACAGGCGATTGCCACAGCTATCCGCAACAACCAGACGCTCGGGCTCAACCCGACCGACGACGGCCGCGTGGTGCGGGTGCCAATCCCGTCCCTCACCGAAGAACGTCGGCGCGAGCTCGTCAAGCAAATCGGTGAAAAAGTCGAAGACTGTATGATCGCCATGCGCAATACCCGGCATGATGCGCTGAAAGCCGCCGACAATGGCAAGAAAGACAAGAGTCTCAGCGAAGACGATGTGAAGCGGATTGAGAAGCAGATTGATGATCTCATGACCAGACAGAAGCAGGCGGTGGAAGAGCTGGCGAAAGTAAAAGAAACCGAACTACTTACGGTGTAACTCACGGGCTTTTATAATTTGCTCTGATAATTCCGCACCGATGCATCGGCTCCGCCGCCTTCCTCGTAGGCAGGACAATCTCGACCGAAATGCAATAGCCTTAACAGCGGTAAATAGTAGAAAGTTGCTATAATAGGACGATGACACACTCCACTGACATGGTGGTGCCGACGCACCTCGGATTGATTGTCGACGGAAACCGCCGATGGGCGCGGGAGCATGGGGTGAGTGTGGCACAGGGGCACCGGCGCGGCTATCAGAGCCTGAAGGTCGTTTGCAAAGCGGCAATCAAGTATGGCGTGCGTTATGTTTCGGCGTTTGTGTTTTCAACCGAAAACTGGCAGCGTGACCAGCAGGAAGTTCGCGATCTGATGAAGCTGCTGCGCTGGGTGCTACGGCACGAGTTGCGGGAATTTCATCGCGAGGGTATCCGCGTGCGGGTGATTGGCAGCAAGGCCAAACTTGGCGCGGCGCTGCTCACGGCCATCCATGACGCGGAGAAGCTCACCGAGCATAATACGCGCGGTACGCTGCTGCTGTGTCTGGATTACGGCGGTCAGCAGGAAATCGTCGAAGCTGCCAAGCGAATTGCCAGGTCCGGTGTGGCGCCCGAAGAAATCACGACTGAGATGATAAGCGAGCATCTGTACGCGCCGGACGTGCCGCCGCTCGATCTAATCATTCGCACCTCCGGTGAGCAGCGTCTCAGCAATTTCATGCTTTGGGAGGCGGCGTACAGCGAACTGGCATTTGCCCGTGCGTATTTTCCCGATTTTGACGAACAGGCTCTGCAAGAAGTGCTAGCGGATTTCTCGAATCGTAACCGAAGGTTCGGAAATTAGTGTACAGGCGTCTTAGGCTGAAGTTGAGCAGTAAACGTAATACTACGCGCTATACGCTAACCACGAAACGCTTTATAATCTAGGAAACATGGCGATATTTTTATTGATACTGGGCGTCGTCCTCTTTATCGGGCTGATTGTGGTGCACGAACTCGGGCACTTTATGGTGGCCCGTCGCAATGGCGTGGAGGCCGAGGAGTTCGGCATTTTCTTTCCGCCGAAAATCTGGAGCCGCAAAATAAAAAGCAAACGTAAGGGCAAAAAGGCTTTTATTTTTAGTATCAATGCATTGCCGCTCGGCGGGTTCGTGCGGCTGAAGGGCGAGCACGATGCCGACACCGCGCCCGGAAGTTTTGGTGCGGCGAGTACGTGGGTCAAAACAAAAATCATGGCGGCCGGCGTCGGCGTAAACTTGCTCACAGCTTTCGTGCTATTCATGCTTCTGGCCTGGATTGGCATGCCGCAACTTATAACCAAAGACACCGTAGGTCAATCACAATTTACAGTTAAAAGCGACACGAAGATTGCAAAAAACGCAGTGCTGACCGGTGCGGTTGAATCCGGATCGCCTGCTGCCAAGGCCGGACTGCAGTCGACCGACCAACTGCTGGCATTTTTCCCTGCGAAGGGATCACCTATTCCCGTGACAAGTGCCGGCAGCGTGCATGGCATCACACAAAGTTTGGCGGGGCAGACAGTTAGAATTGAATATCTGCGCAACAACCAAAAGAGATTCGCTACGGCGACCCTTCTGGGCCAGCAAACCGTGTCTGCCAGCCAGAAGAAGTACAGTAAGGCGGTTGCGTCATCGCCGAATAATTGCACGAGTGTGGGGCTGCCCAAAGGTTACCTAGGGATTTCCCCTACCGGATTTACCTTACAGCGCTCGACCTGGTCAGCGCCAGTCGTGGCCGGAGGTATCATCGGGCAGTTTACGGTTTTGACGCTGAAGGGTTTGTGGACGGCACTGCAGGGGTTGGGCTCGACCATTGCCGGTCTTGTCACCGTCAACCATACTGCCAGGGAAAATGGGCAATGCGCTGCATCGAGCCAGGTTTCCGGCCCGGTTGGCATATTCGTCATCCTCAAAGACAGCAGTGCGCTGGGCCCCCAATTCATGCTGATGATTGTGGCGGTAATTTCGCTGACACTAGCCATCATGAACATACTGCCGATTCCGGCGCTCGACGGCGGCAAGCTGTTCGTTACCTTCGTCGCGCGGATGTTTCATAAGCGAGTTTCCAAACAGGTGGAAGACTGGGTGTATGGCGCCAGCTTCGCACTCCTGCTGTTATTAATGGCGCTGGTTACGCTCGTGGACGTCAAGCGATTTTTCTGATATTCCGGCAATAATCTAAATTAAGGCAAACGGCACCGAAATTATATGAACTCCGCAGCGATTGAACCAACGGTCAGTAAACCGCAAACCCCGACCGCGAGAAAACCGTGGGGGCCGATCGCAGCGACATTGTGGGCGCTGGCGATATTCCTCGGGACACAGTTCATTGCGGGTGTGGTGCTGTCGATCTATCCGGGGCTGAAACACTGGAGCTCGGCACAGGCGGATTCCTGGCTGCAAAACTCTACAGCGGCACAGTTCGTGTTCACGTTGTTGGTAGAGGTGATGTCGGTGTGGTGCGTGCTGTTGCTCTTGCGGTTTTATAAAGCGGCGATAGGGGTAATCGGGTTGCTGCACGTGAAGCTCAAGGATGTCTGGTACGCAATCATCGGTTTTGCAGCGTATTTCGTATCATATTTGTTGTTAGTGAGCGTACTGACGCAGCTCATTCACTCGCTGAATCTGAATCAGCAGCAGAACGTGGGGTTTCAGCAGGCGACTACCACCACTGATCTGGTGATGGCCTTCATAAGTCTCGTGATACTGCCGCCGATTGCTGAAGAAATTATGTTTCGCGGTTTCGTTTTCACCGGCTTCCGGCGTAAGTTTGGATTCCTCCTGGCGACGTTAGGCACCAGCATATTGTTTGCTGCGCCGCACTTGCTCGAAGCCACGAGTGGCGGTCCGCTATGGGTGGCCGGTATAGACACATTTATTCTGTCATTTGTTCTGTGTTTCTTGCGTGAAAAGACCGGTCGACTGTGGGCCGGTATGGGCGTGCACGCGCTCAAGAACGGCGTGGCATTCGCAACGTTGTTTATTTTTCACGCTCATTAGGTTACAATACGGGCAAATGCAATATTGTTACTCACGCATCACCTCAGCCCCGGTACCGGCCCCCTGGCCGTGCTGTTCTTTATAACCTACATTTATTTCAGAAAATGCCAGAGGAGTAACGAAATATGAAAATGTCGCAGTTGTTTGGGAAGACGTCCAAAACCGAAGGAGTTGATTATAAGCTTGTCTCTCATCGTTTGTTAACGCAGGGAGGTTTTATCCGCGAATCGACCGCAGGTCGATATTATCTGCTGCCGCTTGGCCAAAGAGTGCATGACAATATCATCGCGATTGTGCGCAAACACATGGACGCGGCCGGTGGGCAGGAGCTCTCTGTGCCGACGCTGCATCCGCTTGAGCTGTGGCAGGAGACAAACCGGACTACTACCACCGGGTTTGAGCTGATGAAAGTTACCGACCGGCGCGGTGCCGAATTCGCGCTTGGCGGCACGGCCGAAGAAATGGCCGTTGACCTGGTTCGCAAGTTCAACATCAGCTACAAAGACCTGCCATTTAATATATATCAGTTCTCGCAGAAGTTTCGCGATGAATTGCGTGCTCGCGGCGGCTTGCTACGCGTACGTGAATTTGTCATGAAAGATGCGTACAGCTTTAGTACCGAAGCACAATTCAAAGACATTTATCTGTTGATGCGGGACACATATCAGGCAATCTTTGATGAGCTACATTTAAAGGTGGACGTCGTGGCCGCTGACAACGGCTACATCGGCGGTGAATACAGTCATGAATTCGTCTCCGAGAGCGAGGTCGGTGAAAGCCGGTACTTTATTGACCCCTCAAGCGGTTACGCTGCCCACGAAGACGTGGCCGCGTTCCAGGTTGAAAATAAAAATATTGACGATGCACTCCAGGAAATGCAGGAAGTGGATGCCCATCGCGGCACCACCATGGAAGACGGGGTGAAACTGCACAATCTCCCACTTTGGCAGCAGATAAAGGATGTGTTGTTCTTTGACGAGGCAACCAAACGGTATGTTCTTGCAATCATTCGCGGAGACTTCGATGTCAACGAAACCAAACTGATGCAAGCGGCCAAAGCTTACGACCTACGTCCGGCAACAGAGAAGGAGATCCGTGAAGATCTCGACAGCGAACCTGGCTTTATATCTCCGGTCGGATTTCCTAAGAAAGGCAAGAAGGCCGACCGCGAAGTGATTATAGTGGCCGACAAGTCGCTCCGTACCATCAAAAACGCGTACGGCGGCAATAATAAAAAGTACAAAGATCTCCTGAATATTAACATCGACCGTGACTATAAGCCGGACATCGAAGCTGACATCGCGCTTGCACAGCCGGGCATGAAGAGCATGGATGGCGGCAAGCTGATTGAGAAGCGAGGCATCGAGGTCGGCAATATTTTCCAGCTCGGTTATCATTACAGCAACCTTATGGCCGGCGCCGAATATACCGACGAGTACGGCAAGCGGCAAAAGTACTATATGGGTTGCTACGGTTTAGGAATCGGCCGAACCCTGGCGGCGATCGTTGAAGCCCATCACGACGAGCGCGGCATCATCTGGCCGGAAGCGATTGCGCCATTTAGGGTATACTTGGCGCGATTGGGCGCTGAGGATGAAGTAGTAAAAGCTTCAGATGAGTTATATAAACGCTTGACTGAGGCTGGGATTGCGGTATTATATGACGAACGAGATGTGCGAGCTGGCGAGAAGTTCGCTGATGCGGATTTGTTGGGAATTCCGTACAGGCTTGTCGTCAGCAGCAAGACGCTTGAGCGACACATGTACGAGTTAAAAACACGTACATCAACACAAACAGAACTGATAAATCCCGAAGATGTAAGGAAAAGGATAGCGACAGTTCAAAGAACGTTGGTATAATAGGCAGGTTCAAAGCTCCAACAAGACTTGTCAGCAAAGGAGAGAAAAGTTATGGTGATGAAGAAATTATTCCGATTGACGAAAGAAGGTGCCGCTGAACTCGAGGCAGAACTACGGACGTTGACTGCCAAACGCAGCACCATAGCCGAGAGTATCAAGTCAGCGCGTGAGCTCGGCGATTTGGCCGAGAATGCCGAATACCAATCCGCCCGGCAGGAACAGGAGCGCAATGAGAAGCGCATTGCCGAAATCGAGCACATTCTCAAAAACACCAAGCTCATCAATACGCCCAAAAGCGACGATAAGGTGTTGCTGGGCGTAACCGTTAAGCTGAAAAGTTCAAACGGCAAGTCAAAGGAATTCCAGGTAGTCGGCACGGTTGAAGCCGATCCGTTGAACGGCAAGATCTCAGACGAATCACCAATCGGTAAGGCGCTGTTGGGCAAGAAGGTCGGAGAAGAGATTGAAATCAAAACTCCGGCAGAAACAACTTCATACAAGATTACCGAGATCGGGTAGAACGCGTAAGGACTAAGCGTAATAGGGCTCCTGGCGTTCCCGGCAGGAGCCCTTTTGTATTAATATGCTAAAATGCGAACGAAGGAACAGATATAATGCAATGGTTAAACCAGATAGTTGACGAGTTGGAAGTCCGCCATCCCGACGGCGAGATTTTGATTGAATCGGGCGGCTCGCCGAGCGGCACTCATCATTTAGGGCACATGCGGGAATTCGTGACGAGCGATGCGATTATGCTTGAGTTGCGCCGCCGCGGTCGGCAAGCGCGGCATGTCTATTTCGCCGACGATCTTGATGCGTTGCGCAAAATCCCGAAAGATATTCCGCCGGAGTATGAGCAATACCTCGGAGTGCCACTCTGCGACGTGCCGGCTCCCGACGGCAGCGAGCAATCATACGCTGACTATTTTCTCTCGCAACTGCAGCGCGCGACCGCTTCGCTTGGTGTCGAGGTTGAATTCCTCCGGGCATACGAAAAGTACCGTTCGGGCTTTTTTGTGCCGGCTATCGAACGTTCGCTCGAACACATCGATGAGGCCCGCCGTGCTCTGGAAACCATCTCCGGCCGGAAACTTGATGAGCACTGGACGCCGATCCAGGTTATGGAACAGGGTAGACTCAAAAACCGGCAGTATCTTGGTATAGATAAAGAAAGCAAAACGGTTCGCTACCTTGATGCCGCCGGCAATGAACGATCCGTGCGTTACGATAATGGCGAAGTAAAACTGGATTGGCGTCTGGACTGGCCGGGCCGCTGGTGGCTATTGAAGGTATTGGCAGAGCCGTTTGGCCGAGATCACGCCACCAAAGGCGGCTCATATGACACCGGAGTGCAGATTATGCACGATGTATACAATGCCGAGCCGCCCTATCCGGTGCCCTACGATTTTATTAACTTGGCCGGTGATACCAAGAAAATGAGCGCCAGCCGGGGTACGGGACTTGATGCCGAAGAAGGATCCACCATCATGCCGCCGGAAGTGGTGCGCTACTTTATTTTGCGTGCCGCTCCGAGCAAGCGCTTGTACTTTGATCCGGTCAACGGAGTTGTGCAGCTCATGGACGAGTTTGCGGCATTGGCGGCCAAGCCCGACAGAACTCCTAATGAGGCACAACTTTTGTATATTTGCACGCACGGGCAGGACCGTAAAACCGTCAGCCGAGTGCCGTTTTCACTGCTGGTGGCGAGCTATCAGGCAGCTCTCAAAGACGCCGACAAAACTTTGGCAACTATTAAACGGACGGAATATGCCCAGGTTGCGGAAGAAGATGCGCAGATTATCAGGAATGAACTCGCGTTCATTGACAAGTGGCTCGAGATACGCGCACCGGAAGAAGTGAAGTTTGCGCCAGCTGAACAAGTGGACGCCGGCCAGTTTAGTGATTCCGAGCGGGCGTTCTTACAAAAATTGGGAGACAAAGTGGCACAGGCTCCGGCAGATGCTGACGGCGCGTGGTTCCATGATGCCATTTACGAGCTTAAAGGTGAGTCCGGATTGGATCCGAAAGCGATTTTTTCGGCACTTTACCGGGCACTCATAAATAAGACTTCGGGGCCGCGTGCCGGCTGGTTCCTAAGCATTTTGCCGCGCGATTGGCTGGTTGCACGATTGCATCTCGACGACCAATCTAAGCCGAAATCAGCGTAGGGAGCTCGCGACCGTGTGGCTCTCGAACGAACAAGCTAGTGAGTTAGTGGCTGAGCACGGAACGCCGCTGTTTGTGTATTCGCGCAAGCTGCTGCGCGATCGGGCGATGGAAATGTTGGGGCTCGAGCTACCGTATGGGCACACGCCGCGTTACGCGGTTAAGGCAAACCCGCATCCGGAGATTACCAAAAAATTTGACGAGCTCGGCCTGGAGTTTGACGCCAGTTCGAGTTTTGAGGCGGCCAAGCTTTTAGAGCAGGGAATAACCGGCTGCAAAATCAGCCTGTCCAGCCAGCAATCGGCGCATGACTTGCCGGAGCTCCTGGCACAAGGAGTTCAATACGTGGCAACCTCGCTACGTCAAGTGGAATTGTTCGCGGCTGCCGCCGGTTCCGGAGCGAAGCTTGCCCTGCGTGTCAATCCGGCGGTCGGGTATGGGCATAATAACCGGATGACGACAGGTGGCAGAAACTCCAGCTTCGGGCTGTGGCACGAATACGTGAGCAATACGCTGGCGCTCGCCCGTGATAAGAATATTACGATCGACCGTTTGCATATTCATGTCGGCACGGGTGCCGACCCCTCGGCTTGGAACCATGTCATGGAGGCGGCCCTAGGTGTTGCCCGACGGATGCCCGACATTACGACGCTCGATATTGGCGGCGGCTACAAAATCGCGTACGAGGCATCGGAGCAGGAAACCGACATGCGGCGTGTCGCGGCAGTGTTTGCTGAGCACCTGCAGCAATTTGCCAAGGAAACCGGGCGTACATTGAAACTGGAAACCGAATCCGGCAGGTGGCTCGTCGCGCATGCGGGCATACTGCTAGCTGCAGTGGACGACATTGTCGATACGGGCAGTGATGGGCACACCTTCTTACGACTTAACACGGGCATGAACGATATCATTCGTCCGGCGATGTATGGTGCCCAGCATCGGATCGAAGTGCTGAATAATGCAACCGAAACGGTCGAGTATGTCGTGGTCGGTCATAACTGCGAAACCGGAGATATTCTTACTCCGGTGCCGCATGATCCCGAAAGCATTGCACCGCGACAAATGAACAAAGCCCGCATCGGCGATCTCGTCGCTATCGCCGATACCGGCGCCTACTGCGCCAGCTTCTCCGCTCACGGCTACAACGCGTTCCCTTCGGCCAAAGAATTTATTCTGTAGACTTTCTTTGCAAAGAATCCAATAACGGGCAGGTTGTCGCAGGGCACGCTTCGCAGTTCGAGCTCGCGATTGCATCGTAAGTCACCATGCAGCCCGAAAGCGGAGGCATCGCTCCAAAGGCCGGCTGCGCTGCTGTCGTGGGCCGGTAGTTCGCAGTAGCTCTGCCCATCTTCTTCGGGCCGGCTTCTTTGGGTGCGCGCTCAAGTAGCTTATCCGTGACCAGCCGTTTCAGCCCATGCGCAATTGAGGTCCGTTCAATGTCTAGGCACTCCGAGATGACGGGGGCATTTATTGGCTCTCCTTGTAGCACATGACAAGCTCCGCAGCGAGCTATCATGGTGACTACGGGGCCTAAGTCATGCCGCAAACTGGCTGCGGCTAGCGCTTCAGCAACTTGACTGGGAAACTGTGTATCATGAAAGCGCTCCGCCACTGAAATCTCCAAAAGTATAACATTAACACATAAATTGAAGATGTTCCAGGAATCCTGAACTGAGTCATTGATTTTTTGAGAACGAAAGTGCAGGCTGGTAATGAGGAGGCAGATTTATGACAGAAAAAGAAGAATCCGGACGGAGCAAGCGTGAATGGAAAAGCGGCGTCAAAAAAAGTGGTAGTGGTCCGGGCGGCGCGGCGTATTTTTTGGGGTTTATTGGCGCGCTCGTGTATTACTTGCAGCAGGCTTCGAGCTTTGGATCTGGCGTCATCGGCATATTGAAGGCAATCGTGTGGCCGGCCTTTTTGGTGTACCACGTGCTCCTGTATCTGAGGGCATAGCTTTTTGTAGTTAAATGTACATTACGCTTGCAATATGGGAGTATACTGAAATGTAGAGATAAGCGGAGGGACGGATTTATGAAGCGAATCAGCATCCTTCTCGCTATAATGACCACATCGTTATTGCTGGCCGGCTGGGCCGGTATGGTACATGCTCAAAGTTTTCGGCACGGTACCGATATAACCGTAGCGCAAAATCAAGTTGTTGACCAAACACTGTACGCAGCTGGGCATACGATAGATATTGCCGGTACGGTGAATGGTGATGTGCTGTGCGTGGGGCAGGATATTAGTATTTCAGGCAAAGTGACGGGCGACGTGATTTGTGCCGGCCAGAATGTACACATATCCGGCACAGTCGGCGGCAGCGTTCGCGTGGCCGGGCAAGATGTGAGCGTGAGCGGCACGGTCGGACATAGCTTCAGCGCCGCCGGCCAGAGTGTGACGCTGGAATCTAGCGGCACCGTGTCAAACGACGCCAGTCTAGGCGGCCAGGACGTGACCGTGAATGGATCAGTCGGCCGAGATTTGGCTGCGGCCGCGACGAGCGTCACCATTAACGGTAAAATCGGTCGCAACTTGCAGTCAGCCGACTCGGCACTAGCAATCCAGAGCGGCGCGAGTGTCGGCGGCAACGTAACTTATACAAGCAGTAATAAAATCGCGATAGCAAGCGATGCTCACGTCGGTGGCAATATTACCCACAAACAACCAGCGCAGAAAAGCGGCCAGCATGTGCAATTCGGCGCGCTCATACGCGGCGGGTTGTGGTTTGCGCTTTACCTGTTCGTGGCGGTGTTGATCATGGCGCTCGTACTGGTGCTGCTGATGCCGCAGGTTTTCCAACGAGCGACGCAAGTAGCGATTGACCGTCCGGGTAAGACATTTTTAATCGGGTTTGCCGCAAGCTTTTTAGCGCCGGTAGTGATCGGGATAGTACTCGTCACGATTATCGGCATCCCGTTGGGCGTGTTAGCGTTACTGACCTGGCTCGTCGTGATACTGTTTTCAGGGCCGTTCGCAGCCTACTATACGGGGCGCTTGCTTATGACCAGGAGCACGAACGCATTGCTCATCATGCTCGTCGGTACCGCCGTATTAATGATTTTGTACTTTGTGCCGTTCCTCGGGGTGATCGTATCACTGGCAGCCTTGTGGTTCGGCTTGGGAATAATCTTGTCGCATGTCGCCCGGCTGCCAAAGCCACACTACCATGTGGCTCCCGTGCGTGAGTCGAAGTAGGGGGGTCATTTGCTATAATTCCCGTATATGGGGAAAATCCGGGCGATTATTTCTGACGCGGACGGCACGCTCGTCAACACACTGTATCTGATCCGGCACGGCCAGTATGAGGCCGCTGCGGAGTTTTTAGTAGAGCGCGGCGTTCCTCGGCACGACATTCCGCCATATGAAACGTACGAAAGCTATATCAATAAGTCGGTCGGTGGCAGTACGCGTGAGACGTTTGAGAAAACGCTGCGTTTACTTTTCGGAACCACGCACGAGCGGTATTTGGAAAATCTAAATTTCGACGAGCTCAATCAACGACTCACCCCAATTCAGGACCATATTGCGCCGTTCTATGTGCATCCGTTTCATGGACTAACGGAACTTTTTGCATGGCTTGGTATGGCTCAAACAAGCTTCGGCATTTTTTCCAGCGGCAGCCCGCATCATATCGTGCGGAATTTCGGGGTTGCTCTGCCGGTGCTTGGCTACACCGATCTGTTTCGCAATCACGCGGTAGGTGATCTGGAGAAACTACGCGTTTTCATCGAGCGGGCAAAAGCCGTTTATGGCATTCCGGACTTCGCGATCGTGACGTGCAATGACGTGACAAAAACAAAGCCGGATCCGGAAGGTATTCTGAAGCTGATGGAGGCGTTGGGCGTAAACTCAGAAGAGGTGCTTGTTCTCGGCGACCACCTGGTGGACATGCAAGCAGCCCGCGCGGCGGGAGTGCATGCAGTCGGTATAAGCCATGGTTTCGGTACGCCAGCCGAGCTCAAAGAAGCCGGTGCGGTACTGGTCGTAGAAAATCTAGGTATGATACCGCAGGTTATTCAGAAGCATAACAAAGGTTCGGCGGAACTCTTCTAGCCAAACAAAAAGACGGCCGTCATGCGGCCGCCTTTAACTTTTTGGATTTTACGTTTAAGCGACGTGACGCTTCAGTCGGATCAAGTAACCTGCGTAGCCGAGGATGCTCACAGCCGCGGCGGGCAGGATAATGTCGCCGGCGCCGGTGTTCGGCAGGCTGGTGGTCTGCTGAGGCGCCGGAGTTGGCGCCGGAGTAGGTTTTGGTGTTGGTTTCGGGGTAGGGGTAGGGGTAGGGGTTGGCGTAGGGGTCGGTGTGGGCGTGGGGGGTACGTGCACCTTTACGATAGCCACATCGCAACCGTTCTGGTTGTACTTCTCGCCCAAGCTGCTGCCGCTGGTGTAGCAGGCTTTGTTGGTGAGTACGGCGCCATCGGTAGTTTCGGTAACTTTTACCTGGTACTGCTTAGTTACGTTGCCGTTGGCAGGAATGGTACCTAAATTGTCGGTAATGACGCGCTGGGCTGCATTGCCCACAAGCTCGACGCCATCCGGCAACGTGTCGGTCAGTACCGTGTTGGTCATGTCGGCCTGGTGCTGATTACCCTCTTCGGTTTCCTGGTTACTAATCGTGATACTGTAGGTCAGGGTGTCACCTTGATTGACGCTCAGGGCGTCGTTTTCGGTGTTAGCCGAGACCATACCGCTACCGGTCGAAGTGTCTTCAACCTGCTTTACAATCTTACCCTGCGGGTAACATGCCAGCACCGGGCTAACCGAGAGTGCGACGATAGCAGCACTGGTAGCTCCGACGGCAACATATAAACGTAGTTTCTTCATAACTTGAAATTCCTCTCTCTTTTCATCCACCTGAAAAGCTGATTACAATAAGCATTATAAACTTATAATGCAATAATGTCAATATTATGACACAAAGCCTGAAGAAAACTACACGTTGCTGCAATTAAACCAAAGGAGAGAATATATGAAAGGACTTTGGGAGGGTGTCGTCGACACGTCCAAAGTAGATTTGATAGACATCGAGAGGAACTGGTAATCTCCGCCAGGTAGCGTGAAAAGGACTTCTTGCGCCGAAGCCCAACTTCGTATTCTTTCTCATGGAAGAGCGATTGCCTGTACTTCGATATCGGCAAGGACGATGATTGGAGCAAGGGTTGCGCAGGATCAAATCCGCAGCCGTCGCCAACGACTATCGATATCGTAAAGAAGGAATTTTTAGGGCTATGTTGCTTTCTGGCGCGACGTGACTGCGGGGGAGTGCATAGCCAGAAGCAAAGTTTTATGCTATACTTGATGTCCGGTAGACCTTTTAAAGGTTACCAATCATGCTAGAATTTTGTAGAATAATTTTTTTGAACGCCTGGCGTGGTACGCGGCGAGCCAATGTCTTGCCGGCCATCGTTTTGACGTTCGCGAGCATCGGCGTGCTGCTTATCGGCAGCAACGCTTCTGCCAGTACGTCGGCAGCGAATGCGGTCCGGGCTATCGGTAAAACTGTTGCAACCCAGACTCACCACATGGCGCAGCAGTTGTCACTGGTACCAACGAGTAGTAATACTCCTGCTTCTGAAGACAAGCAGGTGCCCGATTCAACCTCGAAGCAAAAGTCAAGTGACTCAAGTAGTAAAACGAGCCAATCGACGCAAAACAGTGACAAACCGTCCGCAAATGCAAACAATCCTTCGACGCCGGCGACAAGCGTGCAGTTGAGTGAAGATCAGCCGACTTGCCAGCAAGGACAGGTGGAATTTATAATCAACTCGGCACTGTTGAATTTACCTTCTCCGGTAACATCCGCCGCGGGCAACGCATCGTGGCAATGGGAGTCACGTATCGATAGCGGTACCAATTCTTCAGGTACGTTTCCGGTGAGCGATGCCGAATCGACTCAGGCGGTCGCGACCGGAGCGACCCAGATAACAGTTACCGGCAATCAATCAGGACCACTTTTAAGTACGCCGGCAAACCAAAATTACGCGTATAGTTTTCGTTTACATATCGTGTATAACTCAATCGACTACACTTCCGATTGGGTCCACGTTCCGCAGGCAAGCGCTACCGTTTGCCCGCCGCAGAATTAAATTTGAAATCCCAGGGCCCGGACGATAGCGAGTTAAAACCGTCAGGAGTCTTCGATGTCGGTGACGCGTCCCAAATCGACCTTTGGCGGATTGGCCTGCAACCAGAGCATCTCAAAGAAGGTGCGTTGAAATTGAGCGATGTCTTTGTTGTAGATCTCGATGCCGAAAATTTCACCCTCGTGCCAGTTATAGTAGGCAACCACGTCGTCGTAGATGTCGACTTCAAATTTGATCGGGAACTTCGCCGAATCGAGGACTCTTGAAACGTGAGCTTTGGGGACCACACCGGGATTCCGTTCATGCCACAAGTTGCTGCGTTCTAAGAAGTGCTCGTCGAGTAGAATTCGGCAGCGCCATTCGCCGTCGTTCCAACGGTCAGTCCAACGCTTAAAGAACGCGTCACCGGTGGTGTCCTGCATCGGCCCATGCATTATGCTCAGAATATCGTGCCTGGCTCGGAACAGGTTCCATTGCATTTGACGGATACCTTCAGGCCCTTGATAAAACTGTACGCGCGTTGCCGGGCTAGACAGACTGTTGCGGGCCAGAGTTTGTTCGATAAGGCCAAGCTCATTCTGCAGGCTTTTGAGTTCCTGTTCCTTCTGACTAATAAGTATGTTGAGATTTGCAATCGGGGCAGCCTTGATGACACCGCGCTTATAGTGACTTTCGACTTCGATAAGGTTTGACGACAGTAGTTGGTCGATAAGGCGATAGATGCGGGTGCGTTCGACGCGGGAATTTCGCGAAAGTTCAGAAATGGTTTGCGGGCCGTGGGTGTGCAGCGCAAGGTAAATGTCGGCAATTTCCTTATCCAGACCGAGCTGAGCGAAGTAGGCTCGGACAGCATTCGTATCTGTAAGCATGAGCATAGTATAGCAGTTGTGCAAAAATTGCACAACAGTTTTACACAAAGCTACCACAAGTGTTAAAGTTTCTGTGCAATGAAATGCACAACAACGAATCAAGAGTTAGAGACTTTAATTCAAAGCGGCGAAACACTAGGCGAACCGGAATTCATAAGCAACGGCTCGGCGCCATATGAGGTTTATCCGGTCATTCCGCGCGAGTCTGACACGACAGGCAATACCGTGTTATGGCGCGTGCCAAAGTGGACAGAGCCAATCAGTGTAATCGGCCAGCTTGCGATGAATATGCGGGTCGTAGCAGGTGGCGGTGAAATTGTAGTCTATGGTATCAACGGAGATCGTCGTATTCATCACATTTCTCCCGGCATGGGCGGAGTTGCGATTAGAGAAGGCGAAACGTATCAGATCCTATCGGCAAGTCACGATGCTCCACTTGTCGTACGCGACCGGGCTGAACCGCCATATCGACTCGGCGATGAGATATCGCTTGCGGTTGCAAGAGATACAGAGATACGGCTTCATACAGATGCAACGTATTTAATTTGGAACCCTCGACGACCGGGCGAGGGTGAAACGGCCGGAGCATGGTGGCTTGTCCTGCTGGATGAACATGATACGACCGATTACAATCGGGCGCGCGCAGGCCAGGCAAAATTTCGCGGCGATCCGCCTCATTGGCACGCGGCGGCTCAACGTGTCGGGCAGCAAAACGTCTGGCCGGTCAACGTGCGAAAACTTGACGGAAGACTCGACGTAGTGCCGCATAAACAAGCAGTTAATGCTGTTGCTGGTAATATCCCTGTTTTCCGAATTCAAGAAGATGCCCTAATTTTTAAAGCCATACAAGATACGACCGATTGATGACATACCTGGGGCGGGGCATATTGCCCCCTTGTGTCACGAAGCGCGTTTTATCATATATAATGAAAAGCATAAGTCAGCGGTTTAAGGAGGGTGGCTTACATGGAAAAAGCTTTATTTGCCGCCGGATGTTTTTGGGGAGTGCAGTATTACTTCGACGAAGTTCCGGGCGTGGTCAAGACGACCGTTGGCTACACAGGCGGCCAAACCAAGAATCCGACGTATTGGGAGGTGGCTTCGCACGGCACGGGGCATGCCGAGTCGATCCTGATTGAGTTTGATCCGGTAAAGGTAAGCTTCGAAACGCTGCTCAAACACTTTTTCCGCATGCACAACCCGACGCAGTTGAATCGCCAAGGACCGGATGTAGGTGACGAGTACCGCTCGGCGATTTTTTACTTTGACGACGCCCAAAAAGCCGCAGCCGAAAAAGTCAGAGATGCAGTGCAGATAAACTGCAAAGATCCGATTGTCACGCAGATAGTTCCGGCCGACACCTTCTATGAGGCTGAGGCCGAGCACCAGAAATTCACTGACCGTACTGGCATCGGCATGTGTCATATCCCCTACAGCCCGGTTTCATGATCAGGGAAAATGCAGCCCGAGCACGAACTCATTTCGTACCCGGCGCGATGAGAATGCTGTTTGACATGAGCGTCACAAAAATACTCCGACCGCATCGGCATGTTCAATTTCGTACGCGCCGATCGCCAAGTCAGGAGAGGAGGGCGACTCGAGCACAACTCCATAGTTTGATTGACTCTTAGGTTTCGGCTGGGAAAATGCTATAGTTGTACAAATATGGCAACCAAAACACCGGCGAAATCATCGCGCAAACCGGCGCCCGCTATCGTAGCTGCTCAATTACGGCAATGGAACAAATGGATTGCGGCTGCCTTTGCAGTGCAGGCCGTCGTGATTTTGATTCTCAGCGCCACGCGACTGCTGCCGGTTACGGTCAGCTATCCCGGTCTCGACACGCTGCAAACGCAGGCGCAAGGGCATACGGTGCTGGCGACCGGCTCGCAGCGTTTGTTTGATATTAATCTCGCATTCGTGGTTGCGGCGTTCCTTTTGATAGCGGCGATTGCGCACGGCCTGTTATCGACAAAGCTACGGGCGCAGTATGAGCGGGAACTAAAGCGGGGCGTCAACACGGTACGATGGCTCGAGTACGGCATAAGTGGCGGCATTATGATGGCGGCAATCGGGCTGGTGATTGGTGTGCGAGACTTGGTGACGCTTATCCTGATGTTCGGTTTGACGGCGGTGATGTATCTGCTTGGATGGATTATGGAAACACAAAATCAAGGGGCCGGACGGGTGAACTGGTTGATCTATATCATCGGCTGCACTGCCGGCGCTTTGGCATGGGTCGTGCCGACAATTTACCTCATTAGCGGAGCGGTCTACGGCTACGCCGGGCCGACGTACACGTACTTGGTTTACGGGAGTATGTTGGTATTATTCGCTGGCTTTATGATCAACTTGTACATGCAATCCAAAAAAACTGGAAATTGGGCAAACTATCTGTATGCTGAGCGTATGTATATGCTGCTGAGCATACTGACAAAAACGATTCTGGCTTGGCTGATCTTTGCAGGCACTTTACGCCCCTGACACGATGAGTCGTAAGATTATTATCTTTGATCTCGATGGAACACTCGCCGACAGTTTCGGATTTGTTACGAAATATCTGGCAGAGCAGGCAGGTGAGCCGGGCATGACACTAGAGGAGCGAAAGAAGCAATTCGGAGGCTTGTCAATCCGCAATATGGCCGAAAAGCTGGGGATTCCATATTGGCGGCGGGTGTGGCTATTCTTTCATGGGCGGCGAGTAATGACCAAAAATATCACCAAGATTAAGCCTTTCGATGGCATTGAGCCAGTTCTCCGGGAGCTGCATGAACAGGGTTATGAATTCTTCGCCGTCAGTTCCAATCGTAATGAAAACATCCGCTTGTTCTTGCGAGAACACGGGCTGCTCGACTACTTCTCCAAAACTCAGGGCAGCGCGAGCATTGTCGGCAAAACGATGGCGCTGCGCAAGCTGCTGTGGCAGCGGGAAGTCAGTGCCAAGGACTGTGTATATGTGGGCGACGAAGTGGGAGACATGGTGGCCGCCAGACGACTTCATATCCGAACTGTAGCCGTGTCGTGGGGGTATAACACGGTGTCGGCATTGGGCGCCCGGAAGCCGTCGGCTATCGCTAAGACTCCGGCCGACCTGATCAAGATTTTGGGCGTTAAAAAATAAACAGGACTTGCGCTTGAAGCCACATTTTGTCCCAAAGCGAATCGACCATGCCGAATACGCTTATTGGTTTCGGCAATACTAGACGATTTTTGGACATGGCGTAACGCCATCCCCGGGTCGTCGCGCTCTACTCGTGAAAGTAGATTAGGAATATTTCGTGAGTGAAGTCGGTGAACTGCAATGTCTAAGTCACGTCATATGCTACGGCGGATGATCGACGCACTGACGGTTATGACATAAGTATATGTCACGTGAGGTACAATAAGAGAGATGAATTATTGGAGGGAACGGAGCCAGCCGTACAAGCCCGGCCAGGTGGCGACGTATAAAGTCAGCCGAAGCAAAATCGAGCTGTATATGCAGTGCCCGCGCTGTTTTTGGCTGGATGCGCGGCTTAAAATTACACGGCCGAACAGTCCGCCGTTCAACATCAACAAAGCCATTGACGAGCTTCTCAAGAAAGAATTTGACACCTATCGCTCGAAAGGTGAAGCACATCCGCTAATGACTGAATTCAAAGTAGAAGCGGTGCCATTTGTGCATGCCGATCTTGACAAGTGGCGTGAGAATTTCGTGGGGGTGGCAACGCTGCACGAACCGACCAATCTGCACGTATTCGGCGCGGTCGATGATTTGTGGATCAACCCGGCCGGCGAAGTCATCGTGGTCGACTACAAAGCCACAGCCAAAGACAAGGATGTGGATATTAACTCAGACTGGCAAATCAGCTATAAGCGCCAGATGGAAGTGTACCAATGGCTGCTGCGCCAGAACGGGTTCAAAGTGAATGATACCGGTTACTTCGTGTACTGCAACGGCCGGCTAGATCTCGACGGTTTCAATAATCGCGTGGAGTTCAAGACGAAGATCATCCCGTACATCGGCGACGATTCGTGGGTTGAACCGACGCTTATCAAAATGAAAGAGTGCATGGAGGGCGACATGCCTCCCGTCGGCACTGCTGCCATGGGCGGCCCGTGTGACTTCTGTACCTATGCCCGTGCCCGCACGGAGCTGACTATGGAAGCTTTACGGAATAAAAAAGCAAAATACTAAAACATGGAAATTGTAACTTCGGTGCGTCCAGATTATTTTGACTGGAAAGGCAGGGGCTATGCTTACGAAAGAGTTGTATCGGTCAGGTAAATCGGTGGAGACCCCGATGATATTATTGGCGAACGGTATACGCCTCATTTGGATGAGCGCAAATTAACGCTGCCGGCAACCATTGGCCGGGGGTTTACCAATAAATTGTAATCTTTTCAGCCGCTACTTGGCCGGCTATTCTATGGCGAATGACATATGGCCGTTCGCTGATGTTGAGGGATTATCAAGAGCAGATAAATTAGCAATAGGAAGCATCGGTCTGGTGCACGTGACCGGCATTGGTGTTGTACACACTATTGGTTATGGCATTGGTCACGAAGGTTTGCAGATCTTGTCCGGGCGTGGCGAGTTGGGTTTTGCCGAAAACTATCGCGTGCTGGAGTTTTATTCCCGACACTTTGGTGGAGAGGCTGCCCTCTTTGAGGCGCCGCTTGCAAACGGCGATGAGTAGATGGGGGCGTTCCACCTTTAGTGATACCTGCTATAATGGCTCCGTAATGCCCGTTGTGAAGAGTTTGGTTTCGGCGATTTCACGCTCATCGGCCGGTGGCCGGTAGTTTTTTTATTCCTAGTTCAAAATCAACCACTAACTTCTAAAAAGAAGGAAATATGCTCGATATTCAATTTATTCGTGACAATCCCAAAACGGTGGAAGAAAAAACGAAACAAAAAGGCTACGACGTAAACGTGGGCGACCTGTTGAAGCTGGATGAGAGCCGCCGGACTCTACTAACCGACGCCGAAAAGATCCGAGCCGAACGCAACGAACTCTCGGCAGCGACCAAAGGCGGTAGGCCGTCGCCCGAACAAATCGAACGCGGCAAACAACTCAAAGAACAACTCGCTAAGCTGGAAGTTGAACTCGAACCTGTCGAATCGAAGTATTACAAACTCCTCAAAGCCGTTCCGAACATGCCGCTCGACGAGGTGCCGGTGGGGCTTAGCGAGGATGAAAACAAGGTTGCTAGAACGGTGGGCGAGCCAAAAGAATATGATTTCAAACCCAAGCAACACTGGGAGTTGGCCGAGCCGCGCGGGTTAATCGACAAGGAACGTGCAGCCAAAATTTCCGGGAGCCGGTTTGCATACATTAAGGGAGACCTGGTACGGCTGCAGTTCGCCATTTTGCAATTCGTCATGCAAACGCTTGGCGATGAGAAAATTATCGAAAAGCTGATTGAGGATAATCGCCTGAATCTCGTCGCCAAGCCATTTACACCGGTTCTGCCGCCGGCAATGTTGCGGACAGAACCCTATATTGCCAGTGCCCGGTTGAATGCCGAAGAAGTGACGTATCGTGCTGGGCAGCCAGAAGACGACCTGTGGTTGAACGCCAGCGCCGAACATACACTTTGTACGATGTACTGGAATGAAATTCTGCCCGAAGATTTGCTGCCAATTCGCTACATCGGCTACAGCACGAGTTTCCGCCGCGAGGCGGGCACGTACGGCAAGGACGCCGAAGGCATTTTCCGCATGCACCAATTCGACAAATTGGAGATGGAGGTGTTCAGTACACCCGAGACCGGCGTAGACGAGCACAAACTGCTGATCGCCATCCAGGAATATTTGGTACAAGCGCTCGATTTGCCATACCGATTGGTACAGAAATGTACATTCGACATCGGCAAGCCGAATGCGAGCGGTTACGACATTGACTGTTGGTTCCCGGGTCAGGGCAAGTATCGCGAAACACACACGGCCGATTTCATGACAGATTATCAGGCTCGCGATTTGAAGATTCGTACTCGTCGAGCGAGCGGTGCTGTTGAGCTGGTACACACCAACGATGCCACCGCATTTGCCCTGGGTCGTATCTTGGCGGTCATCATGGAAAATAACCAGACTGCCGACGGCCGGGTGATAATCCCGGAAGTTTTGCGTGAGTTCATGGCTGGTCAAAGCGAGCTATAATAGTACATGAAGACTTTGCGAATATAGTTCACAGAGTTTTAGGCGCCGTGCGTAGCGGCGAAACAGCGAGAAAACTAATGATTGTCTCAGAGGGCAAAGGGAGGTCTGCTATGATCAAGAAGCTTGAAATTTCGGGAGTGCACACTGAGGTCGATAGCAAACTGCGCAGGTACGCAGTCAAGAAGATCGGGCGGCTCGACCACTACCTCCCATTACATAGCCGCGCCAGCGCTCACGCTGAAGTCAAGCTAAAGCAAAGCAAATCAAGAGATAAGAACCGTTACACCTGCGATGTGGTCATTTACTTGCCGCACGAGACATTACGTGCCGCGGAATCTACCGTCAACCTGTATGCTGCAGTCGATATTATTGAGGAGAAGCTAAAGCACCAGCTTAAGCGGTACAAATCAGTCCACGCCACGCCCAAACTACATCGCCGTGTACTGGCACGATTGAAGCGCCAAACTGTCCAGGAAGCGTAGGCGCGATACACTCACGAGATTGTCCAAAGTATAATTTGTGCTAGGTGCGCAGTCTTGTCATCGAGGTTCAGAAACCGGCTGGTTTTACGGTCATATTCAATCGGATCAAGAAGTCTTCTTACAGGTGCGGCCGAAATCGTAAGCGGAATTCCGGTCAAGGTAAAGGTGTTATTTTACTGGCAAACGACCGTAATCCCAGACCGAAAGACAAAATTAGTCGGCGCTGTAGACGTTTTAGTAGGAGGGTTTACTCTCGGTGAGTATAGCGAGGCTACCGACAAACTATGGTTTGCGCATCGTTGATCCGACGCTCCGTTTAGGTGTGAGAGGCCCGAGGTTATTAACTTAGCGCAAAAAGTCTGGCGCCCGGGTACAGCCCTAAAATCGATTCGCAATATTCAGGAAAAAACAGTACAATAATTTCTGAATGCTGAACTTGTGTCAAAAACGGGAGTAAATTTTAATTATGCACTTTCTCTTGAAAAAGTTACTGGGGGATCCCCAGGCCAGGACAATCAAGCGCCTTCGCAAGCGGGTAAGTGAGATCAACAAGCTGGAGCCGAAGTACCGGATGTCCGACGAAAAGCTGAAAGCACAGACTGAAGTACTCAAAAAACGGCTTAAAAAAGAGTCGCTCGACAAGATTTTGCCGGATGCGTTCGCGGTGGTGCGCGAAGGGGCATCGCGTACACTCAAGCAGCGACATTTCGATGTGCAGTTGATCGGCGGCATGGTGCTGCACGAAGGCAACGTAGCTGAAATGAAAACCGGTGAAGGTAAAACGCTAGTGGCGACGCTGCCGCTATATCTGAATGCGACTACCGAAAAGGGTGTTCACTTCGTGACGGTCAATGATTATCTGGCCCGCGTCGATGCCGGCTGGATGGGCGCAGGTATATGACTTTCTTGGTATGAGTACCGGCGTAATTATTGCCGACCATTCATACATCTACGATCCGGAGTTCGTCGAATAAGAGCACGACGACCCGCGCTTTAAGCATCTCAAAGCCCTGTAGTCGCGCAGGATGCCTACGCGGCCGATATAACTTACGGCACGAACAACGAGTTTGGCTTTGACTACTTGCGCGACAACATGGTGCGCGAGGTAGATCAGCTGCGCCAGCGTGACCTCAATTATGCAATCGTCGACGAGGTCGACTCTATCCTGATCGACGAAGCTCGAACGCCGCTTATTATATAGCGCGCCGAGCGTCCAGCCTGGCAACGCCTACGCGCAGTTTGCCGGTGGTGCGCCAGTTAGAAAGACAGTGACTACGAAACTGATGAGAAGCGCAAAACGGTTATCCTAACTGATCAAGGCGTGGACCACATTGAGAAAATTCTCGGTATCGAAAACATCTATGCCAGCGAAAATATCCGTACAATTTATCACTTGCAGCAGGCGCTACGGGCTCACACACTTTTCCATCGCGACAAAGATTACGTGGTGACCAACGAAGGCGAAATCGTCATCGTTGACGAATTTACTGGTCGTTTGCTGGCCGGCCGGCGCTATAACGAAGGTCTGCACCAGGCAATCGAAGCCAAAGAAGGCGTGGAAGTGCAGCAGGAGAGCATGACACTGGCGACGATTCGTTCCAGAACTATTTCCGTTTATATGAAAAACTGGCCGGTATGACCGGTACGGCTATGACCGAAAGCGAAGAGTTTCACCAAATTTACAAACTTGGACGTGGTCGAAGTGCCATCGAACCGTCCAATGGCCCGCCAGGACCGCTACAGACCGCATTTACCGTAACCGAAACGGCCAAGTTCAAAGCTATCGTGCAGCGAGGTGAAGATGTTACACGAAAAGGGCCAGCCGGTGCTTATCGGTACGGCTACTATTGAGAAGAACGAAGAACTTGGCAATATGCTCACCAAAGCCAGGCATTCCGCACAAGGTTTTGAATGCCAAAAATAACGAGCGCGAAGCGGCGATTGTGGCGCGGGCGGGTGAAAAGGGCGCGGTTACACTGGCTACGAACATCGCCGGTCGCGGTACGGACATAGTGCTGGGCGACGGCATCAAGGAGCTCGGTGGTTTATTCGTACTGGGTAGTGAGCGGCACGAATCGCGCCGGATCGACAACCAGCTGCGCGGCCGAGCCGGCCGTCAGGGCGACCCGGGCATGACGCAATTCTACGTGAGTACCGAGGATGACCTGATGCGTATCTTCGGCGGCGACCGATGGTCGATTATGGATCGGCTGAAGGTCGACGACGAAACGCCTATAGAAAACCGGGTGATCAGCCGTCGCCTCGAAGGTGCCCAGAAAAAGGTCGAAGGCTTCCACTTTGACCAGCGAAAAATGTCGTACAGTACGATGACGTCATGAACCGTCACCGTAAGGCTACTTACGCTATGCGCCGAGAGATCCTGAGGGCCGCAAGACATCAGCAAACGCATCAAAGGTATACATTGAGGACGAAGTACGTACGCTGGCGAACAGTCTTAATTCGCTCGACGCGAGGAGTTCAGCCGGACAGTCCGCGAAGTATTGCCACTCGATGATGCGGCGCTGGACCGCGTTCGTTCAACGCCGAAGCGACAATTTCGAACGCGTTCTGCTTGAAGTAGGCCAAAGAACTCTATGCCGGCCGCGAAGAAGCCTTCACGCCGGAAATTATGCGCAAAGTCGAGCGCGATATGTACCTGCAAATTCTCGACAACCTCTGGATGCAGCATCTCGAAAACATGGATCACTTGCGCGAAGGCATTCACTGGATGAGCGTCGGCCAGCAGGATCCGCTTGTCGAATACCGCCGTCAGGGCCAGTTGCTATTCGAGGAGATGCAACAGGCGCTCCGGCACGAGGTGGTCCGAGCGCTCTTCCATGCCCAGCCGGTCGACATTGAGCAGCTTGACCAACCGGCCGAAACCGAGCTGACCCGTGCCGCCCGTAATTCGGTCGACAACATTAACCGTATCAACGAGGACGAAGATCAATTCGACGAGTCGGATTTTAAATCCAGGGGTGGTGTTCAGAATGTCCAAAAACTAGCCAACGAAAAACGCAAAAAATCCCGCAAAGCCGAACGCCAACGCAAGTCCAAAGCCAGAAAACGAAAGTAAGCGGAATAGGCGCTGCCGATTGGCGGGATGACGACATTTCATAACTGTCGGCACGACGAAATCGAAAATAACAAAACGAAACGGATTGATGAGCCGGATCGATACGTCATTGACGGCGGGTGGTGTTATGGATGCCGATCACACAGCCGCGAAGCTTGCGGGCGTAAGATTTGACCAGGTTTACGCGAGAGCGATCTCGGCCGTGCTTTCATCGGCGCATATAGACTCTGTTGAATGCTGGGTTTTAGCGGTGGAATAATTCGCGTACAAGCCCTCCGTGAGGCTAGCTATGTCGATTCGCACCCTGTCATACTCAGAAATGAATGCGAAGTATCAAAGTATTCACCATACCGAATTTGTAACACCAAATGGAGAATCGCTCGGCCAGATGCAACGCCAGTTAAGGCGCCTATGCAATTCCGTAAAAAATTACTCTGGCCAATCAATACTAAAATCCAGCCATGACAGCGCTATAAACGTGGTTCGCTAATGAAGATTTGGGGGGGAGATGAAGCTTGTTTGCTGCAATCCACACGATTTTGACGCTAGTTATAAGATTGTCGATGGAAAGATTACATCATTCAGCGGGGTCCGGTTGTCGGTAGTTTTTTAGATTTTTGTGGTAAAGTAAGGAGAAGCTTTTGAAAGGTAGTATTAGGTTTGAAACACACAGTTTCTGAACTGGCTTTGAAAAATGGTGCAAAAGGTTTGCTGGTTCACGTGCCGGCAGCGGAAGTTATGACGTTCGATATCAACTTCCGGGCGGGTGAGTACCTGGTTGACGAAAATAAATGGGAAGTACCGCACCTTATGGAGCACCTGCTGCTTGGCGCCAACCAGCTGATTCAACGCGGTCGCGACTTTCAGGCAGAATTCGAAAAAAACGGTGCCTACAACAACGCGTCGACCGGTGTGTACGATATTACCTATGAAGCGGAGTGCGCCGACTTTGAATGGGATCGCGTATTTGAGCTGCTCCTCGTGGCGATCACCAAGCCGCTGTTCTTGCGTGACGAATTCAAAGCCGAATATGGCAATGTGGAAGAGGAATTGGCGGCGCGCGGTAACAACCACTTCCGCCATTTAAGCCTAGCGCTGCGCCAAGCGTACGGCTTTTTGGCCCGCACCGACCAGGAGCGCTTGCAGTTGATGAGCAATGTCAAGCTCAAGGATATCCGCGAGCATTACGAAGCCACGCATCGCAGCGGCAACATGCGTTTTGTAATCGCCGGTAATATTACGCCGAAACGCGCCGAACACATCGAACAAATCCTAGAGCGAATCGAATTGCCACGGGGCAGACGTTTCGCATTGCCTGACGAGCGTCCCCATGCTCTCAAGCAGCCACTTTACATCGAGAATACATCTGTCAAAAACGTCTATTTTTATGCCGATACCTTTTTGAAGCGCCGTTTGAGTGATGCAGAGTCCGATGCACTCAACCTAACGAATACGCTGTTGACCGAAACCCTGCATTCCAAGATTCTTGGTAAGGCCCGTGAGCGCGGCTTGATTTACGGCATGAGCTCAGGAATTAATGAAGCTAAGTTGTGCAGTGGCTGGTGGTTCGGCGCGCAAGTGTCGCGTAAAAACGCGCTTGAGCTGTGCAATATTATTGTCGAGGAAATGAGCAAAATCTTTGCCGGCGACTTACCAATCAAGGATATAGAAGCTGCCCAAGCCTATGCGCTCGGCCGCTACCAGCGCAGCGCGCAAACCGTCGGCGGTACTGCCAACGGCTACGGTGAGCGCTATTTCTTTGATGAAGTCATCGAAGATTACTACCAAATTCCCAAGCGGATCCGCGATATTACTAAAGAGCGGATTATCACCGTCGCATGCGAAATGTTCGACGGTAATACTTGGGGCATCGGTACATTGGGCAGTTGTGGCGAAGGCTTCGCAGTCGAACTGCAGGACAAGCTGGCGCCGTTGTGGACGACTGTCGCCAAAAGCAAACAAGATGGTCTATAAACACGCGCCGGTTGATTACGATTGCCCGTATTGCAAGTTTCTGGCCGGCAAAGAAAGCGAGTATAACAATGCCGACGACATTGTTGCCCGGAATGAATCGGCTGCTGCATTCGTCGGCCCGCTTACTTGGATGACAAACAAGGGCAGCGTGCTCGTAGCTCCGGATACGCATTACGAAAATATGTACGAAATTCCCGACAATGATCTTGCGGCTGTATTCAAATTGGCGAAGCAAGTCGGCACGGCGATGCGTTCTGCCTATGGTTGCGGAGGAATCACGATTATCCAACGAAATGAACCGGTCGCAGGCCAGCATATCTGGCACTTGCATGTACAAGTCGTGCCGCGGTATCCGGACGACGCCTTCCTGGAAGACGGGCAAACCCACTTTCTTAAGGCGGATGAACGTGTGCAATTTGCCGTCAAGCTACGAGATTATTTACATACTGACGGCATCAAAGCCAACGGCCAAGTATAATAACTGCTATGGAAGAGTTGAAAAAACAGGCATCCGATTTGCGGCAGAATTTGGACATCGCGTTCGAGCGTCTGAAATTTATCGAGCTTGATGCGCAGGAGAGTAAGCTGCAAGCGGAAATGCAATTACCGGATTTCTGGCAGGATTCACAAAATGCCCAGGATGTAGCCAAACGCCAGTCTAGTTTGGAGCGCCGTCTTGCACCTTGGCGGGAGCTGAAGCAGGGAGCGGACGATCTATCAGAGCTTATTTACTTGGGCGATGCAAGCCTGGCGGAGGATTTGCACGCGCAACTTGCCGAGCTGGAGCATTTATTTGAATCACTGAAGGCTGAGCTCAAATTTACAGGGCCGTATGACGAACACGCCGCGATTGTCAGTATCTATGCCGGTGCCGGCGGCACGGACGCGCAGGACTGGGCGCAGATGCTGTTGCGGATGTACGTCCGTTATGCCGAAAAGTCAGGATGGAAGACGATTATGATTGACGAATCGGCGGGCGAGGAAGCGGGCCTTAAAAGTGCGACATTTGAGATAGATGGCAATTTTGTCTACGGCAAATTGAAAGGGGAGCACGGCGTGCACCGACTGGTACGTTTAAGCCCGTTTAACGCCGACCACTTACGGCAAACAAGTTTCGCCAAGGTAGAGGTGTTGCCCAAGGTTGATCGGCCGGACGAAGTCGAGATCGATGAGAAAGATCTGAAGATTGACGTGTTCCGCAGCGGCGGTCACGGGGGGCAGAGTGTCAATACGACCGATTCGGCTGTTCGTATTACGCACCTGCCAACGAACCTCGTCGTGACCATCCAGAACGAACGCTCACAACTGCAAAACAAAGAAACCGCGCTAACAATTCTGCGCTCACGCCTTGCGCAGCTCAAAATGGAACAGCACGCCGTAAAAATCAGCGAACTCAAAGGACCGAACGAACAAGCCGCCTGGGGGAACCAAATCCGCAGCTACGTGCTGCACCCGTACAAACAAGTGAAAGACTTACGCACAAGATATGAGTCGAGTGATCCCGACGCCGTGCTCGACGGTGACCTGGAATCGTTTATTACCGCATTTCTCGAAACTTCGATAGGCGATTAGATCTTCTCGCCGGAGGGCGGTGACACCGGCGTTTGGTTGGCCGCAACGGAAAGTTCCTGATAGCGTTCAGTCAGGGCTTCGGCCGCCCCCAGACGCTCGAAAGCGCGAGGTGAATCAAAATGCGGGTGGAGTTCGTCATCCCATGGCAGCAGTACGGGTACTTGATCACTGATAGCCATTCTCTCGTTAATAATTTGAGCGTATAGATTCCAGTATGTGGGGCCAAAGCCGTACCGCATGACAGAGCCGGATTCAATTATGCGGAATGCTTCAAGTACGGTCACGAGATTCAGATACGACTGCTCCTGGGGGACGTTATCCCGGTGATACATCGGTGTCAGCCCTCGACTTGCACGGATACCCTGGCGCCATGCTTGTACTCGATGCGTCTTACTCAAACCGCGCTCAGTTGCAATACTGATAAAATCCCCCCGGCTGATTGTGGGACCTTCGGGCTGAAGCTTTATCTCACAAGCAGCGGATAACATCTCGCCACCTAAAGCCCGAACAATTGCCAATACGGTATCGAATGGAAAACTTTCGTCGGAACCGAATGGAATGCGGGCCGTAATCTGGCCCCGTTCATCACGACCTCGCTCTCCGGAACGCATGTTTAATGTTATAGCATGGGTTGAGCTACTTGATAACTGGTTACGCTCACTATAATTGCTTTTATTATCCCCAGCCGGCAGTATTTAGGCGTTAATTTCGGCGTCAAAAGCCTGCTATAATGAAGCGTAATGATTTTGCTGGATCGGGTAACAAAAGCGTATGGACGTAGTGCTACGCCCGCCTTGGATCGGGTTAGTTTGCACGTCGAGCCGAAGGAATTCGTGATTGTCGTAGGGCAGAGTGGCGCCGGCAAGACGACGCTGCTGCGCCTTTTGACGCGCGAGGAAAAGCCGACGAGCGGCAAAATTATCGTTGGCGGCATCGATTATGATAAGCTGCGCGATCGCGACATCCCACTATTACGCCGCAAAATCGGTGTCGTGTTTCAGGATTTCAAACTGCTGCCGAACAAAAATGTGTTCGAAAACGTGGCCTTCGCACTAGAGATAGTCGGGGTATCGAGTAAAGAAATTCGCTACACTGTACCACGCGTGCTCGAAATTGTGAATTTGCGCGGCAAAGAAAAAAACATGCCAATGGAACTGTCCGGCGGTGAGCGCCAACGTGTGGCGATAGCCCGCGCCATTGTGCGCCAGCCGAAAATTCTGATTGCCGACGAGCCGACCGGCAACCTTGACCCAAAGCACGCCTGGGACGTAATTCGGGTGCTCGAAAAAGTCAATCGCTACGGCACAACCGTGCTGCTTACCACCCATAATCAGGAGATTGTTAATCGATTGAAACGGCGAGTCGTGACTATCAGCCATGGCAAAATCGCCAGTGACAGGGCAAATGCGGACTACCAGATATGAGACGGAAATATATTTCGACCTTACGAATTATGCATACCGGCATTGTGAACTTCGGTCGCAATGTCTGGCTGGCAATTGCTGCCATGGCCGTGATGGTGGTTACGCTTACTATCATACTGTTCTCGGTAGTGACGAGCGCGACGTTCAATCACACCATTGCGCAGATTGCCGATAAAATTAACATCTCCATTTACTTGAATGATAACGTGACCGACCAGCAACGCGAGCAGCTTACGGATGAGCTGAAACAGCTGTCCGAAGTGCGTGGAGTTAGTTATGTGTCCAAAGATCAAGCTCTGGCCGTATACCGGGCAGAGAACGCTGGCAATAAAGACCTGCTCACCGCTATCAACGAGACGGGTAATCCGTTGCCTGCGTCGATCCAGGTCGACCCGGTCGATCCGGCCAAGATCGGCCAGATTCAAAATGTACTGAATGAGCAGTCAACGGTAGCACTTGAAGATCCGCAGGCCGGCACGTCATATTCCGGCGATCGCCGCGCTGCTATCGACAAGATCGGTCACGCCACCGATATTCTCAAACGGGCCGGGGTCATTACGGTGGTGATCTTCGCCTTTATCTCGATGCTCATTATCTTTAATACCATTCAGATGGCTATATTCAATCGCCGCGACGAGTTAACGATTATGCGTTTGCTCGGCGCCAGTACCTGGTATATCCGCGGCCCGTTCGTTGTGGAGAGTATTATATACGGGATTTTGTCGGCAACGATTTCAATTGTGATAATTGATGTGCTGTTTATCGTTTCCGCTTCGACACTGCAGGCGAGCAGTTTGGGATTGCTCGACATAGGTTACGCAAACTCCTATTTCCACAGTAATTTTTTCATGCTTTTGACAATGCAACTGGGTGTGGGTATAGTGATTGGAGCCGTATCGTCCATTATTGCTACGCGGCGATATCTCAAATTCAAAACGATAAAGTAAGTTCCTTATACAGTTAGCTAAAAACAAACACCTATAACTAATGAATAGTTTAGGAGAGGGTAAGTTTACTTGGCATGGACAATCATGGTATTATTACGTCAGCCATAAACGAAATAAACAGCATGAAAAAGCATCTCAATCGTTGGCTACTACTGCTGATTCGGAAGGTCAAAACAGCGCCGCTTTTTATCGTAGTGGGAGTCTTATTGGTCGCCAGCGTGGCGTCGGCTGCTCTGGTGCATGCCGATAATTTTACCAACCAGATTGCCAACCTCAACGAGCAGAATCAGCAGAAGGAAAGTGCCATAGGTTCCTTGCAGTCCAAGGCGGCAAACTATCAGGACGAGATCAAAAACCTGCAATCGCAAATTGCCAGCATTCAGCATAACATTAAACTCAACCAGGACAAGCAAGTGCAATTACAGACACAGATCGATACCGACCAGGCAAAAATTAACCAACAGAAAAAGGTTCTTGGCGAAGACCTTAAGGCAATGTATGTCGGCGGTCAAATGTCGACGGTCGAAATGCTGGCCACAAGCAAAGACTTAAGTGATTTTGTGGACGCCGAGACGTATGATAGTGCAGTGCAGGGTAAGATTCAGTCGGAGCTTAATGAAATCACCCAACTCCAAAATGAACTCGAATACCAGCAAAACCAAGTTAAGCAGTTGCTGCAGACCCAGCAGACTCAGGAAGCACAGCTCTCTTCCGCCCAGCAGCAGCAAACGCAGTTGCTGGCAATGAACCAGCAGCAGCAAACCCAATATAACCAGCAAATACAGGCAAACAATAATAAGATAAGCCGACTACAGCAGGAGGAAATTGCCGCCAACCAGAGTGGTGTGGAGCAGACGTTAGGCGGCGGCGCCCCTTGTGGCGGCTCGGCCACCTTTGGTGGCGTAACGTTTACGAACAGTTATCCGGCCAGCCTATGTTCGGCACCTCAAGATTCTGTTGTCGATCCTTGGGGCATGTTGAACCGGGAATGCACTTCATATGCCGCATGGATGGAATTCAGTACCGGCCATTACGTGCCGTATGGCATGGGTAATGCGACCGACTGGCCATCTCGTGTACCTAGTAGTTGGGTAAGCAGCACTCCGCAGGTAGGTGACGTGGCCATCCGGCCGGCCGTGCCCGGATTGAGTATAGGCGGTGAGAGTGACGTCGGGCACGCCATGTACGTGCTTGGCGTCATCGACAGCAATACGATTCTGGTCGGTGAATACAACGAGGATTTCAACGGCGAATGGTCGATTCAGGTGCGATCAACCGACGCACTTTACAACGGGAACAATGACAATCTCGTGTTTATCCATTTCCCGACCAACTAAGCAAAAAATTCGCAGTTGGCCTGCAGGATTTGTCCGGTATAATAAACCTTAACGAACACTATTGAGGGGATGCGAGGCGTCTGATTTTAAATGGATAAAAAAACACAGAAAGTCGAAAAGAAAGCCGTGAAGACGGCTGGGTGGCAGTTGCCGAAACGATTTCAAAAGGTCAATTTGACACACCTGGGGGCGGGCATCGTTGTAGCCCTGTTCATCTTTGCTCTCGGCATTGCGGTAGGTGACGGACGGATTAGCATTGGTTCGGGCGGGCAGAATGGCGATTTGCCGGACTCGCTCAATTTTTCCAGTGTCAATCAGGTGTATCAGGTACTGAGGCAGAATTACAATGGAAAACTTACGGCCACGCAGCTGATTGACGGACTCAATGAGGGACTGGCGCAGGCGACAGGCGATCCGTATACCGAGTACTTTACAGTCAAAGAGGCTAAAGCGTTTACAAATGAACTCAATAATTCATTCAGCGGCATCGGTGCAGAATTGGGCGCTGATTCGCAGGGCGACGTTGAAGTTATCGCTCCGATTGCCGGTACGCCCGCAGCCAATGCAGGGCTGCAACCCAAAGATATCGTCGCCACCATAAATGGTATGAGCACAGCCGGTATGTCGCCGGATACGGCGGTCGATAAAATTCGCGGTCCGGCAGGAACCAAGGTGACGCTCGGTATCGTGCGCGGTACGCAAGCACTTACATTCACGATTACCCGGCAAAACATTAGCGTACCAACGGTTAATACTAAAATCCTCAGTGGTAACATCGGCTATATGCAGATCACTAGCTTCGGTGATGACACGTCTGGCTTAGCCGAAAAAGCGGCTCAGAATTTCGTAAGCCAGGACCACGTAAAGGGCGTAATCCTCGACTTGCGTGACAACCCGGGCGGGGAAGTCAATGCTGCCGTTAATGTCTCCAGCCTCTGGCTGCCAAGCGGCAAGATGATCATGCAGGAGCGTGGTAATGAAAATCAAACGTACTATTCTAACGGCAACGATACCTTGCACGGCTTGCCGACGGTGGTGCTGGTGAACGACGGCAGCGCTTCGGCTAGCGAAATTACCGCCGGCGCGCTCCATGACAACGGTGCGGCATATATAATCGGCACAAAGACGTACGGCAAAGGCGTTGTGCAGGCGCTGATTAATTTATCGGGTGGCGCTGAGTTGAAAGTCACGGTCGCCAGCTGGTATCGCCCGAACGGCAAAAACATCAATCACAAGGGCATTTCGCCCGATCAGACCGTGACACTGAGCGACACCGATTCAAAGTCCGGCAACGACACCCAGTTACAAGCTGCCCAAGCGTACCTGTCAAGCCATTAGCAGCTCGTTTATAAACTGTTGTCGCATAAACCTTTGACTTAGCGCTGGCGTAAGCGCTAAGATGTTAGGGATAAAGTTTTAGAGACCTTAATTTAAATATGTCGAAACCGACGAAGTACGTTTTTGTGACCGGTGGTGTGCTTTCTGGATTAGGAAAGGGTATCACGGCCGCTTCACTCGGTAATTTGCTCAAAGCCCGCGGGTTGAAAGTCAACTTGCAAAAATGCGACCCGTATCTCAACGTTGATGCGGGTCTTTTAAATCCGCGCGAACACGGCGAATGCTATGTTACTAAAGACGGCGCCGAAACCGACCTCGACCTCGGGCATTACGAGCGCTTTATCGATCAGGAACTTACAACAACCAGTAGTCTGATGAGCGGACGTGTACTGCTTAAGGTTATCCAGGATGAGCGTGCCGGCAAATATCACGGCGACGATGTGCAGATCATTCCGCACCTCACGGCCGCGATTCAAGAGTATATCGTCGAAGCGGGCAAGGGTTTTGATGTGCATATCGTGGAAATTGGCGGTACTGTCGGTGATTACGAAAGTTTGAGCTTCGTTGAGGCGATCCGCGAATTCGGCATGCGTGTCGGCCGCGAGAATTGTGCATACGTTCATGTCGTTTACATGCCGTACTTGAACGCTAGCCAGGAATTCAAAACCAAACCGGCACAGAATTCGGTGCACGATTTGCGGGGCCTCGGCATCGTTCCAGATATTCTGGCCGTACGCAGCGAGAAGCCGGCGCCTTTGCATGTCAAAAAAAAGCTTAGTCTGTTCTCTGGTGTGGGCGAAGAGGCTATCACGTTACTTCCGAACGCGCGCAGCATCTATGACGTACCGCTCACACTACACGACAGCGATATCGATAACTACCTGTGCCGGCGGCTCGGCCTTAGTGAGATAAAGCCTGATTTAGCCGAGTGGAAGGAAGTCGTTCACCGTGCCACTGCCAAGTACGACAAGACCATCACGGTCGGCGTGATAGCGAAATATTTGGACAACCAGGATACATACTTATCGGTCTTCGAAGCTTTACATGCGGCAGCGTGGTGGAACGATACGAATATTGTCATCGATTGGATAGATGCCGAAAAATTAACAAATGAAGCCGAGGTTGTTGCTGCGACAAAGCATGTCGACGGGATTTTAGTACCGGGCGGTTTCGGAAAGCGAGGCTTGGAAGGCAAAATCCAAGCGGCGCAGTATGCGCTGACTAAAAAGCTTCCGTACCTGGGGCTCTGTCTTGGGCTGCAAATGGCTGTGATTGCAGCCGCTCGTAACGGCGGGCTAAAAGACGCTACTACATTCGAGCTTAACCCCAAAGCCAATGATCTGGTCATCAATACCATGGTGGATCAGCAGGGGAAAGCCAATACCGGCGGTACTATGCGGCTCGGCAATTACGACTGCCATCTTGAGCCGGGTAGTCTGGCCGCGAAAGTCTATGGTACGAGCGACGTTGTTGAGCGCCATCGGCATCGCGGCGAATGCAATAATGCCTACCGCGATTTCTATGCCACCTGGGGCATTCATGTCAGCGGCAAGAACACCGAGCGGGATCTGGTTGAAGTGATTGAGGGAATCGACCACCCGTTTTTTCTGGCAAGCCAGTTCCATCCGGAATTTAAATCACGGCCAAACCGTCCACACCCGATGTTCGATGGTTTTATCAAGAGCTTATTGCAAAAAAAGACAAAGTAAGATAGCTTTAACACTATGGATACGATCGAACCGACCGCGACGATTACTCCGCCCGTAGACGCGCCAGGACAGCATCCGAAGCGGATTTTGTTTGTCGAGGACGACGACGCGCTTGCCAGCGTCTATATGACGCGCTTGCAGACCGAGGGATTTGACGTTAAGCGGGTGAACAACGGCGAGGATGCGCTGGTTACTGCGCTTGCATATCACCCGGATTTGGTTTTGCTCGATGTGATGATGCCCAAGGTCAGCGGCTTTGAAGTTGCCGATATTCTACGCAACACCCCGGAAACGGCAAACCTGCGAATTATCATGCTCACTGCACTCAGTCAGGAAGCTGACAAAAAACGTGCCGAATCCCTCGGCGTCGACGATTATCTCGTAAAATCCCAGGTCGTTATAGCCGACGTCATCGCCCGAATCAAACAGCATCTCGGCATGTAAATCAGGGATCGGCGAGAGGAATCATCGATCAATAATAACTTTTCTTCACCTTGCGATGGAGACTATAAGCTTCTGGCAAATTCCGTTAAATTTGAAGCTTTCATGCAGCTTCAAGCGCTTGGCTGGCTTGGGTTGCAAGTACGCGTGTAATTTCTCACTCAGGGGTCTCGTATGCACGCAGCTGGCGAGCGTTATCCGCAAAGCCCGTGACAACTGTCCGGCTATTCTCCTCCAAAACGGGGCTGCAGGCAGTCATGTCGCGTAGCTGGCCGGACATTGGTAGGTTTTTGGCTGCACCGGTTCCGACGCTTGCCACCGCGAGTCGTAAGGTGTCTGACGACACCCCGTAAACTTGCGACCCATAAGTTTCAGAGATGTCGGCTCCAAACGTCAACCGTATGATTCCCGGTTCGCTGAAAAAAATAGCAGTGCTGCTATTTTATTATTCGACGGTGACTTCGGTCCGGCGGACGGATTTGCCGCTGAAGAGTCGGACCTTACGCTGGGTGTATTTGACGACGCCGTCGCGTGTAGCGTGTATGGTGAAGTTGCGGCTGAGCAAGGTGCCGCGGCCAGCGCGCTTGGTCATGCCGACTTGGCGGACAATAACCTGGCCGGTTTTGACTTTTTGGCCGCCATAAAGCTTAACCCCGAGACGTTGGCCGGGGCTATCGTGGATATTTTTAGCGGTGCCGCCCGCCTTTACATGTGACATAGTTCGCTTCTCCTGCGCGGTACATTGCCGCGTCAAATTCTGCGCTACTTACTTGTCGTACCGAACAGTACGGCTCGTTCCGTTACTCGACTTTTCCTTGTACTGCATCAACGCAGGGAAAAGCTCAGTTGCGCATCATTGCTTTGTTAATACAAGCAGTTCGCGGGCGACGATCTGAGCTTCTCGGTAGTAGAGAAGGTCTTCGCTGCGCACATGCTCAAAACTATGGCGATTATAGCCTAAATCATCTAGCCGGTCAATAAGGGGTAAGTGCTGAAATTTGCCGGGAGCGGTTTGCCAGCTCGGAACGCCCAGGCATAGTCGAGTGCCCGATTGAAGCTGCCGCCCGATATTAATCAAGAACTTAGCGATGATAGTGTCGCAGGCAGCGCGTACCTGCTCGAGCTTTTCGGGCGAGGGCAGGGCGCTGAACGGCTGGCCAAGATAGGTCTCGCTGGCCACGCAATCTATCGGCGGCTGCCAGACGTGAGTGGTGGCGTCGCCGACTTCGAGCTTAAACACCGTGCACGGCGCGCCATAATCTTTTGCCAGCCAGTTCAGATTGGTATTGCTGTACTCGATCATGCGTTTATCGATGTCCGTACCATAGGTCGAGTGGTCCATGAGCAGACTTTCTTGCAAAACGACGCCAGTGCCGCAAAAGGGGTCGAGTACGGTTTTGTTCTTTTTGCCGGCTGCTAGATTGACGATGATTTGTGCCAGCTTCGGGGGCAGCATGCCGACGCGGGCATCTCGCTTCGGCCGTTCGCGGTCACGAATGGTATAGGCGCGAATATCTTGGGCGAGGATGGTTCTGGCCAGAATGGTTTTTCCGTAGCCAGTGGCGATAAGCAGATACTCGCAACCCGGTGCCCGTTCAGTGCCGAAGTTATCCGAAGTACGCACTAACCCGTTGTGCTCGAGCTGTGCGGTGTTGAGTTCGAGTGTCTGATTTGGGACGATACGCACCGAACGGCCCTTTTCACGAATAGCTTTTTTGAGCTTGAGTGTGGTGGCGGTGAGTCGTGCGGGATTAATACTGAAACCATAGGCGCTGACCCCGATTTTGATTTTACCCTGCTTGAAAAAGTGCAGTTGGTCAAGCACGGCACTGATAAAAAATTTTTCAATAAGTGTCCAGTCGGACGCCGGCAGCTCGGTTAATGGCACTGCCAGCCTGGTGCTACCGCCAAGCCTCAGAAAATCGACATCGTCCGGTGGAAGTTTGAGCCCGGCAATGTTTGATCTGATAGGCTTAATGCTACCGGCGCTGTATAAACTTTCCAGCTCGGCCAGCCCGAGTGCCGGTTGGCGCCCCAAAATCAGTAGGCTATCACGCATCGTTTTATTATATCCCGCGAAGCCGGATTGCGTATGGTAAGCTAAAAGGCATGAGCGAAACGTCATTCTTTAAACGGCGTTGGAAACTAATAGTCAATATCGTGACGGTGGTAGCGCTCATCGTGTTGGTATTCGCAGTCCGGCATCAACTCGAAGACACCGTTAAGAACTTCTCCAAGGTTAACATTTGGGTGCTGCTGCTGATGGTGCCGGTAGAGTGGCTGAATTATCATGCGCAGGCGAAGCAGTACGACGGATTGTTTCGTATGGTGGGGAACCGTTTAAGCTACCGGTTTTTGTTTGAAACGTCGCTCGAGCTGAACTTCGTGAACAACGTGTTTCCGAGCGGCGGCGTATCCGGTATTTCGTACTTCGGTATGCGAATGCGCAGCGATGCCGAAAAAATCACTGGCGGCCGGGCGACGCTGGTGCAACTAATTAAACTTGCACTATTGTTCTTGTCGTTTGAGATACTACTCATTATCGGGCTCATCTTCATCGCCGCGGGCGGCCATGCCAACAATTTTGTGATATTGGTTGCCGGGTCGTTATCGACGTTGCTGCTTGTCGGTACATTCGCATTCGTCATGATTATTGGGCACGAGCGCCGCATTCAGGCGACGTTTTCGTTTTTGACACAATTTCTCAACCGATTGATTCAGGTCGTGCGGCCTGAGCATCCGGAAACCATTAATATGGCAAAAGCCCGTTCCACCGTGGATGAGCTACATCAGAATTACAAGCTTATCGAGAGACGCTACGTGGAACTCAAAGCTCCTTTTTGGTGGGCATTCGTGGCCAACTTGGCTGAAGTCGCGGCGGTGTACGTGGTATATGTGGCTTTCGGGCACTGGGTAAATCCGGGATCAGTGATTCTTGCATATTCGGTGGCTAACTTTGCGGGACTGGTGTCGGTAATGCCGGGCGGTGTCGGTATTTACGAAGCGCTTATGACCGGCGTACTGGTTGCCACGGGCGTGCCGGCCGCGGTAAGTCTTCCGGTTACCGTGATGTACCGGATATTAAATATGCTGATTCAGTTGCCGCCAGGATACTATTTCTACCACCGGACGCTTCACGGTAACGCTAAAGAACCGCAAGCAGTATGAGTGATGTCGTCTTAAGTGTCAGCGACTTCGTGGCACTGGTCAACCAGACGTTTGAATACGCCTTTCCGTTAGTCGCGATTGTCGGGGAGCTCGCAAATTTTCGCGTCAGCAAAAATAAGTGGGTGTATTTTGATCTAAAGGATGAGCTGGCGAGCGTGCGTTTTTTTGGTACCGTGTTCGCACTTCCGGGGCCGCTCGAGGACGGCATGATGCTGGAAGTGGTGGGGCAGCCGCGATTGCATCCGCAATTCGGCTTCAGCGTGAACGTGCGCTCCATGCGGCCGGTCGGCGAAGGCTCAATCAAAAAGGCAGCGAGCCTACTCGAGGCAAAATTGCGCGCCGAAGGTTTGTTCGACGAAAATCGAAAGCGCCTACTGCCGTACCCGCCGGTAGCCGTCGGCCTGATAACCTCCAAAGAATCGGCGGCGTATGCCGACTTTATTAAAATTCTGGACCAACGATGGCGGGGAGTTGACATTCAATTAATTGACGTGCAAGTACAGGGCGAAGCTGCACCGGGGCAGATTGTAGCGGCCATCGAGCAATTTAACCAGAGGGCGGAGCAACCGGAGGTGCTGGTGTTGATTCGCGGCGGCGGCAGTGCGGATGATCTGCAGGCGTATAGCACCGAGCAGGTTACGCGCGCCGTCGCGGCCAGTCGGATTCCAACACTTGTAGCAATCGGGCACGAAATCGATCTCAGTCTGGCTGAATTGGTGGCCGATTCGAGAGCCAGTACGCCGAGCAATGCGGCTGAGCTTCTCGTACCGGATCGTCGAGACGTCCGGCAGCGTTTGCACACTCAGGCCACGAACATTACTGAAGTAATGCTTGGGCTGCTCGCCGACCGGCGTACCGCGGCGGAAGTCGGGCAGAGTCTTGTGGAAAAGCTTATTGAAGACCGACTCCGGTCGGCGCGGCAATCACTCGAGCGTCAAATGCAGCTCGTGACCGCGTTCAGCCCGATTGCGGTACTCAAACGCGGTTTCGCCATTATTCGCGACGAGCACGGTGCAATTGTCCGCAGCGGGCTGGGTATAAACGTCGATGCTATAGTAAATATAGAGTTCCATGACGCGGCTGCAGCTGCGCGTATCGAACGAATTGACCAAAAAGGGAAAAGATAATGCCAAAAAAAGCAGACGGCAGTACATCCTACCAGGCACTTAGTCAGCAACTTGAAGAGGTTTTAGGTAAATTGCAGGACCCGGATGTGCCGATTGACGACGCGACGCGCTACTACGAGCAGGCTATGCGGTTATTTCAGCAACTCGAAGCGCACCTCGAGCAAGCCGAAAACCAGGTGCGCGAAATTAAAGCCCGTTTTAGTGAGGAGAAATAATGCACTCACTCATATTGCTTATCGTGGCGGTGATAATTCTGTGCTTCGGTCTGGTTGTGCTGGTCGGGCCGCCGTACGTGCCGACGCTCAACCCACAGGCGCGCATCGCTATCGAAATGATTAACCTCAAGCCGGGCGAGATGCTGCTGGAGCTCGGCAGCGGCGACGGCAAAATTCTCAAAATGTTTGCTGAGGTCGGCGTTGATGCCATCGGATACGAGCTTAATCCGATCCTTGTTATTATTTCCCGTCTTCGTACCTGGCAATACCGCAAGCAGGTCAAGATTGTGTGGGGCAATTTCTGGAACCACCAAAATTGGCCCGAGGCCGACGGCATTTTCGTGTTCATCCTGAAAAAAGACATGGTGAGGCTGGATGACAAGATTATGCAGTGGCATGCCGACAAGACCAATCCGGTCAAGCTGGTGAGTTTCGCCTTTACTATTCCGGGCAGGGTACCAGTCAAACAAGATAAACGCGGCGTATACCTATACGAGTACCGTTAAAACTTGCCAAACCGGCGTCAATTCATTTACCATTAGAGCAATATGAAAGCCTTTGGTCAAAGCGGCGAAATAAACGTGCTGCTGATACCGCTGATTGTAGCCGTAATGCTGCTGTTCGGAGCGCTCGGCTTCAGCTATTGGGCGTTCAACGGCCGTGAGGATTACAAGAATAATGTTGATGCCAAAATTGTCACAGCGGTACAGAATTCCAATCAGCAACTGACAGCGAAGCTGAACGCACAGTTCGCCGAGGAGGAGAAGTATCCACTCACCACTTATAAGGGACCGGAAGCGTTCGGTAGCCTGGTTGTTAAGTATCCCAAAACCTGGAGCTCGTATGTTGCCGAGGACGATCAGGCCTCAACCTCAATTGACGGCTACTTTTACCCGGGTACTGTTCCGAATATAACAAACCAGAATAATTCCTTCGCTTTACGCATTCAGGTAACGTCGCAGAGTTACAGTAATGCGCTCCAGCAGTACCAATCGTACGTACAGCAAGGGGAAGTAAAGGTCAAGCCGTATACATTACCGAATGTACCGAACGTCATTGGTGTGTATTTGACGGGGCAGATCCAGCAGCAAAAGCAGGGCGAGATGGTGCTGTTGCCGCTACGCAGCCAGACGTTGGCAATTTGGACGGAATCGAGTCAATTTGATAACGATTTCAACAACAACATCCTTAAGAATTTCTCATTCTCACCGTAGCAGCGCGCTGAATGCCTTATTGCCTGGAAGCCGTTTGGCGCCGGTGCTATACTGGTAACGTAGATAAGCGGGGGTTTATTGTCTGTGCGCGATCAACCGTTGGCATTTCCAGCTTCCGGACTTTCAGAGCAACTGTTTTTGTCGCTTGCTGAGGGGTTGAAGCTACCATTGCAGCACATTGCGCGCCAAGCAGAGTTGGGCTTGCTCGGCGACTACGATCGCGGCCAACTCGCTTATATCCAGACCAGTGCAGACGCTACTTTGCAGCTGCTCGACGGCTATCTCATGAGTTTGCGCCTTAGCCTTGAACCGGAAGAACGCTTCACTGTTGAACAGGTTTGCGTACCGGCGATCTTGTACGAAACGCGGCAGCAGCTCGACACTACCGCCAGGCAGTATGGCGTCGAACTGGAAGTGTATGTGCAAGGCAGGTACGAGCCGGTAATAGCGCACGCGCACGCTTTAAAGATGGCGCTCGTGAGCCTTGGTCGTGTGCTGATTGAAGCCTTGCCGGCGATGGGGACTCAGCAGCTGCGCTTACAGTTGGCGGCACACCGGAGCAAGCACGGCATCGTGGCCGGCATGTACTGCGACGCCGAAGAGCTCACCCCGCAGGTGCTGCGGCGGGCACAGGAGCTACATGGACACGTGCGGCAGCCGTTCGTCAGCATTTCTCCTGCCAGCGGGGCAGGCCTGTTCGTCGCCGACGCTATTTTGCAGGCAATGTCGTCGCGTCTGCGAGTTGGCCGGTTCCGACATCAGCCCGGATTCGCGATCACATTGCCGCTTAGTAAGCAACTGGCATTAGTGTAGGGTTTTCGTACATGGCACATTTTGTCTCGAAAATCTCATCTCCGAGATCGTGCCCCATTGCAATGTCATCGAGCCAAGTCAAATGGCATAGAAGCAGGAATCCATGTCACTCAACGTACCGAAAAGTACGGCTCGATTGCAGTGCTTCACCATGTCAACAGCAAGCTTTTGACAGGGACCTCGGTACTCAATTTTCGGAACAAACTGCACTCATGCCCAAAGATCACCGGAGTTAATTATGGCGAATATTTTGATTATTGAACCAGATGCAGTGTTGGCACGGACTTACGCGGCCGCACTCACCCAGGCCGGGCACCGTGTGCGCGTTACGCTGACAGCGCAGGCCGCTATTGATGCTTCCGACGAAATTCCGCCCGAGGTCGTCTTATTGGAGCTCCAGCTGGTCGCGCACAGCGGCATCGAATTTTTGTATGAGTTCCGTTCGTATCCGGAGTGGCAGTCAATACCGGTCGTTATCATTAGCAACGTACCGTCTGCTGAGTTTAAACTGAACATCGGCACCATGCAGGATCGGCTCGGTATACGTCACTACTATTACAAACCGCGGATGAGCTTGCAAAAACTGCTGCAGATTGTAGAAGTTGCGGCCGTGCACCCATGAATCAGATTGCGACCAGGGGGATTGTGCTCACCCGTACGGATTTCGGTGACGCCGACCGCATCCTGACTCTGCTCACACCCGATTACGGCAAGTTGCGCCTCATGGCCAAGGGAGTACGCCGAGTGAAATCCAAGCTGGTCGGCGGCATCGAGCTGTTCAGTGTCAGCGATATTACCTTTATTCGCGGGCGCGGCGACATCGGCACGCTGCTGTCCGCCCGCCTGGATAAGCACTATGCACGGATCGTCACCGATATCGACCGTACCATGCTCGGCTATGAGTTCATAAAACAGCTGAACAAAACCACCGAGGACGAGCCGGAAGCCGGCTACTTTCATTTGTTGCAACAGGCTTTCGTGGCTCTTGATGACGATTCTGTTAGTCTTAATCTTATTAAACTATGGTTCGGTGCCCAGCTGCTACGGCTCGGTGGCCACACCCCAAACCTGCAAACCGAACCGAACGGCATCAAACTCGCGACCGGGCAGACCTACGAATTTAGCTTCGACGACGTTGCATTCGTCGCCCGGCCAGACGCGCCGTATGACACCGACACAATCAAATTCTTGCGCCTAGTTTTTAGCGAAAACCGGCCTTTAACTTTAGCAAAAGTAAACGACGTGGGCGGGTTTGTAGAGAGGACAGGAGGGCTGGTGAACCATCTCAGGCAACAGTACCAAAACTAGCGCGCTATAAATGCAACTCTACATGACGTAAAAATTAATGATATATCGATATGGCAATGGCAGCGTGAGAATCCCCAGCCTTCCTTCGTGGTTGACGCAATCATGGTGAGGGTGGTGGTGGCACGAGACGAAAAGTTTTGTGTTTGGCAACCGGATCCGGGAAAAGGCTGCACGCAATCGGCGCACTTGTTCTATTTGCAAGCGTCGCTGCTGGCCGGGCAAAGGTATCTTTATTAGTTCGTATAATTCAAAGCATCTACAGAGTAATGCCATGGCTGGAACGTTTTTAGGCTATGCTATCACGGGTGCTAGGCGGCCGCCGTTACTTAGGATATAATGCATGTCATAATGTGTTCACGCAAGATTGCGATTGGCTACGGATCGGTGCACGGTATCGGCTTCGGCCTGTGCTAAATTCTTTTGCATATTCAAATCAATCGTAATTTTTTAAGAGGAAATATGAAATGAGTGATGTGAACCTGGAAGACATCGTATCACTGTGTAAACGCCGCGGCTTTATTTATCAGGGCAGTGAAATCTACGGCGGCCTGGCCGGCACATGGGATTACGCGCCGCTCGGTGCGGTACTCAAGCGCAATATTGTCAACGAGTGGCTGAAGTTTTTTGTCGACAGCCGTGAGGATATGTATTTGGTCGATTCGGCGATTTTGATGAACCCGAAGGTCTGGCAGGCTTCGGGCCACACTGAAACGTTTAACGATCCGCTGATCGAAGATGTAAAGAACAAGCGGCGCTACCGGCTCGACCATTTGCTGGAAGACAAGGGCGTTGAAAATGTCGATACCATGACGCTGGAACAGATGGTGCAGGTAATTAAAGATAAGGGTATTAAAAGCCCGGACGGCAATGAGCTTGGTTCTCCAGCACTATTCAATATGATGTTCAAAACGCACGTCGGTCCGGTCGAGGGCGAAGAATCTATCGCGTATCTGCGGCCAGAAACCGCTCAGGGCATGTTCGTGAACTTCAAAAACATCGTCGATAGCTTTTATCCGGATATCCCGTTCGGCATTGCTCAGATTGGCAAATCGTTCCGCAACGAGATCAGTCCCGGTAACTTCATATTCCGTCTGCGCGAGCTGGAAATCATGGAGTTTGAATACTTTATCCGACCAGATGAATGGGAGAAATATTTCGAGGAGTGGCGTAGCACCCAGTTGGAGTGGTTCGAAAGGCTAGGGCTTGATAAGGCCAAAATCAAAGAGCACGAGGTCCCGCTGGAAGACCGCGCCCACTACAGCAAGCGCACCATCGATTGCTATTATGATTTTCCATCGCTTGGATTTCAAGAGCTCACGGGCCTAGCGTACCGCACGGACTTCGATCTTAAGAACCATCAGGAAATGTCCGGACGCAATCTGGAATACCGCCCGAAGAATGGCGGCGATCCATTCGTTCCGCACGTGATTGAGCCGACTTTCGGCCTGGACCGCCACATCATGGCCGTGATTTCAAACGCCTATACCATTGACGAAATCGGCGGTGAAAAGCGCATCGTTTTAAAGCTACCGAAGCAACTGGCTCCGGTCAAAGCCGCCGTCAGCCCGCTGCTCAAAAACAAGCCGGAGCTTGTCGCCAAAGCCCAAGAAGTCTATAAGATGCTCAAAAATCCGCCGGCCAATACCGGTCCGCAATATTTACAGGGCGCCGTCATGTGGGACGACAACGGCAACATTGGCAAACGCTACCGTCGGCAGGATGAGATAGGTACGCCGGAGTGCATCGTCATCGACTTCCAGACGCTTGAGGACAACACCGTCACGATCCGCGATCGCGACACCACTAATCAAACTCGCATAAAAATCGACGACCTCAAAGTCAAATCCGGATTCCTCGAGTGGAAACAGTAGGCGCAAGGTCAGACCGGCAATTATTGAGGCTACTGCTGCAAAAGCTATGATCAAACTATGAAATTGTGGTTGGGAGTGTTGGCGCTGGTTTTGAATTTGGCGGGGTATATTCCGTACTATCGCGACATTTTGCGGCACAAGGTGCGTCCGCAGCGGATTACGTGGGGAATTTGGTCGATTCTGACGATAATCGTGGCGGTGAACCAAGTCAAAAACGGCGGCGGTTATTCTTCGCTGTTTTTCATAAGCGCCACGATGCTGGTATTGGTGACGTTTTTGCTATCGCTCAAGTTTGGCATGGGCGGAGCATCTCGGCTTGATAAGTTATGTTTGGTACTGGCGCTCGGTTTGATGATCTACTGGGTCGGACTGCGGGATTATCGGCTATCGACGCTGATTGCCGTGACCATCGACGGGCTCGGTGCCGCGCCGACGGTAGTCAAGACATATCATCATCCGGAAACCGAAAACTACATTGCCTGGGCAGCCGCGGCAGCCGGGGGCTTCCTTAGCTTGTTTGCAATTCCGAAAATGTTCTGGATTTTGATCATTTACCCTGTGTATGTCATCGTGATGAACTGCACGATTGTCGCGGTCAAATACGTACGCGACAAGCAGCTGCATGTTGCCACGCTCAAAAATGCGCAGGCGGACAAGATCGCATGAGCTACGACATCGAGCTCGAGACCCGCATAGACGCGGCGACCAAGTGCTGTTGCGGGTTGATGACATGCAAGCCGAGGAGCTGGCAAAGCGCCCCGGCGTGCACATTGCAGTAATGGGCGGGCGAGTGATGAAGAACTGGCTGGAGGCGGGCGGAGAAGCCATCGGTACGTGCGCCGAGCTGTTGGATGACTTGGCGATTGGCCGCGACTACGCCCAAAATCTGCCTTCAAAGTGGCAAGCGCCGGATGTAGCCTAGTAGCTTCTTCGGCATATCTGAGCTATTATATTCTCGGCTTAACACCAAATTCTGGTGTCTACTCTAATCTGTTTTTCTAGAGAAGAAACTCCAGAGGATCGTAATTATTCGTTGTTTTGAGGCTCCACGGTGGGGTATGAGCTTGTCTTTCCAGACGCCGAATCTTCCGTCTAATGGGCTCGTTGTGTTGGCTACTCGTATGCCACTTTCCTGTATGTAATCGGCTTGGTAGGTGAACAGATATGGTAGGTTGCGACACAAGGAAAAATAAGCTCTTCTGGTACGCTCATGGGCATATCTTTTGGTGACCGGATCACGCTCCTTGAGCCATGCCCCATGTTTCTTGTACCAACCAGCGAGTGCATCCTCAAACGTTAGTTCGTCTGTCCGAGCGAGCGTTAAGGCAAGCGCTCGTAACTCAATATTTTGCGTCAGTCGTGGCTTCTTGGTCAGACATTGAGTGATGGTCATAAGCTGGTGAAACTGGCAATGCTGGACCGGTATGCCTTTGCCCTCCAGCATAGTCCGTACGCCTCGTCTGCCGTCAATGGTGACCGCCAGGATACTGTAGCCCATTGCTTCAATCGTATCTGTTGCAACCTCATAATCTACGGTGCGTTCTGTCCCGTCTACCGTGGCGTAATACAGCACCGTATTCTCACCAAGCGTCGCCACTGCATATGGGTCAATAACAACCAGGAGGCCCCAGTCCCCAAAGTAGGTAACATCCATTATGACGGCTACGGTACGCGGTTTCTGGATGATGCGTGGCGGGCTGTAGCCATTGAGTTGAGCGCGGATGCAACCGGTACTTTTCCGGTATTCTTTAGCCAAGCTGTTCACGGTACGACCGTCAAAGGCATACTGGTGCCATAGGGTAGCTCGCTTACGGCCAGGGCGGCCTTTACTGCTCCATGACCGACGGCAGGTACGACAGACGTAGCGCTGTAGACCGTTCCTCACACCGTTTTTCTTTACGTTGGTACAATAGCAAGACGGACAGCTCTTTCGAGTCATCTTCGTTACTCCTTGTTTAGTTGGTACTTACAAGAATAACGAAAACAATGACAAAGAAATCTGTCCGTCTTAAAGCGCTAGCAGCAACCAGTTTTTGTTATTAAGCCATATTCTCAAATAAGCTTTCAGGAGGTAACATATGCCGACTCTTGCTGAGGGGGTGCCGGCTTTTGAATTAAGCCATTTGGACCAGGTGCATTTGTTTGCAGATGTCATGGCCAAGGCCGGCAGTATGCTTACAGAAAGAACGGTGAGCCTTGACGTACGGTTGATGACCGATGGTGCTGCGCTATATGGCGACAGCGTCATCCGCATGCAGGCGGAGGACGGGCGGGGCGGACGGACGAGCTTCAGTTTGAAAAGCTGGAGCAGGGGCAGAACTACTGCTACGAAGTGCGCGCTAGTGAGTGTGATCCCCGGCGAAAACTCAGATGACCCGGATATAATACTTGGTCAGTGGTTGGCTCCCGGTCAGGACGGCGATCTGCACTTGAAGTCGAGCAGGGCGTTTGACGAGGGGGCGTCGGAACTGATCGCCGATCGCGCCGTACAGCCGGCCAGCGTCGTGGATATGTTACGCGAAGTACGAATGCGCGGCACACCCTTGCGGGAGAATGCCGGTTCTCCGGTCGTCGGCTCATACAGTAATGGTGACTACCTCATGGCTCGTGCCGACTGGGCAGTGGGTCACATAGGGCGGTTGCTGCATGCCGTAGGTTCTATGGTCGAGAGGGGTGTGGCTCCGGGAAACGTCTTGACGGCGGAGGCTGAATTCGCTGTCAGCTCAATAGGGCATATTGAACGCGGAGACAGTGGCCGGCAGCATATGCGCCTGCAAGCCTACAATAAAAGGACAAAAGCGGAAGGCAGTTATTACTTTGCAATAGAACCTAGCCTACTGCCAGAGCATGTCACCAATCCCCCTGGCGAAACGGCACTTGTCACGGCAGCATCCTCAGAGATCATCGTGCGAGATGGCCGACGAGTGCAGGGATCCACGCGCCTTTATCAGCACGAGAATGAAGCTCGGCTGCGGGTCAAAGGAAGAGTCGGCGATCAAGCGCGACCGGAACCTGAGCATACCCCGGCGGATGCAGAAGGCATCGTTGCCATGGCCGAGCGCATACTGCAGCTGGCAGTCGAACGATGAGCATAAAAACGTGTCTCGCCGAGATTCGTCTCAAGCTTGTGGATAAATAGGACTTGCAAAAGGCTGTGCGTTTATGGTTATAATAGTTGAAGTATAGAGATATACAAAAACGTTAAAAATTAAAAATAAAAAACGTTGGACAAAAGTATGAGGACGGAACCCCATTCGTTGGAGTATGTCGACGCCATGATCGACTTTCTCGAACAAAAAATAGAAAAAAACGAGGTAACGCATGCGATGCTAGGCGCGCTGCAGAAACGACTGGACGCAATTGACGCGTCACATCGCGATCATCCGCATTTCGCACACTACTATCCGCACATGCTGGAGCTGCAGACGCTGATTTTCGGCGAAAGCAACCAGGAGGTAAAAGCGTTGCATTTCCTAAAGGAGGCGGTGAGGCAGGCGGGTAGTGTCGGGAAGCTGTATTCGAAGCTTCTAAAGTTGTACATTGCCAAACATACACCGCAGCCTGCGCTGGCGACGGTGCCGGTAGTTGCCGAAGAACCGACTGCGATTAATCCGGACGTGGAACTATCGGAACAGTATAGCGGTCCGGTGAATCATACCCAGCATGCATCCGAAATGCATATTCGTCCGCGGTTTCGCGCGCTTAAAGTCGGCTTTGTCGCTGTCTTCGGTCTCGCGGTTCTGTCGGTGTCGACGCTGCATTTTGTGCCGCGCGCGGCAGCTTTACCGATGCTCTTCACTAAGCACGCACAAATCCAAGGCGCCAAGCAGGCCTATGATTCGCTGACAGAGCAATACAACGCCTGTTCTTCGAAATTGGCTAGCGAGCACGGTTCGGTTGACACATATGATACGCAGGCGGTCGAGGCTTATAACCAGGAAACCAAAGACTGTCAGGCCGTGCAACAGCAGCAAAACCAGGCGGCGGCGAAGTACGATAACCTCATCGACAAATCGTAAACGTTTAGTTGGCATACGATCGGTGTTAGACTAAAGGTATGGCGAAACGGCTCTACCGCTCAAACAAAGATCGTGTCCTCGGCGGAGTTTGTGGCGGTATTGCTGAATATTTCGATATTGATCCGGTGATTATTCGCATCATTGCTATAATCCTGGCGCTGCCGGGCGGTTTGCCAGGTGTCGTGCCGTATATTATTTTGTGGTTCATGGTGCCGCTGAACCCCGGGCCGTAATTGTTGGCCGCATGACATATAAAAAGTGAATTGTGTACAAAATCACAACTCTGTCTTATGTATGCTGTAATACTTAAGGTTGTAAAACCAAAACTGCCAACAAGCGTCAGCTAAGCGGCAAGGGGGTCATTATGCTATCAGGGTATAACGTTCATGCGGACATCGCAGTCAAGGATCTGGAGGCAGCGAGGAAATTTTATGGCGATACATTGGGGTTAAAAGAGGTTAACCGTGACGAGCATGGCTGCACGTATTATGCGAGCGGTAACGGCACCGTCAAAATTTACGAGTCGCAGTTTGCCGGCACCAATGAAGCGACGTATATGTCATGGGATGTGGACGATGTTGATGCGGCCGTGGAGGCGCTGAAGGGGCGGGGCGTGACATTCGAGAACTATGATTTGCCGGGCGCGACGCACGAGGGCGATGTTCATGTAATGGGCCGAGTGCGCGGCGCGTGGTTCAAGGATCCCGACGGCAACATCTTGTGTGTTGGCAACGAGGGCTAGACATTGGCTCAGATGTCACAAGTTTAGCGTATAATTACCGTACCCATGTTTACCGTAATCAATATTTTACGAACTTTTGGCGTACGGACGTGGCTTTGGGCGAAGGCCCGGGTTTGGTGGATTGCGGCCGCCGCGGGTGTGCTGCTTGTTCTGATTTTCATCGCGCCAGCGTATGCGGACGTGGCCTCTCACGGTAAAATCTACACGGCGGCGGACGTGCCGAAACACGAGGTGGCGATCGTATTCGGGGCGGGTGTGTACCCGGACGGAACACCGACACCGTTTCTTGAGAGCCGATTGTTCGCGGCAATCACCCTATTTAAAACCGGCAAAGCGCGGGTTCTCTTGGTTTCCGGAGACAATCGAACCACACATTACGATGAACCGACCGCTATGAAGAAATTTGTTGTTGCGCACGAGGTGCCGGCCCGCGCCGTAGTAGAAGATTACGCCGGCTATGACACGTATGATACCTGTTACCGTGCGCACAATATCTTCGGTGTAAACTCGGCGATCCTGGTGACGCACGGTTACCATTTACCGCGGGCGCTGCTAACATGCAACGATCTTGGAGTAAATTCCGTTGGAGTGAAAGCCGACCGTTCTGATAGCGGTTTCTCGAAGAATTATCTGCTGCGCGAAGTATTATCGATTAACAAGGCCGTCGTGCAGCTCTTCTTTAAGCCGAAACCCGCTGTGCTCGGACCGAAAGTTGATAGCGTCAAGAGCGCATACTTATCCGCCAACTAGTACGTAGCAATCTCTTAGTCTTGCATTAATAAACGCTTTTTTAAATTATGACTCTGGAACCTTATGCATTTTAGCAACATGCCGAAAGACTCGGGTGGCGTTCCGGCGCATGGTAATCAACGTACCGAATGGGACAGAGGAGAGCACACGGATTTTGCCAACCCCGAATACCGCTAGGCGATTTGCGTAAGATTAAATTACTCTTGGGGTAAGGAGCTTTTCAAGGGCGGCAGCGTTGCCTTCCTTAACGGCTGCAACCAAATTGCCAAATTGCCATAAATGGTAAGCGGTAGCCGCACCGAAAACGTCGCCGAGCCCCACGGAATCGACGATCTTGTCGAGCGGTATGGCCTGGGTCGGGACGCGTTCCACACCTTCGGGCAAAATGATATCGGCTCCCTCGGCATTGCGCGTGACAATAATGTTCGTGTTCGGACTTTGCTGCTTCCACTCTCGGGTAACGATGTCGGCACGGGGATGATCTTCGTCCGAAAGTATTACCAGATCGAAATGCGGCATAATATTTCCGGCCTCGCTGAACTCACGCGGACTTACCAGATCATCGTCGTTGATGAGACGCAAATAACCCTGGGGAAGTAAGACTTTGAGGCAGCCGCTCGGGGCGGCGCCCATAAGCTTCTCGACATACTCAGCGGTGAATGCAGGAGTCAACGGTGCAAGGAAGATAATATCAGCTTTCGATAAGGTCTGCAGCACGCTAGGCGTCAAATCCGGCAACGGTGCGTCTTTGCCGTGGCAGTACTGGGTACGATGGCCATTCGTTACGATATTTTCATATATGATGGTGTGCTCAAGATTCGGCGCTTTTGGCAGTAATAGAACGTCGCCGGCGTAATGGAGAAAATCCTGGCCGTAACTGGCGATTATGGTCGCATCGAACGCGAACTTTGTCCGGAAGTAGCGCAGCATGAACATAGCCGGCGATCCCCAGCGGACGTAACTGGTCTGTTCCACTTTGTTGTGATCGATGACTACGTGACCAACGAAAATAATATTCGGCTGCTTCATTCGCTTGCACCACCGGGTATCGCAGCTGCTTCAATCCTGCCGAGACATGCCCGTTGTTACTTACCGGCTATTATCCCAGTGGAGGCAAATTATCACAAGCCCAAAATGCGCCAGTTGTTTGCTATGATGGTAGGCGTGACGACGTACTATACTGATGGCAGTGCCAGCCCGAACCCCGGGCCGGGCGGATTTGCGGTTATTCTTAATGATGTACCTGTAGTGCTCGGAAGCGAGCCGGGCGGCGGCGAAACGACCAACATCCGCATGGAAGGACTCGCGATCGTGGCGGCGCTCAAACATGCTGATGGCCAGCCTTGCCAAATCTATACCGACAGCGAATTCTGGATCAATGTCATTACTAAATGGTCGCTGGCCTGGGAGCGTAACGGCTGGACCAAAAAGGGTGGAGAAATCAAAAACCTCGACATCGTGCGTGAAGTCTGTCCGCTTTTCCGGGGTCAAATGCGACACTCGTGTGGGTGCGCGGCCACAATAACGACAAAGGCAACGAGCTCGCCGACCACTGGGCCAACGAAGCCCGCAAGCGGCACAAAAAGTAGTGGCAACTATGCTGGGACTCAGAGATAATTAATTATAGTCGGCGAATCGTGGGCGGCGATTTTGGCCGAAATGTTTTCTGTCGTGAGGAACTTCGGCAAGATATTAGTTGTAGCCGGGTCGACGAAGCCGATTTCGGCAATTTCCACCTGGCCGTGGCTTGTTTTCGATAAATCTATGTGCAAATAATCTTCGGCATTGGCGATGTGAAAGAAGAATTCCAGATGCTCGCTGTCAGTGTGCGAAGTTACGAACTGTTGTATATAGAGTAAACTGCCGACTTTGGGCGTAATACCAGTTTCCTCAATCATTTCGCGTCTAATGCCGTCAAGCAAACCTTCGCGCACATCCAGCCCACCGCCCGGTGTGCACCAACTGTTCGCCATGAGTGCAGAGACGCCATTGTATGGCTGCAACCGCACGCAAAGAAGCTTACGCTCGCGATATACAATTGCCCGGACTGACACACGCCTGTTCATGGGGTTAATAGTAGCACGGTCCGGCCGTCTATGATTCGCTATTTCGTGCGAAAAAGCTAATAGTATGCTTCCAACATGCCTGCTCAAGCAGAGCCGGCAAACGGTCTGTGTTTTTATATCGAATCCCCGCCGATGTTGATTGACGCGTTCCGAAGGAGATGGGCTGCGTGGATGGCAGGTGAAACTGTCGCAGCCGGATAGATGGATTCCGAAGAACTCAGGCCGCGCATCCACGTCAAACATGTGATAATGCCGGAATCACAAGCGCTCTGCTAGACTGGGGTGTATGAAAAACGCGATTATACTGCACGGGACGTGCAGCCGGAAGGAATATTACAGCGACGAGAAGCCGACGCTCAGCAATCAGCATTGGATCCCATGGTTGCAAAAGCAGCTTTTGATGCGAGATATTACGCCATACACACCCGACGTACCGCTGGCGTTCAAGCCGGATTTTGAAATTTGGCGGCTGGAGGCCGAGCATTATGACATCGGCCCGGATACGCTGTTGGTCGGGCACAGTACCGGCGGCGGATTTTGGGTTCGGTATCTGAGCGAGCATCCCGATATTCGCGTTGGCAGAGTGGTGCTCGTAGCCCCGTGGCTTGATCCGAATAACATCAAGAAGACGATGTTTTTTAAATTCAAGATTGATCCTGGACTCGTACAGCGTACCGGCGGTCTGACGATATTTGCTTCCGACAACGACCATCTCGGCATTCGCTGGAGCATCGAAACCTTTCGAGAAAAACTGCCGGGGCACACCTACCGTGAATTCCATAATTACGGCCATTTTATGGATATAACCGAGTTCACCGAATTACGTGATGAGCTGCTGGCGGATGGTACACTAGAGTGATGAGCACGGCGATTATGACAGGTGCCTCGTCGGGAATCGGGCGGGCGATTGAAAAGCGTCTGCGGGCTGAGGGCTGGGAAGTGATTGGGCTGACTCGATCGGAGATGGATCTGGCAAATCTCGAGCAGGTTGCTGCCGGAGCCGCCAAACTGTCGAAAGAATTGATGCAGATCGACGCATTTATCTACGTGGCGGGCATGTGGCACGACGACGAAAAGCCGCTTGCCAATCTCGACCTGGAGGATTTCAGCCCGGAACAAATTGCCGACACCATGAACGTAGGCGTGACGAGCTTCATGATTCTGGCGGCGTCTTTAATGCCAAAACTTACCAAGCACGGTATGGTGGTAGGAATCTCCGGCACCTTTGAAGATGACGGGGCTTCGGGTTGGTTGCCGTATTACACGAGTAAGCATGCGCTCGAGGATTTCTTGGTCGGCCTGGCCCAGGATTATCCGAATGGCCCGTACGTGTTCGGAATTTCGCCGTCTGACACGGCGACGCTCATGTATCGAAAATTTTATCCGCAGTACGCCGCGACCGGCCAGCCGCCAGAAGTTATCGCCGAACTGGTGGCACAACTAGCCGGCAAAGCATTGCCGTACAAAACCGGCGATATCGTCGAAATCCGTGGCGGCAAGCACCGCGTAGGCTATCATAAATAGTTCAGGTGGTATGATTAAAGCATGAACCAAAACGACAAACTGCCGCGGGTTTACGCGTTCATTGACAGTCAAAATCTGAACATCGGCGTGCAGAAATCCGGTTGGAAAATGGATTGGCGAAAATTCCGCAAATTCCTGGCCGACCGCTACGATGTAGTCAAGGCGTACATGTTTATAGGCTACATACCGGAAAACGAAGACCTGTACGAGCAAATGCACCAGGCGGGATTCGCCGTAGTGCTTAAGCCCACGTTCGACCTGACACGCCCACAGCCGGAGATGCTCGAAGTAATGGGCGAGGAGCAAGCCAAAAAAATGCTCGAAGCAGAAGACAAAAAGCCAGTGAAGGGTAATATTGACGCTGAGCTGGTGCTCTGGGCCATGAAGGAACTCAGTAACTATGAGCAGGCGATTATCGTGTCCGGCGACGGCGACTTTTATAGTTTGGTGGAATATTTGGAGCAAAAGGGCCGGCTTAAAAATCTGCTTGCTCCGAGCCAATACTACTCCAGCCTGTACAACCGCTACGAAAAATACATCGTCCGTTTGGATCAATTCCGCCGTGAACTCGCCTACCGCGATTTCAAAAAGCGCACCGGCAAGCGATAAGATCAGGGTGCATTATTCATGTTTACACTTGGGCGACATCGGCCCGCTATGAAATAATGGGGGTACTATGAGGCAGAAGCAGGCTTTGAGCGTGATGCTTGCCGGGGACTCGGTGTTTCTCACCGGACCACCGGGGGCTGGCAAGACGTATGTGTTGAATGAGCTCGTGCGGCGGGCTGAACGCGCCAAAAGACGGGTGGCTGTGACGGCGAGTACCGGCATAGCGGCGACACATATTGGCGGTTCGACGATTCATTCGTGGTCCGGACTCGGTATCCGCGATGAGCTGACGCCATACGACAAAGAATGGCTGCGGGCCAATGACCGATTGCGTAAGCGCTACGCAAGTACGGATACTCTAGTGATCGATGAAGTGTCGATGCTGCATGGCAAGCGGCTCGATATGGTCAACGAAACCTGCAAGCTGCTGCGTGAGAATGATGCGCCATTCGGTGGACTGCAGATTATTCTGGTGGGCGACTTATTCCAGCTGCCGCCCGTAAATCGCGAAAGCGACCTTGTGGATTTTGTACACACGTCGGCAGCCTGGGACGAATTGAATCCCAAAATCTGCTATTTAAGCGAGCAGCACCGGCAGGCCGGCGATCAACTGCTTGATGTACTTGAAGCTATGCGCCGCGGTGAAGTCGAAGACTGGCACACCGAAGCGCTTATGGAGCGGCTTGGCAAGCAGCCCATTGGCGGCGAAGCACCGGTTACGCGCTTGTACGCGCACAACATAGATGTCGACTCCATCAATGAGCAGCATCTTTCGGGTTTGCGGGGCGAGACAAAAACGTTCACAATGGAAACCAAAGGAAGCGCGAGCAAGGTCGAACAACTTGTACGAAGCGTATTAGCGCCGGAAGCGCTTACGCTGAAACCCGGCGCCGAGGTTATGTTCGTGGCGAATAATTTCGCCGAAGGATTCGTAAACGGCAGCCGCGGACAGGTGAACGGATTCAAAGATGGCCTGCCCATTGTGCAGCTCACGACTAACGGCCGGGCTATCATGGTCGAACCGCATAGCTGGACATTGACCGAGGACGGCAAAAAACGCGCCGAAGTATCCCAATTGCCGCTGCGCCTGGCGTGGGCAATTACGATTCACAAAAGCCAGGGTATGAGTTTGGACGCGGCCGAGATCGACCTCGGCAAATCATTTACGCCAGGTATGGGATACGTAGCCTTAAGTCGCGTTCGGACACTCGATGGCGTGTATTTGACGGGCATCAACGCAATGGCGATGCGGTTGCATCCGGACATATTTGCGTTCGATGCGGAGTTGCGTGCAGCTTCTGAGGCTCTGGCCGCGGAAACGCTTGACGCCGCGGATGCAGATACCCCAGAAGCTACGGCCAAACCCGAAGCAGCCCCAGCTATGAATGAAGAACTACGTACAAAACTCAAGGCCTGGCGGCAACGGCGGGCCCGCGACGACCAGGTTGCGCCGTTTATCGTCGCACACAATAGTATGCTCGATGCGATTGCGGCTCATCCTCCGGCGACCGAGCAGGCATTGCTCGCTATACCGGGGTTCGGTCCTAAAAAGCTTGAAGTATATGGAGCGGATTTGCTCGAACTGCTTGCTGATTATGCCAGACCCCGGTCCGAGCAAGCCGAATCTCAGATCGAAGCAGAGCGCGATGAAAAAATCGGAAAACTGCTGGACGAATTAAGCAATCCGGCCGCACTTGATGATGATGCAGAAACGCCTGAGCCCGAATCCGCGTACCAAAGATATGTCAACGAGGTGAAAAGGCGGTATCCCCGAGCCGGCCAGCGATGGTCCGCCGAAGAAGAGGCAAAACTTATAGAGCTTTTCGGAGAAGGCGCATCGCTGGGTCGGGTTTGTGAAGTGCTGGACCGGCCGCCTGGCGGCGTTTGGGCCCGTTTGATAGAATTGCTCAAAATAAACCATACCGTCGTTACTCCAAGTGATATCATGAAGCGATGAAACACGTACTTATTACCGGCGGCTCGGATGGCCTGGGCAAGGCTGCCGCATGGAAGCTCGCACAGGCCGGATATTCGGTCACAATTTTGAGCCAGAATGATGCGCGGACGAAGTCTGCGGCCGAAGAACTGGGTTGCGGCTACGTCGTGGCGGATGTCACGGATTTTGCGGCGGTAGACACTGCCATTGCCCGGGCTTCAAGCGCCAACGGGCCTATAGATATACTCGTCAACAGCGCCGGCATATGGCTGCAGGATGCACTCGACGCCAATGACCCTGACCAAATCAGGTGTGTCATGGAAGTGAACGCGCTCGGCACGATATATTGCACCAAGGCCGTCGTACCGGCCATGAAGCAGCTCCGGGGCGGACGAATAATTAGCGTGATTTCGCAAGGCGGTTTGCAGGCCAAAGCCGAACGGGCGCCGTATACCGCTAGCAAATGGGCGGTGACAGGTTTTATGAAAAGTATGCAGGCCGAATTGAAGTCGTTTAACGTGGCGGTTGATTGTTTTTACCCCGGGGCTATGAATACCGGCTTGTTCGGGAAATCCGGTAATAGCGAAGGACGCGACATGAGCAAAGCACTCAATCCCGAAATAGCCGCCGCCGCACTCGTATACTTATGTGGTCTGCCTGATGGCGTCAGCGCGCCGGAACTCGGCATTGTCAGCCTCGGCTATTAGCCGGTCACGATCAATCCGCATGGTACAATACTAGGGATTATGGAAGCGTTGCTTCAGCAGATTCCGAATGCCGTGCGGGCCTACATGCAGCGGCAACTGGCGCCATGGCTGAACCGGTTGACCGGCGGCCGGCTGCGGCCGGCGGCGGTTACATATACCAGCGCGCTGATGCACGTGCCCATCGCTTTTTTGATAGCTTTGCAGCACTATGTGTGGGCGGCGGTGCTGCTTGTTATTTTTGGAATGCTTGATTCGCTCGACGGGGCGCTGGCACGGGTGCAGGGAAGTTCGAGTGAACGCGGCATGCTGCTCGACGCCTCGACCGACCGCATGAAGGAGGTCCTGCTGTGGAGCGGTGTGGGCTATGCCCTGTCGGTTAGTGCGCATCCGGCTTCGGCGGCGTGGGCGGTGGCAGCGTGCGGCACGTCTATTACGGTCAGTTATGTAAAAGCCAAAGGTGAAGCCGTTGTGGCTGTCGCCCAGAAGAACATTCCTCATGCCGTATTAAATAAAATGTTCATTAACGGCCTGCTGACGTTCGAAATAAGAATGGCGGTGTTGGTCGCGGGTTTACTTCTTAACCAGCTCGCGATCGCGAGTGCCGTAGTGGCGGTGTTGGCCGGCGCGACGTCACTTGGACGCCTGCAACGGATCAGTAAGCAACTTGGCTGAAATGGTTCGTATTGACCTGCATACGCACTCGCTCGATTCGCCCGACGGGGGGCTCTCAAGGGGTGACTACGAACGGATGCTGGCCAACGGTAAGCTTGACTGCATTGCCATAACTGATCATGATTCAATAGCGTTCGCCCAAGAACTCAAGCAAAAAATCGGTGACAAAATTATTGTCGGCGAGGAAATTTCGGCTCAAGAAGGCGAAATCATCGGTCTGTTCTTAAGTGAACCGGTATCGCCGGGGCTCAGTGCTGCCAAAACGGTTCGTCATATTCGAGGGCAGGGCGGCCTGGTTTATGTGCCGCATCCGTTCGAGACGGTCCGCAAAGGTTTGCCGGCCGCGGTGCTCGATGACATATCGGATCTGATAGACATTGTAGAATTTTACAACGGCCGGGCCGTCTTTCAAAACAAGAGCAAACAAGCTGCCGTCTGGGCGACTTTGCATCAAAAAGCAGTGGCGGCCAGCAGCGATGCGCATAGCAAATACGGTTGGGGCCGGACGTGTACCGTAATTAAACAAACGCCAACTCGTGATAATCTTGTCGAGCAGCTGATGGCCGCAACTCACCTTGGCAGTACAGTTGGCGTTCGCGGTTTGTTGTCGCCAAAGTATAATCGATTGAAGAAAAGTCTGAAATGATAAAAGAGCTTCTGTTTGCGATCTGGTTTTTCGCGCCGGCCGGCGTTGCCAACGCGACTCCGGTTTTTGTCGTAAAGATGCCCGGCCTGCGGAACCTGAACGCGCCAATGGATTTCGGTCGAAGTTATCATGGGCAGCGGATTTTTGGTAGTCATAAAACCTGGCGCGGCTTTATTGCCGGAGTGATTATGGCGACGGTTATTCTATGGATGCAGCAGGTTTTGGTTGCGCATTTTGCCTGGGCTCGAACACTTACGTCGCAAGTGGATTACGCAAGTTTGCCGACACTGGTACTCGGTCCGCTCTTTGGCATCGGGGCGCTCGGCGGCGATGCGATTGAAAGCTTTTTCAAGCGTCAGCGGCACGTACCGCCGGGTCATGGCTGGTTTCCGTTCGACCAGACAGATTACATCATCGGCGGGGCACTGGTCACGGCGCCCTTCGTGCAGCTGAGCCTGCGTGAATATATATTGTTAATTCTGTTCTGGCTGGCCGCGCACATACTTGCCAGCTACATCGGCTATCTCATTGGCCTCAAGGAACGTCCGATATAAGTTGTTTTCTAAGTCATACTATTTTATAGTAATTATTAATATGGGTGAGATAGCTAATGGCGACATTAGATTTTTTGACGATGCCGTCTACCAACAGTTGAATAGTTTTGCATTAGCCGTCGGTTTGCAATGCCTGGCACCGAATGAAATGGCGGCAGCCGTCCATGGTGAGCCGGATATGGAGCTTGGCGGTTGGCGCGAATACAGGTTTTCCGCAGAAGGTTACGCCGGCCATATATTGGCGGGAGGTGGAATGAACGGTTGGTGTGGTGCCAAGCGGGCGAATAAAGTGAATCTGACACTTGCAGAAGAATGGCGGACGTCTTTATTTCCTGAAGATATAATGCCGGAAGCACAACCGGTCTGGGGTCGTCTCGCACAACTTGATAACTATGCGGAATTTTCATTAATTACCTCTTGGGCGTATCGAGTGGTGTTGCCCGAACGTTTGCTCTATCGAAGCTTGGTAATAGGGACAAAAGGGCGGGTATCGGGTACGGATGAATGGAATCCGTTGCCACTACTGCCCGCCGGGTTCATATATAACGATAACGGCCAAAACTCGAGGAGGGGAAGACGCTGCTCGGCGGCCGAAAGGGAAGATGACGTGGCAACGACCAAATATATGGACCTATGCCTGGACGCTTTGCGTATAGCCGTCATAATTGAGAGACTACGTGCACACACAGAAAGTAAAATACCCGTGGTGTATCAGCCTAACGAAAATCACTGAAAAACTGCAGCTCGTGAAGTTTGTAGTTCGCGCGCAGCTCAACGAATCCAACTTCCCAAAGATTCATAAGCCGTCCTTAGCAGAGCATGCTGCCGGGCTTAACGCTAATATGTGCGTTATCGACGACCAAACCGCATTGAGAGTTACGAGCGGCGACATCGAGGTGATTTCTGAAGGCACTTGGCGGTTATTCAATGATAAGAGATGAAATCACGAAGCTGAGCGTGTAAACTTAAAAATATATGCCCAAACTTCTTAGACCGACGCTATTTGGAAATCCAATATTGCGTGAGGTTGCCCGGCGCTTGAGCGCCACAGAGATTGAATCTCCCAAGATCAAGCAACTGGTTGAAGATATGCAACACACGCTCGTAACCAAGAAATACGGTGTTGGTTTGGCGGCACCGCAGGTCGGTCAAGGGGTTGCGCTCACGGTCATTTGGATTAAACCACTGCCGCACCGGCCAAAAGTTGAGGAACAGAAGCTGGTTGCGTTCAATCCGGAAGTTGTTAAAACTTATGGCAATCGGACACAGCTGTGGGAAGGTTGTATTAGTTTTCAGGGAAGTAGTTCAAACTTTCCCTACGCGAAGGCGTTGCGATGGCGCAAAGTGCGGGTGCGTTATATCGACGAGTATGCGCACCGGCACGAGCGGGATTTCGAGGGTTTGCTGGCGCACGTGTTGCAGCACGAAATCGATCACCTGAATGGGGTTTTATTTGTGGAACGAGTGAAAGATCCGAAGACGTTCATGATGGTGAGCGAGTATAAGAAGCATGTCCTGCCGAATGATCGTAAACGCCAGAAGAAACAATAAGTTTCGATTTATTGAGACGCCCGATAGGTGCCAAGAAGCCGGACGGTGCACTGCTGACTTTTGAGCCGCTCAATGCAGTCGGCCAACTGGTCCGATGAAATATTGACGTCAATCAAAAATTGATAGCGCCACGGCGTATGCGCAACCGGGCGCGATTCGAGCTTGGTTAGATTGGCCTTAGATTTTGCTAGTACGCCGAGCGCGTGCCACAAGGCACCGGGTGAGTGGGCGGTCTCGAGTACGAGCGAAGCTTTATCAGGGTGGCTTGTTTCAGGTCTTTGCGATGCGAGTACCAAAAAACGTGTCACGTTATTATCGAAATCTTCGACGTTAGCCGCCAGAACCGGCAGCTTGTATATGTCTGCGGCCTGTGAACTGGCAATTGCGGCGAAGGACGGATTATCAAGCTCTTTGATATGCGAAACACTAGCGGCGGTGTCAGTATATTCGACACGTTCTGCTGTGGGCAGGTTTTTATCGAGAAATACGCTGCATTGGGGCAGGGCGATAGCTTGCGAATAAACGCGCTTGATGTCTCTAAGTTTTGCTCCGGGCAATCCAATCAAACAGTGGTGGATATGCTCATACACCTCACCAACCACGAAGAAATCGTGTTTGAGTAATAGATCGTACACCGGATGTGCTGTGCCGGCGATAGAATTCTCAGAAGCGATGACTGCTTTGTCGGCTGTTCCGTCAGCAAGTGCGTCGAATACAGCTGCGAACGTATCGCACGGCACGAGTGTGAAATCGGTATTAAAATAACGTTCCGCGGCCGCCTGATGGTACGAGCCGCATTGCCCTTGGATCGCAACACGCATGGCGACATTATAGAAGGTTGAGGTGCGAATACGAAGGCTGAGCTTGGCGTATAATACTAAAAGCAAAGGAGGTGCGTATGAAAGTGGCCAAGTATCCGCAAAGCTGCCTGATTATCGAACACGCAGGCAAACGGTTATGTATTGATCCGGGTAAGTTCGTGGCCGATAAATTTACCGCACAGGATTTGCTGCCGCTCGATGCGATTCTGATTACGCACGAACACTTTGACCACGCCAATCCGGAGCTGTTACGCGACTTGACGCAAGGCGGCCTGCCAGTTTATGCCAATGAGAGCACCAAGCGGTTACTCGGCGACGTCGTTACCCAGGTCGTGTCGGACGGGCAAGTGTTCGAAGCCGCCGGCATGCAGATTACAGCCCGCGAACTGCCGCATAGCCTTCTGCCGGACGGCTCGCCGGGGCCGCAGAATACCGGCTATGTCGTGAACGATGCATTTTTCCATCCGGGCGACGGCTTCGCGCTGGAAGGTTTGCATGTCGATGCTGCGGCTATTCCGATTGCCGGCCCCGATATTAGTCCGAAAGACGCCTTCGCGTTCATCAAGCAGCTTGGCTGTAAAATCGTTATTCCGATTCACTACAGCTTTTTTCTCGAAGACCCGCACATATTAGCGCAGTTTGCACCCGAAATTGTACCGAATGTGAAGTTCGTTGTACTGGACGACGGCCAGAGCATCGATTTGTAGGGTCTGTTACAATACTCTTGTTCATGGATCCGAGATTATTTCCAAAAAATTTTATGTGGGGCGCCAGCACTGCCAGCCACCAGGTTGAAGGCGGCACGGTCAACCAGTGGAGCGAATGGGAGCTTGCTCACGCTAGCGATCTGGCGAAGAATGCACCCAAACGGCTAAGCTGGATGCCTTCGTGGAAGTCCGTGAAAGAGCAGGCGACTGACCCGGAAAATTACGTCTCAGGTAAAGGCGTTGACCATTATCATCGCTACGATGAAGATTTTGACTTGCTCAAGGCTATGCGCATGAACAGCTTTCGCTTCGGTATCGAATGGTCACGTATTGAGCCGCAAGAAGGCACCTGGAACGCTAAAGAAATCAGACATTATCACAAATACATCAAGGCCTTGAAGGATCGCAACATTGAACCGATCCTCAATATCTGGCATTGGACAATGCCGACATGGTTCACTGAAAAAGGTGGCTTCGAAAAAAAGACCAACATCGTGTACTTCGAACAATTCGTCCAAAAAATCGCCGAAGAATTCAGCCACGAGGTTCGCTATGTCATTACGCTTAATGAGCCGAACGTCTACGCCGCGATAAGCTACCTCGCCGGCGAATGGCCTCCACAGCAGAAAAGCTTTGTCAAAGCCCTGACGGTCTACTGGCATCTGGCGCTGGCACATCGCCGGGCATACGCAATACTCAAGAAGAGCGAACCAAGTCTGAATGTAGGAACCGCGATGTCAATGCAAAACGGCCAACCGAAACGTTCCCGCAACCCCTTCAGCCCGATAACTGCCTATATCGCCAATTATGCCCAGAACCGCTGGTTCTTGAACCGGACCAAAAAGCAAACGGATTTCATTGGCATTAATTATTACGCCACCGATTATTACCAGGGGTTTACCCGGCGGAATCCGACCACTCCGCTCAACGATTTGGGCTGGTACATGGAGCCGGAGGGTTTGCTCCCTTTACTCGTGCAGACGTATAGTCGCTACAAAAAGCCTATAATAATTACAGAGAACGGCTTGGCCGACGCAAATGATCGCTATCGTCGTTGGTGGCTTGAGGAGACGCTGGTTGCCATGCAGCGTGCGTTGAGCGTTGGCGTGGACTTGCGGGGCTATTTGCACTGGAGCCTGCTCGATAACTTCGAATGGGCGTACGGTTGGTGGCCGAAGTTCGGGCTCATCGAAGTAGATCGCGAGAACGATATGAAACGTACGCCGCGTCCGAGCGCCAAATGGTTTGCACGATATCTTCTTAAGCTGGAACGGTTTCAGGCGGTGCAGACCAGAGCTCACGGCAGAAACGATGACGATGAAGCTGACGAAGATGAAGCCGGATCAGAATAGATACTGTGTAGCACTAAATTGACAAAAGTAAAAATATTTGGTATCGTAATTGCGTGTCAGCAAAAACAAAAAATGATACGCCTAATCAAACGAGCCTGCTCCTTACCGCTATCGGTTCCTGGGCGATGATGCTTGCTACGCTGATCAGCAGCACGCAAATTTCACGTAATGTCCGTCAGGCGGCAGTCGTTAATATTGCGCGTCCGGCATATTCATTCGTAAATACCGGCTTCGATTCCTGGAATCGTAACGATACCGAAAACGAAACAGTCCATCTACCGACAAAATTTGATATCGGCGTGCGTAGTACTGCCATAACCGGCAAAAAGTAAGTGAGTTATGCACCGATTTGCCGAGTCTAGCGCCTGCCAAGAAGGGTGAAGCACCATATATTGTGGAAAACTATCGATAGTTAATATTCTGTGGATAAGTGGTGTAGAAAACACCGCCGATTTTGTGTAAAACTACTTGTCAGTGGGTATTGGTGGGTAGTATAGTCGTGTTAGTGGGTAAACGTGGGTAGCCTGCCAAAATAACGAGCTTCCTACCAAAAATAAAAAACCACTAGCAAATTAAATTACGTACCAGATGGCCACGGTAGACTATTTCGAACGCAAGCTTGACGATAAGCGACGGTTAACCATACCGGCTGAGCTTCGAGACGAGTTCGCGAGCGGAGTAGTTATAACCCGGGGGTTCAAAAAGTACCTGCACTTGTACTCGAAAACGGTGTGGGACGAGCTGGTCGAGCCGAAGCTGAAGGGCGATGTCCTCAGTGAAGAAACGGCTGACCTGAACGTCCAATTCCGGCGGGGCAAGACTGAAGGCGTTATTGACGAAAAGCAAGGACGCATAACGATCGAGCAGCATTTGCTCGATTACGCAGGCATCACTAGAACCGTCGTGGCGACCAGGGCAGGGGCGTATTGGCGACTCGAAGCCGGCGATTAACGCGCGGAGCTCCCGAGTTCAGCAGTTCATTAACAATTTGGCCAACAATCGAATAGCAAAGATTTAAATTTCAGCTGCTTTTTCCGGTCCTTTCAAAGGGAAGAGCAGTTCAAGCGACGATTTGCAATCGCCGCAAGGGAAGAGAGCAGCCGGACAAAATGTATTCCATTTTGTTTGGCAGCACTGAGAAGAACTGCAGGTTTGTCTCATCTTTCGAGGTCAGCTATTCGGCAGTCAACACGCGGACTGGCAAAGGTTAACCACGTCTAAAAAACCTTCGTTCTTTCTCTAAAACACCTCCCAAAACTCCACCTCACACATAAGTCTCTCAAATTTGATTATCAGCAGTTGAGAAGTTCATAAGATTTTTTAAATCTTTCTCGTAAAAACTCAAATCACGAATAATTTCTCAACATATGGCAGATTGTCACTTACAAAAACAAAAACTCACACAAAAAAACAAAAAGTTGACTGCTGAATAGGTGACCTTGTTCATCCAATTCAATCAGGGTGGTATAAATAAAAACACAAAACAAATATGAACAAGATAACACCAAGATCAATCAGGCTATATGCACGTTCCGGTTTTGCTGGATGAGGTCCTACAATATCTGGACCCAAAGATAGGGGAAACATATCTCGACCTGACGGCTGGGTATGGCGGACATGCTACGTAAAATACTGGAGCGAACGGACGAACCGGGTCGAACTGTCCTTGTGGATCGCGACGCAGCAGCGATCTGGGTCCTCAAGGAAAAGTTCGCGGCGAGCGGGGTACAGATCCTGCAAGCGGATTTTCTCCACGCCAGCCAGCAGCTTTTAGCGGAAGGCGAGTTCAGTTCGATATTATTTTAGCCGATCTCGGGCGTATCGTCACCGCACCTTCAAATAGCCAGTCGAGGGTTTAGCTTGAATGCTGAACGGCCCGCTCGATATGCGCATGGATCAAAGCCAGATACTAACGGCAGCAGATATCGTGAACACGTACGCTGCGGACGATTTGGCTGACATTCTGCGCCGATATGGAGAGGAGCCGAAGGCGCAAGTGATCGCACGGTTAATCGTGCAAAACCGGCCGCTAGAAACGACCACCGAACTGGCCCGAATTGTCGCTCGTGCCTGGCCAGGGCACAGCAAAGTCCACCCGGCGACGCGTACGTTTCAGGCGTTACGTATCGCGGTTAATGATGAACTTCGTTTGATCGAAGTAAGTCTGCCGATTTGGATTGATCTGCTGAAACCTGGCGGAAGGCTCGCAGTCATCAGCTTCCATAGCCTGGAAGACCGCCTGGTCAAATCAGCGTTCGCCGAACAAGGCGGCAGTCATTACGATGCGAAGCTGAAGATACTATCGAAACATCCCGTGACGGCCAGCGAGCAAGAAATAGCTTTTAATCCACGGTCCAGGAGTGCTAAACTCCGCGCCGCAGTGAAAATAAAAACATAGAAAGGGAAGCGAATGCCAATCGTCGTAAAGGTACAAAATCGCAGCCCAAGAGCGTTTAAAGTCCACGTTCGCGTGGAAAAAGCGGCCGAACTCGTCGCTTAAAACCTTTAAACCTCTGGTGTAATCCGGGCAAACGCCAAATTAGCGTTTGCCCGGTACGCATGCCCTAAAGGAAAACAAACACTAGAAATATATTATGACTTATTCCAGCTCCATCGCGCTTGGCCGCCAGCGTTCTATGCAGTACGTCGGCCGCCAGCAAAATACCATTAGCTTTCGGCAGAATAAGCGAACGCTTGGACCGATTAGTAATACGATTATCCTGATAGTGCTCGCCGCGCTGCTCGGATTGCTGTACCTTACGCAAGTGACCAAAACAAACGCGTACGGCTATCAGATTAACAATCTGCAGCAACAGCAGGCGCAGCTTAAGCATGAGCATGATAATCTTGAACTGGCTTCGGCCAACTGGCAGACGCTCAATCGCGCCCAGAACAGCTCTGTGGCAAAAAGCATGACTCCGGTCAGCCCAAGCGGAACCGTGCAGTAGCCGCTATACTAAGTAGCATGCATCGAACGACACAGCAACCGAAAACGCCGTCGGCAGTTTATCGGATTAATACCTGGTATTTAATCCTGTTGCTGATAATGGGCGTGTTTGTACTCAGGGCGTTTTATGTACAGGTAGTCCGCTATGACTACTATCATAAGGCAGCGCTCAGCGACCAGCTGAAACAGTATCAGATTCCGGCACAACGTGGCGTTATCGAGGCTTATGACGGCGATAGTGCCGTGCCTATCGTACTGAATCAAACGCTTTATACCATATACGCAGACCCGACGTTTATAAAAGGTTCGGCCATAACCCGTGATGCTCAAACTGTAGCGAGTTTGCTCGGCGGCAATGAGGCCAATTATGAGAGCTCCATGAGGACCAAAGGTACTGAATATGTTGTGCTAGCCAAAAAAGTGCCTGAAGACAAAAAGAGCAGACTGCTTAGTTATAAATACCCCGGAATCGGCGCGATTGCGCAGGATTATCGCACCTATCCGCAGGGGCAGTTGGCATCGCAGCTTTTAGGATTTATGAACGATAACGGACAAGGTGAATACGGTATCGAGCAGGCGCTAAACAGTGAACTGGCCGGAACTCCCGGTCAGGTGAAGGCGGTTACTGACGCCAGCGGCGTACCACTGGTGGCTAGCGGCAATAATGTGGAGGACGCTCCCAAAAATGGCGACAACGTGCTTCTGACTATCAATATCGGCATGCAGCACCAGATGGAGCAAATTTTGCAGCAGGAATACGCCAAAACGAACTCGCAGGGTCTCAGTGCAATTATCCTGGATCCTAACACTGGCCAGGTCAAAGCGATGGCTAACTATCCAACCTATAATCCGGCCAATTACCAGGATTACAGTGATCCATCAATTTACCAAAACGCTGCGGTCAGCAACGCAATTGAGCCCGGCTCAACCATGAAAACGCTCACCACCGCCGCTGCGCTCAATACTAATTCGATCCAACCTGATAGCAGCTTCTATGATCCGGCCCATTGGGTGATCGACGGGTTTAACATTACCGATATTGAGCAGGACGGCGGCGCGCGCGAACAGAATATCGCCAGCATTTTGGCATTGTCGCTCAATACCGGCGCCGTGTGGATGCTCATACAGATGAGTAATCCGGGTGGTACACAAATCAACCAAAAAGGTATTGAGACGTGGCACGATTACATGGTCAACCATTTCCGGCTAGGGCAAGCCACGGGCATAGAGCAGGGATACGAGTCCCCGGGGATCGTACCGCCAGCTGATATGAACAACCCCGCCGTCCAGCTGCAATTTGCCAACACTGCTTTTGGTCAAGGGGTACAATTGACGGCTCTGCAGCTTGGTTCGGCATTCGCCAGTGTGATAAATGGCGGCACCTACTACCAGCCGACACTTGTGTCGCAGACCACTGATCCGAATACAGGCAAAACCACTACCAATATGCCAAAAGTGCTTGAGAAAAACGTTGTCGCCCCAAGAGTGAGTAGCGAAGAACTACCATTACTTGAAAACGTCGTGACCTCCTATTTGCACGAGGGCTTCGGATTTATGAAATTCAGCCCAGACTATACGGTTGGCGGTAAGACCGGTACGGCGCAGGTGGCACAAACGGGCGGGGGATATTACAGCAATATTTTTAATGGTACTTACGTCGGGTTTGTCGGCGGAGATAAACCGCAGTATGTAATCGTGGTATTTAACATAAAGCCGAACGTACCTGGATACGCCGGCTCGCTTGGCGGTCAACCGGTTTTTGCCGATCTGGCGCATATGCTTATAGATAACGGCTACGTGACGCCAAAGAGTTAAAGCATGGTTGAGAACAGTGGTATAATGTTACTAAACTAACTAGGAAAACAGACATGACCATAATTCATTTTTCCATTTCGACGTCGACGCTTATTCACGTGGTCACTTTAGGGTTTGCTAGCTTCGTGTTGAGTATGGTATTAACGCCGCTTTACACCACGGTCGCCTATCGCAAAGAGTGGTGGAAAAAGCAACGAAGCGAAGGTATGGGCGGTATCGCGACGCCGGTCTACCAAAAACTGCATGCGGCTAAGCACAAACGCAACATCCCGACTATGGCCGGGATTATATTTGTTGTGTCGGCGGCCCTGGTGACACTCGCGGCCAATCTGAATCGTGGCGAAACTTGGTTGCCGCTTGCCGGCATGGTCGGCGCCGGCGCGATTGGCCTGATGGATGATTACATGAATATCCGAAGCGGCGGTAAAGGTGTTGCCGGCATGCGCGCCCGGCTTAAGTTCTTCCTGTATAGTCTGGTGGCTCTCTTAGGTGGTTGGTGGTTTTACTCCAAGCTCGACGTTACGAGCATCTATCTGCCGTTCGTGCATCACTGGCACGTCGGTTGGTTTGTCATCCCGATCTTCTGGCTGGTGGTGGTGGCGACCGCCAATGCCGTGAATATGAGTGATGGATTGGACGGTCTGGCCGGTGGTTTGCTGGTATCTTCGTTTACTGTATATGCCATCATTGCCGGGGTCGAAGCGAAATACGATTTGGCTGCGTTTTGCCTGACGGTGGTAGGCGCGCTTCTCAGCTATACATGGTTCAATATCAATCCGGCGCGGTTTTTCATGGGCGATGTCGGGGCCTTCGCGCTCGGCACGGCGCTTGGCGTGATTGCAATGCAGACAGATACGGTCTATGTGCTGCCGATTATCGGAGCAGTGTACGTTATGGAGGCCGGCTCAGTTATCGTTAACCGGACCTCACGCAAACTTCGACACGGCAAAAAGGTTTTTTTGAGCTCCCCAATCCATCATCACTTTGAAGCTATCGGCTGGCCGGAAACCAAAGTGACGATGCGATTTTGGATTCTCGGACAGGTGGCGGCGATCGTTGGCTTAATTGTTTTTCTATTGGGGAGATATGCGTAAGACTTCTGTAAATGATAATGTAATGTGGGGCTGACGATGGGCGAGGTTACGCCGCGTACAGGTTATCGCAATCGCAGGGTTGACGATGAAGTTCAACACCGGCGGCATAGTCCGGACCGCTGGCTGCTGATTTCGAGCGTGGCGCTGTTGGCTATCGGCCTCATCGTGATTTATTCCATTAGCCCCGCGCTGGGTCTCGCCAATGGGGTGAGTAGTAACTACTATTTCAGCCGGCAGATTCTGGCCATCGGTCTTAGCGCGGTGGCGTTCATAGTGGCCTCGCGGGTGCCATACCAGGCCTGGCGCCGCTGGTGCAAGCCGTTGCTGGCTATCGGGGTTGTGGTGACGCTGTTAGCGTTAGTCTTGCCGGTGAACCCGGCATATCCGGCGCATCGGTGGGTGCGACTCGGGAGTTTTTCCTTTCAATCAGTTGAGTTCGTGAAATTTGCGCTCCTGATCTGGCTTGCTACGATGTTTAGCGACCGGGTGCGCATGAGCAAGATTACTGAAACTAGAAGTATACTGAAGCCGCTCGCCATTGTACTGGCTTTTACAGGATTAATTATTGCCGGCATTCAGAGCGATTTTGGTTCGGCGGTTGTTATTGTGGCGATGATGAGTACCATAGCGTTCGTTGCGGGTATGCCACTGAAACGTTTAGTGCTGGTCGGTGCAGTGCTCGCAATTGGCGGCATACTACTCATTTCAGTGGTACCGTATCGACGGGAAAGGCTGATGGCCTTTTTGCACCCGACGTCTAACTGCCAGAGTACCGGTTATCAGCAATGTCAGGCGCTTATTTCGGTCGGCTCGGGTGGTTTGATCGGGCTTGGCTTAGGGCGCAGCGTGCAGGCTTACGGCTACGTTCCCGAAGCTGCCAATGACTCAATATTTGCAATTTATGCCGAGAAATTCGGCTTCATAGGTGTGGCTATTTTGCTGTCGCTCTTTATGATCTTCTTCACGAAACTTAAGGTAATAGCCGAACGGGCGCCTGATACCTTTAGTCGTTTGTTCGTCATCGGCGTGATGACGTGGCTAAGCGTGCAAACCATTATCAATGTAGGGGCGATGATCGGACTGTTGCCACTCAAGGGCATTACGCTGCCACTGGTCAGCTATGGTGGTACAAGCGTCGTGTTCGTGATGGCAGCGCTTGGAATCGTGTTCCAAATTTCCCGGTATACGCACTTTGTAACGGAGGATCCGTCTGATGACAATAGAAGGAGAATAACAGGTGAAGCTGGTTTTGACGGGCGGCGGGTCCGGGGGGCATATCACCCCGATTTTGGCAGTCGCGGGTGAATTGAAGAAGTTACGCCCCGACGCGCGCTTGATATATATAGGCCAACGTGGCGACCAGCTGCTTGATGTACCCGGCAATAGTCCGTTTATTGACGAAGTTTATACGGTGCGGGCAGGGAAGTTTCGCCGCTATCACGGCGAGGGGCTGAAGCAGCTGACGGATATACCGACGCTGCTCAAAAATATCCGTGACGCCTGGTTAGTCATAATTGGCACCTGGCAGAGCTATCGGTTGCTAGGCAAGCTTAAGCCGGACGGTATCTTTATAAAAGGCGGCTTCGTTGGCGTGCCGGTCGGCTTGGCAGCAGCTAAGCGGCATATTCCGTTCGTGACGCACGACTCTGATGCCATCCCAGGACTTGCAAACCGTATCATCGCCCGTTGGGCGAGTGTACACGCGGTTGCGCTGCCCAAAGAAACATATGCATATCCTCAGGATAAAACGGTCACTGTCGGAGTGCCGTTGCAATCGAACTTTCAGCCAGTAACTCCTCAATTACAGCGGGAATATAAACACCAAATTGGGCTACCGAATGCCGGTAAAATCATATTTATTACTGGAGGCGGCAATGGAGCACTCTCGCTTAATAAGACGGTGGCGTCATTCATGCCTCATCTTCTTGCTACCTACGATGACCTCATGGTCATACACGCTACCGGCCGTTTGCATGAAGCAACCTTCATCAAACATTACAATGAGCTTTTGCACGGAGAAACACGTAAGCGAGTACTAGTTAAGGGATTTATGACGGACCTGTATGCCTACAGCGGGGCGGCTGAAGTGGTGATTACGCGTGCTGGCGCGACCAATTTGGCCGAGTTCGCCCTCCAGCAAAAGGCCTGTATCGTGGTGCCTAATCCGTTGTTGGCGGGTGGGCATCAAACAATAAACGCGCAATACCTTGCCGACCATCATGCTGTGTCATGTGTTAAAGAAGCCGAGCTTATCGACAGCCCGCAGGCCATGGAGAAGGCCGTTCGCGATTTACTCGACAACCCTGATAAGCGTCTGGCGATGGGTCGGCGTTTTGGCAAGTTTGCCCGAGCTGATGCCGCCCAGCAGCTTGCGGTGTTACTATTAAAGGAGGCGAAACGCTGATTTTTTGTTACAGGCTAAAATAAACAAGCATGCATCTATTCAATCGAAGTAAAAAAGTCGACGACTTTCCGCAAACCGGCCGGCGTCCTCTCAGCGGACTGCAGCCGCAGTCGCGTATGGGGCCGAACCGTACATTTTCCTATTATGCTCATCGTTCAGACAATGATGCGGCTACGGGTCGAGATCCGGACGCACTTAATGAACGCACGCAGTCCGCGGACAATCGTAATACGCGCCGCTACAAACGCCGGGTTTTAGTCGCCGTAGTCGCAATTGGGTTGATTTTTTGTTTAGCAGATGTAATCATGCTGAGCTCGAGTCCTAAGGTGGTGTCACTGACTACCAGTACGAGCCAGGTTTTTTTGCGAAAACGTACCGATTATCAACAGGCGGCTGCTGTCATTTTTCGCCAATGGAGTAACCATAATAAACTTACTATAAATACGGCTGCCGTCAGTAACAGCATGTTGCGACAATTTCCTGAACTCAGTGCTGTAAGCGTGGCATTGCCGATTTTGGGGCATCAGCCAATCATTTATATTCAGCCATCCGAGCCTTCAATGGTTCTGGTGGCAGCGGGGGCGAACAGCGGGAATTTTATACTTGATTCGAACGGCAGAGCGTTATTGCAAGGCGGAGATCAAACTGCGCAGCTGATTAACGCTCATGTGCCAATCGTCTTAGACCAAAACCCCATCCAGATTAGCGTTGGCCAAGACGCGCTTCCGTCGACGACTGTTCAGTTTATCCATACCGTCAGTGCGCAGTTGAATGCCCAGCACATCGGTTTTACATCAATGGTGTTACCAAGCGAGTCGAGCGAACTGGACGTGTATATTGCCGGTCAGCCGTTTTACGTCAAATTTAACACCGAAGATGACACGCCTTTGCAGCAAGTTGGCTCGTTCATTGCTGTATATAGGCATCTGCAGACCCAAGGGGTAACACCCCATCAGTACATCGATGTTCGTATTAATGGCCGAGCATATTATAAGTAGAGAAGGGAAACAAGTGCCGTCCCTGAAGCGAGGCATGTCAAACAACAGGGGAGAAGGGGTTGCATTATGGTAATGATCTTAAATAATTTGAGTACTAGGATCTGTCGTGAAACTGGGTGCTTGTCGGCCATCACAATACGGCGAAGCGTCGCCCTCTCTACTCTGCCAGTTCGCAATTTGTTCAAGACTGCAGAACAGGGATGAAATGAAAAGAATAAATATTAATAAAAATATATAAAAAATTATGTCAAATTTTATGGAATTTCAGGCAGCGCAGGGGAACTATACAAAAGTATGAAAATGAGCAAAAAGCAAATTTTCACGACAAAACTGTGGAAAAGTCAAATATCTCACAGTACCAAATAAAGCTTTGGTATATAACGGAAATAGTTAAGCTACGTATCGATGAAGTCTAAATGTGACAATAGTACGCATTAAGTCATATTTGAGGGTTATACATACATAGTGAAAAAGCAAAGTCTGCGCGTTTTATTAAATACGAGGCACCTGTCCCCTACAAAAGTCGTATAGCTTAATCAAAGTCAAACTAATATATAGTGTCGCAAAATATACATTGTGCGACATCTACGCATTCACTTGTTCGTGTTATGATTCGCCGCACTTATTCAGGCTTTTTAGGGCTTGCCTTCATTCTTTGTTTTTAGCCCTGCCCGTTCGTCCATTATTTAAAACTATTATGAAATCTTTCGGTCTCGCAACCGTACGCCGGATACCTCAAATATAATGTGTTACGAAATGTTCGCAAAACGTTTGTAATTTATGCGTAAATGGATCGGACGATTTGTTCTTTGTTCTCTAGGAAGCAACAGCTTGCTCGGTTGCAGCCGAAGTTGATGCTGCGTCTTCGTCGAGAGCATAGGTCGCTTTGGCGACGCGCTTGAATTGCGGTTTGCCCTGCAGGTTTAAGAGGATGGTCGTTTCCTTGACATAACGGCTTTGCAATACGCGCTTGACGATTTCGTCACGGTGCAGCGGTCCGCCTTCCTTGCGCAAAACTTCAGCAATTATGTCGGCCACTGTTCCCTTCTTATAGCCCCACTCCTTGAGTGCGTAAATGCCGCGGCCGACAAGTACGAAACGTTTGTCTTTGATAAGTTCGTTGTGGATGGCCTGGGTTGTGACGTCCTTGCGGCGAAAATCCGATGATTTTATAGCTGAAGCGATGTCATTAAAGTGCATGTGCTTGCCATGCTGTTTGAGGATTACATAAATCTTGTCTCGGATATTCTTGGGGTTGACCATGGGCCACCTAACGAGGCCCCACAGGCCGCCGAGTGTGGCGAGCTGTTTGGAGATGCTGGCGAGCGCTGCTGCCTGGTTGGCGTCGCCGATACCGGCTGTCGTGGCAATGGTATCGATGGGAGCAGGCTCTCCGAGAGCTTTGATAGTATCAACTAGCTTACTGACGGCTGATTTGAGACTTCGCAGATCATATACTTTGGTCAGGCAAGCAGATAGGTAGTAATTATCGTCCTCGTCAATGACGGTGAGTTCAGGACAAAGCTGGGCCAGGAACGCTACTCTCGCCTGCTCTATTCGCCCGTCGACTATACCGAGCCGTGCGGCTAAGGTGCTGATGCGCGCGACATTACCGGCCTGACTAAGCTCTGCAACGAATTTTGCCTGTACCTCTGGAATATGCGGCAACTCCCCTTGCCCTGCGGACATCTTCAGTCGCGTTAGTACGGTTTTTTCGAGCTGGCGTACTCGCTCGCGGGTAATTCCGAGCAATTCGCCGATTTGCTCGAGTGTTTCTTTTCGCTCAAACAACCCGAAGCGCCGGGCAATAATTTCGCGTTCACGCTCGCGCTCAATTGTACCGAGGATATCGCGTACCGCTTGCTCGGTATTCAGTGGTGCTTGACTGATTTCTGTCATATTATGAACACTTCCTGGATATGATAATTATAGAATTATATAACTTTGAGTTTTAAAAGTCAAATACTCCATTGCATGAATTTATTGTACCACGTAGTAGACCTTCGCGCCTACATTGTGGTTTAAAAATATTAGAAGCTCACCTTCTGCAATTTTTTGCCAAGATTGCCGTACGAAATAATTACCGGCGTTTGCGGAATCGTTTTTTCGCCGGAGCGCTATCAAGCAGTTTCTTGGCCTCAGCTTCGGTAATTTTTGCTGCCTCGGTGTCTTTGGGGATGCGGGCATTTTTCTTGCCGTCGGTAATATAGGGGCCGTAGGGACCGTTTACAATTTGAATACCGCCCGGAAATTCTTTAATGTATTTGTTGGCGATTTGCTCAAGCTTGTCGGCGTAAAGCTCACGGGCCTCGGCCTCACTGATGGTAAGCGGGTCGCGTCGGTTTGATACTGACGAATGTTTTTCCTATCTGGATATAGGGGCCAAAGCGGCCGATGTTGGCCTTGATTTCTTCGCCCTCTGCGGTTTTGCCCACGACGCGCGGCAATTTGAACATTTCGAGCGCCGCTTCGAAGCTGACGTTCTCGAGCGTGGAATTTTCGGGCAACGGCGCGAAATCTGGCTTGCGTTCGTCTGAATTTTCACCGCGTTGCAGCATCGGACCATAGCGGCCGAGCCGTGCATAGATTGGCAACCCGGATTTTGGATCATTACCGAGTAGACGGGCCGGATTCACTTCGTCACGCGGTATGTCGGCACTGGCCTGTACGAGCTTGTGAAATGGCGCATAGAAGTGATTGAGTACGCCAATACGGTCTTTTTTGCGGTCGGCGATATCATCCAATTCTTCCTCGACATCCTTGGTAAAATCATAGTCCATGACTTCGGTGAAGTGCTTGGTCAGGAAATCGGTGACAACTTTGCCGATTTCCGTCGGGTAAAGCTTGCCGGAATCCTTACCGTATTGGATCTGTTCGCGGCTTCCGGTAACGGCACCTCCCATTAGTGTAAACTTCTGTACTTCCTTAGCAACGCCTTCGATGTCGCCTCGCTCCACATAGCCGCGAGCTTGGATAGTAGAAATAGTCGGTGCATAAGTGCTTGGTCGGCCGATACCCATTTCCTCGAGTTTGCGTACCAGAGAAGCTTCGGTGTAGCGAGCCGGGCCGCGGCTCAATGATTCCAGCCCAACGGCGTTAGAAAGATCGAGAATGTCGCCTTGATTCAGCGGCGGTAATAAAACATCCTCGCCGCTACGGCCGTAAACTTTCAAAAAGCCGTCGAATACGACAATTTCTCCCTTGGCCTCGAGGGTTTCGGGGCTGCCGCTCGGTTTTATAGTAATGACCGTCCGCTCGAGTTGTGCCGGCGCCATCTGGCTTGCCAAGGTGCGGCGCCAAATGAGGTTGTACAGCTTCTGCTGCTGCGGATCGGCTCCGGCATTCGGTCTAGTGACATCAGTCGGCCGAATGGCTTCGTGCGCTTCCTGAGCACCTGCGCTTTTGGTTTTAAACGTCCGGAGTTGATGGTAGTCGTTGCCAAACTCCTGCTTGATGTAATTGGTCATGGCGCCTAAGGCTATGTCGCTCAAATTGACCGAATCGGTACGCATATATGTAATAAGACCGGCTTCATACAGACGTTGGGCGAGTTGCATGGTGTAGCGCGGGCTGTAGCCGAGCCGGTTGCTGGCCTCTTGTTGCAACGTGCTGGTCGTAAACGGTGCTCCAGGGTTACGGGTGCCAGGTTTTTTGCCGATTCCGGCTACACTGAAAGTGCTGGAGGCGAATGCTTCCAGTATGCGTTTAACTGCGTCGGCGTCGGTGTATTTCTTCGACGCTTCGGCGTTTAGCTCCGTGCCGTCGCTCAGGATAAACACTGCGGTGATTTTAAAGGTTGATTCCGGCTCGTGGGCTTCGATTTCGCGCTCGCGTTCCACTACCAGGCGAACGGCCACCGATTGCACACGTCCTGCACTTAGGCCAGCCCGGATCTTACGCCACAGCACGGGTGAAAGCTCAAAGCCAACTAGATAATCGAGCGCCTGCCGTGCCTGCTGAGCCTCAACTAGCGGCATGTCGATGGTCCGTGGATTCTCAATGGCGGCTTCGAGTGCCGGCTTGGTAATTTCATGGAACACTATCCGTTTGGTCGTCTTGGGGTCGAGCTTAAGCACTTCGGCTACATGCCAAGCAATAGCCTCACCTTCGCGGTCTTCATCGCTGGCGAGCCAGACGGTTCCGGCGACTTTGGCGGCCTTTTTCAGTTCGGCTATTACCTTCTTTTTGTCCCGGTCAACCTCAAATTTCGGCGCAAAATTACGCGCCACATCGATACTGCCATCCTTACTCGGTAGGCCGCGGATATGTCCCATACTGCTCTTAACCGTGAAGTCGCGGCCGAGGTATTTCTCAATAGTTTTGGCCTTTGCCGGGCTCTCTACAATGACTAGGTTCTTGCTCATATGTTGTACTAGCTTATATGCAAACGCTTATAATACGCAACCCGTTCCTCTTTTTGCAAATTTTTTACGCGTGTCAGTGACAAATCGCACAGGAAAATCTTGACACCGACTGCGCGGAGGAGTAAAACAATAATCATTAGAAATTTAAGTTAGGCAACGAGCCAACTTTCTAGGCTGCTACCGCTTGAAGGAAGCGGTTTTTGGCATTTGACTTGTTGCACGAGGAGAATAATGTCATGGCAGAAAATTATTGGGGAAGTCGCAGGGATAGAGGTAGTGGAAGCTTTAATCGTCCGTCGGCAGCTCTATTGGGGGGCGCTCGTCGGGAATTTGGCTCCGCTGCAGTGATAGGCGATCGCGTATTTGTACCTGGCTTAGAAACCGGGATTGGAACTATAGCTGAGTTGAACGAGGCTGCTGTTGTTGCCGCTGCCGAGCGAGGTGATCGGCAGGCTGCGGCCGCGGAAGTTGCAGGCTTCGAAGTTGCCGCTGCCGAGATGCAGCTTGTTAGTACAGAGCAACAATAGCCCGTTTACTGCTGGCCAAGCTTGTAACCGGCCCAGATGCCAACGATTGAGCCGATGGTGCCGATGAGTGTGCTCCACAGCCCGAACCAGTTGCCGTGATCTAGGGCGGCGCCAAGCCAACTGCCAATAGTGCCGCCAATAAAAATACCAAGCCAAATTAGTGTTTTAGTACTCATGCTTCAAGTGTAGCAATAAAAACGCCCGAAATGGCTTGGTATTTTAACGTTGTGCTCAATGGCTCGCTCCCAAAGAGTGGATTTTGCCGGTACTTTCGAGCAGGGACAGCGTCTGATTGATTTCGCCGATTTCCAGTCGGCTTCCTAAGAGTAGCTCGGCGCCGTCACGGATGCCGTTCTTTATTAAGTCGATGAGTTGACTGCTTGACGATGTGTGCGCCGTTGACAGTGTTGTTTTGACGGTCGGAATTGAGGTTGAGTGTACGCAGAACGTTTTCGGCCGTCGTTACCGGTGTGGCACCGGCCTTAATCAAATTGTTGGTACTCGCGAATATGGGGATCGCAATGTTGCCGAATGTGGTCAGTATGCCCTTGCTCTGCTCCAGCGCAAAGCGTGCGGTATTGGGCGAACTATTCTTCTCGGCGGCTTCGGAAGCAAGCGGGGCGTCTGGGTTCCGCTTACCAGCGTACCGCCCTGCTCGTTAATATCTCCGGCCATTTCGATGACTTGGCCTCAACTGGTCCAGGACGGTTAGCATTTGCTCTCCTGCTTCTAGCGCTGATCGGTGCGCTATTGTGTCGACGCCCAAGTCCAAATCGCCGTCGAATTAAGTCACCGGCTGGAATTATCGTAAGGTTCCGCCCGTAAATCGAAACCTTTCGACTACTGGTAGCCGCCCCATGTGGACGACCAAGCGACCCATCCAGTTCCCGTGACAGTGAGTAACATTTCAGGTGGATTGCTTATGTGTTGCTATAGTCCAAGGTAACCGTTAGCTTTATATGAAAGTATTTTGACGATAAATCAAAAAACTATTTAGGTATTGACACAAAGACACGTTTCAGGTAAAATAGCAACCCGTAAGCATGGTTTTCATGCTTAAAGCACCTTATACCCCCAATCTAACTGTTCCGACTTTAAGTGGGAACATTTAAGTTAGAATGTTTTAGAGCGTGCCATTAGAAAAGTTGTTACCCTCCACTTATTCTCTTGCGCGCTTGCCGGTTTCCGGCAGACACGCGCTCTAAAACACCTTATTCCTTTTAACCCCGCATTCCCTCTCGTGTTTTTAGAGTTTTGGCGAATGACGGAACGAACCTTTGAGTGGGTCTTGGCCGTAGGCCAGGAAAGCCTTCAAGGTGGGTTGAAGGGTGTAATGAGCCTCCGGCGGTGCCCACCCCCTCCGGAGGCTCATTTATTTTAACGATACGTGCTGTCTGTATCATTGTATAAAGTATGGCTCCAGTAAACTTTGTAAATGCTCCCGGCTCATTAGAGCTTTACGTTGATCTCGCCACTGTAGCTTTAGCGTGGCTTCGGAAATTGATGTGCGTGAAGTCGAGGTAGTTGGAGCTACGGACACTTTTGTAGGCTGGCGTACCCGTAAGGAGTGCGCCGTAAGAGCAGCAAGAGGACACATGGAATCATAGGAGAGGCTGGCAGCTTAGTGGAACTTCTGGCGGAACTTGAACTTCTACGGCAGGATCGCGGCAAATTGTAAATCGTTTACAACAAAAAGCTGCGGGTTTCGACCGGCAGCTCGCCGGCGAAAACGTACTCGGTAAGTATGGCTACGGCTTCGCGTTTAAGTGCCGGTAGCTCGACCTGCTGGTCTTTATTGAATTTGCCGAGCACGAAATCGGCGCTATCGATGTTTTCGGGTGTCTTTGGTCCTACGCCTACCCGTACCCGCCCAAAATCCTCGCCAAAACGTTCGATAATGGATTTGACGCCGTTGTGGCCGGCGCTACTGCCACCCGTGCGAGTGCGGATCTGCCCGAATGGTATATCGAGTTCGTCGTGCACCACAATCATCTGGTTCGGGTGAATTTTATAAAAATCGCACACCGCCTGTACCGCTTCGCCGCTGACGTTCATAAAAGTCGCAGGTTTGATGGCGATGAGCCGTACCTCGCCAAGCCGGCCGGTGCTCAACAGGCATTTCAGGTCTTTTTTTGCGACCCAACCCCCCATGTCGTCGTTCTTCGCTACAAATTCATCCACACACGCAAAGCCGATATTGTGCCGTGTACCGCCGTATTCCGCATCCGGATTGCCCAGTCCCACGATGAGTACGGTTTTATTTAGCCCGACGGTTACGTAGTTAACTGGATCGCTGACCTGCGGCCGTCGCTGAAATAATGACATGCGCTTGATTATAAATCAGATAACGCCATACGTCACGAGGGAGATAATTTGTATTAGAATTAAAAAAATATTATAATCGTCTTAAAATGAATGCTCCGTATTTAGAATCGGATGCTTCTCTGCGGCAGACGGTCAGAATTGCTGATACCCTTAACCGGCATGATTTAGGCGCTCAAATAGTTGAAAATGCGTACGGTGAGCCGCTGGCTGTCGTCGCCCGGGGGGCGCTTGATCTGCATAAAATTCAAGAGTCGGATAGTTTGCGCCAGCTCAAAAATCGTATCGAGGCTTGCGAGGCTACAGATGCGGAAAGTGAGGAGCATCTAAGAGTCATTGATACCCTGCCAGTAGCTGGAGAATATGAATCTTTAGTACTTCCTGCATCATTTCTATTGATAATTGATTTAGCTATGCAAGCGGCTGTCGAAAGGTCTGATGTGCTACCAACGCGGCTCAACTGCGTGCAGTTTGAGGCTCCGAATCGGGGTAGTAAAAGCTGGTTGGGTATGCACCTTGATTACTCAATCATGTATGATCAGGAAATAGCAGCTCGGCCGGTGAGTGGCCTCAACATACAAGTTACTCGGGGCGGCGGAGGTACGGCTATTTTCGGTCTTATAAGAACATTTACCGATATTGAACGCATTGGGTTGGCCGAATCGGCTGGTGACGAGTATCAGGAAGATCTTTTGAGGGAGCTGGGGGTTCCGTTTTCAGACCCTGTTGAGCTCGGACCTGGTGACGCGATTATTTTCCAAGCGGCGCCTCACAGAAGGCTGGGGCGGTTGCCGGTTGCGCACGAATTCTTAACAATTAGCGATGAAGTGCGTTATTCCGAATTATATAGCATCTCTGATTTCGCACCTGCCGAAACTGTGCTGCGCTTGCGCCAGCGGATCGCCCGGGATTATCAGCTCGAGTCATTAGGTTATGCAGCCTAAGGCGTAATTACTTAGATATGCAGCCGTTACGTTAGTAGATTTTTTGGCGCGGATTTTAATCTATTTGCAAGTTTGCGATTAACGCTTTCTCGGCGGCCGGGCGTCTCCCTTGGTCGGTGAGCTGCCGTGCTTGTGGCTTTCATGCTTTTCGATGAACCACAACTGCACCGGTGTACCCTCGAAACTATACGATTCGCGTAATGATCGCTCCAGGTAGCGTCGGTAACTCCAGTGCAGGAACTTGGTTTGGCTGCCGAAAATCTTGAAGGCCGGAATAGGGTTATCGTCTTCCTGGACCATGTAATTAAGTTTTGGGGCGCGGTTTCGTAGGCCCGCCGGCGGATGTTTATCGACAACTCTACGCAGCCAGCCGTTCAGGTTACTAGTGGTAAAGCGTTGCCTGCGACGATCGTCAATTTCGAGCGATAGATTGAAGAGTTTGGAGACATTCTGCCCGGTTACGGCGCTGGTGAAGATCAGCGGCGCCCAAGGAACAAAATCGTAGGTGGCGGCAATTTGCGGCGCCAGCGCGTCGCGCGTGAATGCATCTTTACCTTCGGCCACGTCCCATTTGGATACGACCAGCACAAGTCCCTTGCCTGCCTCTTTTATCATGCCGGCGATTTTTTGGTCGATTTGCACGTTCAATTCATTGACATCCATCAGCAAAAAGCAAATATCTGCCTGCTCGATGGCAGCGAGACTGCGCAATACGCTGAAGTGCTCAATACCGGTGCCGATTTTACCTGCCCGGCGGATGCCGGCCGTGTCCATCAGTTCGATTTCCCTGCCTTCATACTTCACGATGGTGCGGTTGATGTCGCGCGTGGTGCCGGCGCGGTCGGCCACAATCGCCTGCTGCTTCTTGGCAAGTGTGTTGAACAGGTGTGATTTGCCGACGTTCGGCCGGCCAAGCAGCGCAATGTGTAATCGATCGTCGGCTTCTCGTAGCGTGGCTTTCGGTATAGTTTCTAGGAGATGCTCGAGCAGGTCATCAATGCCGCGGGCTTGGGTTGCGCTGGTTTTGATAATCGGCTTGATTCCAAGTCGCTCAAACGTAGCCAGATCCATTCCCCTGGCTTTGTCCGCCTTGTTAACCACGAGAAACACCGGCTTGCGGCTCTTGAGCGCCAGCTTGGCGACGCGCCGGTCTTCTTCGGTGATAGGAATGTCGGCTTCGACGACGACCCAGATGACGTCGGCGCTGTCTGCGGCCTGCAGGATTTGCTCCTGAATGGTGAATTCAAACTCATCCTCAGCGTCCTTCATCCCGGCGGTATCCACGAGCCAGAAATCCCGGCCCCGGTAGGTAGCTTTGGCAGTTATGCTGTCGCGTGTGGTCCCAGCTTCGCGCGCGACAATTGCCTCCCGGCGTTCCAAAATCGCATTGAACAGGCTGGACTTGCCCACGTTCGCCCGCCCGACAATTGCCACTATCGGTAAGATTTTGCTCATTACCCCTATTCTAGCAGTAATCCGTAGTTTGTGTTGCAACTATACGATGGCAAATTCTGACTACTCTTCCGGAAGCTGATGGTGTTTTTCTTCGTCATCAAGGCGTTTGCGGCCTTCCTCGTACATATCGGGCGGTACGTCGGGCGGATTCGGTGGCGGAGCCTGACCTTGCTGCAAAGCCTGGCGCTGGTCGTCGGGCAGCCACCAGTTTAATCGCGATGCTTCGGCAGCACTGTCTTCCTGCGGGTAGAGGGGCAAACTCGATAAGTCCACGTCAGCCGATTCGTCCGCCACGCTCCTTCTCCTCAACCACCAAATTACACCTCCTCCCGCCAGCACCAGAATCACCAGCGTCCACAATATCACCGCCCCCGCCGCGCTATGCGGCCTAACCGTCTTAAAGTTAGCCGTGGTTGCCGTTCCCGCGGTACCATTGTTGCTCGGCGTAATCTGGATGTATATCGTCTTGCCGGCCGGCAGTTTGCTTAACGTGTAGCTCGGTACCGGGTCCGTACTCTGCAGTACCGATTGAGCCGTCAGATTGTTCTGGCTCAGCCCGTACTTAATGGTATACGACGTCGCATTGCTCCCCTGCCAGGTAAAGGAAATCGAATTGGCCGTAATACTCGTAGCCTGGATATTACTGGCCATAGGCGCACCGGAAGGAGTGGACGTAGACGTAGTTGGATTATTGGTAATCGTCGTATTCAAGGTCTGCGACCCGCTACCGCTTGGTGCCGACTTCACGTTCAGTGACGGACTGGGACTGGGCGACGGGTTGATGGTTATGGTGCCGCCGGAGCCGCCAGTTTGCAGGGAGCCGCCACCCGAGGCACCGCCTCCCCCACTCTTCGAGCCACCGCCCGAACCACCACCGGAACTGCCGCCTGAGCCGCCACCTGAACTAGGCGGTGGTGATGGCTGTGTGTTTTTTACCGTAATCGTTTCGCTGGTATTGGCACTGCCACCGCTCGCGGAGGTGGCGCTAACCTGGATGGTGTGGCTGCCGTCGCTGTAAGCCGTTGTATCCCAGCTCTTGAAACATGAAGTCGAGTTGCTGCAGCTCGTGAGAGTAGTACCATCAATGGAAATGGTAATATTTTCGATAGAATCGTATGATACGCTGGCTTTTGCTGCCACGAGCACGCCGGTGCCGCTAATCGTGGAACCGCTCGACGGCGACGTTATGGAGACGCTGGGTGTAACCGATGGCTCTGGGCCGCCGTGCCAGATTTGGCTGGCCGGGAGGCTCGCGGAGCACGAATAAATGTACAACGCGGTATTGTCGGCGGCATTGGATGTCGTCAGACATTTCCGGTTGGCGCCGAGTGTGACGAGGTTACCGTTCGACTGCTGCACCCAGTGTTCGTTCTGGGATCCGTTACATAGCGCCAAAACAACGTTGGTGTTTTGGGCCGTACTGCCATACTGTAATCCCATGCAGAGGCCGTTAATGGAAATCTCGCCGTTGCTTGAATTGGTTGACCACTTCTGGGCCGCGCTGCCATTGCACTGGTACAGGTCGATTTCGCCATTGACCTGCTTGCCGTCGCCGTGATCGTCCAGGCAATAACCGTTGTAGCCGGAGGTGATGGCGGAATTACTGGCAGCTTCACTGAAGAAGATAAAGTAAGCGCCCATGGAGCCGAATACCACCACGAACACCATTGCCAAAACGAAAGATCGCGACTTTCTTATACGCTGTGTAAAGTTTTTTTTTGGGGTTTTGGTCATTTTCTGCTAGGCCCGCAGTTACTCCTATACAGTATAGCGAATTTACCTTTAATTCTGAAGTTACTACCACGCCCAAGGATTTCATGTATATGGAGCGAAGTTGGATTGGGTAAGCTTTTTATGGTTTGAGCTCTGTATACTTCCCGGGTGCGATCCGGCCCAAGTGATAGTCGCCGAAAGTGACACGGTGAAGACTACTGACCTGATATCCGAGCGCGGCAAAGGTGCGCCGAATTTGTCGATTACGACCTTCGGACATCGTGACCATCCAGCGGCTGCCGTTCCGCTTGTCGATCCAGTGTAGTTTGAATTTGCTCAGTCCGTCTTCCAGTACTACCCCTTGAACTGTGATATTTTTCCAGTCGTCCGGCGAGAGTGTTTTATCGAGTATAACTTCATAACGTTTTGGTTTTCGGAAACTAGGATGAGTCAGGCGGTGGGCAAACTCTCCATCGTTCGTCATTATCAGCAGCCCCGACGAATCTTTATCAAGCCTACCGACTGGTTTGAGCCTGCGGAGTTCTACCGGCAATATATCATAGACAGTTTTACTCCCCTGTCCGGTCCGGGAGCAGACATAACCGGCCGGCTTATTGAGCATAATGGTTTGCTTTTTGGGCAGTCGTAATCTGCGACCGCGGAACGTGACGACGTCCACGTCGCTCACTTCCCTGCCCGTCCTGATCGGCCGCCCGTTTACAAAAATTTCACCAGCATCGGCGAGCTTATCGGCCGCACGACGGCTCAGGCCCGTTGCCAGCGCTATAAATCGATTAATGCGCATTTCCTAGAGTATACAACAGCTTGGATATGTGGCGGTTTAGGTATGGCCGCTAAAGGGCGATATTGCCCGGGTCAATGCCATTTCCGCTGGTGTTCTGAGTAGAAGCAGACGGCGTTACGACATTGCCGGGTTGCCCGGTCGTCGGTGATGTCGGCTCGTCCGCTCCTGCCGGAGAGGACGGCATGACGACGGTTGACTGTATGCCATTGCTGACGCCGGTGATAGACGCCGCTTGGGGTAAGGATTCTTTCTTTTCCTCGGCGGCGAGCAATGAATTCAGATCGGGTTTTTTGTCGAAATCGGTATTGATCGGTTTAATGACTTTTTCGTGTGCGACTTGTGGCGTATTGTCGCCCGGGGCTTTGTTGTTGGCCCCCAGTTCTGATTGCTGCGATGCTTCCAGTTGCGGTGCGGGTGCTGTCAGGGGTTGTTGAGCTGGTGCCGGGGTGGGGGAAGCGACAGGCGACGCGGCGACTGGAGTTGGCTGCGGCGTATTGGCAAGTAATTCATCAACGGCGCCGCTTATTAATTTATCGTTAGGATTTTGGGCCGAGGCTGGCGGTGCGGCGACGGGGGTGCTCGGCGGAATCTCGGGCGGCGGTGTAAATGCCGGTATACCCTGATCCGTTGGAGGCTGCGGTGCGGGCTGTGTCGGCACTGGCTCAGTGAGTGGGACCGACAAGGGCTCGGCAAGTGATGTTGCCGCTGGGGTTATCGGTTGTGTCGGCGTTGCTGCCGTTGTCAGATCTGTAATCGGTACGGCGGCAGGTGTTGGTTCGGCAGCCGGGGGGATACCTGGTTGGCTCAGGCCGGCGGGCGGTGCGGCGACGGGGATCGATGATACGGCCGGCGGTTGAGTGACGGGTGGAGTAACTACCGGTGTTGGCGCAACCGCATCCGGTTGCGCAGGGGCTGGTATCGGCTGCGGCGCCGGAGCGGTTGGAGCGGGTGTTGCGGTCGGGATTTGCGACGGCACTGGTGAGATAGTGAGCGTTGCAGGAGTAGCCCCATCGTCTCCAAGCAGTGCCCGGGCATTTTCGACGATATCCTCCAGTGTAACTTGCGACTTAACAAGGTAACGATCAGCACCCAGGGAGTCGGCGCGTGTCTTGTCCTCGGCCTGGCCGAGAGCGGTCAGCATAATAACCTTGGTGGATCTGAGCCCTGGTGTATTACGCAAGATGTCGAGCATTTCAAAGCCGCTGATTTTAGGCATCATCACATCTGAAATAATCAGGTCCGGCTTTTCCTTGGCGGCCATCGCCAGCGCTTCTTCCCCATCATGCGCCACAACGACCGTATAGCCCTCCGCTTGCATGCGGGCTTCATAAATCTCGCCCAGGTTGTTGTCGTCTTCGACCAACATTATTTTTGCTACTTGCGCCATGTGCTTATCCCCTAAGTTTTGCTGTCATGCTTATGCTATTGCCCCCATTGTATCATGATGCGGCTGGCGGTGTAATATTTGTCAATCCCTGGGATTTGGCCGCGGCTTCAGCCGCCATTAACTGTTCGGCTTGCTGAGTGGTGATTCGGGGCAAGTTAATGTAAAATGAGCTACCTTTGCCTAACTCGCTGTCAACCCAAATGTGGCCGTTGTAAAGTTCGATGATCTTGCGGCAAATGAAGAGTCCAAGCCCGGTGCCGCCGATGGTCCGGGTGGCCGAATTGTCCACGCGATAAAACTTCTGGAACAGGTGTGGCACATCTTCGCGCGGAATGCCCGGACCGGTGTCACGGATAAAGAACTGCACAACGTCGTTGTTGCCGGTGAGGCCGATGGTGATTTTGCCTTGCTCGGTGTATTTGCAGGCGTTGTCAAACAGGTTGGTAACAACTTCGCGCAGACGATCCGGGTCGGCCACCGCATAGTACAGCGGTTTGACGACCTTCTCGTTGGCCGCGCTGCTGGCGTCAATGACACTGCTTGAGCCGAGCCGGAACTCGGTGAACAGCCCCTTCTTTTCGGCGGCGAATTTCAACCCGTCGGTCAGCTGCTGTAAAAATCCTCCCATCTCGACTACTACAGGATGATTGCTGAGTCGACCGTCCTCGGCTTTGGAGCTGGTCAGTAAATCCTGGAACAGTTTGCCCAGGTGCTGGGTGCTGGCGTGAGCTTTTTCCAGATAATCCCGGGCACGGCTGTCGATACTGGCGACTTTGTCGTTCAGTGCCAGTGCCAGGTAGCCTTCAATGGCAGCCACTGGAGTGCGCATTTCGTGACTTGCCGTGCTGATAAACTCGGCTCGGCGTTGCTCCTCAATCCGCTGCTGGCTGACATCGCGGAAAATCGCCACTGCCGCCGTGATCTTCTTATTTTCGTCGAACAATGGTGACACGGTCAACGAAATGCCGACGCGTTTATTTGAGCGCGTGGCCAGAATGGCTTTGTCGTCGCGGACCGTAGTGCTGGTTTTGAAGACCTGATTAAAAGGGTTTTTATCGTCGGCGTAGGGCTGATCCTTGACATCGACGAGCTTAATGACTACGTTTTGCGCCAGGTTGAGCGCTTCAGCGGCTGGCCAGCCAGTGATTTTACTGGCGCCGGCGTTGAAAAGTTGAATGTTCTTCTGGGCGTCTAACAGAACGACTCCGTCGTCAATGGCATTGAGGATGATGGCTGACTTGAGCCGCTCATCACGCAGTGAACCTTCCAGTTTGCCGGTGTTCGGCTGGCTCTTCCCTGGCCGTCTATTCAATGCATGCCAAATATACCAGGCAACTCCTGCCAGAACCAAGATCGCAACAATAAAAAACGCACCGCGGATATTCATACAGCTTACGCTCCATTATCCGTTGTTTTAATCACGGGCGCAAGCCGCTCTGGACGCTTTCTAACAGATATGATAAACTTGTGCAGTCTTAAGCCGATTTCTTAACCCAAACCTGTATAGCATTGGTTTTTTAGGCGAGACCAGGCCCCTTCGTCTAGTGGTCCAGGATATTGGGTTCTCATCCCAAAGATCGCGGGTTCGAATCCCGCAGGGGTCACCATCGGAAAGAAACAGACTGAAAGACGATTACTCCGTGGCATTTTTTATTTTAAATGGCGTATCGTATCTATTGTGTGAATCCGCAACTCCTGTGCTTCGCTCGCATAAACCTAGTATCAAAGCTTAGGTGAGTTAAAATAATCAATATAAAAAAGGAGGTTAGTATGCCAGAACTCACCAAAAAAAGTATTAAAAATGAACCTGATGATAAGCGAATATTCCCACACGGAAGTGTTGCCTTTTCATCGGTAGGTGGTGTCGCGTTTGCACTTGCAATTTCGGAGCCGGGATGGAAATGGAGTGAGCACGTTAAGCCCAAAGCTGAGACCGAGTGGTGCGAAGTGCCACACACACTCTATGAGCTATCCGGAACGATGCATGTAAAAATGAGTGACGGCAGTGAGCTTGATATTATGCCGGGTGATGTCGCACATATCCCGGCCGGGCACGATGCATGGGTGTTAGGAGATGAGCCTGCTGTAGCAATAAATGTTACACAAGAAATGGCTGACAAGTTTGCTAAATAAAGCTTTAAAATTTTTAATACTCCATAACGGTAAACTTGAACTGACTATCCATATAGTTTAAATCGCGACGTGGGTGCCGTATACGAAGCCGCGTAGAAACTCGTTTCGAATACTATCAGACGGCAAAGTCACGGTTGCCATTCTGCGAGTACCACTTAATATGCAATGCCGCACTAGTATATGATAAAAGTCTGAGGCATTACTCACGACCATGCGAATAAACAAGATTAAAGCGCCAAAGGCGTATAAGTTTGCAGCCGGACTGGTGGTCTTTATTGCGATCGGATTGGTGGGCTTCCAGCTTCTTAGGCAAAGTCACGCTGCTAGCTGGTTGGCAAACGCTGAGGCGGAATCCGGTGCGCTCGCCGGTAACGCCGCTGTTGTTACTGATAGCAATGCGTCGGGCGAAAAGGCGGTTCGATTTAGTTCCAGCTCCGGTATGGCGTGCTCATCACCTTCCGGTCAGTGCGTGCCGCAAGGAAACATACCGGGATGGACTCAAGTTTATGCCACGAACTTTCCTGGCACAGTACCGGTAGGTGCATTCAGTGGTTGCACCAATACCGACGATACGGCCGCAACTGCCTACTGTACCGGGTTGAAGCCGTATGGGAGTTACTTCAATGACTGGTGGGCGTATCCATCCGGTTGGCCTGATACCGCGGAGGAGTGCATCGAAGGGACTGATAGCTGCCCCGAACCATCTACCAAAATTCCAATCGGGGGTGAATACCACCCCGAGGAAGCGGTATCGGTAAGTAATAGCGAGATGCATATCGATATGTACCGGCCCAGTAGCGGAACTAACGTGGTCGCTACAGTTGTACCTAGACAATGCATGTATATGAAGTACGGACGTTATACCGAGCGTTTCGAAGTATCTCAGGCGGACCCCGGTTTCAAAAGCGCGCACTTGTTCTATGATGGAGGTTTCGAGATCGACTACCCGGAAGCCGATTACGGTAGCACGATTAACGCCTTCACACACCCTGGCGGTGCCAGTTTCCCGACCAATGCCAATTGGGATACCTGGCACACGACGGTTATTGAATGGACTGCGAGCTCTATAAAATTCTACATGGACGGGAGCCTTATCGGCACTACCACTAATGATATCCCTAACATCCCTATGTCATGGATCTTGCAGAACGAGTCGTCCATTGAAGGCCCTTACGCATCTCCTGGAGCCAAGGCAAATCTGAACATTGCGTGGGTTGCATGCTATAAGCCGGCAAGTTAGGCGCCTGGAGTGCCGCTAAGTGTTAGTGTGATTCACTAAGATTATCAAAGGTAAGTTCTCGATCATTTTATTGCCCGACATGGCCGAATCGCCGGGCACTTCGGGCGCGGGCTTTGGCGGATTCGACTTCACGGTTTTTGGGTGCGGCGTTAGCAACAAGTGAATCCAGTAGTTGTTGAACTGCCACTGCGACTTCGTCGACGGCACGGTTAAAAGCCGGCTCGTTGGCATGCGAAGGCTTGGTGAAACCGGAAAGTTTGCGTACGAATTGCAGCGCGGCGTCGCGGATCTCCGCATCGGTGGCTGGCGGGTCAAAATTGAATATCGGCTTAATATTGCGGCACATAGCACCTCCTTGTTGCTTTCATTCTATTATAGTGCAGGTGTTGTACTGTATAGAGCTGCCCTTGAGAAGTCGGACAGCTTAAAATTCTGATAAGATGGTTGGATATGCAGGAGGCTGTTATGGACGAAGATCGACTGCTTAGTTTTCTGGCGGAACATATTACGAAGCTACCGAAGAAGGGAACGAAAATTATCTTCCTTGTTGGCGGCCCTGGCGGCGGCAAGGGCGTGTTGGTGAACATGCTGGCCAAAATGCTGCCGCATTCGGGCGTGCTATCGACCGACGACTATTTGTTAGGCGACCAGACATACCGCAAGGAGCTGGAGCGCTGTGGCCGGGATCCGTATGAGAAATACGATTTCATTTTCTTACGCGCTCAGGTTGAGGCCATTTGCCGTCTGCAAGCTGGCCAATCCATCGGGGTGCCTTTGTTTGAAGCGGCAAGCGGCGTCGCAATTGGTAAAAATCCCGACATCAGTCCTGGCGCACAAAAATATACCCGGCGCCTGGAAAAACTTAGCTACTTGATTATTGAGGGCGACGTTCAGCCGCTGCCCCGAAAGCAGGTGGACTGTCTAATCTATTTGGATGTTCCCGATGAAGTGCGTCTGGCGAATAGGATCCATCGTGATCTGCGCATCGGCCGCGAGTCATCTCCGGACGCCGTAGCGGAAAGTTTCGCGTTCAGGCAATCTCAGTTTGAGCGTTACACCCTACCCCACAAGCGTGATGCAGATATTGTGGTATCCGTTCAGGCAAAGGATTTGCTAGAGCCAAATGCGACTAGAAAATTCAGCTATTTATACTCGGTGACCAACCGACAACACAGGTAGCTGGCCCGAATTAACCTTCAAAACGCAACCTAAGAAAACCTGAAGAGCCATGCGGCTTCCGCGTACGCTGTTGTTTGCAAGAACTAACAGTAATACGGAGGTTGCCAGCATGGCTCACCATCACTTTACCCGAGATGACCGGGTTCTTCTAGCAAAACTAAAGACCGCCGGGCTCACGAACCAATCTTGTGCCTGCATCCTCAGGTTCCACCCTTCGTCTGTAGGTAGGGAGCTGCGTCGGGGCGCAGCTCCGACTGCGACCGGCTATGACATCCGCGTCGCCCGAAACCGCAACCGTCGGTTGAGGTATGCGGCCAACCAGCAGCACCGCAGGCTACACGACGCCGAGGCTGAGCAGCTCACGGCGCTCCTGCGGCAGTGTTACAGCCCCGAGCAGGCCGGACAGGCTGTTGGTTTGAGTCATAGTACGGTCTACCGCTGGCTCTGGGCACAACCCAAAGCTTTCTTGGCCACCATGTGGCAGTTCCTGCGCCACAAGAAGCTCCGTCGGAAGTACGGCACCAAGCGCCGGGAACGGCAGCGAGAACTGCAGAAGAAACGCTGGATCGACTCACGTCCCCAATCAGTGAACGACCGGCTGTTCTACGGCCATTGGGAGGGCGACACCGTTCGCGGCAAAGGTAACTCCGGCTACCTCGTCACCCTGGTCGAACGGAAGAGCGGTTACGCCCTCGTCGGCTACATTTCGCAGGCCACCAAGGAGCAGTTCCGGACATGTGCTGAACAGCTGCTTGCCCCACTCCCGCGACATCTGAAACGTAGCCTGACGCTCGACAATGGCACAGAGATGCAAGACTTTGAGATACTGGAAAAACATACCGGTCTGACCGTCTACTTTGCCCACCCCTACCATTCCTGGGAACGGGGCAGCAACGAGAACTTCAATGGGCTGCTCCGGCAATTCTTTCCGAAAGGCTCCTCATTCGCTAACGTCACACAGGAGCAGGTTGACCTGGCGGCCAACCTGCTCAATACTAGACCGCGTAAACGACACGGCTACCAAAGCCCTGCCACGCTACTCAAGCCGTACTTAGCTGTTGCGATTTGAATGAGAATTCAGGTGGTGTGCATTGACAAAAAATAAAGATATGATAAAATAGTAAATATGACAAATTATCCGGGAGAATCTTCCCTTACCGGACAGGAAGCCTACGCCTACGGGTTGAGAGAAGTTATCACATCGCGTCGCGAACAACTGGGAGATATTGTTGGCAACTATGAAGCTTCAACTGCTTCTTTGGTAAGCGAGTATAGTGCCCAGTTACAGGAGTGTGCAACCGGTGATGCTCTTCAAGCATTTGACCATATGGAGCGTACGGTCGGACAGCATATTGAGTGGTATGCCTCTAGCATAGATGGTCACATGCAAGGCACGGCAGCCATGTTGGAGGGGATGCTCTCAGCTCATGATGCCGGTGTGCTTGCGCGCTTGCGTCCGGTGACCGAACGTCGCATTAATGGTATCGGCTCGCGGGAGTATCAAGCTATACTTGGCGAGGCTAGCCCAGAGGCCCGGCCGGCGATGGAGGCGATTATGGACAACTATGTCCGTACGCGTACCCAGGCAACGGCTGCCAACCGCGTATTTGGCTATCCCGCGAGAACGAAAAATTATGTCGATCGAGACGTCGCACTGGCATCGAATGATGTAGCAAAGGGCGCTATCAAGGTGACTACCAACCCGCTTGCTCATCGACTGACACAAGAAATAGCTGCCAACAACGTATTTGGCTATCCCGCTAGAACGGCACGGTATGTGGATCAGGCGGCCAGCATGGGATCGACTCCACAGGCGTGTGTGCATATTGCGGCGTCTGTCGGATTGTCGCGTTCGCCAAGTGATTATGAACCAGTGCAGGATAGGACGATCAGAGGACTTGCCGGAGACAATGAAATTAGTAGTTGGCTCGATCGGTCTGGACATGCTGTTGCAGGGGGCAAAGCGCCACGGGAACGTGTAAGCCGGGTACGATTAGCACTAACCGCAGTTGCGGCGTTCGCGATTAGTGCAGTTTTGACGGCTAACCTTTACCACCCGGGTCAGGCACATGCAAATCGTGCGCCGGCAGCCGGAGGCCAACCCGGGGCTTCCCCCTATCCGAATCGAACTCCCGCTTCGCCGACTTCTCCAAGCCCCTCCGAAACTACTCCACAGACGGCCGAGGAGTACATGGACAGTCCGGCAACGGATGCCCGGATACAAACGGCAGTAAGCAGGTTTGGCAACGTTGTTATGACCGCGTCGCGGAATCAAGATGGCACTTGGGGAGTTTTTGACACGTACTGCTCGCCATACGACAATCCAGCGGCAAGTACGGGCGGCTGGACTTCCCATCGCTACACTCCGAAGCCGGGCGATGACTGTACCCGACAACATAATCCGGGATATCGCGGCGGTAATGGTACGAACGTATCGGCAGACGTGCTGATCGGCTCTCTTGGGCAATACACTCAGGAGTTCGTTGGTGCAAGCGTCGGCGGTAGTTCGGCTTGCGTAACCTCTTTTACGAAGAGTTACGATGGCGGCTGGGAGGTTAGTATAACTAGCAATTATACAAACCCCGATGATGACTCCGCAGATGCGGTCACTGTCTCTCAGGCAAAGCGTATAGTCGACAAAGGTATAGCCTGCCTCGACGAGACCCGGCCATAGTCCTAGCCTCGATGGTACGGGTGGCCCGTGACAATGGTGCTGGCGCGGTACAGGGTTTCGAGCAGGATTAGCATGGCAAGGTCGTGCGGGAATGTGAGCCTGGACAGGCTCAATTGGAAATCAGTTTGTTCAATGACCTGTGGCGGCAAGCCTTCTGGCCCACCGATGATGAAACTCAGTTCTTTACCGTCCAGTTCGCGGACTTGGAGAAATTCAGCGAGCGCTGCACTGGAAAGTTGCTGGCCGTCGATTGCGAGCGCGACTTTGTAACTGTGCCCTGCCGCGTTCAAGAATGCATCGACGTCGTCGGCTCGTTTGTTGGCCAGATGCGTCGTACGCAAGACGTGGTAACGCTTCAGACGCTTTAGGTATTCCTGCCAACCCTCGCGTGCGTACGCGAGTTTCGGTTCACCGACGGTGATGATGTGTAGTTTCATGGCTTAATGACGGCGATATTGTGCTCGACGCGCAAGCGCGCCCCCGGTTTCGTTTGCAAAAAAGCATGCACTGCCCGCTCAACGCCCGGCAAGGCTTCGCGGCCGAAATCGTCAATGGCGATGACGCCGTTCAGATCGATCACCTGCCACACGAGCCAGAGCGAGTCAACGATCGAATCATAAAAATCACCGTCCAAAAAGGCGAACGCGATACGCGGCGGCACATCCGCCTGGTCTAGCCCATTGAACCAACCCTTGTGCACGATTGGCGGTGTGAGGTTGGCTTTGCGAAATTCCTGGAGCAGCTGCTTTTTACTGACCGCAAGTTCGCCGGCTTTGAATTGTTCGCCTGCCGGGCTGAAATCTTGTGTGCCCTTTTCAGGCAAGCCTGTGAACGAATCGTATACGTGTAGCTGTCGTTTGCCGGATTGGTCATAGCCATCGAGCATCCGGCGTAAGAAAAGCGACGTCGTGCCGATGTAACAACCGAATTCGACGATATCGCCCTGAACGTTTTGGTTCAACACCTGTTCAAATGCACGCAGTACGACCTCGAGACGCGATCGAGATACTTGCCCGGAAATTATCGGGTATCCTTGTACCAGATCTTTAGTCAACATGGTGCATATTGTAGCTTAAATATAGTCAAAGGTTGGTCGTCTGCTCTGATGTTTCTCTCACGGATAAATTCTACCAATGCCGATGATGCGTCGAGCAGCCTATCATCAAACAGGCCGGTCGGTGAAAGCGACATACTGTATAATGTCCACCATGCAACCTGACGTATTGATTGTGAAGAATATAACACGCGAGGGACCGGGCCTGCTCGAGCGGGTGCTTGCGGAGCACGACATTGCTTTTGTGATGGTTGATTTGTCGGCGGGCGAGGCCTTTCCGGCCCCGAACGATTACCGAGCAGTTGTTGTACTCAGCGGACCGGCCAGTGCGAATGACACTGATGAGAAAATGACGCAAGAACTCGTCCAAGTTCGGCAAGCAATAGACCGCGGTGTGCCCTATCTGGGCGTGTGTCTCGGCATGCAAGTACTCGTGAGAGCCGCTGGTGGCAGGGTCCTGCCGGCACCAATAAAAGAAATCGGATTTGTTGATGCCGCCAAGCAACCCTACACTGTGCAGCTGACCGAGGCCGGTATGCATGACCCGTTGTTGGCGGGACTTTCGCAGGAAGTCAGCGTATTCCAACTGCACGGCGAAACGGTGCAGCTTACGTCTGCTATGCAGTCGCTTGCGACCGGCCGGGGCTGTCCGAATCAAATCGTGAAAGTCGGCGCATGTGCCTACGGTGTTCAATCGCACTTTGAACTGACGGAATCTATGCTGCATGGCTGGGCTGAGGACGATCCGGATCTTAAGCCCCTTGGTACCGACTACTTGCTTGCAGAGTTTGCCCGCCAGCGCGGCACATACACCGTGACCGGACTGACTTTGTTCCGTAATTTTCTCGGCATTGCCGGACTTATCTAGTTGATACTATACCTTCGGTACGTTCCGTACGAATAGATGCGCTCCGAGGAATCGGCTCCGCTTTCTCTCCTGTTACTCAGTTTACAAACCGAACTGCGCGCAGGATGCGAAATGCCTTTATATCCAACTCTTGTTCTGTGGGCTAGATTTTTATCGTGTTTAAAAATTCCGCTAATTCGCGCGGCGTGATCTCAGCTTTTACTAAGTAGCCGTCGGCCTGGCGTTCGATGGCTGACCGGATTTCCTCGCGTTGCTCGAGGTTGGTGGTGATGATGATCTTGCTGTGTAATTTCGGCGTTTGTTCCGGGTCGCGGAGGGTGCGCAAAATGTCAATGCCGGTGATGGTCGGCACCATAAGATCGAGCAGGATGATGTCATATTTGTCCGACTGTGCAGCTTTGAGGCCTTCGGCGCCGTCAATGATCGTTGTAACATTGTAGCCGGCTTTGGTGAGTGCCCGCTGGTATAATTCGGCAATAAAATGCTCATCTTCGATGCATAGGATTTTTTTGCCGGTTGCTGTTGGTGCGGTTTTGTCGGGTTGCATGATGTTATTGTAGCAAGTTTATGAAGTTGGTTTTCTTGGATATTTGACACTTACCTTCGGTACATTGAGTGGTTTTTGATCCAGCCATGAGCGCTGCGGGTAATATCCTGATCATTGCCTGACTTCAGCTCGTCGGCCAGTTCGGTGTAGGGACGGACAGTGAAACCGAAGATAGCGCCCTCGCCTTCTTTGCTTCGTACCCAAATATTGCCACCGTGCGCAGTCACGATGGCTTTAGAAAGGTACAGGCCCAGCCCGGTGCCGCCGATCTGCGCCCGGTTGCGGTGATTGCGGTAGAATTTGCTGAAAAGTTTGGGTATAACGCTTTCGGGAATGCCGACGCCGTAATCCTGTATGGTAGTCTCTATTTCCCCGCTGGAGGTAACGGCCGACTTGATGATAATCCGTTTGCTTTTGCCGCTATACTTGATGGCGTTGTCGATCAGGTTACTGATGACCTCGACGATGCTCATGCGGTCAACGCCGACGGTTGGCAGCTCCTCAGGCACTTCGCACGTGAGAATTATGCCGCGTACGTGCGCACGAAGACTCATGGCATCAACGGCCGAATGTACTATATCCGGCCACCGCTCTTCTTGCAGCGGCAACTCGAGCTGTTCACTCTCGATGCGCGCGACGTTCAGGATGTTGTTGACAAAGGTCGTCAGTTGCTGTGCTGCCACATTCATCTTTTGCACGAAATCCTGAGCTTCACCGCTGAGCTTGCCTTCGAGTTCTTCGTCGAGTACCTCGATATAACCGCGCAGCAGCGTAAGCGGTGTTCGCAGTTCATGCACGGCGAGTGCGACAAAACTCATTGCCTGGTCGTCCTGGGCGTACTGCTCGGTATGGTCGAACAGTACCATGAGGGTTTCGATGTGCTCGGGGTTATCCTTGTTGTAATAAGCAGCAAGGTCAAATTGTAGCGCCGGTTGATCGGGGCGGTTCAGGCGCACGCGCTCCCAGCTCCGAGTAGCAGTGGCGGCGTTTTGCCGTGATTCATCCAGCCATTTGTCGAACGTGTCCTCGCTAACGAACGATAAATCGAGTATCGAATTAATATTTTTACCTATAACATCCTGGCTGGAAGAACCTATGTATTCGCATAGAATTTTGTTTGCAAACAGAACTGTATCGCTTTTGTCGAGAGCGACGAATGGCAGCGGCAGGTTGTTGGCAATAAAATCCGATTTCATATCGGCCGGTCTGGCGTTGGCAACTTTCTCGACATTGTCCGCAACGCTGGCGAGCTGGTAGACGCGTGCCACCAAATTTGCGACCAGTTCTCGGCCAAGGTTTGTTGATTTAAGGTTGGGAGGTTCCATGCCGACGGTGTCGGGTGCAATATGCAATATTGCCTGCCACAGCAGTTTCATCGGCTGCGTAAAGTAAGCGGCACTCATCCACGGCAAAAATGTGAGTGTCAAGACCGGCACCGCGAGCATAACTGCCACCAACCAATAGCCGGTAAGTTGAAATACCTGATTGGATAGCCACCAGTCAGCGATGATAAGAAGATTATTAAGCAGCAGTACGGCAAACAATCGCTGGCGAACTTGAGAAACAAATTTCTGTAGCTGATCCATTAGGCGCGGATTTGCTTTAAGGCTTATAAGATATGTCGCTGGCCGAGCCGGATGCGGTTATCCACGTCTGCCCCGCATTGAGCCTGACTGGTTGGCCGCTGCCATCCTTGAAGACGAATTGAGCGTTGCGGCCGGACTTCGTCCAGGTGCCGATTACAACGTTGCCGTCCTGGAAGAAATACGCCTTGCCGGTTCCGATGGTGTTGTACATTGAGTGATAGCCATCACTTTCAAGACTGTAGGGCATTACCAAACCGATAACGACCTTTGGCTCAAGTTGATGGCCGGCTGTATCGGTGTGTGGCGCGCCGCCTTCCCAGCGTAAGTAGGCGTTCTTTTTTGGGTCGTATTGGTAGCGAACGTTGAAGTCCGGATACGAAATGTCGAAATTAATCGTTCGCGCGGCCGGCGATTTTGCCGGATCATCCTTTTTTCGAAGGAAGCCGGTAAAGTGGCTGGTGGTCCAGTGGTTCAGCTTTTCAATAGCGTTTAAATTGGCCATGCTGGTGTACATGTTGTGTGGCGCCGCGCGCGATGAAATTCGGTGATAGTACGAACCGTACGTAAATTCACCAATGTCTTTGACATGCCAGGCCTTAATGTCATTCAAGGCTTCCGGACTGCCGCCAACGTGTGATAGCGAAGCGTCGAATCCGAGTGCCCATTCCAGAAAGTACGGCCGGGCGCTGCGGATCGGTCCAATGTTATTGGGTGTTGCTTCTTGAAATAGCGCCAGAAAACGCGTGATGCCGGCTTCGGCGATTGCTTCAAACACGACACCGGCCGACGATAGTCCCGATTGCGGCCGGGCGAAGTCGGTGTTTTCGATCATGACGCCCGTTATCGGCCGTTTGGCCTGGGCGGCGGTAACGGGCAAGCCGGTCAGTGGTGATACGGTTGGCACCGGCGTAGGCTTCGGTTTGATTGCGGCCGGTTGTTGCTCTGGAGCTCCAGCCATATTACTGACCCCAAAAGCAATCGCCCCGCCGAGCAGTACGATGAAAACGATGCTGCCAATGATGAACTCTTTGCGGGTCAGCTTCTCTTTTAGAAAATACTTCAGGCGGTCGCTGAACGGTGCGTCCGGTGGCGGCGGAGATATCCCCGGTGTCGGCACGAAATCACCTATTTCCGGATCTTCGTCCGACGTGTTCGAGGAGTCGATCCTTGTGGGCGCGGGTGATTCGTCATGAACACCCGGTACCACGTCGGCCAGATCGGCCGACTCACTCGAAGAATCTGAGTTCGGTGGCTCATCTTTCATTGATCTTATTGTAGCAATGCTTACGCTAATGTGCCAATGGCTAGAGCGTATAGAGCATAGCGTCGATACGGCGCATCGACACTTCCTTACCCAGTACGGCCAGTGTGTCGGCCAGGCCGGGACTTGCCGGTGACTGTGTAGTGGCGATGCGGATAAGGCCGAACAGCACGGCCGGTTTCTGGCCGGTTGATTCGAGGAGCTGGTTGAGTCGCGCGGTCAGGTCTTCCATACTAAAATTGCTTTGTTCCAGGTTACTCTTGGCATGGTCCAGTAGGCTTTTGAGCTCACTTTGGTCAAGCTTCTTGAGCTGCTTGTTGCTTTGCCACAGCTCAGGATTGATTGGCAAATCCTTGAAGAAAAATTCGGTCAACTTCAGCAGCTCCGCGAAATATTTTAATCGTTCCTGGACAAGCGCCAGTACGCGCCGTTTGTAATCATCGTCAAACTCCGAGGCTTCGGGTGGCCAGTAGTTGTTGACATTCGAAAAGAGGTCGTTAAGCGGAAGTTCACGGATGTAGAACCCGTTCATCCAAAGCAGGCGCTGTTCGTCGAACCGCGCCCCGCCCTTTTGAACGCGATCCAGACTGAATTTGGCGATGAGTTCATCGCGCGAAAAGACTTCCTGTGTCGAACCGTCGTTCCAGCCAAGCGTCACCATGAAGTTGAGGAGTGCGTCCGGCAGGAAGCCTTCGTGGGCATAATCGAGAATATCTTTGGCGCCGTCGCGTTTGCTCAGTTTCTTTTTACCGTCCGGGCCCATCACGAATGGTACGGTGGCGAGTAATGGCCGTTCGATCCCAAGCGCTTCGTACAAGTTGAGATATTTTGGGACGCTGGCGATGAATTCCTGTGAACGGATGACGTGAGTGATATCCATGAGGTGATCGTCGACAATATGCGCAAAGTTGTAGGTTGGAAAACCATCCGACTTCATGAGGATAAAATCGTCGATGGCTTCAGCCCCGGCATGCAGGTCGCCCAGGATTTCATCGTGCCAATCATAGGATTTGGGGTCGGACTGCAAGCGCAATGGACGGCTACCGTCCCAGGTGGACGGATGCACCGGCCGGTAGTCGCGGAATAGGAACGGCCGCTTTTCGGCCTTGGCCTGGTCGCGGAATGCCTGCAGCTCTTCGGGCGAATACGGATCGGCATAGGCCTTGCCGGCGTCGACCAGCTTACCTGCCCACTGTTTATAAATGGCAAGCCGCTGGCTCTGGAAATACGGGCCGTACTCACCGCCGATCACCGGGCCTTCATCCCAATCCAAACTAAGCCACTTCAAGCTATTTTGAATGTGGTCGGCGCTCCCCTGCACTTCTCGCGCCTGGTCGGTGTCTTCGATGCGCAGAATAAACTGCCCGCCCGATTGCCGAGCAAGCAGCCAGGCGAAGAGCGCTGTGCGCACGCCACCGACATGCAAAAACCCCGTCGGGCTCGGAGCAAATCTTGTTCGTGCCGGTTTCATGAGTGCATATTATATGAGAAAACGACGGGTTTCGCTATGATGGGCTGAACCCGTTGGCCGCTAAATGCTCGACGCGAGGTCGATGATTTGATTTTTATTCAGGTTGCCGTTGCCATTCAGCTGGTACCAGATACCGCCGTTGACCCAAGTGGCATTATCGTTGCCGTAGACGTATACGGTTCGGCCGGCCGCGGAATATGTCTGGTAGGCTAGGCCACTGGTGGCGACATAGTTTTGAAGCAGCGTTTCACTGTCCCAGTTGGATGATTTTTGCACGAGGCTGTAGTTGTGATTGCCGGGACCTTCATAGCCGATTATCACTTTTCCGGGTCCGTAGTTGAGCGACATGGCGGCATATCCGGTTGGCTTGTAGCCGGGCATGCTTGCCGGAAATCCGGCGCGTGCCGAAGCCATTTGCAACTCCAAGTCAACCTTGTTTTGATATGCGACAAAACCCCCTAATAGCAATACGGTCACAACGGCTGACAAGATACCAATTGCGCGCGTATGGCGCCGAACGCTGCGGCGGACTTTATGGCGGCGTGACTCCGGATGGGTCGGCTGTTCATGACTGGAGGCGTGGGCGATAGCCCGTTCAAAGATATCTTGGGTTGACTGCGGTGCGGCTGCGGGCTGAAGTGGTTGAATGGGTGGTTGCGGCGGTGGTGCGACATCGTGAGCGGCGCGTTGTGCCATAATTGGTCGTAATATCGGAGATTCGCTTTGCTGGAAGTGAACGATTTGGCGGCTGTGGGGTACTTGCTCGGCGCGTTTGGCTCGCTGAGCGTCTACCTGGTCCGCGAGAAGCTTCGGCTTAACGCCCGAATACGTCCGGTTTGTACTTGACTGCGTCGGTCGGAGTCTGGGCTCGCGGCGGCCGAACTGCCTTGACGACCGGTGATTTGACAGCTCGCCGCATGAGCGTCTTCGAATGCTGCGGCTTGTGTGGCGAAATTGGCTGTTTGATGCGCTCGGTGTGCTGTGTGTGGTGACCGGAAGGGTGCTGGTGCGCTTCACTGCTGCGTAAGACCCCATCCATTGTGCGGCCAGTGTGTTGCTGATGGGATATTGTTTGCGTCTTTTGACCCCCGGGCTTAACTTCTTGGGTCGACTTCATACTTTTTCCTAAAAAAGCGCCGCTGCGGGCATCGTAACGTTTGCCGTTTAAGTCGATGATGTTGTTGATTTTTGCCATACCTATAAAGCGAGTTTCCTCTAATATCGCTTATGCGAGACTTATTAATCTTAAACCTTCAGGTCCGTGGCTGCAAGTCGCGCGCGATCAACTAGCTCGCACCTGAAGATTGCAGTTGAAAAATCGGCCAACAAGTTTCACACTGTAACTACACGCGCTAAAATAAACAGTTACAATATGGATTTTCTAGACCCTAATCAGCAACGAGCGCACGTTGTCCGGCTTTTCATCGGCTATGTGCTAGTAGCTATCGCTATCATTCTGACGACATATGTTTTGATTAATCTGGCTTACGGCTACGCACTAGATAAAGGCAAAATTGTCCAAAACGGCCTGGTATTTGTGTCGTCGCATCCCGGGGGCAGTTCAATAAAATTAAACGGCAAATCAACCGCAAAGACCAATACACGGTTGACCCTGCCGGCCGGTACATATAATATGCAAATCCTGCGCAAAGGCTACCGCGTATGGCAACGTGCAATTACGGTTGAGGGTGACAGCGTGGAGCGCTTCGATTACCCGTTTTTGTTCCCGGACAGTCTTGTAACTACCGCGGAGCAGTCATTCACAGCCGCACCGCTCCAGGCGACCCAGAGCCCAAGTCGTCGCTGGCTGATGCTTGAAACGGAAGTTACGGGCAAGTTTTTACTTTACGACTTGAATAACCCCCAAAAGACGGCTGTGCCGGTTGTTCTGCCGTCGGGTCTGATGACGGCCGCGAGCACCTCGGCGCCTCAATTACTCAAAGTTGTTAGTTGGTCAGACGACAACCGCCATGTGCTGCTCGAGCACGATTACGACAAAACCTATGAATACATCATGCTCGACACCCAGACACCGAGTGATTCGCTCAACCTCAACCGGACACTCAGCATAGCGCCGCCGCTGCAGTTGACGTTACAGAATACCCAGTACGACCACTACTTCTTATATAATCCGGTTACCCAGGCCTTAGATACGACGAACCTATCAAACACGGCTCAGGTGCCGTTTCTGCAGCATGTGCTGGCGTACAAAACATACGGCAGTAACGTCGTACTGTTTGTGACTATCCAGTCTGATACTCCGGTCAATCAAGTGGCCATCATGTTGTATCAAAACAACCAGAGCTATTTAATTCGGAATGTCGCGAAGGCTAAGAGTAGCAGCGCCTATCTGCTTGATCTTACGCAATACAGCGGATCGTGGTTCATAGTAGCCGGCTCGCCAAACGAAAACAAAGTATACGTATATCAAAACCCGCTGGACACACTCACCAATAATGCGGATGGCAGCGTGTTAGTGCCTGTCGCCGTGTTAAAGGTGAATGACCCGACCTACGTGTCTTTCTCGGCCAGTGCACAGTTCATCATGGCTGAGAATGCGAACGGCTTTGCCGTATACGATGTGCAATACGAGGAGAACTACGCTTATACGGTCAATGCGCCGCTCGACAAACCGCAGCTCCACGCATCCTGGATGGATGGTGATCGGCTGACTTACGTTTCCGGCGGCAAGCAAATCGTATTTGACTACGATGACACCAATCTGCAGACGCTCGAAGCTGCCAACCCAGATTACCAGCCCTACTTTGACCCAAATTATAAACTTGTTGACGCGCTCACAAGCGTTCCCAAGACGGCGTCAACCCCGGCTAGTACTGAATTGACTAGCACGGCTCTACTGACGAAAGCGGATCAGTAGGAGGCTTGTCCTTCTATTTATTGCCTTGAAGTAACAGAGAGGTAAAAAACACGGGCTGCTTTTTGCCGCGCGGAACTTCCGCCATAAACTGAACTGGCCGACAGAACTCTCCAGATGCAATTCTCCGGGCAAAGCCGATGCCTGCTCGTGGCGAGCCTAGTCTACACACCTAAAGCCAGCTTGTCAGCCGGCTCCAGAGTGACGGGCCGTTACTGGGAAGCTGTGTTGAATTGGAAATACTAGTTGAGGTATTACTGCCGGCTGTATTGTCGCTAGGGTTCGGGCTGACTTGCTCTCCCCAGACGACAAGGCGGTGCAGACTGGTGCCCGGGGGGTCGCAGGTTATCAATGCTGCAGTAGCGATTTTACCAGGCACGTTGTCGAGTACGCTGACGTCACTCGGATCGACAATTTGCCGCTGGAATACCTGGTATGCATAGACTTTGCCGCTATAGGTTAGATAGAACGTATCGCCCGGCACGAGGTCGTGCAGCAGCGCGAAGGCGAATTTATAGTGTCCTGGATTAAAAATATTGTTTGAGGAGTGGCCAAAGAATGCCGTGTTTCCCTTCTGGCCCGGCAATACGGTAGTCGGATAGTGCACTACCCCGTCTTCAAGTGCGTTTTCAATCTGATCTTCATTCGTCGTACTGACGCTAAAATTAAGCGGTATCTCGACGTTAATTTTCGGGATAATAACCTCCGGCGTGGCTGTCGGTGATACGCTGCCGCTGCCAATAATAAGTGGAGTCGCACTGGCCTGCCGGCTGGGCTGGATGAATGGTGCGATGATTTCTTGGTTAAAGAAACTGAACAGCGTGATAAAAACCACGACAATGCCAACACCTAAGCCGAAAGCCAGTGATTGGACGTGGTGCTTGAGTTTAAGTTTGCCGGCGGTATCGGCCCGGCCGACGATTTGTCGTTTGATAGCGGAAGTTGTGCGGATGTCTTTCGGGCGGCTTGCCGGCGCGGACGGATAGTGATCGGCAAAGACCGGTCGATTCGGATTTGTGGCTTGGCGGTTCGGGACCGGCTGCGGCGATGCACTTGGCTGCGGCTGCGGTTTTACGGGTTGTTGTGCGGGCGGTTGCTGCGTCGCGGCGACCGGGCTCTGAGTGCGGGTCTTCCGGCTGTTACTATAAAATTCCCGCCATACTTCGTGCTTCTCATTGTCCGGTAGACCGGCGTAGTAGCTGTGCCAGGCGTGCTGGATTTCGGCCAGACTCTTCCCGGATTTACTGAGTGAGAGCATATACTGTTGGTGCTTCGAAAGCGGTCGCTCATCATGCGTGACTTCCTTGATTTCCTGCTTGGCGTTCGGTTCGTCGGCGTACAAGGTTTGAATTTTTTGACGAATCAGGTCGGCGGCAGGATTCGGCTCCGGATCTGCCCTTTGCAATGGTTCGATACGTTTATTATGACTCTGCGCCGGCCTGAACGGATCGACGCCGTCCTGCCTGACATCGTTACCGCTATCGTCTGATGGAAAAAGTGGATTCAACATGGTGCTAATTATTAGGGGCGAGCTTAAGCTAGTTCTTCCATAGCAAGTATAGTACAATACAAACTTGCCGACACCTTTAGGGTTTAGCCAAAATTGACTTGCATACAAATCAACAGACCAAGGACCTCAGGCGGCTGGTCATTGTTTTGGGAGGGGTAACGTAGAGTTAAATCGAAGCTTTTGCCGCACGTGGCAAAATGAGACTAGCTCATACACTTCGATTCGGGACCCAGGACAATCCAGGGAAGCCTTTGTTACTGGGAAGTAAACGGGCGGGTGGCGGAATTGGTAGACGCGCTGGACTCAAAATCCAGTGTTGGCAACAACGTGAGGGTTCAAGTCCCTCCCCGCCCACCATCGAAGAATTGACTTTACATGACTGCTCCATCGGACTCGGTATCAATAAACTTTAACCGGTTTGCTTCTCGCCGCGGCAGCACATAAAAACGGCTGTAGTTAACGCTTCGAATGTTCTACCCGAATTTTGCAGCCACCAGACGCTTGCTGTAGCTGCGGTTTGCACGCGCCATGTTTCCTTGTCCATGCTTAATTTCGTCGAGCTTACCTTACCGCCACTTGCTACGAGTAATGCTTCGAGATGCTTGAGAACTATATTGAGTTGATAGGTTTGCTCGAATTCGTGCAGCGTATCGACCAACCGCAATAGATCCATGCCGAATGTAAAAGGGTGTACGAACTTGGCGGACACGGCCAGTTTTTGCAACTGCGCCAGGGTTATGACCAAAAGCGTGTTTGGACGAGTCAAAATCGGTTGTGGTGCGCCGGTGAAGTAATCGGCTGCATCCTTTGTGATCGTCAGCTGCCCGGCGTATTTGCCGGCAAATTTTTCAAGCAGGATGGCTGTTTCGCTGTTACGACCAAGTCCACCGGCCAGCAAAACCCCATCGGACCAATCGGCTTCCTGCAGCATATACCCTAAAGCCCGCTGGCTGAAACTGCCACTCGGCGTACTTGGCACCAACACGCCGGCCTCAAACGTTTTGCCGATGTACGTGCTCAGCGAGTCGGGCAGGACCAGCCGTACCGTACCGATACCGGCCTTTTCGGCCGACCGAAAAGCTTCAGACGGTTCGACAAAACCGAACTGGTTGCCGCCGGCAATCAGCAGCTTGCCCGCGGCTAGCCGGTTTTCCGGCCGGCTCCAGAGTAGATCGGCATAGAGCGGCTTTTCATCAGTTTGCCTCAGCCAGTAATTGCGTTCCGCCATGGTTTTATTATATCGATGAAATGTGGGTAGTCCGGTACTTTTAGACTCGACTTGAACTGTTTAAGTTCACGAGCTTGTAGTGACCGTTTTCAGGCTCCAGCTCGTAAATCATATTTTTGCGCTCAACTACTACCTTCCAGCCGGTCGTTTGTGCTTTCTCAAACAATTTTTTGGTCGGATTAAACGCTATCGGGTGTTCGACCAGCTCAAGCATGGCAATGTCACTTTCGCTATCACCGATCCCGATACTGCCGCTATAGGTAGCGTTATGATTTGTGACAAGGCGTTTGAGGGCGGCTGCCTTTTCCCGGTAAATCATATTGAACTTGCCGGTAAAATAATCGCCGTTTTTTTCATATTCTGCGCCGACGCAATCATCGAAACCGTAATAGCGCGCGACCATATCGACAATTTCCTTTTGCGAAGCAGAGATGGCAAAAAGCGTATAATTCTCTTGCTTTAACTGGCGAATGAGTTCGCGGGTATATTTGTATACCTGGTCTTTGTGCTCAGTGAATACGGCTCGGGCTGCCTTATTGAATTCTGACACGGGAAGTCCCAACAGGGCTGCCCGGAAAGCACTTACCAGTTCAAGTTCGTAGTCGCGGAATGCCTCTTCACCATTGCGCTGTTTCCATCGGGTCCGAGCTTGCTGGGCTTTTTCGTAAGCGGCGGCGGGAACGTGGCCGGTTTTGGCAAGTTCATCGACAACTGCATGATATAACTGCCAGCGGATTACTGTACCGTCAATATCGAATACGGCAAATTTTTTAGGCCTAGGCATTAGCTTTCCCGGTGAGTTGCAACAGAATCATGCGCATGACGTTCCAGTTTTCGCGTTCTGTGCGATGGCCACCGACCGTCCAGATTAGCTCGCTGCTTGGCAGCCGATTGTGCAGCTCGTATGCGGTTTTCGGCGGACAGACGAAATCATAGCGGCCCTGCACCAGCCAAACTGGCATTTTTAAAACGTGGACGTTATCCAGAATTGACTCGTCAGGTAGGAAGCAGCGGTTTGCCAGGTAGTGCATCTCGATGCGCGTGGCGGCCAGGTCAAAATCATCAAACTTTTCTGGTATGAAACGGTCGTCCAGGCTCATGACGCCGGCCTCCAGGTTACTATGCGCATAGGCGGAAAGTTTAGCTGCCTGTTCGTCATCACCCAGGGTGCGTTTGTAATGGTATGCGCTGGGGTTAGTGTGATGCGCTTTCGGCGTGTCATCAAGGTAGCGTTGCCAGACATCCGGGAAGAAGTCGCGGAAGCCGCCTCTGTCGAGCCAGTCAATTTCGGCTTGCGAACCGGTAAAGATGCCGCTCAAAACTATTGCCCGCACGCGTTTTGGATAGGTGAGCGCGTAAGCCAGTGCGAGGCATACGCCCCACGAGCCGCCGCTCATGACGAACCGGTTAAGCTTCAGGTGCTTGGAAATCTTTTCAATGTCCTCAATCAAATGCTGTGTGGTGTTGTGCTCGAGTGAACCGTACGGCAGACTCTTGCCGCTGCCGCGCTGATCGAAGAATATGACGCGTTGCCGCGTCGGATCAAAACCCTGTTTGTGCCGGTCTTTGCAGCCGCCGCCCGGCCCGCCGTGAATAAACAGCACCGGCAGTGCAGCCTTGGCGTTGCCCCATTCGTGCACATACAATGAATGCCCGTCGCCAACCTCTACGAACATTTCGGCTATGGTATGTTCGTCCGGTGTCATTACATCCCCTTTCGGCCTTCGCGGTAATTACTCTTAATTTTGTAATACGATTCGCGGCTGGCGCTGTCTCGGTTAAAAATTTCCACCGGATATTTTTGTTTTGAATGAGCCAACTTATCATAAAAAGCGGTCGTCACGTCGATGCCGCTGGCGTGCGCAAACTGTAGGCAGTACGTGAATACATCGGCTAGTTCGCCGGCTAATGCCTGTTTGTTGGCTTCGGTATCCTCAGTGTCCCACTGGAAATGTTCGAGCAACTCTGCGGCCTCGATGGCAATAGAAATCGCCAGATTGCGCGGCGTGTTGTACTTCTCCCAGCCTCGCTCGTGCTTGAATTCTGCGCAGGCGGTCTTCAATTCCTCAATTGTTGTATTCGCGTCGGTTTTTCCGGTTCCACCCGCGTCAGGTCCCTTTTGCATATCATCAAGTGTATCACTTCTTGGCGGTAGGCGCGGAAGCCTGGGGTGCAATGCATAAGCCGATAACGTACGAAATCGTAGCAACAATATACCCCATGGCCATAATAAACGAACTGAAGTCGCGGTTGAAGTCAAGGAATGATAGCCCGTTACTGAATGCTGCCAGTATGCCGACCAACCCGGCCGTGCCTATCCATATCCACAGCTGCTCGTGGTTTTTTGCGGTCCAAACCAAAAAGGTGATACTTTTTACCAGAAGTCCCATTGCTACCAGCATGTGCAAAACAGTGCTATGCCGCCGTCGAACGTAATCGCCCGCTCGAAACTATGCCCACTGCGCACAAAGTAGTTGCCGCTCTGCCCTGGGCGTTTAGCTGGTAGCGAAACGCCCAGTTTGAGAATCATGCCTAAATAAACTGCAGCGCCAACATGCTCAGCGGTCCGATACTTCGTCTGCGGACTTCCCGTTCGTTCAAAGGCAACTCTTCTTATGCTTTCGGTAGAATAGCGACGACTACTTACGGATGGGCCGTCATCCGCAAGTTCTAAAGTCGAGTATCCGTTACCTCAATTTTTCCATGGCGAAGCGAGTTGGAAGTAATTACCATCCGGATCAGCGAATGTTGCGAGCCACGTGCTTGGATCGTCAGCTTGGCCCGGGTGGTAGGGTTCGGCCACGACTTCCGTGCCTAGATCCTTAATGCGCTTGAATTCATCCTGAACCTCGGCTGTCTCGAGAGTAAACATAATGCGTCCAGGCGTTTCATTCTTACCTTCCACCTCGCTATGCGGCCCGACCAGCAGATTGTTGCCGCCGATGTCGAATCCGTACCAGTCATCCTGTTGCCAACCGGGTTCGCCAAAGATTTTTGTATAAAATTCCCCTAGTGCCTTCGGGTCACCCGACCCAATCATTACACCGCTCAGCTTTAACATACTACACCTCCTCCTTGTCCATTAATGACACTTTCAGTGTACCAGGATTAATTCCCGCAGGTCGACCGATAATTGTTATATGTCGAGCTTGATGCTGACCGGGCAATGGTCGCTACCCATGACTTTTGGATGGATGTCGGCAGCCTTCAGTTTACTGCGAAGACTGTTAGAAATAAGCACGTAGTCGATGCGCCAGCCGACATTGCGAGCACGGGCGTTGGCGAAGTGGCTCCACCAAGTGTAATAGCCGTTGCCTTGCTTGAACATACGAAGCGTATCGACAAAGCCAGCGTCAATAAACGCCTGGAATCCTTCGCGTTCTTCATCGGTGAAACCTTTTTTACCTCGGTTTGGACCCGGGTTAGCTAAGTCCAGTTCGGTGTGGGCAACGTTGAGATCGCCGCAGAAGACGACGGGTTTGGTGGCCTCGAGCTGTTTCATGTATGCAAGAAATGCCGGATCCCAGTTTTTGTGGCGCAGCGGGACGCGGCTTAAGTCATCTTTGGCGTTTGGCGTGTACACGGTAACGAGCCAGAATCCGTCGTACTCGGCGGCAATGACCCGGCCTTCCAGGTTCGGGTCGCCGTAAGTGTCGCCGGTAACATTGAACGTTTGGATAATATCTTGGGGTAATCCGTTGATGGCTCGGAGCGGTTTCGGCTGAGTGAAAATTGCGGTTCCGGAGTAGCCAGGCTTCTCTGCCGGGTACCAAATTTGTTCATAAACCGGCAAGTCAACCGCCGCCTGTTCCGGTTTGGCCTTCAATTCCTGCAGGCACAGAATGCTTGGCTGCTCAGCAACAATGAACGGTTGTAGCACGTTTTTTTTGATGACGGCGCGGATGCCGTTGACGTTCCAAGAGTAGATTTTGAGCATGGATTTCGGTTAAGCCTCGGCGTTTTCATGCTTACTAGTATGTTCGTCCAGCTTGTGGAGTAGAATTAGGGCTTTTTCAATGTAGCCTATACGGTGGCTCGTTACAAGTTTTGTTGACAGCTTGTGGACCTGATGCCCAACGATCTTGACGGCTTCGTCTAGTGATCGAACGCTACTGCTACGTATCCGCAAAGCTTTATCAAGCTTTTTGGCTCCCTCATGTGTGGCCATTACCGTACCGTTAACCGTGGTCATTTCTCTGTCTAGTTGGTCGGCTTTTTCTTTGAAGGGAGCTACGTACTGGCCTAATTTGGCGTCAAGCGCTTCGATTGGCTCTGCACTGTAGTCGTCTATATACTTGGCAACTAAATGTACATCGTCGCGGCTCATGCACTCATCCTAGCACGCGCGTTGTTTGATTACTACAAATGCTTGACGCTTGAACGGGCGGCTCGTATATTTAGCAGCGATGTCTGAAAACAAACGTATCATTCACCTCAAGCAATCCGGTGAGCTGTTGACCGATGAACCGGGTGAGCGCTGGACGCTGCCCGCGTTAGGAAAGGCGGCCAAGCGGATCGGCGATGTGCAAATTTACGCCGAGCGACTTGGCGTGGCTGGACTTTTAATTGTATCGGGCGGCGGTAATGTACCTGACGGATTCGGGCGCGGTGCCAATATGCGCGAGAAATTTGGCGACAATGCTATCACACGCTACGCCGATGTAATTGGTCGGCGGTCCACCATGGACAATACTATCATGCTGTCCGCGGCACTTTTTGACGCCGGCGTGCCGCACGTATTGATGGCGGCTCCGGAATCAGCCTTTCATGATCCGACGCTCGGTGATGTGCCAGAATATACTCCCGAAAAAGTACAGGCTGCATACCGGGATGGGAAAGTCGTACTCATGGCCGGCGGCAGCGGCAAGGACCATCAGACTACCGATGCGGGAGTCGTAGAATATGCCATGTGGCAAGCCAAGGCTTATCCGGAACTTAAAAGCATCGCGCTGAAAGCCACTAAGTTTAACGGCGTATATGATGATGACCCGGCAATGCACCCGGACGCCCGGCGGTATGCTGCATTGTCGGCGGGTTTCATGCTGGACAATTACGGACGCTTCAAAGCGGTCGACCGACGCTGCCTGGAGATTCTGAGTAAGGCGGGCAGCGTGAACATTGATGTGCGTCTACAGGTCTATGCGGCTGAGTATAGTGTAGTGCGGGCTCTCGAGGACGAAAAGCTCGGCACAACGATATTCTCTCAGCCTACCGAAGCCGTGTTCGCCTGACCCGATTGCGGTGAGAGGTCGCCGGCGTCGAGTACCACGTGGTCGCCTGGATTAACCTGTCCGCTCAAAATGCGCGAGGCGATTGAATCCTGGACGGTTCGTTGCAGCATTCGGCGCATCGGGCGGGCGCCGAGGCGCGGATCATAACCGGCTTTGACAATTTGGGCTGTGGCCGTCGACGTCAGCTCGACGGAAATGTTTTGATTAGCAAGCGTTTTATTGACATCGGCCATCATAAGGTTAACGACCTGGCCAAGCTCGGCTTCGTTAAGCGGCCGGAATAGCACTATTTCATCGAAGCGGTTGAGGAGTTCCGGTTTGAACTGGCCACTATCGATGAGCTGGTTGGTAAAATCTTCTTCGAAAGTTTCCAGCGGTTCGCCGGCATCGATGCGTTGCCGAATATAATCCGCCCCGGCATTGGAGGTAGCGATGATGATGCAATCCTTAAATGAGCTTGGCCGCCCGGATATGTCGGTCAGTTGGCCTTCGTCAAGCAGTTGCAGGAGTAGGTTTAGGATGTTCGGGTGGGCCTTTTCAATTTCGTCGAGCAGAACGACGCTGAAAGGCTGTTCTCGCACGGCCAGTATCAGACTCTTCGATTCGTTAGCGCCATTTGCCAACAGGCGCTGCACGTCGTCCGGTTGCTGGTATTCGGACATATCGAGCCTGATCATATTTGCTTCGGCACCAAAGTACGTGGCAGCGATAGATTTGGCGAGCTCGGTTTTACCTACGCCGGTCGGGCCAAGGAAGAGGAAACTGCCGATCGGACGATTCGGATTAGCCACCCCTGCCCGGGCGCGTCGGAGCGCCGCCGCGACTACGTTTACTGCGCGGCTTTGATTAATCATGCGCTGGTGGATGCGATCTTCAAGATGCAGCAGTTGGTCGGCTTCGACCGGCGCGGCCGCTCCAACTTTCACGCCGTGCGTTTGTTCGATGGTCCGCTGGACCGAGCCGACAGTCACGACACCACCGGTACTTCTGGTAGTTGACTGCTCGAGCAAGCGGATCGCCTTGCCGGGATATGCCAGATCTTGCTCGTAGCGTCCGCTTAGACGATAGGCTTCGCGGATGGCCTCGTATGTAATAAGTACGTTGTGTTTATTCTCTAGGATGACGGTTTCGTCTTCGACGATACGCATGGTGTCGGCTTCGTTCGGTGAGTTTAACACAATGGGCGTCAGTAGGCCCGCGAACGCCTCATTGTTGACTTTTAGCCGCTGGTAGTCGTTCGGGGTCATGGCGAAAATCATCTGCGCGGTATGGCTTTGGACAATCGGCAGCAGGATTTGCGTAATATCGAATGAGCCCGGTCCGCTGCCGAAAAACAACTGCGCATCATCAAAAAACAGGATGATGTTGCCAGCATGCGCCGTTTCCTGCAACAGCATGAGCACGATTTGCTCCAAATCGCCTGGCCCGCGGGCATTGGCTAGCAAAACTGAAGGTTCCAGCCGGATTATTTGCAGATGAGACAAACGCGGGCTATTTTTCATCATAAGGAGCGCTTGCGCGAGCGCTGAAACGTGCTCAGTCTTGCCAACACCTGTCGGGCCGATTAACGTAATGGCTGGTGCACCGGTACTGAGTGCCGATTTGATAGCATTGACAGTCGGTGATTCTGCCAGCCAGTCATGATGGCCGCCGCTGTGCTCGACGGTTAGACTAATGTTGTAGCCGAACTGGTTGAGGCGCGGCGTAAAGCCGTTAGCCCAGTCACGGCCGACACCGCCGAAAAACGGTTTGTCGCGCCTCATGCTTTCCAGCCCGCGCTCAATCCAATCGACAATGCTTTCGACGTCAGTCCTCGTCAGCTTCATATGCGTCAAAATCTGCTGAATAGCGGGCGACGAAGTGATAAGCGCCGCTGCGATATGATACGGCTCGATACGTTGGCTCTGTGTGCGTGCTGCCAACCGTAGCGTTTCATCCCAGACGACTGGCATATCGGTAGCCGTACCGCCTAAATTTTCCGCCACGATATTTTTGGGCAGCAACAAGTGATTTGTAATGAAGGTCACTTGCCAATTCGGTGCAAGTGACTGCCACAATACCGTCGGCGTCAACGGCACTGCCGGATTTAGAGTGCCCAGTACATCGGCTGACAAACGATCGTCGAGCCGATTCCCGGTCGGCGGCAACGGCTCTAAATCATAGTGGTACCATGCGGCAAGTGCATAGCACAGCAGCGCAAAACTGCCAGCAAGATATGCGAAACGGAGCGGTTCGACGAGCGCGATGGCGAGCGCCAGCATTGCGAACGCGGCAGCCCCGCCGAGTAAAGTTTGAAATCCGGCTTTGCCGAATGCGACGGCCAAACGCGCCTTTTGAGCTCGCAGACTCGACAAATTGAGATTGGCCGGCGTTTGGTTATCCATCACACGATGCTCATTATTATTCCGGCGGCGATAGCCGGCGGTATCAACGGCCAGGTCAGCAGTTGAATAACGGCCAGTAAGCTTAAGCCCAGCAGCACGATGCCGGCGGTTATGAGCACGCAAACGCGAATCGTAAATCCGACCGCCCGGCTGACCAGATTGTCACCGACTGCCTCGAGCTTCGCTTGAAGACTCGATCCCGGATATGTAATTATCCGCCGCCACGGTGCGAACAATGTACTGAGTAGCAGCGGTGCCGAGAATAAGCGTGACGCGAGCGAGACCCGCTGCCACCCTGATCGTGACTGAGCGCGCCAGCCTTCGCCGTACCACCAAACAAAGAACTGCGCTGCTAACATGCAGTTTATTGTACCACTCGCGCCGTCGGTATTGACGTGCTTATGCTTATTGGATGCATTTGCAAATGTTAATCATTGAACAATCTAGGATTCTAAAATGATAGAAATAATAATCCTGGTGATTCTACTACTAAATTGCGCCTGGATGTTGAAGCGACTCGACGACATAAAATTCGAGTTACACGAAATCAACAATAAGACCAACAAAAAGTAAAGTTAGAAAGAGACACCTATCAGTTAAGACGAGTTAGCCCTTTTGTTGGTGCTGAAAGTAGTAATCCCAGGCTGGCGATTGCAGGGTGAAGAATTTTTCCGGCGATTTCACGAACAGTTTCCGGAGCTCATCGACCGGCACCCATTTTGGATCTTTGGTTTCCGACGGTTGCGCCGCCGGTTCCATACCCGGCTTGACTTCACAGATGAAAACGAAGCCGACCCACGGCTTGCCGTTAGCCAGCTGCTGTACACAGTAAAACGGCTCGAAGCCAATCGCGGCGTCATCTCCCTGCGGCGAAAAGACTGGCGAACGCACGTCTCCCTTAACAGCTTTAAGCGTCATGCCTGTTTCCGTTTTAATTTCACGAGCGAGTACATCGAAGATGTTTTCGTACGGTGTGTCAAGCCGTCCGATCGGAAACTCGAGCGTGCCGGAGTATTTGGGGTCGCCACCCGGCTTCCAGCGGGTTTGTACGTAGACTTCACAAACGTCATTTTGCACCCGCTCTAATATTGCGCCGATGCACGGCACGTCATATTTTTCGACCAAGACTTTCGGTTTTGAGCCGATAAAACGAATCAGATTATGGATGCCTTTAGCGGCATCTTTATAGGTTTCGCCGTGGTCATCAAGCAGCATTATCTCGTAAAATTGCGCGAACTTCCGCATCGTGTCTACGCTGAAGTACCGTTTGGCGAGATTGTCGATTTGAAAGAAGTCCGGTTCGATTTGCTTGCCCGTACCGTATTCCGGGTCCGATGTTGAATTCGTGAAAACCGCGACAACCCCGCCGGGCTTGAGCACGCGTGTGATGCTATCGAAGATTTTCCCGGTCGTTTCAATGTCGAAATAATGCAGCGACAAATGCGCGTAAACCACGTCAAATGACTCCTTGTCGAACGGAAAGTCATCGCGTAAATCAAGTTTACGAACGGTGACTTCGGGTTTCAGTTTCGCAGACAATTTAGAGCGGCTGAGGTCGAGCGCGCTATCTTCGAGATCGGTCGACACCACTTTATACCCGTGCTCGGCGAAGAATCGACTATCCTGCCCCTGCCCCGCTCCAAGCTCCAAAATCCGGCCGGATTTCGGGAAGTAATTGATCGCATCTTGCGCGAATAGCGATGGTTTATCGATCCACGGTGCCTTTTTGTAGTAATGGTCGTGCAATTCTTTCCAAACTTCTGCCTGGTCTGTCGTGTCACTTTTCATTTTTATCCTTTGAAATATGGCGGAGAGGACAGGATTCGAACCTGCGAGAGCCTTTCGACCCAACACGCGTTCCAGGCGTGCGCCTTAAACCAGCTCGGCCACCTCTCCAAAACATACAAGTTCTTATGGGGCACAAACCATTGACGACAGCTATTATACAGGAGATCGTGATTTAGCGTAGCCAAGCATTGCTGTGTTGTAAAAAATGTTGTGAAAAATCGCGCTTACTTCTTGTCGTCTTGGCAAAAACAGGTTTACACTAAATTTAATGGCCAGTATTATTGAACTCAACGATGTTAGCAAACTATACGGATTCGGTGATGCCACAGCATTAGCGCTCGATGAGATCAATCTAAACATTGATAAAAATGAATTTGTGGCCGTCATGGGACCGAGCGGGTCGGGCAAATCGACGCTCATGAACGTCATCGGACTACTTGACCGGCCGACACATGGTACGTTTTCGCTCAACGGGCGGGCTGTGGCCAAACTCACCAGCAATCAGCGCGCCAAGATACGGCGTGATACCATCGGCTTTATTTTTCAATCATACAACTTGCTGACACGTCTCACGGTGCTGGAAAATGTGGCCTTGCCGCTGGCTTACAAAGGCGTGACGCCTACCCGCCGACTCAAAATCGCCAGCAGTATGCTGGAGCGCGTCGGCCTGCAGGAGCGCGAGTATTATTATCCCTGGCAGCTCAGCGGCGGTCAGGTGCAGTGCGTGGCGATTGCCCGGGCGCTGGTGAACAATCCAAAACTTATTATCGCCGACGAGCCGACTGGTAACCTGGATAGCGAAGGCAGCCGTTTGATAATGGAGTTACTTAGCGAAGTCTACAAAATGGGCAATACGATTTTGTTTGTGACGCATAATCCGGAGCTCACCCGTTATGCCAACCGCGTTGTCTATATGCGCGATGGCGCGATTATACAGGACGAATCGACATTGCTCGGCGAGGTGGCGGCGACGGCACTCAAGGATATGTACGCCATTCCACGAACCACTGTGGAGGATGATCTGGCTGGTATTTCGGCGCTCATGAAAGCTCTGCCGGAGGCGCCGGTCTCACCGCGCCGATCCGGCACCGCCGCGAAACGAAGGCCGCGTAAGACGACCCGCAAACCGGCTGCCCGCCGCAAACAAGGAGCCCGTCGATGAGTCCCGGTATGCAGGGCAATATCAAAATGGCAGTGATGGCGCTGCGAAGTACCAAATGGCGCAGTGCGCTCACCATGCTCGGCATTATTATCGGTGTAGTATCAGTGGTGACGGTCGTTGGAATTGGCGAAGGGATCAAACACCAGGTCGGCACGCAAATCAACCAGCTCGGCCGTGACCTGATTACGATCCGCCCCGGTCAGCTCGTACAGCGTAGCAGCTCAGGCGGCATTAGCAGTGTAAACTTTTTTTCGAATATAACTAATACTGGATCGCTCACCAATCAGGACCTGCAGACAGTCAGTGCAACGAATGGCGTGTCGCAAACAGTGCCGCTCGGATTGGTTTCGGGTGCCGTGCAGGCTAACAGTCAAACTAGCAACGTGCCTGTTATCGCCACGACCTATAATTTGCCGGCAATAGTGAACCAATCGTTTGCCGGCGGAAATTTCTTTGGCTCCGACGTCACTGACGAACCGAACGTTGCCATTGTCGGCTATCAGGCGGCCGAAACACTTTTTGGCCAGCACGCTGCCGTCGGCCATTCGTTTACTTTTTTGGGTCAGACGTTTGTCGTCCGCGGCGTATTCAATCAGTTCGACGCCAATCCGCTATCATTTAGTACGGATTTTAATCACGCAATTTTTATTCCCTACTCCACCGCCCAGGCGCTAACGCAAAATAACCTGCAGCCGTTTGAGATTCTAGCCAAACCGACTTCGGCATCGCTCACGGATGCGACCGTGCGCGATATCTCGGCCAATCTGCTTCGCGCCCACCAGAACCAGCAGAAATTCACAGTGCTTCAGCAGGATGAAAGTCTGGCTATCACTAACAATATTCTCAATCTGCTGACCAAATTGATTGCCGGCGTGGCCGCGATTTCGCTGCTCGTAGGCGGCGTTGGTATCATGGATGTAATGCTTGTGTCGGTCGCTGAACGTATGCATGAAATCGGCATTCGTAAAGCACTCGGCGCCACCAACCACCAGATTCTGAGCCAGTTTTTGATCGAGGCGACAGTATTGAGCTCTACTGGCGGGCTCGTCGGTATTCTTCTCGCGTTTTTTATTGATTATTTGCTTCGCGTTTTCACCAGTCTGACTCCGTATATAGGTTGGCAAATAGTGGCGCTGGCGACGTTCGTGTCGCTGCTCGTGGGGATTTTATTTGGGTCAATCCCTGCCCTTAAGGCCGCGCGTAAAGACCCGATCGAAGCACTCCGCAATGAGTGAGAAAGAACCAAATCAATACCAGTCTCTATTGGAAAAAATATTACAAAAATTTTGAGCTACGTCTAAAATAACGACACGATGGCCGCGACGCCGGATACGCCCATCAGAATGGTGATGAACCAGCCGAGGACGTTCATCCACGGCTTGTTCACCCACTCGCCCATGATTTTGCGATTGCTGCTGATGAGCAGGATAAGCACCAGCACGACCGGCGCTACGATGCCATTGGCGACAGCGGAGTATATTAGCGCTTTAATCGGGTTGAGCCCGATGAAGTTTATTCCGAGGCCGACCAACATCGAAATGATGATCACCCCGTAAAACGCGTAGGCTTGCTTGAGTTTTTTGCTGAGACTTCCCTGCTTACGTAACGCTTCGGCAATGGCATATGAGCTCGAGCCCGCCAGCACCGGAATCGCCAGCATACCGGTGCCAACAATACCGACAGCAAACAGGAAATACGTGGCGTTACCGGCAAACGGTCGTAGTGCTTCGGCTGCCTGGGCTGACGTGGTGATATTCGTAATGCCATGACCGAAGAGTAGTGCGCCGCACGCCGCAATAATGAAAAACATCACCAGGTTGGATAACAGCATACCGGACCAAACATCAACCCGCATACTGCGTACTTCCTCTTTGGTTGTCTCGGCGGCTCGCATTTGAATGGTCGTTTTGCCCTGCATGATTTGGTCTTCGACTTCTTGCGAGGTTTGCCAAAAGAACAGGTAGGGCGAAATCGTGGTGCCCAAAATGGCGCAAATAAGCAAGATCTGCTGTTTGCTGAACGTTATTGATGGCACGACCGCATATTTAAGTACGTTTGTCCAGTCGAGGTGTGCCAAGACAGCTGAAAGGATATATGCGAACAGTACCATCGCCAGCCACTTCAGGTATTTAGCGTAGCGCTCGTAGGGAGTGAAAATTTGCAGCCCCAACATCATAACGGAGAACCCGATAAGCAGCAAAGCATAATGCCACTGTGGGAAAATAAGCCGCACACCCTGCGCCATCGCACCCAAGTCGGCACCGATGTTGAAAGTATTGGCGGCGAACAGTAATATGGCGCAGATATTTAAGACCCGGCGCGAAAAGACCTTACGGATATTGGCTGCCAGCCCCCGTCCTGTGACAAGTCCGATACGCGCACACATTTCCTGCACCACCGACATCAGTGGGAATGTGAATGCGGCCATCCACAATAACTGGAATCCGAACTGCGCGCCGGATTGCGAATACGTGGCGATTCCGGAAGGATCATCATCGGATGCGCCGGTGGTTAGCCCCGGACCGAGCGTGCGCCAATAGTCTTTAGTTCGAATAACAGTTTTGTCTTTGTTGAGCCGCCGACCGATGTCCTGTGTGGTTTCCAACGTCCGTTCCAGCGCGTAGGCCGGGGCTTCGATAGTTTTGGTGACTATTTCCCTATCTGGTTTATTCGTCACATTTTTTCCTTTTTGCGGGGATATTTTACTATAGATATTTTCCGTAATAATACCAGAAATGTTTCAGAATGATGACGATAGTTACGAGGAACCACACGAATAAAATGTCGAGATGATGCCGGCGGGCAAAGGCGACAGCCTTATCGAAACGCTTCGGCAGTACGATAAATTTTTGATCGAAACAGTAAAGCGTGACATACCAAAAGAGCGTAATAATGACTACATCTACGGTTAAGCAGTACGGACAGAGCGCATGGATACGGTAGACGCTCTCATACAGTAGCCAATACGCGAAAATAAGTCCAAGCGAGATGCCGGCTATCAGCCCAAGCCAGAACCATCGTTTGAACTTAGCTCCGGCAAATATCCCCATGCCTACCGTCACGAGCGTAGCGAACGCAGCCAACCCTAGCCACGGGTTCGGAAAACCGAAGGCGGAACCCTGCTTACTGGCCATTACACTGCCGCAACTGACAATCGGATTCAGATCGCAGCTCGGTTTGAAGTTGGGGTTTTGCAGCAATTTGACTTTGTCGATCGAAATGATAAGCGAGCAGATCATGCCAATCACGCCGCCAATAACCAGCATCCACGGAATAACCCTGTCGAGCGTCAGTTTTTTCTTGGCTTTTGGCATTTCGAATTGATTATAGCATAGTTACTTCGAAACTTACTGAAGCGCTAGCGGTGCTGTTAGCTCATCGAATTACGGCGTCACTGCCTACTGCGCGCAAGAGCCGGTAGAGACCGGCGAGTTGGCGGTTTCAGCCTGGTTGAGTTCGGCTACGACTTTCTGGGTTTGCAATGCATAGCCGACCTGGTTGTAGGTGGTTGACTCGGCAAAGACGATGCCGATAACCGAACCGTTCTTTTCGATCAGTGGACCCCCGGAATTGCCGGGAATGATGTTGGCTTTGACCTCATAGACATCGCGACTGGTCCGGCCTTGATTGTATATATTCAAACCGATTGCAGTAAATTCGTCGAGTACGCTAGCCGCTCTGGCAGTGAAATTGCCACCGCCGGGATATCCGAGTACGGCAGCAGGAGTGCTTTTTGGCATATGGCTGGTATCGATTGTGAGGGCTTTGCCGGCGAGATTATTAACGCGAAGTACCGCCAGGTCCAGGTTGGGGTCGAACCAGACGGCGGTTGCCTGGTGGCTGCCGTTAGAGTCGAGCACGTAGGGGGTACCAATGCCGGCGACCACATGCGCGTTCGTTATCACAAAGCCCTTCCCTGCTATGAAACCTGAACCTTCAACCACACCGCCGCAGCCCTCGCCTTCGATTTTGACGACCGATGCCTCATCGCCTCTTACGGCCGTTTGCATAGAACCGAGATTAGGCAGCGGTACGTTATTCGGAGGTGTCGGCTCGAGGCCCATAAACACCTGTGGGAACCCGTTCGGATCGATCAAGTGGCTCAGGCTTGATACGACATTCGGCGCCGGTGGTAGCTTTGTATCAAGCGCAGAAACAATAGCCGAGCGTCGCAACGCGTTCTGCAACCCTGGAAACGGCAAGCGAACTAATACCGGCGCGATGAGCCACACAGTTATCAGAAATGTCAGTGCTCCGGCGGCAGCACCGAGAAGTGCGTCGCCCCTGTTCAGCCCTCGCTTCGTCCGCTCCATCTTGAGCTTGAGTACAATGCCGATGTATTCGCCCAGACTGAGTAGCACGATTGCCGAACCGAGCGTAATCACTAGCGTTAATAGCGCGCGCGATGCCTGCGTATGGGCGGCGTCGACGAAATGCGGACCGATGGCCGCGCCTAAAAACAGGCCACCAAAAAATCCGGCAGCCGAAAAAATCTGCCTGATAAAGCCCAGCTCGCGCCCACGCACCAGTGCGCTTACGAATAGAAATGCAATGACGATATCAACAATCATGCTCCCGGCTCCAAACCTATGGCATTCCTCAAGTATTGTAGCAAATACTTAATAGCAGCTTTATTTTAAACCACTTTCAGCAGCCAACCGGCGAGCTTGAGTGTTTGCCGATATATCTTCCACACGAGGCCTTCGGGTTTTGCGTCGGGTGATTTTTCGGCCATACGATTACGCGCTACCCTGCAGCAAATCTCGCTCAAATTGTTTGATGCCGTCGAGTGTCGGCCCGTAGCTGCTCGTGTCAGGGAAATCGAGTGCCATGATTTTGCGCCAGACGGCGACGATGAGTTCGCTCAAATATTCTAAGTCGGCCGGCTCGTACGCAAGTGGCAACACCCGGATTTTGCCATACTGGTCAGGCTCCACAAAGCAAAGTTGTCCGTTGGTCGCCTGCCAGCCGCGTTTGCCCCAGTCGCTTGAGCCATCGACGAGCAGTTTATAGAACAGCAGTTGCTGGCGGTAGCGATGCAGCTTGATACGCTCGTATTCGCCAGCGCTCGGCGGCGGCTCCCATTTACCGCAGGCCCGGCCGGTTTTGTAGTCGCTGACTATGATCGTCTTGCTCGGCTCGTCAAAGTTCATCAGGTCGAGTGAGCCGCTGAGCCGCGCATCGGCAACCGTGACACCCTGGTTTTTGAAATCGACCTCCGCGCGTTCAGTAGCCGTGAACGAGTCGAGCGCGAAAATCAGGTACTTGCGCAGACTCGTTTCGCCCCGGTGCAGGTAGTGAGCAAGATCGCGCTCGCTAAGTGCCCTGGTTTGCAAATTTGTTTTGAAGAAGTCGATCACCTCTTCTATAGCTGGCCGGTGGCCGCTAGCGACAAGCTCGTGCGCCCGGCGCAGACTTTCGTGTACAACCGAGCCATACGCAGCGCTGGCACTCATACTGCTCGGAAAATGCAGCAAATTTTGTGTTAGAAAGTACAACGGGCCTCCGTTTACGACGTCAAGGAAATTATTAAAATGCGTCGCACTTAAAAGATACGTCGCGAGCCGCTCATGCAGAAGTGCGTGTTTGTCGGCGTGGTCGACGCTGGCGTGCAAATGGAGCCAGCGCTGCTCGTGTTGTTTCACGAGGGCGGAAATGTCGGCGTGCGTGGTCGGTATGTCGGAAGGGATGTCGAGTGCGTGCACTGGCGCGAATAACTGTGCCTGATGTCCGTCCTCGGTTTGCTTGAAATAGCATAAGTGCAGGTTTTGCCGGGCGCGTGTCATAGCGACGAAGAGCAGGCGCAGCGCGTCGTCGGCGGTATTGTCGCTTGGGCAAATTTCGGCTAGATTGCGCGGATAACTGAAGCGGGAATTTCCTCCCCTGGTCTTGCTCCACACATTGTCATTGAGTCCGATGACGAACACGGTGTCGAACTCAAGCCCCTTGGCCTTATGTACGGTCATAAGTTGCACGGCCCGGCCGTTCTCGCGGTGCGGTGCGGTATCTAGCATAACCAGGCCGGCACGCCGGTAGGCATCGACAAAATCGATGAGGTCTTTCAAGTGTAGTATGTCCCGGCTCCCCTGCTGGTAATTACGCAGGTGCAGACGCAGGCACGACAAATGCGAAAGTAGTGTCAGGTAGCTTGCCGGGCGTTTGTCGAACAATTCATCGCCGAAATAGTAGTCCTTGAACGGTGAAGTGTATTCGCTGAGCAATTGCACCGGCCGAGCGTCGACATAATCTTCCTGCTCGGTTTCTGCTCCGCCCGGTTCGGTAATGCCGACGAGCGCGTCGAGTGATTGCTCAAGCGGCACTTGTGCGGATTGCTGGCTCAAGCTGATGAGAAAATCGGCAACTTCGCGCAGTTTTGAACTATTTTGAGTGAAGATTACATCAAGCCAAAACTTTTTCTCCGTATGAGCTTCGCGCGCGACTTTCCAAATATCGACCGGTTCGATACACCACATCGGGTGGCTCAGGACTTCGGGCAGCATCGCGTTGGCGTCATTGAAACGCTGTTCCGCGAGTGCGTGCACGACCCGGGCAAGCATGAGTAGTGCGTTTATGTGCTCCTGCTCGAGTACATTCTCGCTCCGCTCGTAATCCATCGGCACGTTGAGGGTGCGCAAATACGGCACGAGCGCGTCAAGCTGCGCTCGTTCGCGTGCCAGCACCGCAACACTTTGGCCATTCAAGCACTGTTTAATAGCTGATGCTATCCAAGCGTAGTGTTGGCTTTCATGATCAAACTCGTGAAGCACCGCACCCGCGCCGGATTGCGCAACGGTGATGTTCAGCTTCTTGTTGATTCCCTTCTGCTTTTCCAGGCTGAACTCAATCTGTGTACTGATTTTCCGGGCGCATTCAAGTACTGCGGTGTTCGAGCGATAATTACTTTGTAGTGAGATAATTGCCGGGTCGCGGTAGGCCTCCTCGAATGCTCCGATATTGCTCATGTCCGCACCCTGGAACCGGTAAATCGCCTGATCATCATCACCCACTGCTAGGATGTTCGGCCGTCCTTCGTGAACCGGTGCGTCGGTGACGTAACGGGCTAGCTGCAACTGAGCGCGGTTGGTGTCCTGATATTCGTCAATCATCACGTACTGGAAGCGTTCCTGTAGGTTCCAACGCAGTTCTTCGTGTGCTTTGAGTGCGGCCAGTACCGACATTATCTGATCATTGAAATCGACAAGTCCCTGTTCTTGCAGATACTGCTGGTATTGTTCGTACACTTCCGTCGCTGCTAGCAGTTTCTCGTGGTGTTTGGCGGCTTTGAATACGAACTGCTTGTTTTCATCGAGCTCGAGCCAGTTGTTTTTCCAAGCCGTGAAGGGTTTCGATTGGCCGGCCGGCGGGTAAGTTTCAGCTTCGGCCTCGGCGGCGTGGAGTTCCTGAAGTAAAAGTGTGCTGACGTTTTTGATATCGGAGACGGGCGGGTTTTCCGGCGCGAGTGTTTCAAGTGCGCGGACGCAAAGGTGGATTTGTTTGACGGCGTCTTTGCTACGCGTGGAAGCTGGCCAATGTTCGTTAATGATTGGCGTGAGTTTATCGTACGCCGTCAGATTTGCCCTTAGCACGTCGCGGACCTCGTCCGGACTTAAGTTGGCGCGTTTGCAGTCGCTGATAAAATGCCGGATTTGTTTGAGCGCATAAAATGAGCCGTCATAGCCCTGCCCCGCCAACTCATGATTACCCGGCAGTTTTTCGAGTATGTGCTCGATAATTCGATACGCGGTGAGTTCGTCGGCCGTCGCAGCTTCGCGCCAGGCGAAAAAATATTCCGGGTAGCAGCTCATTATCCAGGCACCGAAAGAGTTGAAGGTGTAAATAGCAACCTGGTAGGCATCTTGGCCGATAAATGTAATGAGGCGGTTGCGCATGTTGGCGGCCGCCGCTTCAGTGAATGTCAAACACAGGATGTTGGCCGGTAACATGGTCGAATCCTGCTGCAGAATGTTGCCGACACGCATGCTGAGTAGCTGCGTTTTGCCGGTGCCCGGCCCGGCAACAACTAACACCGGACCTTCGATACGGTCAACGGCCTCACGTTGCTTGGCATTCAATTGCTGGTAGCTCTGCGCAAAGTCACTGCTCATCGAACATCTATTGTACCGGCGCGACGCTAGCCTGCCAAAATATCAAACGAGTTTGATGCGGTTTTTCTTGAAAATTGTCTGCACCTGGCGCCGGAAGGCACCGGCGACTTCCCACTGCGCGGCCGGCGAAACTTTGCCGAGCGCGCTAACGGTCATGGCGCCATTATCAAAATTGTCGATACGCAAAAAAGTAATCGGATCAATGATGCTCTCGCGCCACGCTTTATCGTGCGCCAGACTCTCACCGGCTTCGTTTATAATGTTCTCCAGTTTGTCGATGTCGGTGTCAAAAGCGACGCGCAAGGTAACGTTTACATTGGCAAATTTGTATGATTGGTTGGTCACAACTCCGGCCGAACCATTGGCGACGATGTGCAGATTACCATCCACGTCGCGCAGACGCGTGGCGCGAATACTGATGTCTTCGACGACTCCGCTGACCGGTGTGCCCATGCCTGCCGACATGGAAATGACATCACCCACCCGGTATTGGTTCTCCATAATTACCATGATGCCAGCCAGGCAATCCCGCAAGATGCTTTGAGCGCCCAGCCCCACGACTACGCCGACTAATCCGGCACCGGTCAACAGTGTGGCCAGGTGAATATGCATCTCATTGCCGAGTATCACGGTTACGCCGATGGTCCAGAGAATCCCCGAACTCAGATTATCGAACACCCGGACAAGCGTTTCTTCGCGTCGGCGTTCCTCGGTTTTGCTTTCGTATTTGTGACTGCGGATGACGCGGTGCACCATTCGTCCGAGCGTCTCGTGAATCAGTGCCTGAGCGAAAATGACCGCGGCAAGCGTGAGTAATATTTCTAAAAGGATATCCGGAAACATGGTTAGTGTCAGCACCTTATCCATCACGTTATAGCAGTACGATTGATCGCGCAAGTCCCACGCGTCATTGCGCTAATTCTTGCCGGCCTCGCTTGAGCATTCGGGCAAACCAGATGAGCTCTTGGTACAATTTGCCGACATTGCGGGCAAAGCGATCGGCGTGTTCGGGCTTGATAATGCCGTCTTCGTTAAACATCTTGTCGACGTACGGGAAGAATACGTCCCACGACAGTACTACCAGGCCTGTTTCACGGATGGCCGGAACGAGCGCTTCGACGGCGCGCGTACCACCCCAGTTGCCGTCGCTGGCGCCGGCCAATGCCACCGGCTTGTGATTGTAGTTCTGTAGCTCGCTATCAAGCATGCGTTTTAAGCTACCCGGAAAGCTGTGGTTGTATTCCGGGATGACGATGAAGAAGGCGTCTGAACGTGCGGTGATGTCGCTGTAGCGCGGGTCCTTGCCTTCTGGATCGTTGCCATCGCCCGGAAAGTTAAAATCCTTTGGGTCAACAAAGATAATCTCGACGCCCGGTTGTTGCTTCCCAATTTCAGCCACATAGCGTGCCGCATGAATTGATGCCCGCTTTTCCCGCGTCGTGCCGGCGAGCACCGCTATTGTCAATGTGTCGTCCATAATTCTTATTCTACGGTATTAGCCTGCTCCACATCGGCGGCGTTGATACATTTTGGCACGAGCGATTTTGGAAAATCAGCGGCTTGCAGCGGCTCGCAGCTCGGCCAAACACCGAAAACATTCAGCGCCGGGTTGGGTGTGAGCTCATGCCAGCCGGCGTCAACCTTGACATACAAGTGCGTTGTGCCAGCGCGGCCCCAGTAGCCGGTTACCTGGCAACTGACGATGACTGCTGCCCGTTTGCCTTTCACACCCAAGATACGCATATCGAGCTGGCTGCCGTAACGGCCGGGGTTTTGGATGCACGTCAGTTCTTGGCTGGCAAATTGCTTTTCGATGAACTGTTGGAATTGTTTCGGCGCTTTGTTAAGCCCGCGGATTTGGTCGGCGACCGTAAATTTCTGATGCAGCGGGCTCCACTTGAAACCATTGGTATCGTGAAGCATGCCGGTAATCCCTTCCAGATTGGTGCCGACGTCACTCGGCACAGGCTCGGACGGTGCCGGCGATAACGCTGTATTATTGCCTGTTTTGAGGTTGACCAGTTCGCTGCCGTTCAATCCGCTCAGCACGATTTGTGTGGCGCTGACCGGTGTAACGTACGGCGTATCTTCGGCGTGAATGGGCGAATTCAGGGTTACGGTCGTCGGCTGTAAGCCGGCGAAAAGGTTGATCACCGAAATGTAGGCTACTGACTTGACGCCGAGCGTATAGCCTTCGGTGTTCTGGATTTTTTTAATTAAATATAGTTCGTCATTTACGGGGTCATATTTGAAATAATCAAAATCCGCTTTGGCCGCGAGTTTGTGTGTTACTCCGGTGCTCGGGTCAAAAGCATAGAGCGTATTGCCGAGGTGGTACACAATCGGTCCTTCTATGGTCGCGACAAACGAGCCTGCGAACGCGTTTTTGCCAGTAACTGTCGAAAGGGTCTTGGATTTTGAGTCTGCGGGGTTAATGGTCACAAGAGTGGTATATTGGTCGCCACATGTGAGGACGATGCGGTCTTGATCGTCGAATCCATAATAGCCGGCGAAACTGCCGGCGCAGGCATTGCTGTCGAGCGGCGTTGTGAGGGAGAGCTTACCAGCGGCAAGGTCGTAATCATACAGCGCGTCGCTGCCCGACGATGCTTTGAGTAAAACGTGACTGCTGTCCAGTGACCATACCGCAAAGACGCGACCCTCTGAACCATAGGTAAAGTCGTTGTCGACATTAAGTGATCGCACGACTTGCAACTTATGATCGAGCAGCCACACGTGCGGCGGGAAATCGCCGAGCCCGGTTTGGTCGCTCGTAGCCATCGCGATGTAATGCTGCTGGTCCGGCGAAGGAATGAGCGAAGTCAGCTCGTAGCCGTCCGGATGCGGCAGGTTATAGATTATCCGCGCGTGAAAAGCGCGGCCGGGGTCGGACAAACAGACCAGTTCGCCACTGCGTACATAGCAGAATTTCGGCTGGTCTCTAATAACCGTCAAAAGTATTTGCCAAACCGCTACAATGGCAATCAGCAGCGCCAGGAGGTAGCAGCTGATTCGTACAGGTTTCTGCCTAAGCCATGACTGTAACGGCGTATGGGCTTTGACCAGTTTACGTTTTGGGCGTACCAGCGTCTTAGACGGTTCGCGCACCGGCCGTTTGGCAGTTTTGACCGGCTTGGATTGTTGTGTTTTTTTCTTATTCATGTTGAGCTGCATTGTACAGTAATCGTACTGCGTAGACAAACCATAAGCGACGCAGCTATGCTACCGGTACAAGCGGCAGATTTAAGACTCGTCAGTCTCGTCGAGTGGGTGGGCCGGTGCGTCGTCGGAATCTTCTTCGACTTCGTCCAGGTCGGTAGCTTCGGCCAGACCTTCGCTGTAAACTTCATCCGCGTCGAGGTTGTCGTCGGTCAGCGGCGAGTTTTGCAAGGAGTCGTTGTTGCTACTGGCGGCCGGCGCGGCCGGCGGATCGTAGTCTTCAGGCAGTTTCTCTTCGTCAGTACGCGGATGGTACATGTCATCCGGACGCGTACCTTCAAGCGCGTCATCTTCTGATTCGTGGCGGTCTTCGTCGTCCATTTATGTATCCTCCTTAGTTATTGTTACCACGAGCTCGCGATTGCGCGGACCATCCAATTCAACGAGTACGATGCGCTGCCAAGTACCGCCCTGCAGCAGTCCGTCGGTATACGGTACGCTCAATGAGGCGCCGATGAGGCTGGTCAGCAAGTGCGCGGATGCGTGGGCCGGATTGTGCGGATGTCGCCATTGGATATCCGGTACGATGGCGGTCAGAAAGTCCAGTAGATCCAGGTCGGTTCCCGGGTCCAGATCCGCTGTGGTAAGCGCGCAGGTCGTGTGCCGTACCAACATGTGTATCACCCCGCTGCCGCTTGACGGCACCAGCTTGGCGATATCGTTCGTAACATCCGCCAGCTGTCGTTTCTGGTTGGTTCGTATGGTCAATACTTCCATAGGGTCTATTGTAGCGCAGGCGTCCAGTACCAAGATGTTAAATTCTATACGTACGCAAGCGGTTCGACTGTTCTATTGGCCTCAGAGTCGGGAATACAAAGTAGTTGGAAATCACGTGCGCTCCATTCGGTAATTCGGTAGTCAGCTTCTGCTCGAGTTTCGGCATGATGTGTTGGATGGCATATATGGCCACCAGGTCGTAGCGCGAGGTGTCGTAATGCCAAAAATTGCCCCAGTGTATAGCGGCACGTCCTTCGAGGCCGAGCTTTTTTATGTTTCGGCGTGATCGCCACACTAGAAACGGATTCAGTTCTATGCCATCGGCCTGCAATCCGGACCGTGCGAAGAGTATCACCAGCTTGCCGTTGCCCGAACCTATATCCAAAGCTCGCGCCGGTTTAAACTGCAGTGCTAACGTAACTATCTCAAGGGCGGTTTCGTCGTCGCTTTTGACATACGGTGCGCCTTGTACTAAGAACGCAAGGCACACAATCAGCGAAATAAGTCCGGCGATGCTCATTCCAACTACCATGTAGAATCATTCCGAATGTTGCTTGATGTAGTAGTCATAGGCCGATTGTAACATCTGACAATGCGCTGTCGATTACTAATGATTGACAAAATAACTGTCAGCGGCGCATTATGCTTAAGCATGAAGCGTCTTTTACTATTGTTGCTGGCCTTGTCTATGATTGTCAGCCTAGGCGGAATCGGAGCTGGCGACTTATCGAACGGGCAATCCGTTTCGTACGGTTTGCGCAAACACTTACTCAAATTCGGCGCGAGCAGCAACTGGTCCGGTTACGCCGTGGAAACCGACATCAATACGCCGCAAAGTAGCGCGGTAAGCGATGTGGCCGGCCAATGGGTCGTGCCGGATGTTATGTGCACTCGTATGACGACGTATTCTGCGATCTGGGTAGGTATCGACGGCTACAGCAATAACACCGTCGAACAAATCGGTACCGGCCAGGATTGTCAAAGAGGCCGCGAAAAATATTACGCCTGGTATGAAATGTATCCGTACGCAATGCACAAGACGAGCTTGGCCGTAAATCCGGGTGACACCATTTTGGCCTCAGTAAAATATTCAGGCAATAACGACAATTACGAGCTTACACTCAACGATACGACGTCCGGCAAAAACTTTAGTTCCATGCAGCGTCTTGCCGGTGCCGCCCGTCAGTCGGCAGAGTGGGTGGTTGAAGCACCGTCATCCTTCTTCGGCGTATTGCCGCTGACCAACTTCGGCACTGTGAATTTCTCGAATGCTGGCGCCACAATAAACGGTCAAGCTGGCAGCATATCGGACACCGACTGGCAAAACGATGAAATTACCATGCAATCCGGCAAGACCGTCAAAGCCCTGTCTTCGGACCTTTTGGCCGGCGGCACTAGTTTCAGTGACACCTGGTATCATAATTAGCGGGTTTAGTCTCAATCCCATTTCCCTGTAGCCGCACAGTTAGTGTTAGATTTTTAAGTCAACCTATAGCGCGTTTAGCTCATCCGTCCAGAACGGGTCGCCGGGCAGCGTATCGTATGGGTTGCTGCCGGAATCGGTCGTAACATAGACATACCCGACATTGCGGGTTTTGGCGAGCTCGATATCATTCTGCATCTGCGACACGCCGGAAGACGTATGAATGATGTTCCAGAAGCGGGTAGCCGCGTAGTTTTTCGTCCACGATGGGAAGCTAGTGCCGGCATAATTCGCCCCAGTGTCTTCATAATCGCTGACAATGTCAGACACCGACATGGCATACTCATCCGTGGCAGTGCCCGGATTTAGCACTACGGTTTTGCCGTGAACATAAGTACCGGTCTTGGTCTTAACGTAACTGTATAAACTTTGGTAATACGTCTTTTGTGCCGACGTCCAGCCGGTGCCCGGCGCCTCGTCAAACAGAATGCCGTCCAGATTGTACCAGCTGTACCAATTGTCAATATCGGTTTTCACGTCCGATAGCGCCCTGCTTCCGTAGTTGGTGTATACGTAGCCGTACACTTTGATGCCGGCCGCGCGTTCATTATTGATTTCAGTGTTGAAATTTGACTCGGTGCCGCTCGTGCCCGGCCCAGAATTGATATTGGCAACGACAAAGCCGACTTTTGAGCCGGCATTGTCCAGCTGCGTATCATACGATGACGGTGTCCACCAATACGTCGGAATAGCAAGCTTCAGTGCGGTCGAACTCCCACCGCCCGAGCTGCTGCCGCTTGATTTCGTGCTGCCGGCTTTGCTTTTAGACGATGCGCTCGTTTTGACCGAAGGGGTCTTAGGGCTTGATTTAGTTCCTGATGAACTCCCGACCGGTGCACTGCCAATAGAGCTTGGTTGAATTGTCTTCTGGCTGCTCGATTTAGGGGTATTGGATTTTGAGCTAGTGCCGCTGTTCGGTGACTGTGCGGGTTGATTCGGTGCCGGCTGCTCCGTCGAGCCCGTTATACTGCTCGGTGTATTTTTTAGCGCGTTATGCCGCGCAGACAATCGAAGTCCTATAGTCACCCCTGCAGCCAGCACAACTACGACAAGAGCTGCTATCAGGCGTATATACCATGTTCCGGCTATAGTCTGCTCCGTATTAACTTTGCCTGGTTGATGCAACTGATCCGCCCAATGTTTTATCAATGCGACTGATTTCATATGTTTGTTTTAGTATGTTAGACTCGAGTATAAAATAATTGGCCAAGATATACCACGCAGTCTGAAGCCGCCTGAGCCAAAAATATCGCTAACACTCACTCGGGATTATGCTCATACAACACGGGAATTCCGCAATCTGCCCCGCCCACGTGCCGGAAAGCTTGGATAATTTTCATCCCGAAGCGCCGTAACCGCTCAGCCCTTCATGCTTGGTATGCTGAATTCGATCGTATCCGCGGAAGCAAGTGCATCGGCGTGTGCGTCTGAGCCGACTAGATTGATTAAATCCAGTGCCCCGGCAGCTTCTTGCAAACCCTGAAAGCCATCGTCTGTCTGCCATGGCCTGAACCGGTATAAGTCGTCATACCTCATACTTTGATAATTACATATTTACAGTCAAAACAAAAAAGAGCCGTTTGACGGGCTCCTTTCTGCTCACAACATTCACCATTGCTGGCTACGTTGCTAGCCACCTCCCGATGGCTAACTCACACTATAGCGCACTAACAATATTTGTCAAAACGAATCAAACGTTTTTTAACATGCTAATGTTTAACTCTGTGGATAAGTGGCGGGTATCATCAGGGCGATACAAGTTTTGAAACGTGTCGGACGATGTGTGGTTTTGGTTTTTGCGAATGCCCTAACCGAGATTTTGCTGGACGCCAAAGCAGGCGGGTGTGGTGAGTGAGGTGGTGATTTCAGCTAGGATCGCTTGGGCTGCTGCCAGCGCATCGAGCTGGTCGAATTGGTCTTCGATTAGTCCAAAAGGGTTTGCTGCGGCTTTTACTGTTTGCCTGCGTCGCCTGTGCCACACGGTTTCGCTGAGGCCGTATGACGCGGTAAAGTCGGCGAAATTTTCGACGACAAGCTCACCATCGTCGACGACGAACAACGGTACATCATCGCTGAGCTTTCCGTTATCAAGCTCAACCGCGGTGTTGATGAAGTAATCCGCGTCGTCTTCGAAATCCAGTGTAAAATCGTCAATCAGGTACTGGGTATGGTCGTCAACATCGAAGCCCTCATTTGTGAGGATGCGGATAGACGGCGTGAGCTCCGGGTCGCGGGTGTCGATAACGAGCAGGATTTCGCGTTCCATATCCTCATCCAGCTCGTAACCTGGTGCGAATTTGGGTTGCAAATTGTAAACCGCCCAGTTAAAGCCGGGTTGCATGCCGGTTAACCCGCGAAAAATTCCGAACATGACTTCGCGTATAGCATCGCGGGCCAGGGTTAACTCAGCATCCAAATCTCGTAACTCGCCGCCGGGCGTCAGCAGCCCGCGCTCGACCAAGGCATGCTTGCTGCCTCCGGGTTCTAGTTCTCTCATAAGTAGGCTTAACACCAAATTCTGGTGTCTACTCTAATCTGTTTTTCTAGAGAAGAAACTCCAGAGGATCGTAATTATTCGTTGTTTTGAGGCTCCACGGTGGGGTATGAGCTTGTCTTTCCAGACGCCGAATCTTCCGTCTAATGGGCTCGTTGTGTTGGCTACTCGTATGCCACTTTCCTGTATGTAATCGGCTTGGTAGGTGAACAGATATGGTAGGTTGCGACACAAGGAAAAATAAGCTCTTCTGGTACGCTCATGGGCATATCTTTTGGTGACCGGATCACGCTCCTTGAGCCATGCCCCATGTTTCTTGTACCAACCAGCGAGTGCATCCTCAAACGTTAGTTCGTCTGTCCGAGCGAGCGTTAAGGCAAGCGCTCGTAACTCAATATTTTGCGTCAGTCGTGGCTTCTTGGTCAGACATTGAGTGATGGTCATAAGCTGGTGAAACTGGCAATGCTGGACCGGTATGCCTTTGCCCTCCAGCATAGTCCGTACGCCTCGTCTGCCGTCAATGGTGACCGCCAGGATACTGTAGCCCATTGCTTCAATCGTATCTGTTGCAACCTCATAATCTACGGTGCGTTCTGTCCCGTCTACCGTGGCGTAATACAGCACCGTATTCTCACCAAGCGTCGCCACTGCATATGGGTCAATAACAACCAGGAGGCCCCAGTCCCCAAAGTAGGTAACATCCATTATGACGGCTACGGTACGCGGTTTCTGGATGATGCGTGGCGGGCTGTAGCCATTGAGTTGAGCGCGGATGCAACCGGTACTTTTCCGGTATTCTTTAGCCAAGCTGTTCACGGTACGACCGTCAAAGGCATACTGGTGCCATAGGGTAGCTCGCTTACGGCCAGGGCGGCCTTTACTGCTCCATGACCGACGGCAGGTACGACAGACGTAGCGCTGTAGACCGTTCCTCACACCGTTTTTCTTTACGTTGGTACAATAGCAAGACGGACAGCTCTTTCGAGTCATCTTCGTTACTCCTTGTTTAGTTGGTACTTACAAGAATAACGAAAACAATGACAAAGAAATCTGTCCGTCTTAAAGCGCTAGCAGCAACCAGTTTTTGTTATTAAGCCCATAAGTATAATCATGACATGATTATGCATGTTTAGAAATAGCAATCGCCTGTTCTTGCTAAAATTGGCATCTCTAATATTTTCGTCTGGCACTATCCGATGCGTTGCTGGACGCCCGATTGGGTGGGCTGGGTGTTGGTGACCTCAGCGAGCAGGTCTTGAGCCGCCGTTAGAGCATCGAATTGGTCGAGCGGATCATCAAGCTTTCCGAACGGGTCGGCGTGCACCAGGCGTGTCGGCTCGAACCATGAATCCGATCCGGGTCTGATGAATGCTTGTACCCCATTTTGCTGGATGCGATCTTGGTAGTTCACTATTGCCAGCGTACCGACGAGTGCGGTAATTATGGGCGAACTGTTGCAGGACTGGCTGCCTCCTGCTTCATACGCATTGACGCGCATTTGCGCGATGCCGTGGGCAACCATTATGTCTTTTGTGAACACTTGCGACCTATCGGCCGCCTGGTAGTATTCGTTTGTGATAAATCGAAGCGGCGGTGTTGAAGACGGATCGCGTGCGTCCACGAGTAGGAGCAGTTCTCGGCTTATCGTGTGCCCGGGTATGCTCTCGTCGGTAATGTTGGCGACCGGCGGAAGATTGTAGAGCGCCCAGTTGTAGCCGGGCTTCAATCCTCCCAAACGGCAGAAGTGGGCAAGTGTAAGCCGCTGTACTTCCGCCCGCGGGTGTGCCAACTTGACATTTAGATCACCTACTTCGCCGGGTGGCGCACCTAAACCGCGTATTGCTAACGCATGCAAGGCGCCGCCCGGAGCTGACGGGTTTTTCATGATATAAATAATGACACAAGAATAATTAATTGCAAGCAATTGCTGCTGCAGACATGACGTTTCAAATTCGCAGCGTGTTAATCGCGCTCGTCATTTTGAGCCGGCGCGGCTCTTTCGGCGGTGGCTGATGAAACATAGGAAAGCGAATTTAAAATCTTGCCAACCGACCGATTGTAATCCTGTATTGCTCGTAGACGGCCGTGCGGCAAGAGCGGTAATGGAGTGAGATTGGGGCGAATATACTTTGTGCTTGACCTGAGTTTGTACGTGCCATCGGCACTCGGCTTAATAAAAGGCGGAACGTCAATCTCCGGTGGGTTTGTGGTCGCCTGGTATATTGGGTTTTCTACGAAGCCGGTTTTCCCCGCTAATATCAACCTATTTGGCTGCCAGAAGTAGTCCTGAATCCACGTAAGTTCCGTTGTTTCGCCGCTCACGCTTAAGTTGGATTCAAAACGATTCGTGGTGATGCGCCATATTTGCCGGTCTGGTCTACTATCCGTGACTGCTTCCGCTGGTGTAATGGCGATATTCAGCGAGCCTGCATTATGATAGTTAAATGTGCCGGGTGATATGTCCAACTCCTCGAATCTGCAGAGTAGCGAATCGGTCATATAGTGTGCGAACTTCGTCATTTCGCCCACCAATCGAAAGCTGGCCATGCCCTCAATGAAGTGTCTGCTCAGTGCATCGAGAAACTCACTGTCTGCTGTTGTCGAATTAAATTCACTTGCCATACCTGAAACCTTACCAATGAATGTACTATGCCTTGCGGCGACTGGCAATAATCTGCTTTATTCCAGTTCGTGGATGCGGTTGTGATCCAGGCCGAAGAAGTGGGCCATCTCGTGCCATGCAGTATGCTTGATTTCATTCTTGAGCGCGTGCATATCGGGGCTGGCGGCGACAATCGGGTTTTTGAAAATGGTGATTTTGTCCGGTGTGAGCTTGCCGTAGCCACTGAAGCGTTCGGGCAACGGCCGGCCTTCGTACAGCCCGAAAAGCGTTTGATTGCAGCGCAGTTTGAGTTTGGCGCGCTGCTCTAGTGTCGGGTCGTCCTGCCAGGTTACGGCGACGTCTTTGAGTAACCGTGAAACATACTCGTTGGGCAGCTCATCGAGCGCTTGCCCGATCAGGTCCTCGAACTGTTCGTCGGAAATTTGAAGCATCTTAATGATTGTAGCAAATTGGCATTTTTACCGACACGTTCTTTGAGCGCATACGTCGCCGCAAGTATGGGACATCCAATTTTTCGTGCCATTATTGTAGCAACAAAATGCCGCTACGCATCGGGTCCGGTCGGCGCGGTAAACTGGGCCTCCAGCTCGGCTGCAGTTTCAACTGACATAAATGGATGGGTTAGTTCGAGATTCCGCCTGGATCCGGTCATACGTAAAAGTGCTTCATGATCCAAAGTCTCTTTAATTAGGAGGTCGACAGCCCCGGCCCCCATGCTTGTTGCCAGGACTGGAGTCTCGCTCTCTGTATAGGACGGACCGAGCAAAACCGACCCGGCTGCACGAGCCAGATCGAGAAAGTCTGCATGGGCAATGTCGATTCTTGCGGCGCACTCTTGGGCAAAATCCCGGGCTCCCCTGCCGACTATTTGCTGTAACACCAGATTATCGGCGGGAATATGATCAATCTGATTAACTTCCCTGGTTATGCCCGCATACAACAATACCCCTAGCGAAAATCCCCGGGCAGCATTTATATCGTAGCCATGAAGCGCCATTTCCGAGCGCTGGTTCAATAGATGCAGCAAGAGATTCTGGACCGACAGCCTGGGGCCAAGCGCCGGCCGTCCAACCTCTTTAAGAAACCTACCGATTCCTTTGGCTGTTAGCTGATCTCCGCCACAGACACGTATAATGTGGTTTCTTCGGCTTTTATCGAGTGGCTCATACGGGAAACCTTCGCCGATACGCATGCTCTTATCTAAAAACGCTTGCCGCTAATTGTCAATGCCGATTTAATCCGGCAAGCCAGATTCGCCCGCTACAAGTTTGTGAGCGGTATAGCATGACACATGACTATATGGCCGATTGGTACATGGATTTCCTGTTGCGAAACGTCTTCAGGAAGCTGGCTGAACCCGACGATGTCGCTACCCGGAGCGAAATTTAGCGTCAGATCGCACAAGCCGATACTGTTTACTTCCGCAAATCCAATGACAGCCAGATCTCCTTTGACGTCGAAAGGTTTTGAACGTACCAGGGCAGTAACTTTGTTTAGACCTTCGCCGGGAACTCTAGTGATAGCAAGTCGCGTGCTTACTATAAGCGTTTGGTTGATCAAAGTGCCGATGGCGTGCCCCGCTAATGCCGCTTCGATACGACTTCTCATTTTTTCGTTGTCAAGGCCGTGTCTGGGGTCAATCCGGCTCAGGACAGACGCAAGAGAATCAATAATTTCGTTTCCGGTTTCAATGGATGCCATGGTTATTGTCTGCGCACAATATGGCCATTGTACGGCTAATGCTTATTTAATCGCAATGTGGCGGCGATGTTTACTGTCTTATCGGGCCGGTACTGCCCTTACGATAGGCTTGCAGACCTTGGTCATTTTTGCTCCAGGCTTCGATGACAGGTTGCAGTATGCGCCAGCTGGCAAGAACTTCGTCACTGGTGGCAAAAAGAGTGCGGTCCCCTCGTATGGCATCAACGAGTACACGCTCGTACGCATCGGGATGCACATGGGTTGCATTGAAATTGCGCTCGTATAGAAATTCCATGGGAACGGACTGCACTTCATTGTCAAAACCGGGCCGCTTGACGCACAAGTCGACGCCGATACCTTCGTGCGGCTGCACGTAAAAGGTCAGCGTATTGGCATGACGGGTTAACCCTTCGGGGTCTTTGAATGTGAGGATGATGGTAGTTCGTTTCTCATCCAGTGCTTTGCCGGTGCGAACGGTAACGGGGACGTCCTTCCAGCGATCGCTTTCGATATATAGCGTGAGTGACGCATACGTTTCTACGGACGATTCTGGGTTTCCGACCTCATCGCGATAGCCGTCATACTGGCCGCGGATAGTGCGTTCGTTGATTTTGCTTGCCGGTACGGGTTCAATAGATTCGAGGAGCCGTAGCCGTGCGCGGTGAATTTCATTGCTGTTCATGACAGGTGGTTTTTCCATGGTAGTGATGGCCAGCAACTGCAGCAGATGGCTCTGGATAAAGTCACGAAGTGCGCCGGTCTGCTCGTAAAATGTCGCCCGGTGTTCGATGCCAATGCGCTCTTTAGCCTCTATGGTAATGCTGGTCACGTACCGGTTGCTCCAGAGCGCCTCGAAGATAGGATTATGCAGTCGGAAGGCCAGAATATTCTGTACCGTTTCTTTGGCGAGGTAATGGTCAATCCGGTAGATCTGTTCTTCCTTGAACTCTGTGCCTATTGCACTGATGAGCTGCTGGGCTGAGGATAGATCGTAACCGAATGGCTTCTCGACTAGCAGCCTGGTGGCGGCCTTGTCGTGCTGGCAGCTGCCGTTCAGCCCGTGCTCACCGAGCAGCTGAACAATCGGCAGGTAAACGATTGGCGGGATTGACAAAAAATACAGCCGGTTCATGCACACGCCATGCTTGTCTTCGAGTCCGTTTAGCAGCTTGAGCAGTCGGTCGTAATCCGTGCCGGCGTTCAAGTCCATTCGGAACATGCGTATGGCCGACCGCATACGTTGGAGAGCTGCTTCATCGCAGACATTGTCCTCTTCGAGCACGCAGAGCGTGGTCCGGTCCAGTACATCGTCGACAGAAACATCACGCCGCGACACGCCAATAATTTCGGTTTGGTCGTGCAGCAAGCCGGCGCTCATCAGGTGATACAGCGCCGGCAATATGTAGCGCTGAGATAAATCGCCGGTGATGCCGAAGATTACAATGATGCTTGGATTGAGTTTAGTGTCGCGCTTTTGGCTCACAGGCTGCTCTCCTTAAGGTTTTACATTAGCGAAAAAAGCGAACGGTGCGCCGCACTCATACCGCCTGTCCTATCTGATCGCAGTAAATATTACTCTCTGGAATTCGTTTGAGGATTTGCGCTGGCTGGGTCTCGAGCGGTAACGTTTCGTCACGCAAGCGCTCGATTTGGTCGCGTTTGTCGGCGCCAAACGCAAAGACGTAAGCGGCGGATACTTTTTCAAGTGCTTTAAAAGTGAAGGTAATACGGGCGAATTGTTCGCTTCGGTAGCCGCATACCAGGCCTGTTGCCGAAACAGCGGCAGAATGTGGCAGTATGCCGGAGATATGGCCGTCGCTGCCAATACCGAGCTGTGCCAATATAGCGCTAGCTTTAGCGAATGCGGCTTGGGTTGCGGATTCGTACCTTTCAGCGGTGGCTTCGAGGGTTTCGTTTACGGGCGTAAGCACCGGAATAAGGTTGGCCTTGCCCGGGTCGAAGCCAGCAGTGCTGAGCTGCTGCAGGTTGGAGTCCGGATGCCCATACGGACCATAGCGCTCATCAATCATAATCACTAAGAATTTTTGCAGATCAACAGGTATTAGCCGCATTGCCGCAACTTCAATGGCGATATTCGATCCGCCCGACAGCGTCCAGACCACCGGCTTGTGCTCAGCGAGTTCCGTTGTGAGCCGACTGGATATTATCTTGGCTGCCGTTGCCGGCCCCGGGATTTTATAAAATCTCAGCATGTCCCCTCATTCATTATGTGATTATAGCAATGACCATAACTTTTTACGTAAAAGCGTAAAGTAAAAAAGTTCAGCTTCAAACGATAAGTTTCGCGATTCATGCGGCGAGCCATCGAGTGAGGCACCGGAGCTACGTAAATCTTGGAGTTTTTTATCTGGCGGAGTATTTATGTCCAGATTTGCACTGAAAATCAATTGGGCATCGGCTGGTTTTGGCCGAGGATGACGATAAATGTCGCATCCGGATAGGCACCAGTCAATGGACTCGCTGTTGTGATGGTAGCACCGTACAGTGATTTTAGTGACGAAAGCGTCGCCGGGTCTTTGCCTTTGCTATTGTCGATGATGGTGTTGCCGGCCTGCTGGGTCGGCGCATCGGCAGTGGCACTGACATTCATGCCCTTACTTCCCAAGAGTTTGCCTTCGGCTCCGGCCAGGCCGGCGGTGTTGCCGGCGTTGAGCACAACCACATCGGCAGCTTCTTTGACTTCCGGATTATTGGAGATAATTTGCTGCAGGAATAGCTGTATTTGGGTGTAATTACCCATTCCGGCGGCCGGAATCAACGCTGATTCACCGTTCGGCGTCTGGTAGCCGGTAAGCAGATCGACATCCTTTTGCCCGCTGAAGCTGACATCGTTCAAAGCATATGATTTAATGCTTGAACTGCTAATGTTCTTCGATATGTCGTATAGGCGGCGGATATTGCCGGTTTTCAGGTCGGTATGGACGTTGTTCCCGAAGGTGTCAAACAATTGGCCGAGTTTGATGGGGTTGGTTAGCACGCTGCTGGACATGACTTTGGCCTTGAGTGCCATGATTATCAACTGCTGGTCCTGCTCGCGGGCAAAATCACTTGCAGCAAAGCCGTATGAGCCGTAAGCGTCACCACGGGCACGGGCGAGGTCAAGCGCCTGTTCGCCATTGAGGTTGTGCCACCCGTTCGTAAGTTTAACCAACGGGCCGTTCGTTGCATAGTCTATGCTCGGATCGTACAAGCCGCGCGGGTCGTCGCTTTGAATATTTACCGAGATACCACCGACGGCGTTCACGGCGTCACGGAGCGCCGAATAATCTACCAGCGCGTAATAGCTTATGGGTATATTGAAATCCTGCGATATGGTTTCTTCCAGTAGTCCCATGCCGCCCTTCGGGTAGCCGGATTGCGAGAAATTGTCGCTTTGGCCGTCAGGATAGGCCTCGTTGATTTTGGCGTAGCCGTTGCCTGGGATATTGACATAGAGGTCGCGTGGTACGCTGAGCATAAAAGCCGTATTGTTCTTGACATCTATACTGATGACCATAATCGAATCGGTGAGGTTGGCGCCATCGTGGCCGGGGTCGTCAGCCGAGTTGCCGGCTAGCAAAATATTACAGCGGCCAGTGTTTTCACACGTTAACTTCGTGGCGCTTAGAAAACCGAGCAAATCACTGCTGCTTCCGAAGACCTTGCCGGTATTGCGGAACACCTTCCAGCCCAACCAGCCACCGCTTAGCAATAGCAGTGCGGCCAGGACGAGCGATGTTCGCTTGACGATTGTTTTGAAGCGACCAGCCCGACGTTTCCGTTTTGGCTTGGCATGCTGTTCGAAATTAACTCGGCTCAACTGATGGTGAGGTTGTGGTTGCTGTGGCCGCGGCAGTTGCAAATTTTGCTCAAGTGAATCGCCTGGTGCGGTAACCGGCGCCGAACGAGTCGTAAAGTTGCTTACGCGGTCGCGGGTCGGTGTCGGACCATAGTAACCCGGTCGACGCACACGGACACCCTGAAGCTGGCCGTCTAGACGCGGCCGGTTTTCGAATCCGACATGGCGAGTCTGGGGCGAACGCGGGATAAACCCGTCAACACTTTGGGGTCTGCGAGGCATATTGTCCATGTTTTATGTTTGGCACTTTACGTTTAGCTCCAGACAATTTTACAACACGTGGAGCGGGACTTGCACCGAATATTACCATAACAAAAATGTGCGGTCTTCACAATCTTATTTCCGCTTATTGGAGATTTGCTGAAATTGCCTGATTTCAGTATGGTGTAGCGTGCTGAAAGTCACTACTAAATGTAGTGTTGAGGTCCGATATGATGTCCTTGTCCGCCGTGATAAGACCGAGCTCGCGATTGCGTTCTAGTGAAGTTGTGGAAAAATTTTCCGAACCCAGAAACGCGCGGCTGTTATCGGCGACAATCATTTTGGCGTGAACATAAATGGGCGCGCTTGCGGTGAATGTATGGACCTGGACGCCATCGGCTTTTAATTTAGTGAAATTACTGTGCCATTCGCTGCTGTCGGTCATGACGACGCGTACCTGGACTCCGCGCATAGCGGCTGCGCCGAGAGCGCTTACAACTTTGCTGTCGGCCATCTCTTCGTTATAAATATTGATACTTGTTTTGGCATTGTTGATGAGACTGAGGGTGGCAAATTCCGAATCCGGGCTCCACACCAGGTCGTCACCGGCCGGTGCCGCGGTTTTCTGATCTTGCCAATCATCACTGAAAGCGGTCTCGATCGCGGCCACGTCGTGGGCGTCCGTATCGGTAACGCCGAAGTCGCGGCTAGTGCTGTAATACTGCGGCGTAAGATTGAAGGTCATGATAAGGCTTGTCTTTCCGTCGACGACGAGCGTTTTCTGATGTGTCAGCGCGAAGTAGCTCGGTGTCCATCGTACCGGTACGTGCTGGGCCTGCAGATAGTCATATGCCGCTTGATTTGGATTGGTTGTGTCCGGTTTGCCGTAGTAGCCGCCATTGAGCAGTACGCGAATGCGGACACCGCGCTGCCGGGACAGGCTGAGAGCTTGCTCGACCTGCGGGTCATTGAGTTCATACATTACCAGGTCGACGGAAGTTTTAGCGCTATTGATGAGCCCGAGTACCCGCGAGATGCCTGCCTGCGGTTCCGTAACGAGTGACAGGCTGCCCTGCGGAGCCTGTGCGGCGGGTACGGCGCCTGTATTGGACGGGCTTTGGTCTGCAGGTTTCCCTAATGAGGTCTTGAGGACTACTAGTACGACCAGCACCAGCAACATAATTAAGGGTATGAAACTATGTGAATGCCGTCGAGAGTATGTCATTGCATTTCATTATAGCGGCATATTCATTACAATTAGATGAATGAAACTTGGCGGATCATTCAGAGGTTTCGGGAGTTAAGTGATGCCGTCGTGGGTTATATTCGTGGAAGTAATGGTACTGGTTGGGTCCTCGGCAGTTTGTTCAGGCCTCAATATCGGTATTGTTTCGCTGCACATCGGTGATCTGCGGCGCAAGGCGTCACTCGGTAACGTTGCCGCTCGGCGAGTGCTACCGTTTCGCAAAAACCTCCACTTGACTTTGGCGGGTATATTATTGTCAAATGTCGCCTCCATTGCCGGTACGTCGCTCGTTCTCGGTAATCGATACAATGGATTCATCGCCGAAATAGTCACAACGTTACTTATCGTCATATTCGGCGAAATAACGCCGCAGGCCTTTTTTGCGCATAACGCGCTGGGATTCTGCTCCCGGCTGGCGCCACTGCTTAGAGTAATGACCCTAGTTACCTATCCGGTTGCCAAGCCGTTGCAGCTCTTACTCGATAAATTGCTCGGTCCGGAGACACCGCAACTGCAAACGCGCCATGAGCTCGGGCTGGTCTTCGCCGAGCACGCCCGTTCGGACGAAAGCGAACTCGACGATGATGAAATTGAAATTATGCGTGGCGCACTGCAGCTGAGCGAGAAACGGGTCCGAGACATTATGACGGACTTGCGCAAAGTTTTCTGGCTGACGCCTGGCACTGAAATTGATGCCGCCAAAATCGACGAGATAAAAGAGCACGGCTGGAGCCGCATCCCGATCCTCAATCGTCAGCATACGACCTGCTTCGGTGTATTGCTCATGAAGGATCTGGTCGACTTGGACTTCGATGCTACGTCGCGTCGGGTGGAAGACCTGCCGCTGTATCCGTCGCAAGTCGTCGGCAGCATGACGGCGCTCGACACGCTGTTCCGTAAATTCTTAAGCGGCGGCACGCATTTGTTTCCGGTTGAGCGGGATGACGAGATCGTCGGCATTGTAACTATCGAAGACCTACTGGAAGAGATCGTCGGCCATGAAATCGAGGACGAAACAGATCATACCCGCCGCAGCGCGAAGAAGCGCCGCGGCCTACGCCACCGTAAAGCTTAAAAATTCTTATCTAAGCCGGTGGTGAATGAAGTTGAGCACCGTTTGATAATGGTGAGAGTAAAACCAAATATTAAAAATTATGATTAGTGGAAAAACAAGACAAGTCTCAACAAACTTGCCAGTTGTGATGCGCAAACCCTTAATCGGTGGAAATCCAAACTTAAACGGTATCGGCAATAGCCATGGCACACCTTCCTTAGTGAACGTGTCCATGACGAGGTGGCTTGCGAGCCCAATCATAAATGCCCACCAGACGTACCCACTGTTGACGCCGGGCATAATCGGATGCAAGAAGCCAAGCAGTAAGTGGGCCAGAAATCCGAAAATCGCTACTCCCAGCAGTGAATGCGTGATAAAGCGGTGCCCACCGACGGATTTATCGAATACTTTGCCGAAGATTTTCCCCTCGGGCAGGTTACGCCACAGCGGCGCCGTCGGCTGGTCGATGTCCGGCAGGATGCCGCCAATTTGGTTAGCGAGCACCGCAATCAGCATAGTGCTGAGCGTCATATCCGGCGGCGTAGTAGCGAAAGTTACGATGCCTAGCGCGGTAATGGCGGCTAAATCATGAGTGCGTCCGGTCATATCTGCTTATGATTATACCTTGCTTTCGGGAGGGTTCTAAAAAGTAAGCCCGCGTATCGGCCGTCGTCTCTGTTGGATACAGGAAAATCGCTACAAAGAATTAGTATGACTTAACGACTTTGACATAGTTTCGACCTCGCCCAAGAACGCTCCAGGAAACTATCTACAGAGAATCGCCTGCATGATGAGCCGGAACAAGTGTTAGGGGCTTTTGATGGCTTTAAATTAGACCAATATACATGGAACTGGAACGGCGGCAATGAACGGTCCCGTATACAATTCACTAAATTGCAGACTCAAATCCTACGGTTGCTGAGTTTGAGCGGTCGTAAGTGCTTCTCGTGTGCCCTGGAGACTGACTTCTCCACCCTGCACGGCAACGATTTGACCGACGGTTGCTATGGCAAAACCCATATGCCGCAACAAGACATCCGGCCCGACAAGACGCGCAAGTATTAATGGAGTATACATTTCGGTTCCGCCTTCGCCATCTTCGAGGGGAAGACGTACCGTTCCATTGCGAGTTTCCGCCTGAGTTACGGTGGGCTCCAATTCTTCCCAGCCGATGCCCTCGTCGCCCTGTGCGTTTACATTGGTAATTGAACCTTTCGCGACAATCTGTGTGTATAATCGAACCTCATTCCGTCCGGCCGTCCGGCCAAGCCAGGCACTTACGCGCCTCGGGCTGTTGCCGTCCCTGCCTTCCTCGGGATAAGTTTTTCGTGCGCTTGGAATTTCGCGACCCCTAAATATCGACCACTTGGGGGCTCCTTTATTCGGCAACGCACCTTGCATAGCGGCCCATAATCTTGCCTGGGCGTCCAAAATCGCATTGGACTCCTCTTCGCTTATCATACTGATCCGTGGAAGCTCCAACCTTTCTGGTCCTAGCAGCTGCATCACCGTCCCTCCTTATCTACTAAAACTATACAATAGTAACGCACTAGCGCAAGTTTTTAAGCAGCCAAGACTGTGTTTTTGCAGGCGCTGCAATAACCTTGAATCTCAATTTGATGATCCTTCGGTAAAAAATTATAGCTTGAAGACAGGTTTTCGATGAAGGTTTCCAGGGCTTGCTCATTTATGGGAATGATTTTTTTGCAGCTTAGGCACGTTAGGTGGTGATGGTGACCGGCAAAGGCGTCGCTGAGCTCTATCTTGTATTTCCAGCCGATATGCACGCGGCGCACTACCCCAATGCGTTCAAAAATCTCGATGGTGCGGTAGACACTAGCGCGATCCATATGCGGCCTTGCCGCTTCAGAAAGCTCACGCATGCTCACCGGCTCTTTGCCGTCCAGCAAATCAAACAGAGCCTGGCGTTGTCTGGTAAGACTGTAGCCGTGGTTTTTCAGGTAGCCGGTTAGTGTCGTATGTTGGTCGGTCATTGTATAATGAGGAGTCTAGTATATTTGCGACATATTTGCAATATCATGCTCTACTCCTGGACTTTGTAGTCACTAAAGCGACAATACTCAGGTGTGATTCGTATGGCTATAAAGGACCCGTCACGAAGATAAACTACCGGTGGCCGATGTGTAATATCGCCATACTGACGCTGTGCCGTGGCGGTTCGCCATATCCAGTCTTTTAACTGGCGTCCGTCGACGATTTCCGCAATTCCGTTCAGTTGTACAGTTTGCATAGCTGAGACATCGAACGCGGTAAGCGCCACTTGCCGGTGTGCGAAAATATCATGCGCCTTGCCACTACCGGATTTAGTTAAGATAAACAAATTACCATCAGCTCCGTTAAAGTAGTGCACTGCCGCTCCATGGACATCGCCATTGCGGCTGATCGTGGACAAAACGGCCGTGTCGTGCGAACGCAGGAAGTCATGCGTCTGCGCATCGATCGCGTTTGACTGAGAAGTTACCGCAGTCGGCAACTCCTTTTGGATAACTTCTGGTGCATCGGTTGTTCTGGAGGTTACGATTTCTTCTGATTCCACACGCCTCTTTTCGATATATTCCATAAATTTGGCCGCGCATGTGGTATTGACATAATGCAGCTCGTAGGTACCGATTCTGGTAAAAAGCGTAATTCCCGCAAAAAATCCACTAGTAGTGTGCTTAATGCCCGATATCACATCGTAAGTAAGTTCTTCAATATTGCTGTAGCCAGGCTTGTAATCCACGAATATAACCCGCCGGTCGGTCGCCACGAGCGATCCTTCATTTAGTTTAAAATAGCTGGCACCGTTGCCATAGCGACCGTATACAATGCCTTTGATATGCTCTGACGGATGAATGATATTAGGCAAATGGCGCAACGCAAACTTTGATAAACCAAGATGCGTTGCGCCTGCTGCGCGTAGTTCCTGTTTTATTCTAAGCTCGTGCTCGTGTGCTGTCTCCGGACTCTTCGGTTGAACCGCTGTCTGCTTGTCGCTGTAGACGGCCATTTGACACCTCCCTGCAATTCGCGCCTGAGTGCCCGCCACCGGCGTACCTGCAATCGCCGGGCTTTTTCCTGCCAATGGTCGTTGATGTCGTCATAGAAGTCTTCAAAGGCCATACCGCCCGGCCCGCTATATGTTTGTAGTGTGTGATTGCTCATATTTTTTACCCCCTTGCCTCACAGTAAGCATTGTCCGCTATCGCTTATGTCATTACATTGACCTAAGTCACTATGTGGCAAAAATCACAATATCAGCTTGTGCTGAAGGAGGACCGGACATATAGTTACTAGTATGAGCGGTGCAAGCACGCCAGCGGATGTCTCACAGAAGATAGAAGCGTTTTTTGCCCAGTATCCCAAGCGTTCATTCAAAAAAGGCGATATGATGATATTCGCCGGTGAACCGCCGGAGGGGGTTTTCCGGCTGGTTGAAGGCCAGGTGCGACAGTACGACATCGGCGATAACGGCGACGAAGTAGTAGTGAATGTATTTAAACCGATGGCCTTTTTCCCGATGACGTATGCCATCAACAAAACACCGAACGAGTATTTTTACAGTGCGGCTACGCTTGCCATGGTGCAGGTTGCGCCAGCCGAAGCGGTATTCGATTTCGTGCGCACCAATCCGGATGTTGCGTTCGATCTATTGTCCAGAATTTTACGCGGGCTTGATGGTCTCGTGCGGCGTCAGGCGCATCTTATGGGCGGCACAGCGCCGAACCGGCTGCTATATGAACTTATCCTGTCATGTCGGAGGTACGGCGACCAACAAGCTGACGGTAGCTACTTTGTCGCTTTGAAAGAAACCGAGCTTGCCGCTCGTGCAGGCTTGACCCGCGAAACGGTTAACCGACAACTTAAAAAGTTGAAAGATGCCGGGCTTGTTCTTGTGGTCTCAAATGGGCTAAAAGTGACCAATTTCACGGCACTTGAGGAAGCTTTAGGCCGGAATTTGTAGCCCGGCCACACGAATCTATTGAAATAATTCGCTATCAATCATGTTTCAATATTGGTCAAATCGCCCAATTTCGTAATGGTCGAAGCGCCATAAAGTTTAAATCCTGCGGCCGTACAAAGTCCGGTACAAACGCCGACAAACTCGAAGCCTGCACCATGCGCCGCCCGTAGGTCATTCAGTGCGTCGCCCACGTACAATACCTCGTCCGGCGAAATCATTTCCTGTTTCAGCCAGGCCTTAGCCGGATCAAATACGCGTGGGTGGGGTTTGTGAAATGTCGTTTCTTCCTCTGTTTGCGTGTAGTCAAAGAGTGACGAAGGGATACCGAGCGTTTCCAGGTCGTAGTTGAAGCTGATGCGATGTGTCGCGGTAATGACTCCAAGTTTTTTGCCGGCTTGATGCAGTGCTGTGAGTGTTTTGATCGTGTCGTGGAGTAATAACTTAGGAAACCGGCTGTGCACGGATAGATTGTATGCAAGCGCTTGCTCGACATCGTCGGTATCGTACAGCTCCGTCATGAGTGCGCGCAACGGTTTGCCCCAATGTGGCAGAATATCGGCGTCAGTCAATTCGCGGTTGTAGTAAGTTTTGGCGATATATTTGTGCTCTGCGAATTTGGCCCGATAAGTTGCGACCAGGGTGTCATCGTGATCAAACAATACCGCCCGGATGTGCGGGCTCAGCAAGTAAGTCATAGTACCAGAATATCCGGAAAGTGGCTGAATACGCCAGGCTGAATTATAATTATCTCAAAAGCATAACCTTGACGACACGGGAGGTTTAAAAGAGTCGAGATGGTAAATGGTATTCCTGAGGACAAGGCACTGAAGTTGGCACGGAAATTTCTGCCGCACCCTGCTCGATCGCACTTGGCGGTGCCGGCACCGGGGCCCGGCGAAGGCTATTGGGTCGGTGCACCGAGCGCTGTGGAGTACGAGGGCTACTTTTACCTGGCCTACCGTCTGCGGCATCCGGTTGAGTTTGGGCGTGGCCAGGGCGTAGTGATCGCCCGCTCGCACGACGGCTTAAAATTCGAAACAGTCACTATGATTCCCAAAGACGCCATGGACGCCGAGTCGCTTGAGCGCCCGACGCTCGTATGCGTCAACAAACACAAGTGGCGGCTATATTTGAGCTGCGCCACGGCCGGCACGAAACACTGGCGGGTTGAAGTGCTCGAAGCAAGCGGTCCGGCCGAACTCAACCCAACCAGCCGCAAAGTCGTGCTGCCCGGTGATGAGGATTGGGCCGTGAAAGATACGGTGATTATCCAGCGCGATGGACGGTGGCATCTTTGGGCGTGCTTTCACCCGCTAGACGTTCGTCACGATGAAGATCGAATGGTGAGTCGCTATGCCACTAGCCGCGACGGTCTGGATTGGAAATGGGCTGATGGCATCGCCCTAGCACCCCGTCCGGGCAAATGGGACCAGCGCGGCGTGCGTATTACGGCCGTACATTTTGCATCCGATATGGTACTGGCCTTTTATGACGGACGGGCCAGTGCCGCCGAAAATTACGAGGAGCGCACCGGTATCGCAGTTGGAACTTCGCCTGACTCTTTCCAAGCCATCGGCGACGAACCGTTCGCCCAGTCGGCTGACGGTCGAGCTCTTCGCTATCTCGACATCCTGCCGATTACCGATGGCAGTTTTCGAACGTACTACGAGATAGCCACACCTGAAGATTCGCATGAACTTCGCACGGAAGCTTTCCGTCTATGAATATAAAAGACCCGCATTAAACAATCAAGTAAGTGACAACGGGTTCGATGCGTAATGCAAACGGTGTATTATCGGATCTTATGCTCACTACTCCCAGCGGTATATGGCCAGTATGGTGTAACTGCCTGGATTTGCTGAGCTGACGTGTGTCCCCGATGAATGTTCGCCAAAGGTCGTGATGCGTGAGCCGCTTCTAGACAGGACAAACTCTACATGTTGATTGCCAACTGCAATATCTCCTGGTTCGGCGCTGCTTGCGGAGACTACATGCCAGTGACTTGTATTGCCGCTTCCCAGATAACCGTCATACGCTATCCATCCGTAATTTGTGCGCAATACGTCATCTACAACGACGCTGACAAACCCGCTGCAATCCATTGCGCAGCTAGACGAGATGACCGGGATTCCATTTGATTCACACCTGTTTTTGTAGGCAGTGTACGCTCCGTCTTCGTGCGCGCCGGCGGATGCCGCTTCCAAGTATGGCAGTCCGGTCCACTTCTCGGCCCGGTTGATAAATTCCTGCCCAATGGAACTATAACTGTCGCTCGACGGGCCGCCGCCGGTACCGTTGCCGCTCGAGCTACTTTGGACATGCTCCCACCAGGCCTGGTTCGCCGGCCCCTGTGATGAATTCTTGCAATTGTACATATCGAGCGTAGTGTTGGGCGCATGAGATCCGTTGTAGTCATCGATGCACTTGCCGTTTGCCTCGTTCTTTAACTGGTGTAAGGTAGTCCAGCTCCATTTCTGATAGTTACTGCCGTTGCACCCTTCCAGGAAGGCGCTGCCACCGGAGGTTACGCATTCGTTCGTGTGTTGGGTTGATTTAATGGTAAAACCGCTGCCGCTACCGATGATCCAAGCCTGGGCAGTACGGTTATTACACGGATACAAATCGATCCTGGTCGCGCCAGCCTGGTAGTCATCCATGCAATAACCGGAACTAAAGCTGTAGACTTCCAGGGCAACTCCATTCGAAGCGGCGTGGGTCATATACAGATAAATCGATCCGATGATGCCGAACATGACGCCAACAAAGACAACGATCAGCACGTGGTCAAAGCCGCGCTGATCGAGTGGTTTGAATTTTAATGGTCGCATAGTGACACACTGCCCTTTTAGCGTTTCTTAAGTTTTTATTAAATGTTTATGATTAGAGATTAGCGGACTGGTTTAATGGTTGTCAAATAGTAATATTTCCCCCTGTTAAGTTACGGACGACGTAATTGACTCAAGGCCTTTGCAACATTAAATTGAGTTAGGTGTTGCACACTGTAGGCTTAAGTGTAATGTTTTGTAATCATTTCAGCCCAACAGCCAACTTAAGCAACACTTGCCTTCACTAAATATGCCGTGCCTATGTTCAATCTCTCTATCAATGTCGGTACCGCCGCGGCCGCACAGAGTTTTCGTGTTGCGGAATAGCGGGCGAGTTACGCCGTGACCGGAGCCACATTCACCAAAGTTCAGAGCGTGTTTTAGGCCCCAAATTTACAAGCAATGCAGCTTTATTATATTTTAAACCAATAATGTAATAGTTTGTGGTGAATTGTTGGTTAGCTTCAATTTGCTTCTTCCTGGTGGATGTATTTACCGCCGCGGAGCCATGATGCCCACGCGGCGGCCAGGCAGGCGACGATGGCGAATGTCAGTACGATTATCAAGCCGTGCTTGAACGGTGCGCCGATTATCAGCGGGAAGTATTCCTTAGATGTCAGGTGCGATACGGCAACGGGGTTTAAGTGGTGCAGTACGCTTGGCCCAAGTAGCGTTTTAAGTGGATTGTATCCAAGAAATGCAGCGAACAAATAGCTGATAGCCGGCAGATGCGACAATTTCGCGGCTGCGACTGCCGGTACGCCATTCGCTGTTAAGTCGTGGTAAATACTTGCCGGCACGCTCGAGGTTAGACCAATGATCATCAGGCTGAAAAATATGCCTATCGAAAGCGGCAGTCCGATGTTCATAAACGTCACGCGCATGCCGGAAGCCACGCCGCGAAAACGGGACGGCACTGAATTCATGATACCGGCGGTATTGGGCGATGAAAACAGGCCGAACGCCAAGCCGTTCAGTAGCAAAATAAGCGCGAAAAGCGGATACGGGAAATTAACCGGCAAAAACATCATCAGCCCGAAGCTGATAGCTGCCAGGACCATGCCACCGGTCGCGAACGGCCGCGCGCCATATTTGTCGGAAAGGTACCCGGAAACAGGTCCGGCAATCAGGAAACCGAACGTGGTTGGTAGCATGTAAATGCCTGCCCAAAGCGGCGTATCGGCAAATGCGGCTTAACACCAAATTCTGGTGTCTACTCTAATCTGTTTTTCTAGAGAAGAAACTCCAGAGGATCGTAATTATTCGTTGTTTTGAGGCTCCACGGTGGGGTATGAGCTTGTCTTTCCAGACGCCGAATCTTCCGTCTAATGGGCTCGTTGTGTTGGCTACTCGTATGCCACTTTCCTGTATGTAATCGGCTTGGTAGGTGAACAGATATGGTAGGTTGCGACACAAGGAAAAATAAGCTCTTCTGGTACGCTCATGGGCATATCTTTTGGTGACCGGATCACGCTCCTTGAGCCATGCCCCATGTTTCTTGTACCAACCAGCGAGTGCATCCTCAAACGTTAGTTCGTCTGTCCGAGCGAGCGTTAAGGCAAGCGCTCGTAACTCAATATTTTGCGTCAGTCGTGGCTTCTTGGTCAGACATTGAGTGATGGTCATAAGCTGGTGAAACTGGCAATGCTGGACCGGTATGCCTTTGCCCTCCAGCATAGTCCGTACGCCTCGTCTGCCGTCAATGGTGACCGCCAGGATACTGTAGCCCATTGCTTCAATCGTATCTGTTGCAACCTCATAATCTACGGTGCGTTCTGTCCCGTCTACCGTGGCGTAATACAGCACCGTATTCTCACCAAGCGTCGCCACTGCATATGGGTCAATAACAACCAGGAGGCCCCAGTCCCCAAAGTAGGTAACATCCATTATGACGGCTACGGTACGCGGTTTCTGGATGATGCGTGGCGGGCTGTAGCCATTGAGTTGAGCGCGGATGCAACCGGTACTTTTCCGGTATTCTTTAGCCAAGCTGTTCACGGTACGACCGTCAAAGGCATACTGGTGCCATAGGGTAGCTCGCTTACGGCCAGGGCGGCCTTTACTGCTCCATGACCGACGGCAGGTACGACAGACGTAGCGCTGTAGACCGTTCCTCACACCGTTTTTCTTTACGTTGGTACAATAGCAAGACGGACAGCTCTTTCGAGTCATCTTCGTTACTCCTTGTTTAGTTGGTACTTACAAGAATAACGAAAACAATGACAAAGAAATCTGTCCGTCTTAAAGCGCTAGCAGCAACCAGTTTTTGTTATTAAGCCGCAAATGCGTAGCCATGCAGTGGCAGCCAGATACCCTGCAGCCACATGATGAGCATGAATTGCAGCCCGCCTCGGCCTACGGCTGCCAGTAAGCCGGCAATATTGCCGGTAGTGAAGGCGCGGATCCGGAAAAGTGAGAGGTTGAACATCGGATCCCTGACTCGCCGCTCGACAAGCGCAAATAAACACAAAAGGAAAACTCCGGCAGCAACCATGCTTATTACGAACGGGTCGCCCCAGCCCATAGTCGCGTTTCCGTAGGGCCGGATACCGTATGTTAAGCCGCTCAGGAGCGCGGCCAAGCCCGCCGCAAAGGTGACATTACCGAGCCAGTCGATTTTGGCCGGATGGAACACGTCAATTTCCTTCAAAGCTATGTACGACCAGATACTTCCAATAATTCCGATCGGCACATTAAACAAAAATACCCAGCGCCACGAAAATTGTGCCAGAAAGCCGCCAACCAAAATGCCGACGAAAGATCCGGCCATAGCCGCGATTTGATTGATACCCAGCGCCATACCCCGCTCGTTTTGCGGAAAGGCATCGGTGAGGATCGCGGCCGAATTCGCCATCAGCATCGCGCCGCCGATCGCCTGAATCATCCGGAAAATTATTAACTCCAGCGCACCGGGCGTGCCCTGGCTCCATGTGAGCGCCGCCCCGAGCGCGCCAGCTGAGAAGATGATAAATCCCATGTTATACATCTTGACGCGTCCGTACATATCGCCGAGCCGGCCAAGCGTGACGACGAGTACAGCGGTGACTAGCATGTAGCCGAGTAATATCCAGAGCAATAATGTAAAGCTGTCGGGACTCAACGGATTAATGTGAATGCCGCGAAATATAACCGGCAACGCGATGATTAGACTTGTCGCATTGATCGCCGCCAGCAGCATACCGAGCGTCGTATTGGAGAGTGCGATCCATTTGTAGTGCGAGCTCTGATTGTTGACCTGGCGTTTGATATTTCCAAGCATGCTACTTGCCACTTTGCGTCGCCAAGCTGCTTATCCATTCTGCCGAATTCATGACGGTCGCCTGCCGCGGAAAAATTTTTTCGGTGAGCACGCCATGCGCCTCGTCGTCGAAAGCGGCGCACAAATCGGCCAGTACGGTTAATCGAAAATCCTTGTCAGCGGCTTCTCGTACTGTCGAAAGGACGACGCCGCTAGTGGCGATGCCGGCTAAAACAAGATGGGTGATATTCTGCGCGCGAAGTATAACTTCTAAGTCGCTGCCGGTGAAGGCACTGACACGCCGCTTGGTTACGACTATATCGTCTGCGGTCGGTTCAATAGCCGGCTGAGGCGTGATCATTTTATTAGCTGCGTCTGATGATCTGATAGGGTTGAATGATTGGTTGCGTTCACTAATTTCCGGTAGACCCGGCCGGAATCCAACAACGACGTATATTATCTGCAGCCGAAGTTTGTGTGCGGCAGCTACGGCCGCCAGAATATCTTGCATGTATTGCTCCCGGTGCTTTATACGTTCAACAATATTTGGCTGCACATCCATAATCAGCAGTGCCGAATCTTCGTTCGCCTGTGCCATACTTACCCCTTCCCGATTTCATTGAGATGACTGATGATTTTTTTAAGTGACACCTCAAGCCGGCGCGCTTCGGCCGTAGTAATAGTTTGCTCGATGGTCTCGTTGATCGTTTCAAGTGGATCGGGTACTTGCTTGAATACTTTTTTGCCTTCCGGTGTCAGGCGCAGCTTCTTCACCCGCTTGTCGGCATCATCAGCAACGCGGACAAGCCAGCCCTTTTGGACGAGTGCGTCGACGATGAGCGTCAGCGTCGGTCCTTGTACCTCGAGTAGTTCGGCGAGCGCGGTCTGCGTCAACTCACCGCGGTGCGTTACCAGGTAAAGTACGCGGTATTGGCTTCGGGCTATGCCGTGTTTCTTGAGTAAACGTTCGATATTGCGGTCTATTAGACGCGCGGAACGTTTGACTAAGATGGTTAATAATGACGATTCGTCTAAATCTGTGGTGCTCATTAATTAGCTACCTAATCAATAGTATACCGTGTTCCCGTTCGGCTCAGTTAAAATATTCACGCATACTGCAAACTGACGAAACGCCTAGGATCGCTTGCTTACTAACTTTAATATACTTTCAACAAGCAATCCTACAGCGAATCCGCCCACGAACAGCAGTACGGCAAGTGTAAAATTGTAACCGAATCCAGTCTGCTTAACGGCGTAAAAGTAATATCCACTGCCAACGAGGGCGAACAGGCCGCCGGCCATTATGCCCGATGGGCGGAAGAGCGTCTTGCCTCCGGCCTCACTAATCGTATTGACCGAGGGTTTGTGTATGAATTTACTGAACGCTTGATCGGTGCCGCTCATATGATGTCTGATTTGTCCGAGGAAAGTACGAAGCGTTTGCTGGCGTTGCTCAGTAGTTAGCGCCGCCTGAATCTGCGGCTCGTTGGGGGTGGCGTCTAAGCCGGCTTTAAGCTGGTCGGCTTCGGCTGGACGAGCCGCTTCGACCCGTTTTTCGGCGGCAGCTTTGCGACCTAACTCTTCGGCGTGACTGCGCGCGGCGGATTGTTCAGGCGCTGTTTCAGCCGTGCTGCGTTCGCGCTCATGAGCGGCTTCGTGCCCCGCTTCAACTGTTTCGTGACCATGCTCGGGTCTGTCGTTGATTAAACGCTCACTCACGTCAGTGCATCCTTTGCATTTCTAGTGTTTGGGCGATGTAAGACTCTTTGAGGAGCAGGCGGCTGCGGGCATAGAAGTAACCGGCAAACACGGCGATGAGTACCATGACTATTATGCCAGACCCTGGGCCGGTATTTGGCAGTGAAGTCGTTACAGTTTTGGCGGCGGCGACTACTGTCGGTTGCTGAACTTTGATGTTTACAGCGTTACCGTAGACGTTTGTCATGATACTGTTGAAACCTTGCGGATCGTCGGGTGCTGGCGCGGTTTTTGGCAGCGGGTCTTTCACTTGTACGGTGAACATTTTTTGCATCGAGCCGTCGGCCGGAACATCGACTGGTGGCCAAGTTAGCAATCCGTTCGCGTCAAGTGTTCCTCCGTTCAGACTGGACGGATCCGCATAATCGAGAACGTCGCTCAAGTTTTCCTGTACCGTGAAATTTTTGGCGGGCACCGAGGCGCTGTTCTTTACGGTTAAGGTATACTGGATGATGTCACCCGGCTTGGCGGTAGTATTATTGGCGTCCACGATATTCTCAGTGATATTGCTGGCTATCTTTCCGTAGGTCAGACAACTGAACGTATCAAACGCAGAGGTCGCAGCGCTGCATGGCTTGCAGTCAGGCGAGCTTGCCGGCAAGTTGCTGTTGTACTGACAGAGCATAGGTGGCGTTTGTGGTTTAGTCTGGGGCGGTACGTATTGCGATGGAAATCCTATAGACACCAGGTTGCCGCATCGGAAGAGAATGAAGAATGTTTTGCCGTTATCGGCTCTGACTTCAACCGCTTTATAGGTAGAGTATTTGCCGGAATCCCAGCCGTGCAGCAAGCGCCAGTAAAGCGTGCTGCCGGCGACCTTGACCGGCGTTTCGCCGGGCAAGCCGTATGGTAGATGCCCGACCGAATATAATTCGCCGCTGTAGTCGGTAGATTTTATGGAAACGATCGAGCCGCTGTTGATGTCCGCGCAAGTTACGCCGTACCAGCCGTAAATAGTTTTAGCCTGATGTGCATTGGCGTCGCAATCTGAAACGAGCTGACTTTTTGAGGAAAAGCCGTCGGGTATTAAATCGTTGGAGCTGGCAGCGGCCTGCGACTCCGGCGGCGAGGCGAGCGCAAAAATCTGTACGATCAAAGCCATACTTACAAATGCTACGCCAAAACCGCGCAATGTCCGCTGTCGTCCTTCCCGGCTTTGGAATTCTCTCAACGTTTCGAGTGAGCCAGTGTGCAGAGCGAGTTTGGTTAGCAGTTTGTCAAGCATGTTTTGTTTTATTCGTATAAGTGTTATTAAAGCACCGACCTTTAATAAGCGCAAGCATCTTGTTTACGCGATTGCCCGGAGTTTTACAGTAATCGACATATCGTAACGTTTTGGTATACGCAAGGAGACAGCGAGTAAAAGTAAACCAAGAATCATGAGAGAATAAAGGCATGGCGTATCGCTATCGCATGACAACTCCGCAGAAAAAAGCGCTCACGGTGGCGACGCTCATTGCCCTTATTTTTGGTGCTTACTTCTTGCGGCAATATTTGACTCTGATTATTTTCGCCGTGGTGCTGGCTTTCCTATTTAATCCGTTTTACCTGAGGCGGCTGCGAAGGAATAATAACTCCGGGCGCTCGGCGGCACAGACCTTTTTATTTGCGATGCTTGTCATTCTGCTGCCGCTGGCGATTGTACTTATGCTCACCGTGCTGCAGATCGACCACACTATTAACCACGTGACGACCACCGTGCAAAGCACTGACATTTCGGCGGCCAGCGAGCACCTTATCAATTCCATAAACAATTTGCTAGCCAAAACCTCGACCTCCTTTCGACTGACTCCGGAGTGGATTCAATCAGCGGCCACTCATTTGGCTCAAAAGATAGGCGCCGCATTCCTGTCAAACCTAAGCGGTTATGCCGGCAGCTTTTTCAGTTTCTTTACGACCGCAATCATATTTATTTTTGTGTTTTTATCACTACTCAGAAATCAACAGGTCATCCTAAAAATGCTGCGTAATCTCAATCCGCTCAGTGAAGAGGTCGGCGAGCTGTATCTGAATCGGGTTAGCGCGATGACCAAAGCCATGGTGCGTGGACAGTTTGTCGTTGCCACTCTTCAGGGCGCAACTGATGCCGCTCTGATTTACCTCGGTGGCTTTCACCAAGCTTTCTTCTTCTTGCTCATGATTCTTGTCGCACTGTCCTTTGTGCCGCTCGGCGGCGGCATCTTGGCGATTCCGATCGGTATTATTATGGCGCTGACGGGTAATGTCGCTGGCGGCGTGTTGGTGGTGGCTGGCCATATACTTATCGTCACGAACATTGATAACGTGCTCAGGCCACGGCTGGTACCGCCTGAAGCCAGACTTGATTCGGCATTGACGATTTTATCGGTTTTCTCAGGCATCGCGCTACTTGGTTTCCTAGGAATCGTAATCGGGCCGGTCATCATGGTAATACTGGTGACGACTATCCAGGTTTATGAACAAGTGTATGGTCGTACGGAGACGGTAGCGGCTCAGGGGCGATCCAATCGGCGCAGGAAACCCCCATTTTGGCGCCGTTTGTGGCACAACGAGAAGGCTGGTTAATAAGGAGTGACGATAACTTCTTGCCCTATTCGAGCCGGTTTTCGATCGCAAGCTTGAGCGCCTGTAGGTCGGTTTGTAGTTCACGCCGGGCCAGTTGTTTCATTATCGGTGCGGTAAAAACGAACGCTTTATTATCTGTGGAAACGGTTGTCGTACAGATTACTAATGTGAAGGCAGACTCGTAGGATTTAAGTCGGAAGTTTGCCTGGTACTGTACGGTACCGGTGATATTCTCAATCTGGATTTCGTTCGGCGGTTCGAACACGACTACTCGATTGGTCGCGTGAATGTTGATACCCAATATTATACTTTCGGTATCGTAGCTGCTGCCAAGTTTAAGCTTGCCTCTTGAAGAAATAGATCGGATTTGCGGATTCCAGAGGTAATGATACCGTAAATCTGTCAAATACTTAAATACCAGGTCCTGGTTTGCGCCGATACTTACTCGGGTAGTTATCGTGGCTTTCATGGCTGCGATCCGGTGGAACGCCTGAATTGTATTGTACTACGAACTGACACGCATATTTCTATAATGACCAAACTCACAGAATCGAAAATATATAGCATCCAGTCTTTTACTGCTTTGCGCGAACGCGCAAGGTGAGCATTTGCTGCAATGACTCAATATCGGATTCGAATTGCTGTAAGTCCTTATTGTTCAAGATCACTTCAAACACTGGATCACCATTATGTTTGGCAAAGTAAAGCTCTTCTCCGGGGTGAAGAGTTTGTCGTAGTGATACAAAAGATGCTAAGCGCCTGACGGCACCGACTCCGCTCACCGCAGTTAGTATACCTTCCTCGTGAGCGTAAATATTAAAAACGGCAGTGTGGCTTAATGGAATTCCTGGAATGTCAGGCTCTTCGCCGGCCCGGTTTTGAATGTCATTCATGATGTGGTTGATGCCAAAGCTCAGGCTGTAAATAGCGTGACGATAACCACCGATTCTTGGTCCGACTTCTATTACTTTCCACCCTTCGGGCGTCCTCATCAGCTCCGTATGTACGGTGATAGCGCGCAGACCAAGCGCATGGCAGGCTTCTCCGGCAATATGGTATGCGTCTCTAATTTCATTAGGACTGAGACCTGAAGGAGCAATTCGCTTGTAGCCGAAAAAGTCTTCAAACCCAGCTTTATGGCCGGTTATCACTTTGACCGGCGGTGCGTGGCGACATGTACCGTCTTCCGCTACATAGGTATCGACCGAATACATATCACCTTCCATAAACTCCTCGACAAGGACGGCTGGAGTTTGACGCTTAATCCAAGTGTCATATGCTTCCTGTGCATAGCTAAATACATGTTTTAGTGCACTGTGCAGTTCTTTGCCATTATGAACCAGGCTTACGAGCAGGCTACCCTCCAGGCCGGAAGGTTTAACGATTAAAGGGTATGGCATGTCGGTTTCGATTGAGCGGATAGTTCCGTCGGCGCAGTCGTGGACTTCCCGGTACTTGGGTACGAGTGCAGGATTATACGCCTCAAGTAAAGCTCGCATTTCCCTTTTTTCAGTTGCCCAGACAAGCGATGGTTCGGACGGGGTTGGCAGGTATGGTAAATACGGAATGATTTTTTTGAGTTCTAGAATAGAGTTTTCGTATTGGGCGGTGACGGCAAAAGTCCGATCGGCATAAGGCCGAAGCGCTTGGCGAATCGAAAATGCCGAATCAAAGTTGGCGCTCACTCGTTCGACTGCATCCAAAAAGCCCACTTGCGCATTGCGCTCAGTTATTGACTCCTGTATTTTTTCGTCCACGATAACGACCGGCTTGAAGATCCGGCCGGTTCGCTTCTGGTGTTCTCTGAGGGCATCGAACGTTTCCGGACGAATTGCATTGATGAATAAAATGATGTCTTTAGTCATAGCCGACCCCTTCCCTACTCGACTCCGGTGGGCATATCTTCCGTAACAATATTTATGGTGGCTCGCGCCAGTTCGATATCCTTGCGAAGTTGCGTGATGTCGGTATTGCAAAGCACGCAGTCCATGGCGAATTTTCCACCGTTACTGCTAAGCAGGGCTAGGTCGCCGGGCGTGAGTTGCTGCTTCATGGTGACGAACGAAGGATTGGTTCTGAGCTCTTCGACCCCCTCAATGGATCGTATGGTCCCTTCTTTTTCAGGATAGAACTTTAGTGTTGAGCTGAAGGCTTTTGGCGTAGTATGGACTTCCGGCTGAAGACCAACTTTCAGAAGAAATTCATTATATGCGTGGTCAATACCATATGAATTCCAGTAGATATCCTGTCGTCTGCCGCCGGCGCGTGGCCCGAGTTCAATAATTTTCCATCCTTCTTTGGTATTATAAAGCTCGACGTGCGCCACGCATGAACGCAGCCCAAGTGCGTGCACTGCCTTTTCGGCTGCAACCCGTCCCGCTTCAAGCTCATCGGAGCCCAGCTCAGTGTAACTATCAGTCTGGTACATATAAAAGTCTTCAAGTCCCACCTCGTAGCCGGTCTTTACGCGCAAAAACGGCAGCAACCATACTTTACCGGAATTGTTGACATACGCGTCAGTTGAGTACATATCGCCGTGGATAAATTCCTCAATAATGAGGCCGGGGTCGCCGCGTCCTCCGTCGCGCTCGTAGATGTTCCGGATAACGGCAAGGCTTCTTCTGAGTACCTGCCTAAGTTGTATTTCGTCATCTACTTTTGACACGAGTAATGAAGAAGCGAGTCCCGTCGGCTTGACAATTAAGGGAAACGTCAACGTCGTCAGGATTATTCGAATCTGTTCTTCGTTGTCATCCGTGATAGTCTGTACGTGTGGCGCGAGCATCGGGTCGAAGCTGATAATTCTTTCGCGCATCAGCCCTTTATGGGTTGCCCACTGGACAGAGCTTGTGGTCGGTCCAAGAATATACGGCATATGCGGTAGCGCTTTTTGGAGGTAGGGCTGATTGCGCTCGCCGCTGCAAGTTACGAGTAGTAAACGGTTTTCGATTGTCTTTATTGTCTTACGCAACGAAACGTCATCTGAAAAATCACACTCTATTTGTTCAAAGACGCTGTTTTTATCCGACGTGTTGCGACCGGTGCGCCTGACCTCTTTGTCTATCAAAATGACCCCATGCAGCGGCCGACCAAGTTTGCCAGAAAGCTTATTGAGCCCATCGGCATATTCCTGGTCGAAGTCGTTGATAAATACTGCAATATCTTTGCTTTCAACGAGATGGTTCATGATAGCTATCATAGTACGCTTTAATTAACAAATAGCAATAGAATAATTTTCAGGTGTATGCCGTGATAAATATCACGAAATATAACTTAATAATAGCGAATATGGCTAAAAATTGCAAGAAATATAAAAATGTATTAAAGCATGTAAAATCTTAATAGCCAGTAAAAAATCTTATAGCTTTATTCCTGCGCGCAGTACTACATTAATGGTGGTAATCGGAGGGTTAAACGATGGGGTACCGCGAAATTATTAAGAAGGTGCAGCTGTATTCGGGATTTTCGGACGCCGAATCAAAAGACGCGCTTGACTGCATGGTGGAAACACTGGCCGTACATTTGAATGACGGCGAACGCAAAGTTTTCGCCAACCAGCTGCCGCAGGAATTGCAAGGTATGGCATTGGCGGTTATGCCTACTGACGGTAATGCCAAAAAGAATATTTTGCAGCAATTTATAGAAAATCAGCATGTCGAAGAATCGCGCGCTAAAAAGCAAATTCTGGCCGCCTGGCAGGCACTAAAGGAGGCAATCAGCGGCGGCGAAATCGAGCACATCCGGGCGCAGCTACCGAGCGATACGGTCGTTCTGCTCGGATAATTGCCGCTCCGAAGTACTGGTTCACCTATGGCGACACGATGTTCGCCCGTTCTTTCAGCAAATGTATTGCGTAATTACTATACTTACGCGCCGTGCCATTATTTGATTTGGTTCCCTTCCGGAGGCAAGTTACCGGAAGGTCTCACTTTACAGGAGTAAAAATCTGTAGTTTACATAATTATTGCTTGTCTTTTGAATGATCGAGACGGAGGGATGGCGTTTGGCTAAGATGTACTTGCAGGGGTTCGGACGGGAGTATAATTTGATTAGTAATTAAGAAAGGGATTTGCTATGAATACGAAAATGAATCCGGTGGTTCATTTTGAAATGGGGTATTTTGACCGGGAACGTATGAAAAAGTTCTACAGTAGCGCTTTTGGCTGGAACATGCAGCAATATGGCGAAGAGATGGGAAATTACGTGGTAGCCCAAACAACCGAAACTGATAAGGATGGCATGGTGAAAACTCCCGGAGCTATAAATGGCGGCTTTTACCTGAAGACCGATAGTCCAAGCTCGCAAGCGCCGTCGGTGGTAGTATCTGTCGACGACATCAACGAAGCCATTGAAGCCGTCAAGAAAGCCGGCGGCAAGATCTTGGGCGGCATGCAGCCCGACGGCACTCACACTATGGAACCGACCATGATTCCGGGCGTCGGCCTATGGATTTCCGTAGAAGACACTGAAGGCAATCGCTTCAGTATCCTGCAACCCAGCAGTTAGGAATCAGCGGTAATTTATTTTTGATTTATACTTCGAGGGCTCTTTAGATATCTAACGCGTCGTGTTCCGAAGTAATCGCTAGTTTACACGTTGCGGCGTAGTTCTTGAACTGGGCGGCGCAAAGCGGCTCGGCCGAGTACGACGAAGCATGGAAAAACATGAACATATTGATGGCGCCGCTGACGCATGAGTTAGCATATTGTTTGGCGGCTGATTCGCATACATTTTCGGCGATACCAGCGTTATTGATATTTTCTTTCATGGCCTGGGCTCCGACACCTCCAACGCAGACAGCTACGAACTGGGTTTCCGCCCCCGAGCACCAGCGCAGCGCATCACGGTACTGCCCAGCGTGAATGGTAAGATATGCCGTCGGAGCGTAATTATAGCAGTCTGATTTATAAGCTTTCGCCAGTACGCGGCAATCGAGCAGGCTGGTGGGGTTCACTTTGGGCACGTATCCATCGTGATCCGTTACCACGAAATGCTGCATGAGCACGCCGTTGATGCAGGCGTTTTGGCTGAAGGTTGTTGGCAGGGTGTCACAAGTAGTAATGGACTTTTGTACGTTTTCGAGCGACACAAGCATAATGCCGTGGCCAAGCCCATGGTAGCACTGCCACAGGTCAAATACGCTGGCCGAGGGGCTGCACGCGGTCTTTAGCGCTTGCTGCAGATCAGTTTTACTTAGGTATTGTTCAAGCACGCCATGCGTGTAACCCGAATCACAAATATCATTTTGATATTTAATAGCCTGCTGATAGCCGCCGTAGTATGCGTACGCCGCGTGCCCGAGCTCATGGAGAAGCGGATGACAGTCTTTGGCGAAGGAGGGGTTAGTGGCAATTTCGCTTTCAGTATAGCTAAATGCGCTTTCGATACCTCTGGTTCTCATAAGCTGGTCAAGTTTTGCCTCCTGATATTGAAACTGTGATGGGCTCAAATACGGCGACGTTGTAACCGGCTTGGGCTGTGTCGTTGTTTGATGCATGCTGAAAAGTCCGACGGCAATTGCGGTAAATAATAATAGCGCACCGCCAACCCAAAACCAGGTGTATTTTTTGTCTGGCCGTTTTCGCATGTCTTTATCTCTCAATGTTAGCGCACGACGCAGTGTTCGATAATGCTTTTACAGATAAGTTCATATGCTGTCTTGGGCGTATCGCGCAGCTTGGCGTCGTGCTCCAGGTCTGACGGCTGGGGTTCATCGGACGTAGTACGATTACGATATCGCCATGCTGCTCTATGGCAAGAAACATGGCGTCATACTCGGCCTGACGTTTCTGTTTGCACGGACGTGGAAAAATAACTGCGTCTTTCATCTTGTATTAAGATAACATGCGTCTACCTTGTGGCATATTTCAGTAGCAAGTTTCCGGACTCGAATTGCCGGCTGCTCGTGAGTGTGAAATGACGGGCCTTGCTGAGGCCGGCAAACAACGGCGTGCCGCCTCCGAGGGCTACAGGGTTGATCATGAGTCGTAATTCATCCAGTAAATCGTGCTCCAGCAGCGTGACGCAAAGTTTCGAACTACCCAGTACCGCGATGTCTTTTCCGGGCTGTGATTTCAGTGCGTGAATAGACGCCACTGGGTCGGTACTTGCGTCCGTATGTTCCCAATGTGCTTGCAACGGCTGATGCGAAAACACAACTTTACGCAATGCGTTCATCCTGGATGCCGTTTCGGGTGCCGCTTTCATCGCGCTTTGCGTAGGCCAGAAAGAAACCATCATATCGTATGTGGCACGGCCGAAGATAAGCGTGTCGACCTCGTCGAGTTGTCCGTTCGCGAATTTATTGAATTCCTCATGACCTGCATTATGCCAGTTCAGATCGTGGTTAGGCCCCTCGAAGTAGCCATCCAAACTCACCATCATAAACAAAAATACGTTTCTCATAACTTAATTTTAGCAAAATGCGACTCGGCATAATGTGAAGCTCCTTTTTGGAATTCTGGCAGATGTGGTGCTCGTGTCGTCGTACGCCTCCCCAATCGCCAGGTGTATCTTGAAGCTGTCGGCCGAAGTTCCTTGCCCGTGCTCTTCCCCGGGTGCTGCGTAAATCGTTTCTCTCGGTTTCAAAAACTTCCACTGTCCCAGTCCCGGATGCTGCTGTTGATGTGTATATCTTAAACTGCCATGACCGTTGCGCTCAGCCAGGCGACCACATCCAAAACATGAAGGCCTTTCTCGCTGACGGCACGCTGCTTACTGCTTGTGGTGCACGACACCGGCTCAATGATGACAATAATCTCGTAGTGCTGTAACGTGTTAAATGGCAGGCCGGTCAGTTTCAAAGTTCTCTAATCGTATACGTCTGAGTGGTTGCTTGGGCACTCATATACCCATCACAGAAACTTAAAGCGCTTTAAACCGAGGTGTATTATACCGATTCCGTGCAGCGGGCCGCACAGGTAACAGCCGCTAAGTCTGTAGGTCACCAAGATCTAAACTACGCAGCTTGTTGTTCTAACTTTGTCAGACGCTGGTCGAATTCTTTGTCGCGTTCGTCGAGGCGCTTGTTGCTGTCGTCTATTGCCTCGCCGACTCCGGCGAAGCCGTCGTGCACTTCTGAGCGCAGCTCATCAATTTTAACCTGAAGTTTTGCATCGGATTGTGTAATCCGAGCATCAAAATTTGCTTCGGACTGCGAAATCCTGGCATCAATAAATTGCTTCAGGTCAGCGAATTGATCGTCATTCATGCTGTTATTGTACCAAAAATCTATGCAGCGGCGGGTTTAGATTTATGAAACGGGGGCATTTATAATTTTTAATATTACAATAAGTATGACTTCGATACGCGGTTATCGGACAGGGCTGAAAGTTAGTATGATGGTCGCATAACATTCGGTTTATGCCGCAACTAGCAGAGCGAACACGATGGCCGCTACCATGTCCTAGACGCTAACTTCGTGATATTCAAGTGTCAACCGCAATGTTGCCATGACTAGTAGTGCCATAAATTGACCGCCAAAATGTTTAACAGAAGCTTCTAGTATCGCATAACTATAAATGATTGCTCGGCCGACAAGAGTTGCCTCACTTCAAAAGGTTTATTTCACCGAGTGCATCAGCGATCACGGCGGCAAGCTGGGCATTCCCTGTTATTGTGCCGGGTGGTTCCAAATGAAGACTTTTAGAAGGTGTGCCGAACAAGATGGAATTGAATGCGGTGTCGCTAATAGGGCCGAGGCTGACCGTTCCGCAGGGTGCAGTCAGATTAAGTAAATTTTCTATTGCTACCCGCCCTGCTTCTTCGCAGCTGGCGGTCGCATACTGTACCATGAAATAACTTATAACGCGTGCATATCGCTTATTGCTAATTTCAGATGGTGGCTCAAGAATGTTGCCTGGAACATACCGGAGATTGTACGGGGCTGATTCTATGAGTTCATTGAACCGGGACATATCGTCACCCAGAAAACCACCTCGTTCATAACGTATGTCAAAATTAGTCCATGCTATGTCGTGTCTGATATTCGCCATAGTGTGCCCAAGCGTAGAGAGACCGGCACCCACATCGATTACTTCAGCGCCGACTGGTATGCTCGCGGAAAAATGTTGAAGACTGCAGAATCCGAGCGAAGGTACTAAAAATTCTGCCGTTCTGGGTGTGGATACGCCGATGTGAATATCGGCATCCTCGAGTGACATAGATAAACTATAATATAAAATAGGGTAATCATCAAATGCGGCAACCCAAGCGATAATGAAACAAGTGGAAGCTGTGAAATCTGATTAAAGCAAAAATCAAGGACGGGCTATAGGTTGCGTTATGCTAGTGGCATGGATATTGTTGCGACCCGGCTTTACAACCAATACCTGGCGCGCGAGCCACTGGCTACGGTTGAGAGAGTTGTGTCGCACTTTGGCGCAGTGCAGGCGCAGGATTATTACGGTGCTTCGTGGGCGCTGTCTTTGCGGTTGAGCGACGCCTCCAAAGCTGATGTTGACGAATCCTTTAACGCCGGCCGGATTTTACGTACGCACGTGTTACGGCCAACGTGGCATTTCGTGCTGCCCGAAGACATCCGCTGGATGATTGAGCTTACGGCTCCGCGTATCAAGCAGGCGATGAGCTACTACAATCGCAAGCTGGAACTCGACGAAACCTTCTTTGTTCGAAGCCACAGCATTATTACCAATGCCCTGGCGGAGTGCCGGTTTCTAACGCGAGCTGAGCTAGCCCAAGCACTGGCAAGGTGCGGCATCGAGGCCAACGGCCAACGGCTCGGCCATATGGTAATGCAGGCCGAAATCGATGGTCTGATTTGCAGCGGCCCGTTACGGGGCAAGCAGTTTACCTATGCGCTTATTGATGAACGCATACCCAACGCCAGGGATCTCGGCCGAGACGAGTCACTCGCTCTGTTAGCCACGCGCTATTTCACGAGCCACGGTCCGGCCACTCTGCGGGATTTTACTTGGTGGTCCGGCCTGACGGCGGCGGACGCAAAACTTGCGCTGGACTTTGCCAAAAGGCAGCTGCACAGTGAACTGCTTAACGGAAAAAAGTACTGGTTTGACGGCGAGCTTTTTGTGGGGCTTAAACGACCACAGATTTTATTGCTGTCGGTTTACGACGAATACGTCATTGCTTACCAGGATTACGGCCCGATTTTTATAGATAAAATAAAATCACTTACCAATATCTTCGGCAACGCTCGGCTGGATTACGTCATCGTCAAAGACGGACTGGTTGTAGGCACCTGGCATCGACGGCTGGGCACAAAAAGGATTACTATCGAAATTAAACTGGAAATTGAACTTCAGCGCGAAGATCACAAGCTCTTGCGAGCGGCAATCGATTGTTATGGTAGATTCCTCAATCTCCCGGTAGAAGTTATCGAAGGATAGCGTTACAAAAAGCAGCTTCAAGCCGTTTCTGGTGCGGCAATGCTTTGCGTGGCGCTGGTGTCGGTAGCTTTGCCTAGAATGGTGATGAGCTGTTCGGTTTCCTTTTCGCTCAGCTGATCCAAATGGGGTAAACGAGCGCTGGTGGTAATCTCAAGGAATTTATCGCGCAGAGCCAGACCCTTGTCGGTGAGCTTGACCGTTTTGAGGCGCCGGTCGTGCGCCGCTTCTTTGCGCTCCACTAAGCCCTCGTGCACAAGTTGCTCCACGATACCGGTGACATTTGACGGGTCGCAGCTCATGAAAGCCGATAGCGACTTCATGGGCACCGGTTGATTAGGTTCCAGTAGACAGAGGGTCAAGGCCGGCATCATGGTAATGTTGTTGTTCTCGGCAATTTGCATGATGGCATACTTCCCCTTCATGGACGAGCGGATGATGAGGAGGCTGAGCTGGTCTTGTAATTGCTTACTTATCATGGTCTCATTGTACACCTAAATAAAAAGTTTGACAATATAAAACGTTGAGATTTATTATTAGTTGAGAAAGCTAAATAATTGATGGAGGATAACTTATGAACACGCAATCCAAATGGCTCACCTTCGTTCTTGTGGCGATTGCCCAGTTCATGGTCGTATTGGACTCGGCTATTACGAATGTCGCACTGCCGGCGATACAACGACAACTTCACTTCAGTACTAGCTCGCTGCAATGGGTGGTTACTGCCTATGCGCTCACTTTCGGCGGTTTTTTACTGCTCGGCGGCCGGGCAGCTGACTTGTTTGGACGCCGACGTACGTTACTCACCGGTATGTCGGCATTCACGACCATTTCGCTGTTAATTGGGCTGTCGCACACGCCGGCGCAGCTCATTGTCTTGCGGGCGCTGCAGGGCATGGCCGCCGCTTTCATGTCACCATCGGCGCTGTCAATTGTGCTGATAACATTTAAGGACGGTCCGGCGCGTAATCGGGCGTTGAGTTATTGGACGCTCGTTGCTACCGGTGGCGCGGCCTTGGGATTAATGCTGGGCGGCGCGTTGACGCAATACTTTGGCTGGCGCTGGAATTTCTTTATTAACGTGCCGATTGGTATTGTCATGACGGCGCTTATTTCGCGATTCGTACTTGAGCACGAGCACGAGGAAAACCAAAAAGATCTGGATATCTCAGGAGCATCGCTCATTACCAGTAGTTTAATGCTGCTGGTGTTGGCCTTTAGTCAGGCGCCGCTCTGGGGCTGGACGAGTCTGAGTACTATATCGGCCCTGCTCACGGCGGTGTTGCTGCTCGCAGGGTTTATTGTAAACGAAGCACGGGTTAAACGGCCGCTCATGCCGCTTAGTATTTTTAGGGTACGCAACGTTCGGGGTGCGAATTTAATCATGGCGCCGCTGTACGCCAGTATGCTCGGTACTTTCTTTCTGCTTACGCTCTACATTCAAGACGTGATGCACTTTTCGCCGGTGCTGACCGGGCTTGGCTTCCTGCCCTTTCCCGTAACGCTTGCTCTAATGTCGACGCGCATGCCCCGACTCGTGCAGCGCTACGGTTTTAAGCGGTTTCTCGTGCTAGGCCCGTTGGTTATAGGCGCCGGCCTGATGTGGGCGAGCCAACTTCATGGCGATAGTACTTACTGGTTTGGCGTTTTGCCGGCCGCGCTGCTAATGCCGCTCGGTATTGGAATGACGATGATGCCGACCATCGCAGCTGCCACCTCGGGCGTGCCATCGCAAGAATCCGGTATCGCGTCGGGGCTCATCAGTACCTCGCAGCAAATGGGCGGGGCGTTGGGTTTGTCGATCCTTTCAGGCGTCGCCACTTCGGTTGCCGCTGCTAATGTGCGCCTTGGTGGTACGAACGCGGCGATCCAGGGCTACCATGTCGCATTCCTGGTGGCTACGACCTTCATGGTGCTTGCCTCGCTCATAGCGCTACTCATCATCCGTAGCCCGCGACACCCGGCAGCCGATGCGCCAGAGCCATTCCATAATCCTCAGCTACAGTCGTCGATAGGCCACTAGAAAAACTAGAAATAGGCTCACTGACTCAAGAGAGTCAATTACGTGATTCTTGGTTCACGATATCTAATACTGCATTTTGAACTTGCGAAGTCAATTCGAGCTGCGAGATCGCTGCCCCAATATTGTTCACGGTTTTTACTGACACAATTAGCGACTTGCCTGTGTAGGCTCGAGGAGTACTCCGTTTCTGGATACGGAGGGCTCGGTGCAGAGGTTGCGGTTCCAGCAGCACGGCCTTCGCTCGCCACTCGCGAGCTTCGAGATCGCTACCCTTATACGTCGATCGCGTGTTTCGGAATTGTTGGTTGCTCGTGACCAGCGGATCCATTCCCAGCGTGCCATGGGAGTAATGCGTTGCCACAGGTCATGCGCCTGCGGTGCGGCTGCGAGAGCATGCTTCAAATCCGCCGGTACGTCGGGTTCCGGCCATTCCTTGATGGTCTTCATGGTCACCTTCACCGTATCGTCGGCGTTCGCACGAATCGATGCGCCAAGTTTATCATCTAGCCTGAACCAGTGACTCCACTTGCCGTCAGGTTCGAGCGGCGTTTGAAACTCTAAACCGTTGATAGCCCCATCCACGAAGACCTGGCCCCGCGAGGGAAGTTTCGCGCTTGCATCTTTTGGCAGCTGGATGATGGCCCACGTACCAATTTTAATAAGCTTGGCTTGGAAATGAATCGTCGGCATTTTCTCTGGTGTTCTCATAATACTTTATTTTACCAAGTACTAATCTCATGTGATACGCCGGTTAGCTCACCGCTTTTCTAACTAGTGCGGCGATCATTGCTTCGTCAGCGGCGGCCAATTCCTTAATCGCGAAGTATATCGGCCACACGGAACCATCGTCGAGATTCGCCGCGTCATTAAAGCCGAGCGTCATGAACCGTTCGCCAAACTTCTGCCTGCTGCGGAAAAAACAGATTACCTTATTGCCATTGGAGTACGCCGGCATTCCGTACCAGGTTCTCGGCAGTAGGTCCGGGGCGTTTGTCTTGATGATGGTATGTAACCGTTCGCTGACTGCGCGATCCGGTTCCGGCATCGCGGCAATCGCTGCGAGCACCTCATTCTCGCCTTCGGCTCGCTTTGCTGCTGTTTTGTCGTTTGTTGGCATAGGGCATCCTTTCTGTGGTTATTGGCGTTCGAGCGGTTTATTTCTTCTCGAAGAAGACTATCAAATAACCGCTCGGATCACGTAAAGCAAATTCAAAGTGGTCCTTGATGGTTTTCGCAGTTCGCTTTCTGGTTTGTTGCCGGCCATGACGGCTACCTTATAGAATTTGTCAATATCGACGCTGTAAACGAGTGCCGAGTCGCTCTTGGGCTTCATGCCTGCTCCTTGAGTAATGTGAAGTAATGTCGTATAATCAAGTTACTTGAAATTAAAGTTAATGTCAATGTGATTCTGTCATGAAATCGAAACAGGAACTGGAAATGAATGTACTTATGGCCGCTCGGGATCAGGGCATCAGCTCTGTACTATTTCGTAACGCCATGGGTAGGAAACTCAGCCTCAACATTACTGATTCGGAGTGCCTGAGCCTGGTAACTATCAAAGGCACCTCGACACCAACGGAACTCGCCCGCTACACCGGCCTGACGACCGGCTCAACGACTGCTATGCTCGATAGACTTGAAAAGGCCAAGTTTATTACGCGCAAGCCCAATCCAAGTGATCGGCGCGGCGTGCTGATTGAGGTCAACGAGCGGTCAAGAAATATCATCGATCCGTTAGTTGCGGATATTCAAAAGGCGCACAAGCAACTCCTGTCTAGCTATTCCCCGAAAGAGCTCGAAATAATCGCTGACTTTTTGACACGATTTACGGAAAACGTGAAAGAACAAACAAAAAAGATTGAAGAGATATAGCTTTCTCAATCTCCTAAAGCCTCTAAGTTTATTTGGGCTGACTAATGCGGATTGCTCCATGGGAAATACCTATAACCGTAGTCGCTGCGTGGTGGAATGAAGCCATAGTCGGCATCGTCTTGGTGGCATTGGCCTGGAGTGTCGTCGCAATAGCAAATGGCCATCGTGTTGTGGTTGGCATTTAAGAATTAAGAAGCTGTTTTTTAATATTATTACTATCAGCTAACATGCAGGAGGAAAACGACATAGCAAAACTATAATTACCCTGATTAGTTACGCTTGTTCATCGGAATAATCAAGGCAGGTGCTAGGGTTGGCTTCATAAGGACGTTAGGGAATGAACTTGATACGCACTCTCGTGCCGTCATGGCCCGGGCTTGGCGAAGAATGCCAACAGCTGCCCGGTACAAAGACCAGCTCTCCGGGCTGGGCTTGCACAGGGTTGTTTCCCTCCTTGTCGGTATAAAACACGGTGGGCTCGTCAGTGGAATAGACGTAAAAGCCTTCCGCATAGCCGTCCGGGTGAATGCCTATCGAATGGGTAGAAAAGCTTTCTGGTACGCCTGACTGGAATTGTTCTCTGAGAATCGATACATCGATGCGATGGCAGGGATGATTCTGGCGAACTTTTGTAAGCATTCCTTGTAGACCGCCATCGAAATTGACTTCGTTTAATACGCCTGGGTGGACGCTAAAGTCCGTACTCTGGTATTCCATAAGCTCGGGCGCATAAAATACGCCTACTACCCTGGCCCCACCGGGTAAAGTGCTTCCCGTTTCAGGAGAGTCGTTCCGTATATGTAAGTCGATATCGGGCTGGAGCATGGCTGATAGTTATGGATTTAGGCAGTGTGCCCAGTAATTGGAGAGCGCATGTATTTGGTCCATCCAAGTACGAGCTAATAGCTAAAAATATATTAAAGCATATAAACCTACTTATCACAAAATCTACTTTCCGATGGGTTGAAATCATGACATAGCATAGTATAGTAAATCCATATGGGAGCACGTATATTTAGTGAAGGTATGCCGCAAGACTTGGTGGCGCCGATGTTCAATAATGGTTATGCAATTAAGCCAGGTATGGTCGATGAGGATTTTGCCGCAGATCTTTTTGCCGAACTCCTCGCCAACGGCCAATACTGCGTCGGTGAAGCCGAACGAGGGACAGGGCCCGGAGTATTCCACAATCCTAGTATTTTGAAGTACCTTGGTGGTATGCCTCTTCTTCGTGAATATCGCCACACGCTCAATGAGGCAATTACTGATGTTTCCGGATATTCCCGTGAACACCTGACCTACTTAACTGTACGTGCCTGTCCGGTTGGCGAAATGTCGACTCGTATCCACCGAAATGATCGAAAAGCCGGCCCTTGGCTGGTTGCGTTAACCGTGGCCAGTAGAGGTTCTTTCGGTATTTATCCCGATTCGTTACTTGCCCCTGGTGATGAGATTCCGCTCCTTGGCAATGACAGAGATCCCGAGACATTGGCTTGGTCAGAAATGGGAGCTGGCGACGCCTGGGGTATTTACTCCAGAGAATGGAGTGCCCCGCATGCTGGCGGCCCGAATTCCAGCCCTGATCCCAAGGTTTTGGTATTGCTGTATGGCTGGAACGTCATAGACCATTATCCTCATCGGACTAAAGCGCAAGCTCAGTACTAAAATTTAGGCCGAAAGTTGCCTCCTTGCGGACGAGCTCCGCAACTTTAAAGGTCAATTGAAGCTACGGTCCAAAAGTAGGCTTATTACTGGTATGAGAGTATAATTAGTAATACAGCGCATCTTTTAAATAGAAGCTTTTGCAAGCAAAGTTATTGCTCCCAAACCAGAGACTCGCGTAATCAGGAGTTAGGGGCAATGACATGCAACAAAATGACGTAAACCAAAAGAAATTCAACATAAGGTTAGAGGAAATTGACACCGCTAACTTCAAAGAAGAGGTTATCTTAGCATTAAAGGTTGATCAGTTTAAGCGGTCTAAATTTGTTCAAATGTCTGAGAAGACCAAAACTTCAGCCAAAAGCGGGGTTAAAAATGGGTAATTACATGCAAGAAACTCTCGGTAGGTATACCGTTTCCCGTTTTATCAAAGAGCAGACTGAAAGAAGTGCTGTCGTGTCGCCACTAAAGAGATTAATGGTGGATCGAAAAAAACATACGGCCAGTTTAGCGGCACTCACAACAGGATCGACCGAGAATCTATTTTCTGCGCATACTGTTTTCCCTTTCGTTTTAATTCCGGATACATTAAAAATTGATCGGCAAAAGCTAACTATTGTTCATAATGACTTTATTAGAGCATCTCATACTGTCAGTATAAGACTCAAAGATTTACGAAATGTACAGTCCGATATCGGCCCACTGTTCGGGTCAATTACACTCACTTCGCAGCACTTTTTAAACAATACGCAGACGATTAAGTATATTAAACGTAAAGACATAATTGAAGCTCAGAGGCTGCTTCAAGGCTTTATGATTGCCCATAGGGCACAAATTGATACCAATAATATAGAGCATGAAGAACTTAAGGCACTCCTGAATAAATTGGGCCAGGAGAATTTATAAAAATCTAAAGTTATACATGTCAAACGTGGTTCGGCGAGCGGGTCTTGAACGTCCGCCTGATATCGGATTGACCTGCCTAAGATTTAATTTGCCTTGGCTTCTTGGTTTCTTTTCTGGGCGACTTGCCTTTACTCATGAATGTATCCTTTCACTATTTAGTATATGGGCATAACTTGGTAAGAGTGTGCAATAGAAGAGGCCGATAATCTGTGCCTAATATGTAGGCATGGTCCGCCCAATAGACTCTGCTTTTGGCGGTTTCGTGAGCGCTTCCCGGTCGTGGCGGGTGGATACGTCCGACCCAAATGTCGTATAGCTCATAGTGCCCATGATCGTCTCGCCGAAGCTTAATGGACAGATATCGAGTGGCGCTTGGGCTACCATTCTTAACTAACCTCGTGTAGATCGTATCGTGCAGAAATTGAGCATATAAAATGTTGTCCTGTTCATCTGTCTTGACAATAAAGCTATAGCCTACGAGGCGGCCCATATTAAGATTAACGTTTACTTGCTGGCCGCTAGCCGACAACTGGCTTATGGCTTCTCTCGCCAGATTAACCAATCGAGGCTGGAAAGCAATCTGCTTACCAGCTGGCGAGTGTACGAGATCAACGTATACTGGGATATTATTTTGCGTGTTTCCTAATGGATGATTCATAGGATTATCTCGCTGCTGGTCGTAGCCCTTGGGACGCTATCAGGGGTGCATCGGCTCGAGATACGCTGGCTTCTTCTTCGAGTATGGCCGTGAGGAAAAGGCGGGCAATATCTACAGGAGGCCCCGAGGTGGGTTCGTGAAACCACTGAAGGTCAGGCGTTGTATTGACCTCCAAAAGATGCGAGCGCCCTAAAGAGTCGATCAGATAATCGACCGCCGCGAATGACAGACCGAGCACGTTGGCAACCCGTAATGCAGATTTAATCATTGCCGGATTCCAAGCTTCTCGGGGTAATGCAATGCATTTGAGTGAGCGATCTGCCTGTACTGAAGTCCCGTATTCGCTATGGTAGACTCCCACAACGTCGTCATTTAGCACAAGATATCGCATTTCCCTCCCCCTTATATATTTTTCGAGAATATATTTGCTGATCTCCAGGCCCTGGAGTTGCAGGACTTCTGTCACGATATGGATATCTTGTGAGCCAGATCCACGGGTGGGCTTTGCGATGATTTTTCGATATCGGTCAAGGAACACCGCCGCCTCTTGCTGTGTCTTAGGCTGGCAGAACGGTATATTCGGTATGCCGTTACGTTCCAAGACGAGGCGCGTCAGGTACTTGTTCTTTGACAGGCTGGCGCCGACGTGTGAGTTTAGCGGGCTGCGTGCGAAGTTGATGTAGTATTCGCCGTAAGCTGTCGTAAAGGCAAACAGCCCATTCGGAGTCAGCCAAGACGGGCGCAAACCCATTTGCTCGGCACACCTATATAACAACTCAGCCGTGCTGAGCCGTCGGGCATTAGTCATAGTTGTAGTTGTGTTGCAGCGGAACGCTGATTAGCGGCGCTGAAACCCACCTCGAAGGTTATTGTCATATTGAGGACGTTCTTCTCGGGGGCGGGCTATGTTAACGATGATAGACCGGCCTTCGAAGTCATTGCCATTGAGTGCGCTGATTGCCTTTTGCGCAGCGTCTTGGTCTTCCATCTCCACGAAGGCGAAGCCTTTGGACTGACCCGTGTCTCGATCTTTTATTACGGACACGCTTGTCACGGTACCATACTGAGCAAAGAGGGTACGAAGGGAGTCTTCGGTGGTTTCGTAAGATAGTTTGCCGACAAATAGTTTAGTTGCCATTGATGCTAAGCCTTTCTAATGAGCTGATATTATGCGAGACAGGGTCTTTCGCCTTAGCCGAGAATAGAATGAGCTTTTATGGCTTCACCATACGCCAGGATAACTTGTAGAATAACTTGCTATCTGTATTTTAGCACATATAGCAAAAATTTCTCAGAGCAGCACAATCACTCACTACATCCGGGACACTCCCGTTCGCGGAATAGTTAGGTCCAGTGTAGTGCAGAATTCCTCCGGGGTGAGGTAACCGAGTGCCCGGTGTGGCCGGAAGAAGTGGTAGTCATGCGGCCGGCAGTTAATCCGATATCGCAGATATCCGATAATTATTGAGGAGCATGAATGGAAAAGGGCGACAAATACTAGGCTACTGTTTCAAATCTATGGGGTACGATATTAACCCTCGAATCTTTATGCAAAATTGGGTACACACCACAAACCCTAAAAGCTAATGTGGATCTACCATGTGCCGGTACACGGCTGGTAGACGGTGCCATCAAGGTTGAGGTTATATAGGGCGCCATTGATATGGGCAGCGGCGTCGGCAGAGCAGAATTTAGAAGTGGTCTCACCATCGTCGGTATACTCGGCATTAAAGACGGCTTTATTGGCAAGTGTAAAAGGTGCCAAAGTATTGCACTCAGTATACTTATTGCACTCTTCATCAAGTGCCCAGTCAAAAAAAGGTTGCAACTGTGCCGTCTGGTCAACGTCGTTTTTTAGGCCAATAGACATGCCGAGACTATGGGCGGTGTTAGCTAGAAATTTGTTGTAGGCCAGCTGATTGGCCGCGGTTAGCGGGAAGCCAGTACTATTTGTATATCCGTCAATGTTATCTGGCTCAATAGCGTCAAAGCCTTTGCTTTTACACAAGTTCATGCGTTCGGTCACTATCGGTGTCAGCCCGCTAATATCAGCAATATTTAACCATTTTTCACCGGGCCAACCCTGCACGCCAGAACCGATATCAGCGGTGGGTATCAAGTTCAGATCCGGTCGGCCCGGTTCATAGGTGCCAACATCAATGTAACAGATGACTTTGGTATTCTGGTCGTGCAATGCCTGAACGGTTGAGCTGGGATTGTTGAAGCCGTCAATATCATAAACGGCTACTTTTTTATACGGGGACGGTGGCGGATTGCCAATAACCCAATTCCAGGATATGGACGCACTGGATGTGGGCTTCCACCATGATGAGGTTGTGGCTTCACCACCACCTCTACTACTACTACTACTACTACTACTAACGCTGCCAAATTTGACAGCCTGACCACCCGAAGCGTTACTGTCACTGACCTTTGAAGCATTTCCACTAAGTGTGCCGTATTCGGCTTCGGCCGAACCTGCATAAGTGGCAGCATGCGTGATAATCAATGACATAACTCCGAGTAATGTGACGCCGCCAACTACTAAACCCATTCTGAGTGGGCGAAAATAGAGGCGAGCGTTAAGCGATTGGATGTGATCTGTCTTACGCATTACTAGTGCTTCTCACGGTTCATTATAAGATACTGTATCCTCGCGGAAAGGGCTAACATCGTTGTGATACTTTTTTGTCGCAGCTTACCGGCCATGGAACTGGTAGTGGATGATTGCAAAATGAGAAATTTAAAATAGGTAGCTTCTCTGAACGCAATATTATTATGACTGCCACTGCCAATTTTGAATCTCCGGCAGATCAACGCCATGAATCTTAATATATTCAGCATGGTCGATGAGTTTCTTTTTCATAGATTCTTTGAGGTGTTCGGCTACCTGCCCGCTTATTCCGGCTCGCTCGATCACGTCAATGACCAGATGAAAACGATCCATATCGTTGCGAACGGTCATGTCAAAGGCAGTCGTAATGGTTCCTTCTTCTTTGTAGCCGCGAACGTGCAAGTTGCGATTGTTCCGTCGATACGTTAGGCGGTGTACCACCCAGGGATAACCGTGAAATGCAAATATGATCTCTTTATCTTTCGTAAATAACTCATCGTATTCTGGGTCGCTGAGACCGTGCGGGTGTTCGGTGTCGGGCTCGAGCCGCATAAGGTCAACTACGTTCACGAATCGGATTTTTAATTCGGGCAGATGTTTTCGGATAATGGATACGGCTGCCAACGTTTCGAGAGTTGGCACGTCACCGGCGGAGACCATTACGACATCAGGTGCACCGCCGGCGTCATTGCTTGCCCAATCCCAGACGCTAATGCCGCGCGTGCAATGTTCAATCGCTTCATTCATTGTCAGCCACTGGGGGCTATTATGCTTGCCGGTTATGGTCAGGTTGATATAATTGCGACTTTTCAAACAGTGGTCGATGGTTGAAAGTAGCGTGTTGGCATCCGGCGGTAAATAAATGCGCACTACTGATGCCTTTTTGTTGAGTAAGTGGTCAATGAAACCTGGGTCTTGGTGTGTAAAACCATTGTGATCCTGGCGCCAAACATGCGATGTCAGCAAGTAGTTGAGCGAAGCGATCTGGTGTCGCCACGGCAGTTCGTTTGACATTTTGATCCACTTGGCGTGTTGATTTACCATGGAATCGACAATGCGGATGAACGCCTCATAGCTGTGAAATAGCCCGTGTCTGCCAGTAAGCAAGTAGCCTTCGAGCCAGCCCTCGGCTTGGTGTTCACTTAACATTGAGTCAAAGATGGCGCCGTCAGTTGCGAGAAATTCGTCGGTCGCATTGGTTCGCGCTTCCCACTGACGGTTGGTTGTTTCAAAGACAGCTTCCAGACGATTTGAGACCAGCTCGTCCGGCCCGAAGATGCGGAAGTTACGGTGCTCCTGATTTTTTTTGATGACATCACGAAGGTATGGACCGAGCGCGTGCGTGTTGCCTTCGACGCTTGCGCTTCGTTTGGGAAATTTAACTTCGTAGTCTCGGAAATCCGGCAAGTCTAGCTCGCGCAAGAAGCTGCCACCATTGGCGTGCGGGTTGGCTCCCATGCGGTGCTCGCCAGTTGGCGCAAGTTCGGCCAGCTCCGGCAGTAATGACCCGGTTGCATTAAATAATTCTTCCGGCTTGTAGCTTTTCAGCCAAGCTTCAAGCAACCTGACGTTATCCGGGCATGTTTCGTCCACGGCTAGCGGTACTTGATGTGAGCGGAAATTGCCCTCGACCTGTTTGCCGTCAACAGTGCCTGGGCCGGTCCAACCTTTGGGAGATTGCAGCACAATCATGGGCCAGCGTGGCCTTGTTGTATTGTTGTTATTGCGGGAGTTAGTTTGAATCCGTTTGATTTCCTGCACGACTGCATCGAGGGCGGCTGCCATGAGCTGGTGCATCTGCAGTGGATCGGCGCCCTCGACAAAATAAGGATTCCAGCCATAGCCGCGCAGCAACTGTTCTAGTTCGTCGTGTTCAATTCGCGCAAGGATGGTCGGGTTACTGATTTTGTAGCCGTTGAGATGTAGGATGGGCAGAACTGCACCGTCAGTTATGGGATTGAGAAACTTGTTGGAATGCCAGGCCGTAGCCAGCGGACCGGTTTCGGCCTCACCGTCGCCAACAATACAGGCCGCGATGAGGTCCGGATTGTCAAAGATAGCACCGAACGCATGGCTCAGTGAATACCCAAGCTCGCCTCCTTCGTGAATTGAACCCGGAACTTGCGGTGATACGTGACTGGATAAGCCTCCGGGAAATGAAAACATTTGGAATAGTTTTTTAAGCCCAGCTTCATTTTGAGTAACCTGGGGGCAATATTCGCTTAAGGTGCCTTCCAGGTACACATTACCGACCAGCGCCGGACCACCGTGTCCCGGGCCGGATACATACAGCATATTGAGGTTGTTGGCCTTAATAACGCGGTTGAGATGCACATAGATAAAATTTTGTCCGGGCGTCGTCCCCCAGTGTCCAAGGAGCAGCTTCTTAACATGTTTAAGCTTGAGGGGTTCCTTGAGAAGCGGATTGTCGCATAAGTAAATCTGCCCAACTGACAAATAGTTAGCCGCACGCCAATAGGCATCTATGGCGTGTAGCATGTAGTTGTCTAGCGGATATTCAGTCTGACTCATTTACCCTCGCATCACATTACTTATTTCTCGTGCGATCGTTACCGCTTCATCGGTATGAATAACATGCACACCTACCAAACTACCTTCGGCAGAGATAAGTCGTGCGCCCGATTCGTTCCGCTCCGAATCGAGCGTAATACCGAGAAAGGACAGCTCATCACAAACCCTTGCACGAATTTTTGGCGCATTTTCACCTATGCCGCCAGTGAATACTAGCGTGTTCAGCCCGCCAAGTGCGGCGGCGAAAGCACCGACAGCCTTTGTGACGTGGTAGCAGAAAATATCTACGGCATCTTTGGCGCGTGCGTCGTCATTTTCAATTTCCAGCAGTTTCTTCATGTCGCCGGTCGTTTCAGAAATGCCAAGTAAGCCGGACTCGAAATTTGCCATGTGCTGCAGTCGGTTGGCATCGTAATCTTGTACTCGTGAGAGATAGAACATGAGCCCAGGATCAAGGTCACCAGAACGCGTGCTCATTGGGATGCCAGATGCCGGTGTCATACTCATGGTGGTGTCGACTGACCCCCCTCCTCTTAGTGCAGCCAAACTGGCACCGCTACCAAGATGCGCGATGACTACTTTGCCGTTGGCGGCTGCTTCGCCCTCGATACTACGTAGATCGCTGATGATAAACGCATATGACAGCCCGTGAAATCCGTAGCGCCGTATGCCTTTCGCTTCAAAGTGGCGCGGGATTGGCAAGATTCGCGAACGGGCCGGTAGACCATGATGAAAGGCGGTATCGAAGCAGAGTATCTGTTGTGTATCCGGCAAAGTCGCTTGGAGTACTTCGACAAGCTCGAGTTCAATAGGCAGATGCTCTGGATCGAAGGCTGCTAGTTCGCGAAGTTCATGGAGTACGTCGTTAGTCGCGACTTGCGATTTGTAATACTTCGGGCCGCCATGCACCATGCGGTGGCCGACGGCAACGACGGCTGCATCAGTCCCTTTACTTGGAAGCTGTTCTATAAGCAAGGTCGCCGCGGAGGCATGGTTCTGGGCTGTGATTGGTTTGCTGTTGCCGGCCACAATAAGACGAGCTGACGGCTGCCCAATATTCTCAACCGCGGCATCGAAAACCTTTTGCATACCATACATGGTGAACATAGCCAACTTGACGCTCGATGACCCGGCATTGACGGTTACGACATATTTCTCTTTAGTATTAAGTGTATTCATAATGCCCATGCTTATTGTACCAGCAGCCGGGCATCCGTCGGGGTATAGGAGATTATCAGTCTACTGATAAAAGCAAATTCGGCAACATGAGCGCTTATTAGATACTCTGTATAAGATATACTTTTGGCAAGAGCTAACTAAAGCTAACTCTGCCAATGCGCTTTCCATGCATTTATACAGAGATAAATGAGCTTTAATGTTGCTAATCTCAAAAATAAATTGACTAACGAGCTAGTTGAGTAAATAGAATACGGCGATAGCCGCTTGATCCATGGTAAGCCCCTCCGCTACTGCGAATTCGTCCTCATGTCGTGACCGGCTACCACTATTAATAATTCGCTTCATCTTTGCGCCATCAAAAACTGCAATTGCGGGTACTCCATGCGTTTGCGTGTGTCTCATAGCGTAACTGACAGTAGAGTGTGTGGCCCACTCCCCGAAAGCTGCTGCGTCACTAGACATTCTTTCAAGCTCGTCGCCTGTGATACCCCACGTCTCACGCCTTTCACCAAATGTTTTATCCGCTTGTAGGTCTGAGCCATCGAGTCCACAAAAACCATAAGATCTATATCCCTATATAATCCTTTTTCTTGTTCTGATGTTGGTAGGCCAATCCCAATCGCGACGAGTCGTTGTCTGCAAAAATCAACAAACTCTAGCGGCTGCGTGTTCGGGTTGAATGGTATCTCTGCAGGATAAATCTCAACGAATGGAGCATGAGCACGGTCGAGCTCATGCACCGTCGGCATTCTTATCATTTCATAATCATAGCAAACAACTAAATTGCAATCGAGCCAAATAACTTCTTAGAGTTCATAATAACAATAATAGCCCCTGTTCAAATAATGGAGGACGGCTCCCCCTATTGGACGAGCTTCGCACCTTTGATTATGTTGTTGACGACGAGCTTTTTGCTAGGCTGCTTGCTGTTCAAGTTTAGTGGTCCATGTGTGGCTATTTACTTTATCGGTTTGACGGTAGTTCGCGCACAGACAGACTCGAAACTCTATTGCGATGGCGGAATGGTCCAGCACATATCCATGATTAAAGCTGTTTCACCGTGGACTAAACCCGGTTGCGGCTGTTGAGAAGTGCTGTGGGTGGTGCCTGGGGGTAAGGCCGGTCCGACCTGTTCGGGCTGTTCGTAATTTTGTTGTTTATTTTCTGGGATCATTTGATTGCGTTCGAATTGTATCACAAGGTTCTACAGTTCACTCCTGGTAGCAAAGCTCTGGCCTGCATATGTAATCAACCAGAAGTGACAAGAACCACACCTTTCAAGGACATTGAGTTAGTTAGTAAATATAAAAAGCCATTCGATATGGTGGCTTTTTATAGTGAAAGTTCGAAATGGCTCAGCTGACTTTGACGAAATGGAACCTGGTTAAGGCTGAACTTATAGATATATGGGAGATAGTTAAGCTGGCTAGCCAGGACAAGCTGTCAGCGGCTAAGGGGTTTGATTAGAACTAATTGCGAAAAAGCACGCCTAGAACGACGAGGAAGTCTACAATCAGTAAGAGTCCATTCGTACATATGATTGGCATCATCCTCTGCCTAGCTCCGTAGATAACCCATATAAGCGAAATGGCGGCATATGCTGCCCATGTGTAAATAGAAACACCTTGAACATGGTTCCCCGTCCAGACTTTATAAAGTTGTGGGAGTGTCATTAACGGAGCAAGGATTGCGATTATGTAAATCAGCTTATCGAAGACTGGCGATTTCTTTTGGTTTTTCTTTTGAATGTTAGGCATTCAACTTAAATAATAGCAAAACCACCACTCGACTGTAAGCATAAGCATTATGGCTCGGCAAATGGTTTTTATTCCAAGCTTTTGAAGAGCCGGATAGCATTAAGGATAAAGGGGCAGAAATCCAGCAAATTCGACAACTTCTTGATAACAGTTAGCAGGAGGAGGAGACATGCTAGCGTAATTCCTCCGGCTAACAACGAATGCCCCCCTGGCCTGTTTAATCCAAAGTTATACGTAATGCTTATAGGCTTATAGCCCCAGTGCGGCCTGCAGCTTCGGCTTATCAAAGCCGAGTATCTTAACGACCGTTCCGTTGCCATCCTCGATGACCGTGAACGGAACTCCTATTACACCATCACTGACATTTATATATTCCTTCATTACCGCTGGATCTGCGTCGGTGATCCTGTAGTCGTAGGGGATGTTGTGCTCATCGAGCCATGCGCGTAGGGCGCCGCAAAAGGTACAGGTAGTTGTTGAGTAGATAGTCACATGCATGATTTGCTCCTCGTTATTATCATTAGTTTCCAAAAGTGAAGGTATTCAGGGATATACCTGGTGGCACATCTAAGGTTATGGTGCCGTTCGTAAAATTGGGAAAGCTGGCAATGCGATATAAATTTGACATGCCGATGGTTACCTGGCTGTTCGTGACATCAGCACCGGCGTCACCAGACTGGCTGATAAGTTTACTGTCGAAGCTGACGCTGACCGCTTCCGGGTTTGATGCGCCGCCGACAAGATACACATTCTTTGAAGCAATGTTTATCTCTAATTTCGCATTCTTGCCAGCCGTGATCGAAGTTCCTGACACACTCCATCCTCCTGACAGGCTCCAATCTGAAGTGCCTAAAGACTTCGCAAAAGTGTAGGTTTGTTCTGGCTGGCTGCCAAGCTGGGGCGATCCGACGTAAGCATCAGCGCGGTTGGTGCCAAGATAAGTTTCGGGTGTCTGGTTGTCGTTGATTGGCGCTGGCGTACCACCCGGAACAACGAGTTTCGAAGGCAGCTGAACCTTACTGTTCTCTGCCAGCAGCCCGCGGATAGCTTGTTCCATCTGGTTGTACTCGCCCTCACCAAAGTCTGCCCGCCGGATGCTTCCATTCTGGTCTATGAGGTATTCTGCGGGCCAGTATTCGTTTTGGTAGGCATTCCAGGTTTCCAAGTTACCATCAATGGCAACCGGATAGGTGATGTTGTCCTGTTTGACCGCTGCCTCGACGTTGCTTGGTATTTTCTCATAAGAGAACTCTGGCGCCTCGACGCCGACAACTACTAGACCATCATTCCGATACGCCTGATACCACCTTTCCACGTATGGGATAGAACGGATGCAGTTGATGCACGTATATGTCCAAAAATCGACCAACACAACCTTGCCCTTGAGTTGAGATAATGTCAGTGGGCTGCTGTTGACCCAATCTTGAATGCCCACAAAATCCGGTGCTTGTACCCCCTGCTGCACGTTATATAGACTGGCATTCGATGTAGTCGGTACCTTAGTGTTTGCTTGCTTTGGGATAAGCTTTGAACTAAAACTGTCAAAATTGAATGGTGTATGGTTGGCGGCCCAGACTTGCAGTTTGACGCCGCTACCCGTAACAATCAGAATGCCAACAAGGATAAACAAAACCCCTATGCCACGCTGAAAAGCACCGTACGGATCACTCGCGAAGCGCAGACGAGTCGTTAACCGCTGACCGTAGTAACTGATCGCCAGCAGTATGAGCGCAAGACCGAAAACGTAGCTCACGATATATGACATGGCAGAAGCGAAATGAGCCGGTAGCACGCTCGCCAGGATGTAGGCGTAGACCGGGCTACAGCTGGAAAACACTGGGCCGAGGGCAGCGCCCGTAATAACTGGCCCGAACCATCGGTGCTTACTACTCGTACCTGTGCCAAGCAGGCTTTGCGCGCGGTGTTCAATGCCTAGTGTGGCAATGAGATGGGTATAGGCGGAAGGAAATAAGGTGGCTAGGCCAAGTGCCACGATGATGCCACCAGATATATAGGTAAATGACTGCGGTGGTACGTTAATGAGCAGTGTTGTCGCCTTAAGCAGTACAGTGAATAGTATCAGCGAAGCTGCCAAAGATAATGCAATCAGGAATGGTCGCCGCCTATCCTCTGTATCCCCGGAGATCGAGCCCCCGATAATAACAGGCAGTAACGGGAGGACGCATGGCGCCAGTACGGTTAGGATGCCTGCTATGAATGCTCCGATAAGTAGAAACATGTGTGTATCAGTAGTCTATAAGTTTGTAGAATTCATGTTATCTGCTGGACTTGAGCTGTTCATCATAGTATTGTGGTGGCCATTTCATCAGATTGTTTTTGTTTCATGGCGGCACTTGTCTCCGCTTTCATGATCGCCGTTTTTTCCATTGTATCACTGACCATCATAGCGTGCGTGTTGTTTGTATTGTCATTGTGGTGCACTACGAGTCCAGTGCCGACTGAAAATGCCACAATTAACACGATGGCAACAACGACCATCACTTTTGTATTCATGGAATCTACCCTCCGGATTTATTGATTATGTTTCAGAGTGTAGGCTATTAAAAATGTAAAGTCAACTTTACATTTTGTCATTGCTAATGTGATTTGTAATCTTGGCAAGTACCATACCCGCTAGACCAACTACCAGCCATATATCTAGATGATGCTGCAGGGTTTGAACAGCAACGCCAATCGTTAACACGGCCGCTCCTGTGAGATATGCCGAGCGGCCAGTCTGAGCCATAAGTTGATACTCCCGCTCATCGCGCGGTAATTCACGCCATACAAATACGCCGAGTCCGAACACTAGCATCGCAAGCACAGCTATACAAACCACTATAAGACCCATGGGCATCCAATAGGGATGGACTAGGAGCGCCAGCACGGCGAGAACAGCCACGCTTATCCCAAGCTCGCTGCTAAATTTCTGAATGTTGTGGCTCATATGCTAAATATCTCCTCTACCGGGCGTTTGAGTGCCTGGCTCAATTTAATGGCAAGCAAAACAGAAGGGATGTAGTTCCCCTTCTCGATGGCGATAACCGTCTGCCGCGTCACGCCGATCCCATCGGCAAGCTGTTGCTGAGTAAGCTTTGTCTCCTTGCGCAGTGCGGCGACGTTATTGTTTACAACTTCACTTCGCTTATAGTACATGTCAAAAGTCTAGTTAACTTTACAATGATAGCACGATCGGTAAGCTCTTTTTGGCACGCTTTCTTATATAAGGTGGTCATTCCTGAGGTACTATACTGGATTCGAACTTTATTAACAGGGGCGGAAGTAAAAAAGATCAGGAAATCGAAAATTCCTGATCCGTTATTTCTCTTGGCTCGGCAATCACTTCTGGAATATAAGCTTTAAGAAAGAAAATGATATAAACGTCAAAGTAATTCACAATCTGCTTGACGAAGAAAACAAACAAGAGGACCACTCACCATACAGAAGAAAAACCGAGATTATCTTTTATTTTTCTTGTGACCACGACGGTTATTGTCAGCCCGGGCCGCTAACACCCAAATGAAAACGAGGCCAAAATTTAGCCAAGCTAAATGCACGCTGCTTAATCTCAGCGTGGTGAATACTGCGTTAGCGAAAAAGACCATCACTAATAGTATTGCGATATGGTCAGCATATTTTTCTTGCATACTTTTTCCAAATATTTAATTTAAATTCTTACAACAAAAAGTATATGCTACAAATCGTAAAATATATATTAAACATGAAATGAATGTTAATTGGTAAATGAAAAATTATAAGATAAGTTGTACTTCTTTATAATAGAAATCATTGCGTAATAAAAAAGACCTATAAACTAACAGAAGTTAAGATGCTTATGATTCACACGCCTTTGACGAAATGGAACCAAATTAAATCAGAATTGATAGAAATGTGGCAGATCGTAAAAGCAGCGCAACAGTTCAATCTGGTAAGCAGCTAAGGAATTTCGATAGAATCACTGTGAAGAGTAGCTAGGACTCAGCGTCTACTCGTATATCCACGTAGATATTGTTAATGGTTGAGTCGCCGTTCATCCATATCATTTCAGGGACTGCTTGGTAGAGTCTGATTGGTGAGTCGGGCGTCTGTATCTTCTCTAATTTCCAGTAGGGTATTGGGTCACGTCGCTTCTGTATTAATGCATGAACACGTTTAAATTCTTCCGGATTGGTAATCTCGCTACATGATGCTTTAATATAGACCCCCTCTCCTGTGCCTGGTGTTGCCGTTGAGTCGTATACAGTAAGGAACGCTTTATTGTTAAGCAGAATGTTCCTTGAATGCTGGCTATCTTTGTAGGAGCCCCAATAGAAATTGTATTCAGCGTCGTAGGCGGTGTAGACCGGTGCGTTCCATGGATGACCCTTTTCGTCTACGGTGGCAAGAGTCGCATATTCGATACGACTCAGTATGACTCTAGCCCTGTCACTTGGCTTCATAATGTAAGCATAGCAAACACCCATACTGGGATAGAACCAAATAACACCTTAGAACTTATTGAGATAAAAATAACCCCTGTCACAATGACAGGGGTCAGATTGCTACTGGCTCACACGCCTTTGACGAAATGGAACCAAATTAAGTCTGAACTGGTATAGATGTGGCGGATAGTGAATGTATCACGTCAGTATAGCCCTCTTAAGTCTTAGCTTTTTTCTGTCGTGGAAGGAGTGGTGTTGGCGCAAAGTGTAACGTATAGTGTTAACAACTTAGTCGTTTATTTAGACTAATAATAAATTATGTCATTAGAACAAGCCCATGTTCCATCGAACAAACCATCATTCTCACATCTAGAGCTTTCTGGCGAGGTAAGCGGGGTACGCGCGGTAACGATTGAACAACAAGACAGTATTAGTCTGTCAGCGGTTACTAAACCGTACAATATTGTGTAGCAGCACTTTAAAATGTATGGCAACGATGGAGAGGAAGGCGCGGCACAGTCGGTCGGCTCGTTTCACTTGGATTGGATGAGGCCTGACCTCTTTATGAGTGGTGGACAATTGAGTGGTAATCAATTTGGTATTTTTCAGTTTAGCGGCGTAGAGTTAGAGCCTGCTTTCCGGGGTACGATAGACGAGGCCTTAGGGCAACGTACTCACGGCATTGGCAAAGCTTTGTATCGGCATGTTGCGACACTAGCTGCACCTCCCGATGACATGAGGTTCCAGGAGTATGGCCTCCCCTACTACCTTGCTGCGCATACGAACAATCTCAATGAAACATCTCGTGGTATGTGGGATAGTTTGGTGCGGAGTGGCGAGGCTTCGCTATTCGCTAGTGGGTACTATGTTTATAATACCCCCACTAACGGTAGTGCGCCCACTATGACCCAAGAAGCAGCGTAATTCTTTCCATACTGGAATAGAACCAAATAACACCTTAGAATTTTCAAGAAACAAAATAACCTCTGTTCAAATAACAGAGGTCAAAGTGCTTATGGCTCGGCAATCAGTACTGGAATATAACCTTTAGGCAAGATAACGAAGTAGACGTCAAGGTAATTCGCGAGCTAATTGATGATTCTGATGAGGATAAAGACAATGATTAGTTTAAAATCAAAGATTAACTATCTATCTTCAGCCATTCTCGCTAATTCAGGCTTGCTTTGGAGAACACACCCACGCTAGCGAAATAGATTGATTGGTTACCCATGTAGCCAATGTCGAAACTTGCAAAAATTACTTATGCTTCAAACAAGGATGAACTTTGTTGCAGTGAGTGTACACGGCTCCCCGTAATAGAGGAAGTTATAACCATAATTAAGCAAGATTTAGCTAGCTGCATAGCTTAGTCTAAGGTGTTCGCCGCATGTTGCGGCGTTTTTTCTGCTGCACTGAAATAACAGGTCGGGGGGGAGTGGTGTACCGTTTTGCGAATTTTCACACGCTCGGTTAGAACCAAAATTTTTTCTATTTTTTGCAATCTAGTAAAATGAATGTTGAATACAGGAGTTCCAATGGCTGTTTCCATCATTTCAATCGGTTCTGAAATACCTGGCGGGTCTGAGTTTGCGACTTATTCATCTGGTAAATCTTTGCATGACTACGACGTGGTAGTCTTTGACGCAAGTTTTCCTGCATACGACCATGATTATGGTGGCGGTAACTCATTGGGTGAATGGTCTTCTGCGCAACTTGCTAAAGACATTGTTCACTGGAAGAGTGAGTTGATGAGCGCAATCACTGACGGCAAAACGGTATTCATATTGTTGGCAGGAAGTCAGGACTTATCAGTCAAGACCGGACAGAAAGAATTTAAAGGGAGTAGAACGATTAACTACGTCACGGACGTTAATAATTACTCGGCTATACCCTTCCCTCTCAATGTCGTAAACAGCAAAGGTTCAAAGGTCAAGATTTGCGACGCCCGCTTCAATCAGCTCTATGAAGCGGTAAAAGACCATATGGAATATCAGGTCTACATACCCGGCAAGCTGGGCACAGTAGCATTCTCGACCGTTAAAGGGACGAATACCCTTGGAGCTGCAATAAAACTGAAGGAAAAATCCGGTAACATAGTGTTGCTGCCATATTTTAATCTGGAAGAACTAACCGAAGAACACAAAGACGGGAAAACTTATTGGACAAAAGAGGCACTCAAAATTGGTCAACAATTTACGCGACAAATTATTGAGATTGATAAGGTGCTTAGGAAAAGCTCTGACAGTACACCCATGCCGAACTGGGCTGCTGACATGCTAGCATCAAAGAAAACGGCTTCGCTACAAAAGAGAGTAGACGTACTTGAGACTGAGATTAAAAAAATAGAGGAAGAAAAGCAGAAAAAACTTGAGCAGATGCGGAAAACAAATTCCATCAAATCGCTACTATACGAAAATGGAACGATACTTGAAGACGAGATTGAAGCCGTGATGAAAGCGCTTGGTTACGAAATGTCGAAATTTCGGGAGGGTGCGCTGGAGATTGATCATGTAATTGTGAGCCCCGAAGGCGAAAGGTTTATCGGTGAGGCCGAAGGTAAAGACACCTCAGCTATAAGCATTGATAAATTTCGGCAGCTTGAGACGAATATTAACGAAGATTTTGAGCGTGACGAAGTTACTGAGCCAGCGCGAGGTATCTTATTTGGCAATGGATACAGATTGCAATCGCCCACAGAAAGACCAGATGAATTTACCGAGAAATGCTACAAGAACGCAAATAGGCTCGGCACGGCGCTCGTCAAAACCTCGGATTTGTACCCGATAGCGGTTTATTTAACGGACAATCCGAAAGATGAGACTTTCAAAGAGGCGTGCAGAAAAGCAATTGAAGGGACAAAAGGTGCACTAGTGACTTTCCCTAAAATCCCCTAGCTGGACTTATTGGTTAAGCAGTACGCAAGCTGTGACAGCGATTGCCCACAATGTACCAGTACCGACATGCGTTACTCGACTGCTTTTAGCTAGTTTCCCAGACGCGTACTCTATGAAGAAGGAGAGTAGGCTTAGTAGAATCATTAACCCAACACACACTAACCCGTACTTCCAGCCCAGTAAGAGCCCTGCTGCTAGCCCTAGTTTCACATCTCCCCCGCCAATCCACCTACCGGCAGATACCTGAAATAAAACGTAGGGTACACCAGCTACCAGCAATGCTCCTAGCGCTGCACTTATGACCGGCCATGCGCTGTTGAAGTGGATTGATAATCCGACTGCATATACCGCCGCGACACCAGCCAGGGGACGTGTAAGTACATCAGGCAACAGTCGAGTTCTGGTGTTCGTTAACGCGAGCGTAAGGAGCAGAAACAACGCTACGCACCATATCACGAGAGTAACTACATCATTATGCCAAGCGCCAGCCGATAGAATAACACCAGCAAAGAAAATAACTTCTGGGTAAACATTATTACTGGCAAGCTTTCGATCAGCTTCACTAACTTTACGGCGCTTAAAGAACCTTACAAATGGCATATCGACACCGCAGTTGTCACGCAAACTCTTGCTCATGTGCTTTACCACCGCTCTACATCAGTGAATTTCTGGTAATGCACCATCTCGTCTGCGTTAACTGATGGAGTTATCTTCTTTATCGTTTCTTCAAGCATGGATTGGTCAATAACTTCTTTTTCTCGCATGACGGCCATACGCGCAAGCTTCATTAGCAACAAGCTCAATGTCCGCGCTTACATAATTAGCAGTTAAATCCGAGAGTTTATCATAATCTATTTCACCAACCGGTCTGTCGGAAAGGAATAACCTAAACAAGTCACGTCGCGCTTCACCGTCGGGTGGTGGTACAAAAATACGTTTGTCCATTCGTCCAGCTCGTAAGAGTGCCGTGTCGATTAATTGAGGCCGATTGGTTGCTGCAACTACGAGAATTTTATTCTTGCCTGCGTCATTAAGCTGCATTAAGAATTCATTAACCTCTTCTTGCTTATATTCCATACCCATACCCAAGGCTTCACGCCTCGGTATTAAGCCTTCAATCTCATCAATGAATACCAGTGATGGCGCTTTTAGTTTGGCAATCTCAAATAGCTTACCAACTTTGCTCACGGTTCCATGAATGTAAGAGGAAGCTATGTCGGAGTGCTTTACCTCAAAGAAGTTGTACTTTAGCTCCTCGGCTAGCTTTCGAACAATAAAAGTCTTACCGCAACCGGGTGGCCCGTACAACAGAATGCCCCATTCGGAACTGATATTTTGAATTTTTCATATTTCTCAGGGTTTTGGAGCGGCTTGATTACATCTTCAATGAGTAGCCCTTTTAATGCACTCATGCCAGCAACCGCTTCAAAGCCTTTAATCTGTGTTAAGCCCTCTAGAATGGCCGTTACATGTTCTATGGAGTGCGTCGCGGTGATAATTCCAAGGTACTCTGTGCCGTTGACTACTATTTTAAGCAGGTCAGCTTTTTTACTTTTTACGTCCGCAACGCTGAGGTTAGTAAATAAGTATAAGAAACTCTCGTCAGATAGCAGGTAAATCTCTGTAAAAAAGACTTTGTCCACACGCTGAACCACATCTTGCCCTGTCGGCAACTTGAAGCCGTTGTAAAGTATTGGTTTAGATAGTTCTGCTGGCATATTATTGGCTCGTCCCATTACATTGTGGTACTAGTGCATTATATTGGTCAACAAGGCTGTTCTGTTGTGGCACAAGATTATTGTAGTCGGTGCTATCACCATCTGTTTGATCTGTACTCATCTCTGAATTGATCTGATCAATTTGACTCTTCAAGCTGCTAGCTTGAGAGCAGGCTTGCTGTTGTGCGGCCGTTTCCCCACTCCCACTACTGTCGCTGCCCGAACTTGTGGAGGTGTCGCCGCTAGACGAACCGCTGCCAGAGTTAGAAGGGTTATTATTGTTGCCGTTGGCGGCACTTATAGCGATAATAACGCCGATAATTATTGCCCATGTAATAAGACTTTTAACCGTCTTCTTTCGCTTTAGCTCGGGTACCTTCTCGGCAAGATTTGCATAGACAGCCGAGTCTATTAGTATGGTTAGTAGCGTTCCTTCAAACTGATCTTTGAAGTGCTTCTCGGCTTGCTGTACAACGCTGTTACGCAAGTTATCGACAGCTTCTCCGCTCTTCTGGTCTTTGCCAAGTAATGCGATAAGTCGGGTAATTTCCGACAATACGTTATCGACATACTCTCGGCTAATGCCTGTGTCGTCTAAGTAGCTCAGCACAAACTCAACGGTTGAGGACAGCAGTGTTTTTGCCTGATTAAAATGGTTCTTGTCGTATAGTTGTTTGCCCCGCTTAAATTGGTCAACGGCTATAGCTGTAACGCACCATGTAACTCGCTGCGCCAAGAAGCTCTGTAGGTCTGCGTTACTCTTATTTCTCGTTTGCTCTTGGGTAATGAGGTTCAAGGTGTCCTCGTACTTTTCGGCTTCAAGCAACTCGTTAATCGGTTGAACTACCTTATCTTGCGACACCAATTTTCGGAGATCATTGAGGTCATCTTCAAGACGCGAACGTAGCGCAGGCGTACCACATATCTCCATTGCAATCTTGAGAATGCTGCCCGATTTACCCGCGTCATTAAGGTTGTTATACAGGTCAAGAGCTACGCTACGCATACCTTCAGCGGCTTTGTCGCGCATGGTCTTTGACTGGCTGTCGTTGTAGTAGCCGAGGTCTTTTAGTTTCTCAAAGTTTCGGCGTAGTGTACCGATTAGACCTTTGAGCTGAGCCATTTTCTCTTTAGAGATTATCTTTTCGTCGCTAATTTTAAGGCTGATTAATTTTGCCGAAGCGTCATTTATCGTCTGATATATTGGGCCAAGCAAGTCTTTTTCGACCTTAACGCCTTTAACTTTGAATATTCGCTGAAACTCAGAAACGTAGCTGGTGTCACCCTTTTCTTGACTAAGATCGGCATAGTAATCAGCCAGTATACCAATAACTCTGCCCTTTAGGTCGGCCAGGGCATCATCACTGGTGCCAACTTCATCACTGAGCTGATATATCTTTGCAAAAGACGACCAGAATTTGTCTGAGTTAATCAAGCTTTGCCAGATTATTAAACCTCGGCTAGGCGAAAACTTTGAGCCGTTTGCAGCAACAATGCTCAGCAATACGGCCAAGTTTCGCTTAGCAATAAATCCCTTAGCAGTCTCGCTGTTACCGGCTTCGTGCCACTTTGTAGCAACACTTGCTATATCTTCATCTTTCAGCTTGGCAAAATCAGCTTCTTCGGCATTTGCACGGTCAAACCAAAAGAAATAATCAGTTAACCGTTTGTTTGGTGAAGCTAGATTCTGTAGTGCGACCTTTACACTGCTCTCCGTACGGACAGGTTGTGCGAATGGTAAGTCAGTATCGTCGTACTCTGGCGTCTCATCAATTTTTAGAAGATTGGTAAGCTCTTTAGCACGCTTATTAACGTCCTTCTGTGTGGCGCTACTGTCCAGACCGAGTACGTTAAAAGCATTTTTGCTAAAGAGATCAGCCATTACTTCGTAATTCCAGCCATACTACCGCTAATAGCCTCTTGCTCCTCGGCGGGCAACATATTTAGCAAGTTGCGTACGCACCGCTTTAGCTCTTCAAAATCGTTTTGCTCAATAGCTTTGTCGGCCTTGTCTATATAGTATTCACCGTCGGTCTGGTTACTGAGCTTGGATTTGTTGCTCTTGATTTCGTTCAGCTGCCATACCCAGAAACTCGGGTCTTCCACTAATGCCCTGATTGTTACATCACGTACTTGCTGTATGACACGGCTGAGCATTGCTTTATCGCCGACCTGAATAGCTTTGTTACCCTCTTTGCGCAGTACGTCAACCTGATCGCTTATGCGTTGCTTTTCCTTGCCGTCGCTCAAGTTACCTATTAGTTCGTCGGCACTGTCAAAGCATTCTTCAAGCTCTGATTTGAGTTGAGGCAGTTCTTTTTCATGTTCTAGCTCGTCGAGTTTAGTTTCCAATTGCCGTAAATCCCGCTCTGCTTTATTCTTATCGTCCGTGTCCATGTCGGCATTCTTTATATTACCCGATAGCTCATTTACGCTGTTTTCCAGCTCGTCGTACTGCTCTTGAGGTACGTTGGCCTTTACTTTACTAAGACGTGCCCTCTGGGCGCTTAGGTCAGTTTCTAGCCGCTTTACATCAACTACTTGAGCATACGTGTCAGCACGAGCATTCAAAGTAAGCTCAATGCTAGGTATATACACCTCAACTGTTACAGTGCGGGAACCGTCTACTTCTATCTTTAAGTCAACTTCGGTATCGGCAGGTAAATCGTAGGGTAGCTGCTTGCCGTCAATCTCTAGTGTTGTTATTAACTGGTTTCGGCTTGGCACATCTGCCTCACCCTCGTACACTTTGATCGGTAACTGATTGTCTTTGCCCTTTTCCAGCTTGGTCAGAGTTCGATAAGTCCTAGACTCACTGAGCGGTGGTACGCTGTTCTTTTCAAAGTAAGGGTCGCAAACTTCTTTAAGCTGGAAGTCGTTACTGATACCTTTCTCGGCATATATAACGCCAATTGTATGAGGAATCGGTGAACCGGAAACAGTTAGGCCATGCGTAATACTGAATTGGTCGGGGTATATCGGTAATGAATTACCACTGTCATCAAACAGGTATAGCCAGTAGACACTTTGTTCACCCTTGGTTACTGCTACCGTGTCGAAGAATTTACCTGCTTTGAGCTTTATTTTAGAGCTGGTGTAGCTACCATTCTCCGCTTGTATCTGAATGAAGTAATCTTGTTCTGCCTCTTTCAGCTCGTCAATAACTCCCGTGACAGTTTCTTCGTCTTCGGAAGTCATAGCCTCATAGTTCAGCTTCACCTTCATCTCACCGCTGATGATGTCGTGGTCTTCTGACAACACCTCTTGAGGCACTCGCTGGCTGAGGCCGAATAGACATGCGCCTCTCGCCACAATGGTTAATGGGTCTACTGAGTTATCAATAGTGAGGTCAAACTCACGCTCAAGAGTCTGCTTTATATATGGTATTTGGGTAGGGCCACCAACTAAAACAATCTTGCTGACAGATGAAGCTTGTATGCCAGCCTCTTTAATCGTCTTGGTAGTCAGATCAACTGTTTCCGCCACCTTGGATTTAATAAGCTGCTCGAACATATCACGGGTCAAATCCACCGATACATACACATCTTCGCCGCCTGTCAGCTCTTTACCAATGTCTTCAACTTCAATAGTAGTCTTATCGAACTGGCTGAGTTCAATTTTTGCCGTCTCTGCCAGTGCCTTGAGCCTCGCAAATGCACTTCGTACACTTAGTTTTTCACTACTACGGTCAAAGTCTTTAATCTTATACTTCTCTAAAATGGCTGGTTTGATAATTTCGTCAACAATGAGCCAGTCGAAGTCTTTACCACCTAAGAAGTTATTGCCATTGTGTGCCAGAACAGTCAATACGCCGTCCTTGGAAGAAATCAATGCAACGTCGAATGTTCCGCCGCCCAAATCATAAACAAGCCAGTTTTGGTTTTTAGTGTTATCAAAGCCATACGCGATAGCAGCAGCGATAGGCTCCTGCAACAGTACAACGTACTTAAATCCGGCCAGCTGCCCTGCACGCTTAGTAGCTTCAGCCTGTAGCGACGAGAAATAGGCCGGAACAGTGATAACAGAGTATTGTGTGTTGAAATCCGGGTACTTTCGTTTTACATCTTCTTTGAGGCTCTTTAGTATCTCCGCGGACACCTCTTCCGGCGACATATCGGTATCAATGCGATCAAAGTGAACTTTTTCAGAAGTACCCATGAGCCGCTTAACTTCGGCTTTGTTATTGTTAAACTCCTCTTCAGAAGAACTCTTGAACAGCTTGTCGTATGCCTTGCGCCCAACTACTTTATTGGTAGCCTTATCAATCCCAAACACGGACGGAGTGTACTCGTCTTGCTGAGAGTTTTTTACAATCTCAGCCTTACCGTTAATATTGACGGCCACTTCTGAGTTGGTGGTACCGAGGTCAATGCCAATCTTAATGACACTGTCTTCTTTTGTTTTGTCCGACTTGTTAGGGTTCAAGGAGTATCACCTTCGCCTTTCGTATTAGTTTCCCTTTCAGCGTAACGGCGGGCTCATGCGTCTCTTTGATGATTGCCTGCTTCAGGGTATTGTCCTTCTCAACAGCAAGCACCTCTAGGTTCATGCCTTCGTTATATTTCTGGTCAGTGTAGTCAATGACTTTTATGTCGTTGCGATCTAAGTACCGCACTAATTTTGCTTGTGAGTTTTGCAGTGCCTTGGCCTGGTCATCTTTCAGGTCACTCTGTGCTTTTTCTAGCCTCTTTTGCAGTCTCCACACTTCTATAGCGAGGTCAACAAGGTTGTTTGCCTCTGGTGATATTTCAAGGAATTTCGGTTCAACAGACCGAGCTACTTGCAGCCGAATAGTGCCGATTGCTATGAGTAAACGTTGGAAAGCCATAAGGAGCAACAACGTCGCAATAGTTACGACTGCCACAACTATAATGACTAGGAAAATTTGGCCGTGATTCATTATAAGTCTCTTCTTAAGTACATAATACAACAAGAGGGCGAAACAGCGTTAAGTAAAACTTAAGTTGTCCCTACTCCTCTGCCACTAAATCAGGGTTAATCAGATAGCCAATAACAGGCAGTGTTTGCTTATATTGAAACCGGAACTTTGTTTTGACGAAGGTAGTTAATATTGGGTGTGCTTTTTCCATGTTAGTTATGTATTCTGCGTCGGCGAATTTGGCGGCGTAAGTGGTATCGCCATACTTGTACTTATCAGCTCCAAGCATGAGTTTTATAGCCAAGTCAGCTCCTTGAGCGGGTGGCTCAGGGCTATTCGTTGCCCGCATGTAAAGTTTCTTGATTGGCTTGCTGTAAGTGCGAGCAATGGCATAAATGAAAGCATTTTGAGCCAAGGCTGTCGTGCTGTCTTGTACGTTGAGCGATTTTATTAACTCAAAATCGCCTAGCCCAGATATTAGCTTATTGACACCGTTGGGTGTATTGCTGAGTATCAAGGAAGTCTTTACAAATACTTGTAAGTTCGTGTCCTCTTTGGGAACAGTAGGGCTGCCATATAATCGCGCCATTGTATCAATAAAGAACCAGAAACAGCTCTCAACAGATGCTGTAGCAAGCTTGTCGGCTGCCATATCTAAAGTAACGCGCTGAATTATTCGCTCGTCCCATTGAAGTTCATGGAGTGCTGCACCGTCGGCAATCAGCCTTTTCAGTTTCATGTCCATATTCATTCCTCTTTACTGTTAAGGTGCCACAAAATAAAAAGCGACACCGTAAGGTGTCTAAGCCATTCACAAGCCAGCTTTCGCCGAGTTGCTTATACGGTGCCGCTTTCAACGGCGAACCGCAATAGATTGCGAACCGGCCTGTTAATGACTTAGACGAGGGTAATTATACCATCTACCCCTGTAACTCACAAGCAAAAGCGTAATGTTCTATACTCAGTTAATGGTTAGAATTAGCCCCGAACGCATTAAGAAATTGCAAAAATTGCTTAAAGAGCAGACTGGCGAAGATTACAGCGACGAAGAAGCGCAACAAGCTGGATTGGCTATCATGCGTTTTGTTATTGCTAAGGAACAACGTCGCCAAGATTTAACCAAGCAGCAAACGAAAATAACAGATGACGCTCAAGTGTAGCCAGTTTTTTAATCTTTATTAGATATTAATGTATTTAAAACAACGACTTTAGGGTTTGCGTTACGGTTGGCTGAGCGCTATCAGATGTAAATGTTTTGCAATCGTGTAACATTGTGCGCCTTACCCCTGTAATCTTGTCGTAAAGCGCTTATTTATGTTCTATTATGCTTATAGAGCATTATGTTAGTGCTTGAGGGGTATAGGGTAGAGAAAATGACATACGACGAAACTGAATTAGCGTTATTGGCGTTGCCTGCTGATGTGGGCACGTTGCTGGCAAGTCCGCTCGTGTCAGCCATAGACAAAGACGCTGCTACCATTGCAGCTCAGCACCGTATCATTCGCTCTAATGGACGCCTTATGATTGAGGCACGCGAACCATACCCTCATTTCATTCCGTTTTCCAAGGAGCATTACGACCGAATAGCGTACCCACTGTTTAGCCCCGCTAAAAGGTCGCATATAAATGATGTCTTTTGGCACCTGTCCTATACTGCACCGGATTTGAGTTGCAATGACCGTCTTGTACTGTTTGGCAGTTCGAGAAGCCGAAGAGCGCACTTAACCGTATGGGACATGGAAACACTAGAGGTAAGGACTAGTGTAATACCTGCCGATTGTGTGCGTCGCTCGCCGTATGCCATGAAGGGACACGGTTATGAACCGTTACCCCTCATAATGCAGCTTGCAGATAATAAGCAGGACTTATATGACGACATTATGCAATCACTAGCACCGTTGGTGATGACCCAAAAGCCTGATGGTGTTATCTGGTGGGTTGGTGGCGACAACGACGGCAAAGCGACTCTTATTGAAGCATTGCGACGGATTTTTCCTGATCAACTCGTCAGCCTAACAGTTCAGCGATTGAATGGCCGCCGTAGGACGCTGGAATTGAATGGCAAACTTGGTAACGTCACCGAAGATAGCGGCAAGGTTTATAGTACCGAAATCTACAGGAGTATCGGCACCCACGAAGATTTTTTCATGCACCGGTATCACAGTCAGAACGGTATTTATGCTCAGGGTAACGTGCATCATATCTTTTCAACTGGTAGCGCCCCTACTTTTAATACCATAGATGAGGGTGTACTGCGGCGAACGCAAATCATTCCGTTTACTCAGTTGCAAGGCTACCCACTACATGCACCTACTAATGAGTTCTGTAGTCGGCTGATAGCTGAGATGTGTGAGTATGCTGTGCGTATTAAGCAGCAAGGTTTCAGGTACAAGTGGTCGCCCGCAACACTCGCCGCGAAAACCAAGAGTTACTCTAGTTGCAATAAATTTGCCGACGACCTTCACGCCCAGTCGCGTACAGCGCCGCCAAACTTTCGTTGGTAGGCCCTTAAGCTTGCCGTTATCTCTGTTATATCAGATAATATAAGCAGTTATTTGATGGAGATGTAAATGGGTTTACCCTGGTGGTCTAAGTATGACGCGCAATTTTATCGTGCGCTCAGCGTGTTCCCCGACGAGCTGGAAGGAAAATATCTTGACGCGAATAATTTCGTGGGTCATTTTAAGGATTTTTACGGTCGGCCGGTTCAGGACATAATAGAGGCACTTCACGTCTATGGGGAACAGGGTTATTTCAAGGCCGATACAATGCTTAGTGCCAACTACCTTGAAAGCTCAATAGCTCTCGATCAGGTTACAATCGCTCTCGACAAATTACGGCCCAAACCTGAGTATGACAAGCGTCACGGATTGAGTGAATCAGTTTACGCCAAAGTTATAGGCAAACTTCCGTTAACCTTAACGCAGGCACGTAATTTGCCTGATGGCGCGAAACCCTACCTAGAGTTTAAGTTATCGAAAATTGATAAGTCCCGGCTGCGTGAAGAATTGGTCACATATGACAACAGCTTCCAACCATCACGGCTGGTGAAGCATTCACAGACCGAGCCCTCTGTTCGTGCTGCACGAGTTGTGATGGACGGGTCAGAAAGGCGGTATGTTCGCATTGTAGTCACTGGCTACGGTGAATTCTCAATCGCAAAACTACAGGTTGGGCGTGCGCCTTTTGACTTTATGCACTATTTGTACCGGCCAGAGAATTCTGAAACTGTAATAACCATTAAAGATATACATAAAGAAATTTCAAGCTGTAGAACTAGAAAAGACATGACTGAGCTTGTTGGGGACTGTGGTTTTGACAAAGCGCTTAAAAAGGCATTCTTCCCTGTAGTCGAAAAGGGGAAAGTGCGCTTTAGGCCAACAGCTGAACTCGACGCAAAACAGTTCGAGGCACTAAAGAAACGGGCGGCTGAATTTTCGTAGAAATCGTGAGTTTTCACGGCGACTCATCTGTAATTATCGTCTAATATCGGGAGCAAAACGGGGTTATCAAAACCCCGTTTTTATACATGGCATACTTCCCTCAACTAATTGAGGGGTATGGACATGAATCAGCTCACCATAAGAATCCGTGATTTATCAATCGCGGCCACCTTGGTTAGCTGTGGTTTTGAGGTGCGTGATACTACGCGAGACACCGGCGGCCGCGTGTACTTCGTATTCACTCAGACTGATGAGCTTGATCGTGCCGTTAACGGCTATTGGGACGACACGTTGAAAGTCAGAGCCCGCACGTATGCCGACAACATCAAAATGCTTAAATCACGGATTTATAGCGAGCAGTAATTATGAGGCTTAGCGCGGACTTAATATCAAGGTTTCAAAACAGATACTTTGAGGTGTTTGCCGTGAGGCTGTCGTCGGAAGACGCAGAGGCCGAACTGCTTGACTTGGCTGAGCTGGTAAAAATTGTTGCTCCCAAGCCACGCCAAAATATCATGACCATGAAACATGGAGAAGAAAATGGAAAACCTACAACTCAGCCAGCCTACAACTAATCAGCTGCGTCCAGTAGCCCGAAGGCTTACCGACGTTGAGTTGCTAGATGCTTTTCCTGAAGCAAGGCAGATCATTCCGCCGCTTCTCAAAGAGCTACGCCAGCGGCATGTACGCTTAGTAGAGGTTATTGCAGATCGAATGGCTGCAATAAAAGCTGAGAGCACTGATGAATCATATCGCTACTTTTGGCGCAAATGGCTTGCCTTAACGCTTGGCGAGGAACTTTACGTTATAGATCGACATATAGCTAGGTTGTCGCGCCAGCTACGCGTTATCAAGGGTGCGCCAGTTGCTAAAAGCCTGCTAACTGAGGACGTAATCCAACTTGCTCGTGAGGTGCCCATTGAAGAGTTATTGAACTGTCCTACGCGGCATAGTGGTCACAATCTGGTCTGTGAGTGCCCGTTTCATGACGAGCGAACGCCATCATTCCATATTTATACTCAGGGAAACCGAGGCTGGTGCTTTGGTTGTAATAAGGGTGGTGATTCTATTGCTATCTACATGCTATTGAACGACTGTGATTTCAAAGAGGCGGTTATGGCGTTGAGCGGAGGCCGTAAATGACACGCCACGACGACGAGATTGAGAAAAAGCTTCAAGCCATTGAAGGTAATACCGACATTGTAGCTTCGAAGGACATGAAGGACAGCCCAATTCGTGATTTTGTTGATGGCATTTTAGCCAGTGATGCCGTCTTATTCCATGATCAATACAATGACACCTATATTGCATACGACGGTAATGGCAGTAATGTCGGTAAAATTCAATCAAAATCCAATAAGCTCTGGCTTGCGAGGCACAGTTTTGAGAAGCTTAAAAAAGTAGCTACCTCCGATACGATCAGTCGCGTATCGCAGACTCTTGCAGCTCGCGCGTATTTTGACGGCGAACAGTACATTCTGCGCGTTCGTAGCGTTCATAACGAAGATGGTTTATGGTACGACCTTGGTGGTAGCGCTGTACACATCATCAAGAACCAGTGGAGTATCACAAATCAGCCACCGATTATATTCAAGCGCTTTGCGCACCAGAAGCAGCAAAGCCTTCCTCAGCCCGGTGGCAACCTGCGTACGTTGCTTAAGTATGTAAACATTGCTGATGAGGCTGAGCAACTGCTGTTCCTCGTGTATGTCGTTTCAGCCTTCATTCCCGACTACCCTCACCCTTTGCTAATTTTGTACGGTGCTCAGGGTGCCGGTAAGACTACACCAATGCAGATGGTGAAAGAGCTGATCGACCCTTCAGCATTGAGCGGGTTATCGACGCCTAAGAATATTGAGGTGTTTGTACAAACAGCCAGTCACCACTCATTCTTGTTCTACGATAACTTATCTAAAATGCCAGAATGGTTTTCGGACGCACTTGCTAGGGTTGCGACCGGTGACAGTTTCAGTAAGCGAGAGCTTTACTCAGATGATGACGACGTTGTTTATAGACTTCAAAACACAATTGCCCTGAATGGTATTAACCAGATAGTTTATAAATCCGACTTGCTTGATCGCTCCATACTGATACATCTGGAACGTATCAGTCCCGAAAATCGGAAAGAGCTTAAAGTGCTATGGGCAGAATTTGAACATGACCGACCACTCATACTTGGCGCTATTTTTGACACGCTCGCGGCAGCGCTTGCATACTACCCCAGCGTTAAGCTAAATCGCTTACAACGTATGGCAGACTTTACCCGTTTCGGTTACGCAATTGCTGAGGCAGCCGGATTTGGCGGTGAGGCATTTGTAAAGGCTTACGACGCCAACATTGCCGTACAGCATGATGAGGCGATTGAGGCTAACCCAGTGGCAAAGGCTATCGTGGCCTTCATGAAAGATCGTACTGAGTGGCAAGGAACCGCCGCTGATTTATATACACAGCTCAATAAACTCACTTTGGAGTTACAGATCGGTCTAGGTAGCGGTTGGCCAAAGGACGCTCCACGTTTAGGGCGTGCATTGACTATCATTGCTTCCAACTTACTCGCTAAAGGCATTGAGCTGGAACGTTCAAGGTCTGAGGAGAGGTTGATCACTATTCGGAAAAATACCGTCGATACTGTCATTACTGACGGAATTGAAAGCGTTCTAGGTGAAGATGACCGTCAGTACGACGGTAACGACAGTAAAAATCCAATGAATAAGGAATGATGGTATAATAGTTATGTTCACACACCACCTAGTCGCGAGACGTGTTTTTATTTTCTGGCCTGTAAGGGCGGCTTGGTATCAGAAGATAGCGTTTCGCTGTGGACTGTGTGAACAACCGAGCCGTCCTTTTTGTATGGAGACAAAGTTGTGATGAGACGTGATTTAGGGCTTTTACGCTACAGGCTGTATGCGCGTAAATCTACTGATACCGGAGAAAAACAGGTACAGTCACTTGAAGACCAAATTAAGTACATGACAGAAGCCGCAGAGCGCGAGGGCTTGCATATTGTTGGTGACCCAATCGAGGAAAGTAGATCTGCAAAGCGCCCCTATAATCGGCCCAAGTTTAATGCTCTATTGAAGGAAATTGAAGACGGCAAGATCGACGGCATTATATGCTGGAAGTTTGATCGATTGTCGCGTAACCCCACCGATAGTGGTCGTATTCAACAGTTGTTACAAGATGGTCAACTCCAACATATAAAAACTACAGAGCGAAGTTATTTCCCAGAAGATAATGCTCTTTTAATGAGTGTTGAAGCTGGTATGTCGAACCAATATATACGCGAGCTGGCGACTAATACGAAGCGTGGCATGCTCTCTAAAGTTGAAAAAGGCGATAAACCAGGCGTGCCACCAATCGGCTACCTGAACGACAGACTGAATAAGGTTATTGTCGAAGACCCTGATCGTTTTAAGCTGGTCCGTATACTGTGGGACAAAATGCTAACCGGAACTTATTCAATAGCCCAGATGGTTGTAATTGCCGACAAAGAGTTGCATCTTACAACGCCAGTGCGTGGCAAAACTGGCGGCAAACCTATATCTTATTCAACCCTATGTGTTTTGTTCAGAAATCCCTTCTATAAGGGCAGATTGATGTTTAACGGTAAGGAATATAAAGGCAATCAGCCACGCATGGTATCTGATGAGGAGTTTGAGCGAGTACAGCAAATAATTGACCCGACGCACACGACAAGGCCAAAAGATAAGACCTACGACTTTCAGCTACGCAATCTGTTTAAATGTGGTGAGTGTGGATTTGCTATTACGGCCGAGCAGAAGTACAAGACCATTAAATCTACCGGTGAGCGTAAGGAGTACATTTATTATCATTGCACCGGCAGAAATAAGAAGGCGAACTGTACTCAGCGGCATCTACATGTCGCAGAGGACGAGCTTATGAGACAGATCAAAGAAAAGCTAAGTAAGTTTACGGTAGACACTGAGTTTTATAAGCTCGCTATTGAGGCACTTGCCCAAGAAGAAGATGTAGTAGTTAGCCAAAGATCAAGCGGAGGACTCAGCAAGTCGAATAAGGCTATCGAAAAGCAACAGAAGTCTATCGCTAACCTGCGTCGCATGCGATACAGCGGTGAGGCTGATGATGACTGCTTGGTTACAATGCAGAGATGGCTGAAGCTTAGAGGAGTAAATTAGATGACACTTCAAGACGTCCGTAACAAAGCTGAACACAAGGCTGCGTAATTGGCGGAGCTGTTGCCGACGAAGATATTTACGTTTGCTCGCTACGCCAAAGAGGACTTTGACAGTGATGATTTTGAAAAAAAACGCACCGTAGATTATAAAGATGGGCGAAAAGCTAACAATTTTGGAAAGAACCAATCCAATTTACCCCTAATAAATACTTTATTCCTATTGAAAAAATGAATGATAGCGATTCACAGTCCCTAGAAATGGTTAGAACCGACTCCCAACAGAGGGAAATCGGCTCTATAGACATTAAAAATCTGCTTGGCTCCGGGGACTGGATTCGAACCAGCGACCTAGTGGTTAACAGCCACCCGCTCTACCGCTGAGCTACCCCGGAATAACAATGAACAATTCTGCTGGCGCCATTAGCCATCATCGCATTTCGTCCTCAGAATTCAAAGGGGATTATACCGAAGGTCGGTGGTGGTGGCAAACTTTTTCGCAGGAAATGTGCGCCGGGTTTTGATTATTCTAATTCCATGCTGGTTTGCTCGTCAGTGTCCGATGAATTTCGTTTGAGGTGGGGCTTCTTCAGGCCAAATGTAGCCTTACTTTGCAATTGCAGGCGACGGCCGAGGAACTTGGGTTTGTGAAGAATCTTCTTGAGCGGGTGCAGAAGTTGCAGATATGCCTGCTCATACGCGTCGACCATTTTATCGATCGAAAAGTAGTTTTGCACATGCGTGCGGCAGTCTCGCCGGTTAATCTGGTCAATGTTTTCTACCGCAGCAATCATTTCGGCAATACTGTCGACGATAAAACCGGTCTTGCTGTCTTTGATAATTTCCGGTGCGGCACCACGCCGCAAGGAAATAACTGGGGTGCCACAGGCCATAGCTTCGATCGACGTCAGGCCGAACGGCTCTTCCCACTGTACGGGCGTGAGCATAGCCTTGGCTTTTTGGTAATATTTGGGCAAGTGGGCGTGTTCGATGAAACCGAGGTAGAGAATTTTGTCGTTCAGGTAAGGTTTGATGTATTGGTCAAAGTAGTCCTGGCTGTCAGGGTAAACAGGGCCGATGATGAGCAGTCGATTGCCGGTGGCTCGGGCAATATGAACGGCTTCTTTGATGCCCTTTTCCGGAACGATGCGGCCGACGCATAGCAAATAGTCTTCGTGTTCGGCTGAAAACGAGAAACGATGGGCGTTCGTGCCGTTGTAAATGTTGGCGAGATACGACAAGTCGGGTGCATCTCGCCGCTGGTTTTCTGAAATCGAAATGAAGTGCTGGTTTGGTGATTGATACAGCTCGAACAGTTCACGGAACCACGGCAAAATCGGATCATGCAGAGTGTAGACAATCGGCACGTTCGAGAATTTTTTAGCCAGCGACAGCACTACCTCGGCATGGTGGAAATGGAGCACGTCGTATAGTCCGCGTTTGGCGCGACTGAGCATGTCGTTAACGAAGTAGCTGTCCCAGAGTGCCGGCACGTAGTGCGTTAGGAGATCACGATCGGTATAGAGCTGGGTCGTTTCCTGCTGGTTGTGCACGAGCGGGCGAAGATTGAGATTGTGGACATTGACGTGTGCATCACGGAACCGTGTCCCGAGCGGCCCGAAGAAATCGACTTTATGCCCTTTCCGGGACAGACCCTCGGCCAGGGCCACGGCCAGATCGATCGGGGCGTAAATCATATCAACGGGACGTGGTGCGGGTATGTAGCCGCGCACCATCATGGCTATTCTCATGCACCCTCACAAATTACCTTAACTATTTAAGCACGGGCAGCTTGCAGCGACAAGTAGGTTCCGATATTGAAACGTAACATTTGCACTTTAATACAGCTTTGTTCGGGTGTCCTGGTTTCTGCTCAAGTACGCTACTGGTGGGGCCGGAGCTTGGCTAGTGCGTAGCTTCCTTCTACAGGTTTTTCGACCATTTGGCTTCGTGGGGGTGTGATTGCGATTTTCAGGGGTGGTGTACGCTTCGTTGAACTTGCGATCGTACACGCCGGGCCACAATTTTTTTTACGACGTCTGGGCCCCGAGCTAAACTAGTTAGTTTTGCTAGGATTGTCTTGTTTGAGAAGCTCAGTGCGCGCGTATGCACGGTACGGGAAGATCGGCATTCAGAATAATGACCTTGCGCCAGTCGTTCTAGCGTGTAAGTCGCAGACATTCACGGGCGTTTCCTGCGGTATCCAGTGATGTTACCTCGAGGATTATTTGTGGCAATACGGCTTGCTACGCCTTGCTTGGCGTTTTTTCGCTAAACATGCCTTTGCAAATGCAGCATAGATTTGCGTGTCGGACGGATCGTTAGGGCTGAAATGAGCCGTATTCTTTTCGCTGATGCCGGATGAAATAATGATTATGCCGGCTCGTCCACCCTGACACGGGAGAACGGCTGTAAGGTCGCGCATGTGCCCGCCAAACGTGCCGAACCTAACACTGTCCTATTGCACGCTGCTAATGTATATATATTCTCCGGCTGGCCGAACTTAGCCCTGTTTTTCTAGCGGAATTTTAATGCCGCTCTGCTCTGTCGATCTTGCTCACGTTTTTTGATAGTTTCGCGTTTGTCGTATCGTTTTTTGCCTTTGCCGACGGCGATGCGGAGTTTAATGAAGCGACCCTGTGTTAGGAGCTCGAGCGGGACGATGGTACGACCCTGCTGCTTCGCTTCGATCAGGGTGTTGATTTCACGCCGTTTGGCAAGTAATTTGCGGGCCCGCGTTTGGTCAGATTCGGCAATTGGTATGCCGGTCGTGCCATTGATGGCGGCATTAATGAGCCAGAGCTCGCCGTCCTTTATGGTGACATATGCTCCGCGTAGCTGACCGTGCCCCATACGCAAGCTTTTCGTCTCTGCGCCACTTAGGCTTAGCCCCACGACCGAACTGTCGCCGAGTTCGTAATCAAATCGTGCCCGACGATTGGATATGGTCTTGGTTTTGTTTGACTTTTTCTTGGCCATAATGAATCATTGTACCCCAGTTGTCTGATATATTGATTATATGCGGAGAATTGCTGACGGAGTATTTGCGGGAGTTATTTACGAGGGCGGTTCATATACGTGCCGTAAATCAAAAAAAGCTGCCGATTTTGTAATCGGCGGTGCCGTAAATCCTACCCAGTGGCGTTTGACGACTACTTCCGTGGATGCCGTTTCGTGGGCTATGGCTGGACGGCCACGTCAAGGCATTAATTTAAGACGGCCAGCCCAGTTTGAGGGCGCGGCAGTTTTAAGCGCTCCGGCAGCGCGCATGCGCGAGACGCTGCGCGCGGTATCGAATGCGAAAGCTGCCATTGCTTTTCCGGTTGGCCGAGCGGTTGTCGCCGGTTTGATAGAGAGTGTCGACACTGAGGTAGATGATGTTCGGGCCGCACTAAGATATGATTTGGATGACCCGGCAGACTTGAACTCCGGCGGCGTGCAAGCAGCGATCGGGGTGCTAATAGGGAGGAACTTTATAGACTCCATAGTTACGGTAGTCGAGCGTCAAGTCCTGGTACAGGATTTTGCCGATCAGGTGCAAGGCGTGCGGCTACAGTAATCAGGTAATCGGCTTAATGATCTTAATTTCGAGAGTCAAGCCTGGCGTTGTCGCCGAGAGCGGCGGTTATTTAACTTGTCTTATCTAACCACCGTATCCATTTTTCATCTGTTCTGAAAATTTGTTCTCCTGTTTTTTCTGCAGCTCCGAATTGTAGATGTGTGCGCCGGAGTACTGCTGTTTAGCGACGTTCCAGAGGTCCGGATCGTGCAGCTTGACTTTACGGTAATACCAGAATTCGGCACCCCACAGATACATGGTGCGGATGCCCGTAGCTTCGCCATAGGTGAACCTGCCCTTCAGCCGTGCTGGGCTGAGTGACTCGTTCTGCACGGCGATACTTGTATCGGTAAGATTTTCGCCGTGCGGCGGCCATGGTTCGGCTTGGAGTTCATGGATCATTAAATTGCGGTGTTGCAGGATTTCGCTGCCTCCGGCCAAAAAGGCATAGAACCACGCTGGGAACGGATATTCGACATAGCGGCCGACAAACGGTACCCACACGCGCTTGTACACGCTCACGCCGTACTCGTCCGGTTCTGGCGCCTCGATGGGCAAACCGATATTGTTGTTGCTGCGCGAGACGATAACCGAGTGGTTCGGGTCGAGCTTTTTAACGAGATTATATTCAGCCACCAGCCGGCTGCGGTCGTAGTTCTCGCAGGCGCCGAAAGCTTTGAGAAAGTATTCATTCTCTACCTGGTAGCTCCCGAGCGCCGGATTGTTTTTGTAACGGTTCACAACGGTCGTGATGTATTGATTAAGTGCCGGTTCCCATAGACTGTCGGATTGGGAGGTGTCAACCCAGCTCGGCGGATGGCACTCCGGCCAGCGAGGCTGGCGCAAGCCGACGCTCAGACTGACCTTGGCGTGTGCGGCATCTGCCATTGCAAATTCCCAGTCGAGCGTTTTGAAATTGTAATGCCCCGGGCTCGGTTCGATGTCATCCCAGTAGCTGACCAGCCGTAAATTTCTGATACCGAGATCGTATAGCATGGCGTGTAGCGTCTGCTTGGGATCCAAGCCGAGCTGCTTGGCGTAATCCGGAATGAATGAGGCGCCCATGGTATACGGCACATCGCGCTGCGTCCAAATATACCACCGCGCAATGCCGTACATTGTTCCGAATGCCAGCCCGATAATGACTGCCAACACCACGACCGTTTTATGGAACCAGTTTTTGTTCCAGTACCACTTACACCAACGCCAAACGGCGTATAAAAAGTACGATCGGCTATGCCCTTTCGCTTGTTGCTTTGGTTTGCTTCTGTCGCCCGATTTCATGTTCGTTTGCTACTATAAACCATAATGCTTGACAAAAAGTTAACGCTTACCATAGTTATACCAGCCTATAACGAAGAACGCTACCTGCACCGGTGTTTGGACGCGATTGCGGCGCAATCAGAAATGCCGGACCAGGTTATCGTTGTCGATAACAATTCGACTGATGGAACGGCCGGAGTTGTCAGGCGATATCATTTTGCTACTTTACTGACCGAATCCCGGCAGGGAATCACCTTTGCCCGCAATCGCGGTTTCGATGCAGCGACAAGTGATATTATCGGACGTATCGACGCCGATACAGTTCTGCCATCCAGCTGGGTGGCGCAAGTAAAGAATTTTTTTAGCGATCCAGCGCACGATCACGAGGTGGTAACCAGTGGTTGCCGGTTCTATAATCTGCACACCGGCCGGCTAACGGCGCACATTTACAGCCTGTTCGTATACCGCGTAAACCGCTTGTTGCTCGGCTATTATTTTCCCTGGGGTTCAAATAGTGCATTGCCCAGAGCCGCTTGGATTGCGGTGCGCGGTGAAATCGCTAACAGGGCTGATATTCATGAAGATCTCGATCTCGGTATTCAATTACACCGCCACGGTTACCGGGCGATCTATCGTCCGCAGATGCGGGTTGGTGCGCGTGCCAAACGGGTATTGAGCGACCGCGGCGAATTATGGACCTGGCTCACGATGTGGCCGCGTACCTTCCGGGTGAACGGCCTACACTCCTGGCCGATTATCTGGCCGGTGATTTGCGGTGTGTGGCTCGGGCGATACTGGATTTTTACAGCTGAAGCACTGGCCGAAATGTTTAAGCGCTGATTGATTACGAATTTCGCAAAGCATCAGCGACCGATTCGGAAGTCATGTTTATGCCTTCGAGCTTGATTACATGTTCATCGTCGCGCGGCGGCTGAAGTTGGTGAGCGATGCGTTCAAAGTGTTCGAGCGGCATGTTGCCAAGAATGCGGGTTTCCTTTCCGTGTGATTCATCGACGGCCCGCCGCCTGGCAATTTCTTTCGGTGCAACTACCCAGACGACGACGGTCTGGGCACCGTGCCTGGCTGCGATGCGCCGAAGTTTTAGCCGGTCTTTATAGAAATTGAAGTTGGTGTCAAAAATTACGCTCTTGCCTTCGTCAAGCAGCTTATCGACCGTATCGTTTAATTCGCTGTAGAGCATCAAGTTTTCCTGATGTGAATACGTGGGGTTCACCAGCCGTTCTTTGCGTTCATGATCCGCCCACACGTGCACGGCGCCGGTTTGCTCGTGGATGAGTTTCGACGCGGTAGTTTTTCCGGAGCCCGGATATCCGACCATTAGAAATAACGTTTGTTGCATCGCAGTTATTGTACGGCGTAATATGATGCGGCCGCAATATATCCGGAAGTTATTTATCCTGGAAGAATACTAATTGTATTTTCACTAAACCATGCCTGTGGTTTGCCGATAACAAAAGCACCCCCGATTCGGAGGTGCTCGTGCGGCGTAGGGAGAATGTTACTTCTTCTTGCCGGTGCCGATGGTGATTTTCTTCGGTTTCGGCAGTTCTTTGAACGGCACGGTGACTTTCAGGACGCCGTTTTCGAACTGTGCGTCGATGTGATCCGCGTCGGCGTATTCGGGCAGCGCAATGCGACGATAGAAACTGGCGTGGCTTTCGTGCATTACGTAACTGCGCTTTTTGTCTTGCTTATCTTCTTCTTTTTCATGCTTCTCGCCTTTGATCTCCAGGACGCCGTTGTGGATGTTTACGTCAACATCGTCTTTGTCGAAGCCGGGTGCGGAAACTTCGGCGACCAGCTGCTTGTCATCCTCGCTGTAGACATCCATCGCCGGCATGCCTTGCAGCGGTTGCATTGAGGGCAGCCCGGTAAAAAAGTTATTGAACATATCGTCGAGCTGGCTATGCATGCTCGTTAGCCCTGCGAACGGGTCGTCCCAACGTACGATGTTTGCCATAGATACCTCCTTTGTTAATAACCTTATTAGTAGCAATGTTGGCTACAATTCTGTTATAGCTCGTTAGCACTCTCGTGTCAAGAGTGCTAATTTAGCTTGAGGTTGTAAATTATTAATTAATAGGTTAAAATAAATGGAAATGTCCGAGACTCTAGTTGAGCAAATTTCGGCCGACCGGGCTGATGCTGCGCTTAGATTCGGCGAGAGCATGTTGTTCGCTGCATCCGAAATGAGACAGCAATCAGACAGTTACCGAGTTAAGGTCGGGGCTGCATTTCTCATGCGTGACGTGACAAGCGGGGAGCATGCGATTATTGCAACTAGAAATATGAAGCCTACTGCAGCACGTGAAGTAAGGAAGTGGTGTGCCGAGCCAAGGGCTTATGAGACTGCAAGGAGGTGGGCGCTCATGGGCGGGACGGCGTTTGCAATTGACGGTATTGCAATAGTCGGGCCAGACGATTTAGATACCATTGCGAGTATTACGGATGTTCCGGTGCCGACACTGCATATGTGCGGCTCATGTCTAGGAAAGACTAATTTGATGCATGATGAGGGTCTGCTTGGCGATATTTATGGTGTGCCCGTTATGACCGCAGCCGAATCTGCCAGTGAATCCGGAATATTCAGGCGAATGCAAGTTTACACGATTGCTGAACAGCTCATGTTGCATGGCCATAATCTGGCCAATGAATCGAGCAGTCCGCCGGATCACTGTTTCTATTATCCTGTAGAAACATTTCCATATGCGGCAGATTCTTTGCCGGATTTGGTAAGCGATGGATTAGCATCGAAAAATTCTGCAGAATTAATGCGGCAGGCACTCGGACTTGTTATGGGGCAAAATGTGGCACGAACAAGTAGTTTTGCGCACTAAGATGTCAGTTTTTATTGACTGACTTGCATGCAACTGATGTATAAAGTTCTTACCAATGAGTTGTTCTTAATTTCAAAATGTGGCAAATTATATTTATTGCTATAAATGAGATTATAATGTCGAAAAATCAGGCTGATGAGACAATTGCGAAAATTTGGCCGTATGCTTTTACTAGACACTCTGGTGTCCGAAGTATTGGCGGCAGCGTCTATCGGCACGCTTTGCCTGTTGGGGCAAGCATAGTATCTCCGGGCCGAACGATTGACGTTTTGAATTTAGGTATAAATTATTTTCCTCGTCCAGAACTGCTCGTTCGCGGTGTTGATGTAATCGGGATGACGGCAGTTCTTAGCGCCGGATTGTGCTATAAGGGCGCCAAATATGTTAATAAATTAGCGTTAAAAGAATTAACTGCAGCGACACCGGATAAATATGATCTGATAGTGATTGATACGAGTGAAGGTCAGGACTTGACTGCACAGCGATATTGCGATGTATTACCGGAAGCAATGATTGGCCAGACTGTATTAGCCGGAGTTGACATGGACTCGCCTGTATTTGGGGAATACGGAATCAAATATTTCTCCAATCCAGCCGACGGTGATGTTCGGACTTCCCTGGCGGATGTTATCGAAAGATTGATAAATGAAATACACCCGACTGAACGCGAGATTCGATCGGATATTGAGTTTGGAATGGCATTGCCGGCCAATAGACCTTCGGAGTTTCGATAATTTTTATAGCTTAGAAATCGATACCTTTATTCGCTAAAAACTTATCATCGAAGTGATGCTTAATTTTGGTCATGTCGGTGGCGATATCGGTGAACGGTAATAGCTCCGGTGGAAAATAGCGGCCAGTCAAACACAGGCTGGTCTTGGGTTCGCGTTTCAGGATTAAGGTTTTAAGTTGCGTTTGTGATAGTAGCCCGTCGTGCACGGCGTTATTGATTTCGTCGCAGATGACAAGGTCAAAATCGCCGCTGGTGGCTGCTTGTAAAGCTTCTTGGTACGTTTCCTTCGCTGATTGTTTGTGCTGAGCTTTGGTGACTTGCCTCGGGTTCAAATCGCCGGCGTTGTAGAAACCTTTGCCGCCCTTATAAAAATAAAGCTGGTCTTTGAACAGAGGTGTGATATCTCGGATAAATACGTGCTCGCCCACACCCCAGTATTTGATGAACTGGATGAAGGCCACGCGCCAACGATTTCCGAGCGCGCGGGCGAGCAGCCCCAAGCTGGCGCTGGTTTTACCCTTACCCTCGCCCGTGTATACCACCACGACCGCCTCTTTGGTCTGGAAGTCCTCGAAAGCCATAATGGTTCAATTGTACCGCTTAACTCGCGGCAGCTTTAGGTAAGCTTCTTTTCGCGTAAGACGGCGTCAATTCTCGGCCGGTCAAATCCAATAATAATCGTACCGTCGATGTCAATAACAGGAATACCGGTCTGTCCGGATTTATCTACGGCTTCGACTGCCGCCTCCGGGTCGGTCTCAACGTTCTTGTCTATATACTGGATGCCGAGTTTATCGAGGTAGCCTTTGGCGGCATGGCAGAAGGCGCACCAGTCAGCGCTGTAAATGGAGATGGGAACAGTCGGCTTTGTCATACTATTACAAGTATAGCGGATTTAAAGTTTAGTTGCACGTAGCAAACCGTTCGTTGTATGGTGACGCTTACAGCATCATGAAGCACCGATTCCGTGAAGCACGTCCGCGAGGTAAACATGAGGCACTGCACGGCCGTCCCTTCCGTAGCAAGTTCGGGGCCTGCAGTGGTCTGATTCATGAGTCGGCAAATAATCGTGATAATTTTATGAAATTTTACACTTACTATAGTTGAAGTTACCCCTTATTTCTGGTAAACTTCTGGTGTATATGGATAAAAGTTCCACAGCGCCAGTATCGACGCTATCTGCTCGTGGTGGGAGCATGTCAGACGACAAATTGCATAATCGACCAGATAAAAAGGGTGTCAGTCAGTCCGGGCAATCCATAAATGCACGCGGTCAGTTTGTAGGCATGGCGCTCAATATGAGCTGGCAATTGGCTATCGCGGTGTTGGTACCGATTTTGGCCGGCGTGAAACTGGACAAAGCGTTGAGATCAGGCTATACCTTCACGTATGTCGGCCTAGGTTTGGCACTGATCGGATCGGTCGCGGTAATGTGGCGAACCATGCAAGCTGCTAATCGCTTGCCAGTGCCAAAACTTACTGCTGAACAGAAGCGCGCTATCAAAAAGGCGTATGAAGATGAGGATAAAGATCGATGAGTGTATCTAGTTTTTTTGCTGATAGCGGTCCGTCAGTGCATGTTGCGCCGGGGACCGACTTTACGATTGCGGGCGTACACATTACTAACTCAATGGTATTGGGATGGGCGGTATGCTTATTCATGGCCGTTGCGCTCACCATGCTTGCCCGCCGCGTGACCGTGCGGCCGAAGGGTGGCGTGGTGCAGTATCTCGAAGCCGGCGTGACTTTCGTGTCCGATTTGGTTGAAAACGCATTTACCGATAAAGCGATCGGCCGAAAATACGTGCCGTTCTTCGTAACTATCTTTTTTTTCACACTGTTCAATAACTGGTCTGAATTGATTCCGGGCGTTGGTGACCCACTCCAGATTCACGGCCACCCACTGTTGCGTCCTATCACCGCCGATTTGAACCTGACGCTGATCATGGGCCTGGTGACGATGATTTTCGTTTATGCGGCATCTGTTAAAGAGGTTGGCGGTATTGGCAAGTATATCCGCCACTTTTTTATTGGTAGCCCGCTCAATCCGCTCTATCTGGTAATTGGCCTGATTGAAATGCTGACTGATCTCACTCGGGCGTTCAGCCTGGCGCTCCGGCTTTTCCTGAACATGGCTATCGGAGAAATTGTGATCAATGTGTTCGCATATCTGGGCAGTTTATTGGCGCCGGTCAACGTTTTGGCTCCGATTACGGCGCTGCCGTTCACCCTGCTTGAGCTTGGCGTTGGTGCTTTGCAGGCTTATATTTTCGTTATTCTTGCGGTCAATTATCTGGCCATAAGCGTCAATAGTGCGCAGAGCCACGACGACTTGACCGAAAATGGTTTAGCTGAAACAATAGGGGCAACGGCGCCCAGGGAGGCAAATGGGTAAATAAATATAACAATTCGCGTGTCGTGGTCGGACAGAGCGATCTTCAGCCGCGAAGATATCTCAACTTCGACCGTGATGACGCTATTAACGTCACTAAGATAGTAAGATAAGGAGAAATCATGGTTTTACCAGTAGAAACACTAGCCAGTACCGTAACGTCGGCGCAATCGATTGCCCACGGCATCATGATTGGCGGCGGCTTTATTGGGCCGACGATCGGTATCGGTTTGGTTGGCGCGAACTACCTGGCAGCTGTCGGTCGCAATCCGGAAGCTTCCAAATTTCTTGGCCAGGCTTTAGTTTTCGTGGGCCTGATCGAGGTGTATGGTCTGCTGGCCTTCGCTTCGACATTCTTTGTTAAATAGTGAGCTTTTGTTGATGGCACATTTTGCACGCACTACTTTCGCTCCGATGCTCACATGTCGACATGTACGCTCAAATTTCGGTGCTCGAATGCCTGCGCACAAACTGCAATCATCTTTAAAGTTTCGTATCGTTGGTAATTGCAAGAAAGATATGTAGAAATGATAAATTTAGTAGCACAATTTGCGGACAGTTCGTCTGGTATCGGTGCTTTAGGTATAGACGGTAAGGCGCTAGTAATACAGCTCGTAACATTCCTATTGGCATTTTGGGTACTCGAGCACTGGGCATTCAAGCCAATCGTAAAAATCATGGAGCGGCGTCGAGAGATGATCGAAAAGGGCGTCAAGCTCGGCGAAGAGATGCAGAAAGAAAAGGTCGAGCTCGAGAAGAAGGTAGCCGAATCGTTGCATGATGCTCGTACCAAAGCTGACGGTATCATTGCCGAGGCTAAAACCCAGGCCCGGCAAACGGTTCAGGCGGCCGAAGGTGAGGCCAGCCAAAAAGCCGAAGCAATTCTGGCGTCGGCCGATGATCGTATCAGACTTGATACCAACCGGGCGCGCAAGCAACTCGAGACCGAACTGGTCGGCCTGATTTCCGAGGCGACCGAAGCCATCATCGATGAAAAGGTTGACACCCGAAAGGATGCGGAGCTAATCGATAAAGCTATGCGGGAGCAGGTAAAGGCATGAACATACCGCGAAGTCAGATTGCACCAGTGATAGCACGAATGGCGAAGAACACATCGGCAGATTACTTAAGTCGCGAGCTTGCCGCCTACCTGCTAGACGAAAACCGTACTGGCGAATTGGATTCGCTGATGCGCGACGTGATTGCCTACCGGGCTGCGGAAGGAATTGTTGAGGTAACGGCCGTTAGCGCGCACGAGCTTTCTGAAGAAGTAAAGCAAGATATTGAGCGGTTGGTGCAAGAACAATTCCAAGATGTACGGAAAATCATTATTAATCAGCGGACTGATACTAACATGATTGGCGGTGTGCGTTTGGAGCTTGTCGATCGCCAACTTGACATGACCGTCCGCGCGAAACTAAATCGCTTTAAGGAATTAACTACTACAGAAAGGACGCCCAAGTGAGCGAATTATCTATTAAAGAACTATCTTCTGACATCCGGGCAGCGATTGCTGAGCTGAAGTCTCGTCCGGAAATTGAGCAGGTCGGCATCGTTACCCGTGCTGCCGATGGTATTGTTTGGATTTACGGACTTCGTAATTGTGGCTACAACGAGATGATCGAAATCGACGGACTTGACGGTAAGCCGGTGACGGCCTTTGCCCTAAATCTTGGCGAGGACGAAATCGGCGCCGTACTGCTCGGTGAAAACGTCGACGTTCAAGCAGGTGCCAAAGCTCGACTATCCGGTAAGGTATTGGAAGTACCGGTTGGTCCAGAGCTAGTTGGCCGCGTGGTGGACCCGCTCGGAAATCCGCTGGACGGCGGCGAGCCGATTAATGCTAAGCATGCTTCGCGCGTGGAGCGCCCGGCGCCCGGCGTACTTGATCGTAAGAGCGTACACGAACCGCTCATGACCGGTCTGACCGCAATTGACGCGCTCGTACCAATCGGCCGCGGTCAGCGTGAGCTAATCATCGGCGATCGCCAGACCGGTAAAACGGCGATTGCCGTTGATACAATGGTAAACCAGGCGCGCCAGAAAACCGGTGTTATCAATGTGTACGTGGCAATCGGTCAAAAATTATCGAAGATCGCCGCACTGCAGGAACGTTTGAAACGCGAAGGCGTGATGGATCAGACTATTATCGTGGCGACCGGCCCGGCCGATCCGGCCGCCCTGCTCTACTTGGCTCCATACGCCGGATGCGCGATGGGCGAATATTTCCGCGACAACAAGCAGCATGCGCTAATTATTTACGATGATCTAACGAAGCACGCAGTGGCCTATCGTCAAATGTCGCTGCTTCTCCGTCGACCTCCGGGCCGCGAAGCGTATCCGGGTGATGTGTTCTATCTACATTCTCGGCTCTTGGAGCGTGCCGCTAAGTTGAACGACGAACTTGGCGCCGGCTCGCTGACTGCCCTGCCGATTATCGAGACCCAGGCCGGCGAAATCTCAGCCTATATTCCGACCAATGTCATTTCCATTACCGATGGTCAGATTTTCCTAGAAACAAACTTGTTCTATCAGGGTATTCGGCCGGCCATCTCGGTAGGGCTCAGCGTGTCGCGCGTCGGTGGCGCCGCCCAGACCAAAGCAATCAAAGCGGTCGGCGGCGGTTTGAAACTCAGCCTGGCGCAGTTCCGCGAATTGGCGTCGTTCAGTCAATTCTCAACTGACCTTGATGAACAAACCCGTCAAACCATCGAGCGTGGTCAGCGTTTGACCGAACTGCTCAAGCAGCCTCAATACAGTCCGAAAGCAATTTGGGAAATGTACAGCACACTGCTAGCGGTCACCCAGGGCTGCTTTGACAAAGTTCCGCTCGAAAAGATTAAAGCCGCCGAAGATGCATTGCTCGGTGAACTCAAAAATAAGCATAAGAATCTGGTCGATGAACTCAACACCGGCAACAAGCCGACTGACGAACAGAATGACCAGGTTATCAAGGTTGCCCAGGCTATTGCTTCCAGCTACGAGAGTTCGGACGAAGCAAAGAAACCAAAGGGCGATAAGTAGGAGCGACGAGCGAAGTGGCGAGCACGATTACCCTCAAACGGCGCATAGGGTCCATCAAAAATACCCGGCAAATTACTAAGGCCATGGAGCTGGTGAGCTCTTCTAAGCTGCGACGTGCACAGCGCCAGGCTTATAGTTCGCGGGCTTACCGCGAAGCGGCGTACGCACTGTTATCCCGTCTGGGCACTATTCATGAAGTCGAGCAGTATTCTCTCTTCCGTAAGCGCACCGTTCAAAACCGACTGTATGTAGTTGTTACCAGTAGCACCGGTTTGGCCGGTGCGTATAATGCCAACGTACTGAAAATGCTCACGCAAGCTATCCGGCGTGACCGGTCAGAAAAAGTCAAAAGTAGTGTCATCACCATTGGCAACAAAGGGGCGCAATTTGTCCGGCGATTGAGTGAAGTTGAACTAGTGGCAGCTTATCCGGCTTTTGGCGATGAACCGACCGAAGCCGACATTCTGCCGATACTGAAAACGTTGACAGAAAGTTACAATGAAGAATCGGTTGATGAAGTCCGGCTGATTTACACCGTGTTCCAATCCAGTATTACGCAAGTAGCAAACGACATGGCGCTCCTGCCGGCGACTGCGCCTGAAAATGTTGAAGTATCGGAATCGACGGCAACTATGAACTTCGAGCCCGACGTCGAAACGGTCATCGAACAGAGCGCAGCCCGGCTGATCCAGGCACAAATTTGGCAGGCGCTGCTTGAGAGTCTGGCGAGCGAACATGCCATGCGCGCCCTGGCAATGAAGAACGCCACCGACAACGCCAATGAACTGATTGCCGATTACACGCTAGAGTACAACACGGCCAGACAAGCCGCTATCACCCAGGAATTGGCGGAAATAACCGGCGGTGCGGAGGCTTTGAAGTGAATGGTGCGATGTTGATTGCCGACCGTCAGGGCGCTAGGGGGCACGTCGCCCTGCCTACTACCGAGGAAGCATGGTCTGTAGCTGGAGGGCCTCACATACCGGCGTTTCACCGACAGCCCGGCCGGCTTGCCGTACTGGCAGTAATTTTGGAAGAACATAGACAAGAAAGAGGAGAATAATTATGGCTACAGACACAACGACTAGTACGCGAACCGGCACCATTACCCAAATCGTGGGTGTGGTAGTTGACGTTGAATTTTCAGCTGATCACTTGCCGGCGATTTATAACGCGCTGGAGGTTGAGCTTAACGGCAAGAAACTGGTACTTGAGGTCGCTCAGCACTTGAGCGAATCAAGCGTTCGGGCAATCTCGCTCGGTTCAACCGACGGCCTTGAACGCGGAAGTGAAGCAGTAGATACAGGTGCATCCATAAGTGTGCCTGTCGGCGAAGCTACCTTGGGCCGAATGTTCAATGTAGTAGGCCAGCCGATTGACGGTCAGGACGACAATTTTACCGTCAAAGCACCGATCCACCGCACACCGCCGCCGCTCATGGATCAATCCGGCACGGTTGAGGTGCTGGAAACTGGTATTAAAGTTATCGATCTGATCTGTCCGATGACGAAGGGCGGTAAGGCCGGTTTGTTCGGTGGTGCGGGCGTGGGTAAAACCGTGCTTATCCAGGAGCTGATAAACAATATCGCCAAATTCCATAGTGGTTATTCGGTCTTTGCCGGCGTCGGTGAGCGTACCCGCGAAGGCAATGACCTCTATCATGAAATGAAAGATGCCGACGTACTTAAAAACACGTCGCTCGTCTTTGGCCAGATGAACGAACCGCCCGGAGCTCGACTGCGTGTCGGCCTGTCCGGCCTGACGATTGCCGAAGGCTTCCGAGACCAGGGCAAGGATACCCTGCTCTTCATTGACAATATCTTCCGCTTCACCCAGGCCGGGTCCGAGGTGTCTGCTCTGCTTGGCCGGCTTCCGAGTGCGGTGGGCTACCAGCCGAACCTGCAGCAGGAAATGGGTGCCCTGCAGGAACGTATTACTTCAACACATAAAGGTTCAATCACTTCGGTGCAAGCTGTTTATGTGCCGGCCGACGACCTGACCGACCCGGCGCCGGCCACGACCTTTGCGCACCTTGACTCGACCATTACCCTTAACCGTGCATTGACCGAAATCGGCATTTACCCGGCGGTTGACCCGCTTGACTCTACCAGTACCATCCTTGATCCGGAAATTGTCGGCGAAGACCATTACGATGTGGCCCGCGAAGTCCAGCGTGTACTTCAGCGCTACAAGGACCTTCAGGATATCATCGCCATGCTCGGGATGGAAGAGTTGAGCGAGGAAGACAAACAAACCGTATACCGCGCCCGCAAAATCCAGCGCTTTTTCAGCCAACCGATGTTCGTGGCTGAGCAATTTACCGGTATTCCGGGTGCCTACGTAAAAATTGCCGACACCGTCCAGGGCTTCAAGGAAATTCTCGAAGGCAAACACGATGATAAAAGCGAGCAAGCCTTCTATATGAAGGGTGACATCAGCCAGGTTAACGAAGCTAAGAAAGACAAGAAGTGATTCACCTGCAACTTGTTACCCTGACCGGCACGAAATTCGACGACGAAGTCTACGAGGTAATTCTGCCGACACTTGACGGTGAAATCGGCGTGCTGCCCGGCCACATGCCGCTGGTGAGTGTGGCAACGAACGGCGTTATTAGCGTCCGCCGCCAGGAGCGTGACTCGGACGCTGCACGCGACTATTTCGCCATCAGCGGCGGCGTGATTGAGATCGAGGACGATGTATTGCGTGTCATTGTCGACGAAGCCGATCACGCCGACGAAATCAATGAAGCTGAAGCTGAAGCCGCACATCAACGCGCTCAGCAACTGAAAAAAGAAGCCAAGGATGAAGTCAGCCTTGAACACGCGCAAGCTATGGTTGACCGGAGCGCAGTTAGGCTACAGGTGGCACAACTTCGACGCCGACACTCAAGCCGCCGCTAGCATGCATAATCGCGGGTATCGGCGTCGACAAGTTTAAGCACGGAGGCACCTGGCTTTTGCTCTCGAGTCTCTTCCATTATGCCGATGAGTGCTACGCCAAACGCGGCAATCTCCGCGCGCAGTACGGGCTCGTCTGCCGCTAATTGATAGCTTGCCGAAAGAAGGAAATCAGTAAGGTTTGGCCGTTCGGATTTTAGCTTGTCCCAAAACTGTTGATTTGTGCGCTTCTGTGGCGAAACTCTACTAAGTTCTTGCAAGAGAATTTTACTCTGCAGCCATGGAATATCTAGAGGTAAAGGTTGGTGATGCGCCGCACTTTGCTGTTTGTCCATCGCCTCTCCTTGCCATTCGTGCTAGTGTATATTTAGTATCGCACACGCTACATGTAGGGCTTGTGATATTACTCACAGGAATGTAAAATATGTGCTAAACTCATACTAATTTTATCCACTTTAAATAAAACAATGAATGACGACACGACACTTGCATACGGTTCATTAGGCGTGATCTCTAGTTTCAAAATTACTGTCAACCCGATCAAGGCTCCTGCTGAGTATCCTCCTATTCCAGTCGAAAAACTTGACGAGCAAGCGGAACTCGCTCGTAAATATCTTGTGGCAGTAGACTATCATCAGATTCGCGGGACGTGCATAGACGAGCGTGCCAGAATTGGGTTGCGAGCCGGCGGCTCACATACGGAACCAAGGCCCTCAGTGCCGGGGGGTCCGAATATTTATGCGCTCGGTGTGGCGGAATTGACCGGGTATTTTGGTGCGAGTAATGAGGCCGGTGAGAGTCGACTTAAACGCATTACTGACCGGTTGAATGTCGCCGGAATCAAAAGCGGTGGTCATGAAAAGTGCGCAGCCAATGCGGGATTTGGAGTTTGGATGCAGACAATCGCGAGTGAATCGGAATATATCAAGACCTATGCCCGGCTGCGATTTGGCGAAGGTTTTGATGAGCGAATAATGGACGGCTTAGTAGAGCATGCCCGGCAGATCATTGCAAGCGGAGTGTATGTGAACTGGAATGAAGACGTGCTTATTAGCGTACTTGGCGAAGCCGTGGCAGCCGAAGCTATCGAACGGCTGGCTAAGGTCGAACACGGGGCTCTTACCCTAGTCCGAAATTGGAACGAAAATACAACAGTTGACCAAACGGCAATTTATAAGGAAAATGAAACAGGGGTTGGTATCGGCAATGGCAGCTTTGTTAGCGATGAGGCCTATGCGGATACCATAGAGCACATTATCGCATCCGGGCCAGATGCGGTAACGAAAAAGGTGGAGGCCGAATACGCTCGCGAAGCCATTCTGGCGGCTGTAGCCGCTGCTGTTCCAAATAAACAGCTTTACCAGATTGACTTGCAGCCGGCAAAGGCATAAAGGGTTGGTCAGGGGCGAAAGTCTTTACAAACTTATCTAATCCGATTATGCTTAAACTATAAGTAACAATAAATACGGAGGAGTTCGTATGTTTGGGAGAAGAAAAGTCGCCGCGGTGGTCGGTGAATTTCTGGGTACGGCGACGTTGACGTTCGCGGTGCTCACGGTAAGCCGGTCTACGATCGGTATTCCATATTTCGTGGCGATTGCCGCGGGTGTGGCGGTGGCGCTCATGGGGTTGTCAATTGCAACTGACGTCAACCTCAATCCGGCGCTAACTATCGGATTGTGGACTGCCCGCCGCATCAAGACGGTACAGGCTATCGCGTATATCGTCGTACAGCTGCTCGGCGGCTGGGCGGCTTATGCGCTGTATAAGTACTTTGTTCATGGTACGGTGCAGCACGTCAGTTCCGGGTTTCAGGGTCGCATTTTGGTTGCCGAGGCGGTTGGCGCATTTGTATTTTCGATTGCCGCAGCAGTCGTGATGTACGAGCGAGTGTGGGGGCCGCGTCGTGCGCTCATTACCGCCGGTGCGCTCGTACTGGGTATGATGATCGCATCAGCCGGGTCGAATGGATTTATTAATCCGGCGGTAGCGCTTGGTTCCAATTCGTGGGGCTGGGGCACTTATGCGCTTGGTCCGGTGCTCGGCGCTATTATCGGCATAAATCTGTATGCCCTGCTCTTTTCGGGACTGAATAAATCGAAAGTAACGGTTGCCGCCGTATCATCTTCGGCGGCACCGGCCGCTCCGAAAGCGAAATCAGCGACGACTAGCAAATCGACGGCTACAAGCAAGTCAAAGTCGAAAAAGAAGTAAACTGCCCGGTCTTGTTTAAAACCACCCGCGTAATCAGCGGGTGGTTTTAAATTGCGCTCATACGGCCGCGCATGTAGTACAGGATTCTTCGCTTCCCAGTTCGGTCAGCCATTGCTCCGAAGCTTTCCACCAGGGTTCGAGGTGGTGAAAGCCAACCCAGTCAGCAGCTTCACGAAGCCCCCAGCCTAACCGGCCGTAGAAGTGGAATTTACCCCAATCCACGGCTGCCCAATCCGGGCCAGCCGGGATAATTGATACCGGCTGGCGCGGCTTATAGCTTTTTAGCGGTTCCCCTATCGCTTCTCGGTGCAGATTTTCAGCAACAAATTTTGCATCATGCAGTGCCGTCTGCGCCATACCGGCAAAGGGTGTGGTGGTATTATCGCCGATGACGTATATATTTGGTTCGGCCTGGAGATGATCATCAACCACAACCTTACCGCGCTCGTTAAGCGCAAAATTATTAGCTTTAAAGAACGGGTTGTTGGCCATTCCGGCTGTCCACACAACCGTATGGCTCGATAGCGGCTTGCCGTTAAGCAATAACGCATCGGCGGTTTCGCCCTGTACTGTTTGCCCGAGATGAAGCTGAATACCCAAATGATGTAATTGGCGCCGTACCGCCCGCGCTGTCAGCTTAGGTGATCGTGGCAGTAATCGAGGCATAGCTTCCACTAAATCAATATGAATCGCTTTATGCTTAACTCCGTGCTTGCTCATAATTGTGCGTAAATAGCCCGGCAGGGCACCGGCCAGTTCTATGCCGGTCGGTCCTGCCCCGACAATCACGTAATGTAGATCAGGTTGATGTCCGTCAATCAATTGCTGATGCAGGTGCTGTTTGAATTTCTGCACTTCCTCGATCGACTTGATACCGTAAGAGAATTCCTCCAAACCTTTGAGCCCGAAGTAGTTAGTGATCGTGCCGAGCGCCATGACTAGCGTGTCGTACGGCAATCTATGCCCGCTGTGGGATTCAACGATAGCTTTGCCTGTGCGATCCAGTTCGTTAGCTTTGCCGAGCACCAGTTGTACCGATTCCGGCAATATATCATCGAGCGGTATACTCGACTGTTGCTTAAGGCCACCCGTCGCCGTATGGTAAAGTGTTGGATAATAGCGAAAATCCGGACGGTCGGTGAGCAAGGTAATCTCAAAGCGTTCGTCGCGCGCCAATTCGAGCGCCGCTTTGACGCCGCCAAAGCCGCCACCGACAATTAATACGTTGTGTTTATTTTGATCTGTCATGCTTATGATTATAATGGATAGCGTAACGTCTGGGTAGCTGCTTTAATAGTGTGGCAGCCATTACAGATTGTAAGCTCTCAAGAAGGAGATTTGATATGTTACAGGTACAGGCAGCGTTCAGCGGCATTTCAGTCGATGATCTAACACAGGCAGAGGATTTTTATACCAAAACTATGGGGCTCGAGCTTGATAGCAAGGCAATGGGTTTGCAGTTTAGGTTACCGGGCGGCGGTAAGCTGTTTGTGTACGATAAACCTAACCACCAGCCGGCGACATTCACTGTGTTGAACTTCGTAGTCAGCGATATTGACGCGGCCGTGGAAGAATTACACTCACATGGTATAAGCTTTGAGCACTATAACATGGAAGACGGCCCGAAGATGGACGAAAAAGACATCGTCCGCGGCCGGGCAAGCGGCATGGGCCCGGACATCGCCTGGTTCAAAGACCCGGCCGGCAATATCCTGTCAGTACTACAGGATTCGTAGAATTTGGCAGCGCTACCGCTCTACTAATAGCCAATAATGTTCAAAGAGCTGGCGCATCATCGCAGCATAGCTGGCATTAATAACTTCGAAACCGATTTTTTTATTGTCGCGCCAGTGGTATGTGGCGACGGTATCATTATAGGTTGATACTTGATTCTCGAGCGTCAAAATTTCCAGCGGAATCCGGCGGTGAATATAGTGGTTCATGAATTCCTGGTTGAGGGTGAAGGGTTTGTCCTTATCACCCGGATTGAGCAGCTCGCGGATGCGATAGCTGGCCTCCACCGTCATGGCGCGGTGTTTTTCCGCCCAGCGCCTGTCCGGTACCAAGTCCTCAATAGTGCCGTTGCCAAAAATCAGGTTTTCACCCTCAGTTTTGAGCTCGTGCCAAAGCATTTGCTTGAAACCTTCAACGCCTTCGTATGTTTGCACGATGAAGCCGCTGGACTCATTCGTTTTAATCTGTTCGAGAATCGGTAGAAGTTTGTTGAAACTGGCTCGCTGACTCTTAAGCTTTTCCTCGCGCGTGGTGAGTTCGACTTCGAGCGTGGCCGGATCGGCGGCGACCAGGAATGTGCCGCGATCATCGGTGCGTTTGGTGACGAGGCTGCGTTTTTCCAGGACGTCAATCAAACGGTATACTTTAGTTCGGTTAATGCCCGTGGCGTGGGCGAGCCGCAGATGGGTACTCGGCTCCTTAAGAAGTTCGACATAAAGTTTGGCTTCGTCTGTTTGAAGTCCAAGCCGACGCAATTTTGCCAAGACATTGTCCATGTTGTTCAACATGGTGAACAGTTTAACATGGTAAAGTCTACTGTGCAATACTTTAGTCATATTGCAATTTATGTAAGGAGTAAGCGTGATGAAGCAGTTTGAACTGGTACATCAGGATTTTAAGGATATATTTGCATATGATGACTTTGCAGCGCCGTTCGTTGCATTCACAAAAGGCGTCAGAAATTTAAGGCCGAACCCGGACGAAATTTCCCGGCATAGTAAACAAAATACTAGCATGCTCAAGGTTATCCGGCTGATGCGTGCAATACGGTCTTCGACGCGCGGTGAAGATAATGGTTACTACTTTCGCGGCAGTGGCATCGTTGTGGTGGCAGATCCGAATGAATTGCTTGCTGTTGATTACCGGCGCGACGGGCTTCGGCCGGACCTCGACAATACGCAGTTGGGAGACCCGGTGGCGGACCACTGGGGTAATTACCAGCACGTAGCATTGGAAAAAGCCGGTCGTGCGGCATTGGCGCTACGGTTGGCACCTACGACGGCTTCAATTGACATATATCGGGCAGTCAATGACGTCATGGTCGAGCAAGGATTACTCGAAGATAGGCAGATCCCCCACCACATCGGGTATCAGTTCTCGGAACGCGGTTTGGTGGTTGCCGCAAGCGGTATGCTTCCAAGCCCTTCGACGGCAGCGAGAACAGAGGCGTTACACAGAAGAAGACTTGAGGAAGACAAAGCCAAAGGCTGGGTAGAATGGGATGGCGATTATTTTGCCGGATATTACGATCAGGTCGCCTCGGAGCATGTGCTTGGCGGAATTATGGCCGCGCGATTAGTGATCCACACTCCGCCTATGGCTGAAGGTGTTAACTTACACTAGAATAATCGTATACGGAATGAAACACACAGTACAAAAATTGCGCCGTAGAAGTGCCGGCGAAGCGTTTTACGGTTCCGGTCTAATCGTGCTGTCTTCAATTTTTTACGGTAGTTACGGAGTGTGGACACGGCTGATGGGCGACAGTTTCGGGCCTTATATGCAGGCATGGATACGCGGATTTCTGGTGGTGCTCATTATGTTGCCGGTTGCATTATTAGGCCGGCAACAATGGCAGCCGTTTCGGTGGCGTGCCGACAAGTGGTGGTTTGCACTCTCTGCCTTGGCTTCGTTACTCATCGCCGCCCCTCTCTATTACTCAATCAATAAAATCGGTATTGGCTTGGCGACACTTATGATGTATGCCGGCTATCTGGTGTCGATGTTCTTTTTCGGCTGGGTTTTTAACCGCGAGAGCTTTGGCATCGACAAATTGATGGCAACGCTTTTCGCGCTCGCGGGCCTGGCGCTCACCTTTTCCCGTTCGCTGAGTGCCGGGTCGGCATTTGCTTTTATCGCGGCCTTTACTGCTGGCGTAGCGATGGGACTCGATATGGCGGTATCGCAAAAGATCAAATACAGTTCGTCACAGACTACTATTATCGCATGGGGTTCAGGCGTAATTGTGAACTTTGCGATGGCGATCCTGCTTCATGAGCACGCACCGAGCCTGACTAGCACCGTTGCCTGGCTTTATCTATTGGCGTTTACGTTCGTAAATATTGCCGCGTCGTGGCTATCGATCCACGGCGTAAAGCTTATTGAAGCCGGTGCGGCCGGTTTGCTTGGTCTGCTCGAGGTAGTCTGGGCGCTTTTGTTTGGTGTGATCTTCTTCGCCGAGAGGCCGGGCTTGCTCGCTTATTTTGGCGCGATTTGCATTATTGTAGCTGCGGCAATTCCGTATGTAAGAGAATTTAATAAGCCTGCAACAGGCATTATAGAGGAGCTGCCTTCATGAAAGTTGCCATTGAAACGGCAAAACAAATGTTACGCGAGGTGTATCTGGCGAAAGGAGCAAGCGGCGAACTGGTCGACTGGCTGACGGAATTGTCGCTCGAACAGGATCTGACCGGTAATTTTTTCAGCGGGTTTGAAGAGTCGCCGGAAGGGGTTTATGGAAATTTCGACCCGAGTGTGCTGGAGACCTATGAGGTCGACAAACCCGCGCTCAAACTTATCAACGGTAACGGTAAGCCGGTGAAGCACATCATGATGGGGCTAATACCAAAAGCCACTAACTGGGCGATTGAGCAGGGCCAAATAGCGATTGGGTTTAAAAACTGCGGCTATCACGGTGCGCTTGGAACAATTGCCAAAAAATTTGCCGAAGCGGGCGTGGTATGCATGTATGCAGCAAATGGTGGACCAGCGACTGTGCCGCCGTATGGGGGTACGAAGGAGCTGTTTGGTACTAATCCAATAGCGTACGGTATACCGACTTCAGGCGCGCCAATCGTATTTGATGCAGCCACTTCGGAGCGGCCGTTCGGATCTATCGAACGGGCTCGCATGCAAAACCAGCAGCTCCAGGAAAATACGTATTTCGATAAGTCTGGTAGGTTCACGATCGTTCCTGAGGAGGCGGCGGCCATTTTATCATTCGGCGGATACAAAGGTTCGGCGATTAATCTACTACTCGATGTTTTAACTGGGGCGCTGGTCGGGGCTAAATCGGGGATGTTAGTAGGTGGTGAATCTGACATTGGGGGCTACCTGTTGTTGATTGACCCGGCGGCCTTTTGCCCGCTCGAAGCGTTTAAAGCACAGACCGATAAACTCGTACGGGACATCGATGCGAATCCGACGGCCAACAAAGCTCGGGAGGTTCGAGCACCGGGTCAACGTGCCGAACGATTGCGAGCACGACAGCTCAAGGAAGGTTTAGTCGAAGTTGACGACCGTGTTTGGCAAAGATTCGCCGAATTGCACGAAAACGCAGACAAAGAAAAGCGCGGAATAATTTGCACGGAGCGTCTTAAGCGCTTAAGCTATACTTAGTATAATCATCGTATGGACGACATAAAACAAACACTTATTAAACATGGTTTTGAGGGCGAGATCAAAGATTCTGCCGATGTGCTGGATTTTTATAGTCATGATGCGTCGATGTTTGAACTTCGGCCGCAGTTGGTAGTTATGCCCAAAAACGGGCGCGACGTCGAGAGGCTGGTAAGTCTGATAAAAGATAAGAAAAAGTCGATGCCGGATTTAAGTGTCACGGCCCGCAGCGCCGGTACAGACATGAGTGGAGGGGCCATCAACGAATCCATCATCGTAGATTTCAACAAGCACTTCACGAAGATTGAAAAAGTGTCTCGTGAAGACGCGAATGCCCAGCCCGGGGTGTTCTATCGCGATTTCGAGAAGGAAACCCTCAAGCACCACGCGCTCATGCCTTCCTACCCCGCTTCGCGCGACCTGTGTACGATCGGCGGGATGGTCAATAATAATTCCGGCGGTGAAAAATCGCTCGAGTTCGGCAAAACTGAGGATTATGTGACAGAACTGAAGTTTGTATTCGCCGACGGCATTGAGCGCACCGTCAGGCCGCTCAACCGGCGCGAGCTGCTGGCCAAAATCGGACAAAAAGATTTCGAGGGCCAAGTCTATAAGCAGCTCTTCGACTTGATTGAGGATCATTACGATAAGATCTTGGCGGCCAAACCGCATGTCACCAAAAACTCCACCGGCTATAATTTGTGGGATGTATGGGATCGCGACTCCGGTGTGTTCGATCTGACCAAGCTTATTGTCGGCGCGCAAGGCACGCTAGGTTTTACTACCGATATCCATTTCAAGTTGGTGCCGGTTCGGCCGCATTCCGGCCTGCTCGTGCTGTTTTTGCGCGACATCGATGCGTTGGGCGAAATTATACCCAAAGTCCTGAAGCATCAGCCGGCTACGTTCGAATGCTTTGACGACGCTACCCTACTCTTGTCAATTAAATTTATGCCATATTTCCTAAAAATGCTTGGCTTGAAAAAGTTTGTGCACCTGCTCATTAGCCTTATCCCGGACGGCTTTCAGTTGCTCCGTGGCATACCGAAGATGGTTTTGATGGTCGAGTTCAACGGCAACACGGAGGACGAGGTCCGTGAACGCGTAAAAGCTTTGCACCGTGAGCTAAAAGGCTATCGCGCTCGTTATGAAATCAACGGTTTTGAAGAAGACCCAACCGAAGGAAAAAGCGAAAAATTCTGGATTATGCGCCGGCATGCTTTCAATTTGCTTCGTAGTAAAGTCAAGGACAAGCATACGGCACCGTTTATTGACGACTTAGTTGTGAATCCGCCCTACCTCACTGAATTTTTACCGAAGCTTCGAAAAATTGTCAAAAAATACAAACTACTCGCAACTATTCAAGGCCATATCGGTGACGGCAACTTCCATGTCATCCCGTTGATGAAACTCGAGGATCCGAAAGATCGCGCCAAACTCCTACCGGCCATGAAGGAAGTGGACACGCTTGTATTGAAGTTCAAGGGCTCACTGAGCGGCGAACACAACGACGGCCTGGTGCGCGGTCCCTGGCTGGAGCAAATGTATGGCCGCGAGATACTCCGTATTTTCCGCGAAGCCAAGCATATCATGGACCCCGACGGCATTTTCAACCCGCACAAGAAAGCCGCGGCCGACTGGGATTTTTCGTTTAGTCATATTCGCGACCACTTTTAAATTATTTCGAGAAATAGGTCGACAAAATAAATATTGTGACTTAATATTGACGTAATTAATAAATTATGTTATATTGAGGGTGATAATCCTATTTAACGGAGTTTACCTAAAGACAATGGATGTCGAGCCGACAATGAACATGTTTTACGAGCGCATGCTGCAGCCGCAGGAGCGTCTGGTGCCCGTGCCACGTGATGAAGACGACAAGAAGCAAAACGCGCTAACCCTTCGTAAGAACGGCCATGTCGTAAGGCGCAATAGCATTGAGGGCGGCATGCCATTTTTCCCGGAACGTTATGCGCGCATGTTGGTGATAATCCCGGCTCACGACGAGGAAAAGGTCATTGCCGACACGTTGCGGGAAATTGTGCGCCAGTCACGCCGTCCGGACAAGGTCGTCGTCGTAGCCGATAACTGTAACGACGATACCGAGGCCATCGTTCGCAAATTCATGCGCAAACACCCCGAAGTCGAGCTGATGACGACACGTAATAATATGCAGCGGAAGGTCGGTGCGCTTAATCAGGCTTGGCTGCTGTATTCTGCCGGTTATGACCTAGTTGCGACTATTGATGCCGATACCGTGCTGTGGCAGGATGTACTGGCTGACCTGGAAGAAGAGCTCGTGCCACGGACGCGCTGTGCCGGCATCATGGCGAAATTTACGTTTGACCAAGAGTGGGTACCGCCCGAGCTACGCCGCAGCAAAGAACCGGCTCGCGGGAGCGATGATGATCCGGTAAATACCAAATTGCCCTGGACGGCACGCCAGCTGGTGCGTGCGCAGCGCATGGAATTTACGGCGCAGACACTCGATTTCCTGCGGCACGGCCGACAATCATACGTACTCGGCGGCCAGGCGACATTGTTTCGCCAGGATGCGCTTTTGAAAGCCGCTTATTATAATAACGGCTATGGCCCTTGGAACGCCGACACTGATGTAGAGGATATGGAATTGACCTGGCGCTTTCAGCAGTTGAAGCTTGAAACGCTCGTGAGCCGCACCGCACGTGCATATGCCGGCGCCATGTATAATAGCCGGTCGCTCTGGGCTCAGCGGCGCAAATGGGACGAAGGCATGATCCGCTTGCTGCTCAAGTACAAGTTGCATAAAAATACCTTCTATCCATGGCTGCGACAGCTGAAGATGGCGCTCGATCTAGTCGTTCGTCTGATGTTCGTGCTCATGCTGACGATATCCATATCACTGCATTCATTTGTTTGGTCCTGGCTTTGGTTGATTCCGTCTCTGTTGTCAATCTTACTCAATCTGAAAGTATTTTTTAAACTGCCGAAACGATCTTTGGCCGACTTTTTCTTCGCAATAGCTTATTTCCCGACCGAAGTATATCTATGGTTTCGTCTGGCCGGCTTCGTCGCCAGCTGGAGTTCGGCGATGGGTACTAAGAAGGACCGCTGGGCGGGCCAGAAGGTGGCCGAAACTGGCGGCGGCACCGCCGGCTCGGCCGGAGTCATCGTTCTGACGACATTGCTTCTTTTGATAATCGTCATGGAGATTTCTCTGAACCTTATGCCGAGGCATGCCGCCGATCAGACCGTCGCGGTTGGGTGGATCATCATGCGAACGCTGACTATTGTCCTTAGTGTTCAAATGGCAATCAAGCTCTTGTACATGATCTTGCGAGACCGGCGTTTAGTAGCCTAAATGCCATGCGGGCTATGTCCGAGTAGCCGACGATTTAGCATTATAATTTTTTTTGTTGAATAATATTCGAATAATTCATTGCATTCGTAGTTTGCGTTAAACTGATTTGAACAGTGGTAAAAAGCCAATGCATGCTTAATTTATGAATTGTAAAGTATATTAAGAAATAATTGATTAAAACTAATGGTAATTTATTTCACAGCAAGTTTGTAAAATTTGTGTAAATATACCAATGTTTGCGACTAACAATGAGGAGCAAGCTTAAGGTCAATAAAAGAAAAGGGGGTGAGATATGAAAACAACAATTATGAAAAAAGCACTACTATCAGGCATAGTAGTGTCGACGGCGTTGTTACCGGCGGCCAGCGCTTCAGCAATGGCGGGGGGTACTAATATCTCGTCATCGCAAAGCCAGGGGTCGAGCGTGAATGCCAATAAGAGCAACTCAAACTCGTCCAGTCAGGAAGCTTATGTTAATAAAAGCGTAAGTTACGAGGCTTTGTATTATGTCAAGTACGACGCCAGCGTGACTGAGTATGTCAAGAACATGCAAAACGCTCAAAACCAGGCTTCACTCGCGGCTCAGTATTACAACAACGCGAACAGTCAGTTCAGTATGCCGTCCTACATTTCCAGCTACTATAATTAGCAGTCGGATAGCCGGAGTCGGTGCAAAAAGTGACCTTTGTAAAAAGGTCACTTTTGTTTAGTAGTAATGATTGACGTCGCTACGCCTGAGCGGGTGCAACTTCGGTTCTGGAATCACGGCTAACTTGCGGTTGTTTAATGACAAGTGCGGCAAGCAGCGAAGCGGTTAATGCGAAACCGGTAGCCGTGTAATAGCCACTATGAAATCCGTGCACCGTCGCGGCAACTGTTGTTGCCCGCGAGAGCACTTTAGAGTGGTGCAAGTATCGCAAAGTATTTGATGTCGCTATGCCCGTCAGTACTGCCAGGCCGATCGCGCCACCGATTTGTTGCGCCGTGTTCACGAGCCCGGAAGCGAGTCCTGACAAATGGCCGGCCACGCCGGAGGTTGCGGCTACTAGCACGCTCACGAAAGTAAAGCCAAGTCCCAACCCCATGACAATGAGACCGGGAAGCACATGCGAAATATAGGCACCCTGTACCGGTACATGTCCGAGCATAAATAACCCAACGGCGGTAATGAGCGGTGCCACGATAAGCAGCGGCTTAAAGCCGATGCGTTTTATGAGCTTCGGGGCATTGGTGGCGGTTATCGCGATGGCCACCGGTACCGGTAAGAAACTAAAACCGGTGCGTACCGGCGAATATCTAAGAATTTCCTGTACATAAAGTGTGGTGAAAAAGAAAACTGAAAACAATGAAGCCGCCACGAACAATTGAATGCAATCAGCTCCGGCAACGTTTCGAATACGGAATATCGACAACGGCATCAGCGGCCGTTTCACTATCATTTCGTTCAGTATAAAACCAATAAGCAGGTCGGCACTCAAGGTGAAATAAATCAACGAGCGACGGTCGAGCCAACCGTAGGTAGGAGCCTTCGTAAGCGCGTATACGAGTGTCATAAGGCCGGTGGTTACCAGGGTTGCGCCGAGCAAGTCAAGGTTGCGTTGTTTCTCTTCGGATTCGTGTTTCGGCAGCACACGAATTCCCGTGAATACCACAAACAAGCCAACCGGCACATTAATGAAAAAATTCCAGCGCCAACCGAAATACTGCGTAATGATGCCGCCGAGCAACACACCGACCGCCGCACCGCCTGATGCTACCGCTCCCCATACCGAAAGCGCGACATTACGTTCATGCCCCTCACTGTAAGTAACCAGAACGATCGATAACGCCGCCGGGGACATGAAGGCTCCGGCCAAACCCTGTGCTGTACGCAAACCAATCAGCATACCGCCAGATTTAGAGAGACCATCGAGTAGCGAGATAAGCGAAAACATGATAGTGCCAATCAGGAACACGCGCCGACGGCCGAACATGTCGGCGGCACGACCACCGAGCAGTAAAAAGCCGCCGAAAGTCAGGCTGTATGCGGTGATGACCCATTGCAGGTTGGATTCGCTCAGATGAAACGCATGCTGCACCGTCGGCAACATCACGTTTACGATCGACACGTCAAGCACAACCATAAACTGTGCGAGCGCCAACAATACGAGAATAAACCATTGGTTCGTTGTTTTTTTCATACCTTCCCCTTCCTCGAAGACTGACTGACGCAGGATATCCACTTGATTGTACGGAGGAAGCCGTGCATCGTCAAACTGTTAACATAGGATTCAACCTCTTCAGGTGATTTTGACGGCGATCGGCTTGGCGCCAAGGACGGCTAAGCCCAGCAAGATGATTAGGGGTGCAGTGTTGACGTCGGTGGCCAGGCCAGTCCAATAACCGCCCAAATTCTGGCCGAAAACCCAGAATATGAGCGAGAGTACTATTCCAGCTGTAATAGCTATGGCGCGAAACGGTTGCGAAAAGAGCGCTACCAATCCGATTAGCGTTTGTGAAAGTATCAACAGGACAATAACCCATTGGTTCTGATGCCGCAGCATTTCTGCGGCATGCAAATCGAGGGCGGCCAGCCAGCCGGGGGCGCCATCGGCCATGCTCTTAATCATCGAGGCTAGGCTGGCCGTCGTATTTTGACCGGCAACCATTTGCAGCAGTGCCCCGCCCAGCCACAGCACAGCCCATGCATATGCCAACCAGTCTGCCGGCCGCCGTATAAACTTGCCGGTTTCATCTGACGGCCAGACACCGAGCGCGATTACCGCGTACAGTAGCGCCGCTCCCGGCGCGCCCATCAGTAGTAAGGTATGTCCGGTGGCGAGATTACCCATACCTTCCCCGACAAACCATACGAACAAGCCCCAGATAGTTGAACCGAGCAGCCCATATCTCGCAGTCGATTTATTAATTATTAGTAATCCGATACCAAGTTGGGCCAGTACAATGAGCAAGTTACACATAAACGGTTGCCACAAAAATAGGCGTATAAAAAAGTGGATGGCGTTGCTTATGAAGGCCGGCTGTCCGTCTGCCACCGGCGCGATGACGTTGCGCACAAAGCTGGCGGTAAACATCTGATGCTGGAGCTGTAAGGCGCCATCGAGCAACCATAGGCAGCCGAGGGCAATCTGGATACGGCGTTTGGTAATTTTCGCGGAAAATTGTTGAAGCATAGACGGTATGACTTTGCGTACCTTCAGACTATAGCACAAGGGCGCTTACTCTTCTTAAGCGTTAGTGCTATAGTTAAAAGTGACGTTTTCCAATGGCACGAAAAAGAATCTCGAAGAAATCTAAGCTTGTATTTGTTGCTGCGCCGGTGGTAGTGGTGCTGGGATGGCTCTCGTGGTATTTCCATACCCATACTGTCGCGGTACTGTCGCCGGCGGGAGTGGTGGCACGCAAGGAGCGTAATTTGATGGTTGTCGCGCTTATCCTGTCGGCTGTCGTAGTTTTGCCGGTGTTTGCCATGACCATTGCCATTGCGCTGAGATTCCGTGAAAGCAATCACGTACGCAAAATGGTCAAGTATACGCCCGACTGGGATCAAAGCCGGTTGCTTGAAAGTTTGTGGTGGGGCATCCCCTGCACCATAATTCTGACATTGTCTATAATTACATGGAATAGTTCGCACGCGCTCGATCCGTACAAGCCGCTGGTGTCGTCCGTAAAGCCGTTGACCGTCCAAGTGATCTGTCTCGATTGGAAGTGGCTGTTTATTTATCCGGAGCAGCATGTGGCGAGCGTGAACCTGGTGGAATTGCCTGTTAATACGCCGGTGAATTTTGAAATTACCTCGGACGCGGTCATGAATTCCTTCTGGATACCGCAGCTGGGCGGCCAGATCTATGCCATGCCCGGCATGAGTACGCAGCTGCACCTAATGGCGTCGCGCACCGGAATGTTTGTCGGCTCGCCCGCAAATATTTCCGGGGTCGGTTTTGCACGCATGGACTTTTCAGCGCTTTCGGTCACGAACGCCGCGTTCCAAAACTGGGTGCTGAATACCCAAGCTTCGCACAATTTGCTCAACCAGGCAACGTACGAGCAGCTCGCCAAGCCGAGTGACGACTATCCGGTGACGTATTATTCGCTCGTGCAAAACGACTTGTATAATAAAACGGTAATGAAGTATATGATGCCGGATAGCGAAAGTTCGTCCGCAGGTATGTCGTCACAGCCCGGACCAAATTCGTCAATGCCAGGGATGTCCATGCCATGATGTATTTTGCCGGATTACTCGGACGATTAACTATCCACGCCTTTCCGACCGAACCGATTACGGCCGGTGCGGCGGTTTCGATTGTTGTCGGCACGATTATTGGACTCGGATTGATTACCTACTTTAAGAAGTGGCCGTGGCTGTGGCGCGAATGGCTGACGACAACAAATCACAAAAAAATCGGCGTCATGTATTTGATCGTGGCAACGCTTATGTTGCTTCGCGGCGGGTCCGACGCGCTCATGATGCGGGCGCAACAGGCGACGTCGGTGGGCGCTTCAAACGGTGTTTTGTCGGCGAGCACGTTCCAGCAGGTCTTCTCGGCGCACGGCACGATTATGATTTTCTTCGTTGGCATGGGCTTTATGTTCGCGCTAGTCAACTTGGTGCTGCCGCTGCAGATCGGTTCACGCGATGTTGCCTTCCCCTTTATGAATGCCACCAGTTTCTGGCTGTTCGCAGCCGGCATGCTGCTCGTCAATTTGTCACTGGTTATTGGCGATTTCTCGGCTGCCGGCTGGCTGGCCTACCCGCCGCTTTCGGAGCTCAAATACAGTCCGAGTGTCGGCGTCGATTATTGGATTTGGAGTTTACAGATTGCCGGTATCGGTTCGCTCATGAGCGGGATTAACTTTATTACAACGATTTTGCGTATGCGCGCGCCGGGCATGACACTCATGAAAATGCCGGTCTTCGCCTGGAGTGTGTTGGCCACGATGTCGATGGTGGCGTTCGCCTTCCCGATCTTGACTGTGACACTGACGTTGCTCTACCTTGATCGCGCACTCGGCATGCACTTCTTTACGGCTTACGGCGGCGGCAACCCTATGATGTACGTCAACTTAATCTGGGCTTGGGGTCATCCGGAGGTATACATATTGGTATTGCCGGCATTTGGAGTGTTTTCCGAGATCGTGCCGACATTTTCCCGAAAAGCGCTGTTTGGTTATCGCAGCATGGTCTGGGCGATATGGGCGATCGCGATATTATCGTTCACGGTATGGCTGCACCACTTCTTTACGATGGGTGCCGGTGCGGACGTGAATGCGGTATTTGGTATTGCCACCATGCTCATTGCCATACCGACGGGTGTCAAGATTTTTAACTGGTTGTTCACGATGTATCGCGGTCGCATCCGCTTTGCCTCGCCGATGTATTGGTTCATGGGTTTCGTGTTCCTGTTTACTATGGGCGGTGTGGCCGGGGTGATGATGGCGGTGCCGGCGATCGATTTCCAAGTGCATAACAGTTTGTTCTTAGTAGCGCATTTCCACACGATGATTGTCAGCGGGGTATTATTCGGGTACTTTGCCGGGCTGACCTACTGGTTCCCGAAAGTTTTCGGGTTCCGTTTGAACGAACGACTCGGTAAGTACGCCGCTCTTTGCTGGATTTTCGGATTTATTCTAGCGTTCGGACCGTTATATATACTGGGATTAATGGGCGCGACAAGGCGGCTCGACCACTATAGCGCTTCGACCGGCTGGCATCCGCTATTTATCGTGGCGGCGGTCGGCGCGGGCATTATTGCTATAGGAGTAGGCCTGCAGCTTTTGCAGTTGCTTGTCAGTATCTTGACGCGGAAATGGAACCGCGATCTGACGGGTGACCCGTGGAACGGTCGCACGCTGGAGTGGTCGACCGCTTCCCCGCCGCCGTTCTATAACTTTGCAGCCATTCCGGCGATTACAGAGCGCGACGAGTTTTGGGCGGCCAAGCAAAAGAAGCGCAGCTCGAAGCGGTTAGAATACCGCCCATTTTACGAACCGAAAAATACCGGAGCGGCTATCATTATCGGTGGTATGGCGCTCGCGTTCGGTTTTGCGGCGGTTTGGCACATCTGGTGGCTGGTGACTATCGGTTTGTTTGGCGTTATCACGACGTTGATTGTTCGATTGAGTAATGACGATATCGAGCGTATTGTGACGGTTCGCGACATCCAGGAAGTCGAGGCAGATATCGCTGCCCGGAGGCAAATCGCGTGAGTGAAGCAGTATCCTCGGCCGATCGTCTGATGCTGCGTGAGGAACAGCGCCATGCAGACACTAAAACTATTCTCGGCTTCTGGTTATATATTATGACCGATTGCGTGCTGTTCGCGAGCCTGTTTGCGACGTATGCGGTGCTTCATAACAGTACATTCGGTGGCCCGTCTGGCCGCGAATTGTTCAGCGCTCCATACGTTTTGGCGGAGACGCTAGCGCTGCTTACGAGCAGCTTTACGTGTGGCCTGGGATTGCTGGCGGCGCGGCAAAAATCAAAGTCGTTTACGTTGTTATGGTTTGGAGTCACCTTCCTGCTCGGCCTCACCTTTTTGCTGCTGGAGCTTAGTGAATTCAGGCACCTGATGCATGATGGCGACAGTTGGCGGCGGAGCGGTTTTTTGTCGGCCTTCTTTACTCTCGTCGGTACACATGGATTACATATAACCAGCGGCTTGATCTGGATTAGCGTGCTTCTTTTCCGGACGTTACGGTGCGGACTGACGAGACAAAATATTCGGCAGCTGACGTTGCTCAGTATGTTCTGGCACTTTCTGGATATAGTTTGGATCTTCATCTTTACCATTGTTTACATGATGGGAATTTCGGTATGAGCGGACGCCTGGCGAAGCCGGTGGTGGCTGAACACGAAACTGACCGTGAACACGGCACATATGCTTCGTACATTTCCGGATTTATTTTATCGTTATTTTTAACGATGGCGGCATATTTAACGGCCGTGCAGCACTTGCTCTCAGGTAATACGCTGATCGCTGTTATCATTGGGCTGGCGCTCATCCAGTTCTTTGTTCAGCTGTTCTTTTTCTTGCATTTGGGGCGCGAGACCAAACCGCGTTGGAAATTACTAGTGCTCGGGTTTATGGTATTGATCGTGTTGATTTTGGTGCTCGGAAGTCTTTGGATTATGGCTAATTTGAATTATAGGATGACGCCGAATCAGATGGAGCAGTACATGTTGAACCAAAATGGCGGTATATAGGAGGGCTTTTTACATGGCACAAATTGGCCGCAAATCTGCATCCCAGTTCTCGGAGGCACTTGAATGCGCTCCGCTTCGGTTTGCGCCCTGTAAACAAACTGCACGCATGTGCACAATCCCTTTCAGCCTATGTTAAAGCGGTATGCTGAATTAATGAAGCCGGAGCGGACGCTGGCTAATGTCATTACGGCGCTGGCAGGGTATTTATTTGCATCGCGCTGGCATACACGATGGGAGTCGCTGACGGCACTGCTTGTTGGCTCGGGCTTGATTATCGCTTCGGCATGCGTATTGAACAATATTATTGATCGTGACTTGGACCGGCAAATGACTCGAACAAAAAAACGAGTACTCGTAACCGGTGCGTTGCCTGCGCGTACCGCCGTAATTTATGCGATAGCACTTGGCGTCGTCGGCTTCTGGGCTCTTGCGCAAACAAACTGGCTTACATTGGCAATCGGGGCCGCGGCATATGTCAGTTACGTTGTGATATATGATTTGGCGAAACGTCGCAGCGTTTACGGCACTGTTGTTGGCGCGGTGCCTGGCGCGGCATCATTGGTTGCCGGTTATACGTCGGTGACAGACCGACTCGATACGGCGGCGTTGTTGCTATTTTTAATCATGGCCGCCTGGCAGATGGCCCACTTTTATGCGATCGCTATTTATCGGCTAAAAGATTATAGACAAGCCGGTGTTCCCGTATGGCCGGTGCGGCACGGTATAAAAAGTACCAAGCAGCAGATATTTCTTTTCGTCGCGGCTTTCTTGGCTGCCAACGCGCTGCTCGCCATCTACGGTTATGTACGCTACAGCTTTCTGGCGCTTATGATGGTGCTAGGTGGTTATTGGTACTGGCGTGCATTGCAAGGCATGACGCGGAAGATCGATGATGAAGCGTGGGCGCGCAGCATGTTTGGCTTGTCGCTCATAGTTCTGCTGGCTTTTTCGACTCTCTTGACAGTTGGGCCGATTTTGCGCTGACGGCCCTAAGGTATATAATTATGTTTATGCTTTTAGCTTTTCATATCTCTGTTGCGATCGGCGGACTGGTCGCGAGTACACTTGCCTTTTTGATGCCCTCGAAAGCAATCATCAATTCAACATATGGTCTAATATTTCTTACGCTTATTAGTGGAACGTCTTTGGTTGTCAGCACGCACGTCTCGATTTTGCACGCCTGCGCGAGCGGCCTGGTATATGTAAGCCTGACTTCAGCTGGTGCTCTTGCCGGGCAGCGGAAAATGGCAGCCGAATCGGCGCGGAATAAATAATTTATCCAACCAGCTTGCCATCTGACAAGCGGAATGCTTCGTCGGTTTTGCCGGCGATTGTCAAATCGTGTGTTACTACAATGATGGTCGTGTTCTTGGTCTTAGCCAGGTTGTGCAGTAAGGTGAAAATCATTTTTCCGGTCTCGGAATCCAAATTACCGGTCGGTTCGTCGGCCAATATTAGACTCGGTCGGTTGGCAAGCGCCCGGGCGATAGCGACCCGCTGTTGCTCACCGCCGCTGAGCCGGCCTGGCTTGCGGCTTTGCTTGTCGTCTTCGATGCCAACTTGATTAAGTAGTTCAACCGCGCGTGTTTTTCGAGTATGCGCCGACACCCCCTCGAAGCTGAGCGGTAACATAACGTTTTCGAGTGCTGTCAGGTTCGGAATCAGATTATATCCCTGAAATACAAAACCGATTTTCTTTCGTCGGTAATCAACCAACGCATGGTCACCCAACCTCGTAATGTCACGCCCGTCGATTACGATATGCCCTTCCGACGGTTTTTCGAGTGTGCCGAGAATGCTGAGCAGCGTTGTCTTGCCGCTGCCGCTTTTGCCGATGATAGAAACGAACTTTCCTTCCGGGACTTCAAAACTTACATTATCTACGGCAGTGACGGTGCCGCTACCGGAATGGAATGATCGGGATACGTTTTTTACTTGCAACATGGCGTACTCCTACTCTGTCCTCATTACTTCTGATGGTCGTACCCTCGCAATCAGCCATCCGGCCAGTGAACTGCCGATGACCGCGATAAGTACAGCCGCGCCCAGTCCGTACGCCAGAATGCTCCAGCCGACATTGGCGTGTACATTGCGAATACTGTTTGTGAGGCTATTCGAGTTGCGGGCTAAGAAGCTGCGTCCGGTCGTCGACCTGGCGCTGAACGACGAACCGCCACCGGGCGGGCCGGCCATTTGCGAAGATCCGCTACTGCTGAAGCTCGACGCACTGACGCTGTTGGAGCTGGTCGATGCATTCACGAGCGTATTGGTGACTGGGTTGCTACCGATGACACCGATTATCACCCCGATTATCGCGCCGACAATAGTGAGCGTTACGGCTTCGCTCATGAACTGGAGGATGACACGGAGATCGCTTGCGCCGATGGCTTTTAAGATGCCGATTTCCCGGCGGCGCTCCCGCACGATCATAATCATAGTTAGCAGAATGATGATACTGCCGGCGATAATGGCGCCGATCAGACTGTACATTGCTATGTTACGTACGCTGTTGAGCGGCTGGATAGTTTGATTGACCTCGTCTTGTGCATTGGTGACGTCGGCGCTGCTGCCAAGGATATTTTTAATGCTGGTAGTTGCTGAACTGAGGTTATCGGCCGAGTCAACGGTCGCGATAGCGCTTGTCACGTCACCGCTCTGGCCGCTCAGACGCTGCTCGGTAGGCAACGATACCACCACGGCATCGGCTCCGGCCTGGGTGCTGCTTTTGAAAATGCCGGCAACAGTTAGTGTTTTATCGTAGGCTGTGAAGGTCGAGCCGACTTTCAAACTATTCTTGCTGGCCATGCTTTCGCTTACCATTGCGACATTAGTGTCGCTACTGCCATCGATAGCTTTACCGCTGACGACTGTGATGGTGCTTCCCGAAGCGGCTCCGGCGAGATTGCTGAGATTGGTCGGGTCGTTCGTGCCGATAACCGTGATTGGCGGGCTGAAACTTGTTGGTAAGTCAGTTGAGCTGCCGCCGCTAATGAAAAATCGGCGTGGACCACCTCCATTACTGCTAAGGTTGATAGTTGTCGGGGACTTGAGGCTGGTCTGATTATTGCTTGAACTTTTCGAACTTGAGCGGCCAAAACCGAATGCCGGTTGACTGGAGCCGATGGTGGTTAACCGGTCACTCAGTGTTTCCGTCACGTTCGTGACATGAGGCAATGAGCTGACTTTTTGCAGTTGCGATGTCGTCAGTGCGTTGTTGGCCTGCGAAAAGGCGCTGAAACCGGCTGGCGATATCGTGATGGTGTTGCCGATCGAGCTCTTAGCCTGTGCGATTTTCTGGCTGACCGCCTGATGTGCAATGAGCATGACCAGACATAGCCCTATACTCAAGCCCAGAATTAAAATGATAGAAATGCTGCGAGTGGCGTTGCGAAACGCATTGCGTACGCCAAGGGTAAAGGTGTTCATGCGATTGCACTATAGATCTATTTGCTTAACCGGAGCTTAAGAAATAGCGTGACCGGCGATTCCAGCAAATTTATCTGTGAAACCTGAAACTAAAACCAAGTAATTATGCAGCCCGGCTCAAATTACTCAAACGCTGTCGCAGGCCGTGACGCGGGGTCGTTACATCAAACTTCATAAACATGCGCCGTATGGGTACTTTCTCGCGATTAGTCGGTGATCGGTGTAAGTTTTCACTTGTTAGCACGGCTACTTCACCAACTTTGGGCTGGCAGAAAGCAATGGAGCATTCCAGGAATCGCGGCTCAGGCCCGAACTCGATGCCAAAAGCCAGATCGCTTAAATATTTAATGCTCGATTTTTTGTCCGTGACGATCCGTCCAGTAGCAAATTCCGTAGTCGCACCGAGCGATACGAGTAACGCATGATCATCTCCATAAAAGGTGTCAGCATGAGTCAGACCGGGCATTCCGCCGTCCTTGCCTGGAGCTAGCATGCCCTTGAACAGGGTAAAACCGATAGATTGGATGGTCACGGCTCGGCGCGTCTCCATACTCACTACTTCGCCGAGTACTTTATTCAAAACCGGCCCGGCTTCATTCCAACCCTGCCCAAAGCCTTGCAACCCAACTATGCTATCTGCTGCAAAAATCTTATCCGGGGTTGCACTCCATAGCTCTTCCAATAATGCCGGATCAAGAGTGCCGGCAATCTCCGGAGGGGGTAAATCCCAACGACGAACCCTACTAAGCATGTGGTTATAATATCATAAAAATATGCAAAAGTCCAATATCCCCGTATAGTTAAATTGTCTTTTGAGACAGACCTTCATCCAGACGGCTACCTGTTTACTCCATGGTGCGGAATAGTCGCTTTTCTTATCACTTCTTGTGTTTGTATATACTTAGCTTGGATAGGCTCAGGCCGATGAGCGGCAGTGATGAAGTGCTACCGATATAGTAAACGTAACGTGGCTCCCAATCTGGCTCAAACTTGGACTTATACTGGTGTAGGCCTTTTGTTGATACAAATCGTTGCGAGGCCAGGTAAATATAATCGAGCAGTTTTTCACCGCCCTCCTGCTCCTGGAAGCTTTGCCGGGCCAACGGCGATAAGCCGAGGTTGAAACGCTGTACGTTCTCTTCCTGTAGTTGGACCATAAGTTTTACGAACAAATAATCCATGACGTTTTTGGGCGCATTGCGTTTGTGGCGCATGAGATCAACGGTAGCTTCGCCAATTTTGAAGCTAGGTAATACGTTGACGAACGCAACTGCCCTTCTCTCTTCGTCTCGTACAACGAATAAGGGCGTGCGTTCAAAGTAACGGCTTGAGAAGTAACCGGTGATGAATTGCCATTGTTTGTGTCCGGGAATTTTAAGCCAATCATTCGATACATAGCGAAGTTCATTGATAAGGCTGGTGGCATGGGGAGGAAGGTGCCGTTCGACAATAACACCGCTTTTCTCGAAACGGTTAACGATATTACGGAAATATTTATTACGGACGGTTGTCTGCAGAAAGTTGTCGATATCGATCACGGCGTCGGCGCCGATAAGTAGCTTGGTGAAGCCGGTACGTTTAAATATTCTCGAGTATTTATCGCTAGCCGCGATAAAAGCAATGAGCCAACCGTTACCGAGGCAAAATTGCCGGAATTCATGTAAGACAAGTTCGATTGATTCGGATTTGCCCTCGGGATTTGCGAAACACACGGCGACACCGCGCGCGACCGCATAGGCGATGAAAGTCTCGCCGTCGCTTGAGAAAAAATATGACTTATCTTGCGGCCACAGTTTGAAGTAATCATCTATCTCGCCGCCGTATCTCTCAAGCAATCGTTCGGCATGTTCTCGCTCGGCCGGCAGGGTTCGCAGTTCGTACCGCAAAGGTCGCAAGAGATTATAGAGACTATAGGCGACCGTCGCTACGCCAACGACACTTAGAGATTTCAGAAACCAGCGGCTAAATCTCGTTTGCGGTGTCAGGTCTCCGTTTCCGAGCAGTAAGTATTCTCTAATGGTGTGACTGAAAGCGTCGGCGAGTGAAAAGTTTATTCCGAAATCGCGTTTGTCGAGTAACCAGAAACCAAGCGTACCATAGAGAAGCGCAAATAACGCGCTGCCGGCCAGCACCATACCGCCCTGTCTAAAGTTTGTAGCGTGTGTTTTGACAATAAACTGTTCACGACCGATGATAAGAACGGCAATGAGCATGATGATAAAGGTGCTGCGAATGAGCGGTTCGTCAATTGAGAATTCTACGACCAGATTTGTCATGGCAGTTCCAAGTGTGACGAGCCAGGCGATGTGCTTGCGTTGTGAAAGTTCGTACGCCAGGTACATCAGGATGAGTCCAAAGAACAGGCTTGTGAAATCGGCGATGTTGCGTGCGGACATTGGCAGAATGTATCCGGCAAAATAGTGGTGCGTCGAGTGTCGCAGCAAAGGTTCCCAGGCAAGCGAAAGGCCGCTCATGAACGTCAATATGCTCGCCAGCCGTACGTACAGGCGTCCATTCTTAAGCGCCAATGAGAGCGGATCTTCAGTAAGCGGTTGGCTGATGTTTTGCATGGAATTTGATTGTTTAGTTAGTTCTGTCAAGTATTTATTTATTTCGTATGGTCTTTGTTAGCCTGATGGTACGCGGCTGCTTTTTGGATTTGGTCGCGTTGGTAATGGTGCGGGCGAATCGGCGTTCGGCCTCGCCATCGGCAAAGCGCGGAATCGGTTCATGCAGCAACACCGGTTTGCGGCTTTTCTCGTCTAGCTCTTGAAAAATCTGCACCGCGTATTTTTCGAGCAACCACTGGCGTTCGGGTGCGGTCTCACCGATCGCCGTGATATGCCATAGTTTATCACCTACTTCGGTTTCAGTCATAACCGTTAGCTGTTTCACTACCATGAGCGGTCCGCGTGGCAAGCGGAGGTTTACTTCGTCAATGAGCGTACGGGCGCGCTCAAGATCTGAAACGAAGAGTTCCAGTGCCATAGTGCTGACACCTCTCGGCGTGATCCGGACGGCCTGGATGGTCTGATTGTTGAGCCAAATGGTTTCACCGTTGAGGCTGCGGATTTTCGTTGAGCGGAGCGTTACCCGCTCAACAATTCCCTGCAGCGTAAACGGCTCGATGGTCACATGATCACCTATACCGAACCAATGCTCGGCCATCATAACGCTGCCGTACGCCATGTCTCGCAGAAGTGGGCTAAGCGTACCACCGAGGATAAGAGCGAACAAAGCGCTGGCGCCGATTAGTGCCCCGGGCCGCTGCGTGGGATGCGTGAAAACCCACCAAAAGTAGAGTGCCAGCACCACGAGTAGCACCCGGATCATAGCCGACGTGAGGATGATAAGCGTCTCGCTGCGCCGAAGTTTGTTGACGGTGTTAAGGTTTGTGGTTTTGTCGGCACGTTTTGCAAGCTCCTTGGTGACGCGGCGTGAGATTGCCGCAATCAACCTGCCGAGGATGGAGGCAGCCAGAAGTGATATGAAAAGCGTCAAGAGCGAATGGGCATTGAAGAAAGTATCGCTGATTTGCTTCAGCGTATTACTCGACTTCTGAATCGTCTGGTTGATTTGATCCGCGTAAAACATCTTAATTTTCTAATATAGCTTTATGAAATTTCTGAAGATATATCATACCGTGTTTTATGAAATATTGCAAATTTATAAATATTATGTTTTAATGATATTAAAGCTAATTTAGGAACAACATATGTCGCAACCCGCGCAGGATCCGACACGGATTCGCAACATAGCTATAATCGCCCACGTTGACCATGGCAAAACTACACTGGTCGATGGACTGCTGAAACAGTCCAAAACTTTCCGCGACAACCAGGCGGAAATGAGTCAGACGCTAATTATGGACAGCGGCGACCAGGAGCGCGAACGCGGCATCACTATAACTGCAAAGATCACGGCCGTGCAATACGGCGATTACCGAATTAATATCATCGATACGCCCGGACATGCCGATTTCAGCGGTGAAGTAGAGCGCACGCTAAACATGGCTGACGGCTGCCTGCTCATCGTCGATGCCCAAGAGGGGCCAATGCCGCAGACCAAGTTCGTTCTCAGCAAAGCACTCGCCAATAATCTGAAGCCGGTGGTGATAATCAACAAAATCGACAAACCCGGCAGCCGGATTCATGAGGTTGAAGACGAATTGGCCGATCTATTCCTTGAATTGGCCGTCCATGAAGACCAGCTGCACTATCCGGTGTACTATGCCATCGGCCGCGAGGGGAAAGCCTGGGCTTCGCCGCCGTCAGACTTAGAGGATGCCGGCAATCTGGACGTGCTGTTTGAGGCTATTATCAATCAGATTCCGGCACCACAGGTTGAATCGGATGGACCATTTCAAATGCTCGTTACCGCACTCGCCTGGGATTCGTACAAAGGTAAATACGCCATCGGCCGGATTACCCGCGGCCGGATCCGGGTCGGCGATCAAGTATGTCTTTGTAAGACCGATGGTTCTTCTAGACAAGGCAAAAGTTGAATCGATATTCATGAGCCACGGTGTCAGTAAGTCTGAAGTCGGCGAAGGAATTGCCGGCGACATCGTGCAGTTGACCGGCATTGATGAAGCCCGCATTGGTGAAACTATTGCCGACGCGAACCGACCTGAAGCGCTGCCGGTGCTGGAGGTTGAGGCGCCGACGCTCAAAATGTACCTCGGCCCGAATACTTCGCCGTTTAAGGGTACAGAAGGTCAATTTACGACCTCGCGGCAGATAGGTGAACGTCTAAATAACGAGCTGGAATCTAACGTGGGCCTGCGCGTCGAAGAAGACGGCATCGGTTTTGCGGTATCGGGTCGCGGCGAGCTGCACCTAAGCGTGCTGATCGAAACCATGCGCCGCGAAGGTTACGAATTCGAGGTCGGCCGCCCGCAGGTGGTAACCAAACAGGAAGATGGCAAAACACTGGAACCGGTCGAAGAACTTATCATCGAAGTCCCGGCTGAGTATGTCGGCTCCGTGCAGATGGAACTCGGGATGCGGCGCGCCACGCTGACCGATCAGTTTGCAAGCCCGAAAGGTGTGACAAAACTCGTGTACGAGCTACCGACGCGGGCGCTGTTGGGTTTGCGCAACGTGCTCATGACGCAGACCAAAGGAACGGTAATCATGAACACGCTAGTCAACGGCTACCAGCCGGTCGGTCCGGCTCTGCAGCAGCTTCGCAACGGCGTGCTGATAGCTTACGAAACCGGTACGACGATGCCCTACTCGCTGGCTTCGGCCGAAGCTCGCGGAGAGCTTTTTGTGCCCGCCGGCGCTAAGGTATATGCCGGCCAAATCATCGGACTCAACAACCGGGGTGATGACATGGAAATCAACGTCTGTAAAGCCAAACATCTCACTAATATGCGCAGCAAATCATCGGACGGCGTCGTTCAACTGACACCGCCGACGCTCCTCAGCCTTGAGCAGAGCCTTGATTTTATAGAGAATGACGAACTATTGGAAGTCACTCCGAAAAATCTTCGATTACGCAAGCGCGAACTAGACCCCATCAAACGAAAACGCGCAAAATAGCTTGTGCTTGCATGGGTCGGCTGTCTGCATAGACCATTATTGCAACATTCCTTCAGGTTGGGTGAGTTATAATATGTCTCAACAGATATGAACCGCACACTTCCGGCCAAAGTTACTGCTTTCTTTGGGTCCCGACGATTTTTTTACGGCGTCATAGCTTTTTTCTTGTTGGAAACGCTATGGATTGCCTGCTCGGCCGTTTATCCTATGGCGTTTGACGAGAATTTTCACTTTGGTATTATTCAAATTTATTCGCGTCACTGGCTGCCATTTTTAACTTCGCAACCGCCTGGGGCCAGCGCTTACGGCGCGGTCGCCCACGACCCGTCATATTTCTATCATTATCTAATGAGTTTTCCGTATCGCTTGATCGCGCATTTCGCCCACGATCAAACGCTGCAGATTATTTGGCTGCGGTTCGTTAATGTGGGCTTATTCGTCAGTGCGCTGCTGTTATTTCGGCGGGTGCTGCTGAGGGCGAATGTGTCGCCCGCTTTGACTCACTTGAGCATCCTGCTCTTCGCACTAATTCCGATCGTGCCCTTGCTGGCGGCACAAATTAATTACGACAACCTTACTATATTGATCGTTGCCTGGACGTGTCTGCTTATGGAGCATATCTTTGCTGCAATTAGATCTAAGAAAGTCCCCTTGCGCGATATTGCGTTGCTGGCTGTACTGGCGTTACTCGGCAGCATCGTGAAATACGCGTTGATGCCGATATTCTTGGCGTGTGCCATTATGACCGCAATAGCTGTGTGGCACTATTTTAAACACAGTTGGCGTGCCATTTGGAAGGCGGCCTGCGTTGGCTTCCGGGCATACGGTATTTTTACTAAAGCGACTCTAGCAGGGTTGTTGCTCATCAGTATTGTGCTGTTCTCGCAGCGTTATTTGTTGAATCTGGCGGCATACAAAACCCCGATTCCCAATTGTGACCGTGTTCTGACGGTTGATGACTGCATGTCGTATGGTCCCTGGGCACGAAGTTATATCGACAAACGATATAAAAGCAATACGTTTAAACCGAGTGTTGCCCACTACGTACCGTTATGGTTTTACGGCATGTGGTATCGACTTTTCTTTACGGTCAACGGAAGTATACCGCAGCCGCCATGGGCCATTAATGAGACGTTTCCTCCGTTACTTCTGCCGAGCTTTGGCGCTGTTGCCTTTTTCATGGTCAGTTTTGTGCTGGTTGCAAAGCGCTGGAGGCGGCTTTTTTGGGGAAACTGGATGCTCAGCTTTTTCATAGTCATGAGTTTGTTGTACGTCGCGGCGCTGTTTGCTGACAATTTCGCAAGTTACGCAAGCACTGGCCAGCCGGTCGCGATAAACGGGCGCTACTTGCTTCCCATACTTTTGCCAGTGCTGGCAATTGCCGCTCGCGCCTGGGAACTTGCGCTGGCTGGCCGTCAGGGCTTGAAAGCGCTGGCAGCGGCATTGGCGGTAGTGTTATTTTTACAGGGCGGCGGCGTGTTTACCTTTATGGTAAATAGCAACTACACCTGGTATTGGCCTGACCATCGCATACAAACGGCGAACTGGTACGCTCACGATGTCGTGCATAAAGTCATATTTGATTATCAGCCGCCGTTTATACTCTCCCCTTGAGCCCGTCATTTTAGCTTAGAATACTAACCGCACGGGCGGCAACCAGAGCGATGGTGATGAGCGAAATCGTTGATTGCGTCATCATGAGCAATTTGGCGCGCCGGCTGAGCGGCATAGTGTCCGCCGGGCCGAAGGTTATGGCATTTGTATTTGAAACGTACAGGTAATCCGTGAACATTGGTTTCCAGTCCGGATGCTTGAATGATTCATGTCGGTGTTGAGGGAACAGAAAATCCTGCGCGTAGCGTTCGATACGTTGGCGCTCGCCTGGCCCGCCACCATCCATTTCCCAATACCAGAGGGCAAAGATAATGATGTTGGTAAGGTAAATGTTAATCGCCGACAGGATGAGTTCGCGGCCATTAGTTGTTTTGCCGCCTTGCAGCAACAAGTTGGTGACAACTGCCAGTGCGTAGCCGTTGGCTAGCGTAACGACACCGATTAAAAGAAGCGCGTTAACACGGCGGGTCAACGATTTAAAGACGGCTTTACGCGGCGTAGTGAGGGCAAGTGCCAGCAGTAGTAAAAATTCGATTGCAGGAATGATATAACGAGATGTCGCCGAAAATTTATCAGGCAAGGCGATCTGCAGCAATATAGCAATCAAAACAACAGCCTGAACGTGCCAAATCTGATCAGCGGCGGGGTGTTTGTTACGCAGTAAACCAGCCATAGTGTAATGAGGTAAGTATACGTTAATCCTGCTGTTTTGTAACAGTATCAACGGCGAAAATTGACGCGTCTGCCTGTTCGGCGAAATGAAAGTGTTCAATAGTAAAGACAATCAATACAATCGAAAAACTGCAAACTGTAATGAAATAGTACTGCAGCAAGTTGCTGGCGATATGCAAATCCAAATCGATAGCCGCACCGGCGCCGCTGCCCAACCATGCCAGTAGCATGCCGGCAAAAATCCACGAGATCAGCCGGGATGAACGACGGCGATAAACTAGCGCGCCGAGGGAGAGCATTCCCAGCCCCAAAAACGCTGGCGACAAGATGCTTGCCACGCCATGTATCATGAGTAAAGGGTTGTGCAAGAGCGGCCCGCAATCATGCCGCTCGGGGTCGCAGTTAAGCGGAGCCAGGGCTGCTACGGCATTAAGTAATCCAAAGGCGATATAGCTCCATACGCATAGACGTAGCAAAAGATGATTTCGGTGGCGTCCGCGAATCTGCCAAGTGCCGGCCAGTAAGACGGCCACTCCGGTCAGGACATCCATGCCAATAAACACCCAGGCGTATGGTTCATGCAAAGCCTCGAGCTGACTCGCCAGATCATGCCTACTAACAAACGGGTTAAGAACAAAACCCAGGGGCCAAGAACAGTACAGAATTGCTGCCGCCCACGCCGACCAAACAGACGGCCGGCGATGCAAGCGCTTAAAATACAACATAGTTTCGTGAATCATGTCGAGATTTCCCTCCTTTAATTATACAAGTTTTGCTGCAACGGAAAGTAAGTAAAAGTGTTTATGTGAGATAACTTACAGTCAAACGGCAGCGTTTTGTCATATGCTTGAGAAGCACAATCCTTGAACGTGCAAGTTAAGATAAGGGGGTAACAAATATGCGCAAACACCGCTTGTTTACCAAACCAACAAAAGTAGCAGACATATTACATGATGATCTCGATGCGGACATTTCAAGCAACTGGGCCAATAAGGAGCGGTTACGGCATCGGCGCTGGTACAAAGGCCACGACCACCGTCAAAATTTAAGCGAAAAGCTGGCTGCGCGTCGTCAGTCGCCGTGGAGACGTGGCGGTTTCGGTCAGATGCAGGAGACATAAAGACTAAGATCGAGCTTCCTCTTGAAGCCACGAGTTTAAGTAGTACAATTCAACAAGTTGAAATACCGGCTAAGTCAGCCGGTATTTTATATGATTGTCGTTTCCGACAGATTCAGGAGCTATTCGAAGCGTTACCATAAATATTTACAGCGGGGCCCCTGGATGGGCAATCCGTTTTGCCGGTGTGACAAGCGCCGTCTGGTTCGGTCAACATTGAGTATTTTCATGAAGTGACCGTCATATAAAAAATAAGATAAAAAATATTAAAAAAAACCTGACAGTATGTCAGAATACAGGTATCGTGACTAACTGTTACGAGAACTTTATGGAATGGAGTTGAGTCAGCGTTTTACGGTGTCTCGACCAGGGAATCGATTAAATAATAGCACGTCTCTCAATCCGAGTTTAAGTTGTATGTGATGTATTAGGAGCAAGGCCGAAGCCATAATGCAAGGCGTGCTCTAATAATGAGTATGTCCCGCTCATCACGGGTGCGATGTTTACGACTGCATTTCTTATTACGACTATTGTGGTCAGCCGATCGGTATCAGCTACCAGAGGCTTCATTATCGTTTGTGCCGCAGCCGGTAATTCTGACTGTGCCAGAAAACAGAGGGTCATTTATTAGCCGCGTTCTACTAACGAGTAATCCGCTCGATAGTCGGCGGCTATCCACGCGCTACGTTTTCATCATCACATAACGCGTTCCTCTCCTTATCAAGACGCTTTATCACCGCCTTCGCTGAGGTTATCTAAAAAATGGTTCCGATTACTACCCATCCGACAGCACAGTTTACTGATCAATCTTTCCGGTATGTACAGCCAGGGTCTAGTCGACCCGGCTGACGATTGCACATTAATAAAAATTATTATAAAACTATCGAGAAAGACACTTTTTTATCGCTTTGGCTTGCATATGTCAACCCTCGTTGTAGAATGAAGAAGAGGAAAGTGTAAACTTATTGTGTGAAAATCGCAAATTGGTGGCACTAAAGGAGGCTCGATGAGCGCAAGCAAACAACTCGTTACAGTTATCATACCTTGCTACAACGAAGCGGCGAGTATTGAAAAAGTTGTCCATGATTTCCATGCCAGCCAGCTTGCGAACACTGCGTTTCAATTTGACCTGCTGGTCGTTGATAACGCGTCGATTGATGGTACGGCTGAAGTAGCGGCCCGAGCCGGGGCTCGGGTAATAACGGAAACTCGTCGCGGTAAAGGATTTGCGGTGCGCACAGGCTTCGCTAACATTGCACCCCAAGCAGATTATGCCGTCATGATCGACGGTGATGATACCTATGCGCCCCAAGAAGTGCTGCGTTTGCTTGAGCCACTCTATCACGACTTCAGTGACGTAGTTATCGGCTCGCGTTTAGGTGGCAAAATTCACGGCGAAAGCATGACATATTTGAACCGGGCCGGCAATTGGGGATTTACTCATATGGTGCGCTTACTGTATCGAACGAACGTCACCGACGTGCTGAGCGGGTATTTTGCATGGAAACGCAGCGCCGTAGAGGGGCTGTCGCCTCTTCTGAGCTCTGCCGGTTTCAGTATTGAAATGGAAATGATTACTAAAATGGCTCGCCTGCATTACATGGCCTGCTCCGTTCCCATCAGCTACCGCCAGCGCAGTGGCGAGACGAGTTTACGGCCTTTTCGGGACGGGCTGCGGATACTTTCGACGCTGGCACGCAATATCCGGTGGGAACCTCGGACGACGCCCTTTATTCAGGAATTGCCGATGAAGGAAGAGGCGTGAAGGTTGCGACATTTGTAAGTTACCTGCCACCCCATACCGGAGGCATTGAAGTGGTGGCCGATGAACAGACCAGAGCTCTGGCGGTTGCCGGAAATAACGTACAGGTTATCACTAGTGCATGCGGCAGTTCCGCAGGAATGTACGCTGACGGCCACTATACGGCACGTCGTATACGAGCGTGGAATTATTTTGAGCAGCGAATGGGTGCCGTATTTCCCTTGTTTACCCCTTCATTGTGGTGGTATGCGTATCAGGCGGTCAAGGAGGCTGACGTGGTGCATGCGCATGACGCTTTTTATCTGACATCTTGGGCGGCGGCATTTTGGGCGTGGATGCTCGGCAGACCGCTGGTTGTTACGCAGCATGTCGGCATAGTTCCGCATCCTCGGAAAGCCGTGATGGGTGCGCAGCGGGCGGTGTATGCCACGACCGGCCGTTTTGTGCTTCGATCTGCCCGTCGGGTGGTCGTGATAAATCCGCTGGTACGGAATTTTTTATTAGAGCAAGATATTAAAGAACATCATATTGAATTCCTGCCGCACGGTGTTGATACTGGAAAATTCACCCCTGCATCAGATACCGAACGGCTGGCGTTACGCCGTAAATACGGTTTACCGGCCGATAAGTTGCTGGCGTTATTCGTTGGGCGCTTCGTACCTAAAAAAGGGTTCGATACACTGCTTGCACTTGAGTCGATTGACGGACTTGAACTGGTGTTCGCCGGCGGATCGCGCCCGGCCGGGCACAATCGGCGTGACCATAATTTTTTAGGTGCCGTGAGCCGCGAAGCCATGCCGGATGTCTGTCGCATGTGCGATATTTTCGTGATGCCTTCACAAAACGAGTGTTTTCCGATAGCCACCCGCGAAGCGATGGCCGCGGGTTTGGCAGTAATAACGACCGACGATTCGGCTTATGCACACTATCAGCTAGATCGACGCCACATAGCTCTTATTCAGCCGACGAAGACCAACATTTCAGGATCGCTCATACGTCTGCTTCGTGACAGAGATAAACTTAAAGCGGCTAAACAATACTCCCGAAAGTTTGCGTGCGAACACTTCAATCAAGAAACCCAGCTCGCGAAACTGCTGCAAGTTTACAACGCTGTTTTGGTAGAAGGTTCGGCTCGGCGTGATCGCCACCCATACCGCTTGTGTCTATAGACATGAAATATGATATTATGCGCTGGAAGAGGAACAGCGTGGGCTATTATACGTTCCGTCTAATTATTTAGGATTTAGGAACTTATGGCCAAAGCGACGCCCAAGAAAGATTTAAAAGTCTGGCTGGTGTTTATGCAAAAATCACGCAGTCGTATCATTGTGGACGCCGTAATCGTAGTAGTGATTATGTCCCTGCTGAGCGTGGGTGCGGCGGCATTTCCGACTGTCAAGCATGCATTTGTTTTGGCCACGACCCATCAACCCGAACGGCTGACTGAACTGTATTTTCCGGCCGATCAGACACTGCCCGCTACCTATACCCCCGGCAAATCCTACATCGTGGCTTTCGCGATACACAATATGGAATACCGGACCACGACCTATCCGTACAAGGCTACGCTACAATGGGGAAACTCTACGCAGGTGCTCAAAACTGGTTCCGTAACACTTGCCAATAGCCAGGAGGAGACAATCGATGTGCCCGTCGTCGCGCCGGCGAGCGGTGCACGTGTTGAGGTGGCCGTGTCATTGACGCGCCTGAACCAATCGATACATTTTTGGCTGACAAGGGTGAATAATTGACATGAAAGAGGTAGTGGTAACCACCAGCTGGGACGACGGCCATAAGCTTGACCTTCGTGTGGCTAAAATGCTGGAAAAATACAACCTGCCGGGAACTTTCTATATCGCTCCGCGCGATCGCGAATTTGAAGCCGTAGACCGATTGACCGACGCCGAAATTAAAAACATAGCCAAATCGTTTGAAATAGGCGCACACACCATGACTCATCCGAGGTTGCCGAAGGTAAGTGACGGAACGGCCGGCAAAGAAATTACGGAATCCAAAAAGTACCTGGAAAAAGTTACCGGCAAACAGGTTTCCTCGTTCTGCTATCCCGGCGGCAGCTATAAAGCGCGCCATGTCCGTATGGTGCGCGAAGCCGGCTTCAGATACGCCAGGACAGTGCGCAGGCACGCATTCGGATATAGCGGATTCCCGTTCGAGGCAAGGACGACTATCCATACCTACAACCATTTTCTGGATCTTTGGAAAATAGCCAAATTCGCCCGATTCAATCCCGTGCGAACCGTGCGGTATTTCCAGTGGGATGTATTAAGCAAGGCGATATTCGATAGTGTCTGCGAACGCGGCGGCGTGTTTCACCTGTGGGGACATTCATGGGAAATTGACAATCATGGCGATTGGGAAAAGCTGGAGTCTGTCTTGCGATACATTTCAGGGAGAAAGAATGTGAGGTATGTGACCAACGCCGAACTGGCAACGGTCTGGCCGAAGCGACTATTGCTCGCAATGCCTTACTTCCCGCCGCATTTCGGTGGGATGGAAGTTTACGGGTATCATGTCGCGCAGGCCTTACAGCGTCTGTTCGGATGGGAAGTGGTGGTAGTGACTTCCGGCGGACGCGGATTGGTGAGTGCCCAAAGCGGTACGCTGGACGGCTTGCGCGTGTACCGTTTGCCGTATTGGATAAAAGTTTCCAATACACCGGTTAATCCATTATGGTTTTTCAGCCTCAGGCGGATTATTAAACGCGAGCATATTACTCTCGTCAATACGCATGCACCTGTGCCTTTTATGTCTGACGTGGTGATACGGGCAGCCGGTGAGGTGCCATCGGTGATGACTTATCATACGGTTAGCATGCGAAAAGGACGCGCGAGTGTGGACTGGTTGATCTCGTTTTACGAAAAACAAATCCTGCCACGTACTCTACGTGCCTGCCGGTACATTATTTGTGCCTCTCCTGCTGTACGTGATACCTTTCTTCGAGCCTACCGTGAATGTTCGGACGTGGTGTCGCCGGGCGTCGATACTGATCTGTTTACACCGTCGGAAAAGCAACCGGGACACGAGATTCTGTTTAACGGCAGCCTGGAAAAAACCAACAGCTACAAGGGGCTGGATAGGTTGCTCGAAGCCTTCGCGATTATATCGGAAAAAATGCCTGAGGCCCGTTTGACTGTCGTCGGTTTTGGCTCGGGCATGGCCGACTACCTGGCAATGGCGGAGCGTTACGATATAACTGATCGGGTGCACTTTACCGGTCGACAGGATCGAGATGCTCTGCCTCGTATTTACCGTCAGGCGGACATATTTGCATTGCCTACGCGGCATGATAATTTTCCGCTGGTAATTCTAGAAGCTATGTCATCCGGATTGCCGGTGGTTAGTACGCCGATTGGTGCCATTCCGACTATTATCGATGATATGAAAACCGGTTATCTGGTACCGCCGAATGACGTAGAGAATCTGGCAGCGAAACTGGTCGGGCTTTTGGCTCATCCAGAGCAAGTGAAGCGCCTTGGCCGAGCGGGACGCGTTCGGGCAGAGCAAAAATTCAGCTGGAACGAGCAGACCCGCAAGACGAACCGGCTGTTTCTGGAGGTGCTGGGTATGACGGCGGAAGATAGTGATGAGCATCAAACCTGACGTGGCGTCCAAGCCAGCGATTACCCATATTATCGGCTACTATCCGCCCCATCTGGGAGGCTCGGAAAAAGTGGCTGAAGCACTGTCTGAAATGCTGGCCGCACGAGGCTATGGCGTTCGCGTACTGACTTCTGATGCCGGCAGTCACGATAGCCGGCAAATTAAGAAATCGCCGTCGAGTTTGGATGTCAGACGACTCAAATCTTTTGAATTTGCGCATACACCGTTTATGCCGGCGCTGCTTTTTCAGCTACTACGCCTTCCCCGACGAACCGGTGTGTTACATCTGCACATTGCCCAAGCTTATTATCCGGAATTGGTGTGGTTGACTTCGAAAATCAGGCGCATGCCCTATATTGCTCATTTCCACCTCGATGTGCAGCCCTCCGGACGATTCGGCAAATTGTATGTAGTGTACAAGGCGACGGTGTTGAAGTTTGTGATCGCACATGCCACGCGCGTGGTTGTCTTTTCGGAAGAGCAGAAACTTTTAATTATCGATAAATTCGGCGTATCGGCAGACAAAATTGCGATTATACCAAACGGCGTGGGTGATGAGTATTTTATGCCGGTGAAACGTGATTACCGCAAATCGGCGCATAACTTACTGTACGTGGGGCGATTGTCCCCGCAAAAACGCGTGCATATATTGATTGAGGCGCTCGCACAAATGAACTCGAATGTCACACTGACCATTGTGGGCGATGGTGAAACTTACGGGGAGCTCAAGGCTCTGGTAGGTAGGTTGCGGCTTACCAACGTCCGGTTCGAGGGGCGGAAAGACGCATCGGAGCTTCGGCAATACCTGCGTGAGGCCGATGCTTTTATAGTCGCTTCAGAAGTGGAAGGCATGCCGCTGTCGGTTCTCGAAGCCATGGCGGCCGGCTTGCCGGTTATAGCAGCCCGGGTGCCAGGCCTGACTGAGCTGGTGCGCAACGTCGGCATAGTAGTCGATAATCCATCTGGTTCAACCTTTGCGAAAACACTTGACGAGCTGTTACCCCAATCACAGGAAATGGTCCGGCTGTCGAGTCAAAGCTCGGCTGCCGCTATCAACTATACTTGGGATCGTGTCACTGACTCGATCGAAGCATTGTACCGGGAGGTGGCTCAGTGAGAATCACGCGGGATAAATTATATGTCGGGCTGACGTATATTTGGGCGGTGTTCGTGATTGTTGGCTGGCGAAAGTTCAACAACTTACAGATTTTAAACATTGCCGGTTTTTTGGCACTTATGTTTATACCAGGATTGCTGACGCATCTCAGCATGCGTAGAAGCCGGCAGAAGCTTCCGTTTTGGCATCAGTTTGGTCAAGTCATAGGTTGGAGCATCCTGGAAGTACTGTTGTGTGTACTGTTCTTTAACACAGTTCTACCCCATCTGCACGTGCCCCGGCCACTCGACAGGCACCCGCTTCTTATCGAACTTAGTGCGCTCTACGCTGGAATAGCCATTTGGAGCTGGCCTCGCCTTAAGAGATTCAGCTACCGGCCGCTTCCGGTGCGATGGCGGCCGCTGCTTCTGGATTTCGCAGTAGGTATCGTACCGGTACTGTTTGTGGCGCTGAGTGTCTTAGGCGCTCTGAGTCTCAATAATGGCGGAACAAATCTATTTACACTTTTTATGCTTATCGGCATGGGCGGTTACATGGTGCTGCTCTATTGTTTACGGAACCGGCTTCGGGATAACACCTTTGCATGGGCGATTTATATGATGGGGCTATCACTGCTTCTTATGACGTCCTTACGAAGTTGGTATATTACCGGTCACGACATTGAGCGAGAGTATCGGGTTTTCCAAATCACCAAACAAAACGGCGTGTGGAATATCGCCGCCTTTCGCGATCCGTATTATGCTTGCTTGAGTATTACGATCCTGCCAACCGTGATCGCCAATCTGCTTGTGGTTCCGGACCCGTATATTTACAAGGTTTACTTTCAATTATTCTTTGCGGTTGTGCCGGTGTTGGTATTTTTGTTCATGCGGCGGTACCTGTCGCGGAGTAAAGCGTTTCTCGCGGCAGTGTATTTCATAGCATTCCCGACTTTCTTTACCGATATGTCGATGTTAAACCGGCAGGAAATCGCGTTTCTGTTTTTGATCCTGATGCTTCTGGTCGTATTGGAAAAGCGTATGGCCCGGCACTATCGCCAGCGTTTATTCATGGCTTTTGGTATCGGCTTGGTTTTGACGCATTATTCCACTACTTATTCGGCTATCTTTATATTAATTTTAGTGGTTTGCAGCCGGCCGGTCTTTTGGTGGCTCGTGGCGCGCTATAAGAATTTGCGTATATTTCGGCAAACTAATATATCGCTGCCGCTGAGACGCACGGCGCGATCTGTTCCTAATATAACGTTACTTATGGTTGCGGGATTGGCGATAGCGGCAGTGCTGTGGAATTCGGTGCTCACGAATACATCTACGGCCGGCAGCGTACTACGCACCACCATCAGTAGTATTACAAAGGGGTTAAATGAAGACAGCCGCTCCAATGACGTTTCGTACAGCTTGCTGTCCGGCGGCAACGCTGATCCCTCTCAGCAGCTGAAAGCGTTTCAAAAGCTCAAAGTGGAGCCGGCCCGGGTGAATGCCGCAAAAGACACATACTATCCGGCGTCGGTCGTCAACCGCTATCCATTGCAAGTGGTGCCTGAAAGCGTACAACCGCTTACGGAAATCGGTCGCTTGCTTGATCGCGCACATGTAAATGTGCAGTCACTGAACTATGACTTGAAACAGACTTCCGCCAAACTACTCCAGCTATTTGTTGCAATCGGGTTAGTATACACGCTCTTCCGTCGCAAGCTAAGCCGGCAGCTGGAGCCGGACTTTATGCTGCTGTCAGTAGCTTGTGTGGTATTTTTGGCAATCCAAATTGCGCTGCCCTATTTATCAGTGGCGTATGGTCTCTTGCGGGCTTTCCAGCAGTCCCTGATGGTTATCGGCCTGTTTTTGGTGGTGGGCACCTATGTGCTGACGATGCGGTTCAAAAACCCCTGGCTCAAGCACGGGGTGCCGCTGGCATTGGCGGTAGTATTTTTCCTTTCTTCCACCGGAGTGATTTCGCAAATGCTTGGCGGTTATCAGGAACTGTTGCATTTGGATAACGGCGGACAATATTATGACACGTACTACATGCATAAACAGGAAGTTGTGGCCGATTACTGGTTGGCCGGGGCGCTGAAGCAGCCTGACGGCCAGGCCGACGTGCAAACCGATTTATTCACGGCCAACCGTTTCGGTTCGCTAACCAATATTGACGCAGGCGAAGATATGACCCCCGGCATCGTCGAGCAGCATTCATATGTCATAGTCGGCTATACCGCCACAACCAAAGACCAGGTGACCGTTGATTTCAGTGGAAATCTTATCACCTATAAATATCCCAAGCAATTTTTGAACCAGAACAAAAATCTCATATACAACGACGGTGGTACCGAGATTTACAAATAAATTCATAAATTCTCCAAATATTTGGTATACATTGTGTTGATTTAGTGCTTACGCTACACTGAAGTTTTCGAAAGGTAGTCACTATGAAGCGCATCTATCGGTTTCGGGGATATGCGAGCAAAAAAGGTCGAATCCGCCAGAATTTTTCCATTTTTAGAGGGTTCAACTCATTGTATGTATACCGAAAACCAATAATAATTATTGTCATCCTCCTCTTATTTGTGTCGGGAGCGTTTATTGTGTGGGCTGAATTGCCGAAAGCCTCATCGGCAAAATCTGCATCGCCAGGCAAAGCTTCGATTGTGCGGTACGTCAAACCGCCGAATGGCTTAGCTAAGCCATTCGGTATGGCACTGGGCGACACGTTGCCATTTTTGAGCGCCCGGCAGCTAAATAAGGAGCTGAACACGATTGCTGCGATGGGTGTTGGCTGGATTCGTATAGACGTGTCCTGGGCCGACGTGCAGCCGCAGGATGCACAGCACTATGATTGGTCGGGTCTAGACCGGGTCATTACGTCCGCAAACCGGCATCATATACAGATCCTCGGCATACTTGCATATACGCCCGTCTGGGCTGCGCCGAGCAGCTGCCCCGTCCGGTCAAGTCAGAAATGCGCTCCATCGAGTGATGCTCAATTTGCGGCGTTTGCCTCGGCCGCAGTACAGCGGTATGCGCCGCAAGGGGTTCATGATTGGGAGATTTGGAACGAACCCAATTTGCAAGGTTTTTGGGAACCTGCACCGAGCCCACGGGCTTATACGAACTTGCTTAAGGCTGCGTTTATGGCCATTAAATCCAAAGACTCCAAAGCTATGGTTGTCTCGGGAGGTTTGGGGCCGCTTGACGGCGGCAGTAAGAGTATTCGCCAGCAACCGTTCTTAGCCGGCATGTACGCCTCCGGCGCTCGGCCATATTTCGATGCACTGGGCTACCACCCATACTCTTTCCCGGCACCTCCGTCATATGTCATAAGCTGGAGCGGCTGGTCAACCATGGCCGATATTTCAAATAGCATCCGTTCGATTATGTCTGCGAATGGCGACGGTATGAAGCCAATATGGATTACCGAATACGGCGCGCCCACAAACGGACATGGAACCGAAGCAACACCGAACAACCTTAATTTCAATGCCATGCCGGACCATGTCAATGAAGCTTTACAGGCCCAGATGCTTACCCAGGCAACGGAGTCATATAAGTTTACGCCGTGGCTCGGCAACTTCTTCTGGTATTCCTACAAGGATCTTGGGATTTCAACCGATACTACTGAAAACTTTTTCGGATTGCTGCGCTATAACGGCAGTTATAAGCCCGCCTACTACGCGTACCGCCAGGCTATTAACGGTGGCAACTAGTATTGCGCCGCAGCAGCTTCAAACGCTTGTGTTGGGTTGAAACTACGGCCGTTGACGTTCTGTACTTTTGGGTGACCCTGAGAATCTTCCAGACCATACATGTAATGCCCTGGCCAGTCCTGCAGTGTAAATATGTAACGCTGGGTGACATTTGCGCGGACGAAATGATGTGTTAGCTCCTGGCTCACTGTTTCGGCTTGTCGGGCTATGCTTACGGCGTGTTGCCCTTCCGTAGGTGCACCCATTTCGGTGAGCCAGATTTCCGTGTTCGGCCGACCATGAGCTTTGAGTACATCGTAAATCGTCGGCATGTCCGGCAGACTCGGATCACCTTCAATTTGGGTGTAAGCACTCCCCGGATTTGGCTGGTCGGGCAGTTCCCTGGCATAGGGGTGAAGGCAAACGGCATCATAATCCGTAAGGCCGGAGTTGAGGACCGCCGCCAGAAAATCGACCGGCGACAAATTGCCTTGACTCGATTCACTCGCTGCTAACCCGCCTATTGCGACTGTTGCATGTTTGTTGATTGCGCGGATTGCGCTGCTAGTCTCGCTGAAGAGTGCGGCATATTCTGCCGGATTAGCCCCACCGGGTGATGTGTTTGCTTCATTCCACACTTCATGCCAGATAGAAATATCGTCATCATATTGCTGGTAGCGCTTCGTTGCCCTGCCTGCAAAATCAGCAAAAATGTCGATGTTCTGTGGGCGACTGGTGTATATTCCGCGGAATTGTGGCGGTTGATTTGCATATGGGGTGTAGGTAACAGTCGCCATTACACCTAATTTTCGCTCGGCGGCCGCCCGCATGATGCGATCGATAGGTTCCCAGCCGTGCACTGATTGTAGGAGTCCATCCCAGTCAAAGCGTATCGCAGTAGCGCCTAATGACTTGACGCGGTCAAGGCGGTGACCAATTTCTTCCTCGGGCAAACCAAACAAACTATCACTGAGGGCGAGACCAATTACTTCAGATGAAGCGCCGCGTGTAGCGGTGGGCTGAGCGCTACTCCCGTTCGCGGTAGCATGGCCGCCGTTGCTGTTTGAACAGCCTGCTTCCAGTAATCCTAAAGCTGCTACAGTTGTAAGAGCGATAAAGCTCCGGCGACCAAGTTCACTCATAAGTAACAGTTTATCGGTACATATTTTAAATAACAATATTTTTAAGTCTACAAACTCATGTGTCTATAGGTATCCAAAATATGTAAGCCGATGTTTTTCCTTTTAATTCTGTTCGCATTAAAGTCAGACGATATGGTTTAATGGACGATCTTAAGTTCTCACGTTCGAGCTCAAAGCACATGGGCTGCAAGTGGCTAGCATACGTGTCTGGCTAATAGCTTTTCAATATTTTCGGCCATTAATTCGATTGAAAAGTTTTGGGCTGAAGATTGAGCTGCTTGAGCCATTTTGCGCGCCAGGTTTTCATCGCTCAGTAGCCGTGTTGCCTGCTGTGCAATTTGTTCGGGGCTGTGAGGGCGCACTAGAAACCCGTTTACGCCGTCTTGCAGCCAATCGCGAATGCCGCCGACGTCCGCAGCAATGACTGGTCGTCCGACGCTCATTGCCTCGATGCCTACCTTGCCGAACGTTTCGGGCCAGGTAGACGGCAGTACGAACAGGGTGCTTGAACGGTACTCTTTGGCTAATTGTTGCGAGTTCACATGACCTACGAATTGTACGGATCGTTCTAGCTTCAGTTTTTTTACGAGTTTTTTCAGGTCGTCACCATAATCGCCTTCTCCTACAATGCGGAACTGTGCCGTTGGGATCGCCCGCAAAATTGCAGGCATGGCGCGAATTACATCATCGACTCCCTTGAATTTTTCCAGACGGCCGACGTATAACAGTACCGGCGGGTCATATTGCAGTGGCGATGTCGGAAGCATGCTGGCGCCGTTTGGAAAGTAGGTGGCCGGGTACCCTTCGTGTTCCAATATTCCCCGAGTATAATTGCTTAGTCCGACAAATTCGTCAACGTTTCGAAAACCGATCCGGTAGAATAGGCCTGTGACATTTTCTAGGTAGAAATAACGCAGTTTACCGCTCGGGGTGAATTTACGTACGTCGTAATCGCCGTTTTTGTAGGCGTTTTGCGGCAAAAACCAGGGAAGTAGTGCCTTAGTAAAGACTTCCGGCCCGTGTACCATCAGTACGGTCGGATAGCGTTTAAGTAAAAACAATACAGCCGCGGTCGGTTGGCCCATGGTGTGCAGTAATACAATGTCAGGTTTGAATTCACGTAGCACCCGCCTGGTGACGCGGTATGCATCGTAGTTAAAGGTTCCGTAGATGATTTTTTTAATGCCGCGTTCCGGTATAGCGGCAAATTCGTAGTCGCTGAAGTGCGCCCGCTCGGGCTTGACATTGCTCGATATGGTTCGAACGCTATGACCGTGAGAGCGCAATATTTCGTTGGTGAGGACAATGCCGTTTTCAGCTCCGCCTTGCGGGTAACCGGAACTTACGATTCTCAGGATTTTCAATGTCTCTTCCCTTCTAATTAACGGTGCGCCAGCTATTTTTTGAAGCCGGATAAGTCCAGCATTTTGCCCATTTCAACGTCAGCCACGCCGATGTACGGAAGGCCTTCAAGCGGCGTAAAAGAAATCTCTCCGAAGTATACCGCGCCATGTACTGAATACAGATCCACGCGAGCGTATGGCAGATTTTTCGATAATTTTTCAGCGACGTTCACTAAATCTGCCAAATTATCGGGTTTAGGTGAGTCTTCGGTAGTGCCGTCGATGACCGTAAACGGCATTTTACGCCATTCCGTGTCGTAAACCGCCACTTTATGCCCGCCGTTTGAGCGGTCGTAATGGAATTCAATGGTTCGCGGTATTCCATTAAAGCAGCTTATTTTATAATCGCGCAGTTCGCCGGATTCATCCTCCATGTATTGTTCGCATATGAGGCGTGGGCGGAGGTATTTATATTGCTGCTCCCTGAAGAAAGTGTAAAAATTTTCGCTCAGCCAGCGGCTTGCTTCCCTCTGTAATTCGGATTTGTCGAGTTTTGATTTATCCTTGCAGATGTAATTGTAGCCAGAACCATGCGTTGCCTTTAGGACAAACTGCTCGGGCAGTTCGTCAAGGGGAACATCTTCGAATCGGTCCCAGTTTCCGATGATCGGTATTAAGTACTTTTCGCCGATAGTTTGTTTCACGAAATCGCGTACTGCATACTTATCGGCATACATACCAAAGTTTTCCAAGTGCCCGTACATTTTTATCCATGTCATTTTTTCGGAAAAGGTTTGGGGATTGTGTGTACGCGGCCATCTTTTTCGCCGTTGCAAATACAGCAGACGCAAAAATATATTATCGGGGATGTATATAAAGTACTTTTCGGGTACGACGTTAGATAATTTCAAATTCACCTGCTTCCTTCTATTAATTCCGCCACACCCTTTCTTATATGTACAGTATATGTTTTGAAAATAAATATGCAACCGATTGTTAATGAAACTATTCCGCCCAGGACAAACCCCCAACCGATGCCGGCCAGGCCAAGCGGCTGCACCAGCAGTAAGCTGAAGAATATAGTGGCAATGGAGTTAGACGCAGTCGTAACAAGCATAGCGGTGAGGAGTTTATATTGTTTAAACAAGGAGTTAATAAGGGCTCCCGCTAGCACCAGTATGCCGCCGCAGCACATGATTCGAAGCGTACCGGTAGCGCCACTACTGTAATCGGACCCGAACAGTCGTAAGAAAAGCGGTGCAGCAATCGCCAAGACAATGATAATGGGCAGCAATAAACCATAGGCAAATTTGACAGCTGTTCGCAGGTGCTCGATAATGTGTGCTTCGTCGTTCGCGGCCTCAGCAAGTAAGGACTGCGCGGTCGAAAACGCGACTGTGTACAGTAGATTGGCGATCGTAATGACGATATAAAAATAAGCCGCCGCAGTCGTGCCTAATGTATTGATGACTATTAACGGTAGCGACGAATCGGGCAGCAGGTTTAATATGCCGCCGATGTACATCACGAATCCATATCGTCTGATTTCTTTCAGTATGCCTATGTCAAGCCGCAGTGATGGCCGGTAATTATAGTATTTGGCCAGTGCCCCAATGCTTAAGCTTACGTTGAATACCTGTGCAATGCCCGTAAACATGAAAATTGTCATTGGGCCGCCGCTATGAATCGCGAACGGTAGGCACATCTTTAGGGCACTGAACAAAATATTGATTATGATAACAAGCGACGTCCGTCGGTAGGCGATCAGTGCAGCATTCGTCAGGGTGTTCCATGTAGTGAAGATTGTAAATATTATGAAGCTTGCAGAGTAGAGTGCATTATGTCTGACAAACGCGAGCTGTGACGACAACACCGGGATTAGCAGGCAGAATAATCCGGCAGCCAACCCCGAGGCCAATGCTGAAATGATTAAGCCATTGCTGATTTGCTCGCTTTGACGCTCGGCTTTCGGTAAAAATCTTATGAATACTGTGTCGAAGCCGGCCAGTCCGAACAATGATATTAGGCTGGACATGGAAAGCAAAGTTGTGGCAAGGCCAACCACGTCCGACCGATAGGAACGAGCGACGACGGTCCAAAAGACAAATCCAAACAACGCCGTAACGCCGGCTGATACCATAAGATTCAGTGCATTGGCAATGAGGGAATTATTTCGCAGAATTCCCCGGGAACTAAACCGTAGACGACTCCCGAATAACATGTTACAGCTAGTATCTCACCTCTGTGTCAAAGAGGCAAATAATCGAACGCAAGTTTGTACATAAATTCACATTTTCTGCGGCGGGAATATTCACATACTGTCGCCGACTTATTAATAAGATTTCGCGTACTTGTGATGAAACTTGGTTCAAAACGTATGCAGCCCTTGCCAACAGAGAGGGCGTTCGTTAAAATGAATACAATATAAGCGACTTGGCAAAGTTGCATAAATGTATTAAAGAGGATTGAGTTCAAAGGTGAATGAATTATCATCATCCGTTATGGGGGAAGGCGAACAAGCTTTCTGCCAACACGCCCATGACGAGAACATGGTGGCGGCGGCACTCTCTGATCCGCTGAATGCAAATGGGTTTATGCGGCAACTGCCAGTGCTTATTGAGGTGGGCGATGTTGATACTATGCATGATTGGCTGCGCGGAAGCGTTGGCCAAGTGGCGCTTTTAGGTGAAATCACACCAGCTACAGCCATAGCGGTCATCCGAGATTCTGATGTTGTCATGAGTGCGGCTATTTTGACCGGTAAACGGCATGGTCTCGCGTCGGACCCCGTTCACGATATAGATGGTTTTGGGGCTACTCTAATACGGGTCGGCCGGCAACGTAATCAAAATCTTTCTCGAGCTTCGCTGCGTGATTATATCTCGCAACACGCAGCGCTGTACCCGCGTTCCTTCACCGGTTCAGATGTAGAACGGGGCTTTGTCGAAGGCCAGCAGGACTGCTACGTCGCTCTTGAATGCGCCCTTGCCGAGTTGGCTCCTGTTGATTTTAACAACGCGAGCCCCGATGATTTTATTGCGTCGTTTGGATTATGCGGAGAATGCAGCTTTTATGATGCTGGGGGCGCAGAATTATATACATGGTCATGTGCCCGAATTTACGACTGATATACAGCCTTTCTTCTTTGAAGTCGAAGATCTTCCTGCGCCAAGCGCCACGCAGCAGCCGTTCCTTGTAGTGGAAAGTATCATGCGGGGTTTAGAGAATCAGAGTCCAGTCTACGTCGAACACTTTTTAAACACTTTTCCCCTGTTGCCTTACCCTCAGCGGCAATTATGGTGTGAATTTGTTTCAACAAATAAAAGAAGCTACGCAGCCTTTATTAACGATCCTGAGTCACCGCTATCTCCGGGCGCTCGAAAGACTCTGTCCGATCGGTTAACTCAAATATGTAAGCTGATGGACAGGTGGCGCGGGAAACACTTGAAGGATGCTGTTACGAGTTTTGTTGAGCATCGCCCTGAAGGCGCGCGCGGCGGAGGTGGTGGAAATGATACGTGGTTACTGCATTACAATAATGCCGCACGTGGGAGAGCGTAGTTCTTGAGTAATACGGACAAGCCAAGGGCATATTAATAGTCTAAGTAGCAACTAAACTTAGAATAAATAAAGTTTTATAAAAGTCACTGAATCAAACGTCTATTTTACAACGCATAAATGCCTTTTTAGGCTTAATAACAAAAACTGGTTGCTGCTAGCGCTTTAAGACGGACAGATTTCTTTGTCATTGTTTTCGTTATTCTTGTAAGTACCAACTAAACAAGGAGTAACGAAGATGACTCGAAAGAGCTGTCCGTCTTGCTATTGTACCAACGTAAAGAAAAACGGTGTGAGGAACGGTCTACAGCGCTACGTCTGTCGTACCTGCCGTCGGTCATGGAGCAGTAAAGGCCGCCCTGGCCGTAAGCGAGCTACCCTATGGCACCAGTATGCCTTTGACGGTCGTACCGTGAACAGCTTGGCTAAAGAATACCGGAAAAGTACCGGTTGCATCCGCGCTCAACTCAATGGCTACAGCCCGCCACGCATCATCCAGAAACCGCGTACCGTAGCCGTCATAATGGATGTTACCTACTTTGGGGACTGGGGCCTCCTGGTTGTTATTGACCCATATGCAGTGGCGACGCTTGGTGAGAATACGGTGCTGTATTACGCCACGGTAGACGGGACAGAACGCACCGTAGATTATGAGGTTGCAACAGATACGATTGAAGCAATGGGCTACAGTATCCTGGCGGTCACCATTGACGGCAGACGAGGCGTACGGACTATGCTGGAGGGCAAAGGCATACCGGTCCAGCATTGCCAGTTTCACCAGCTTATGACCATCACTCAATGTCTGACCAAGAAGCCACGACTGACGCAAAATATTGAGTTACGAGCGCTTGCCTTAACGCTCGCTCGGACAGACGAACTAACGTTTGAGGATGCACTCGCTGGTTGGTACAAGAAACATGGGGCATGGCTCAAGGAGCGTGATCCGGTCACCAAAAGATATGCCCATGAGCGTACCAGAAGAGCTTATTTTTCCTTGTGTCGCAACCTACCATATCTGTTCACCTACCAAGCCGATTACATACAGGAAAGTGGCATACGAGTAGCCAACACAACGAGCCCATTAGACGGAAGATTCGGCGTCTGGAAAGACAAGCTCATACCCCACCGTGGAGCCTCAAAACAACGAATAATTACGATCCTCTGGAGTTTCTTCTCTAGAAAAACAGATTAGAGTAGACACCAGAATTTGGTGTTAAGCCGATTTTTAATCCTTCTCCCGCAATTCCCCAAGCGGCAGCTCGTGGGAGTGAAGTCCCTCCCCGCATCCGTATAGCTTTCCGGGTCCACCAAGGGTCCGTATACTAATGGCCATGACCGTGTATCGGCGAATGGCCCATTGCGTATTCTCCTGTGACTACCATTTGGTATGGCCAACCAAATATCGACGCAGCATTCTCAATGAAGGGGTTCAGGGCTACCTCAAAGAGTTCTTACGCTCCTGGCCCGAGCACCATGCCGATGTCATCCTCTCAAAGAAGTGAAATACGATCAAGATCACATCCACCTGTTGGTCTCAATACCCCCAACAAGACCGGTCGGGATGGTCGTCCGGACACTGAAAACTTCCACGGCGCAAGCCCTGAATGACAAGTTTCCCCATCTCCGTGCAGTCTACTGGGGCACCAGAAGTATTTGGCCGGCCGGCTACTTTGTCAGCACAGTTGGTATTAACGAGGATGTAATTCGTCGATACATTCAAAACCAGGGACAGGATGATGCGGGGCAAACTAACGTGAAGTTAGTTTGAGCTAAGAGATACCCCGAGTGGAAACTCGGGGAGGTTCATTATAGTTTGCTAGTGAAAAACACATTTCAAATACTAATGTGATGCTTCGCCCAAAAGATTAAGCTACTGCTGCTTCCGGCGCGCGCTAAAGTAGCGAGTTGCACCAACGGTACCTGCAGTAAGGGCCGCGACACCGCCAGCAATGATGTCTATTGTGATATTGCTGGAGGTGTTGCTAGAGTGGTCAAATACGACCGGTTTAGTCGAAGATGGGTTGGTTGGAGTCGAGTCCCCCAATATTTGTACGGACGTATTGGCTATATTGTTATTCCCGCCTGCAGGGGGGTAGCTGATAGCATAGGCAAAGCCATCACTCCAGCTGTTGCCTGCCGCGTGATGGGCTGACGATCTGGTCTTGCCGTGACGGTGGTGATGAGCACCCGATTCCGAACCGTTTCCGGTTTGAGAATGCGTCAGTGTTGGGGGCGCTAGCGTTAGACTTCCATTCCAAGTACCGAAGACATTGATTACCAAGATGCCAAGCCAACCTGAAAGATCTATTTGCGCACCCAGGATATTGACAATATCCGCAACTGCGGTTGCATTGCCGGTTGTGGCGTTTCCGCCACGGCCATTGTTAGAAACTAGTGCGTTACCGGTCGTCGAAGTTAGTGTGACATTATTGTTGATTGTCTCGTTGTTGGTGGCAAGAACTTGTGAGGCAGGTACACTCGTATCCTGATGTATGCCGCCACCAAGTGCTGCCGAGGTAGTGCCGGCCGGGGCATTCATGAGCAATCCGTACCAGTTACCCATAACGTTAACAAATACCAGCAGAACATTGCCACCGACTATCTGACTATTTATCAGGTTGTAAATATTGAGTTTGGTTGTGGCATCACCGGATGCGGCATTACCACCGCGGCCATTATCAGTCACCGACGCATTGCCGGTTGCGGCTGTGAGTGAAACGTTGTTATTGACGCTGATATTATTGGCAGCGATTACACTTGGATTCGAGGAACTGCCGCCACCAGATCGTGAGAGCAATGAGTCAATAAGATTTGCCGGTAACTCAATGTTACCATTGAGCGTGCCGTTTATATTGACGACTCCAAGGAAGGACTTCTTGTCGCTGATAAGGGATTCGATCAGATTAATAATATCAGCTTCGGTCGTCGCATTACCGCTTGTCGCGTTTCCGCCCTTTCCGTTGCCTGAAACTGTTGCGTCGCCGGTTTTTGCTGCCAAGTTGAGGTTGTTATTAATCGTATCGTTATTAGTAGCGTTAACGGTGTTTTGGCCGAAACCGGTGCCTGCACCCGATGTGCTGGCAGGCATTATGTCATTCGGGTCGATGACTATATTGCCGTTATTTGTGCCATTTAGGTTGTAGGTAAAGGTTTGCAGTCCGCTTCCTGACAGATTGCTTGTTGACGCGATAGCGTTAATGAGAGCTGCGGTCGCATCGGCGTCGCCGGATGTTGCATTCCCGCCGCGCTGGTTGTCGCTGACCGTCGCATTGCCGCTAGTTGCCGCGCTATTATCGTTGTTACCGATAGTCGCTGTATTTTGATTCTGGGTAGTCGGATCGTTATTGCTCGATGAAGAATCGCTGTTTGTAGGGGCAGGCTGGGAATCCGGAGCATTTACATTGCTCTGACTTGAATCGGGCGAGCTGCTCGGATCGGGCGTCGTGGTCGGGGCTGTCGAGGAGGTCGTAGCGGCGGTTACCGCATTGTTCGTTGTTTGGGATGCGGTGGAACCGCTGGCACTCGGGCCGGTAGACGTCGTTGTCGTATCGGTCGGAGTCACAGTTGAGGGATCTCCCGAGGTTGTACTCGGGGTTTGGGTAGATGCTCCAGACGGAGCGTCTGGTGTCGAAGTGCTATTGTCTAACGCAAACGTATTTGCTGAATGCATAGTTGCGGCAAGCAACAACCCCCCACTCACCGCCCCGGCAACGAGATGCTTTTTTTTAGTGCTCATAATTCTAATGTCAGCCCCTTTTAATTTATTAAACCCACCTGGTGGGGAGAATTGAGCCGGTAGCTCAACTCTTCCCACTATTTCAATCCGGCTTGCCGAAACAGCAAGCGAAACGTGTCAGTTAGAAACAGTCACAGAAACCGTCGAGTTGCTGCTGTTGGAAGCGTCACCCGAAGTAGCATTGCCGCTGTTCTTGCTGCCGCCATTAACGGTAGCATCGCCAGAGGTAGCCGTCTGGTCAGTGCTGTTAGAAACCACAACGTCGTTGGCGTTGTCGGTGTTTGTGATAACCGTGCTGCCGCCACCATTCTTGCTGTGGTCGGTGCTGCTGGTAGTAACAACTGGCATCGGGTCAGGGTTGCTTACGCTGACAGATACCTTGGAAGTGCTGTCGTTGGAAGCGTCACCGGACACGGCGCTGCCCGAGTTACCATTGTTGTTCTTGCTGTTGCTGCGGTCATCGTGCTTGTTGTAGTTGCCGCCCTTGCTGTTATCGTTGCTGCTGGCATTGACAGTAGCATCGCCAGTGCTCGCGTTCTGGTCGGTGCTGTTAGAAACCTCAACACTATTACTGCTGGTAGTGGTGGTGATGGTCTTAGAGCCCTGGTTGTGGTTGCTCGAGTTACCGTAGCTACCATAGCTGCCTGGGTGAGCAGCAACAACACCGCTAAAACCGGCAATTAAACCTGCTGATGCAGCAGTAGCCGCTGCAACGCGTACTAGCTTAAGTTTTACCATAATACCCTCCTTAATGGGTTATTTGTTATTTCTCCGGACTTACCGCCCGGCTCCGTTTGCCGTTAAAGAAAACAAAGCCGACTGGCAGTCAAATTCATTTTGTCGGATTTGTGTTTGCGGATGTGGTCTCCTTTCTTTAATGGGAACTTACGTTAACTGTTGTGGTTGATGTGCTGGAATTTGATGTGGTACCCTTTGAAGCTACGCTTGAAGAATTACCGCTGACATGGACTTGTCCGCCCGGAACATCAACAGTTTTGTCGTACGAACCTCCCTGGGGGACGTCAACTGCCTGACCATTAACGGTGACGGAAGTTGAGCTTGATAATGATTCGTTAGTTGTTGTTTGGTCGTTCTCAGGCTGTTTATCTTCATTCGGACCGGAGGATCCACCGGATGCAGACTGCGATGATTGAAGCGGTTGTTGCTGAGCGCTACCGTTATTGTTACTTGTATTATTTGCCTGGTTTGTGTCTTCGAACGCGTACACCATTACGGCCATTACGAAAGTTATGACAAATGCTGCAAAGATGACAGTCGTGTATTTTCGAGTTCTACTAGAGAGAAAAGTGGAGAAGACCGTGCGCAGTATGCACGGCAAATTAAAGAAGGCGACCCCTTTGTTTGCGGTGGTGGTGCTCTTTTCGGATAATCGAATACTTCTTTCCATATGCTACCCCCCACCTATTTGTTTGTAACATTAAGCTTTATACAACATATCTGCGAAGTCAACACAAATATGTAGTAAAATTTATTGACTAATTTTGTGTTACGTTTTGTTATCGAGCACAAAAGTTATACATATCCGCAAAGAGCCATAACGGCAAACATGTTGTACAGTATTCAACAATAAAATAAAAATACCGACGCGCAACCCCTAATAAGATCCCGTTTCTATTCGGAACATCGTTGTTGTCCCCCGGCGCGACAAAAAGGCTAAAAGGGCGAGCGAACTTCATTGTTTCAGGCAAGATTCCATAGCTTGATGCTGTGTATAAGTCATAAATATTAGCGGTCAAAGCCTTGCATTACATGGCTATAGCGTGTGACGCAAATCACAGAAAGTCGTTTCATTAAAGAAAATACTTAAAGCATGAACATAGTAGCTCCATTTAACCGGCAGGATCTTGCAAAACAACAACTGCATCTCAGAAGGTTGCTTGATACGGGTACTGCACAACTTAAGCTAAAAGGACAGCTGGTACATACCTTTGGCGATGCTGAAAGGCTTTACTATATCCATTCAGGTTACGTTAAACGCTACTTGATTTCGAACGAAGGGAGCCTAGGAATCCAAAGCATATACGGACCGGGTTATTTTTTTCCACTCAGCCCATTGTATACTATGCTATTCGCGCAGAGCTCTGTGGAAGAGACTTATTATTATGAGGCAATGACAGCCGTTCAAGTCTCCAGCTTGAGCGTGGAGGCTGTTATCGAGGCGGTAGGCACTCAGCCCATACTTTATTCGGATTTACTTTTTGAATCGTGGAGGAGACTTCAGTCAAATATATCCCAGCTGGAGAATGTGTCTTTAAAGTCGGCGTCCAAGAAAGTTGCGCATGGTCTTGTCTACCTTGCGAACGAGTTCGGTATCGCTAAAAACGAAACGCAAGGCACATCAATACAAATTCCAATTGTATATCAAGATTTGGCGAGTGCACTCGGATTGACCCGTGAAACGGTGGCCAGGGTGATGAGCTATCTGAAGAGCCATGAGTTGATAAGTACGGATCATGATCGGCACATTAACGTATCCAGTATCGACAATCTTGCGGCGTTGTACAGGTGAAGTTCAGATACGGCTAAGCGGATTTAGTGTTTTCGCAAATGTATGTTATTTTGTCGATCCAGTCTGCAAAATAGCCCTGCGCATTAATGGCAGCCCGTAAGGATGGCTCGACTACAGCACGGACGGCTTCATCAAATAACCTACGGGAAACGTGATAGGAAAAGTGTTTGCGCATGCTTGCCAGCGAATTTAAGTAGGCGTCGTAAGACTCCCCTTTTGTTACGATAAGCTTACACTGCTGAACCAGTGTTGCGACAACTCGTAATTGATGCTCGTCAAGCACTGCATTTGCGCCTTCTCGGTCGAAGGGCTTCGTGAAGCGTGGTGGTGGTTTGAGAATACTCAACCTCGAACTTGGATGTTGATTAGCGATGTGGGCCGCTATAGCTGTTTCGAACACACGATGTTCCTGTTTATTAGCTTGCCCGCTTGTTGCGATTGCAATTCTACTGCCCGGTTTCGTGACTCGCACTAATTCGTCTAGTACTCTATGCGGTTCTCTTGCATGATACAGCATGAACATAGCGAATGCCCCGTCAATACTATTGGTTTTGACGGGCGTTCTGAGCCGGCGCATTCCTGGTTGCGCTGCAACTAAGCGGTTTAAATTCTCGGCTCTGCCGACTCGAAAGTCTATTGGACTGATCCTGTTTTTATCTAAGCGTCCGTTCATAGCTAAACCAAATGCTATGTTAGTTTCGTTAACATCGACACCGATGATGGGACCGGTATGACGTCTCAGCCCCCTAAGGAGTATCAACCAGCTCCCTTCAGAACACCCAACGTCCAGTAGAGTTGCATCGGGATTGCACTGGAGTTCATCGTAGGCCTCGAGGTAGTAATAAGTCGTATGCTCCGCGTATTCGTAGACTTGAAAGCGGGCATTAACGCCGAACGGGTTAATGTATTCCTTGGCAGACAGAGCCACCCTTGCCGCTTGCAGGCTTAAGTCGATGCTAGGGTGATCATTTGCTCCCGGATAGCCTTCCATCGTGATAGGTTCCTATTTAGGAAATTACCGCACTAGTAGCATACTAAACTTTGTATAGCATTAATACTAAATAGAAATAATATAATACACGCACAGGTTCCATCGACTGTGCGTGTATTAATAGATTTTCTGAAATCTAGCGAGTTACGCTGATGGTTGCACTATCTTCGGCTGCCGGGGCAGCTATTGTAAAGCGTCCGCTTGCTGCCGAAATGGTATAACCGGTGCCGTAAGCGGTTGTACCTGCTCCACAAGGAGTTGAGCCACCAGTGACCGTACCGGTCTTCGGGTCGGTCGGTAGGTCGGCTAAGTAAGTAGGAGTCAGGGCAGAACAAAGATCAACCGCCGTAGAGATTGTACAGCTCGTATCGGCTGCAACACCGCCGGTATCACTAACTTCTACGTAAGTACCGTCTCCGCCAGTAATCGCATAGTCACCATCATTGGCTGTGTTTGTGCAACCGGTAACCAAAACATTTCCGGTAGTAGGCGCGCCTGTCAGGCCGGTGTAGTCCAGAGTCGATGGTCCGGTAAAGGTTGTCGTAGTCGGACTGAATGTTGGCTCTTCGCCGAGCGGCAATATGTTAGCGCCTACGTACTTCAGGGTTGTCGGCATATTTCCATTGTTCGCTGATTCGTATTCGTAGATACCATTCAAAATCTCCGAAACGTTCGACGAACGCTGCGTATTTCGAGTGTCTTCGAAGTGCTTGTTCGGATTAATGGCGATTAAGGTAATCGCCAATAGGATCGCCAGGATACCGATCACGACGAGGAGTTCGATAAGCGTGAAGCCCTGCTGACCGGCGTTATATTTTAGATTAGTAAGCGTTTTCATTTCTGTGTTAGTCTCCTTTCAAATGCAAATTTATGTTTTACCGTGTCACGCTAATGGTTGCGCCATCTTCAGCGCTTGGAGCGGAGATGGTGTACCGTCCGCTGGTGGACGAAATAGTATATCCGGTATTAAAGGTGCCGCTACAGGCCGTGCCAACGCTGGTCGTCGGGTCCATCGGCATGTCGGCGATATAGGTCGGGACCAAATCCGCACAGGGGTTGATAACTGCCGTAAATCCACCAAGTACGCACGTCGTATCTGAGGAGACACCGCTTCCATTCGTGACCAGTACTGTCGTCGAAGTCCCGCTCGTTACCGGGAAGGTGCCGTTATTGCCGGAATTTGTACAACTGGAAACCGTTACATTACCGGATGTGATCGTATTGCCGGACGGTACGGTAAAGGTGACGGTACCGGTGGCGAATGCCGTATTCGTAGCGCTTTCATTTGATTGCGAAGCAATCTGCTTTGCGGAGCCTGTAACGTTCGCCAGCGAGCCGGGAGCGTTGCCGTTATTTGCAGATTCATATTCATAAATGGCATTAAGAATTTCCGAAACATTCGACGAACGCTGCGTATTACGAGTGTCTTCGAAGTGCTTGTTCGGATTAATGGCGATTAAGGTAATCGCCAATAAGATCGCTAGGATACCGATCACGACGAGGAGTTCGATGAGCGTGAAGCCTCCCCGGCTCGCTTTTATATTGTGAGTCTTTCTGTTTAGTTTCATTTAAGCTTTACCTTTTTACTTATGTTGTTATGATGAGGTATCAACGTGTAAAAGTCAACAAGTTCATTACTGCTGGACTACGGCATGTAAAACCCGTCAAAAACCATTGTGACAAACTAGAGTTTCAGATTAACGAGTGACGCTGATGGTTGCCCCATCTTCGGCACTCGGAGCGTCAATAGTGAACCGTCCGTTACTGGTTGCTATCGTGTACCCGGTATCGTAGGCTGTTGTGCCTCCGGCGCAAGGAGTGGTACCGCCGGTGACGGTACCGGTAGAAGGATCGGTCGGAAGGTCGGCGATGTAAGTAGGGGTCAGGTCAGAACAAAGATCGATCTTGGTTTGAATGGTGCAGCCAGTCGCGCTGGTACCGGAGCCGCCCGGATCGTTGGCGACAATCGTTGTCCCGGTACCGCTTACGACCGAAAAAGTGCCATTGTCACCTGACTGGCTGCAGCCATAGACGAGTACGTTACCTGAGGTAACGGTGTTACCCGACAATCCGCTGTACGTCAAATTTGGAGTTGAAAAAGAAGTACCGGTTGCCGTTTGTACGGCGGCCTTTCCGAGCGGCAAGGCCGTAGAAGAAAGATGTGTAATTGAAGGCGGTTCGTTGCCTGTATTAGACGACTCATATTCATAAATGGCATTAAGGATCTCCGAAACATTCGACGAACGCTGCGTATTTCGAGCGTCCTTAAAGTGCTTGTTCGGGTTGATTGCCAGCAGCGTAATAGACAGTAGTATACCCATGATACCGATAACAACCAGCAGTTCGATGAGTGTAAAACCTGCCTTATTTTTGCTTTGAGAATGTAATTTCATGTTTAATTGCATATAAGCACTACCTTTATTGTTATGGAGTAATAATGCTTGGCCAAACCTTAAAAGTCAATCATGGGATAAGCGTGATTGACTAAACGGGTGTTACTGTGGAGAAATCTGCGGTCCGGTAAACTTCCCGATCATTCATATACCGTTCGATGGCGTCGGCCGGCTTGATACCGCGTTCGAGGCTATAAGCGCCGACCGGCACGATGGCGGCTATTTTTTTAACTTTGCTCATGCGGAGCGCTTCGGTAACTGCCTCGTAAATTTTAGAGTTGGTAGCAAACAGCTCCGGCCGGTTGTCATCACGCAGCTCTAAGCAGGCTCGTACGCCGGGTTCAAAGGGCATGGAGGTTACGAAACTTTCGGCGGCATTGGCATAGGTCCCCTGCCCATTTTCTGCGGGCAGGTTTTTGAAAAACACAACGCTGTTATCAAGCACTACGAGTACGCGTTTGCCGGTCAGACTGTGTGATGAAAAAAATACCTGGCAGGTAGCGATGAACTTATCCGGATCGCATACTTCCAGGTTATTTAGCATTTCCTTATCTATAGTTAGTTTGGCTGGCGCGATATGTTTACCGGCAACGATTAAGTCGTTCCGGCGCACATACACGAGCGCGTTTGGTCTGGCGATCATTACGGTGTTTCGCTCCAGTTGGTAAGGGTTAATATACTAGCCGAATAAGCGGCCGTTGCCGTAACAGTGCGGCGGTAGTTGCCGAATGCGCCGATCGAAGTAATGGTAAACGGACCGGTACCGCTTACGGTAATTGTAGCAGACCCTGAGCCTATTGACAGCGTTTCGCCGGTGTAGCTTGGATTGCGTTCCAATTGTATCAGCGAGTCTTCGATGCCCGCCTGGGCATCCTGCAAAGCTGCTTCCCCGCTTGCCACGCTGTTATTGCCGCGTATATTAATAATGGTTATCGCGGTTGCGGTTAGCGTGATCGTCATCGTAACCATTATAAAGATTAAAAGTGCCACCAGCGTCTGACCGGACTCGCCAGATCGTTGCCTCATCGTAGTTCCTCCGCGCTCGTATATGCGGTACTGGCATGCACTCCGTGAGTTTGGGCAGTACCCGTAAGTGTGAAATTATACGTGATGGTCGGCTTACCGCCGGAATTACCGAGTTCGGTGAAGTTGAGGCCAGACACGGTGATGTCGTTGTCATTTAATGTGTCTGAACCTGAATTGTCGGTCAGTACTAGATTGTTCCCGCTGAGTGCATAGCTGTAAGGACTGCCCCCAACAGTAATCACTAGTGATGAAGCGCTGCCACCAAGTGATGTGGGGGTACTAACTGCCGAAGCCCTCGCGATATCGTAATTGAGTCTGGCCATAATAAACTGTGCATTCGTATTGACTGAGGAATAGCTCTGCGATCGAGTCTGTACATCAATGGAAGACGCCAGTAAACTGACCAGGACCAGTAGCATGGTCGACAATATACCCATGGTTACCAGCACCTCGATGAGTGTCACGCCCATATTACCGGATGTGTTTACCGGATCGAGGCCCGATCTTGGTTTGAGCATGGGGAGTATATGCCTCATCTGTTTATCCTTACGGCGTGTAATTAACGGTTATATCAGAAAGGACTGGGGTTTGTTGGGCGTTGGCCGTCGGCGTGAAATAGGCTTTGTATCGGAAATATCGGCCGCTTGCAGCAGTGAGCGGAATACCGCCTGGCGAGGAAAAGTAGGTACTACCGGTACCATCCGGACCGACGTAACTCCAGCCTGAACCCGTGTTGTTGGCCGCAACCTGGAACTTCAGTGTCGAGCCGACCGGCACGGTGTCGGTGTAAGTCAGATAGTTGAAGCCGACGCTCGTCCCGGCGTCAAACGTACTTGATTCAAAGGTGCCGCTTGCCTGGTACTGCGGACCGGCATATACAACCTGGAGCTCTTTAGAAGTGTCGGCCGTTCCGACATAGGCATAAAATCCCGATGTGAAAACGGCGTTGGCGGTAGCGCTCAGGGTAACGTTTGACGCAAGGGTGGGTGTCGAGGGGGTCGTAACGTTGACGTTAATGAGTTGCTTGCTGGCTACTCCGGTAACCAGCTGCACGTAATTGCCGCTAATAGCCAGTCTATTGACGTTACCGCCGACTTCATAGTCGCCGACTGAAGTTGGTGATCCCGGGGTGCTGATACTATAAATGCGAAGCTCGCCGGTAGCGGCATTATTGTCGGTCGAAATGTATATATCAGAACCGCTCAATACAATGCCCGTGCCATTAGCGCCGAGATTTACTGTTGTAGAAGAGGTGGGGTTTGTCGGGGTTGCAATATTGACGACATTCAGTTGTTTAGTACTGGTCGAAGTCGATATATAAGCATAATTACCGCTGACGACGACGCCAGTGTTATTGGCGCCGATTTTCAAGCCGCCGGTAACTGACGGTGCTGCCGGATTAGATACGTTGATGATATTAAAGTCTTTATTTGTACCGGTCGCCGTATTACTTACAATATACGCCGTCGTGCCGTTCACGGTTACGTTATTTGCTGCTTTGGCGCCACCGACCCGCAGGCTGCCGTCTATCACGGGTGAAGCCGGATTGGACACGTTGACAATAATGAACTGTGATGTGGTTATCGCGGTGGCTAAATACGCCGTCGTGCCGCTCACGTATATCCCGTTTACTGCCGCCGTTGTCGTATACGTTCCGGTGAGAGTTGGCGATGCCGGATTCGAAACATTGACAATCGCCATGCCCGTCGCATAGCCAACGAACGCATACGGAGTACCGCTTATTGTCGCGTAATAGACGCTGAGCCCGGAGACGTTTCCGGTAATATTGTAACTGCCAGCGACACTGGGTACTGCCCAATTGGGAGTGCCGTTGGCAAGTTGTACTTCACCCCCTGTGTTGTTTGTGGTGACCGTGTTGGTGAGCGTGCCGCCGTTGAAATCGCTTTGAGTTGTCTGGGTCCATGTTGCATTGTTCTGCCATCTGGTCAGATAGGTGCTGCTGGAGACTGAACCGTTGGCCGGTGTCGTCCAGGTGACGGTCGCAACAATGTATTTTGTTGAGGGGTCAACCGTACCGCCGCTCGATACGATCGCATCTGAAGTGTTCCGCTGCACCGAGCTGATGATGATTGATTCCGTAAAGCCGCTGACGGTCGTGGTGCCGCTGGTGAGTGACCAGCTGCTGCCGCTGATCGTAGGATGATATGTTCCGTTGGTAGCGACGTTGCTCCAACCCTTTTCGCGCACATTGCGAGTCACTTCCATAAGCTGGTGCAGCAAGCTGTTTGCATAGAGCTGCTGCGAAGATGACGGATTAATGGCGTTGGCAGACGTAATAGCGAGCATCAGCGCGGGCAACACAATGCCGGCAAGCGCGATGGCGACTAGAACTTCAACCAGTGTGGCACCCTTATCTGACTTGAATACTTTCTGCTTCCCCATATTAATTAACGGTTATTGCCCCGAACCGGTTGATGGTGAGCGTTTTGCTGCTGCCGTTGCCGCTGACCGTGATGGTATTATTGCCGGCCGAAAAGCTGCTGACTGACCCGTCGCCCTTCGCGAATACCGCCTGGCTACTCGGCAATGTCGTGCTGAGGCTGTAGGCAGAGTTAAGCTGCACGGCGAAATTACCGGGATTGCCTGAACTGTAGCTGGTGCCGCTGAATAATGTATAGCTGCCCGACTGTACATAAACTCCTTGTGGTTGCTGGGACGAAGTATTGCCGATACTGCCGGTCATGGCGAGAAGCTGCTGACTCTTCATATCGGCTAGCAGTTTATTAGTAGTAGCAGTGAGTGTTGTGGTAGTTTGGGTCTGACCCAGGTTTATTGTTGTGAGTGCGAAAAGTACCAAGGTTATGGTCACTACCACTAATACCTCTACGACCGTAAAGCCGGCTTGTCGCGACTGCTTGCGATTGGATGTATGACCTGTGGCGAGCATGTTATTTCAGTGTCGTCGTTGAGGTCGCCGAGCTGCCGTTAATCTGTGAAATCATACTGTAAATCGGGGCTATGATGGAAATCATGAGTGCGCCAACCATAACGGCGACAACGACAATTAACACCGGTTCCATAAGACTGCTGAGGACTTTGAGAGTATCGGCGACTTGTTCGTCAAAATGTTCGTTCAAGTTTTGAAGGGTCTGAATGAGTGTACCGGTTGCCTCGGCAGTTTTGAGCGAGCGCGACATTATGGGCGGTACAATTGTGCCCGGGTGGCTCATACTGGCCGCCATCGGCCGGCCGGCGGACACATCCCGTTTCATGTGCTCAACGATAGTGATAATCGACTTTTTCTGTACGACCCGTTCAGATAAATCGAGCGCTTCGATGATCGGCACACCGGCGCGCATAAGCAGTCCGAAGCTGCGCATAAAACGGGCAAAGTCGATATTAGTTCCGAGCGTTGATACGACCGGCAATTCCATAACGAAACGCAGCAATACCTTTTTGTATCGCCGCACCAGAAAAATTACCAAAACAGTGAGCACAAAAAGTATGCCGACAACCAGCGCCCAATGTGCAATCAAAAACTGTGACGCCTTTATCATCAACCGGGTTACCAGAGGAATTTTGACGTTTAACGACGTGAACACTTCAGATATTCGTGGAATCACAAAGGTCAGCATCAACACCACCACACCCATAAATACAACCATCACAAATACCGGATAGATCATTGTGTTGCGAAGCTGGGTACTGAAATCGATTTCCTTTTTTTCGCTGATGACAATATCGTGCAGAGTTGCTTCGAGCGTACCGCCGGCCTCTGCGGCGCGAATTAAGTTAATATTGATGTAGTCGAAACTTTGAGGCATCTGCGCGAGTGCCTGCGAAAGCAGCTCGCCGTTATACAACGATTGGCCGATATGGGTGAGTGCTTGTTTCATGGTCCCCTCAGCGTCTTTTTGGAGTGACTCGACGGCGTCGAGTATCGGAATTCCAGCGCCCAACATAGTTGACAGGTCGGAAAATAAGCTAAGCTTCTCTTTGGTTTTCAGCCGGATTTTACTCGGGTCATGCTTGTGGCTGATCATATCAAACCTTGGTTACCCGCATTATTTCCGAAAGCGTCGTGGTGCCGGCGATAACCTTATCGAGGCCGTCATCGAGCATTGTGACCATGCCGTCCTTAATCGCCTGGGCGAGCAGTTTATCGCTGTCGACTTTCTCGCCTACGAGCTGCGCCAATTTAGGCGTGAGCTCAAGCACTTCGAAGATGCCGATTCGCCCTTGATATCCGGTGTTATGGCAGGCGCTACAGCCATTGCCTTTATAGACACGAATTTCAGTGCGGTTGCCGAAGTGTTTTACGAACATGGCACGGCTTATATTGGTAAGAAGCATGGTCTGGGAAGGGTCGCCCTGCCAGTTTTTGCCGGTGCGCGTCAGCTTGACGCTGACTTTGCAATGCTCACAAATTTGACGAACCAGCCGCTGGCCGACAATTACATTGACGGTTGATGCGACGAGATACGGTTCGATGCTCATATCGACCAGCCGGGGCAACGTCGTTACCGCATCATTAGTATGCATGGTCGAGAGTACGAGATGACCGGTCATAGCAGCATTGACGGTTATGGCTGCGGTTTCCTCGTCGCGGATTTCGCCCACAAAGAGCACGTCCGGGTCCTGGCGAAGAAGTGACCTTAATCCCGCATCAAACGTCAAGTTAGTTTTAGGGTTGGCCTGGATCTGGTTGATGCCTTCGAGTTCGTATTCGACGGGATCCTCGATGGTAGCGATATTGCGGTCGCGGACATTAAGTATCTTGAGGATTGCGTAAATGGTGGTGGTCTTACCAGATCCGGTCGGTCCGGTTGACAACACCATACCGAACGGCCGCCGGAAACCGCCCTGCACTAATTCCAGGTTGTTGCTGGACATACCTAACTCGGTCAGGCCGAACTGGTGGATCTGACGGGACAGCAAACGCATTACCACCTTTTCCCCACTTACCAGCGGCACGATTGATATGCGGACCACCAGTTCCTGGCCGCGAATCTTGACCCGCAAGCGGCCGTCTTGGGCGCTGAAGTGTTCGTCAGTGCGAAGCCTCGCCAGAACTTTAAGTCGGGAGACAACCTGTTCGTGAAAGGCTTTGGGGAAGCGAGCTTCATCGTGCAAGACGCCGTCGATACGAAAACGCAAAATACTGACGTCGGGTTGCGGTTCGATATGCACGTCAGAGGCCTCGGAATCGTAGGCATATTCGAGCAACTGATCGACTATTTGTGCAACTGGGGGTAGGTCGAAATCGTCCTGGGCCGCAGTAAGATCATTGAGAACGGTTTGCAGTCCGCGCTTAAAAAACCTGAGCGCCGAAGCGATATCGGCTTCTGTCGCGTAGGTCACACGGCAAGCGGTCGCGCCGGATTTTTTCGCCAGCATATCGAACAGGTCGGTCGCGCCGGGCTGGGCGGTGGCAATGTGCAGGCCGTCATCATCCAATTGATACGCGACGGTTTGAAATTTTGTGGCGACCGACTCGGGAGTGAGATGCAAAAGCTCGGACGGGATGTCGACTTTTTTGAGTGAAACATAAGGCAGCTGATAGTGGTAGGCGGTGACTTTCCCGAGCTCGTCCTCACCTAGGAGGTCGTGTCGGAGGAGGGTTTCGTAGAGGCTCAGGTGCTCTTTGTCGGCGGTAGATCGAGCGGACTCTAATTTTTGAGCCGGCAAGTAATTTAGGCTTGTAAGTACTTTCTCAAGTTCGTCGTCAGAGAGCGTCATGCAGCCCCCATTGCGATCCGCACCGGCACACCAAGCATAATCGGTTAACAGCACTCATTCCACCCCTGCCGTTTGCAAACATTGATACGCATCATTGTAACAATCCGCTCATGTTTTGCCAATGATGTACGCCCGAGTCACCATCAGTGATGTGCATGCTATAATGAACCGGACAAGTGATAGTGTAGGTTTGGCGAGAATATACGTATGGAAAATAGCGACATTGCCCAAATAAGCGATCCGGCCGGCAAGACTATTTTGCTCGCCGATGCCGATCAGTTTATTGCGGTCGCGTTCCGCCACGGTCTGGAACGCGCCGGCTACATTGTTATTGTGACGCATGACGGTGAAGAGGCGTTGGCACTGGCTGAATCGGCCAGGCCCGACCTCATTCTGCTTGATCTGATTTTGCCTAAAATCAACGGCTTTGAAGTGCTGGAGCGCCTCAAGCAAAGCGAAGAACTACAATCAATTCCGGTCATAGTGCTAACTAGCTTAAGTCAACCGAGCGACGAAGCCGAAGCCCGCAGCTATGGCATTGCGGATTTTCTGGATAAGAGTGACATATCGCTCAGGGAATTGCTGACGCGATTGCAGGAAATTTTATAAACAAAATGGTTCGCAAATTCAAAATCGTTATAGTATTATGAACGAGTTATGGGTTTATTCGGTTCAGCTCCTAAGATTGTAATCGTTGAAGACAACGTCAGCCTTGCTGAGATTTACAAGACCCGGCTGGAGATCATCGGTTATAAATGTTTCGTCGCGCCAGACGGTGAAATCGCATTGCAGCTTATTGAAAAAGAGCGGCCCAACCTGGTGTTACTCGACCTTATGGTACCCAAAATCGCCGGCGACCAGATCCTCAAAACTATGCGTACAAGCGATTGGGGTAAGGATATCAAAGTGTTCATTATATCGAATCTTAATGAAGCCGATGCGCCGGCAGGCTTACGCGAGCAAGGTATCGAAGGCTACGCAGTAAAAGCCAATTTGGCTAACGACCAGCTTGACCAGCTCGTTTATAGTATATTAAGACCACCCGAAACAACATCGGCCGACGCGCCGACGCAAACGGTCGTAACTCCTGTGGACGATACGAATAATAACCAGCCGGGCGCTATTAACCAGTAGCGGATTGTAATGCCGTCATCGGCACTGTGAATTAGATTCCTTGAACATTCTGTTGCCTACACGGCGCACAGAGACCATTAGCATGACAACGTCAGACTAAGTATAAAACGCTTGTGGGTCGCCGCACCACGACCTTAGGCTGATTCGGGTAAGGCAAATAGTTCCTCCCCGCCTAAATATCCCTCACGCTTCCGAACGGGACGCGTTTGATGATGACATCCTGCATATTTGCCATGCTGGCCGGCACGACCGTGAATTCGCCGTAGCGGTCGTTGATGGTGTCAGCGGCGCGAGCCAAGGAGCGGGCGTCGAGCCGCGTACTGTCGAACAGGCCGAGCTGCACCGGGCTGGCCGGGATGATGTTGAACACGGCGATGTTGATGTGCGTGACGCGGGCGTGAATTTCCACTTGACTGAACAGACGCATGACGCACAGGTAAAGATCCTGCGTGGCGTACAGGCGTGATTTGGCCCGTTTGCTTTTGCCCCACCAGGTGCGGTCCTCGAAACCTAAGCCCAGGAACACGCCTTGCGCACAGTAGTCATGTTTGCGCAGACGGCGGCCGGTTTTTTCGCACAGTTTCATGATCAGCCGGCAAATTTGTTCGGGGTCGGCCGTCTTATCGCCCACGGCGTAATCATTGCCGAAGCTTTTCATACCGAAACGCGCTGCGTCGACTTCATAGCCGCGCAGGCGTAAGAACCAGTAGTAGCCCAGTACGCTTTTGAAAACCTCGTGTTTGAGTTTGGGCATCGGCGCGGCCAAAAAGTCCAGCGGCGTAAAGATGTGCGCCAAGTTGAGCCGGGTCTTGAAGCGGTAGTTGATGCCGGGCAGGTCGATCAGGTCCAGCTGGCCGTAGGTGTTATGGATATCTGCGGCGGTAATCACGTTCATGCCGTCGGGCTTGTCCAGACCGGCGGCGATTTTGGCCAGGAAGCGGTTAGGCGCGATGCCGATATTTACGGTTACATATTCGCCGAGCGCTTCGCGGATGTCGCGTTTAATCTGTCGCCCTACATCCGTCAGACGCCTGCCCTGCTGTACGGCCCGCGAGCCGGCAAAATCCATCTGGAACTCGTCGATTGATTTGGGAGTGACCTCGCTCGTATGGCGTTCCAGTACTTCGCGGAAACGCCGGTGGGCGTCGAAGTACTTTTCCGGATCCGGCGTCAGGATGATAATATCTTTGGTGATCGCTTTAGCGTCGCGCACTCGCATCAGGTTGATGCCAAGCCGCTTGGCTTCGTACGACGACGCGATGATAAATCCGCCCGGGCTATCATATGCCGCCACCCCGACCGGCTTGCGCCGGATCAAAGGATTAGCCTGCTGCTCGATGATGGCGTAGCACGAATTGAGGTCGATATGCATGATGAGGGATTCGGTATCGTTTAGGCGGAGGTCCATGGAAATACCTTCTGTATTATGATATGGTTAACAAAATTACTGAGGAGGAGATCTATGTCCGGAAGCCCAGAATGCGGTTCAAGCACGGAGGCCAGCGGCGGCGATGCTTGCCCTGCGTCGCGTGGCTGCACGGCTCGGTTCTTACTCGGCCTGCAGCTGAGTGGCGAAACGATAACTGACGATGTCCTGGCTCCCCTAGCGGCGGACGGATGCGCTATCAGGCTATACGACGGAGCCGGCGCGTTGATAGGCGCTGAACTGGCATGTAATGACTGCGTGATGGCGAATGGTTTGAAACTGGATCGCGAAGGCGGGATTGAGTCAGTAGACCCGGTGCCGGCCGCTCCCACTATGGCGGAAGCCTGCATTGCTATGGCGGACGGCGAGACCTCAGCCGGGCAGACCGTCATGTACCGCCTCCAGTGTCCAATGTAGATTCGCGCTATTGAGCCGCAGTCTGAACCACAGCGACTCTTCCTTGTCGACCAGTTCGAAAATGTGCTGCCGTTCCTGCCCTTCCAGGTAGCTATGGTAGTAACCGAGCTTGCCGACGTAATAATCTTTGTTTTGCCAATTGATGAGGTACGGCAGAACCTGCTTCTTGCGCGCACTGTAGCTCATCACCACGCTCACCTCTTCATTAATCCTTTCGCGCATAATTTTCTCCTTGACTTTCGATTAGTTGAATTGCAATATTGTCGTATGATAGAAACAGCACCAATGTTGGCCGCTCCAGCAGAAGAAGCTGTGGCGGCGGCGGAGGCTGCTTTGCAGGAAGCGCAAGAAGCGCTTTTGGCGGCAGACCTTGAAGAGTACGAAGGCAGAGGTTATCAGATTCAAGCAACAGTATGCGCGGGTCGTCAGAACGGTGAGTCGCAGCATAAACGGATGGAAGCTGCGTATGCGGCGGCTCTCGGCAAAGCCGGTGCCGCACACAACGTGCTTATTGTGCCTGCTCCGGACGGCGGCCAGACTGTGCTGTACCATCCCGGTAGGCCAAGCGGTGTTGCGTATACGCATGCCCGGCGCGATCTCGGCGCATACTAGGCATGCTTCTATTGCCGCGATTGTCCCGAAGAATCGAAGAATCGTTTCACGAAGTGAAAACAGCCTGAAGGCCTTGTCTTGAAGTGCTACTATTAAGGTATGTGCGGTCGTTATACGTTGTTTGAGGCAAAGGATCTAGGGCCCCGATTCAATCTCGCCAGACAGTCGCATTTTGTATCGAAAGACAATTACAATGTGGCGCCGCGGCAGTGGTTGCCGGTGGTCTTTGAGGACGAAGAAGCGGGACGGATTGCCGAACCGATGCAGTGGGGGTTTATCCCGCCCTGGTCCAAAGACCCGACTAAAGGGATTCGGCCTATTAACACCAAGTCTGAAACCGCGTTCGACAGCCGCATGTGGTTAGGTAGTATACGCCACTACCGCTGCATAGTACCGAGCCGGGGTTTCTACGAGTGGAAGGCTGTCAACGACAAGATGAAAGTTCCCTACTTCATCCATCCGAAAGATCAGGAGCTGTTCGGTTTTGCCGGTGTTTACAGCGTCTGGCACGACGTCGAGAGCAGACCAGTCTATAGTTTTTCAATTCTCACAACGAGGCCCAATAAGGAAATGGAGCCTATTCACGACCGGATGCCAGTTATCTTGCACCCAGGACAGGAAGCGTCCTGGTTAAATCGGCGTATCAGCGAACGGGACCAACTGGCGGAATTCCTCGTTCCGTACGGCGACGGTAGATTAGAAATATATCGGGTGAGCGAAGACGTTAACTCGCCGCGCCACAACGACCATCATCTCGTTGAAGCGGTAAAAGAGTAGCTTACTCCAGTCACCGTGGTGTTAATAAGCCCGCATGGAGGAAGGCACTTGCCAGCCCACACGTAGCTACTTACATTATAGCCTTTGCGGTCAAGGGTCTGGCTCAGCCCGCAAATCTCCAATACGGTGCCAAGTTTGCTAAATGTGCATATTATGTAGTTAGCTAGATATTAAATGCTATTGCAAAGCAGAAGTTAACCTGGAAATATTTTCAAAAAGTTTTTCCGAAACGCTTCTGCGCTGCCAATCGCTTAATAATACTTGGTTTGACTTTCGAGTATCCTTTTTCTCAACGTCTCTCAGTACTGATACGATATGTCTGCTATAGCATATAAGAGATATTTCAAGATTCAGTAGAAAGGAGCGAATATCCATATTGCTTGATCCGATTACTGCGATATCATCGTCGATCGTTATATGTTTAGAATGCAATAGAATAGGTGCCTTATAGCGGTATATTTTAACACCTGCTTTCAGCAACTCTTCATAATACGATCGTTCGGCGTGGGATACTAGGAACTGATCACTCGCTTCAGAATTAATTAAGATTACTTCCACGCCTCTTTTGGCGGCGCCGATCAAAGCAACCATGAGGGCATCATCTGGAACGAAATAAGGATTTATGATCACTATTTTATGAGTGGCTGCATGAAAAAGTGATGTGAACAAAAGCAGGTTATTTTCATAATCGAATCCGGAACCGCTTGGCAAAACCTGGCAGATTTCGTCTCCGGTTTTTTTGATATCGATTTTCAGTTTCGAATCATTCTTGAATGTTAACGTCTGCCCCGTTTCACAAAACCAATCCGTTGCAAAAACACCCTCCAGCTCGGCAACGGCGGGACCTTGAATTCGTGCAACGAGTTCATCATAATAAATGTCATCTTTTCGAAAGTAATTTCGCGCTATCAGGTTTTGTGATCCGGTATATCCGGTGTGCCCGTCAACTACGACGTTCTTTCGGTGATTTCTTAAATCGTATCGGGTATATTTCCGTCCAAAGAAATGAAGTGGCAGAGAAAGATGATTTTCAATGCCGGCCTCGGAAAGAACCTTCTGGAGCTGTTTGAAATGAGGATACTTACGAGATCCAAGGTGGTCTATCAAGATCCGGACGGTAACGCCTCGCGATACTGCCCGAACTAGGGCATCGAAGACAGGCGCGGTCTCCTTGTCCCAGCTGACAGTAAAATATTCTAAGTGGACAAAGTTTTTCGCCTGGTCAATGTCTGCAGCGATCTTTTTGAAAGTCGTATCGTATGATGATATTATCTCTACTTTATTACCTCCAACAGCCGGCAGACGGGTTAATTTTGAAGAAAGTGCAACGAATGGACTGTATCGACCTGTCACAGGCGGATTTAATATCGATCTTAATTTCGCATTTTGATTTTTTTGTTTTACTAATTCGTCTAACTGATTACTCATTTCCTGTTGAGCGTCACGTCGCCGTTTGGGCAGTTTAGGGTTTCCGATCAATAAATATATAGCCAAACCGAAAAAAGGCACGACGAGAATGAGTAGCAGCCAAGCAGTAGCCGATGATGGTTTACGATTTGTGGGAATTATAAACATCATTACGATCGCAATGGCCCACCCAATGAGAATTATTAGTGTGCTTAACTCGTATATAGCAATAATCTGTTCTCCATATCCTTAACTGCAAGCCTAATAAATGCACATCGGCATTCCAAGTAGTACTATAAGGAGTCAAATCATTAAAATCATTGCTTTACGTCACATTGTCAAAGCCCGCAAATAATCTAACTTCTGATAATAACAAAGTTAATATATCGTTCCATGCATTACCTGATTCAAAAATTGGAACAGTATTACTAATTATTCAATATGGCTGGGGCGGAGGGATTCGAACCCCCGAATCACGGGACCAAAACCCGTTGCCTTACCACTTGGCTACGCCCCATTATAGGTGAACAAAACAGATTGATAGTATCGCATTTAGGCTTGAATTTCAAACTGACTGACACTCGCTCGGGATTCAGCTGATGTATGATTTCAGATACTCGAGTACGTGCTGCCAGGCGTCGTTGGCGGCTGCTTCGTTGTAGGAAAAGCGATTAGTGTCGTTAAAGAAGGCGTGGCCGCAGTTCGGATACACTTTGACTTCGAAATCCACGCCGGCCTCGCGCATTTTTGCTTGCAAATCCGGGAGCGTTTTCATGAGATTCTCATCCTTTTCGCCGTAAAAGGCGCGCACCGGACATCTGATAGATTTGAGCTCGTCTGCGGAGTAGTCGGCGTGGCCATAGAACGGTACGGCCAATTTAAGTCGAGGCTCACGCACGGCGAGGGCATAGCTGTAAGTGCCGCCAAAACAGAAGCCAATGCTCGCGACCTTTCGTTGCGACTCCGGCAATTCGAACAGATACTCGAAGCAGTCGGTTAGCTTCTCGGCTGTGTTTTTCCCGAATTCCGGGTTTTGAATCGGCGCCATGAGCTCGCGTAATTGCGGCTGAACGGCGTTGCGCTTTTCGGGATTAAACAGGTCCTCTTGCAATCCGCTGAGCATAGTCACGTCGACGACACCGCTTAGGAAGTCGGGTGCGAGAGCAAGGTACCCTTCCCTGCACAGCCGATCCGCGACGTCTTTAATATGGTCGGCCAAACCCCATACTTCATGGATGACGATGACACTGCCTAGAATTTCCGCTTCGGGACGCGCTTCATATGCCGGTATGGCGCCGTTTGGTGAGGGCACGTCAATGAATTTTCCCATAATGCAATAATACCATCGTTTGTCCGGCAGCCATGAGGTCTAAGAACCGTGAGATGACTTTTAGCACAAACAAACGTTTCCTGTTTAAAAAGTTTTTTGTCACCACAGAGACTCGGCCATTTCAGGGGGAATTTATAGCAGTCATGTATGTCTTCCAAGATACTGCCAGTGCCAAGGTTCGGCACGCATATTGAATTCGTTGCCTTCGAGCCATGATTCATAAAATCCGAATTTGTTTGCATGTTGTCGTAGCCAAGCATACTCTATCGTATCTCTAAAATCTTCTGGGTGGCCCTCTGAAGGCGAACCATCCACATTCATAAAGTCGACGGCAGCTTTACTGGCAATGGTATGCTGTGAAAAGTTGGGCGGCGATACCTGGCGAATAGTCTGTGCAATGTCGCCACTAAAATTGTTAGTAAGCCAGTTAATTAATACGACGATCTGATAGGCTGGTGATCGGTAGCATGCCTGTATGAGTAGTTTGCGGTCAGGGTGTTTGGCTATAAACGTTTCGTTCATTAGCGTATATGCTTCAAAAATATGTCTCGGTACGTATTTGTCGTCCAATGTTTTCTGTTCATTTTTCTCGGCGTATTGCTGGCCACTTACCTTCACAAGATTATCCGGCACCGGCTCCAGTTTACCCGCGTAAGGAGTTTTTACGCCGTAATCGATTGGCTTCAGACCCATTATTTGATCGACGATGGTTCGCTGCTCTGACGTTAAGCCGGTTTTTAGATTTTTAAGCGTAACATCGGGAGTCAGTACACCTTGATCTTTGAGCGCGGCAAAAGTTGCCGGAAAGGTTTGTAAAACTGAGTCATCGAAAAATTGTACGGGGGCTGCTCATACTTGCAATTGTACAAGAAATCTGAGGAGCGACTAGTTATTTGTATTCAAGGTAAGATTGCCTTTCTAAGCTGGCACTTCCTTCTATTACGTGATCTGCGGAATTGCCTCAATGCGAGGATTAGTTTAAAGTTATTAATAATACATGGCTAAAAAATCCACGCAAAAACCGGCTGATTTTATCGTGCCGCTTAATATGAACGGCCTACAGGGCCGCATGATGCGTATGCCGGCGATTGGAAATAAAAATCGCGAAATACTGCTTATATACGGCCACCATGCTTTGCTTGAGCGCTGGTGGGGACTGGCTCAGAATCTAAACGCATTCGGTGCGGTAACCATGCCCGATTTGCCCGGTTTCGGCGGCATGGATAATTTTTACAAAATCGGCAAACGTCCGACGCTCAATAACTACGCCGACTACCTTGCCTCGTTCATAAAACTGCGTTACAAACAGCGGCGGATCACGATTGTAGGAATTTCATTCGGGTTTGTTGTGGCGACGCGCATGCTTCAACGCTATCCGGAACTAACTAAAAAAGTCGATCTCATTGTGAGTTTGGTCGGCTTTATGCACAAAGACGACTTGGTATTCAAGCCGGCTGCCCGCCGTTTTTACGGTGCGACGGCTTCGGTTTTTTCGACGCCGCCGTGTTCATTCATTATTCGCTATGGATTTTTGAATGGATTTGTTATCAGGAATCTTTATCGCCGCTTAAGCCGGCCGCGGCGACGTTTCGCCGAAGCCGAACCGTCGGAGTTTGATGCAGTCATAGATTTCGATGTTTATTTGTGGCAGGCCAACGACGTGCGCACGCACTGGTACACTACAGCGCTGTTCATGTGGCTGGATAACTGCAAGCAGAAGATTGACCTTCCGGTATGGCACGTCTGCGCCAAAAATGACTACTATTTTAATAACCATATCGTTGAGCAGCATATGCGGGTTGTATTCAACGACTATACACAGGCGGTTTTCAATAGTGAAGCTCATACGCCGAGCATTTTGGCGGACAAGAAAGAAATGGCTATGTTTATCCCCGCCAAATTACGACGCGTACTGGCAAAACCTTAGCACCGAGCCAGCAGGAGCGAAGCTAGGCTGGTCATCCAAAGGTGGTATACTAGAGACTAATTATGAAGATCGGATTAGTCTGTCCGTACAATGTCGCGCGGGGCGGCGGCGTGCAAGAGCTCGTCTTCGCATACCAGACGGAACTCCGCCGGCGCGGACACGACGCGATCGTCATTACCCCGCAGCCGCGTGAAATGACCGAAGAATGCGCCGATCTCAAACACATCATCTTTCTGGGGAGCGGTACCGATTTGAACGCGCCGATTCACACAACGCCGCAAATTTCAGCAGGTTTGAATGACGAAATCGACCATATGCTTGAACAGAACCAGTTCGACATCCTGCATTTTCACGAGCCTGGCGTGCCGGTGCTTGGCCGCCAGATCCTGGGGCGCTCCAATACGATCAACGTCGCAACGTTTCATGCCGCGTTCCCGGAAACGATTGTCGGCCGCACGTTTGCGCGGGTGGCGGCACCGTATATCAAACCGTTGATGCAACATATTCACGAATACGTGGCCGTATCGGCCGCTGCCGCCGAGTACGTGAATTCGCTGACCGATAAGCCGGTGGCAATTATTCCCAATGCCGTTGACCTTAAACATTTCAAAGCCCCGGATCATCGAGATGACAAACGGGAACACAAAACCATTATGTACATCGGACGGCTCGAAAGTCGCAAAGGTGTCAAGTATTTATTGCGCGCCTTCGGTCATTTGCAGGGCCGCCGGCCGGACGTATCACTGTTGATTGCCGGCGATGGCGTGGAACGCGAAAAGCTGGAATACCTTGCCCGCGAACTTGAGCTCAAGCACGTGACATTCGCCGGCTATATCAGTGAAAAGCAAAAGCTTGAATATTTGCGAACCAGCGACCTATTCTGCGCGCCGTCACCGTTCGGAGAGAGCTTCGGACTGGTGCTGCTTGAAGCCATGGCGACAGGCCTGGTGACGGTTGCCGGCAATAATCCTGGCTATCGGTCGGTGCTGACCGGTCTTGGTTCGTTGTCGCTTATCGATCCCAAAGATGAAGCGGAGTTTTCGCATCGGTTAGAATTGATGTTGTTCGAGCCGGATCTAAGAAAACTCTGGCGTGATTGGGCGCGCGACCAAATCAAGCAGTATAGCGTGGAGACCATTGTCGACAAGTATGAAGAGCTTTACGCACGCGCCATCAAAAAACACCGTCGTAAACGGCACCGACTACTCAGAAAGTGAGCAAATGAAGATTGGCTTTGTGCTCGATGACACGCTCGATACCGCCGATGGCGTCCAGCAGTACGTGCTAACGCTCGGGCGGTGGTTCGATGGGCGCGGACACGAAGTGCACTATTTGGTCGGCAACACGACCCGGTCTGACCTGAAGTACATACACAGTCTGAGCGCAAATCTCAAAGTACGGTTCAATGGAAACCGGCTGTCGATTCCATTGCCAGCTTCACGTCGCAAACTGCGCGATCTTTTAATTCATGAAGCTTTTGATGTGCTTCATGTACAGATGCCGTACAGCCCGTGGCTGGCACATCGGATTATTGAGCAGATGCCGGAAAGTGCAGCGCTGGTCGGCACATTCCATATAGTGCCTTACTCACCGTCGGTGCATGCCGCGAACCGGGTGCTCGCGGCCTGGATTCGATCGACGCTCAAGCGTTTCGATTCGGTTTTTACAGTTTCCGGCGTCGCCCAAAAATTTGCCAAGCAAGTTTACGGGCTGAATAGCACGGTGTTGCCGAATGTAGTTGATATTACCCGATTTGTCGGCGCCAAGCCGCTCGGGCGGTATGATGACGATGTTCCAACGATCATGTTTCTAGGCCGGCTCGTACCGCGTAAGGGCTGCAAAACGCTGCTTGAAGCGGTGAACCTTCTGCGCGAGCGTGAGGGTGTATCGAAAATCCGGGTCGTCATTTGCGGTGTAGGTCCGCTGGAGTCAGAGCTCAAGCGTTATGTAGCTGAAAAGCAGCTAGGCGAATTTGTGGAGTTTGCGGGATTTGTGCCCGAAACGGACAAACCGTCGTACTTGGCAAGCGCGGACTTTATGGTCTTCCCAAGCCGCGGCGGCGAAAGTTTTGGCATCGTGTTACTCGAAGCCATGGCTTCCGGACACGCCGTTGTTCTAGCCGGCGATAACCTCGGCTACCGGAGCGTTCTGTCACCGCAGCCGGAATTATTGTTCCCGTCAAGTCGACCGGTCGATCTTACCGGTAAACTCGCCGATTACCTGCGCGACACTGATGCCCGGCAACGTATGGTGTCGTGGCAGACGGATTATGTACGACGTTTCGACGTAGGCGTGGTAGGCCAAAAGTTATTCGAGGTGTATAGCGATAGTTGCAGCAAGCGTCGTAAATAGGGATAATAAAGCATATGCTTAATCCGTGGAAACGAGATAAAACGAACCAACTAGAGCTAATAATCAGCAACCGTACGGTCATTCGAGTTCTGGCATTAGTGTTGGCGTCGGTGCTGTTCTTGGCAGCATTGCGCAAAGCATCACACGCATTGGTACTGATTTTTACGGCATTTTTTCTGACGCTGGCGCTGAATGCACCCGTCCACTGGATTGCCGAACGATTGCCAGAAAAGCAGCGCGGCAATCGTACGATGGCGACGGCCGTTTCATTCCTGGTCGTGATTGCAATTCTCGGCGCCTTTCTCTTTAGTGTCGTGCCGCCGATTGTCCGGCAAACCAATATGTTCGTCAGTGAAGCGCCGCAGCTGGTAGTCGACGTGCACGATCAGAATAGTGACCTTGGCCGACTCGTGCGCCGTTATCATCTCGAAGGTCAGATTGACTCCTTTTCCAGCCAGCTGTCTGAGCGGCTACATAATGTCACCGGTGCAGCGGTCACCACGGTTACCAAATTCGGCAGCAGTGTCTTTGCGACGCTCACTATTCTGGTGCTGACTTTTATGATGCTCATCGAAGGACCGCGTTGGACGAAAATGTTTACGGAGCTGTTGCCGGCCCGCAAACGCGCGTACGCCAATAAGCTCGGCGGCGACATGTATCACGTCATTCGCGGTTATGTGAACGGCCAGGTTATTCTGGCGGCGCTGGCGGCGTTTTTAATCGTGCCGATGCTGTTCTTTTTGCATATCAGCTACCCGATCGCGCTCATGTTCGTGATTTTTATATGCGGGCTGATCCCGATGGTTGGCCATACTATCGGCGCGATAATAGTTGCTGCCGTGGCGCTATTTCATTCGGTGCCCTCAGCCGTAATTATCCTGGTCTACTATATTTTGTACCAGCAGATAGAAACGTACTTCATTCAGCCTCGTATCCAGGCTAATACGACAAATCTCTCGCCTTTGCTCGTCTTCGTCGCGGTGGTTATTGGCGTGAGCTTCGGCGGTCTGCTCGGTGGGTTGGTCGCGATACCGCTTATGGGCTGCCTGCGCGTCATCACCATCGATCAGCTTGAAAAACGGCACATGCTTCCAGAAGCGGCTGACGCTAAAGCCGAAACCAAATAGCACCGTTCGGTGTATCTCGTAATCCCAATCCCTGCTCTTTCAATATGTCGCGTAGCTCGTCGGATTTGGTGAAGTCTTTAGCCTTACGAGCTTTTTCGCGTTCGGCAATCAGGGATTTTTGCGCATCAACGATATCCGGCCGGTTGTCGAGCGCTAAGCCAAATACACTGTCTAAGAAAGCAATGAAGCCATCAGTATACTTGCCTTCCACCCCCGGTATCGCGATGGAGAACATGTGGTTTATGAAATTGCTGAGTGCGGCAAGCGCGGCCGGCGAATTCAGGTCATCGAACATTGCGGTCGCGATATCTTCCCTGGTGCGTTTGAATAATTGATCGAGCTCATCGGGCATTTGGTCGGTGCTTGGCTGGTGTCTCAAATCCACGCAAGCCCTGATTTCATTCAGCCGATTCTGGGCAGCTTCAAGGTTTTCCCAGCTGAAATGTGCCTGGTTTCGATAGTGGGCTTGCAGTACGAGCAGTCGGAAAGCCAGCGGGTCGAAACCGCGGTCAATAATATCCTGCAGCGTGTAGAAATTATTGGCGGATTTGGCCATTTTTTTGCCGTCGACGAGGATGTGTTCATTGTGCGCGAAGAAATTGGCCATCAGCGGGTTTGTCTCGCAGGCCGTGCTTTGGGCGATTTCGTTTTCGTGATGCGGGAAAATGAGATCGACGCCGCCGGTGTGGATGTCGAACGGCTGGCCGAGCCCCTGCCGGCTCATAACTGAACATTCGATATGCCAGCCAGGCCGGCCGGTCACATCATGCCCGTCAAGTGTAAATTCCCATGCCGGTTCACCTGGTTTCTGCGTCTTCCATAATGCGAAATCATGCACGGATTCTTTATCATATTCGTCATTCTGAATGCGTGCTTCGCTTGTGTTGGCGAAAGTCAATTCCAGCAGTTGGCCGTACGTCTTGCCGCTTTTGCGGTAGGCTTCGATCGAAAAATATACACCGTCGTCAGCGATGTATGCGAAACCGCCGGCATGCAGCTTGGCAATAAGCTCCTGCATTCCTTTGATTACCGGCGGATCGGTCGCACGCATGAAATGCAGCGCTTCGATATCGTTGCCAACCTTTCGCATGTCATCGAGAAATATATCGATATATTCGTCGGTTAGTTTTTTAAGCGCGGCTTTCGGCTCCAGATCCGGATATTTTTCAAGGCTGCGGCGGATAGTTTTGTCATCGACATCGGTGTAATTCATGGCGTGCTCGGCAGCAAAGCCGGCAAGCTGTACGACCCGCCGAAGCGTATCGGCAAATATATAGGCGCTTAAGTTGCCGATGTGGGCGTGGTCGTAGACGGTCGGCCCACACGAATAGATGCGAACTTTATCGCCTTCAAGCGGTTTAAGCTTTTCAACTTTGCGGGTTCGGGTGTTGTGTAGCCTCATAGTTTCTCGTTGCTCCTGATTATAGCGCAGTTGTGGCATCGGGCCGCGCAAACCTTTCTTCAATTGAACTGAACACCGACTGTGCCCCATTGAATGGTGGTGTCAGTTGAGGTTCGGCGTCTGTGGTTGCTGACCGGTCAAAAACGCGCTGCATTAGTTCGTCTCCGACGAATTTTCCCAAAGTGCCGGCGATCACATGCCGTACATAGGATGTAGCCACATCTATGGGATGGGCGGTCAGCGTCGCAAAGTCACCAGGATAATCAACCAAGTCGGCGGCGATTGTATATCCGTTCTGCGCAGATGGGATGGCGTAACCTAGTTCACTAGTAAGTTTATCCACCGTCCCAAGTCCGGATCGTACGCTGTCCGGTGATGCGTCGGCGCACCAGCTGCCCGGGTGGCCGAATGCCGGGTTTTGTTTTTCCAGGACGATTAAATCTCGACATTGACGCCGAGCGACGCTCAAGGCGGCCACCATGCTTATCCGCCCGGCATCGAAGTAGGCCGGGCGTCTACTCAGATTCATCGGACTGACGATTACATTAACTCCGGAAGCATGTATCCAGCGCGCCGCTCCATCAACTGCTAAGCCGTATCGATTTTGGGGTAACCAGTAGAGAGGATCATTTACTTGCGGTGTTTGTTCACTATCATTGAGGTAAAACGGGCTGACGTTCGAAACGCGTGAGCTTCGTGCGGCATGCAAAAGATGGCTTAACACCAAATTCTGGTGTCTACTCTAATCTGTTTTTCTAGAGAAGAAACTCCAGAGGATCGTAATTATTCGTTGTTTTGAGGCTCCACGGTGGGGTATGAGCTTGTCTTTCCAGACGCCGAATCTTCCGTCTAATGGGCTCGTTGTGTTGGCTACTCGTATGCCACTTTCCTGTATGTAATCGGCTTGGTAGGTGAACAGATATGGTAGGTTGCGACACAAGGAAAAATAAGCTCTTCTGGTACGCTCATGGGCATATCTTTTGGTGACCGGATCACGCTCCTTGAGCCATGCCCCATGTTTCTTGTACCAACCAGCGAGTGCATCCTCAAACGTTAGTTCGTCTGTCCGAGCGAGCGTTAAGGCAAGCGCTCGTAACTCAATATTTTGCGTCAGTCGTGGCTTCTTGGTCAGACATTGAGTGATGGTCATAAGCTGGTGAAACTGGCAATGCTGGACCGGTATGCCTTTGCCCTCCAGCATAGTCCGTACGCCTCGTCTGCCGTCAATGGTGACCGCCAGGATACTGTAGCCCATTGCTTCAATCGTATCTGTTGCAACCTCATAATCTACGGTGCGTTCTGTCCCGTCTACCGTGGCGTAATACAGCACCGTATTCTCACCAAGCGTCGCCACTGCATATGGGTCAATAACAACCAGGAGGCCCCAGTCCCCAAAGTAGGTAACATCCATTATGACGGCTACGGTACGCGGTTTCTGGATGATGCGTGGCGGGCTGTAGCCATTGAGTTGAGCGCGGATGCAACCGGTACTTTTCCGGTATTCTTTAGCCAAGCTGTTCACGGTACGACCGTCAAAGGCATACTGGTGCCATAGGGTAGCTCGCTTACGGCCAGGGCGGCCTTTACTGCTCCATGACCGACGGCAGGTACGACAGACGTAGCGCTGTAGACCGTTCCTCACACCGTTTTTCTTTACGTTGGTACAATAGCAAGACGGACAGCTCTTTCGAGTCATCTTCGTTACTCCTTGTTTAGTTGGTACTTACAAGAATAACGAAAACAATGACAAAGAAATCTGTCCGTCTTAAAGCGCTAGCAGCAACCAGTTTTTGTTATTAAGCCCAAAAGATTATTATGAGCGATAAGATCAAACGGGTGTAGTAGTATCAAGCCGACGACGGACTCGGCTTCTGGGTCTACTAGCTTGGTCGGGTCGGGAGCGATCTCCCTCAAATATTTCATATCAGTTTACTTGCTGCTTAGCGTAATAAAAAACGAGCCGGTGAGGCTCGTTTTCCAGGTGCATAAAACTAGCCTCACCTAAATACAGGGTCGGCAGCAACAGGTCTGATTTATCGATGTAGACATTATTACTGAAGAGTATAGACGGTGTTTCACTGATTGGCAAGGCGGTCGAGCAGCTCGGTAGCCTTTAGGATGCAATCACGTTTTATTTCCTCGAAGGGCCGGCCGTCGGTAACCTTAAATCCGCTGGCGTACTCATGCCCGCCGCCGCCGAAAGACTGGGCTAGCTCGTTGGCGATGCCCCGGCCGTAATTGCAGCGAATTTTGGCGGTCACATGCCCGTCGTTGTACAACTTGAAGGCAATGGCCACGTCAGTGCCGGTGGTCAGTCGCATGTCTTCGATGACCAGCATTGACGGATTGTATGAAGGGCTGTATTTTTCAATCTCCTCCCACGGAATGGTGACGAAGGCGATGCGGTTGTCGTCCGTATACTTGACGCGTTGGAGTAACTGGCCTTTGTAGTGCACGAGCTCCGGAGCTTTTCGCATCATCTCGCGTCGCTCTTCTTCAAGCCCGGGAATCGACACGCCGCCTTCGACGAGCTCGGCGATGATGTGGATGCTGCGAGCGCTGGTCGCACTGGTCGTGAGCCCGAGGCTGTCGGCCAAAATCGATACCGCCAGCATGTTTTTAGCCGTATGATTGAGCGGCCAATTGAGCTGCCGGGCGAGCTCAAAAATAACTTCGCCAGTCGCGACGGCCGGGTGATTGCAGATTACTTTAGCGTATGGAATGTTCAGTTTAACGTCGTGATGGTCGATAACGACGCATGGCTTGGCCGCGACCCACGGCCGCTGGCCGCTTTTCGCCAGCGTTTCGAACAGCGTGTCGGTGCTAGTGTCAACTATGATGCTCAAATCGAACTGATTCGGCACGTCGCGGCTGACGCGGTCCCAGCCCGGCAAATGACGCAGGTATGACGGAATATCCACACCACAGTACAGCATCGGCTCTTTGCCCAAATCGCCCAAAATCTGTTCGAGCGCCAGCGCGCTGCCCAGACTATCGCCGTCCGGGTTATCAGCCTGCATTATCAGCACGCGATGAACGTTGTCAAGCAAGTCCCGGATCTGCTCCGTTTCAGAGTATATTTGCATGTACGTATTGTAATATCAAAGACTGCAGTTTAGAAATTATCTTGAGGTACATGATCAAGCGGGCGTCCCTTCTTGACTTGCAAATTCCTCACGGAGTTTTACCATGCCGCGGGCGGTATGGGATTTGACGGCGCCCCGGCTTATGCCCATGGTCCTGGCAATTTCAGCTTCGGGCAGGTCGGCGTAGTAACGCAGCACAATGGCCTCCCGTTGCCGCCCGGGTAAGTTACGAAGGGCATCTATGACAGATTCACGTTCCCAAAGTGTGATTGCCCTGCCTTCGGCTGATTCCCCATCGGGCGGGGGTAGCTGAGGTTTTTTGTCTACGACGGATTGGTGGCGAAGTACGCTTCTGGATCGGTTCACTACTGCCTGCCTGGCGTAGGCGAGCAATTTTTCAGGATCACGTAGTGTGGTAACGCCGATCAGCTTGACGAATACTTCACTCACGACATCTTCGGCGGCTTCGGTCGAACGTACAAGCAATCTTGCTAAGCGAAATAGCATATGGTAATGAGTCGTATATAACCACTCAAGCTGTTCGTCGCGGATTTCATCGTCAGGATTTTGGTTTGCGGTTTCGAATTCGGGTTCGATTGCTGTCACGGGTATAGCGACAGCGTAGCCCGTCTCTGGTTGCTGGGATGGCAGGGCCGCACCTTCAGTCGCATCGGCATCAACAACTAGTAAGATTTCACCTTCAGCAGGCGCCTCCCCAACACCGTAATAATGCTCTAGATCTAAATCGGCAACAACACGTACACCAAGCTCACCAGGTTGCATCAATTTATTCTAGACCTGCGTGCGGGATTTGCGCAAGCACCTGCTTGGAGGCTTTTAATAATCGATAACGCGAACGGGCATCAGTCAGATTCTTCTTCTTTCGACGATAATACCAGACATAAGTCGGCCATGCCGAAATGGGCGTGGGCCTTGACGGTGCCTCGACTTATGCCCATGGTCACCGCGATTTCCGCTTCAGTAAGATCTAGATAGTAGCGCAGGAAGATAACCTCTCGTCGGCGCAAGGACAACTGCCGGAGAGCGGTCACCACTTTATCTCGCTCGAGTGCTTCGAGCGCTCCCCAGAACGTGCTGTCCCAGCTCCCGCCATGATCAATAGCTGTGGGATTTTTCTCCTCGACCGCCCAGTGCCGCAACTTGCTTATTGAACGCCTTATCACCACTTTCTTAAGATAAGCAAACACGCTTTCCGGGTTCCGCAGACTGCGCCCATCTAATACGATGGCAAAAGCATCGCAAACGACGTCTTCTGCGTGGACTGCCAAATGCGGCCCCAACACCGAAGCGGCAATACGGCCCAGATCCTTATAGTGCTGTTGAAAAGCCCCGACAATGGCGGCATCCTGTTCGCTGAGGATAATTGCCTGATCGGATTCGGTTTCCGGCCGGTTAAGCGAATCGCCATTGACCGTGACCACTGCCTGTGGCTGACATTGGTCTGCCGCCCAAGCGTCGCCAACAAGTCCCCCGTCGACATCAGGAAGGGTGGATTTCGCTTCAGTGATTAGTTCTACGGTGGTCATTGATTTTTCGAGTCGTCAGCCCATTATGGGCGCGTTGCAAAGCGGATTGGTATTTTTATTAAATTACACACTATCAAATGATCTGGCGGCCTTCGAGGGCACGTCCGAGGGTGATTTGGTCGGCGTATTCGAGGTCGACGCCTATGGGCAGGCCACGGGCCAGACGCGAAACCTTTACCTTGCGGTCGCCGATTTGCTGCTTGAGGTAGAGTGCCGTGGATTCACCTTCCACGCTGGCGTTAGTGGCGAGGATGATTTCCTTGACGTTATCTTCGTCGATGCGCTTGACAAGTTCGTTAATATGCAGCTGCTCCGGCCCAATGCCGTCAATCGGTGACACCAGACCACCGAGCACATGGTAAGTGCCATTGTACTGGCCAGTTTTTTCGAGCGCGATAATGTCAAACGGCTCGGCCACAACGGCCACCAGAGATTTGTCACGCTTCGAGTCGGTGTATAAGTCCGATAATTCCTGTCCGGCAGGTACGAGCGCGAAGGTTCGTTTGCAGTAGGCGATATTGGCATGTAATTTTTCGAGTGTTTCCGCTAGTTGTTTAGAGATATGCGAGTCGCGCCGCACCAAATGGTATGCGTAGCGTTCGGCCGTGCGCGGCCCGACGCCTGGCAGACGGCCGAGCGCCGTTATTAAATCCTCGAGTGCGGGCGGCAGGATTTGCATCGGTTACAAACCGAGATCGCCGAGCATGCCCATCATCGGCTGCATTTTTTCCTGGGCTAGTTTCTGGCTCTCGTGAATGGCCTCTTTGACCGCGTCTTCCAGCCAGCGTTCCAACTGGCCGATGTCGTCGAGGTCGACGTATTCCGGATCGATATGGATTTTCTTGATTTTTTGCTCGCCGGTAATTTCTACCTTTACGGCGCCGTCACCCTGCTCGACTGTGATAACCTGCTTCTGCAGTTCCTTCTGGATTTTTTTGACGCGCATTAGCATCTTGGCTTGGTCAAACTTACTCATGCAAGTGCTCCTTCTCTTATTACACTTATTGTAGCAAATTTTATAGGCGGTCCCGAAATGCTGCGACTTTCGGCGGACTGTATGTCCAGGCCACGAAATAACTTCGTGCATGATAGAGCGAAGCAGCCACGACCACGAGGCCGATCAGACCAATGCCCAGGCCTCGAGCCAGCGGATTCCGGGGAAAGACGATCAGCCAACGCCGGAGTACGAATGTCACCCCAGTGCCGGCCAATAGATACGCTACCGGTACAATGTAACTCATGTTGGTTGCGCCGTTTAACGCCACCAGCACGCTGCCGATGGCAAGGAATGCAACCAGCACGTGCGTACGCAGGTTTTTATAGTGGGTTGCATAAAAGTAAGCACCGACCAGAGCCATGAGCGAGGTGAAGATATCGAGAATCGGCATGTGCGGCAGCCAAAGTACCGGGTCCGACGGTCCACGCACGAACAAATAGGCGGCAGAATCGAGCCACTGTTTCAATATTATCGTTGGGGTCGGCCAGGTGGCCGGCAGATCGAGCCAAGCTTTGTAAAGCAGCGGTGAGTTGTAGAGTGTGTAGGCCAACAGCAGGATGCAGCTCAATATGACAATAATACTTAAGATTTTTTCCCAGACTCGAGCTTCCGTTATATGCTCGATAATCGCCCTCCAAATTAAAAGATAGGCTGCCAGCAAGAACCAAACCGCGCCCGGGGTTAAAAGCGCTAAAACGGAGGCAAGCGTCATGTACAGTAACGCCGGGCCATGTTTATCGGTAGTGTTAAGCCAGGAGGCGAACAGGATAAGCGCCAGCGGAATTACCAGCATCGGTGCATGGCCATCTCCTAACCGTCCAGCGTGCAGCAGCCAGCCGGAAGCACCGAACAGCACCGTGGCATAAATGGCCGCGCGCCGTCCATGCCAGCGGAGCATTATGACGGCGAAGAGCGCTAGTGCAATTAGGGCAAATACTACTGAGGAGATTCGCCCATATGCCGCGCTGTGCATATTAATTTGCATAAACGCGAAGTCAAGTATTTTATACGGGCTGTTAATAGGATTGTGCACGATATTATGCAAGCTGGAATCACTAGTGTGCGAAATGTACTCGGTGTGGCTGAGCCGGTGATGCGTCAACGCGCCCAGGCGAAAAATGAGTAAACCGGCAAAAACAATACAAGCGCCAGGTACCAACCCGAATAGTTGCCAAAACTCAGCCGTGACCCGCCGATTTTTCTTCATAACTTTGAATTTATTATATCAGTTTATCCATGATCATTTTGGCACTACTAACAACCCCGCTACTCCGCGAACGGGTCGGAGTGACGCGTGTCGACCGAGCGGAAACGCTGGCGCTCACGGTCGAAGAACAGTTCGACACCGCCAGTCGGGCCGTTACGATGCTTTTTGATTAAAATATCGGTAATATTTTTACGATCGGTTTCGGGGTTGTAATATTCTTCGCGGTAAATGAAGGCCACTACGTCGGCATCCTGTTCGATGGAACCTGATTCGCGCAGGTCGGCGAGCTGCGGAATTTGTGGGCTGCGGCTTTCGACCGAGCGACTGAGCTGCGACAGCGCAATTAAAGGTACATTGAGTTCGCGGGCAATTCCCTTCAGTCCGCGCGAAATCTCTGAAATTTCCTGTACTCGATTAAAATCACTCCCGAATTTCCCACCGCCGCTCATCAACTGTAGATAATCGACGATGATTAAGCCTAGTTCGTGCTGGTGGGCTTCGCGCCGGGCTTTGGTACGCAGTTCGCTGACGGTTATGCCGGGAGTATCGTCGATGTATATCTTTGCTTCGCTGAGCGGCCCCATTGCCTGACCGATTTTTTCGAAATCGGCATCGGTCAGGTTGCCGGTACGCAGCGCCCAGGCATCGACGCCGGATTCCATAGCGAGCAATCGATCCACCAGCTGCTCCTTGCTCATTTCAAGCGAGAAAACCAGGACATGCTCTTTGGCTTTGGTGGCGACGTTATGCGCCAGATTAAGCGACAATGCCGTTTTACCCATGCTCGGCCGCGCCGCCAGAATGAATAGGTCGGATCGCTGCAGTCCGGCCATCATATTGTCGAGGTCTTTAAACCCGGTCGGAATACCGCGCAGCTTTTTCTTGTCTTTGTGCAGCTCGTCGAGCCGTTCGAAACTTTGTTCCAGGATCTTTTCCAGAAGCACGATGTTTTGCTTGACCTGTTGCTGACCGATTTTCATGAGCTCGGCTTCGGCGGTTTCGATGAGATCTTTCAGCTCTTTGGTTTCATCGAATGCCAACGCCGCCAAATCTTTATTGATAGCGACGATACGACGGCGCACCGCCTTTTCGGTGACGATGGTAGCGTAGCTTTCGACGTGCGCGGCTGTAGGAACAAAATTTGTGAGCTCGGTTAAATAGGCTGCCCCGCCGATTTCTTTGAGATATCCCGAACCTTTAAGCTGATCGGAAAGTGTGAGCACGTCGATGGTTTTCTGCTTGCCGTACAAATTCAGTACGGCTTCGTAGATTCGCTGGTGCCGAATGTCATAAAAGTCATCAACCAACAATTTGTCGGCAATTTTAACCAGGGCATCAGTATCAATTAGAATTGCGCCCAATACACTTGCCTCTGCCTCTAAGTTGTAAGGCAGATTACTATTCCCCCGCTCTCCATCCATACGCTCTAGTATAGCACCGAGTGATGACGCATCTTAGGTGCGGCTCGGATTTATCATGTGAGGCGTTTTTGTCAAGCCGAATTAATCAAAACGTTGCCAGCGCACCGCAATGAGTAGCATTAGAAGTTTATCAATCGTCTAGCCGCCGCCATTTATTTTTGCAGGACTTCGCCGCCGCCAAAGATATTGCTGATGTTGGCGATGTCTGCGGTCGCTGTAGCCATTTGGTTAGCGGCCGGTTCGGCTGCGGCCACGGTGTGCGTGAATTCTGCCGCTTCAGGTAATATCGGCGCCGCCGGATCTGCCTCTACGCAGGTAATTGACACTGACTTGCCGGTCAATTGATTGACGATTTCTCTTATAATTGTCTGGTTTTTAGCTTCACTTAAACGCTTGCGATGAAAGGCGAAGGTAAAACCGAGAACCAGCGTGTTGTTTTCATAACGAGGTTGTGCCATACGAACCACCCCATAGAGCGTGTTGTATTTTTTCTTAAGTTCGGCGAGGAGTTGTTGCCACATTTCATCATCCATCGGCAGGCTAACCGAAGGGACCGGCGATTCGGGCTCCGGAAGTTTAGTTGTTTCGTCGGGTTTTATAGCATTTGTCGGCAGGTTCTTTGCTTCAACCTTTATTTGAGACGATGTGGGCTTTAATTTTGATGAAACGCTTACCGGACTGGGGACGTCAGCCCGGCTGGTGCTGCCGCTCGCAGGTTTCCCCGGTGCCGGGCTGGCCGTCGGCAACGTGTAGCTGAGTACGATAATCTCCAAAAAACGTGTCGGGTTATGAGCGGCCGGGACGACCAAGAGTTTCTGTAGTAATTCCAAATCTTCCGGAGTAGCGCTTCCCTGCTCTAAGATTCGTGCCCGCCACAAACTACCGAGCTGTTTTGCGACCTGGGTAGCGCTAAAGCCCTGATCGTGCAATTGGCCAAGCAACTTAATTGTCTGCGCCGCGTCGTGGATTTCCAGATTTTCTGCAAGCGCTTGGGTCATTTCAATCGGTGGAATGCCGAGCAAACGCTCAACCTCTGCTTTATCGACTTTTCCGCCTATTCCGCCGGCTTGATCAAGCAAGCTAATGCTATCGCGGAACGAACCTTCGCCGTGCCGGGCAATGAGCTCCAGTGCATCATCGGTGATTTCTATATTTTCTTTGGTCGCGATGTCCCGCAAGTGTCCGACGACTTTATCGAGCGGAACCGGCTTGAATGTGAAACGCTGGGTTCGACTGACGATGGTTTCTGGCAATTTGTGCACTTCGGTTGTGGCTAAAATGAACACTACGTGTGCCGGCGGTTCTTCGAGGGTTTTGAGCAGTGCATTGAAGGCTTCCCGCGTCAGCATGTGTACCTCGTCGATGATGTAGACTTTGTATTTCGCACTAGTGGGGGCGATGTTGACGCGGTCGCGAAGGTCGCGGATTTCATCGATTCGGCGGTTGCTGGCGGCGTCGATTTCGATAATGTCGAGATGCACCGAATCGTCATCGTATGGCAAACCATTGATTTCATGTGCTAAAATGCGGGCGATGGATGTTTTGCCCACTCCACGTGGGCCCGTAAAGAGATAGGCGTGACTGATGGCGCCCTTTTTCAGTGCGTTTTCGAGCGTATTCGTGATGTGCTCCTGCCCGACCACGTCACGTAACGATTTCGGCCGGTTTTTGCGGTACAGCGCCTGACCCATGGCTTTCAATTATACGCCGCCGGGTAGCATCGCGCTGTTGTTTATTTGTGTGCTCTCAGAAAAACTTCCCGAAAATATTCGCGTATGTAGTAAATAAAACTCACAATACTCGAAATAATAGCGAATGCGGCGAAAACAATGGCTAACACATGTGTAAACTGCTGTCCTGCGGTGACGACATGCGAAAATACAAACATGAGTAGTGCGCTTACTTGAACGAACATCGCATACTTTCCGATGGTCGACGGGTGGACATCCCAGCCCTTTCGTATGGCATCAAAGCTCATCGCGGCAACCAGCCCTTGATATACAAACACGAACCACAGGAATGTTATCGGTACGAGTCGGAAATGATATGCTGCGATAATGAGTATGAGACAGGTGAGTTTATCGGCGGTCGAATCGACAAGCGCGCCGAAATTGCTGGTATGGGTGCGGCGGGCGACCGGCCCGTCGATGACATCGAGCATCTTGCCGGCGATAGTAAGTGACAAACCTTCCGCGGTATCGAGATGCAGCGATCCGGCAGCGGTCAAAATGATGCCCAGTGCCGTTACGGCGTTGGCGGGTGTTACTGCGTCTGACCGCGAAATCTTCAGCATATGCATGGTATTGTACAGGATATTTGTATGTTTTAGGGCATACGCACGTGTTATGTGGATTTGTTCAAATAACGCAAATTTTAGGACAAAATGTATCTTGATAGCAAGTCGCCATGCGATTATTTGTTGCAGTCCGCGCTCACTAGATAGTAGTACATAAATTGATCACCGTGCATAAAGGCTTCATAAACCTCGGCCGCGCAGTAGGCGTTGACGAAGTGTCGTTCGAGGTGTAGTGCTTTGATGATTTTATTGGGAATGCGGGCCTGGTCGTGAAAATATTTGAGTGTGGGCATTATGTGCGATGTGGCATCTTCAACCGCGATGTTTTTAAATCCGGCTTTTTTGAGTATCCCCGGAAAGGCGTGAGTCGTAAATTGCTCGAGTGCCGGCATAGCGCCAACTGTATTCATTATAGTCATCAATCGCTGCTGCTCAGGGTCAAGCCGGTTCCGCTGCGCCATCGAATACTCGCAGAATACCAGTTTGCCTCGCGGCTTGAGTACACGATGCAGCTCTTTAAATAACTCGTTGGCATCCGGCGCGTGCACGAACGTCTCCAAATCATATACACCGTCAAACGTGTTATCTGCGAACGGCAGATGCATGTAGTCGGCGACCATGAACGTATTGCCGTTGCCAGAGCGACGAGCTTGGCGTTTTGCGCGTTGAATATTCCGCGGGAGTAAGTCTACACCAGTAATATGCCAGCCGAAATGGTCTGCCAGGAAGTTTGCCGAGCTTCCTTCGCCGCAGCCGCCTTCTAATACTTCAGCCCCCCGCTTGAGGTTAAGGTGCTCAGCCAGAATGTCATTTTCGTGCTTCTGGGCTTCGGCGATTGAGGTCGGCCGATCCGGATTGTCATGCCAGCCGAAATGTTTGACGCCTTGCACCATGAATCGGTAGCCGAGCATTGATTCTAAAGTGTGATAATACCGCCGCACATCGCGGACGTGGGTATCGGGTTCACTTGCGTTTACAATGCCGCTTCGATGGCTGCCCATTCGGCGTTTTCGTCCTCTTCGGGTACGTTTACGCTTACTTGATCGCCGGGCTTGGCCTTGAAGTATGTGACGCTGGCGAGTAGAACTCGGTAATCCTTTTGCCCTACCGCCACAAAGTAATGTCCATTTTCGAGTTTGAGCGCGCCCACGACTTGCTTACGCGCCACCGGCCCGATCTGCTTGTACAGGAATGCCCCGTCTTCGGCGATGGTAAGTTTCAGTATGTCGCCCTGTACCAGCTTTGATTTGCTGGCGTAATTTGCCGGTACCGGATAGATTTTACCGTCGCTGCCAACCATGTTCTGGCCGTCGAATACGCCCTCTATGACCTTACCGAGGTTTTCATCGACTGTAGATTTCACGACTTTTTCGTCGTCACCCACCAAACTTATCAACAACTCATTCGCTGCCGCAAGGTTAGTTTCTGCTTCTTGAATCAGCGCTCTCAAACGCTTCACTTGTTTTTCTGGTACATCTGCCATATTTGTTCTCCGCTCTCCAGCCCTCAAGTGTTTGTTTAGGACACTCTTACCTCTAAAGCTACCATGTTTGTATTGTCAAGTCAAAAATAATGTAACCTTCCCGCCAATTCTGAAGATTTCTGTGGATAAACGAGACGTGTGTAGTCAAGAATATAAGCGAAGTTTTTATCGTGAGCTTGTGAGCTTGTTGGCCTGATTAACGCCAAGTGTCAGTAATGCGTTTCTACACTTGGCCGTAATCAGTTACTTTATTGAATGGGTGGGCATCACCGAGCTCGTTATTGGCGACTTTGTGCTCACGATCACAAATCCATGAAGCGCGAATAAACTGGATTGCAAATATCGTTTAGAATTGCAGATTGTCGAATAGCAACTACACTGTGTGCCCATAGCTATGAAATTTTACAAAAACTGCCCGACTTGATTCGGGCAGTTTTTTATCGAAAATTTTTCGACTAAGCGAGTTCGACGGAGGCGCCGGCGTCTTCGAGAGACTTCTTGGCGGCTTCGGCGTCTTCCTTCTTGGCGTGCTCAAGAATAGTCTTGGGCGCACCATCGACGAGCGCTTTGGCTTCGCCGAGGCCGAGGCCAGTAATGTCCTTAACTGCCTTGATGACCGCAACCTTCTGGCTACCGGCGTCCTTCAATACGACGTCGTACTCAGCCTTTTCTTCTTCGGCCGGAGCGGCTTCAGCACCGGCGGCCGGTGCGGCCACAGCGATTGCCGGAGCGGCGGCACTCACGCCCCAATATTCTTCGAGAAATTTGACGAACTTACTGATTTCAAGCGCGCTCATTTTGTCGAGCTCGGCAACCAGTTTTTCAAACTCTTTGGGAACCTCTACTTTTTCGTCTTTCTTGTCTTCTGCTTTCGTATCTGCGTCTGCCATGATTATTCCTTTCTAAATTTATTGTCCTAGTGCGTCGGCACGGGCGTTCAGTACATTCAATACGCCGCGTACGTTGCCAGTCAGGACGTTCGCAAAGCTGCTGAGCGGAGCCGCGATAGTACCGACCAACATGCCGCGAAGCTGCTGCTTACTCGGTAGTGCCGCCAATGCCTTTACGTCATCCGTACCAATGAATTTTCCGTCGGCCGTGAAGGCACCCACGAATTCAAGTGTCGGATTAGTTTTGGCAAAGTTGGCGATGGCCTGAGCCGGAGCGACTTCGTCTTCGCTGTTGAAGGCGTACAGCAGCATGCCTTCGAGACTGCTGATGTCGGAGTTTTTGAACGTGTCGTTTGCCTGCAGGGCTTTGATAACGAGCCGGTTCTTGACGACCTTTGCTACCGTACCGCCAGTACGGGCATCGCGGCGGAAGGTTTGCATAGCCTTCACGCTGGTTCCCTGATATTTGGCGACGACGGTCATCCTGGACGTCTCGAGCAGCTGTGCTACCTCAGTGACTACTTCGTTCTTCTTGTCTTTTGTTAATGCCATACTGTGTTTCCTTAAATTATTTAAGGTCTTTGTCAGGTAGGTGTCGACCTCACGCTATCTATGTATTGCCAAACAAAAACGTCTTTGTTTCCAAAGACGTTAAAGTTCAAACATTCCAATAGAATTGTTATGACCTCGGCGACATTATCAAGGCTCGCGCCCGTCGCTGTCTTTGGCAATATGCTCACATTTTACCGAATTACAGAGAGTATTGTCAACCTAGGGCTCTTCCGCATCCTCGTTCATGATGTCGGGAAGCTCTTCTTTGATGAACTTTTCGGAAATGCCGGGCGTACGGGCGATGTAGTCCACGACCGCTTCGGTCGTCATGTTGGGGTTCTGGGAAAGCCCTTTCATGAGCGCCAGGGTATAACCAGACGAAGGCGGCGCACCCGGGAAACGCGGCTGGGATGAGGTGAGTGTAAACATCGGTGTCCGATCCTCGTGACCGCAATACAGGAGTTCGTCATAGAGCCGTTCGCCCTGTATCCCTTCAATCTTGGCGTATCCGTGATGGATGGCTCTTGAAAGTGGTAGACGGGCGGGCTGACCCTGTAGATTTTCCTGCGCAACGATATCTTCGAACTGCTCGATTGTTATAAGGTAGGCTCGAGCGATGGTGTGCGCATTGGAGGTGCGCTTAGTGTCAAGGATGAGCCGGCCGCCGTGCCAGCTTTTGGATTCCCCGGCAAAGAATAATTCGAACGGCAGCGACAGGAATTTGTCTTTGTCTGGAAGTGTATTATCGCGGCAGCCTTGATGAGTGACCCTCGACCCTTCCATCACGCCGCCTCTTATTAAACAATTGAAGTTATCCTTCGATAGGCCGGTACCGAAAGTGGCGTACCAAACGTACGCGGGTTTGTTGGTTGCGTTCAGACGTCGCGCAAGATGGGCGATGTCCTTTGTCTTTGTGGATTCGATTGGCGCGGCCGCCGCCATTTTACGGATATATTGCTCTATAACAACGGTGAACTGGTCAAATCCCCGCGCCGATAGCCACTCTGTGTCTTTGTGGCGATCACCGGACGGGGGTTGGATGACGATGCATGGCACGCCGATGGCGCTGAAGTGGCGTCCATCCGTTACCCCGTAACTCTTTGAGGTGGCGCGGCGTTCGCCGGTGACTTTGCCGACAATTTCAGTGAAAGGTTTGATGTAACCGTTTTCTGGGTCGTTGATGCACGGTTGGCCAGTGGTCACGATTTTGGCGCTAACGTCGTGCTTCTTGCAGATAGCCCTGATGCGCGCCGGGAAAGTTCTGTATTCTTCCAGGTTTCCATAGCGAATATCGAGTACAGCCGAAGCATAGGTAGGAATCTGATTGGCCGTCGTGCCGCCTTCGATGGTACCGACTGATAACGTCGTATCTTCAGGTCCGGAATCGGGAGGAATTAGTAGGTCTACGTCGTGAATGGCGTCGAGTAATTTCTGGATGGCGCTCTCGCCTTCCCACTGGCGCGAAGCATGACCGGACTTGCCTTTGGCGCTGAGTCTGATCCAATGGATACCTTTGGCAAACGTCTCGAGTCGCCAGCCTTCCCCGCTGTCTGGAATGACTACTACTTTCGGCTTGTAGTCGTATTCTTTAAGGAGCATGATAGTGCCGTTTTCACTTCCGATTTCTTCGTCGCTGGTCAGCATGATCCCGAAATCATACGAATTTAAGTCGCCCTGCAACGCATCGACTGCGGCCAGATAGCTGGCGACTGCAAACTTCATGTCCATAACGCCGCGGCCATGCAGTTTGTCGCCCCGCTTGGTTAGTTTGAAAAGCTTGTCCGGAGCGGGCACGACGTCAACATGGGCACTGAGAAGAATGCTCGGTTCACGGTTATCCTGCCGGGTGGTGGCGACCAGCGATCGGAAACCTTTGCGCTCATATGACGCTATGTACATGCCGCGTTTACGTAAGAAATCTTCGATAAACGAAAATGCAGTATTGGTTGCCACAAAGTTCCCGCTCACCGTCGGGATACCGACCAATTGCTGCAGCAGCCGTTGGTGCAGCAATTGGTCGGATTTTTCTTTTAGGCGGGTCGGGATCGGATTACGTAGGAATTCAATCATGACGGACTGGTACTCGGCAAACGAATCCAGTTCGACATATTCTTCGTCGCTGTGCGGCCGCTGGCCATAGAGGCCGAACTCGATGATATCGACGTTGATAAGAGCGTAGTGTCGGCCGTCGCTCGCGCCCGGACGTCCGAGGAAGTGGGCCTTGGCTTTGGTGGTTTTGCGAATAGCGTTACTCAGTCCTTGCGTGTAAGGGTTGAGCTCCTCGACGCGGACGGCCGGTTCAAACACGGCGAGGTTGACGAGTTCGGCGTCCGGGTCGATGCCGGCGATAAAAGTGCGGACCGTTTCTTCACTCTGGAATACCGGGTCTTCCTGGGTGAAGCGGAAATCAATTTTGAGCACCGCTCGATCGGGCACTTTATTAAATGAGTCATTCGGGGTGCTTAGACTGGCAATACTTGCAGTGGTGGTCCATGTTTCCTGTGTGGGTGTCGGGAATCGTTTCAAGACCGCGCCGGCAAAGTTGCCGGCTTTGATGACGGCGTTTTCGCCGTGCCATAAATGGCCGCCGTGGGCGTCCTTGCCCTTGAAGGCTATCTCGGCCCAGCACAAACCGCGGGCGGCGTTATAAATAGTGTGACGATGATTGGCGTATTCGCCCATGATGACAAACTTGGCGCGGACGTCGTGATCGATTTGCAAACGCACACCGTTGTAGCCGCCAATCTCTTCATCGCAGACGATTTGCAATCCTAAATTATAGGGAACTTTGTTGACCATTTGACAGAACACGTCGGTCAACACCAGTGTAGTGCCCTTCATGTCCAGTGCGCCGCGTCCGTAAAGACGACCGTCCTTGACTGTCGGCTGAAATTGTTCCGGCTTCCCGGAAACTACGTCCACGTGGCCATTGAGTAGTATGTCAAACTCCTTGGGTCGGACGCTACCCCGGTAGGCCAGGAAACTCATTGTGCCGTCGCGCTCGAACCATTCGATGCTCACACCAGGGCACTTTTTAACAATGTCGGCCACGAACTCGACAGCAGCGCGCAGAGCATCCGGATCGTCGCGCGACGACGGAATAGTGATGAATCGTTTGGTTTGTTCGATGAGTTCGTTACTTGTCATAGATGCCTAATTAAAAAAACCGAGCTCGCTTGGGGCTCGGTTCGATTCGCGAAGATTTTGGCGTGCTTCAAGAACCGAGCTCCCCTGAGCCGACAATAATGCGGTCACAAATCCCAAAAAATACACGATTACTGCTCATAATCATGCAACATTTTACGCACGTCTTAATACTAAAGTCAATAAGCGAAATCACTTTATTAATTGCGATTTTACTGTTTTTCGGCTGTCTGTGTCTGTTGGTTGAGGGCACCATTTAAATACGCCTCATAAGCAGTTACTCGGTCACGAGTGCAGTCAAGCATCGTCTGTTCTTCGCTATAGCCTTGGGCAGCCAAAGCGTCCTTGCGCGATATCATCCATTGGGCGGGCGTGCCAATCCCTTCTCGGTAGTATCCGAGCAGCGTCGGCGCGCCCGATGCATCGGTAAAGCGGTTCAAGACCTGCGCGACTTTAGCAGATGGCAGCAGGCTATCGCCAATGATCTTTTTTGATTGGACCGAAAGTGCCGGACCTGCTGATTCGGCAAAAGCGATAAGGTCCTGCACTTGACGCTGCACTTTGACTCGCTGTCCCCTGCCGTTGAGAAAAGTCGCGTCGTTGCCGCTGTATGCCAGTTCAAGACTATTCGATTTAACGCGTGACATATGTGTTTGTGCATATGCTGCGTTACCGGCAGGCGCGCCGAACAAGTTGGCAAAAGAGCGGTGTAGGTCCCTGATCGCCGAATCGCCGCCGCCGGCGATCGATTCCAGGCGGCGAATAACCGAGGTTGATAATTCTCCCCATGCGCTGAGCGTTTCGATGCGTCCGGCGGCATTATCTTTCACGCAGAGTTCGATCCTGCCCGGGTGATTTGTTCGGCCGCCGATCGGCGGATCAAATCGGAGACGCACATCGGCGTAGTGCCCATACACCCGGGCAGGTATGTTTATTTCGCCGCGTTTGAGCAATAGATCGGCGTCACGCAAAGCTTCGTCAAGATCAATGTGAACAACCGGCCTGCCGATACCGCCGTTACCATTGATCAATCGGGCGGGAAATCGCACTGAATGTGGCTGGCGGCCATCATATTTTTTCAGGTCCGGCTCTTCTAATATTTCTCCGAGCCGAGGCGTCAGTTGGTTGAACGCAAATGGGGCAGCGAGCAGTCCGACATTTAACAGCGGCGCAATGACGCGCAAATATTTTGCCACTACTGGAGCATACTGAACATGCACATCATGATGTTCGTGCACGCCGTTACTGATTGCCTTGAGCATCACCGGCCCGATTTTACGTACGATTCCCTGGATATAGGGGTTCGGTGAAACATCGGCGGGCTTGGGCGTGATAAGCATAAGGGCTGCGGCCGGGTCAATATGGTAGTCGGCCGGCAGACTGGACAGAGTTTTCCGGCTATCACGTCCGAGCGCTTGATACGCCGTCCGCACATCGGTATACGGTCCGACGCCGGATTCCAGAATGCAGCGAAAAAGTTCGGGATGTTCTTCGAGCATATGTCGAATTAGGCCAGTTTTTGGCAATTTATCGTCGTACAAATCGCACGGTTGCATATCATCGCCGACGATAACGCGTTCGATTTCGAGGCCGACTTTCCTTTGCTTAGGCGGCAAGATAAATCCTTCCTCACGAATCGCCATCGTTACGAGACTGACATCGGCAGTAAACACTCCTTTTTTAGGGGGCAGGCCGACTGGACGCCAACGGACGCTGCGTACAGCGACCTGCGTACCGTCGGTGAGTGAGATGATTCCAGGCTCTTCGAGTGGCGCTTTGCTTGGGTGGTTGGCAGGATATGCCCACACCGGATGACTTGGATTGAATCGCTTGCCGAGATTATTCGGTTTTATTTGCACGCTCTTCGCTCCATACGCAGGACAATCCTTTCTATATTACGAAAAACATATGACACCGTCGGGCCTGTGTCGGCTTATTTTTTGTTTGTCCATCGTGGTACGGTTTCATTGTAGGGTGCACTGGCCCTGACTCCAAGCAGATTTTAAGTTATGAATATGCTCAGACTTTTATTATCTTTGACGCTCGTGAATGCGAATCCGGTTCTCCTTATGTCGCGTTCCAGTGCGCGTTGGTCCGGAGCTTCAAATCCCATGAGTACCCGGCCATTGTCACTGGCTGCGGAGCGATAATGAAATAAGCTGATATTCCATCTGTTATCAAATACTGTCAGAAAATCCACCAGCGCACCAGGGCGTTCAGGAAACTCAATCAGATAGAGGTGCTCATGCTCCGCGGTAGAAGCCGGACCGCCGATCATATAGCGCGTGTGTTCTTTGGTGATTTCATCGAGCGACAAGTCCTGGCAATTGTAATCGTAACTAAGGATAGATGCACGAAGCGCTTCCCGATCATTGGCACCATTGACGCTGATTCCGACGAGAATGTGAGCTTGCGACCGATTCTGCAAACGATAGGAAAATTCGCTAATGCTGCGGCCACGTACAACTTTATTGCAAAAGGTTTGCAGTGAACCGGGTTTTTCCGGCATGGCGACTGAAAACAGGGCTTCTTTGCCTGAGCCGATGAGGGTGCGTTCCGCGATTTGCTGCAGGCGCTCAAATGTCATATTCGCCCCCGAGCAAATCGCCACGGCTTTCGCATTCTCTCGCAAACGATATTTCATTATGCCGGCGACGCCGAGCGCTCCGGCTGGTTCAACGATGCTTCGAGTGTCTTCGAACACGGCTTTGGTTGCGGCGCAGATTTCATCGGTTGTGACGGTGATAAAATCATCAACTTTGTGGAGCGCCATTTTAAACGTGTTAGTTCCTACTTGCTTGACGGCGACACCGTCGGCGAATATACCAACATGCGGCAGTAAAACGCGTTTGTTCTGTCGGACGCTTTGCTGCATCGCATTGCTATCCTCCGGTTCTACGCTGACAATCTTCACTTCGGGCCGCAGCGCTTTGATATAGGCGGAGATGCCTGCAATCAACCCGCCGCCGCCGACCGGCACAAACACGTGCGTGACGCTTGGTAATTGCTCGAGTACCTCTTGGCCGACCGTACCCTGGCCGGCGATGACGAGCGGGTCGTTATAGGGATGGATGAATGTCCGTTCGGATTTTTTGATAAGCATTTCGCAGTAGTCGGCGGCTTCGGAATAATTATCGCCGGCCAGTTCCACTTCGGCGCCGTAGCTTTTGACGGCCTCTACCTTAATCGACGGCGTGGTGCGCGGCATGACGACGACGGCGCTGAGTCCCAGCTTCTTGGCCGCCAGCGCGACACCTTGGCCGTGATTGCCGGCGCTGGCTGCAATGACGCCTCTTGCTTTCTCGGCGTCGCTCAGTTGAGTGATTTTGTTGTAGGCACCGCGGATTTTGAAGCTGTGCACTGGTTGTAAATCTTCGCGTTTGAGATAGACGTCGCATCCTATTTGTGCGCTTAGTCTTCGGGCTTTTGCGAGCGGCGTTTCGATGGCGACATCATACACGCGCGACGTCATAATATCTTTAACGGTGTCGTCAATAACGGTCGGAGTCATGTACGCTCCTTGTAGGCGACGTCTTCGATTTCAACTAAAAGTTCCGTGTCTCCCGCTACCCGCGGGAGCTCGTGCACTCCCACGGTGCTCCGGGCCGGGCGCGGTTCGGAAAAACGCTGCTCGTAGACTTCATTCACCGCGGTAACATCATCTATGTTAACCAGAAATATGGTGGTCTTAACGACGTTATCCAGATTAGCACCGGCTTTTAAAAGCACATTTTCAATATTGAGGATGGCACGCTCAGCTTGATTCGCAGCGTCATTCGGAGCGACTTTATTTTCTGGGTTGATGCCGACTTGTCCGGAAACGTACAGCAGGTCGCCAGCCCGTCGCATAGGCGAATAGGGGCCGTAGGTAGACATGATGATTACTCCTTTTTTGTTACATTGATGACGTCAATAATCTTGGATAACTGAGCAATTATTTGCGGTATGGCTACTGTCTGGCCGAATGCGTCGATAATCATGGTCGATGTTTCACTGCCTTTTGATTCGGTCGCGATCCTGAGCGCCGTAATATCATGTCTGCGACGCCCGAGCACCTGGGCGCAGCGCACTAACACCCCTGGCCGATCGCGTACGGTCAGGGTTAGGGTGTAAACCTGACCATCGATTCGTTCCATAGCTTAGGTGCTCCCAACTGGTTTTTCGAGTTTTACTTTCGGTGCGCTCACTAGCATAGCTTCATAGCCTCGTCCGGCCGGAATCATCGGATACACGTTATCAGTTTTAGCGACTTCGCAGTTTACGACCACCGGTCCACCATGGTACGCGAGCGCCTCAGTAACAATGCCGGCGACTTCGCGGGGCTTTTTAACGCTCAAACCTTTGATGCCATAACTTTCGGCGAGTTTCACAAAATCCGGATTACCTTCCAAATCGACACCGCTCAGACGGTTATCATAAAATAGCTCTTGCCACTGACGTACCATGCCGAGGTAATGGTTATTCAGAACGAAAATTTTAATCGGCAATTTATGGAGCGCCGCCGTTGCCAGTTCGTATTGGGTCATTTGGAAACCGCCGTCACCGACAATAGCAATAACAGGTTTGTTCGGCTCGGCAAACTGTGCGCCTATGGCCGCCGGCATGCCGAAACCCATAGTGCCCGCCCCCCCGGATGAAATCCACTGGTTGGGGTGTCTAGTTTTATAAAACTGCGCCGCCCACATCTGGTGCTGGCCGACATCGGTGGTGATGATCGCATGGCCATCGGTTTGCCGCCAGATCTCATCTATCACCTGCTGCTGGGTGAGCTTGCCGGAAGTATCATATCTCAGCAGAAAGCGCTGCCTATTAGTCTGAATCCGTTTATGCCAGCTTGCGTGGCGAGCGTGTACTTTGCTGGCGATGAGCGCTTTAAGGAAAGCTTTGGCATCTGCCTGCACGGCTATATCCGGGACGATCATTTTTCCGAGCTCGGTTTGATCGATATCAACATGGATGATCTGCGCATGTTTGCCGAAAAGAGACACGTCACCGACGATACGGTCATCAAAACGAGAACCGATATTCATGATGACGTCGGCTTCAAGGATGGCTTTGTTGGCATACGCGGTGCCGTGCATACCGAGCATGCCAAGCGAACGCGGTCGGGTTTCGTCAACGGCGCCTTTGCCGAGCAAGGTGGTCGTAACCGGCACGTCGAATTGTTCACTGACGTGCTGCAGCGCTCGTTGAGCGCCCGATAGCAAAACGCCGTGCCCGGCCAGGATAACCGGACGCTCAGCATCCGCGAGCATACCTGCAGACTTTACTATTAGTAATTCCTGCGGTGCCGCAAAGACCGGCTTTTGGTTGGTTCGTGCCCTGCTCGTAAGTGAACCGGTGAATGGCGCCGAGCTAACGTCCTTCGGAACGTCAATCAGTATCGGGCCGGGCCTGCCGCTAGTGGCAATTTTAAACGCTTCGTCGACAACGTGAGGAATATCGTCCGTTTCCATCACCAGAAAGTTGTGTTTGGTGACCGGCATCGTCAGGTTGAAGACGTCGGCTTCTTGGAAAGCGTCAAGCCCGAGCATTGACCGGATTTGCTGCCCACTGATAACGATCATCGGCACGCTGTCCATCTGCGCCGTCATGAGTCCGGTGATGGTATTGCCTGCGCCCGGTCCGCTCGTAACCAGTACGACTCCGGGTTTACCGCATGCCCGCGCATAACCGTCGGCCATATGTGTCGCGCCCTGCTCGTGCCGGGTGAGAACCAACTTGATCTTCGTGTTCATAGTGACGATTGCGTCAAAAAACGGAATCGCTGCCCCACCCGAGTAGCCGAAAATATATTCGACACTTTTGCGTTCCAGACATTTTATCAGTACTTCCGCTCCAGTATACGGTGCAATCAATTTGCTAGATTTCATTGTCCCGCTCCATCTCTATTATCACGCACGCCTGTGCACCGATGCCAAGAGCTGCATCGTTGCCGACACTTAATGAGACGGCCGGAGACACTTCGCCCTGGTCGGCAACTGTACCGTGTTCATCGGCTGAACCATGCATGGCCCGCCAGCTTGGGTATTGTGCGGCCTCGTCTCTGAGCGCATCTCCTGCTTGACCTATCGGAATAGAGCTAGTAGTTTCGCCGGATTGTGACATATGTTTCTCCTTCAGAAATAAAAATCAGGCTTCGGTTGAAGCCTGATTGATCTTCCGGGCTGTGCGATGCGCGGGCTATCCGCGCCAGGCTTCAACCATTGTGAAGCACAGCCCGTTAAGGCCGAGAATAATAATTGAAGTTTGCTTCACGCGGTTAAAACTCATGTTACATTTATATAACTACAAACTGCCGCTGCAAGTCAAGTGCCGGCGGACATTAGAATCGAGACATGAGCGCAAAGAGAAGTAAAAATTGCTAAAAAATATCTAATGATTGAATAATATATATTATGAAAAATGCACCTTATGCTCGCAATGTCGTGCCCGTATACGCAAATTCAGCCTGGACGGGTCAGCGAAGCGACATGCTTTCCGCAGCTGAAGCTTTGGCCGGTATAAATACGCTAGGATTGAAAATCGTCGGATCGGGAGAAAACGTAACTGGAGCTCCAGAAGTCACCGCTTACTGGAGTGAGGGGTTCAGGCACTGCAGCGCACTCATCACGCGTATTGAAGGGCGCGAAGGCTTTGATTTTGCACATTGTTGGCCAAGGGCCGAAGAGCTGCTGAGATACATGCAAGCATCACGTGAGATTCCGGCGTCTGTTACGTTAGTATATGGATCAGTCTCAGCGCGTCAGCATGACATTGAACTATACTTGGCGCACATGGGTGTTGAGCCGAATGTCATACAGGCTGAAACCGGTGGGGTTGATGACATTTTTGGAATATTGTTTGACGTGGTGCGAGAGCAGGTTTGTGTAGTCCGTGAAGCTCCCGACCAAGCTGTTCTGCATTATTTCCCTTTTACTTGCAGGTATTCGTAATATTTGCCAGGCTACGAACGATTAAAAACTTACGGCTTGATTGCATACTTCTGCCGCAAGCTTTCGAGCTTTTGCGAGTTTGGCGACGATTAAACCTAATGCTTCTACGGCAGTCGTTTCGACCGCCCGCTCATAGGCACTGATTGCTCCGAGTGCAGATGTCTCACATTTACCCGTCGAGGCGACACTTCGTAAGCAGTCACCGTGAAGGATGCTTATGCGCGGATCGTCTGCGACTTTAGCGATACCGTTTATATATATTTCAATACTGCTTCGAGCTAATTCAGTGAAACCAATGCGTGCTAAGTTTTGCGACAATATCCGTATCTCGGGGTGACGTTGACGCAGGTCGATAGTCGGATGGAGATCACGCAGACTACTTAGTAAATGAGCAGCTAATAGAAAATCTTCTTCATTGATAGCTTTCAGGAATCGTGCATGAGTTTCAAGTACGTATCGTCCTTCCGCAGGGTGAAAAATACTCGCTATCAGAGTCTGCCCCTTCGGTTCTTTTCCCGGATAGCGCCCTGAATCTTTTTTCGCAGACATCCACGGAAACTCACGGATGAATTCGCTCCAGTCCATGCCAAGCTGGTGCGCCATGGCTAGTGCATCAAATTTGACAGAGTGTTTTTCGTGAGGTTTGGCGGCTAATGATTCAAGAAGGCCGGGTGTGTCAAGATCCGATGTGGCATCGTGATTTAGATCTGGTCTTAACGGGTCGGCGAGTCGTAGACGCCCATCGCCAAGCGGCACTAGAAGCGTGCTATGTCCATTCATATACGCAAGATTGATGTAGGTAATGAAGTGCGGAATATCAGCTCGTTCCATGAGCTCCGAGGCTACCAGAGTAAATCCGTAACAATCAGCCACTTGTTCGTTTTCGACATGAGCAAGGTCGGGATAAGGCATACGCTTTATGGTGTGTCCATTCAGTTTGACGTCGCCGGTTGGGTACCACAGCGCTTTTCGAGTTTCTCGACAAATAAGATCGACGCAATCCGTCAGAACATCAGAGTACATTTCGGGTCCGAGATTTCCGGCTTCGTTGAGCAATTCGGATATGGTACTTGGATCAACTTCTGCAACCAGTGGCTGCTGTACGGCATTCTCTGATAACTTGAGCGGGTGTGGTGTCAGTAAGGACTCTACGTGCATGGTTTAGTATTTAACAAGACCAGGCTCGAAGCCTGGTCTTGTTGGTTGGCTGTGCAATTGTATTTATAGTCTCACGTTGGCTTCGGAAAACGTGAAGCACAGCTCCCTATGACAGACGAACAGTTGCTTCAACATTTCAATTACCATGCGATCTATACTATCCGTTTATGTTATTGATGTCAATTTACGGGTACGAATAAATACTTCGGCGCCTTACGGCGCCGGGTCTGTCTTATCTGTTTGTCTGGTCGCTTCCGTGAGTGATTCGTGTTCATTTACGTCCGGTATGGCGGCACCCGTAAGCGGGTGGGATTCGGCGATTTTTTCGCGCATTTGTTCGATAAGTTTCAGTAAGTTCGTGGTCATAAACGTTGTGTCTTGGCCACCAAGCATGGTGAAAGCTTCACGGGCGTTAAATGTTACTTTCCAGCGCAACTTATGACCAAGCAAGACCGCATACTGGGCTTCGGTTTGAAAGCCCGCCTGTTGCAGGGTGCTGTAGAGCTTGAGACTGATATCAAAGCAATTCTCAAACGTTTCAGTCAGCCCTGCAGTATCTATGATATCGGGGACGTCGTATCCGTACCGTGGCGTCAGTTCCTGATTCTCGAGGTCCTCCACTTGATGGTAGTGTTGCAGTGTGCGGAAGCTGTCGTAATCGCACAGGATATCCCAGGCGTAGTGTATTTTTTCGAGCGCCCTGCCCGGTAGCCGGTTTTGGTTCGAGCGGTTATCGAGGTAGGCATGAAAAACCTCGGCTTTTTGGTCGTATGACCATGCTTCAGTCATAGATTGCAACGTACGGAGTGGCAAAGTGCCATGCTCGTAAAGCATGTCAGGTATGATATAGAGCTCGTTGCGTGGCCAAATGTCAACTAGGTCGACTTTCCGGTCCGTATCAGCGGCGTGGTTACCGGGCAAAAACTGCCGAGCGAGCTCGCGGATGGCGTTATTTCCTTCTCTACTGCGCTTACTTTGGTTGGAGCTGCGCGATTTGTGCGGCTCAAACATTTCCGGCGTAACTTTATTCAACTGTACGGAAATGCGTTTGCCGGTTTCGGCGGCTTCTGTAAGGTCGCTGTCACCGAGACTGCCGATAAGTCGTGTGAATGTTTGTGCTGAGGCAAACAGACCTACGGTGGAAACTGCGGCCATGGGCACAACGGCACGAAGTGCCTCTTGTGCGCGTCTATGGACGGAGGCCTGCCAGGCTTCGTCCCGATCGTTTTGGCTCGCGGCAGATGTTTCCTGCAGGTATTGCGTGAGCTGTTTGAGCATCGTGGCGTAGTTATCGAAGATCTTATTAAGTAGTTGGCAGTACGAGGCTTCGATTACTTCACTAAGATTTTCGGGCACAAAAAATTTATAATTTCCGGCGGTATCCTTTTCTTCAAAACGGTGCGTCGGCTCAATGGAAGCCAGCATACGGCTATGTTCAAGTTCGCGCGTCAGTAAGAAGGATGCCTGCTCAATCACCAGGTGCCTACCGGTCAATTCTTGCGTCGCCGCATTACGCATGACCGACCGCTTGGCTGCCCCACCACCCGGCGCGAATTCGTCGAGCAGCAAAAGCCGTAAATCATCACCGCTCTGGCTCATACGCACGAACGCCGCGGCTATGGCATCCGAATCACTTGCGTTCAAAAAGGTATACACCGGTGATCCTGTATCGCTTACAATGTCCGATAAGTCTCGAGTAACGTCTGTCACGGTCTGTTCTCCCTCGTTGGTTTTCTCGTATGTCTGTTCGTCTACGATACTGGCTGCAGCCGGGGTGCTAGCCCGAGCCGACTTACGCGAGCGCGACGGCTTTGGCAAGAATGGAAAAACCTTTTCCCAGACTAGGTTGCTGATGGTTTCGGGCGGCAGCATTTTACCGCCGCGAACGGTGTCTACCCGCAGGTAATCGCGCGGGAACAGTTGACACATATCGTCATATACTTCGGCAGCTGCACGCAAATGATCGATATCGTCTTCGTGGATATCGCGCTTGCGGTCGGTATACTCCCTTTGTTCCTTTTTATCGACGAGTGTTTGAGCAATTTCCGCCGAGACCCGAAGTACCAGGTTCAAATCCGGCCGCGGAATGTGCAGCATTTCGAATTCAAGGTTATCAAGCCAGATAAAAAAGCCGCGGCGCTCGTCGGCGTTGCGGAACTTCGTTCCCTGATGTGCCATACTTGAGCCGGTGAAGCGGTTGGTTACCACGACTTTACCCTGTGCGAGCGCATCGCGGATTTGGTTGGCCGCCTCGTAGCGGTCGAGCGCATAAAATAGAGAGGCCGTGTACGGGCCGACGTCTTCAAGCGAGCCGTAGACGCCATTCAGGTATTGCTTCACGAAATAGCTGGACGGTTCATTATATCTCGGAAAATCGAGCAGTAGTACATCATATCCAGCCAGCCCCAGGCGTTTGTTGAGTAGCTCGAATTGAGTGCCCTTGCCGGCGCCGTCGATACCTTCGATCGCGATAAACACCCCTTCCTTGCTCTGCATGGGAGCCCCCTTTTCGAGTTTATTTTGCCCCACCGAACCTAACGGCTATTTAACCACTGAAACTATGCTTGTGCAAGTGCCCGTTTAAATTAAATAGATGCACGAGCGTGGCAATAGTTGCATGGTTCACCTATACTTAAAAGTTGGATGTTGATATTAGAAAACAGAGGGGAATAGTGCGACATGCGAGTCTTTATCATTGCCGCGATAACCGCGGACGGTTTTATCGGACTTGACGCGGGACACCGTTCGCTCGATTGGCGGAGTAAAGCTGATGCTCGGTTTTTTATCGAGACGACGAAAGAAGCCGGCGTGATCGTCATGGGTTCGACGACTTACAAGACGTTCAGGGTCCGGCGCGCGCCACCCGGGCGTCGTTTGATCGTATATACTTCACGGCCGGAAAGTGTCATCGGTGAGAACGTGGAGACTACCGATGAAGATCCAAAGTCGCTAGTAAAGCGACTTGAGCGTGAAGGTGCTCGGGCGTTGGCGGTAAGTGGCGGCGCGTCTATAAATAAGCTCTTTTTGGATAACGGGCTGGTCGATGAATTGTACCTAACTATCGAGCCGGTGTTGTTCGGCCATGGGGTTCCGCTGTTGAGTGGCGACATTTTCGAGCGATTGGAGTTGCTCGAAAATCGCCAACTTAGTGATCAAACCATCTTGCTGCATTATGCCGTTAGACGTGAAGCCGACCGTTGATAATGCCCTCGTCAGGCGCATAGCTTCCCTATATGGTCTTCAGGTACGCCGGCTTCTACCGGTTGCTAAAGGCTACCGAAACGAGACGCATCCGATCGTGGATGTTGCCGGACACAGTCTCAATCTCATTGTCTACAAGCGCGAGCCGGGTATTCTAGTGAGAATCAAGAACGCCAATGCAGTCGCCGATTTTATGGCCAGCAGCGGCCTACCGGCCAGACGCACTGCAGACCGGCGCCTCCTGCAGATGGGGAGCGCCGAACGGCGCCGATACGCCGCGTTGTATGAGTATTTGCCCGGTGAAACTATTCCTTGGGAAGCGTATACCATGAAACACATCAAGTTGCTCGGTAAATCCATGAGCGATATGCATGCTGCGCTCCACGCATTTTCCGCACAGGATTTACCCGACGTCGTTGATGAATACGCGCAAGTTTTAAGTTGGATGCGAACATATTTCAATCAACTTGGTGTCCAGCTTGCGCTAGCCGCTAAATTACAACTGGAGCTAAGCCCGGGAATTTTCGAGCGATTCGCTGATTTGCTCGGGTTGTGCCGAGGACTGCCAGACGACGTACAGGCACTCCACATGGATTTTGTGCGCAGCAACGTGCTTTTTACTGCCACGAACGATCCTGTCATTACCGGCATCCTTGATTTTGAGAAAACGGCGCGCGGGCCCAAAGTGTTCGACATCGCCCGGACAATGGCCTTTTTGCTCGTGGACTGCAAATATAAACAGCCGGTAAAAGTTCGCAAATATTTCCTCTACTCCGGTTACCAAAAACGCGGCGCTTCAAAACTGCCGCAACTTGACGTTCACGCGCCCATCGGTCGAGTATCGGTTTTAGATGATCTCGTTGAGTTTTTCCTGTTGCATGATTTTTATAAATTTCTTCGACACAACCCATATCAATCGTTACCGGACAACGAGCACTTCATCCGTACGCGCGAATTGCTACTGACGGGCGCAATCCTGTACCATACTTCGTAATAACCACGTACTTACAAATGCAGCAGTCGCGCAAGAAGCAGTCATCCCAGTCTACCGGTTTTGATAAGTTTGTTATGCTGATTAACCCCCGCAGTACCAACGGCTATCGCGCTGAAGCATGGATTGCGGATATCCGGCGATTGGCGGGTCGTCGGCAGGTCATTGTCCTGACAATGATGACCGGCGACACGGCGGAGAATGCCGTCATGCTGCGTGCTCAAGCGAATAAGCTTGGGCCAAAGACATTGCTGTGTATTGCGGGTGGTGACGGCACGGTCAGCTTTGTTACCAATTTTTTACTGAGCGATAAACGGCTGCCCGATAGGGCTCGTACAACGGTACTACTCCCCCTCTGGGCCGGAAACGGCAATGATATGGCGATTATGCTCAATGGTCTGTTGCGTACTGCGAAACTCGACAAAATCTTGCGGCAAGGACGCATTGCAACCATGCATCCGTTACAGTGCTATCTAACAGATATTCAAGGGAATACCGTGAACAGACTGGCGAACAATTGCATAGGCTTCGGGGTGAGCGGGCTATTGTGCAAGCGTCTTAACGACGAAACCCATCGCCGGAAGATATCGAACAAAACGTCAGACGTCGGCGTCTTGTTGCAAACCGTGCTCGCAATATGGCGCGGCCTGGTCACGTCGCCGACATTCGCTATTGAAACTTCAGCAGGTCGCCAAAAAATATTTGAGCGGACCTTCTACAACGGACCCCGAGTTGCCGGATACTATCACCAACCGGTGCGGCTATTCGACGAGTACTTTTATATGGATACCTTCCGTTACAAGTGGCCGGTTATAACGCCGCTGTCCGCCGTTTTGTCGTTTCACCGGCGGTCGCTGCAGTGGCCGAAGGCGCATCTGTGTACTTCGGCCGGGCTTACCGTATTGGAGCCGGTATGGATGCAGCTCGACGGCGAGCCGGTTCACTTGAAAGCGCATACGAGAATCAAGATCAAAATTTCAGAGCAACCGATCTATGTGCTGAGCACGACGGCGTAGCGGCATATCGCCTCCTGTTCCTATTTCCCCGGTTTTGTCAGTCGCAGTTGCCGGGAAAAACGCCGGCGAAAGCATTCTATGCAGTTTCGGTAACAATTTGCCTGGCATGCAAGATAGTAGTATAGTTCAAACATTTGTTAGTAATGGTGGGTGCCGAATGAGCCGCTAGTCTATGCCCAGAATGCCGGAAGCCAGTCGCATAACTCCCCTTGAAGGCGAGATGGTTCAGGCGTGTACTTACTATGATGAGATTTTTGACACGTCACCGCCAATACCGGTAGGCGAGCCGGACTTATCCGACATCAGGAGGGCTGTAAGGAACGCACCGCCTTCGGCGCCCGGCTACGCGTTCGAGCGGGTGACCGCCAATATCGCGGACGTCCGGATGTCCCGGCATGCGGGGCGGGGTCCGATACTTATTGTCGATCCATGCTCCTCTATACCTCTTCTGATTGAGCGGGCGCGCGCCGGAGAATTTTCCCTTTGCGGCACCAAAGCTCGCGGTCTTATTAATGACTGCCTGTTGAACGATGACGTTCTCGCTAGCTTCAGGGACACGCAGGATGAGACGGCGGAATTTTTTCCGGTCGAAAATGCCATGCTTCATAATGCGGCAGCAAGGGACCTGCTGGCCGGCGCGCTCCAGGAGTTCCTGTACGGGATGACGATTGGTCAATTTTACGACCGTGGAGTGCTGCGAGCGGCGTTACGGGACAAATTGCTCGAACAGCGCATCTGCTATAGGCTGGACGAAAAGCGTTTCGCCGACGATGTCGAAGGCGGTTGGAGAATACGGTTCACGCTGCATGAAGGCGAGGACAGCTATCTAGGTATTGTCAGCAATCTTTTGATCCAGACATCCGACGCCCTGGCCGCTGGAGCGCTGCTGGCAGGAGACGCTGAGTACAGTGAACTTGTGTCATCGGCCAAAGATTGGAAGCGGTTCGGTAAACGATGGGGAGTGGATGCTCAGAATTATTTATCCACCCATGAAGATTACGCTCCTTTGGCAAGAATGGCGAAGGAGCGGGCCGCGGCTGGCGAAGCGTCGGCCTGTCGTTTCATCGACTGGCAAGTCGACGTGTTGGCCCGGCAAATTTATGATAATCAGTCGTACCGTCCGGTCCGGTTTATTAGCATGGATATGCTTGACCCGGATGAAATCGCTGTTAGCAGTTGCACGAATACTCCACATAACACGCAACGATCAAATCTCTTTGCGCGCGCTGTGTACAGTATCTATGATCCGTTGCTGCATGTGCAGGGCAACTTGCTAGCCGAAGACGGCGTACCATTCCCGGAAAATTCCATCACGCTCATGACTATTTATGACGGCTGGCCATTCAATATCGAGCTGGATGTGCGCGAGCGAGAGTTGTCTAAGTTTACGCCGCTGGAAACGTGCGTTGACTATTCAAGGGAAGATGCGTGTCATGAAGATGAGATTTCCGTGTTCATGCGCGAAGCAGCCGATATGCTGGCGGCAGTCGATGGAGCGGACGAACTTATCACATTCGCCCGTGAGGCGGCCGATACGCTGGAACGCCTGTATGATCTGGTGGCGTACGGCGGTGAGCTGGTTATTTTTCCGTGGGCCATCAAAGACAGCAAGGAGCGCGGCGGAAAAGTCGAACGACTAATAGAGATGATGCTTAAAGTTGTCGTCGAAGAAGTGTCGCGTCGAACCGGACAGGGACTTGATTTGCGGGTTATGCAACGCGATGTCCTTGATTCATGGATGTCATCGAGCGATCGTGCCGTCTCCGAAAACGCATCTTCTATATTCGGTGCCGAACGGTCGTATCAGGCGTTGATCATAAGAAAACCGCGTGAGTCGCTCGCACGGCGGGCAAACCGCCCGACCAAAGTTGCCAAAACGGCCGGCGGATTGGCTACCCAAGCTCGAATTCGGGACTAGCCAGATCCCATGCCGTAATAATGCCGAGCGGTTTTTCGTCTTCATTGCCATTTTGAGTAATAAAGATCATGCCGACCCGTTCGTGTTTATGGATGGCTTTGTTGAAGACTTCATAGATTTGGCTGAGACTCGCAATTTTAGGCAAAAAAACGAACGCCTCGCTAAAATGCGCCTTTAGCGGAACGAAGTCGGCAAAGTCGGCGACGGTCATATCTTTGGTAATAATCGCCTCACCCGTGTCTGCCAGGTATGACAACAGCGTATTCTCGCTAAATATACCGATAAGTTTTCCGTCGTCAATTATCGGCACGTGCGTATAAATATGCTCGTTCATTGTACGCAGCAGTTCAATGATGTTCGTGGTGAGCGCGGCCGAGTGTATATTTTTGGCCGGGATAGCGATACTCAGCGCATCGAGCGGGTTAAGAAGCTTATCTCTGATGCTGCGATAGCGTTTTATGACTTCCGGATTCGGCTGCGAGATCGGTCCTTCGATATGGGCGAACGGATTATGCACCAGGCTGTTGCGAAGCTGCGCGATTGCGCGCATTTCCTGCTGGTGCCGTGCAATAACGCGGTGCTTAGCCGCCAGCTCCTGTATGAGGAAGGTGTGATCGGCGAATTTATCACGGCCGTACTGCCGGCGCATGAAGGCATCGACCTCATTGTAAAGATCAATGAGCTGTTGGCTGCCGTCGTTTAAATCTGTCTCTGGCATAATTTAAAGTATAGCGTAAATTAAGAGGCGCACTATCGCCGGAGTTATCCCCGTAACACACACCGTTACCCAATCTGACAAAATGAGCGGTCCTACCAGCCTTGGGTTTACGCCGGGTTCGAGCTATACCTTTACCTTTACCTTTACGAAGCCGGGTACTTATCACTATCACTATACCATTCACCCGGAGATGACGGGCACAGTTACGGTCACGAGCTAATTGTACGCAATAAAATAAAAAAAGGACCGCTAGTGCGGCCCTCTTTTTACGCCTTACCGTCTAATTTTTGGCGCTGAATTTGCTTTATGTTCGATTCCTTGATCTTTCTGATCTGGTAATCGAGTGCGTCGTCGAGTGACATGTGTACCTCCTTCGGCGCAAATTTATTTGCTGCACCAACTCAATTTTCGCGTACTTGAGCGATGTGTTCAGTAAGGATTTTAACTGAATTCTTGGGAAGTTAGTGTTGGGAAAAATAGCAGAAGAATTAAATGGACAAAAAAACAATAAAAAGGTAAAATATGATGATGACTCTATCATCGGTGGAGGCACCGAACAAGCCTACTGCCGAGGATGGTGCTGCTCATGATAACAACGCCATTCCCGCAGAGGGCCGAGTATTTGTTGTGCCCGAAGTGACCAAGTCCATATTAATGGAAAGATTACCGTCGGAAGTATCCGTCGTTCCATTAAGGGCGATTGCGGGTATTGGCGCGCACGCTGCGGCCAACGCGGTGAACCGGATGGCTCCCCATGAAGTCGAAGGATGGCATCGTGAGCTGTATCTCGACTCACCGCCGCTCTACCGGGACTGGTCAAAAGCTGCCGTTGATGCATTTATGGATTACTACGGTGAACGCCCCGCATCTGAATTGGATGGTCGGTTTAGGCTTAGCGAAGTGTCGCTCAATCTCGGAAGTAGAGCGCTCGGTGCGGCAGTAGTGCTGGACGAGCGGTTGCGAAAAGCGATAGATAGTGGTGACGGATCAATTGATGCGCTGGAACAGGTACTGCAACACTGTCCGTGGTTTGAGGCGCCGGGCGGTGTATCGCTTGAAGTGTTTCAGAAATTAGTCGAGGGGTGGGCTTGTGACTTCCCCGATGCTATGCGCGGTATCGAAGCGCTCACGTATACCGCCCGCACCCATCATTATGCTGCCAACAGGAAATTGATCATGGCTTAGAAAGCCCGCCTCGATGTCATTGAACTGGCAAACGATCCCCACGACACCGAAGCCCGGCAGATCGGGGCGTTATTCGCGTCGCTTCTGAAATCGGGCCGCGTCAATAATCCGGATGCGCTCGGACAGGGCGGCTTTTATTTTACCGACGAGAACCGGCTCCCCAGTGATTGCCGCCAGTCGCCACATAGTCGAGACCTCTTGCGCACAATAAGTGACGCCGAAGTGGTACACCGGGCGTGTAGGTTGATTCTGGATGAGCGACTGAAAGCAAGCGTCTGGGATATCAAGGTCATCACTCACACTGACCGGGCGGCTCAGCTGATGGACGGTGCGTGGGAGTACTACGGCAGTGATTTGTCCGCTATCTTCAGCGACGAAGAGCTGCGTAAAAATGGGCCATCATTCGATGTGCGCAGAAAGTGGTGGCACAAATGGTCGTATGATATCGCGAAGACCGGCATGGCAATGTGGAATCGAATGCGAATGGGCGAGGCGGAATTCCACATGCAACCGGATGTGGCGTACGACGAGCCGCTTCTGTCGCCCAGTGAGGTTATGAGTAAGGTGTCCCACGGCGTTCGGATCGTGGATTTCGATATTCGCCGGCGAAACGATTCCGGGCAGCAATACAGTGCGGCGGGTTGTGACCTGAAATACGACACTGATCCGGTCATGGAACAGGCAGGGGTGCCAGATCACGTTTCCATTCATGACAAGATTGTCGATCCTAGTGAGGTAGAACACTTACAGGCGCGATGGGGCTCAGAGCTATACGTAGCTCTGCTGACCGGCAAACTCGCCACGCAAAAGTGCGTCGAAAACCACCGGGACACCGGGTTAAGCCGAAAGCGTAGTAAGGGCGGCGCAGCTACTCCTGACCTCCTGATTCACTGAACCGCTGATCGAAGTCGTCAGCTGAAAATATGCGGTATACGTCTCGCACTACTAGTTCGTTTTGTATTTGGGCGGATCGGGCATAGCGCTGCTCCCGGGCCGTGCTGCCATCGATGTGAGCGCGCAGATTTTTTCGCCCATACCAGAGCATGGCGCCGACTCCGATTGCCGCAGTCGGAGCAGGAATCACCGGAGACTCGTGAGTGGCTATCGCAACACCGCCTAGGACTGCCGCAATTCCCAGGGTTTGCGTAATGAGCAAGTCGAGCCGGTGTTTAAGCGAGCGTTGTTCCAGATACCGGTACCACGAAGCGGTATCATGCACGAGCCCTGTCATTAAAGAAACGGCGATCGCTCTTGTCACGTTACGGTTATATAGTTGGTGCTCTACTGCTTGGCGAAGCGGTACGTCAACACTATCAGGGCCTGATAAGACGATATCGTTCTCGGAAATAGTTGCATCGCCGCTGGCTGCCCGCTTAGCTTCCACGGCGGAGCTTATCATGGTTTCGACGATTTTATTACGATCGCCGTTGAAGCCGATGGTTACGCCGATTCCGCCATGATGCTGCTCGGTATTTAACCGTGCGGTAATTTCCGTCGTTTCAGATGCTTCGGGGGACATGAAACGCTCGGTTTCTCCGGGCGATAAGAATAAGATATCGAAGCGCGGCGTTTGATACGCGTTCATCTGAACGACCGCTTCTCCAGCCGGCATGCCGCCCAGCGAAGTCGTTTTACGAGCGGAGGCAAAACATAGGCGGTGGCGGCTTCATCGCTCACTAATACTCCTCCACAAATGTACGGAACTTCGTACGCCGTGGCGACATCAGCCACTAATAAGTGCTCCACGAGGTTTGAGTGGGTTACTTCAGAGCCGGCCATTACGGGCTATTATAATATTTAGTGGAACATATAGGCAGAAGGTTGCATTTTATAAAATTAATGAGGTGTGCCTTTGGCTTTAGTAGGTGAAAACTGGTAACATTAGGTTGACGAATAACAATCGGAGGGTACTGTATTACGATGGTTTCGGCGTGGAAAAAGCGGCTCGTGCCCATGAGCGATCTGATGGGGCTGCACGAGCAGCTTAAAGAAAAAGGCAAAAAGGTTGTATTCACGGCTGGATCGTGGGATTTGCTTCACGTCGGCCACTGCCGGTACTTCGAAGAAGCCAAAAAGCACGGCGATATTTTGGTGGTCGGCGTCAGCAGTGACGACGCGATTCGCAAAGTTAAAGGGCCAAATAAGCCCATCCTCGGTGAGAAAATTCGTGCCGAAATGCTAACGTACATACGTGTGATTGACTTCGTAACTATCCTGCCGGAGCCAAGCTGCCAGCCAACACTGGGTTTGTTGCAACCTGATGTGTTCATCACGGTCAAAGAAGATTGGGCCGCCGATTATAAGAATTCCAAGGAATACAAGACCGTCACCAAGTACGGCGGCAAGGTTGAAGTGGTCGACCGCCAATCGACAGCGCTCTCGACGACCAAAATCGTGCAGCGCGCCATTGGTGGCGAGCTCGGCAGCATCTTCAAGGACTTCATGGAACTGCGCAAGGACCCGTTGAAAGAGCGCTAGCCTATGGATTGGTCACCACAAGAAAGAAAGAAACAAGAATATTATCGCGCTGCCCGCACCGGCGGCTACTATGGTGACATTTGGACAACGGTCGGTAAGTGCGTATTTTGTGACCTGCGCGACAAATACATCGTACACGAAGAAAACGGCGTGGTGCTGACGGTCGCACTCTTCGCCTACATAGATGGCAATCTGATGATCATCCCGCGCCGCCACGTGAAATCCGCCAAGGAGTTGACCGCAGAAGAATGGGAGACGGTGCGCAAGTTCATGTACATCGCCAAAAAAATCATTCGGAAGGTGCACGGGTTGAAGGATATTCAGTACGTGCTGCGCGACGGCGGCATGGCGGTCAACAGCACGGTGCAGGACCATTTGCATATGCACTGCATCCCGTCCGACGGGCCGGATCTGTCCGTGTGGAATTATCGCAATCTCAAGTATACGCCGCTGGAGAATGCCGAACTGTTCCGCAAGCAGTCTAAAAAGATTGCAGATCTCAGTAAACGCTTCGAGGCAAAATATGCCGAAGAGTAGCAATTTCGAATACGATTGGGCCGATCTCGCCTTTGCGAACAAGAAGCCGCTCAAAGATCTGCACGCTATATTCATCGCCGCTCCGCGCGAAATTTCGTCCGTACGCTTTACGCAGCTTATTAAAGAATACTTGCCGCAGGGCAACATGGTGCTTGGTCTGGCAAAGGAACCATATATTGACGGTTTCGACGGCCAGCTACAATTTCGTACACTCCAACATACGCCGGGTCTGCAGAAAATTATCGACAGGGTAAATGCCTCGGCTACATCTCATAAATTGTTCATAATGCGATACTTTCAGCGTGAGGCTCAATACATACTTGAGAAATGCGGTTTTCATAAGGTCTTACTCGTTAACGGCTCCTGGCGGTTCGCATTTCACAATCGGCCCGAATATTACGCACTGGTTGCTAAAAACATAGATTATCGGTTTGTCTCGCCGTTCATAGACGAAGCAGAAGCCCGCGAGTATGAAGCGGTGATGGCCAAAGAACTGCGTGATCCAGCGGGTGCTGGTGCCACGCTGGAAATAAGCCGGGACAATTTGACCGAAGATGAGTTGCTGGATGTAGCCACCAGAGCGGCTCGGCTGTCGTATGATTATAATTTTCAAACTGGCTCGGCTCTCGCAAAGAAAGTAAGTTCAAGCGCCAGACACTATAAGTTCATTCTCAGTACCTTTAATCCGGTGGTACCGTTCCAGACTTATGCCATGCACTATGGGGCGTCACGCGAAAGGAACCTATCTCCGCCGCACGATCAGAACTACTACGATACCGTGCACGCTGAAGTCATGATGCTCCTTGAGGCGCAAAGACGCAAAATCGATCTCAAAGGTACCGCACTATTCATTAATCTTATGCCCTGTCCGGCCTGTGCCCGCATGCTGTCCCAGACCGATATCGAGGAGTTCGTTTATATGATTGATCACTCGGACGGTTACGCGGTGCAGATGCTCGAGGCGGCTGGTAAAAAAGTGCGCCGGGTCGTGCCGCGGCCGCAACCTGCGCTATAATGACGTTCGTGACAGACTTGCCGCTTATAGAAATACCTGACTACGCACATATCAGAGACTCGTTTTGCGACGAGTTGACTCGCGCTTCACGCGGCGAAAAAACCAGCCTGCCCTATATCCTCAACCAGCTGCCGTCGAAATCGCTAGTCAAACCCGGCGAAGTTTTCCAGGTGTTCGTCATTGGGGGCACCAATGGTGAATCGGCCAAGGTTCGCTATAACGCAGACGGCACCGTTACCATGGTGATGTATCTGGCGCACCCTGATCTCCAAAAATTTAAAACATCAACGGATTTTATGGAGTTTGTTTACGCTCATGCCGCCCCGGATGTTCGCGCCATCGGCATTAATTTCGCGGCTGCGCTCCAGCCAAAAACGGGTATCCAGGGTCAGCTAGATGGAATTTTGGTCGAAGGCGTGACTAAAGGACACGGTTTCACGGGTTTGCAAGGCGAGCAGGTCGGACAGAAAATTGAAAACCATTTGCGGCAAAAACGCGGTCAGGAAGTACTGGTGAGCGTCGGTAATGATACCGTATGCCTGATCGCGTCCAGGCTCGATAAACATGTCGATCGCATGAGTCTGATGGCCGGTATCGTCGGCACCGGTTACAACATGGCTTACGCATTGGAGGACAATATCGTAATTAATCTTCAGGCGTCAGACTACACTGGTTTTACACCGACGGCAACCGGCAAGATTGTTGACAAGCAATCGACGAATCCCGGCGAGCAGCTTTACGATAAAGAAGTTTCCAAAATGTACTTGCACTACAACGCGCTGGTTGATGAGTTGCATTTGTCTGGCGGCAAACTGACATCGGGCAAAGCTTTGAGCGATCTTACGGTGTCTAACACCGGCAAAGAGGGTAATGCGGCGAGGGCATTACTGGATCGATCGGCATCGCTTGTGGCTGCTCAGTTTGCCGGATTTTATAACTTCAAGGGACGTCCGGAACTGCTCATAGCCGTTATGCAGGGCAGTCTTTACTGGCGCTCGCCAGGTTACAAGGAAGTGGTGTTGGACCAACTCAAACGACTCGGTGTGCCGGCCGACGCCATCGTATTCGAGAAAGTCAACCATAGTGATATTATCGGCGCAGCCAAATTGGTCACCGGTGGCTTGTAAGATGCGCCTGTTCCCTGCTACCATATAGTGAAAACGTGGAGGGATTACAGCGTGGCACACCCGGAGTATCAGTACTTGAGGCTGATGGCCGAAATCATGAAGGATGGCAAGACTAAGCCAACGCGCGGTATCCATCCTATCAAATCGGTTTTTGGGGCGCAGATTCGCTTTGATATGCGGACTGGCTTCCCGCTCCTTACGACTAAAAAAATGCCGTTTAAAATATTGTTGCATGAACTGCTATGGTTTATTTCCGGCAGCTCGGACGTGCAGTATCTACACGATCACAAAATCTACTACTGGGATGGGTTTTTGCATGAGGGCTCGAAAGATTTGGGCCGCGTCTACGGCGTCCAGTGGCGGCATTGGCGGCGTCCCGACGGCAGCGAATTTGATCAGCTGCAATGGGCGATTGATCAGCTGAAAACCAATCCGGATTCCAAAGGAATAATTGTGAGCGCCTGGAATGCCGGTGAGCTCGGCGATAAACGCTGGAATCCGAACGATTACGGTGATATGCGCCTGCCGCCGTGCCACACCATGTTCCAATTTGATCTGACCAAGGGTAAGCTTCGGCTGCAACTGTATCAGCGCTCTTGGGATGTATTCCTGGGTGCCCCGTTCAATATCGCACAATACGCACTGTTGCTGCATATGGTGGCGCATCTGGTTGGTGCCGAGCCGCGTGAACTCATCATTGCCGCAGGTAACGCGCATCTTTATAAGAATCATATCGAGCCGGCAAAAGAGCAGCTGCGGCGCAAGCCGTATCCGTTCCCGAAACTCAAAATCGTCGGCGATGTTTCAAACATTGACGACTTCAAAGAAGAAAACATCGTCCTCGAAAATTACGTTGCACACCCCCGCATCAAAACCGATCTCGTCATATTGTGAGTTTGCGGTAGATTGCCAGATGATCGCCGCACATACGTTCGGAGGTGAAGCGCATTTCGAATTCCCGGCGACAAGCCTGTCGATCGACTGCATCTATGTGTCGGAACGAGCTTGCTAGTGCGTTAACCGTGGCGGTTTCGTCGAGACTTCCGTCTTCTCTGAAGTGCCGTTTGACCAGTAGTCCCGTTTCATGATCGCGTACAATTTCCGGCAACGCGCCCGAGTCGAGCGCAATTACCGGCGTTCCGCAAGCCATCGCTTCGATAACCACCATGCCAAACGGCTCGGCAAATAGCGACGGTACTATGACCGCCCGGGCATTGCTTAGGAACTCACGCTTTGCATCCGCACCGAAAAACCCATCATATGATATAGCCGGATCGTTTAATCGCGGCAAGATCTGCCCGGTCCAGTATTTGTCTTTGTGTCCGGTATAGTGCTTGCCGGCGATTCTCAGCTTGATCGGTTGCCGATTCGCCGAGTTGTAGGCTCTGACGGCATCGATGGCAAGATGTAAGCCCTTCGGTTCAATAACTCTGCCGAGGTACGCAATGTAATCGCCGCTCGGCTGCTTGACCGGTGTCAGTTCGTCTATCGCCAGGCCGTGATAAACGTTGCCAACCCAATTGGTGTCACCGGGCATACCCTTTCGCTGCGCATATGACATGGATATCCAATTCAGCGATTTGTATTTCGGGAAAACGTTCTTATATTTGACGAGAAAATTGAACGGATCATGGTGCGTGAAAACGACCGGCTTATTGCAGAGCGCCGCGAACGGCAGGGCCGTGTCTTCTTCATTGGTATAAATGTGCACGATATCAAGTTCGTCGCGGTTGGCCATGTCGTAGGCGCGGGCAATCAGTTCGCTTTGTAGCTGGCGAGCGAGCGTAATGAAGGTAAAAGGGTGTTTTTTCAGTAGTCCCATGTACGTGTCGCCGCGTATGCGCAACTCACGCTCAAAGTAACTTAGGTCGGCCGTGATATTTTCGGTGTGCGTATCGATTGGTCCGGGCGTGAAGAGCGTGACCGCTACCCCACTGCGCTGTAGTCCGTCGGCGAGTTCGCACGCAAGCGCTGCCGGCGAAAAAATGACCTGCGGTAAGATGTCACGCTGCATAAAAACATGCGGCACGACGATACCGACACGCAATTCATTCGAAACCGGCACCGGCCGGTTTTTTTTTGATTGGTGCAGTGTGTTCGAGCTGTGTGCACCGATACGCGGAAGCCTGGGCGTGCTGTGCTTGTCCCCGGGTGAGCTGCTATTTCTCGCCGTCATCGAGGAAGCTAAGATCAAGCTCTTCATCCGAGCCCGCATCTTCATCATAATATCCGTCGGATTGCGTGTTGGTGTCGTCTGCCATATTTCCCTCTATATGCCGTGTGAAAGCGGCCAATTAATGAATCCGTATCATTGTAACAGATTTCACTTGTGCGTGTCGGAAGCTACATATTGCTTATGCAATTTGCCGAGCTGAAGGTCGGCAAATATCTGGCGGGCACATGCTGCCAGCTCGGACAGTCCGGCATTATTGACGACGGTGCTGTCGGGCTTGATCTTTTTGCGCTCTCTTTCGGTCGGGTCGCGCGTATCCTGATCGACGAGCAGCGGGCGGTTGATAGCAATGATATGGCCGCCGCCGGTACGGACAATTTCCGCGTCGCTCGGATAGCGGACACCGCCGATGGTGCTGAGTTTTGTGCCTTGTGCTTTGGCATCGCTGGTCCGGCGCATGAGTTCCCGGTACCAGATGCCGGGATCGACTTTCGCGACCAGGTAACCGCCGAGCCACTGCAGTAAGGGGCGGTATAGATACTTATTTTCGGAGCTTATGGTTGCGTGCAACAGCTCGGGGTGCTGCTGGCCGGTTCGCAAATACAAAAAAAGTTTTTCGTATAATTCGGAGTGTGCGCTGATATCATCCAGCTTGAGCGCGAGTTGAGCCGGATCGACCGATACGTGGACCGTTTGCGTCAGGACGTCCGGCAGCAGCTGAACCCATTGGTTTAAAGTCTCTATATCATGCGGGCCGGGCAGTATTGGCGTGCGGGCCTGCCAGGCGTTAATGACCTCCGCAATCACTTCAAATGATTCGAGGTGAACCGACTGCGGCTCGACACCTGCGAACGCTTCAGCCAGCGATGACTTACCATGGCCGATGCTGCCGGTAATACCTAAAATAATCATGCGTCCATGATATCAGACGAGGCTAGCATCTTAAGAGGCTGGAAGCGTTAATAAGTTCGTTGATCCGCGCTATAACCTAATGCTTGAATAACGGGCGGTAGCTCGGACTGTATACGCTGAAAACGTCCCGTATTTTCAGCAAGCATATCACTGACGCTGCTGAAATCATTCTTGAACGCGCACAATTCTGCATATGTCGTGCCGCTCACACAAACTGCCATTCGGGCGAGTTGTGTAAATCTTCTGACGGGATCTTCAGCCGTCGTTTGAGTCAAGCTCTCCAGTCCATGCTTAAGCAGCCAAAAGCATCTTTCGCCGGCGTCCATGCTAGCTAGGAACTGTGACTTGCCATGTCCGACCGTGACGCAATCGTGTTCGGGACCATTATTGCGATGAGACGTGATCGCTTCAACGTAAGCTATGAACGAGAGCGGCAGTAAATGGCGAAGCCCTTTTCGGAGCATATCAGATCTGACGTTCGCTTCAAACGCTCTAAACTCGTCGGTTTTTTCGCCATACGCCACATCGCCGGTGACCCCTTCATGGGCATCGTGAATTACTGCCGAAACCAGAGCGCCGGTCTTTTGGGTCGGGTCTAAAAATAGTGCTCCAGAACTTTCCTCAATCGCGATGGTGTCGGACACATGAAGAAATGTATTGAAGTTATGCCCGACCGCATCGGCGTCAACTCCGATATCCGCCAGCATGAGCCGGGTCTCATAGCCGAAATGTCCATTATATCGCGGCCCCAGCTCGATGAGGCTTTGGCCGTACGTAGTGGTTCTGTCATAGAGTAATCTATAGACGGCCGCAGCAACGTGGCCGTAGGAAAGGCCGGGGGCAAGAGATGGGTCTGCGAGAGGCTCGGACAAACGGGGGTCCTCAAACCATTCCTGTAGGCTTGGTATGGATTCCGGTATTGGGAACTGCTCCGAGAATCTGTTGCCAGACATTATATCAATCAGCTGGCGTTCGGGTCGATGCTTATGCTTGGTCCCATCGATGATGTTGCGTGGATGGATTTAATGTATAAGCCTTTGATCGATGTCGGCTTATTTGACTTAATGCTTGCCATCACCGCCTGGGCGTTCTCAACCAGCTGTTTCGTATCGAAGCTAACTTTGCCAATGGCAAGGTGCACGATTCCGGTGGTGTCGACGCGGTATTCCACGCGTCCGGCTTTGGCTTCCTGAACTGCCTTGGCGACGTCAGGCGTTACGGTGCCGCTTTTCGGATTTGGCATGAGTCCCCGCGGACCGAGGACGCGGGCGTATTTGCCGAGCTTGGGCATTTGGGCTGGCGTGGCAATGAGGACATCAAACTTCAGGTCGCCCTTTTCGAGCAGTTTGGTGATTTGTTCGACACCTACAATATCGGCGCCGGTAACCTTTTCATCATCGAATACAGCCACGCGAATGGATTTGCCGGTGCCGGCTGGCAGTACAAGGTTGTCACGGATATTCTGGTCGGCGTGCCGCGGGTCAACATTTAGCCGTACGTGCAGTTCGATGCTGGCATCAAATTTGGCCGGGTTGGTTTTCTTTGCCAACTCCAGTGCCTCCTGCAGGCTGTAAGATTTGCCTTGCTCGATCAACTTTGCGGCTTCGCGGAATTTTTTACCGCGGCGCTCCAGCCGAGAACGGGTCGGCTTGACGGCCATTTTCGGTTTGGACTCAGTCTCATCTTCGACCTTTTCTTCGGAACGGTGCTTTTGGTGCTCAATTTTCTCTACCTTGGCTTCTGTCTCGGCCTGCCCTTTAACGCTACGTTTGCCGGCTTTCGCAGACGTTTTTTCAGCGGCTTTTTCTTGCTCCGTTTCCGTTGTCGCTTCGTTGGTTGGAGTGACTTCGGCGACCAGCTCAGCCTCGGCCGCTTCCTTTACTTCTTCTGATTTTTTGGTAACTCTAGCCATATTGTCTCCTTTCGTGGTGCAAGCGGCCGGCTAGGCCTCCCACGCTAAATAAAAAATTACTGTTCTTGTGAATTTATTTCCTGATTCTCCAAAGCAACCTCAGCCACATACGTCCCGCCGAGTCCTCCGGCAACGATACAATCTCCACGAACATGCATCAATGCGGTCATGAGTAGCTGTGTCGGCTCGATATCATGTCCGCTATATCCTTCCTGCTGCAAGAGGGCATCTGCGCCACCGGCTTGCTCTCCGGCGCCGGTCATGCAGCCTACCCTTCGATTTCCACGCCCATGCTGCGGGCTGTTCCGGCGATCATTTTTTTGACGGCGGCGATGTCGTCGGTGTTCATGTCTCTGGCTTTGGTCTCGGCGATTTGAGTGAGCTGCGCGTCAGTCAGCTTCTTGCTGACCTTTTCGCTGTTCGGCCTTCCCGAACCCTTGTCGATCTTAAGCGCGGCGCGGATCAAATCATCGGCCGGTGCGCCGACCACCCGGAAGTTCATGGTGCGGTCATCATAAACGGTGATGTGCGCAGTCACGGTAGCGCCCTGCATGTCCTTGGTGGCGTCGTTGAACGGGTTGATAAAATCCATCATGTTAACGCCGTACTGCCCGAGCGTGCTGCCAACCGGCGGCGCTGCCGAAGCCCGACCGGCCGGAATTTTCATCTTTAAATTAGCTTTTACTTGTTTTGCCATAACTTTTGCTCCTTCTCACGGAGTGCGTAACCCTGTTATTTTATCGTAAATGGAATTAATTGTCTAGCTGCTCGGCCGTATCGTGAAGGCTTATCGGCAAACTCGCGTCGAGAAAGCCAGTCTCAATAGTTTCAGCAACCTTCAAGCAGACGGTGTCATTCACGATTCGTGGACGACCTTTCTCGACGTCCACCAGGGCGCAACATATCCGAGTACCGAGGGCGTACTCGCACATCCGAACTTCTTGTAGGCCGCCGGCAGGCTGGCCGGTGACAATTTCAGAGCCTGTAGCCGTTAATTCGCAACTAGTGTCGGGCATGTTGTACCGAAGCCCGCCCGACCGGATTACTAGTCAATACTAGTTCTGCCATATTGCTTCCGTTCGGTGTGAATTGTGAACCCAAATCTATATAGACAAACAGACTACAACCAGTCTTCATGCGGTTCTTCGGCGCAATTCCCTAACCCTTCGGCAATTTTACCCTGTGCTATACCAACGACTTTGGCGTGATCGACGATTGCACTCACTCGTCATTGTCGCCAAATACTTCGCGAAGGAGATTTTCGTGTCCCGCGATTTCGACAGCTACGTACGCCAGGCATTCTTGGCCGGGTTGGACATAGGCGACGGGAATTCCGTCCGTAATCGCGACGGCTGAACATTCCCTTTGTTGGGATCCGATTTGTACCAAGGCATGACATTCCATACGCTCCCCGGGATCGGTTTTGCGCAACATATATCGTTCACGGAGAGCCGAGAAAGCACACGCTTCCGGTATTATCGGGAATTCCGGTCCTTCAGTAGTCCGATTACCTTCAGCTGGTTGCAATTCGTTCATAAGGCTCCTCAAGAGAATTTAAGGATAGCTTATCATAAATTTGGTAATATACTAGCTTACGCTGTTGGACGGCTCGTTGAAAATATCACGTATTTGGTTTTTTATTATCCTGGTGACGACGGATTTTGATTATTCGCTATCTTGCGGTTCGCTGCACCATATTTGACGCAACTCCTCATTAACGAATTCGGCAAATAGGATAAAATCTGACGGTAGTTTGCGCAATGAATCCGCTGCGGTTTCTGCCGCGCAAACAACTATCGTACCGGCAAAGCCGGCTGTTTCGCCTAGTTTGTGTCGGAATCTCCGGTCACCTTCAGGTGTTCGTTCAGAAGGTGTATGGCTTCCAGTACTTTGTTCCGGCATCAATTAGACTCGTTTGACCTGCAAACTGTCGAGTTCGACTGGCGTTTCGCGGCCAAACATATTAACTAGAACTTTGAGCTTACCCTTCTGGGCGTCGAGTTCGCTGATAGAGCCGTCAAAGCCCTTGAACGGTCCGTCGGTGATGCTGACGACTTCGCCGACGCCGTAATCCATCTTGTGCTTCGGCTGTTCGATGCCCATGCGTTTCTGGATTTTTTCGATCTCGTCGACGCCGATCGGCGTCGGGTCGGTGCCGGAACCCACGAAGCCGGTTACACTCGGTGTGTTGCGTACGATGTACCAGGCGTCCTCGCTCATTTTCATTTGCACGAGTACATAGCCCTGAAAAATGCGCTTTTCGACCACGCGGCGCTTGCCGTTTTTGATTTCAATCATTTTTTCTTTCGGCACCAATACCTGGATAATCTTGTCCTTCATGTCCAGACTTTCGGCCCGTTGCCGGATTGATTCAGCGACTTTTTCTTCGTATCCGCTGTAGGTGTGGATGGCGTACCATTGCTTTGATGAATCGTATCGTTTGCTCATATCTTTATTGCTTTAAAATAACCACTTTAAATAACTTATCAAGCCCATAATCGACGACGGCAATAAGTACCCCGAAGATTACGGCGAAGATCAATACGGCGGATGTCAATCGCCGGGTTTCGCGACGGCTCGGCCAGACCACCAGGCGAAGCTCTTTCCACGAATTACGGAAATAGCGTGGAATGATTATAAGTCCTAAAATGTGAATCGGCTTCCAGCGTTCGATGCGTACAAGTAGTCGACCAATCGGGCGGAACGGCTTCGCAATAATGCTGCCGAACTTGCTTCGTCGTTTTGGTTTACTGGTTTTGTCGGCAACCTGTTCCGTTTTGTCGCGCATGGTCTGCTTGACGGCGTTTTTGCCTTTTTTGGATGTTTCCTCTGGCTCCATTGTCACTCCAATTAAAAAACCTACCATTACGGTAGGGTGGCTGTATGTCAAGTGTACGACATACGGACGCAATAATCAATAACAAAATAGCAACGGGGGTTCGGATGATTTTGATATATTAACTGTATGGAATTATCGCTTGTGCTTTTGGCGGCTTCGGCGGTTATGGAGCTGCTGACAATATGGTGGCTGCATGGCGGACTTCAAAAAATCGCGGCATCCATTACGTTAGTAGTGGCTTCATTCGCAGCCGGTGGCCTCTTGGCGTTGCATGTCAATTTACTTACCTGCGGCGTGTTGGTGGCCGGCTTGTATCGGGTAGTAAATTTGCTGCGTATTATTGAGACGCGCATGCAGGCCGATTATTTGCGGCGGGCAACGCGCACTACCGCATGTTGGCTGCTGGGCGTGCAGGCCGTGATGCTTATCGGGTGGCTCGGATTAGACCACTCACCGGTGGTGGCCACGACTTGGCTCATGCTGCTCCTCAGTTTGCAGCTTTTGGTTGCGGCGATGCCGTTGATGTCGACGGTTCGCCATTTGCGCACGACGCGCGTTCCGAAAAATGTCAAAGGCTTTAGCGACCAATCGTTGCCAACGGTCACCGTGGCCGTCCCGGCCCGCAATGAGGACGAACAATTGGAGGCATGCCTACGGTCAATTTTGACTAGTGATTATCCGAAGCTTGAAGTGCTAGTGCTCGACGATGGTTCCCAGGACCACACGCCGCAGATTATCCGTGATTTCGCCCACGACGGCGTGCGTTTTATCCCCGGCGACGAGCCAAAGTCGAAATGGCTGGCCAAGAATCAGGCCTACGCGCGTTTGTCTGGGGAGTCCAGTGGTGAAGTCCTGCTCTTTTGCGGTGTGGACGTGCGCTTCGAGCAGCATACAGTGCGTGAATTAGTCGAAGCGCTGATACGCAAACGGAAATCGATGATAAGTGTTATGCCGGTCTATTCCCGGCGTGGTTTGTCGCTGCTGCAATCGATGCGGTATATGTGGGAACTGGCGCCACCACGACGTATGTTCAACCGTCCGCCCGTGTTGAGTACATGCTGGCTGATTACGCGTGTCGAACTGGATCATGCCGGCGGCTTCGCGGCCGTGGCCCGTAGTGTTACGCCGGAAGCGTATTTTGCCAAGCATGCAATTTTAGGTGACGGCTACAGTTTTATGCATGCCGATGCCCGTTCAGGCTTGATTTCGGTAAAGGATCCAGACGAACAGCGTAACACGGCCATCCGCACCCGTTATCCGCAAATGCATCGCCGGCCAGAGTTGGTGATGCTGCTGAGCTTGTTTGAGCTCGGTTTTATAGTTGCGCCATTCGTTCTGGTTTTAGTTGGGGCTACCGGGATTTTCGGCTGGTTGGCCGAAGTAGTGCTACTCGGATCCGTTCTCGCCTTTATGGTGAGCTACCGCGCGGTTTGCGGTATTGCCTTCGCGCAACGAAAAGATGCTCCAACGCTATTGTTCCCGATTGCCGTAGCGGCCGACATCGTGATACTTAATTATTCCATGTGGGCCTATGAATTTTCGGAAGTTATTTGGAAGGGTCGCAACGTTAGTGTTCCGGTGATGCGTGCCTATCCGAGGTTGCCTGAATTTTAACGTATTTCAGGCAGGTCCGGAACGAAAATACTGAATCTTGAGCCGTGATCGAGCTGGCTTTCGAGTGAAATCTCAGCGCGCAACAATGCGGCTAGTTTTTTTGTAACATAAAGCCCCAGACCGGTGCCACCGGTGCTCCGCGTCCGATAATCCTCGCTTCGGAAAAATTTGTTGAATATTTTGGCCTGGTCGCTCTTGCTGATGCCGATGCCTGTATCGGCAACCGTAAACAAGACCCCGCCATCGCCGGGTTTGGCGCTGAGGGAAATACTGCCTTCGTGGGTGTATTTCAGTGAGTTGGTGATGAAATTTTGTAGGATTTCGCGAACATACAATTTACTGGAGTGCAACTCGCCGAGTGCCGGGTCGATTTTAGTAATGAAATGCAGCTCCTTACGTTTGGCTTCCGGCTTGTAGTCGTCCGCAAGGTTGTTTACTATCTCGGCGACGTTGATGGGCGTAACGTCAACGACAAGTTTGCCGCGTTCAGCTCGGCTCAGCGTTGCCAGGTCGTTCATCATGGCCGAGAGGAACACAATTTGATCGTGCGCTCCGGCCAACGCCTTTTTGATCTCCGTACTGCCGTCGGTTTGGTCGGCGATAAATTGCGCGTTACTGACATTGCCTTCGGCAATAGCGATTGGAGTGCGAAGCTCGTGACTGACAACGCTTATAAATTCGTCGCGTTCTTCTTCGAGTGATTTTTCCCGGGTTATGTCGCGCAATACCAGGACGAAACCATCGTACCCTCCGCGTGCGAAGCCGTGGTAAACCGGAGTCACGGTTACGAACAGATTGATAGTACTGCCGTCGTTATAGTCAAGACGCAGGTCGCGGTCATATTTTGGGGTCCGCGCGTCGCTGAGGTACTCATTGAGATTGACAGGGTGGCCGTTCTTGGCGAGAGGTTTAAATACTTCCTTCAGCTCCTTGCCGTCAATCGAGCCATTTAGATCGAGGATATTGAGGGCGGCAGCATTATAGACGACAATGCGCAAGCGGTTGTCGATCGCGATAACCGCATCGGCCATGCTGTTGATGAGGCTAACAAGTCGCTGGTGTTCGAGTTGGTTGCTAGTGTTCCTGGTGGGCGGACGAAACGGGACGACTTTCATAAGTACGTATTATGGCATATTTTCGCAGTCAAGCAGCGGGTGAAGTTAGGTTCTGCTAAGTGCCAACCGGTCGCCGCCGGTTACTACCGGGCGAAAAGCCCGGATTTCGCGACGTAAGATTTTCGCGTTTGGCAGGTGTAGTTCGAACTCGTCCCAAAAGTCTGATCCATGATTCATGACTCTCGTGTGCGTCAACTCGTGCAGCAGTACATAATCTATAAGATGCCAGGGTAGCTGCATTAGGTAGAGATTCAACACGATTTCCTGACTGGTATTACAACTTCCCCAGCGGCCGGTGAGCCGCCGTACGTTCACCGATTTGAATGGCAGTGTGTGATTTGCAGCAAGTGTACGCAACCGCTGCGGCAGCAGGGTTTCTGCCTGGGTCCGCAGTGCGCGAATACAGGCTTTTTCAGCAGCCTTTTGCACCGAAGGGTGGTTCGTGCGAAGTGCGAATGGGTGAGTAATGCGGATGTTCGTGCCGTCAACCCGGGTCGAAATTCGCGTGCCATCCGGTGTGGCCACAAACTGCAGGTGGTGGGATTTTCCGATTGCCTGCCCGTGCGTGAGCAGTGGCGCGGTTTGTCGCTGCAGCTGTGCAAGAATCCAGTTTTGTTGCGCGGCTGCAAATCGGGCTCCCGCGTCGTAGGGCAACCAGTACGGCAGTGAAACGCGTACGTCGCCGGTCGAAGTCACACTCAGGCGGATCGAACGGGCGCTGCGGCGTTTGTAGAGTTTAATGGTCCCGATGTGCGGGATTTCAACTTGTTTGACTGCCATAGTTTTGTGTTTGTTTAACGGATAACAATATTGCGGCGGCTCATATCGACCCGGCCGGCCATTGGGTTCGGTATAAGGTTGACAAGTCCAGGCTTTATCACCTTGGCATTTGCATCGTTCGTGAGTAGCCCGAGCTCGCGAAACTTTTTGAAAACCGCACTGACCTGGGTGTTGAAAGTGTGCTTGCCGCTGATGACAATGTAATCTTCGGTACCGTTCGGATTCTGCATGCGGGCTGCGAATTCATCAAAGGCGGGCCGGTCGATCGGCTCGGAATATTTGTCGTCCGTGCGCCGGCGGTCGCGGGAACTGGCACGAGCAAAGGCTGAATCAGGATCAATCTGCAGCCATACGAGCAGTGGCTGGGCGTGGGCGCGCCGCGCCAATTCGCGTAAATTGAGGCGTTGTGTTTGCCGAAGTGCATTGACGTCGTAGATGACGCTGATACCGACATTAAGAAATTCATGCGTCATGTAATCCATGAGCTGGCCGATGACGGCGTTTTCTTCTTTATCATAGGTCGGTTTCTCGAACAACTCGCTGCGGATGCGGTCGCCGTGAACGTGGGCCGCCTGTAATTGGTCGCCTAACTGCCTGGCGAAGTAGGATTTACCGGCTCCCGGAAATCCGTAGAGCATTAACAATATTGGTTTGGTCGGTACAGCCTTTTGCATGTCTATAATTGTATACCAGAATTTAACAGATTTGAAAATAGCCGGTGACTTTTAATTGTCGTTCCGCTATTATACACGTGTTAGCATCAGCTCTGAAGGGGCATAGTACAACGGCTAGTATAAGGGTCTCCAAAACCCTAGATCGTGGTTCGATTCCACGTGCCCCTGCCATGAAAAATCACTAAGTCTACCCCCTGTTGAGTGTAGACATATTTGCTATAAAATGGTTTGGTTGGATAACTCCCTCTTTTTGAACGGCGTCGATTTCAGTAAGATGGTGAAATGAACGGAAACACGAACCTAGCGGAAGTCCTACGTTCAATCTCAGTAGATACGGATAGTACTGCATATGGATTCGCATCGCTAAAGGACGATCTGCCATTGCCAGCCAATGAAGTTCTTTGTACCTATCGTGAAAAAGAGGGACTAACGGTCGTAGCCGATACGAACTATCTGCACGACAAACATATCGACTTTGAAGGACCTTTTGCAAAGTTATCGATTGAAGTCCATACATCGCTAGAGTTAGTTGGCTTAACCGCAGCACTTGCAAAAGCATTAACTGAAAGTGGCATCTCTGCAAATGTAATTGCAGCTTATTACCATGACCATATCTTTGCCCCGTTTGATAAGCGGAATGAGGCCGTTGGCGCCATAATGAACTTGCGAAGCGACACTGCAATGAATTCATAGGTAACGTAACCTTTCGCAGAAACACTTATTACGCCACAAAAGGTTCGGCAATCCTCCCGAAGCCCCTGCCAAGAATTTAGCAAAGTGAAATATTTTAAGTGATCGAACCGTAACTTCTGTTGCGGTTTATTTTTTATGTATCTCATCATATCAAATACAGTTGCAATAAAACCGAAATCATTAAACATATTGATGCAATGATGCAAGTATGCTACTATGTATAGTAAGGAGAAAATGGTTATGCGCACAACGATCACGCTCAACGATAAATTGTATAGGGCTCTTAAGATGCGTGCCGCTGAGAGCGATGAAAGCATCTCGCAACTAGTTGAAGATGCCATTAAATATCAGGTCTTAGAAGATCTTGAAGATATTGAGGATGCAATGAAGCGCGAGAACGAGCCTACCTACTCTTTTGATGATCTTGTTAAACAATTTAAGGCGGAAGGTCTTCTCTAAAACACAACGATGTACGTCGTTCTATATAGAAAGTCGGTCGACAAGGACCTCAGAAAGCTTCCAAAGGTTCACCGCGAAGCAATAGTAAAGAAGATTCAAGCTCTCGCTGGTAATCCTCGTCCTGCAGGGGTTGTTAAACTTCGGGGCTCCGATAATCTGTATCGGATGCGTCATACGGAGTACCGTGTATTATATCGACTTAACGATGGTAAATTGACAGTCCTCGTGATTAAGGTTGGCCATAGGCGTGAAATCTATCGAGATTTTTGATGTATCCCAAGGTTGTGTGTTCCACGGCTACACGGCGTGTATAACGTTTAATGGTGATTTTCTCCCAAAATAGCATTTTCAATAACGGATGCAAAAGTTCGATCTTCGTCCAACCACCCCTGCCGTATAAAAAAACTGACGCTTGGAAAGCTAGTTAAATCGCAATACGTTCAGTAGCCGTTCTGGATCCTTTGTCACGAAATGCTGGTTAAGCCAACAGATGGAACGGAGCTTAATCATTTCCTAGGGCAAATAGGACGGTCGAACTTTAGCGTTAAATTCTCATCATTTGATTTGTGTCGGTATTGAATCCGTAAAGCCTCTCTCTATTTTCCAGGTCCTCGATGAGCATATTCGTAACTACAATGACATTAGAGCCAGATTCGAGCCCGTACTTACCTTCGGAGAATTCAACCACGAGACTTGCTAAGTCACTGACCTTGATCGTGCCGTTCCACTCAAAATTTCGGCCTTCTTGGAGCTTCCTAAGCATAGGGGTGTCGACATAGTCGGGTAGCAAGCTGTAGACTTTTGCATTTTTCATCTCATCCGCCAAGGACTCGAAGTAGCGAGTATTCGCAGCTTTTGAGCTGCAGTAAAGTGCAAAGTCCTTTTCGACTAGCCTGTCTGAAACAGAAGAGATCGTGATAATTGTCCCCTCGTTTATCTTCTCGCGTAATGCATTAACGATGATCATCGGGGCTAAAACATTAACAGAGAACATTTTTTCGTAGCTCTTCTGTGTGGCCTTTGAAGCAGGTTCTTCGAAAGCGACGCCTGCATTGCTAACTAGAAGGTCGACTGTTTCCTCGTCAATCACTCGCAGGGCCTTTTGAATAGTCACTGATTTGGATAAATCACATTCCAACCAAACAAAATTTTTCAGTGCAATATCTGGTTTTCTCCTTGATAAGCCATAAACTTTCCAATCCATAGATAGTAGCCGCTCAGTCGTACTTTTACCGATACCACTACTTACACCAGTTATGACTGCGGTCCTCATTTTGCGACTCCTAATTCACCCTCAATTATACAATTATCGTTTTCAAGAACAGTTAGAAAAGTTCGACTAATGTGCTCGCGTGTTATTTCGTTGTAGATGGTTGAAGCTTGTAGTGTCGATATGTATCTAATCTCTACGGATATTAAATGGGACAAATAGCCTGCACTGGAAAAATTATTACTGTGATTTTATTTCGTTGAGAGTAGGGTCAAGGTGTAGGGGTCAATGTTCGTAAGAGGGAGGTGTGTATGACAGGAGACAATATCCGCAAGTTTAAAATAAAATTTCCAGATTCAGCGCTAGCCGATCTAAAACAGCGTATAAAAAACACGCGCTGGCCAGATCAAGAAACCGTATCGGATGACACACAGGGTCTACAGCTGGGCACGATGAAGAAGCTCGCGCGCTACTGGGCAAATACATATGACTGGCGAAAAATGGAAGCAAAGCTGAATTCGTATCCGCAATTTATGACTAATATCGATGGGCTCGATATTCACTTCATTCATGTCCGTTCAAAGAACGAGAATGCCATGCCGATTATCATAACGCATGGGTGGCCCGGTTCTATTGTGGAGCAATTGAAGGTTATAGAACCGCTCACGAATCCATTAGCCAACGGCGGTGCAGAGGAAGATGCATTTCATGTGGTTATCCCATCGCTGCCGGGTCATGGGTTCTCCGGTAAACCAGCTGAGGCAAAGCAGTGGAACCCTGATCTTATTGCCAAGGCGTGGATCGAGCTGATGAAACGCCTCGGCTACGATCGATTTGTAGCGCAGGGCGGCGATTGGGGTAATGCGGTCACGGAGGCCATGGCTTTGCAGGAGCCAAAGGAGTTACTCGGTATATCGACTAACATGGCAGCCACCGTACCTTCGGATATCTCCAGGGCGCTCGCATTAAATGAGCCGGCTCCCAAAGGTCTCAGTTCGGACGAGAGCAGAGCTTGGAACCAACTCAGTTACTTCTACAAGAGAGGTGTTGGGTATGCTATTGAGATGGGCAACCGCCCGCAGACCCTCTACGCGATTGCCGATTCGCCCATTGGTTTAGCGGCATGGATGCTGGATCATGACATTGCGAGCGAGGAACTCATTGCTCGTGTATTCGATGGTAAAACTGAAGGGTTATCCCGGGACGATATTCTCAACAATATAACTCTCTATTGGCTTACCAACACCGCAGTATCTTCGGCTCGCTTGTACTGGGATACGGACCAAACATCCAATGGTGGAGGGTTCTTTGATGTCCGTGGCGTCAAGATTCCAGTAGCAGTAAGCGCTTTCCCTGACGAAATTTATCAAGCCCCGCGCAGCTGGGCGGTGAAAGCGTATCCAAAATTGATTCACTACAAGCGACTCTCCAAAGGAGGGCACTTCGCGGCGTGGGAACAACCGGAAACGTTCAGTAAAGAATTGCAAGATTCGTTTAGGTCTCTGCGTTAGTAGATCTTTGCGATTTAGATGACTTTGGATTTTTTTATTACAAAAAGGTTTGATTAGTTCGAGGTGCTATAAATCTACCGGGCTATAAAGAAATACATCATTTAAGTTTGCTATCTTGGTAGCTTCTGTTGTTCCCATATTGCCAACGCTCCTTGATATTGTTAGTAACGCTTCAAACGAGTCGACCGCTATAGAGCTAAAGTAAAGACAAAACTGGGTGCGTCAATCTGGAGCCCTCAATGAAAGAACGAAATTGACTCGGTCGGGGCAGACCTTACCACGGAGAGGCTGCTGGAGGCCTATCTACCGTCTAGCCTTTGCTTGATTTCTACGAGACGTACAGGGAATAATCGTTGTTTGGTCAATCCGAGATAGGTAATCGATGCGAATTCGTACAGTACGTTTAGCCCTAAAATAGCTTCGCTTTTTTAGCGTGATATTCTTGCCGATTTAATATCAAAATTGTATCATAAAGCTTACGTTAATGAGAGGACAAAGACCATGAAAGGCAAGAGGGGGCTTATTCGCGTGGCGTACACATCCGCGCAATTAATCGTGACATCAATTTTTACGCTGGGGCCGCTTATTGGGATACAAGGCACTGCCCATGCTGCTTCTAGCACAAACTATACAATTACGGGAACTGTTAATGACGGTCTTGGTGCACCAGTTCAAAACGCAGGTGTTGAAATTTTCGATCCTTACTTAAATGAAGTGGTCGATGGGCCGGTCACAACTGCAGCTGACGGTACCTATGGGCTTAGTTATTCATACTTACCATCTGCACCATATGACATCGTGTTTACCGCCCCTGCAGGGTCCGGACTCGGGACATTATATGAGGGCAAAATTAGTGATGACACAAATCAGACGATAAACGCTCAGCTTTCCCCAATCGCAACGCCAACTATGTCGAATATCCAGTTTTCAGACGACAATCATAATATGTACAGCGTCAACCCCGACGGATCGGCCTTGTCTACGATGGACGTCGAAGGATTCGACCCTCGCCTCTCACCCGACGGCAGCAAAATATTATATTTTCGTTGTATGTCTTACTCGGGTCCTGAATGCAATCAGGGTGCGGTGGACCCACCCGCGTGTGATCCTAATAATCCGACTCCACTATTAGACGGCTACGATCTATTTGTGATGAATAGCGACGGGAGTAATAACACTGATATATCAGCCGGTCTCGGCATGACCCCTTATCAGTCAGTATGGTCGCCCGACGGCACAAAGATTGCCTTTGCCAACTGCTTCCAAATTTATGTGATGAATGCTGACGGGACGGGCTTGACGGAGATCGGGCGAGGATCGTCTCCCTCTTGGTCGCCCGATGGCACTAAAATCGCCTATACGTACTTTTTGCCACAATCCCCTGGCGGAATTGGTGTCATGAACAGCGACGGGAGTGATCCGGTAGACATTGTTACGGGCGCCATCAGTGACCCCGTATGGTCACCAGATGGGAGCAAGATAGCGTTTCAAAATCGGAACGGAAACACAGATGAAATTGAGATTGTACGTCCCGATGGCTCAGGCCAAACGGTGGTCAGTAACACTTCTTGGAATTTAACGTCCACCAGTGGCATTGCGTGGTCTCCGGATTCGTCGAAACTCGCGATCATTGCACAGCCAGGAGCTGACGCCGGAAGCGGGCTGTATGTGCTCCCGCTAAACGGCGGGTCACCTACGGAGATAGTGCCCGCCGCACCGAACAACGTTAACGGTTTTAATAATATTGATTATGTGTCTTGGGAAACCGGGCCAGTCACAAATGAGGCTGCCCCCATCAACCTAACCGCCCCCGCCGCCACCAACCAAAACCCGACCCTCACCTGGGACAACGTCGCTAGTGCCACCTCCTACAACATCTACCGCAACGGCACCGAAATAGGTAGCGTCAATAGCCCCACGACCACCTACACTGACACCACTGCCCCCCAAGGTTCCAATAGCTACTACGTCACGGCTGTCAATAGTGCGGGTGAAAGTGCTCCGAGTAATACTATCTCAGTTGTCTACGACACCACTCCTCCCATCATTACGTACACTGTTTCCCCAACGCCCAACAACTACGGCTGGAACAACGGCCCTGTTACCGTAAGGTTCACCTGCTCCGATAACACTAATGGCTCCGGCATCGCCTCCTGTACGCCGCCTATCACCGAATCAACAGACGGTACCTACACCGTCACCGGCTATGCATCCGACAATGCCGGTAATATCAGTAGTACGACAGTTGCCGTTAATATAGATTCTTCGTCACCTATGGTCGGTGCTCCCGCCTGGTCAGAAAATCCCGTCGTCACCGGCAATAATACGATACTGACCGTTCCGACGACCGCCGCTGCCAACCATTCACCCATTACCGGTGGTGAGTACTTCATTGGCTCTGACCCGGGCCAGGGAAACGGCACTCCCATGACCTATAACACCACCGCTGGCAACCTAACCGCCAGCTTAGGAAAAAATCTTTCACCGGGCACCTACCAGGTTGGCGTTCGGGATCAGAACGCCGCCGGCGCCTGGAGCTCAGTCGTGACGTCACAGCTCGTCGTTAATCCCGCCATAGCTCCCACCATCACCAGCGCCAGTAGCTACAGTATCGGTGTGCGCCAAATCATTACCCCCAGTGACTTCACCATCACTACCACCGGCACTCCCAACGCTACCATTACCGAGACCGGAGCCCTACCAAGTGGCCTGACCTTGACCGACAATGGTGACGGTACCGCCAACTTCACTGGCATGATCGCTGCCGGTGCGAGCGGTACCTATCCCCTTACCATCACTGCCACCAACAGTGCCGGTACGGTCTCAAAGTCTTTCACCTTAACCGTCACTGACACTGATTCGGCCCCGAGTACTATCTTTACCAGTACCGGTTCCGATACTCTGAACGCACCGCTCAACACTAGCAGCTCCTTTACCTTCACGGCCACCGGCAACGGCAAGAACCAGAAGCTATTCGTCTATAGCGGTTCTTTGCCGCCGGGACTGAGCTTACACGATAATAAGGATGGTACGGCCAGCTTATCCGGCACGCCTACCCAGTCAGGTACTTACACCTTCACTGTTGAGGCTGAGAATAAGGTCGGCATCACCTACCAGCAGTTTACGGCGGTAGTGAATTAACGGTCAGAGACTTCAAAATGTCCGAAGGCCTTGTCGTTGGAGATCTTGCTATTTTCCAAAAGAAAATTGCGGAGTTCATTAAAGTAGGAGCAAACGGTTTGCATGTTGTTTTCGATTTCGATCGAACGCTGACCGTTAAGAACCCCGGCTCAGACGATGAGGTGACAGTTAGAGCCCCTGCTATAAAGCCTAATTAATTTTGTATCACCGTGAAATGATTGGGCAGCCGGATAGGACTCTAGTCCGCGCGGTACTTTTACCGAATCTCTTGCTAGACTAGTTGCATGAATACCGATTTGTCGGTCGTGGCCGCCTTTGGCTGTGCGTTGTGTAATGCTGTGGCCGCCGTGATGCAAAAAACCAGTGCCGCTAAAGTGGGTGATATCAATTCATACGACACTCGCGTGGTTCTGCGTTTGTTCAGGCAGGTGCCATATGTTATCGGCTTAGTGCTCGATCTGGCTGCGGGAATACTTACCCTTGTGGCCGCCAATAAGCTGCCGTTATTTTTGGTTCAGGCAATTGTGGCGACTAGCGTTTTATTGACGGCGTTTTTAGAGCGGTTTTTTCTAAAACGTAAGATTAATTGGCGAACATACGTTGCCGCACTTGTGGTTGTCCTTGGACTGGGTTGTTTATCGCTGGCCGCACAACCGGAAAAGACAGCCGTGGTTAGTGCAGCCGTGAAGCATACCATTTTGCTAATGCCGGTACTTCTTATTCTGCTGGGGGCCGTTTTCATTAAATCCAGCGGTAGGCTGAGCACCTGGCTGCTGGCTGGTTTAAGCGGCGTGGCTTTCGGCGGTGTATCGGTTGTTGGCAGGATACTGGTCTATCCAAATCCGATCTGGCTGCTCGTTAAAAATCCCCTGTTGTGGTCGCTCATATTGTATGGAGTACTCGGCATGTACCTGTTTACGGCGGCCCTGCAGCGGACGCTGGCGACAATCGTGAACGGTGTGATGGTGGCGACGCAAACGATTATCCCGCTTATCATCGGCATAATATTGCTGGGTGATACTCCCCGAAACGGATACTGGGGGTTTGTGTGGATTGGTTGTCTGGTGGTGACCGTTGCTTGTGCCTATATAGCCGTGACGGATAAAGCATAGCGGTTGACACGGTATCTTTTTTCGGGTGGTGCCTAAGGGTTTTAGCCAAATCTGACCGTCTGCTTTTGCTACAATAGATACTAGGAAACAGAAACAAACATGAAAGAAGTGATTGTATTCTTTGTTGGTATTGCGGTCGGCGCCGTCAATTCCGTAGGCGGTGGCGGCATGCTGCTGGGTTTCCCGGTGCTTCTGGCGATCGGAGTACCGGCAATTATTGCCAATGCCACGGGAAAGCTGGTCGTTTTACCTGGCCAAATCTCTTCGGCTTTCGGTTACCGACGGTTCTTGCCCACGATTCCTAAGCGGTATTACTTGCTTATAATTCCGGGTGCCATCGGCGGAGTGGCCGGCGCACTGTTGCTTGAGCGCACGAGTGTCGTTCAGTTCGAAGGCCTCGTGCCGTATCTTGTTCTGGCGGCAGTTGCCCTATTCGCTTTTGAGCCGATACTCCAGAAGCGGCTTGAGGGCCGTAAGCATCGCAAAATCGTCTTGCCACTTCCGTACATGTTCGTATTGATGTTGGTGTCTTCGGTATATGCGGGCTATTTTGGAGTCGGCTTCGGTTTTTTGATGCTGTCTTTTCTGAGCTTCAGCAGCTTACGCAACATACATCAGATGAATTTGATCAAGAACATATGTGGTGGATTTGCGGTTATCTTTACAATTGTAGCCCTACTGCATGGCTCGTTGATAAACTGGAAGTTCGGCATCGTTATGGCCGCCGGAAACGGTATCGGCGGTTACATGATGGCTCGTTCGGCTCCGAAAGTGCCGCCTGCGTTGATCAGGGGAGTCGATATAAGTTTCGGTCTGGCTACCGCACTGTATTTTTTGCTGTATAAATAAGCCCAGAATTTAGTTACTGTTATACTGATTGTCAAAGGAGGGGGCATGAATCCCACGCTCGATTTTTTGCAACAGGCTGAACAACGCATCCGGTTCGTGCTCGAGGAAGTCCGTCCGCAGTTGCTCGAGGCGCAGGGCAAGATTGAGCACCACCTCAAGGAAGACGCGTCAGCGGTGACCGAAATGGACACCTATGTTGAGTCTGAACTGCGCCGGGTCTTGCACGAGCTTGATAGCGGTATTGGCTTTGGCGGCGAAGAGGGCGGAGTGGATTACACCCAAAAAACGTTCTGGCTGGCTGATCCAATCGATGGTACGGAACCGTTTATCCGCGGTATTCCGATTGCCACCAACATGATTGCGCTGATTGACAATAATGAGCCGGTCTTCAGTGTGATTTATAATTTTGAACTCGACGATTTTTACGTTGCCATTAAAGATCATGGTGCTACCTGCAATGGCCATGCGATTCACGTGTCGAAACGTCCAATTGATCGGGCGTGGGTTACTTATTCAACGGCCAGTGGCAAACCGGGAACGTACGCTTTTTCCGACAAACTTGATGAGCGGGTGCTGTCGGTGCGTCGGTATGGTGCCGGTGGTTACGAGTGCACCATGATAGCAAACGGCGGCCTGGATGGCCGTATCGTGTTCAACGGCCATGGCCATGAGTGGGACTTCGCACCAACGAATCTGCTGGTGCAAGAAGCCGGCGGCCTGGTGGCGAATGTAGGGTCGGATTCGTATGATTATCGCAAACTCAATCATGTTTCAGCTGATCCTGTCATATTTGACCAGCTCATGCAGTTTGCGAATCAATTGTCCGAAGAGGCCGGTGAAACCGGCTTGCACTAGCGTCAAATCCGCGTTATGCTGCAGAAATCCACAACGCGGCGTTATAAATTGGTTGTGCTAACGGTCGACGGGCGCTATAATCGTTAGCGTAATAAGTTTACAAAATTAATAACAAAGAGACTACGAGGGCAATGAAGGTATTGATGCTCGGGTGGGAGCTACCACCGCACAATGCTGGTGGGATGGGAGTGGAGTGTTACCGTCTCTGTAAGGCCCTCGCGAAAAAGGGCGTGGGCATTGAATTTATCCTGCCCTACACCGCTGACCATAACGAAGTAGATTTTATGAAGATCAATCCGGCGCATCCTCAGCGCGTTGAGCAGGTGATGAGTGCCGGGACTGTTTACGAGACATTTAAGTACGTGCTGCCATCCGGCGAAATAAACATGCTCGACATGTACGGGCAAGTATCCCAATATGAGCGCGCCGTGGAACGCATTGCTCTGGTCACCGAATTTGACGTGATTCACGCACATGACTGGCTGACCTGCCGGGCGGCGGTACGCGCTAAGATGGTCAGCGGTAAGCCGCTTATTATTCATATGCACTCGCTGGAATCCGACCGTTCTGGTCAGCCGTACGGCGGCAACCCGATGGTGCGCGAAATTGAAGAGCTCGGCCTGATGATGGCTGATCGTATTGTCGCAGTCAGTAATGTTACCAAAAATAACATCATGCGCGAGTACGGCATTCCGGGAGATAAAATAGAGGTCGTGCATAACAATATCGACGTATCGGCACTGATACCTTCTTCAGGAGAGAACGCCTATTCATACCTAGCGCTTATGAAGTCGCATGGCTATCGGGTGGTGGTGAATGTTGGGCGGTTTACGATCCAGAAGGGTTTACCGCACTTGTTGCGCGCGTTCAGTATCGCTAGCAAATATGCGCCAAAATCATACCTGCTGTTGGTTGGCGCCGGAGAGCAATATCACGAACTGATCGAACTGGCAGCTGAGCTCGGTATTGGTAATCAGGTGCTGTTTACCGGCTTTCAGCGCGGCAAAACTTGGCGCGATGCGTTTGCTATTGCCGACTTGTTTGTGCTTCCCTCCCCAACCGAGCCGTTTGCGCTAACCGTGCTCGAGGCAATCGGCTACGGCACGCCGGTGCTTGTGAGTAAAGAAACCGGTGTTGCCGAGGTTATCCGAAACGCGCTGCGGGTGGATTATTGGAATCACAATGAGATGGCTAACCAGATGGCAGCGGTATTGCGGCATGACCCGCTTAGGGATGAGCTGCACAGGAATTCGTACGACGAACTGGACCAGATGTCTCGCAACGATTCCACCGCGGATAAACTCATGGCCGTTTATAATAAACACCTGGCAGGAGCAACCGCGTGAACAAGGCGATCGTCTTATATCTGCACGTGCATCAGCCGTATCGTATCAGGCATTACACTATTTTTGATGCCGGTAATTCGCATAATTATTTTGACAGCGCTTATGATGACCGCACCAGCAACGAGCGGATCTTACGCAAGGTTGTCGAAAAGTCGTATTTGCCGACGAACCACAAGCTATTAGAGCTCTTGCAGGAAAATCCGGAGTTCAAACTCAGCTTGTCTATAACCGGTACGGTGCTCGAGCAGCTCGAAACCTGGTCCCCAAAGGCACTGCAGTCATTCAAAGATCTGGTGGATACCGGACGTGTTGAGATCGTAGGCGAGACCTATCACCACTCACTCGCATTTTTCTATTCCCGAGAAGAGTTTGAAGTCCAAGTTGCAATGCACCGGCAGAAGGTCCAGGAGCTGTTCGGACAATCGCCACAAGTGTTCCGTAACACTGAGCTTGCTTACAATAACGATCTCGCCTACTGGGCGGACAAGGCCGGCTATAAGGGTATTTTGGCCGAAGGTTGGGACAACGTGTTGGGCTGGCGCAGTCCGAATTTTGTGTACCGTCCGGCATACACCGATAATGTCCGCCTGCTCATGAAGAACTACAAATTGAGCGATGACATAGCGTTCCGTTTTGGCAACCGGGCCTGGAGCGAATGGCCACTGACGGCAGACAAGTTCGCGCATTGGCTGAATAACGACTTGAATGCCACTAACTTCAATCTGTTCATGGATTACGAAACCTTCGGTGAGCATCAGTGGCACGACACGGGAATTTTCGATTTTCTGCACCACTTGCCGAACCAGTGGATGAAGACGCCGGGAAATTCGTTCGCGACCGTTTCGGAGGCAGTCGAAATGTTCGAGCCCAAAGACGAGGTTGATGTACCGTTTACCGTGACTTGGGCCGACACTGAACGCGATTTGAGTGCCTGGCTCGGCAACTCGATGCAAAGTACGGCGATTTCGGCGCTGTACGAGTTGCAACACGAAATACTGCAAACCAACGATCTAGTGCTGATCGAGGATTGGCGTAAGCTGCAAACCTCCGACCATTTCTACTACATGTGCACCAAGTGGTTCAATGACGGCGATATCCACGCATATTTCAGTCCGTATGAAACACCGTACGAAGCCTACATGAATTTTATGAACGCGTACCATGATTTGCGCTTCCGGCTGAACGGTAAAGGTATGGAGCATGCGGGTGGCGATCAATAAGACTGTGCATGCGTTAGACAATCAGGCTATGCTGAGATTGCCGGCAGTTGTCGGTGTGTTTCGTAATCCAGCGGGGGTTTAATGGGTCGTCCGGTCGTACTTAGTAATGGGCAGTTATTCGTAGGCCTTGATGAAAACGGCCTGGTGCACGATTTTTATTACCCGTATGTCGGCCTTGATAACCTGACGAATGCCCGTAGCAGCGAGCACAAAATCGGCGTTTGGGTCGATGGTGTGTTTCGGTGGACTAACGACGGCAGCTGGGAAATATCGGTGAATTTCGCGCCGGACGAGCTGATAAGCGACATCTCCATGCACTCCAAAGATTTGGCGATCTCATTGCGACTGCAGGATTTCGTCGACACTGAGTATAATGCGCTCATTCGCTGCATTAAAATCACCAATGAGGCTGATCATGCGCGTGATATCCGCCTGTTCATGCATCAGGTTTTCGAGATTTCACGCCGTGGCCGTGCAGACACGGCAATGTATGTTCCGGACGATCACTATATACTTGATTATAAGGGACGCTGTTGTTTATTAGTTGCCGGTAAAATTACCAGTGACGGCGATTTTGATCAATTTGCGGTCGGCAATTACGCGATTGAAGGCAAGGCCGGGACGTATAAAGATGCCGAAGATGGTGAGCTCAGCGGCAACGCCGTTGAACATGGCGGCGTTGACAGTGTTATCCGCTTCCGGAGGCAGGTCGAACCGACACGAGTCTTTCGGGGTTGATTATTGGGTGGTGGCAGCCGACAGCCAGACCGATGCCCAGCTTGTGCATACCCACCTCAAATACTTATCCTATGGAAAACCGGTTGAGGGCGGTGCGCGAATACTGGCACCGCTGGACTGCTCCGATGCAGCAAAAAGTTTCAGGAATGCTTGCCGAGAGTGAGCAGCACGAGGTCACGAAAAGTTTGCTGATAATTAAGGCGCATTGCGACCAGCGCGGATCGATTTTAGCCAGCGGCGATTCGAGCATCTTCAACTACGGCCGCGATTACTACTGCTACTGCTGGCCGCGCGATGCCGCGTACGCCATTTGGCCGCTTATAAGGCTTGGACGTTACGAAGAAGCCAGGAAGTTCTTCGATTTCGCCCGTGACACCAAACACCCCGACGGCTATTTGATGCACAAGTACCAGCCGGACCGCGCCATCGGCAGCACTTGGCATCCGTTGCTGCACGGCCGGGCGAAGGAGTTGGCGATTCAGGAAGATGAAACGGCCATCGTGATCTTTATGATTGGCGAATACTTTCGTGCGAGTAAAGACCGGGATTATGTCGAGAATATGTTCGACAGTTTTGTGAATCCGTGCGCGGATTTCCTCAGTAATTACGTTGACGGTGCGACCGGTTTGCCGCATGCCAGTTACGACTTGTGGGAGCAAAAATTTCTGACATCAACCTACACGGTTTGCTCGGTAATTGCCGCATTGGAAACGTCTGCGGAGCTCGCCGATGTCCTGGAACGTTCCCAGGCCGATGCTGTCCACTGGCGACAAACCGCCGCGACAATGCGTAAAAATCTGGATGTGTTCTATCACCCCGAAGGGTATTTCCGGAAGGGTTTCCTATTACAGCCTGACGGCAATTTACGTTTTGACGACACCCTCGACATATCAAACATGTACGGGCCCTTCATGTTTGCCAGGTTGCCGCTCGATGATTCGCGCCTCACAAATACCGTCAACCAAATCGAGAGCCGCCTTCTCAACACGTCTCCAGTCGGCGGGGTCCTGCGTTTTGAACACGACGATTACTTCCTTGGCAAGCAGCAATACAAAGGGAATCCGTGGATTGTATGCACGCTCTGGCTGGCGCAGTACTATAACACTAAGGGGCACACCGACAAGGCTCGCGAACTGGCTGCCTGGGCATTGGCACGTGCGCACCCGAGCGGCAGTTTGAGCGAGCAGTTTGATCCGGAAACCGGTTTCGCTCTCAGTGTCACACCGTTAGTATGGAGCCATGCCGAAATGATCAATACCTTGCTCGATGTTGCCGGAATCACGTAATTACCCGCAGAAAAGCGGGCGTGAAGTACTGGTATAAATTAGTGCTTCTTTGGCTTGACTTCGTTGCGGCCGAGATTCTTCTTGGTCTCAACAAATAGCACATGTTTGCGAAGCTTGGGACTGTATTTGCGTAAGGACAATTTTTCAGGAGTATTCTGCGTATTTTTCGAAGTGTAATAAATACGCTCACCCGACTCTTCGCTGACGAGTCCGACCAGTTTCCGTTTGTCGCCTTTTTTTGCCATAACCTAAAGTATGCTTTCCAAACTTAATTAACCATAATGATAACAGATAAAGCAGCCGATGTAAATGTATTACGTTGAGAAATAAAAAAACCGGCTGATCATTCCGGTTCTTTTATTCCCCTTGCAAGGTGGAGTTTTTTGTAGTCTCATTCCTTTTGGGTTTGATCCTACTAGATTTGTTGTAAGGTATTTCTTTTGGATTTACTCTTACTTAACTAAAAGGATAGCAAGCCGTAAGCACTATGTCAATAGAATTACCATAAAGTTTATACATTTCAGACCGTACTTCTGCATAGACTTTGAATTTGCTCCGTTGATTACCGGATCGGAGTTTGGCTTTAGGTACAAATTGGAGCCGAAGACGAGGATTGAACTCGTGACCCCCTCCTTACCATGGAGGTGCTCTACCACTGAGCTACTTCGGCAGGTGACTTAATCACGGGTAATTTTACCCTACATCAGCCAATTCCTCAAGGAATAACTTCGGTATTGTAGAAGATTTTATAACCCGCCAGTTCTGTGTACAATAAACGTAAAGAATGGAAGGAGACAGTGTTATATGCTCAAGGATTTCAGAAAATTCATACTTCGCGGCAACGTAGTCGATCTGGCGGTAGCCGTTACGGTCGGTACTGCCTTTACCGCGATGATTACAGCATTTGTGGCGGACATGGTGACACCGCTCATTGCATCCATTGGCGGCAAACACGATTTCTCAAAACTTTATTTCGAGCTTCATAACAGTAAATTTCTCTATGGAAGTTTTATCAATGCGGTCATAACGTTTCTGGTCACTGCAACCGTAGTGTTCTTCTTAGTTGTTCAACCGCTCAATAAGCTGATGGCAAAATTTAAACCCGCTGACGCCGGTACTCCGAAGCAACGCGAATGTCCGGAATGCAAAAGCAACATCCCCATTGACGCCACTCGCTGTATGTACTGTACGAGTAGGATCGCGCCTGAGACGGCCAGTACGGCAAAGAAAGCCACCACATAACGATTGCCAACCAGGTGTTCAGTGCCTCGATTTTGCAGCTTCACTTTGCACCGTACGACAATGCTGCGATCGGATAGCTTAGGTGTTCGGTGAAACGACGGTCCAGCGCCTGACTACGGCCGGCCTGGCCTGCGGTCAAATTTCCTAGTAGCTGAATGCAACATCGCCAGTATTTCATTCACCGAATGGATCTTGCCATTGTCGTTGGCTTCGGAGTTCATGCAGCTGAACAATGTCTAAATTATTTATATCCAGACCATGATGAACGCAGTATACTTGCGAGACGACATACCGGGCCGCGGTCAAATCATCGGGCAACTCTTGTCTAAGTGCCGCTGCAACCTTTTCGGCAAAGCTTTGCGGCTGTTCGGGTTCTGATTCTGGGAATTCATAAACGTTAGACATACTTAGCGACACGTCCCTGAAGATACTACGATAATTTGTTGAGATAGGCAAACGCGTGGAATGAGATTGAGACTCAGTAAATTACGCGCCCTAGGCATACTAGATGGAAGATATTTTTGCCGATCATTGATTTGTCTCCGGGGTATATGTCAGAAATGTGCACGATGCAGAATTCTCTGGCAGTAGGGGCTTATTAAAATTATCTTAAGATGAGAGTTCTGGACATTGCGATAGTTGCTCGGGACACAATAATCAGGCTCGTACTGGCCAGAATCCAATAAGTCACTGACTCCTAAATTAATCAACTACAAATGTTCAAAAATGAACATTTCCTTATGTTTTTGCTTAAAATGGTGCAGGGTTATTTACGATGTCTGAATACTGCCCACTACTAGCTAAGAGTTTCTTCCTGCTCTTCGCGCCATGGTGGAGTAACGATTAATGCAAGCTTTAGCTTACCTTTATATGTAAACTTTCTCCCCGGAGGTATTACGATCAGATCCCCTTTCTGGCATCCTTCTCGCGAATCCTCTACTTCAAAATAGCCGCTGCCTTCAAGGACATAGTATGTGAAAATTGATTCATGTTCGACAATTGTCGTTTCGTGACCCTTTTCGGTATCTACTAAAATAAATTCTAGATCATTACGTAAGGTATCAATAGGGAAGATCCTGCCCTCAATCCCTACTTTGCTGAAAGAAACATCGTCTGGCTCATGTATTACGTGCATGGGTTAATAATAGCAAACGAAAAGGGATTCTGAGCGTAGTGCTTTAAGATAAGCTATTCGGTGCAGCATAATATACGAAGTCGGAACACTGCTTGCCTCGGTATAATACTAGTTTGTCCTAGATCGTTTATCTAGCATCCATCGTACCGATGGGCTAATTGACTTGTCCGTTCGGTGGATACAGCCTATCCAGCATCAAGGTCGTCGCATTCCATCCTTGAGCTCAGAAACAACTCATTTAATATGTTCATCTCTTGTCTTTTGTTGTTTGACTGTCACCGTCCAGCAGATCCACTCATTGCGTGCCAGTGGTGTTAAGCTCTGCCATGCTCGTCGTGCCGCTGGGGCAGTTGCAAGTGCTTTTCTTAAGTCGGTAGGTAATTTATGAAATGTTTCGTCGGCTATTTCTTCTTTGGCCATAAGCTTACTTTACCGTGTTTTATTCTCGCCGTCCCGAATACTTAATCTGGTGCAGTCAGTGTTCCGTAATTGGAACACCTCGATCCTCAGTATAGAATAATTAGCTACAAAAATAGAAGAATTCTGTGAAAAGTACACTGACTAGTCTAGATTAAATACTTGATTATTACACCTTGATTTGTTAAAATTGTCAAACAATTGATCTGGACGATCAGTCTCCCTCAACCAAGAAAGGAAGGGAAAGAATGGCACTGGGCCAAGAGGTAAATTACCAAACCTCGCACGAGTACTACGCCGCAGCTTATGAATTGGGCGATGAGCGGGTGTCAAGCGGGTTATGGCTGGCCACTTGAGGTAGATCCTCAGCTGGTCAATGCCTTTGAAAAAATCCGGTCCTTCATGGACCCTAGGAGAGCATTAGATGTGGGTTGCGGCCAGGGGCGGCACTCTCACTACTTTGCCGAACAAGGTCTGGAAGCCTACGGCGTCGACTTTGTGGAGCAGGCCGTTGAAGAATCCAAGCAGCGAGCGGAGGCCAGAAATCTAACCCACGCCAGTTTTCAAGTCGGTGACGTCCTGGACATTCCTTTCGCGGATGGGTTCTTCGACATTGTTCTGGACTGGAGTGTGATGGACCATATCCTCGCCGAGGATCACGCTCGTTATCTACAGGGAATTACCCGCGCTTTGAAGATTGGAGGATTTTTGATCCTCACACAATTCTCCGCTAACGATAAGAGGCTTGAAGGTAAGTCGCAGAATTTCCTTTACGATCGCGGGTCGTACGACCACTTCTTCACTGAGGGAGAGTTGAGAGACCTGCTTGAGCCGCACTTCCAGATCATCGACCTGAACGAGACGATGCTGGAGACACCGCCACCGCATCTGATGGTCAACGTCCTAGCACGGAAGAAATAAAGGTCATAATTTCAAAGACTTGTCACCCGCGATCCTCACACTGAACAGCTCGTATCGGGCGGTAAGCTCCTATATGGAGTTGTAGCGGCTGGTGACACAGCTAAAGAGCGGCTGCGACTCCTAAAGCATAAGATCGGCCAGTGTAGGTAAAAGGATCTATCGATGGCACAGCATTGTGTACAAAGTAGGAACGTTATTGACTGATCAAAAATTATCGTACAGCAGAAATTGAGAATAAAAGCTGTTCGCCGGAAACTTTTTTGTGCGAACGTAACGCGTCATCTTGCCAATGATATTTTTTCATACCTAAGGCTTCAAAAACCGCAAGATTATTTATTACCACGTCTAGCACCTTACTCGGTTTTTCGTCTGTTACTATGCCAAGCTCAAATGCCTTCTCAACGAGCTTTGCTCGAACCCGTTGCTCTTCCACATGCTCCAATACTCTTTTTAGTATGGTTGAGTTTTGAAGTCTTGCCATACATGTATTATAACACTCAAAACGCTCATGATTTGGTGCAGCGTACTGTACGAAGTAGGCACGCTACTCAGAGGGTATTCTACAGTTTAGGACTACTTAAATCGGCTTAATAACAAAAACTGGTTGCTGCTAGCGCTTTAAGACGGACAGATTTCTTTGTCATTGTTTTCGTTATTCTTGTAAGTACCAACTAAACAAGGAGTAACGAAGATGACTCGAAAGAGCTGTCCGTCTTGCTATTGTACCAACGTAAAGAAAAACGGTGTGAGGAACGGTCTACAGCGCTACGTCTGTCGTACCTGCCGTCGGTCATGGAGCAGTAAAGGCCGCCCTGGCCGTAAGCGAGCTACCCTATGGCACCAGTATGCCTTTGACGGTCGTACCGTGAACAGCTTGGCTAAAGAATACCGGAAAAGTACCGGTTGCATCCGCGCTCAACTCAATGGCTACAGCCCGCCACGCATCATCCAGAAACCGCGTACCGTAGCCGTCATAATGGATGTTACCTACTTTGGGGACTGGGGCCTCCTGGTTGTTATTGACCCATATGCAGTGGCGACGCTTGGTGAGAATACGGTGCTGTATTACGCCACGGTAGACGGGACAGAACGCACCGTAGATTATGAGGTTGCAACAGATACGATTGAAGCAATGGGCTACAGTATCCTGGCGGTCACCATTGACGGCAGACGAGGCGTACGGACTATGCTGGAGGGCAAAGGCATACCGGTCCAGCATTGCCAGTTTCACCAGCTTATGACCATCACTCAATGTCTGACCAAGAAGCCACGACTGACGCAAAATATTGAGTTACGAGCGCTTGCCTTAACGCTCGCTCGGACAGACGAACTAACGTTTGAGGATGCACTCGCTGGTTGGTACAAGAAACATGGGGCATGGCTCAAGGAGCGTGATCCGGTCACCAAAAGATATGCCCATGAGCGTACCAGAAGAGCTTATTTTTCCTTGTGTCGCAACCTACCATATCTGTTCACCTACCAAGCCGATTACATACAGGAAAGTGGCATACGAGTAGCCAACACAACGAGCCCATTAGACGGAAGATTCGGCGTCTGGAAAGACAAGCTCATACCCCACCGTGGAGCCTCAAAACAACGAATAATTACGATCCTCTGGAGTTTCTTCTCGAGAAAAAACAGATTAGAGTAGACACCAGAATTTGGTGTTAAGCCCTTAAATCAACATAATAAACAGAGGTGAGCCGCTTCAATCCCAAATCTGCCTAGCGGTGCTTCCTACATAGTTTGACCGGCAGGGGGGAGTGGTGTACCGTTTTGCGTTCGATTTATGCGCTCCGTTAGAACCAAAAATTTTTCCGTTTTTTGCAAATCAGTTTCGCAGTTTAGTGTTTCTATACAGTAAGTGCGAAACTGCGAAGCTAGCCAAAACTATTACTTATAGTCCAAGAAAGCCCGTGGGCAAATCACCGTTTAAGTACCACTTGCCCTGATAAAGAACTATCTTGATAGTCTGGCCTGAGCCAGTCTTGCATATACCGTATGTAGGTGCCTTTGTTACAAGTTGTACGCAACCTCTAAAGGAGTAGTAATTAGCGAACGTGCTGTGGGCTTTGTGGAGTACACGGACTTCATTAACAACGAAAACTATCAGGACAACTATTACTACGGCTACAGCTGACAGCAATACTTTTTGGGTTAATATCTTTTTCATCATAAAGTTTAAATTAACTTCCTAAAGACCGGTAATGACCGGTTATTAACCGCACAGTGCCAAGTTTGGTTTATATTGCTCACAGCATGTGACGGTGACTGTATACACTGACCAACGTCATGGAATGCCAGTAGAAACATAATGCCAAAAGCGAAAATAGCGGGAATAATAATAGGCCACGAATGTTTTATGTCTAAAGCCCGCTTCAGCCAAGTAGATTTGGTACTTCCAGTTCCTCTTGCCAAGTAAACTATGTAGCTGCCAACAGCAAGTAAGAGCGCGATCTCCGGTAACCGTAATACCCATAAACTCAATATCGGGGTTCTCCACAGCCATGAATTATACAAAGTGTGATTATTGATGACTTTATCCAATCCGTTAGCAATAAGCGCAGCAATAAAAGGTAGTAACAATGCTCCGGCTATAATACTATTACGCTTGATATAGCGGGGCGTTTCATTCATATAAATACCTCCAACGTATTGAAGTTGCTGTTTAGTTACACTAAGCGGTAAGTCTATTGCGATATGAGTCCAGCCCGCTAGTTTTGCAGCATTGCTTGGTGCGTCATCAAGCATATCGGCTGTAGTCTGCAATAGCTGCTGTTCGTACTGCTTGCGATAAGATTTCGGGTATAGCTTGAGCAGTTTGGAGTAAATCGGGAAGCGTTTTTCTAATTCACTCATGCCGCTAATCCTGAAAGTGTCTCATAAACTTTACGCTGTTTAGCTAGCTTCACAGTATTGTCGTAATACTCTAACTCAGCATTTAGCTTTCTCATGCCCTTATCAGTCAGCTGATAATATCTACGCCTTGTATCAAGTTGGTCTTCAAGTTCTTTTACTAAACCCTGTTCGTTGAGTAGTTTAATACTGGTATAGAGAGCACCGGGAGCTAGTTTAATCTTACCCTTAGAGTCTTCGCCGACTTGTTTCATAATTTCATACCCGTGACGAGGCTTTAGGCTTAAAGCTAGTAAGATACTAAATGCTACCTGTGGCAGTTGGTTATATTGCTTGGCCATAGGTTAATACTATATCTAAGTACGATATATTGTCAATAAACGCATGGGGTTGATATTTCGAGTGAGGTTCTCTAACCTATTCGTATCTCAGAGCGTCTATTGGGTCTTTCTTGCTAGCCCTTAGCGCTGGTAGCGTACCGGCCAAGAAGGCTATTAGCATGATCCCGACAATAACGACAGCTATAGTGGTAAGTGGAAACGTTAGTAACGACAAACCCGGGAAATCTTTTAAGAAACCCTTGGTGGCGATCGTATTAACTACTTTACCGAGTAGCGCCGCAAACCCAACACCTAAAACGCTTCCCCACAGGCCAATTAGGGCGGCTTCAATACTAAAGAGGGTGAAGATACGGCGTGGACTCATGCCGAGCGCCTTCATCAGCCCGATTTCTTTAGTACGTTCTTGCACTGACATAAATAAGGTATTGACAATACCAAACGAAGCGGCGAGTAGTGTAATGGCGGCAAACGCGTCGAACACTATGATGATAGCGGTGATGGCTGTGAAGACAGTATTCTCGCGATCTTTAATCGTCTGTCCGGTATAACCTTTAGCACTCAATTCGTTCTTAATGGTTGATATCTGCGCGTCGGTAAGGCTAGTTGGGAATGTTGCTACCACTGACGTAAATGAATTAGCGGCGGCTGGCGGTAATCCTGTACTTTGTATTGAAAAGAGCTGTGTCGCGAGCGGCGTATTAGCATAGGCGAAAGCTCCGCCGATGAGGGTTTTCTGTTCGACCCCGGTAATTGTTGCGGTAACGGTACTTTGCTTACCCTCAGCACTCGTGATACCAATGGTTACGGGTTTGCCGATGATGGCTTGGTCGCTACTGTAGCCTAATGAAACCACATAGTTTTCCGGGACAGTAATCTGGTTTTGCGAGCTGCCATTATCCACCCCGTGCCCGACTGACATAGGAGCGAACGTGCTGCCAAATTGTTGCTGAAGCGACAGTTGATATTTACCGCTTGTTCCCTTGATGTAATCTGGCGTAATAGCCCGTTCCGGTTGAGCGTCGGTTATGTTTGATACCGACTTAATAGCACTTATATCCTTAGAAGACATTAACAGTTGTTGAGCTTCTCCGCGTCCACCGCCCTGACCGGCCGCCACTTTCTGGTTAGGGTTATAGGCTGGCGGAGCGCTGTTGGCCGAGCCCGGGCCGGGCGAGTTCTTATTGGTCAGCTGCACAGAAATTAAATTTGTCGCCCCGAGATTACCAATCTGCTTGTTAAGATAGCTCTTAATACCCGTACCGATACCATTAGTAAGCGTTATGGTCATCGCCCCGATAAAAATCGCAATAATTGTCAGTAGCGTTCGCACTTTACTGCGAAACATACTCGAACTAGCTGTTAGAAAAAGATCTGTTAATTTCATACTTCACCTCGGCTGGTTAATCGACCGTCTTTAATGTGTATTTGTCTATCACAGCGTTCGGCAATATCTCTGTCGTGGGTAACAATAATTAGGGTAATGCCTTGTTCTTTATTGAGCCGAAATAGCAAGTCTTCAATGGTTTTACCGGTATGGCTATCTAGATTACCAGTTGGCTCGTCAGCGAATATAACACTAGGATTATTGATAAGCGCTCTAGCTATACAGACACGTTGTTTTTGACCACCGCTTAAGGTCCCGGCTTTGCTGTTAGCTTTTTCTTCTAGTTCAACCGCTTTTAGTACCTTCATGCCACTTTCAAGGCGTTCCTTGCGTCCAACTCTGCCGATTTTGAGAGGCAAGATTACATTGTTTAATACCGTGTCGTTTTCATTTAAAAAGAACTGTTGAAAAACGAAGCCATAATGCTTGTTGCGAAGGGTATCGAGTTGTCGACCATTCATGCGCGAAGCGTCTTTATCTCCTACAAGCACAGACCCCTTTGAGGGCTTATCTAACAGCGCTAGGGTGTGCATGAGCGTACTTTTACCCGAACCGCTTTTACCGACTACCGCCACAGACTCACCACTAGTAATGGCTAGGGTAATGTCGTCTAGGGCAGAAAAGGCAGCTTCACCTTTGCCGTATGTTTTACTAACTTGTTTAGTGGCAATAACAGTGTTCATTTATCTCCTTTATCTTTGGTTAATTTTTGTACTTCAATCAGACCGGTCTGAATATCTCGCAGCTTATCTTCCACTACTTCTGCTTTGACGAACGCTACGCCCATTCTGTGTGGATTACCGACAACGATTAACTTGTCACCCTCTTTAATATCTAGAGCTTCCCGGGCTTCAGCCGGAATAACTACCTGACCTTTCGTGCCTACGGTGGCCGCGCCCCATATCTTTATTTTCGGGAACATACCGACGATAGCTCTGTAATACTTTTCATACTTGTATACTAAAGCAAATCAAACTTAAGTACAACTGAATAAGCTGTGCGATAATATGTTCAACATGGCTAAAACAAAAGAAATGCCACCGTTAAACGTTCTGCTTATAGCTACGGTCATAAACTATCTAGCGCAGATTCCCTATTACATTCACAACTACTATGTACCCCATCATCTCACTCCTGGACTGCGGGCAACAGGGCTACTTGGATTTACGCTCATCTGGTTTATAGCGGGATTTATAATGTACATCAAGAAAATAAAATACGGTTACGGTATCCTGCTCAGTTTTTTGATTGTCGAAACATTATTTTATGGGCTTGCGTTCCTGTCCGGAGCTTTTATATCGCAACTGCGCAATCACAGCGATATTATTAGACTTGTCTTTATTATTGGCTATGCCAGCGGCGCTACGGCAGGATATTATGTATATAGGCTAATTCATTGTCACAGAAACACACCAATTAGTTTGGCTAGAGACGAGTCTAACTTTAAGTAAAAATCGGTCTAACGCTATGTCTAACAGCGTCATTGACAGTGTCCTGAACTGCTTTGGTTCGTGAGTTGAGCAGCTCAGTTGAAAAATTTGCAGCCAGCGGGTTGGTTTCAAACTTAATCCACAATTTATAAATGTCATTTGCGAAATCTAGAACGTGTTCGTTAAGGTGCGTCGTGCTGTCCGTATTAGTGGGATTAAGTCTTCCTTTACTAATGTGCAGCACATGGCGATTAAGCGGTTTCTCCCAAATATCAAAAAGACTTGATTGATAAGCAGGTATGCCAAACTCCGTAATACTGATGTCATGACCGCTCTGCCGTTGCGTGAAGAACCTATATAAACACCTTGCGTGTACAAAGGCCGAATCCATAGAGACCACAACATCAAAACCTCTGTGCTGTGTTTTAAATACTTGCCATAAAGTTGCAGACCCCAATAAACAGCGCAGCTCGTAATATAGGTCTTGGGTTATAAAATAACGTTTTTGCTGTTCGCTTAAATTAGCCATTCACTACTTTTTAAAGGTCGTTACTAATAGTGCCATAGTGGCAACCAAAACAGCTAGTATGGACGTAATTAGTGCGCCGTAAGCCAGATTTAAGTTTTTCTGAAACGCCTCTTTGGTTACCTCGTAATTTGCCCGGGCTATTTCAACTTCATTATGTCTACGTGCTTGTTCTTCCGCACTGCCGTCTATACTTGCAAACGAACCTCGCAAATCAGGGTGTCCGCTAGTCAGCTTAGGCGACTTAAATATCTTGAAAAGTGCTTTAAACTTCTTACTCACGTCATAAATTATACTCTGTGACAACAACAGTTCCCACTAAGTCGTACAGCTGAAAGTCATTGTACCCGATAAGGCACCACCTACTATAGCGTCATATTGTCCGTTACAAGTTAGCGGGTTGCTGCTGTCCGAGGGTGTACTACAGTTCAGGTTCATCGTCCCCGTCAACACACCACCAACTAGAGCATTGTATTGCCCGTTACAGTTATAGGTCGTGCCGCCGCTACAGTTCATGCTCATAGAACCCGATAAGGCACCCCCGATAAGCGAGTTGTACTGTCCAGTGCAGTTTAATGGGCTGCCGTTATCAGAAGGTGTGCAATTCATATCCATACTTCCCGACAATGCGCCTCCTATAACCGAATTGTATTGACCGCTGCAATTGTAGGAAGTATTGCCACTTGCGGCTGAAGCCGTAGTATTAGCGTTTGTACTGGTATTTTGTGCGCCATTATTATTCTGGCTTGAGCCAGCAATAACAGCTACACCGCCAAATAAAATCATGGCTAGGATAATCAACGTTAAGACTTTGCCTCGCATTGCTTTAATCATATCACCAGATAGCCTACACCTGTAGCTAATACTGCCCTTTAGCACGCTAAAAAGTTATCTAACATGTGTCCCTGGTGACTTCTGAATCTTCTCAGGCACCGCTGCACTAATGAACCCCATAATCACAAAGACAATACACATCCACGTCACCATGACAGCGTAGTCGGCTCGTTTGCGTTTATGTTCGATATGCAATCCGCAACTGTGCCTGTACAGAGCGGTATAGGTGCGGGAGCACTAACCGTTACTGAGCAATTATATTGATGTCTTTCGCTTACATACCCGTTATATGACTGAGCATATTGTGAGTTTGCTAATGATATTACACTGTTGAGGTCGTAAATTGCGTTCGCCGCGGTCGTCGCGTCCGTTGGGTGCGCCTCAACCGCCGCTGAGTCATCATTAACGTGAATCGTAATGTAGTTTTCTTCAGCGAGATAAGCCTGTGCAAGAGTATATCTAGCTGAGGCGTCATTTGTGGAACCAACATCGCACGCATTAACAGATGGGGCTGTTACGCTCGGCGTTGAGGTTGATGGTGCCGGTGACTTTGATGATGTCGAGCCTGCCGAAGAAGACGAGGTTGGTGTCGTCGTGTTCTGTGTTGGTGTGGTCGTTGGATTAACAAGGAACTTGTTAGGTGTTTGGGGGTTCGTAGATGATGACGTAGCAGGTACTTGTTTGGCGGTATTGTGAATGTGTTGGATAGCAATAGCACTCACCTCAGCACAGAATACAAGTGCAAGAGCACCAAAGAAAATTGTCCACGGTGTCAGTGGTAAGAGACGCTTTGGAAGCGCTCGGATTTTCTTAACTATGTGTCGCGCTTTTTTCATAAGATTAACTGCCTTGGAGTTTTTTTATGGCTTCCTTTGCTGCACCTAGAATTATTAACAGCATAATGGTTCCGTAAAGAAGATCCTGGTACCCATTAGAAAGAACGCTAGCTATGGCAATCCCGCAAAACACTAGAGCTAAGGTCGTAACTCCTACGACCATCCTGAGTGCACCTTCATCTTTTTTCGCGTTTTTTGTCCATTTTGCATGCATTTCGCGATCTAGTCGGTGCACTGCTTCGACTATGCTTTCATCTGATTTCGTATTCATCACAACTTCTCCTTAGCCGATGAGTAAAGTGCCGTAAAATAAAAAGCGACACCGCAAGGTGTCTTACTTCCATTCACAAACCGACTTTCGCCGAATCTGTTTATGCGATGCCGCTTTTACACGGCGAACCGCAATAAAATGCGTGTTCGGTCTGTATATGAAAGTAAGACAGTTGTAATTATAACACTTACGCACCGTAAGTAAATTGCTCATGCTTGCTGTCTAACTCCTTATGCCAGACAATGTAGGAACAGGGTGTGGGTAAGGAAACGATATGGAACCGTACTGGCCTAGTAAAGATGTGCTCGAAGCTGGACGACGTGCCCTGCCAGAGCGTAAGCCTAGCAAAAAGCTGCTTGGGTATCTTAAGAAGTACCAGCACGACTTATTGACCACCGGTACACCGGAGGGTTTGCCGAGCTTTGCAACGCAGCGGAACACGCTAATTGCCACCCTACGCCAAATGTTCGCCGGAGGGCAAGGCTACCACCAGACTATAATCGGGCGGGGCGTAGACCTGCCGAAGTTTTGGGAGCTTATGCTTAGCATGGATTTTGTGTCGCACGAGATTAAACTTGCAAACAATATAGGTTATGACGACAGGGAGATTGCGACTGGCGTACGCAGCACGGTGGAAGCACCCTTTGCCGAGGTTACGATTATAGGTGACGATTTAAAGCATGCAGTTGCATCAGAACCTAAACCCGCGCCAATCGTAACAGCCGCAGACAACCCTATTGTCACTTTGCCAACTGCCGAGCATCGCATAAACGTAAGGAGTTACGACGCACCGTTAGGCACTCTACACTTTGGTGGCTGCGAAATCCAGATTGTTCGTCAAAAGAAAAGACAAGGCAGTGCAGTCGGTGAAACAGCTCAAGGTTCTGCAATGAGAAAGCTCTTCAAAGATGTCAATACCCTACGTAATGGTGTCCCGCTGCACGCAATCATATCTGTTAGGAAAGATAATTTTGATAGCAAAAAGCGTAAGCGCGCAACAAATCATCTAGATGAAATAAATAGGAAGGTTGAGAAGGAAACCGGCGTGCCCAAGCTGATTATTTACGACCAAGTAAAATACTACATAGACAAGTCCTATCTTATCTAGCGTCTGAAAAGTTTTCAGACCAACCCTAGTGATACAAATACCCGTACAAACTAAGCGGGTATTTTTGTAACCAATGAAACTAAGCACCGAACGTATTAAGACCCTACAAGCACTTCTCAAAGAGTTGTGCGGTCTTGAATTGACCAACGAGCAAGCTCAAGAAGCTGGTGCGGCAATCTTACGCTTTATGGTGCTGAAGGCTCAGAGGCAGCAAGAATTATCCAAGCATAAGGAGAATAATCATGGACAAATACGACGAACTGACAGAACTGTTGCGCAATAACAATATAGAGCATCGTGAGCATGGCGATGAGCTGATAATGCATTGCTTCTTTAGCAACTGCGACGCTGACAGTCGCGGTCTTGAGGCACATCTCTACATAAATAAACACACTGCGCTGTACGACTGCAAGAAGTGCGGCGAAAAGGGTAACTTGGTAACGCTCAAGCAGCACTTTGGCGTATTGCCGGAACGTAAAGCGCAACCCAAACGATTACCAGCCAGCCTGGATAAGCAGGCGACAATCTACCACGACGTACTGCCCGAAGACATCAGAGAATACCTGCGCACCGAGCGCCTGCTGCGAGATGAGGATATAGATTACTATCAGCTAGGCTACTTGGAAGAACGCGGCAGGCATTGGATTACTATACCAGTAACCGACCGGACAGGTAGCGTACTGTTTTTGAAACTGCGCCAAGACCCGTTTCGCCCAACCGAAGGCTTGCCTAAGTACATGATGCCTACCGGTAGTGAAGCCAGCATTTTTAACGTCCAAATCCTGAATAATAAACCGGATGCACTGGTTATCTGTGAGGGCGAGTTTGACTGTATGGTATTACATAGCTTAGGTGTGCCTGCAATCTGTTCAACGGCAGGAGCCATGACATTTAATGATGCATGGGTTGCACAGCTGAACTTTGTGCGCGATTTCTATGTACTGATGGACAATGACGACACTGGACGCAAAGGCGCAGATAGCTTGGTAGAAAAGCTAATTGCAGCATACCCAAACAGCTCAATCATGCTTGTCACCTTGCCACCTGAAGTTGGCGAGCACGGGGACGTTACGAACTTTTTCCAGCAAGGGCTTGGCCAACCAGAAGACCTATTTGAGCCGACTGGAAAGTACGTGGACTATGTAGCCGGTGCTGAGCCGATTGACGTAAATCAGTTTGACGAAATGTCGTTGCAAGATGTGATTAAGACGCTTGCACTGACCATTAAGCATGATGATGACAATAAGCTCGTTACGTTCCTATGTATGCTGTCGGCGTTCACCGATAGTGGTCAGCTAAATGCCAGTTTTAACGCACCTAGCTCAACTGGCAAAAGCTACACGGCTATTCAGGTTGCTAATCTGTTTCCAGTCGCTGACAAAATTGAGCTGGCCGGTGCAAGTCCTACCGCATTCTTTCATGGTGAGGGTGTATACGACAAAGAGCGTGGTGCCAAAATAGTGTCTCTTGAGCGTAAAATCCTGCTATTCCTTGAGCAGCCTAATCCTGAACTACAAGCAAAACTGCGCGCAGTCTTGTCCCATGACCAGAGAGAATTATCTTATCGCATTACTAATAAAGACAAGAAAGGTGCCCAACGCGCCGAACATATAATTATACGGGGATTTCCGGCAACCGTGTTCTGTTCGGCAGCAATGCGACTGGACGAGCAAGAAGCAACACGGGCAATCTTACTTAGCCCTGAAGTAACCACAGAAAAGATACGAGAAGGTGTACGCCAACAAGTGCAACGGAGCGCGGATAAGGCAAAGTTTGAAGCGTGGCTAGAAGCACAGCCAGAACGTGTAGGACTGAAGAACCGTATTTTAGCTGTCAAGCGTGAGCAGATTGATGACATCATTATTCCCAATCCAGAAGAAATTTTGCAGCGTTTTAATAGCCGGTTTAAAAACGCCAAGTCGCGCCACATGCGTGACGCCGAACATCTGATGAACTTGATTAAGGCGGCTACACTACTTAATGTATGGCAACGAAAGCAGTCTGATGGATTGGTAGTAGCCAGCCAGTCCGACATTGACCAAGTGTTTGAGTTGTGGGGACGATTGATTGAGGCACAAGATATGAGCGTGTCACCAGCGGTAATGTACATCTATAAGAGGTACCTACTGGCTGCGTTTGCGGAAAAGTTTGCCGACCAAGAACACCCTGAATATGCAGATGATATGGCAAAACGTTTGATAGGGATAAGCGCCGAAGAATTAAGTGCCTTCTATTTCCGAAAAGAGAGCGTGCCACTAAACGCCGAACAGTTACGCAAGCAGATATTGCCGCAGTTGGAAGCCAGCGGCATGATTTTGAGGCAAAAACCCGAAAAAGGAGACAAACGCAGCCGCCACATCTTTCCTATATGGTATCCAACGGGAGAAAAAGACCCGCTAAACTCAAACAATGATGGAACGAGTGGTGGGGTGAGTAAATTGGGCGGCAAGTGGTAGCGCCACTCACCAGTACCTTAAAAGTGCTATAATGACGATGTTCACATTTTCAGCTGAAGCGCAGTAGGCGTTTTATTTTCAGACCGCAAGGGCGGCATGGTATCTGAAAGTAGCTTACTGCTGCTGGAAGTGTGAACAACCGTGCCGTCCTTTTGATTGGAGAAATATGGAAAAACTAATAAGGTATGCTGTCTACATCCGCAAATCCTCTGAAGAGGAAGAGCGTCAAGTACTGTCCCTTGCCTCACAGAAAGACAAGATTTTAGAGCGGTTCGGCAACCTTAATATCGTTACTTGGATTGAACCGGAAAGCAAAAGTGCTTTTGAACCAGACAAGCGGCCGAAGTTTAAGGAACTGCTTGACCTAATTGATGCGAGCAAGATTGACGGTGTTATCGCATGGCATCCCGACCGTTTAAGCCGTAATGAGGTAGACGCCTCTGCTATTACATGGCGTATACGGCAAGGTAAGATTAAAGACCTGAAGTTTGCTTCTGGTTATAATTTTGATGACACACCGGAAAGCATGATGATGTTACAGATGACCATGAGCCAGTCGCAATATTTTTCTGCCAAACTAAGCAAAGACATCAAGCGCGGCAACGAGCGTAAACGGCAAGACGGCCAGCTCACCGGTAAGGCAATGGAAGGCTATCTTAACTACCGCACGGCATTGTCGGGCAGAGGTGAGGCTTCAATCATCAAAGACGAAGAGCGGTTTCCGCTTGTCCGTAGGGCTTTTGACCTGTTTTTGACCGGTGAGTTTAGCGTTCCGGCAATACTTACTATAATGAATAAAGAATGGGGTTATAGGACAGTAAAGCGTCGGAACTCTGGCGGCAATGCGCTTTCAAGAACTGCTTTGTATAACATCTTTCGTAATGTCCGGTACGCCGGATTGATACCTGACCCATACGACCACGAACACTTACACGATGCTCACTACCCCGCCATGATAACGCCTGAAGAGTACGACAAGGTACAGATGCTGCTAGGTAGAAAGGGTCTGCCCCGTCTGGTAACGCGCAAACAGTTTGTACTCAGGGGACTTATACGATGTGGCTATTGCGGTTGTGTTGTAACTGCTCAAGAAAAACGCAGGCAACTCATAAATGGTAAGGTTAATAGACACATCTACTACCATTGTACCGGCAAGCGTGCTGGCTGCACTCAAAAGAGCACCTACCTTACAGAAGACGACCTGTACGCACAGTTGCTTGAGCTATTGGACGGTTACGAGTTGGTGCCACAGTTGTACGATTGGGCTATGGAAGCATTTCGTGAGTTTGCTGGACAGGAAGTCGCAGAGCGTAATCACGTACAGGCCATGCAAAACAAAGCCATAACAGATACACAAACTCAGCTGGACAAACTGCTAGACATGGCCACGCGCGGACTAATTAGTGATGATGAATACAAGTCTAAGAGTGCCGCGCTTAAGGCTGGCCTGCAACGATTGCAAGATGAACAAGCTGACATCTCGCACCGTGTCAAAAACTGGTACGAGATAGCCACGACCACGTTTGAGAAGCTGACTTATGCCGGTAAAAAGTTTAAGGCCGGCGATATTGCCAATAAAAAAGACATATTGCTGGCGATTGGCGAGAACCCCGTGTTAATGAATGGCCAGTTGGAAATTAGTCGCCTACGAGTGGCTAATTCCGGTCGGACAAGAACGCCAAACGCTTGCGCAATGAGCTTGAAAAGGTTAGAACAATGCCACAACAGATACAAAAAGCCTCCGAAGAGGCTTTGCGTACTCCAATGGTGCAGGGAGAGGGATTCGAACCCCCGAAGGCTGAGCCAGATGATTTACAGTCACCCGTGTTTGACCGCTTCACTATCCCTGCGTCCGATGATTTCATGGCTTTCGCGAGAGGATTCGCAAAAGCTTAAAGATTAGCAGTGCGAGGCCAAGGGCGAGTGCATTTGAAATTTGTTTTTAAAATGTGCACGCCCATTTTAACGGAACTGGCTAGAACGTGGAGCCGCCTGTCGGATTCGAACCGACGACATTCAGTTTACAAAACTGACGCTCTAACCAACTGAGCTAAGGCGGCCCGTCCGCACGGCTACCGCGTTAGTGTAACAAAACAGAGGTTACAAGGCAATATTCGGTCATAAGAATGTATCTAGATGGCGACCCGACCCGGGCGGATTATGCGCTTCGGCCGTCCCGAAGGTACGATCAGCTTCTTGAGTTTTTGTTCGATCATATCGGCTTCGCGCCCCATACCGTGGCTTAGGTAGGCTTTATGCATAAGCCCGAGCGTTTCTCTATTCGGCTCAAGCTCTACGGCGCGTTCCAATTCCTGTAGCATCAGCTTGTCATTGCCGAGTTTTTCCTGCACTTTGGCATAAGCGATGTGGCGGGCTGCCAGATTGTCTTCGAGCTTGAGTGCCTGCTCGAAGGCGATTGCCGCTTTTTCGTAATTCTCCGTTTCATAATAAATCAGCCCCAAATTATGGAGGCTGGACGGCGTGGCTTCGATGCTGCTGGCGATTTCAAAACAGTCAATCGCGTCTCGGTATTCCTTTTGTTTGGCGTAGAGAATGCCCAGACGGTTGTAGGCGGCAGCGTTCTTTTCGTCAATCTTCAGAATGGTTAGGAGCGCTTTTTCGGCACGCAGAAATCGGTTCTCGCGCATACCCTGGTGGGCGATGTCCCATAGTTTGCCCAATCGATCGCCAACTTTGCGTGACACGCCGGCCACTTCGTCGTCGTGGATGGTGGTGTTGAAGTATGCGAGCACACCAAACGCTGCAAGAATTATCAACTCATACATGTAATTAGGTATTATAGCACTCGACTATAAACAAAGCATAAGGTTTATGAGCACGAGTTTCGGTTGTGCGTTGGCTTGCAGGGAGGTTTGCGCGTCGTAGCTCGCCTCTAGTATTTGATGCCAGCGGGCCAGGCCGCGCTTACTGGCTCCGGTACTTTTGCCGGCCGCCTGTTCGAGGGCGGCATGCGCCATCTGTGAGAGCATGAAGAGGACACGGCTGCACGCTTCGCGTTGTTTAGCAAGACTATCTACGTGCGTCAAACGCTCAAATGTATTTGCCTGCAGCAGTTCGCGCGCCTGCTTAGCGGCTTGCACCAGCGGATGTTCGTCGCTATCTTCGAGAAGTGCATGCATCAGGCCTGGCAGTCCGCCACTCATCAAATATGCCTGGTTGTTTTGCGCCTGTTGGAAACCGCGTGCTGTAAAATGTTGCAGCAAATCATCGCGGGACGGCGTTTGCAGGCTAATGGATTGTGCTCGCGAGCGGATGGTCGGCAGTAGTGCGAAGTCGTTGGCGGCGGTCAGCACAAGAAGTGTGCCTTCCGGTGGTTCTTCGAGCAGTTTTAGTAAGGCGTTCTGCGCTTCAATAGTCAATAGGTGTGCCTGTTCGATAGTGGCAATGCGCTGGATGGCTCCGTTGCTCATGGCGACCTTCAACTTGGTGAATTGCAACAACTCGCGCACGGTATCAATCGAAATGCTCTGACCATTCGGCTCGATTATTTTATAGTACGGGTAACTGTTAAGTACGTGGTCATTTTGCAATCCAAGCAGCCGCATACTCAGCCAGCGCGCTACTAAGCCTTTGCCGCTACCTTCGGGTCCCGCTAGGATTAACGCATGCCCGGGCTTGGCAATAAAACTTTCCAATTGCTTTTTGCTCGATGGGTGCAGGACTGGATCAATCATTTTTGCACCCCAATTTTTTAGGAAATTCCGCCGGTAAAGGCGCCGAAAATATTTTTAATGTTGCTCCACGGGATGGGAGGGGAAGTGGCTATGTCGGCTTCATCAGCTTCCGAAAAGCCTATGAGCAGGTGCGACAGATGCGGTGAGGAGCTGAATGGTCGAGATGAGCGAACCTGCTGGCGTTGTGTCAGGGCTCACGGCTTGACCAGACCAACGCTACAGCTATCACAGGACGGAGGACGCAGCTATGAGGCCAAGAAGGCGCGCAAAGTATCCACTCCAGTGTCGGTGCGGCGTTAGGCTGAGCAGCATCGAGCGGCTGAATAAGCACGCACAGACGAAATGCAAGGCTGGGAGGCCAAGCAAATGAGCGAACGAGCCAGGCTTGAGCAAGAGTTTAAGACTTACCCAAATTCCCTGACAATCTGCCAACCAGGCAAGTACGAATGCGAGGCTTTATACGTCCCGTACTTCGACGACCAAGACCCAGACCGCGAATTTATGCGTGGTGGGCGCTATTACCGCAGTTACACCATTCGCGCCGAGGACAAGCAAGAGTTTCCGGAGCTAAAGCGACGACGCACCGTAACGCTATATGAGCGTGACGATGGCTTTGTTTGCGAAGGCTGACAAGGCTGGGAGGCCAAAGAGATGAAACGACGGTACTGCAACAACTGTAGTCATGCGGCTGATAATCACGGCGAGGTCGAGAAGCACGGTAACTGTGAGTATCCGTGCTTGGTCAATGGCTGCACCTGCGAGTGCTTCGAGGACAACGACAATGACGCATAAGCAAAACCGTCACAAGATGCGCGTGGACAAAGCCATCAGCCGACTCGTGCGGCAGATTAAGCACGCATTCGAGGCTCGGCTGTACGTCAGCAAGCCCACGACGCGCTATCCATGGAGCCGCGAGACCAGCTATTTACGACTGGCTGAGCGGGACGAACTGCTACGCAACTAACTTTCGGAGGTCACCGAGTGGCGGGGACGGCAGAAGCAACGGCAATCGGTCGCTCCGTTGTTCCCCGTCAGTCGGATAATTTAGCCATGATTTGTCGCAACTGCAAGCACAAGATGGTCTGGCTTGAGTCGGTCTGTCGCTGGATGTGTGTTTGGTACAAGTGTCCAAGGAGGTTCTAGGATGCTTTACTTAGGCATTGGTGTCTATTTCGTCGCTCTCTTGGTCTTTGCGGCTGTGTTGTGGGCCAGGATGAGCTATTGGAGGTAAAGAGCTATGAGCAAGATAGCGAAGACTGCTCTGGCCGGCGCAGCCCTTGGGCTGTTCTTGGCCCTGCTGAGCGGCTGTGCGGCTAAGGTGCCGCTAAGCTACTGGACTGTCGGCAGCACGCCCAGCGACGGCATGATATTCAGCTGCTCCGAGCCGAGTCCGAATGACTGTGCGGACTTGCTGAGCTACGGAGCGCCGGTGAGGCTACATATATGAGCTGCCAGCACATTCCCTGCGACAAGCCAGTTAACATCACCTATCGAGGGACCAATCTGTGCTGGGAGCACTATGACGAAGCTACGAAGCCTCGATCAGTATCTTCAACTAGCAGCATAATTAATAACGTACTCAGTCGCTACGCGGACAGCTTTCCACCTTTCCAGCCAGACGACAATGGCGACTGTCAGTGCATAGCGTGTCAGGCAGCAAGAGCGAGAATAGGAGGCAACAGGCCATGATTTACGCATACTTGGCCATCGTCTGCGTCGTAGCAGCTTTGGCCATCAGATTGTGGGAGCAGCTTTGATGGACGCCGTAACCAGCTCCGTAGTGCTCACCAAAGAGCGCTCCGAAGTCCACTACGCCAGCTATCCTCATGTGTTTATTGAGGACAGTCAGGAAGCACCGGCGCAGGCTAGTCGGCGTGAGCAACAATATGGCACTAGAGCTAAAGCGCTCCATTCCGGCTTTCTTCAGCCGCAAGGACGGCTGTAGCCTCTCCGGCTGGCGCGTGCCGATGGGCGAGCTGGAGCTGGTGGCTAGCATCGAAGGTAAGCATCGTAAAGAGATTCACATTAGCTACAAAGACGGTTGCGTTATGGAGGTAAGGCAATGAACGTCATAGCTATCCGGCCCATTCGCTCCAGCCACATTGGCGGGCACATTCACCTTAAAGGCGACACCGGAGCTATCCAGCGTGTCATGACCGACGCTACTGGCCGCAAGCTCTATCGCGTCATGTGGGACAAGGATCAGGAGGTTTGTGTCTGCGTACCCGACGATGTTGAACTAACTGATGCCGTCGCTATCATCGCGCCGAGTCAACCAGCACCGTCGGTGGCCGCCTCCTCCACAGACGATCAGACCCCTGCGAGTCTGGCTGTTTGGCCGGGGCTGGAGCCAGTGGGAACCCAGCCCCATTTTAGCTACGAACATATGGCGTGGTTTAGTGAGCATTTTGACTTAGGAGGTGACTGATGAAGTTAGTTATCAATCGCAAGAGGTGGCTACATGGTGACATGGTGACATGGGGAGAGCTTCCTTCGTCGCGCAGACGACAAGAAGATGTGCTGCTTGGGCTTTCTGGCTCGCCAGTGTGGGTATAAAGCCAAAGACATCACAGGCCTAAAGGCGCCACACCAGCTGACAGACGCGTATTTAGGCGTGGACAAGTGGCCACGTGGCCTAGTTAACAAGAAAAGCCACGTAACTACCGTAACGGGCTACAAACTAATGGACAGGAATGACTGCGACAACCTGTCCGACAAGAAGCGTGAGGCCGCAATTCGCAAGCTATTCAAAAAGCTCAAGGTCACAGTCCAGTTTGTCGGACAGTACTAAGACTTGCAGCGCGGGGTCAGCGGCGACCGTCGCAGTAAATCCCGTAGTCATTGCAGGAGCCACGTGTAATACAGCTACCAAGCTGCGCGCTGCGGCTCCTGCGCTAAGACCGTAACCAACTAGCCATCCTTAAGGAGGCTATACAAATGGAAGAGAGGAGAGAGAGCTATGGCTGTGACAGTGGAAAGTGGAGTTAACTCCACAACGTCGGATGCCTTGGTTGGCGAGAAGGCATGTGCAATTCGCACCATGTTCCGTCAGCCGCTCAACATCGACCCGGCTGCTCGCGTTGTCGTCAACGGCGAGCGGGTGAACGAAGAGTACGTTGCCCAAGACGGTGACGTAATCGAGTTCGTCAAAAGTTCTGGGCAAAAAGGGGACCGGCGCTAAAGCCGACCCGTCCGCGCGGTGCGGGGCTGAGTCAGTGAGCTTAGCCCCGCACAAAAGCTTTAAGGAGGCAACATGGCATCGACCAAACGTATCGTCATTGAGGGCGAAGCCGTCAGTGCGATAGAGGAAATCGTCCATCGGCGAACGACGCTGCCGGAGTGGTTGGCGGCTATGAACAGGCTGACCCCAGCCGCTCTGACTACGCCGATTCTGCCCAATGGCGCAGTCCTTTATGCCCAGAAAGGCGACCAGCAGCTAGTAGCTATCAACCAGCCAGCCGCAGTCAAGAAGGTCATATGGCGAGGTGAGGCGTACCGGGACAGAGGCACGCGTAAGACTCGTTGGGGGCTGGCTGTGCCGAATCACTTGTTTCTGCTGTTGTTTGCGAAGGAAGCTATTTACTCCAGTCATCTTTACTTCGTCCCCAAGCCGGTGGCTGACGAGAAGGATATGCTGTATTACACCAACTTAGCCAACATCTACTTTCAGCCACAGAACATTCCGACACCTATCTGCTCCGGCTCCATTCGGCTGGACGTAAAGGCATCCTTCGCCTCTCGCTGTCAGGCGTTTATTGACGCCTTTTGGACGACGGAATTTAACGATGACATTTTTCCGCAGATACGCGAGGGAGGGAGCATCTTCTCTGGCCGAAAGGATAGCTGGCCAAAAGAGCTACTTAGCCTGAATGCTTGGGAAGAGGCAACAGCCAAGACGCCAAGCTTTCTGGCTGACATGACCTGGCCGTTCGCTCCGTTGTGCTCGCTGTCGGAGATTGTAAACGACAGATGGCAGGTGAATCAATGAGAACAGCACCAAGCTATACGCCAGAAGTTGGGATGAGGGTGAGGCGACTGGCTAACCAAGGCCCTCACTCTGGGCAAGAACTAGTCATTGAGCGGGTCATTGACCAGAGCGGAGGTTATTTTGGCATCGTCGGAACATTCGAGGATGGTTACTTCGGCACGTTTGATGCCGAGCGCTTTGAAGCAATCCCTGACAATATCGCTCCGTCGCTTGCTTCGCCAATCCAAGTCTCTCCAACTTTCACCGTCGGCCAGGAAGTCATCATCAGCGAGCGGGTGACGGCGCCGCCGACAACCAAGCCGACAGCGACGCCTGTTCAGTGGCACGCGATTACATCGGCCAGCGCTGTGTCATAACGCTCATCAATGAGCATTCGGGACTGGTATGTTTTAGCTGGAACAACGGCCACAACCAATGGCATCTTATGCCGCAGTACTTAGACGCCGCTGACGGCACGCCGCTTGTGGCCGATAAGTCAGACTTTGACGCCGCTTGGCGTCTGGCCAGAAGCGGAGATGCAATAGGCTCCCTGATGGACGCGCTTTGGGACCCGATTCGAGCGCCTATCAACGACCTCAGCAACCTAAAGGGCACTTGGAGCAGCCTGATTATAACCAGAGCCGTCCTGCGGCTACGGCGTCAGGTGCCAAATAGCTATGAGGAGCAAGTAGGCAAGGGCCACTCTTGGGGCACGCCGTTGGCAGCCAGAGCGTGGACAGCGGCAGTAAAAGACTAAAAGGAGAGCAACACATGGAACTACCGTTTACCGTCAATGGCATCAAGGCATATTATGCCGACAGTGCCGACTTCAATCCCAGTCAAATAGCGGAGAACCAAGCTTACATCTTGGACGCCGATGGCTGGAATCTTTACATCCGAAACAGCGTCAGCGAGTCGCTGAACGGCACCAAGATTGAAGCCGGCATGACGCGGCTCAAAGCCCAATGCACGCTGCGGCTGGAGAAGATTCCTTACAGCCTCATTCGCAAGGTCGGCAGCTTCTTTACCGAAGTCTATAAGCTGCACAAGTCAGAGGCTGTCGGCTATCTGCACTACGCTCCGAAGCGCGGCTGGCTGTTTGACCCGCCGGAGCAGACAGCAACGACAGCGCATTGCAAGTATGGCGAGCCAAGGGCCATCGAGGGCTACCGCGTCGCTGGGACCATCCATTCCCACGGCTCGATGAGCGCCTTTCACAGCGGTACGGACACGGCTGATGAGGCCAACTTCGATGGCGTCCACATCACCATCGGCAAGGTCGATGAGGTTCGGCACGACTTGGCGCTGTCGGTCGTCTGCGGTGGTGTCAGGTACAAATGCACCGAAGAGCAGCTCATCAGCGGCTTCGGGGATGTAGCCGCGCCGAAAGAGTGGATTGACATGGTCAAGCAGCCACGGTCAGAGACCACAGTCCAAGTGTCGTCGGGGCCCGCTCCGGCAGTCTTTACGCGAGTGACGGACACGCGGGCATCGACTAACGGTGCCAGCCACACCGAATACACTCACATCTACACTGATGAAGAGTGGAACAAGCTGTCCAAGAAACAGAAGCGAGCCATCATCGAGCAGCAAAAGAAGCAGGAAAATGAGGGCAGCGGCTTGCTGGCGTTCTTTGACCGTCGGCGATTCGGGGACGTGTGGGACTGATGAAGACTGAACAGCTTAACATCATCGGCCTCGGCGGTATCGGCAGCTGGCTGTTCCGCGCTGTCGTACCCATCATCTACGGCGACAAGGGCCGTCATTGGCGACTTCAGCTAATCGACGGCGACAAGTACGAGCCTAAGAACCTCAGTCGTCAGCTCTTTGAGGGCAACGCGCTCAGTCAGAATAAGGCAGAGGCTAACGAAGCTTGGGTGCGGGAGCGCTTCGGGAGCGCCGACCACGTCACAGTAATGGCCCAAGCTAGCTACGTGACGCCTGAGCGGCTGCCTGAAGTCATTGGCGAGCGCCAAACGACGCTCCTGTGCGTTGATAACCACGTCACACGCAAGCAGGTCAGTGACTTTACCGAGACGCTGAAAGATGCTATCCTGATTAGCGGAGGCAACGACAGCACCGACGGCAATGTCCAAGTCATGCTCCGGCGCAAGGGCAAAGCCATGACCCCGACGCTTGGCCAGTGGCATCCGGAGATAGCCGAGCCGAAGGACAAGCATCCGGAGGACATCAGCTGTGCTGAGCTGGCGGCAGCGGGCGACGGACAGACCATCGCGGCGAACATCTTCGCGGCTAGTCTGATGCTCAATGCCTTCTATTTCCTTCAATTCACCAACAAGCCCATTGTGAAGGAAAATGAGTTCTATTTCGACATCCTGAGAAACGGCGTAGTGGGGAAGGTGAGAACATGAGTGCTGTAAAGACGACTATGATAAGCAAGTTTGGCTATAGGCACTTTCGAGAGGACTTTCCGGAGGGTCAATGTGAGAACCTTGGCTGCGTTCCGGCTGATGAGTGGCCTGAGCCGCCGCCGCCACTCGCCCCGCTCAATCTCGACGAGGACCTCGACGAAGATGCCTGACTGGCTGGAGTGCCCAAACTGCGGTGAGCCTCTCTGTCCTCAAGACAGCGGAGACTTGGACGATGCCCTGACCAGCTGCCCGAGCTGTGGGTGGCTTGGGAAGCTATCGGCAAGCTATTGAGGAGGTAATAGAATAGTCTCCTCAATGAAGAGGCTAAGAGCTATTATGACAACTTCAGCCGAAGGCGACAAGTAGACCAACTGACGAAGGAGGTCCGAAATGGGTCATCTATGCAAAATGCAAGACAGCTGGTGACGCAGTTTGTAGACGCCGCTCTGGCCAGCCGGACCAAGAAGCAGCGAGCGCGGCTGTGGCTGGTAGCTACGCTGATGGAGCGCGAGCGGTGGGCTGAGGATGTTTTGAAGGAAGCGAAGCAGGCAGGCTTTAGCAAAACAACCCTGCTACGTGCGGCTAAGACCGTGGTAAGGCGGCGCAAGAGAATCTACAACGGCCCGTGGCTGTGGAGCTTGGCCGCTCGGCTGGAGACGAGAGGCGTCGATGAGATTCGCGAGCAAATAGTCAATCGGTTGCTGGAGCTAGTTAAATGAGCAATATAAAACCCTGACTGAGACGTTACTTTTTGGTGCGGTACAAATTGAGGTTCAGGCGGACACAACACTGGGGGCACTGGACATTCTATGTCTAACGTAGCTGAGGTTGCTAGAGCTGGTGAAGTGAGATAAACTTGACTACACAATCATCACCGAAGTACAAGAAGCCCCGCTGGGCTGTGGCTCAACTGACTCGCGAAACCGGCTTGCTGGAGGACCTGTGCGAGCATGGCGTCGGCCACCCAAATCTGGCGTGGATGAAGAAGCATGACCCCAAAGACAAGTATCGCTGGGGTGTTCATGGCTGTGACGGATGCTGCTTTGAGTCTGTCGAAGACATCTTGGCAAAAAGAGGACGCAACCGACTTATTTGACCCGTGGCTGGCGTGGCTGTTCGTAGCTATTTGGAGACTGGAGGCAGGACAATGGCTACCGTATTTGTTGTAAGCGACACGCACTTTGGCCACGAAGGCACCGCGTGCATGTTCAAGCGCCGAGACGGAACTCCTCTGCGGCCATTCATCAATGCCGAAGAGCAGGACATGGTACTGATGGAGCGCTGGAACAAGGTCGTTCGGCCGCAGGACCACGTTTACCACGTCGGTGACGTAGCCATGCGAAAGGAGTTCTTGTTCCTGCTGGGCAAGCTGAACGGGCACAAGCGTCTTGTGCGCGGCAATCATGACATCTTTCCGACCAAGGTCTATGCCCAGTACTTCGAGGAAATCTACGGTGTGCGGGTGTTTGAGGACATGATTCTGTCGCACGTCCCGCTGCATCCAGACTCTGTCAAGCGCTTTTGGACCAACGTACATGGGCACCTGCACGCCGAAGAGGTCATGTTGGGCGAGGTGCCGGACAGTCGGTACTTGAATGTCTGCGTGGAGCACACTGACTACACCCCCATTTCTCTAGAGGAAGTGCGAATGCGAATAGCCAAAAGGAAGGCTGTTTGTGGCTAGACAACGGCTGCGGTGCGTTAGATGTCTTAAAGCTTTCAGGACGCAACAGGAGCTAGTCAAGCACAAGTGCGAAGGTGAGGGCGTCTTGGCTACGTTAACTAACTCTCACGGAGAGGAAGTAGATGCTGGATCACAAAAGCGAGATGGAGCGCCGCAAAAGAGCGCGAGCGGCTAGAACTCCGGGCTTTACGCCTGTGGAACACGGCCGAATTGGCAAGAAGAACGAAATGCCTCTGATGATTCGCAAGCCGAGAGCTGAGGAGCGCCGAAGTGCCCGAAGACCTGGAGATTCTGTGGATTGAGGCCGTTGTCTTTGTCCAACCGGTGAGCGAGCGAGGAGCCGAGTGGCTATCAAGAGTCATCCCGGGGAGGTATTGGGAGATGCGGCTGGTCAGTCACGATGACCTTGAGAGCTTTGCCGTGGCTGCGCGCAAGCAGCGGCTAACGATTGGAGGGATTCATTTGCCAAGCAGCGAGGGATTAGATTTATGACCGGCGAAGAGCTATATGGCGGGTGGGCCAGAGCGGCTACGAAACTAGGCAAGAGCGTTGTGGCGTGGCCGATGTTCGTGCCTCGCGTGCAGGCTTGGTGGGAGCGTTTGGCAGGTTTCATCGGCAACCATGTCCCGGCAAGCGGCCTTCATTTCTTGGAAGCAGTAGCCTTTTGTGGCGAGAACTGGTTCGGGCAGCCCGAGATACTCTCGATCGCTGACGAGCTGGTAAGCAACTGGGTCGGCTACTTTGACTTCACCAGCGTCAGAGCCGAGACCGAGAACACCAAGGGCGACGTGTGGCTGTTCAAAGCCAGCGGCCTCAAGGCGACAGTCTTGGACGTTGACGGCACCAAGCTCAAACTCAAGCTCCAGAACGGGACGGAGACGGACTGGCTGGAGGCCAGCGAAGTGGTCAAGGGAGCTACGAAGGAGACGAAATGAGCTGTGATACTTGCGGAGGGTCAGAGGTTGGTGTGGCTTGTTGCCCGCTAGGAGCGTTCTCCGTCGCCTACTGTCGAGAATGTCTCTTGCAGGATGCCCATCCTCTGTGGGCCATTCATGCCACGCTAGATTGTATTGGCGGGTCGCAATACGTCGCCGACTGGGTAAAGCTACTTAAATCACACAAGGATGGCAAGTATATAGGCTGGGATGAGATCGTCAGTCTCTACGTGCCGGACCCAGAAATGACCAATGAATGCGCTTAATACGAGCCAACCTGATAGAAGAGAGGGCACTAGACTGGCTGTGGCCCGGCGGTACCGATAGGCCAGATAACGCTGCTCGAAGGCGACCCGGGGACAGCAAAGAGCACGCTTACGATTGCGATGGCCGCTATTGTATCGACTGGGTCATCTGGCCATGCGGAGCCCCTGTGCCGTCAGGGGAGGTAATAATCGCTAATGCCGAAGACCCCGAAGAAGAAGTCATTAAGCCTCGGCTACGGGCTGCGGGCGCAGATTGTTCCAAGGTCTTTGTCATCTGCCCCAGCGACCGACCGGAAGAGCAGAATCAAATCTTTACCATCCCGGACCACGTTGCCAGTCTCGAAGAGCAGGTTCGGCAACGACAAGTCAGGCTCATCGTTTTCGACCCTCTTGAGGCCTTCCTTTCAGGCTCGGTGGATAATTACCGAAACCACCATGTTCGTCGGGCACTTAAGAGCCTTGAACTTATGGCTAAACGAACCGGATGTGCAGTCGTTATTGTCCGACACCTTACTAAGGACGCTACTAAGGCAGCTATCTACCGGGGCGGCGGTTCTATCGGAATTATTGGAGCGGCGCGGTCAGCTCTGTCAGTAGGCCGAGATCAGACAGACAAGGACCGATGCATCGTAGTTCCCACGAAATCTAACTGGGCCCAAATGCCCCCAGGAATAGCCTACAAGGTAGCTCAACATGGATATGTTACAGAGAACGGAGAAGTCATTGCAACCAGCAAGATCGTCTGGGACGGGCTGTACCACGGAACAGCCGATGATTTACTCACCGTCGTTGACGGAGCTTCAGGACCGAATGTTGGCGGCAGTGATGCGGCTACCAAGGCCTTTATCGAGGCGGAACTTGCGAACGGCCCTGCGGCATCAAACGCAATTATGGCTTCGGCGGTTAAAGGCGGCATGAAGAAGGCCGACCTCTTTCGCGTAAGTAAGCTAATAGGCGTCCTGAAGTACAAAGACGGCGTCTCCGGCGAGGGCCAATGGATGTGGGAGATGCCGGAGAAGCACGAGCATGAGGAGCTGGTAAGATGGTCAAACGAGGATTGGACTAGAGATGCTACCGGGACTGGCAGCGCAGCGGCTCCAAGTGCAGGATAACGTCGTCATGGCGCTGTTTGGGCTAAGCATAGTCGTACTGCTTGTCTTATTGATGAGGAAGCGATGAAGAAGGCTAAGCTTAAAGCTGGTCGCCGAACCACCAGCCACAAGTTCCTCGAAGCCGACCTAGACCCGCTGCTGCCTAGCCAAGTCTGGGACCAAGCCCACTTCCGCAAGCCCAGTACAGGTGAGGAGCGGCTGGCGTGGAGGTTCCTTGAGCGCAACATCCTTGACGTGGCCCAAGGACCGAGGCGGGCACGGCTGAAGTACATCGAGGAGCTGGAGACATGGATGTCAGCTACGGCGGGCTTGGAGGATTACTCCTTCTCTACCTGGTGCGGAGCGTTGGGTGTCGATGAGGGCTTCATGAAGACCAAGTTCGGAGAGTTCCTAAAGCTCCAGAGGGACTTGGCCGAGCGGGGGGTCAGGGGGCAGTTCAAGATACTCAGACGGATAGAGGCGGTGAGGGTGGCAGCGCCGCACAGCCTTAGCAAGGTCATCGGGGAGCCTCAGTTCATTGGCCAAGACCTCTACGAATGCCTCTCCTGCGGCCACAGAGGCAATATGAGCTACTTTGAGGGCTTCACCTGTGTCCGAGGCCAGCCGCAGCCAGAAAACGTCTCTAAAGGCTTTACAACGCAAAGCGAGCTTGAGGAGGCCTTGGCCCTTGAGCCGGGAGATTTGAATGTCGAAGGTAATAATCAGCCACTCGATGCTGGCGACCAGCATGCAACTGCAAGACGAAGGCCGTTCTTCAGACGCACAATTACACAACTGGGACAACGAAGGGGGATGCGCCCTTGGAGGCGGGGAAAGCAGCGCATCTTGCGTGGGAACAGTGGCTGTTGGGGCAGCCGCCGGCGGTAGTCCACCAGACGCTGATTGACGCCTACAAGCCCTTTAGCGATGCCTATGTCCTGAGCGACGACCGGCTGCACCTGAACAACCTCATCCGGGTCTTCGAGGCCTTTACCGCTCAGTGCGTCCTGTCCGAGCAGCCCTTCAAGGTTGTGGTCCGAAGCAACGAGATTCAGTCCGAGAACCAGCTGTTCGCGACCATCGGCCAGTGCGAGTACGGGGACATCATCGTTAGCGACAAGTCCGACGGCATCGTTCAGAACGTCGACACGGGCGACCTCTACAGCCTCGAATGGAAGTCCACCGGCAGCTACTTGGGTACTGACACGATGGACAAGTACCTGATGGACGACCAGGTGACGACGCACACCCACGTCTGCCGAGAGAACGGCTATGACGTGAAGGGCGTCCTGATGTTCATTGTCCAGTTCTCCAAGCTCCCAATGCCCGAGTTCAACAAGGACGGGAAGCCGAAGAAGTGCCGTACCCACCATATCGCTCAGACAGACTGCTGGCCCAGTCACCTTCGCTTCCAGCGCTTCTTCGTTGACCGCAGCCCGGAGCAGATTGAGCAGTGGAAACGGGAGGCGGCGAGAGAGGCGGAGAAGTACGCTGACGCCGTGAGCGCATTTGCCGAGTACAAGGACTTCGGCAAAGCGAACATGCCAATGGAAGGTCTCTTCAACGGCACCTGCGCGAATTGTCAGTATAAAAACTTCTGCTTGGGGGAGAGGAGAGACTTTGCTACAATGAGTACTCGACAACTTGACGATACGACCATTGTCCGCAGCGGGGTTTACGAATGAGTGCGACTTGTCTTTGCCCAACGTGTCAGCAGCGCATGCTCGCCGCCGCCAAAGCTAGCGGACGAATGAGTGCGACTGTCAGCTGGCGGCCATCACGCACCGATTGGCATAGTTTGCCGCTTTGGGCACCTCAAGCCTTCTTGAGGTCTCTTCGGGAAGCCTTGGGCAAAGATGCGGGTAATCAATTTAACAGCAGTGACGTACCGTTGTTGCGGGCAATGCAAGCAGCAACCTCAGACGAGCACATGAAGGCGGGATATTGTGAAATAGCCGATGCCATTGAGCAATTCTCTGAGATAGAGCTTTCGGTGGAGTATTGATGGAACTAATTCACGGCCTTATCCTTGGTCGCCCTGGCTCCGGCAAATCTACCCTGATTGCCTCGATGCCCAAACGGCTATTAGTCATTCTCACTGACCCTCCGGGTAAGGAGCAACCATATCTTGACAGAGGAACGGCCGGGCCTATTGAGGCGGGCAATAACTGCTATTTCCGCCATGTGTTCAGCAAGAAAGACCCTGAGCAGTGGATCATCCGAGTCGAGTACTGGGGAGAGCCAAACCCGGCCGACCCTTCTATGTACGCCCACTGGATTGCCCGGTCTGTACGTCTTGAGCAGGATATTCGAGAGTGGGGAATCAGGACAATCGTTCTCGATACTGCTACCTACTTCGAGCTTAGCGCTCGTTACTACAGCGCTGGACGCCTTAACCGCGATGTCAAAGATGGACGACAGCATTATGCGTTTAGTACGAATGCCTGCGAACAGTACATCATGATGCGCTTCCCCAACTTCCTACTCTGTAACTCCTTCGTCCTCTGTCACATTGACGACCAGAAGGACGAGAGCGAGAGCGGCGAGGGTGTGGTGACGCGCAAGATGGCAGCGCTGCCGGGCAAGATGCCGAACAGAGTAACTGGTGGCTTCGGGGAGGTCTGGAGAGTTTATGTAGACGACGGAGGAAACAGGGTGTTGCAGACGCAGGCTCGGGCAGGGAATATGTTTGACTGCAAATCCCTTCTCGGCGTTCCTGACTTTTGTTACCCACATTACGAAGCGATCAAGAAAGCTCTAGAGGAGAAATCTGTTGGTAAAGACGGGACTGCGGGAGATAACGCAGGATGATGTCAAAGAAGCTCTCATTGCCGCCTTGGCCATTGGTGAGGCTGTTGGCGGACAGTACAAGAGCACACAATTAGGTGATTGGATGGCCGTTCTGTTGACCCGCCCAGAGAAAACAGTCTATATCGACGTAGAGTACAAACAAGTACCCAACGAGGGAACTGATGAAGCATAGGAACGCTGAGGCCGAGAGGGCCATATACGAAGCCGTGGGAGGTGTCCTGAATCACCTCTATGAGTACCCGGCTGGTGACGGCCGCACAGCCGCCAGCTTCATTGAGTGCGTCATTATGGAACTGCAACGAGTAAAAGAAGTCGTAGAAGGCGACGAGGGAGAAACGAACGATGCCTGAGAATGTCGAAACGATTGACCTGTCAACGCTGGAGTTCCCCGGAGACCCCAGCAAGCTGCCCACCAGCAAGGAACTGCCGCTGGGGGACATCGAGCTGGAGATTACGAACTGGAGCGCCGTAAAGACCAAGGACGTTGGGGAAGATGACCCCGACTACGCCAAAGGCAAGCGCGGGAACAAGCTCATGTTCAAGATTCAGTTCAAAGCGACAGCCCCGCAGGAGATTGCCGGCCTGCCGTACACGCACCAGTGCGTCGTGGGCAGCAACACCGACCCGGCGGGGGCCAAGGAAAGCACTTGGGCCTCTGGCGGCGGGACGGAAGTCATGAAGATTCTGAACCGAGCGGGCACCCATCTCGGCTCGACCACCAAGCCTCGTGAGGCCATGCTGGCCAGCGTCGGTCAGCGGCTGGTCGGTGAGGTGAAGCTGGAGAAGGACAAGAAGGGCCAGTATCCGGACAAGCACATCGTCAAGGGCTGGCACAAGGTCGGCGACCGGCAGCCCCGGTTGGCCGGTGAGTCCGGCGCGCCGCTCGAGGGCCAGACGCACCCGCCAGCCGGCTCCCGTGTTCGATAACCAACTGACCTAGGGACGACTCAGCCACGTCCCTCAGCGGGGGTAGCTCAACAGAAGAGCGCCTGATTGTACAGGCAGGTTGTGGGGTGCAAGTCCTCACCCCCCGCGCCCCAAAAGGAGTTACTCTATGACCAAGCCCATTCCTATGACCATTGAGAAGTTCTTTCGGCTGTTGCCGAGGACGAAGAAGCTGAATCCCTTTCTTACCGTATCTAACTCCATTCGCTTCGGCAGAGGCGTTGGAGGCTCCATTAAAATAGACTGCCCGCTGTCAGCCGTGTACTTGGTTAAGACTGGTGATCGAATCAGTATGAAACCGGCCGACTTACGTAAAGCGTTTGCCTTTAGGCCCGACAGACGCCGCCCCACTGGACTCTACGCAGACGCCGTCGGCATGATTATGAGCGCTGCCGACGATAACGGGGCGTTTGGCTATGAGTCTCGCTTCACCACCCGCCTGCGCCGCAGAATGATAAAGGTTTTGGACCTTGGACGAAAGGCATCTCACTAGATTACGACGGAGGCAAAAGCTTGCCAAGACTCATCCCTCCGTGGTGTAAACACGGCTGTCCGATGCCGGAAGGGCACAGCTGTGACGCCGAGCTCGTCTTGATTGGCGAGGCCGGGGGTCGTCGTGAGGACGATCTCGGTCAGCCATTCGTCGGCCGGTCGGGAGCGGAGCTGGAGCGATGGTGGGAACCGCTGGGGATACGACGTTCGCATTTCGCGATATTCAACGCCTTTCCATACCGTCCTCCGAACAACCAGATTCAGGCCATTCCGGCCGCTCAGCTGGAGTTCTGGGGTCAGAGACTGCGTGAGCAGCTCAGCGCGTTGGCCGACCCAATAGTCATTGTGCCCACCGGCAGTACGGCTCTGAACGCTCTCTTCCCCGGCGAGGGTTTGAGAATAACTGATTGGCGCGGGAGCATCCTGTCATGGACGGACCTGAAGGGCCGGCAAGTCAAGGTGATTCCTACCATCCACCCTGCCGCCACGTTCCGACAGCCCATATTGACCAAGTTCTGCCTGGCGGACTGGAAGAGGATAGCCGAAGACAGGACGTTTAGGGAGCTACGGCTGCCGGAGATAAGCGTCTGTGTTGAGCCGACGGCGGATGAGTTTGGGCAGTTCATGACTGGCCTTGAGCGAGCGAGGGCCGAAGAGGAGTGGCCAGTAATGGCCGTAGACATAGAAAATGACCCAAGAACGTCTGAGCTTTTGTGTGTTGGTTTCAGCTACGAGCCTTCTGGCGCTCTTGTTATCCCCCTTTCCAGGAGAGCCCTCTTTACGGGCGGCACTAGGGATAGGATGCTATCTTATGCTCATAACTTGTGCGGACACGCCATCGGAAAGGTACTTCAAAACGGCCAGCACGACCAGTACATCCTCAGACAAAACGGCATCGAGCTCAACGCCTATGACTGGGACTTAATGGAGATGGACCATGCTCTCGATCCCAATGACGGAGGCGACACTCAGGCAGGCTCAGAGGGAGCGGGCGATGCTGAGACTATACGCATCAGCATGCGGTCCCTTGCGGTCCTTGCTTCGCTCCATACTCGATTCCCCTATTACAAAAAAGGAGGCCGGAAGTCCGTCCGAGAGTTCAATTGGCAATCGCTTTACGAGTACAACGCGAAAGATTGTTGCGTAACCCGGGAGATATTCCCGATTCTTCTGAACCAACTAATCCAAAGGGGCCTCGTTTCAACCCCCTCCTCCTCTTCCTTATCTGCATCCTCAGTGGATTCGGAGCAGTTATGGGCTTCCAGTCCACCACTCCGGCCTTGGGAGCCATCTCTTTAGGGCTGGGGCTGGTGGCTATCGAGATTTGCTCATGAGAAAGTGCGGCTATTGTGGCCATGATGAGCTCATTCACTGGGCCTCCGAGTGCGCCGGCCCCAAGTTCAAGGGCTGTTACTGTCACGGCTTTACGGCTCATGAGCTGCTGACTGTTCAGGACAAGCTGGACTACATCCGAGCCCAGGTTGCCAAGCACGAGAACCGGGGCCAGATAGGCGACGTAGAGGTCTTGGACGAGTATGGAGCCATCCGGGAGCATCTGGGGAAGATAATGGAGAAAGCAAGTACATGAGCTACTACGACGAGACATTTTATGAAGATGCGCGGCGCGCGATAAAAGAACTACGAAACGAGGCTCGTAGCCTGCACGAGAGCCTTGAGTTCTACCAACGAGAGTCCAAGCGCTTGGACGGAGAACTTAAGGTAGCGCTGGCTCGTATTCGTGAGCTAGAGAAGTTCGAGGCTGCGTATGAGGCGCTGTCCCAGGAGTGAGCTTCTATGAAGACCAATATCGAAGTGTTCGAGAAGCTTGCTTTCGACTTATGTGTCATGGGGTGCGCTACGATACAGTTGCCGCTAAAGAACGTGCGGTGGAGTTGGCGGCGCGCAAAGACGCAATCAAAGCCGAGCTGGATACTTTTACTGGAGGACACAAGCTCTACGCCGAGTCCCGACACCGAAGCCCCAAGCTCCTCAAACTCATGGCCGAGAAGCGGCGGCTGACGGAGGCCAAGAATGCCATCCCCAAGACCGACAAAGCAGCGAGAAAGGAAGCTACGGCCGGCATCAAACGCGCAGGCGAGGAGGTTAAAGCGCTTAGAGCGCGAGGAGATGATGTCACGATTGAACGTGGTACTGGCCTCTCTGACCAACGCATTGCAGCATATCTCTATGGCACATTGGCGCTTCCAAGCCATCGTAAACGACGTAAAGACACAGGGAAAGTCACTGTAACCGTCGATGACATCACGCTCAAAAAGGTCGCAATGGCGGCGAGGGAGTACGAGGGGCTCATCAAGCTCATCCTTGAGCACAGGAAGTGTAACAAGCTACTTGGCTATCTTGATGAGTCACATTTGGATGCTGATGGGCGTTTAAGGTCGTTATATAAGCCTTTTGGCACTCAAACTGGTCGTCTCAGCTCCGCCGAGAATCCAAACGGGACGGGCCGCAACATGCAAAACGACGCAAGGGAGCTGAAGTACCTGCTGCTCCCGAATGAGGGCTGATGGCTACGTACAAGACTGTTAAATCCATTCTTCTTACGTCGGGCAAAGTGGTCTCACACAAGCTCCCTTTATGTGATTTATGCCAGCAACCCATCCTCTTTGAGATTTGGATGGTCAAGGACAAAACATGGGCTATGTCCGGGCTCAAGAGGAACGATGGTGCTCATTTGGAGTGCTTCTTAAAGGCGCTGCCTCGTAAGATACGAGTGGATGACTTCACAGACGCTCGCTGTAATCAACTCTTTTGGGTAGGCGTTGAGGCCGCAAAACGTGGTTGACAGCAAGAAGTCCTACTACGTCCGTCTCGGCAATAAGCAGACGGCCCGAGCCCGTCGCATCTACAAAGCCATCTTCGGGGAGCGTATGCCCAAAGGTTGGCAATTCGTGTGGTTTTTCTTGGGGGCTACAGATGCTGTGTGTAAGCAGATTATGCTGATTGACGGCCTCTACACCAAACATGACATGAACACGCTTGTGCATGAGCTAGTCCACGTCAAGCACCCTAAAATGCCTCATGGCAAGCACTTTGAAAAGCTGGTCAGGAAGCTACAGAAGATAGCCGAACAGGTGAAGTAGCTTGCTGTTTTTAAGGTCAGATTTGTCACAAGCCGAATCAAGGATAGTCTATGTCCTCACCCACGACCCTGAGTTGCTTAAAATTGCTCGCTCTAATCCTTGGGAATTTGATACTCATAAGTTTGTTGGGGCGTGTATTTCAGGCAAGCCGGAGAGCGAGATTGTTGGGCAGGTCAGGCAGGCGTACAAGAAGATTGCTCACGGAAGCCACTACGACGAGCAGCCGCCTCGAATCAGCGACAGTCTCCTCAAGGAGGGATTTATTTTCACGGTTGACGAGTGCGACCGAGGTCAACAGCGCTATCTCCGACGCTTCCCGGCGATTCAGTCTGTCTACCAAGCCAACATCCGAATGCGCCTCATCCGAGACCGCAAGCTCACCAACTCGTGGGGAGCCACCATCTTCTTCCCCTTCGAGCGACTAGAGCCACCGCTGTACCGCCGGGGCTACGCGTGGATACCGCAGAGCGAAATCGGCCGGCTATTGAACCAGAAGGGCTTCGTCCCGGTCGATAAGTTCTTGCTCCGCAACAACATGCGGAGTAGAATCAACTTGCAAGTTCACGATGAGATAGCTCTGAGCACCTGTCCGGAAGAAGCGTGGGACGTTCTGCGGTTCATTCAGGACAGTCTGGCTGTGGAGCGAGAGTATGAGGGCGAGAAGCTGACGGTGCCGATAGAGTACAGTCTTGAGCGCCGGTATCATCAGGAAGACGTGAGTTTCAAGAAGTTCCCAGAAAAGGACCAGTTCCTAGAGGAGTTCAATAAGCTATGGGAGACGAGAATCAAGTGAATGACTTGCTTCAGTACCTTCAGGTCGGAAAGCCGCTGTTGATCGTAGACAAGGGGGCGCTGGACGAGGCGACCGTTAAGAAAGCCGAAGCGGCGGGCTATCTGGTCATTGAAAAGGCTCCGGGTCGAGAGGTCTTCGTCCTTCGATGACCCGAGAAAAGCTACTGTCCGTGCACGACGACTTGTGCCAAATGGCCAAGAATCTCATGATTATCAAGAATCATGACTACGCAGCTCTCAGTGACCCCTTCCGCAACTTCCGGCTCTTCGGCGAGCTTGGCATCCTCGTCCGGTTGTCAGACAAGCTGGCTCGGCTCCAGTCCTTCGTGGAGAACGGGGAGCTCAAAGTCAAGGACGAGAGCGTCTTGGACACCTGTCTTGACCTGATTAACTACTCAGTGCTGTTCTATGGCTATCTTTGGGATGCAGGGAAGGTCGGTGATGGCACTCAGTCGTAAGAAGCTCTATATCGCCGGCCCGATGCGCGACCTGCCGCTCTACAACTTCCCAGCCTTCGACGCAGCTGCCGAAGCCGCCGCTCGGGCTGGCTTCATCCCCGTCTCCCCAGCCGACCTTGACCGCGAGGCTGGCTTTGACGAGCGTAAGGACGTACCCTCGCCGGCCGACCTGAGGGCTATGATCATCCGGGATGTGATTGAGCTGACCAAGTGCGATGCCATAGCACTGCTCACCGGCTGGGCGCATAGCAGCGGCGTGGCTGTGGAGCTGGCCGTAGCCAAGTTCTTGGGCATGGACGTGTTGGACGCAAGGACGTTCGAGAAGATAGAGGTAGCGCCATAATGGGAGCATTTAGCGAATCAGCGGCCATCGACCGCTGGATAGAGCCTCGGCTGGAGCAGGTCTATACCTGCCGCAAGTGTGGGCATGAGCCTGAGACGCATGATGAGTACGGGTGTTATGCTCCGCTCATCTATGGCGAGTATCTAGAGCCTCGGCAGGACGACACGGTCTTCTGTGACTGTAAGGGGTTTGAGTGATGACAGACCTGGAACACGCCTATCACCTCCATACCAACCTGCACAAGACCAAGCGGACGAGATGGCGAGTCCTCGGGGCCATCGTCGTAGCCCTCGTGGTCTGCTCGGCGCTGGTCATTGGGACATGGATTAACTCCACAACACCTCAGACGGGCTTTAACGTCGAAATGACGCCGGAGCTGGACGGGCCACCGCCAATGGCGCTGCCGCCGCCGGGGGCTACGTTATGAACGGCACCAAGGTCGAGAGCCGCAACGCGGATTACACTAGCGACAAGCCGGCTCCCAAGCGAACGGTCGAACGAGTGCGAGAGTGGGCTCACGGCTATCAGACAGACCGGGAGCGGGACTGTAACCGCCGGGATAAGCTCATTCACACCCCGGTCAACAAGACCCCCGACGAGTGCCATGCCTGTCCCAACAAGACGTGGGAGTCAAGGGGCGTGGTTCATCGGCTGAAAGAGACGAAAGAGGTTATTCACCGGGAGAAGTAGTCGGGCACTGAGCGTCCAGCTCTTTCAGGAACTGAGCCTCAGCTCTTGGCAGCAGGTTCAGCTCATACGGCTGGTCAGTGTCGCCGTAGGTCAGAGGGATAAAATGCTGGCTAAACAGCTCCGCCCAAGCCTCTTTCGGTGTCTCCAGGTACCAGTTAGCCTTGACCTGTTTGGGGGTCATAGCAGCGAAGTCGTCGGCCACGGCTTTGGCAAAGGCTGGGTTCTCGGACGGCCGAGGGTACAGTCCCCAGTCAAAGAAGTGACCAGTCTCGTGGTAGAAGACCCGAATCATGAGTGCTCCCTCCAGCTCATCGTTGAGCTTAGTGAGACCGAACCCGTAGCTGTCACCCCACATGGGGTACTTCATATCGGTAGAGAACTTTACCGTCTTGAGCCGCTTGTTGATGACCTGCCGCTCGCACGCAGGGAGCTCGGAGAAGGCCGCTTGCAGCTCCCCCTGCCTATCATCCTGCCCGAGGACCGAAAAGCCGCTTAAAACGGCCCACAGGCCCAACAGGAGGGGTATTTTAGCCCTTCTGCCCACCCCGTTTCAGCCTCTTGGCCACCGCATTGAGCTCTCTGGCCAGCTTCTTGGCCTCAGTCTCGCTTCCCACCCGAATGACATATGGCGACCCGTCAGGGTTCTTCGCCAAGACCACCCAGCTAGTTAACGCTCGTCTGGTAAAGCTGCCCCTGGTAGCTGCCATACAGCTTCCTCTTGTCGCTGAAGAAGACCACCTGTTCGACGCGGAACAGGTTGCCGAAGTACTCGACTACGCTGATGCCCTGTTGCCATTGCGTCGTGCCCCGGGTGTATTCCTGCTTCAGCAGACAGAGACATGGGCTGGCGAAGCTGCCGTGGGTCGTCCCGTCCTTGAGCCGATTGTAGAAGACCTGAGCCTTGTGGTAGTGGCCAAAGATGACGTTACCCTGCTCCTTAAGGTACATCCCCCGAGCCGGGAAGATAGTGCCGGCGCTTACCTCATCGCCGTGCATATAAAATAGCTCCCCAATCTTGAAGTCCTGTCCGTGAGTCAGCAAGCTCACGCCGCGTTGGCGTAGCTTCAGCAGCTGTCCCATCGTAGCGTCTCGTAAAGAGCTTATCTCCGGGTGTCGGTGAATGAATCGCTCCCAGCGCCGCTCGTGGTTGCCGGGAAGGAAGAAGCCGTGCTTGGCGTGTTCCATAAAGCCGTCGATGATGACTCCAGCCGCATCCAGCTCCTCCTGAAACCTGACAACGCGCTGTGGGTCACGGTCGAAGTCACTGACCGCGTAGCAGTCCACGATGTCCCCGCCAAAGAAGACCGTTGTTGGTTTGATGTCCTTCACTATTGTCAAAGCTAGTTTGACAGCCGCTGGGTCATTAAACGGTGCGTGGATGTCAGACGTGAAGACTACCTTTCGATTCATACTACCTCTTTGGTTAGACAAAGAAATGCCGGCCAGCAGCCAATCCGAAGAATCGGATTGAGGTGGGAGGCTGTGACCGGCAAGGGGGAGGGCATCAAGGCCCAGTATAGTCTAGCTGTCTAGCGACGGCAAGGTGCCTTTGACAAAGTCCACTCGCTTCGAGAGCTCGTTGTAGGCGTCCTGCGGACTGACAGTGTTGGCCCACTGGTTGGGCAGGAACTCAAACCCCGCTGCTCGAATGACCTGTGTCTGGAACTCAGAGCAGAACACCTCGCGAGAGTCGAAGTCCAGCGGGTTCCTGACGCTGGTGTGGAACCACCTGTCGGCTATCTCCACGATGCTCATGCCGACCAGCGCTCCAATGTCGTACTTCTCGTTCAGCTCGTCCTTGAGCTTCTCCAGCCCGTCCCAGAGCGAGCCTCTGACCGGCTTGAAGATGGCTTGAATCTTTCGGCTCTTGGTGAAGTTAGTCCAGGTGTCTACCGTAACGCCGTTCTGGTTAGCGCCGATGACCAGCCAGCCCAAGTGAGCGTCCTGCCAGGTCAGGAACGAATGATTGGTCACTCCGTTGGTAAAGACCCGGATGAGGGACTGAAGGGGGCCAGAGCTGGAGCTGAAACCGGCGTAGAGCTCGTTGTCAAATATCGGCTCAGTGGCCATTTGAGGCTTTAGTGGACGGCAATGTCATCATATCCGTTGGACTGGTCTCATACAGGTGATAAACGCTGGTCCCAACCGTCACCAGAGCCGCCCAGAGGGCTTGGTACTGCGGGGGTATGGTTGGACCTACCAGAGCCACGAAAGATGGCGCTACGGCCGCCGCAACGGCAATGGCGACGGTCAGCTGATGCTTGGTTGGAGAGGTCATCGCTTCTTCACCACAACACTTGCGGTGCCTTTCTTGTGGGTTTTGTTAATCAACCGCCCTTTGGGGTTGACTACATTCGAGCCGCTCTGTCCGTGCTTGGTCATTAGTCATGCTCCGTCGAGTGATAGAACACGTCATCGCACTGAATGAACGGTGTGGTCGTTCCATCCTTGGCCACCGGAGTGATGTAGAGGTAAAAGAAGCCGCAGATGGTCGGCGGAAGGTCGGCTGTCAGGCCGCTGAACGGGATGCGAGTCACGCCGCCGTTGTAAAGATGAATGCGAGTAGTGGTGCTATAGTTGCTCTGCATGTAGAGGCGAACGTCCACGTACTCCGGGAAGGTCCGCAGGGTCTCGACATCCACATAGCCATCTACAGCGTAGTTCCATGCGCTGTCGTAGCTCGGGTCGCCCATGAAATACGGTGAGCAGCCATTATCCGCCGCAATGACCGTAGCGACCTCGGGGGGCAGCAGCTCGGGCGCTCCGGAGCCGTAGTTCGTGCAGCTTCCGCCCGGGCCACCTTGGTTGGTTACGAAGGTCGTGGCAAGGGCTGGAGAGGACAGCAAAAGGACCAAAAGGGGTAATATCTTCATAGAGCCACTAAAATAGGCGCTGCGACCAGCACTCCGGCGTTGACTAGCGCGGACACTATGTCCGTCCAAGCGGCGCTGGGCACCGTGCTGGCGTTGGCCAGAGCCACCTTGCCCGAGTCCCTGTCATCTCGGCACAGCGTCACGACCGTCGTCACCTCGGCGTCTCGTGTACTGGCGTGCGTACAGGTAAAGCCGTCACTCGCAAACGTGTTTACGATGCTGTTCTGCTGGACAGAACAAGCTGACAGCAGCCCGGAGAGAGCCAAGACTGCTGCCAGCCGCATGGGTTACTTCGCTGCGGGGGCTGTTGCCACAACCGGGGCCGCAACCGGAGCTGCCGGCGCAAACACGCTGGTGTTGCCCGGGGCGGTCACAGGGGCCGGAGCGCTGCCGTAGAGCGTTACGCACACGCCTGCCAGCACTGTCGCTGCCTGCGCGGGGGTGATGAACGTCAACGGGATGTTGGCCAGCGCAGCCGACTGATTGTCGCACTCAGCGGCAGTCAGATTCTGCAAGGCATTGTTGGCCTGCGTTTGCGAGCAGCCAACAGCCGCAAGGGCCAGCAGCGCCACGATTCCTGTCTTGATTCCAAACTTCATTCTATTTCTCCTTCTGCCTTAATGGCAAATCAATCCTTCTTGAGCCAATCTCTGCTCCTCTCCCAAGACTACTCCATCGAGCTTGTCCAGCAAAGGGGTCAGCTTTTGGCGGGACTCAGGGTCGGTAATCTGAGCCACCGAATCGTGAGCCTGTTTCTGCTTCTCGTGCATGACGCGCATGGCGTCGCATTTCTCCTGCGCCGTCACAGGCTCAGCAGGGATGTCGTGAGGCCGCTGCGCGGCACAGCCAATGAGGCTACTCAGGGTCAGCAGCAGCAGGAGCTTCTTCACTGACTTCCTCCTTGGGCTCGTCGGCATAGCCGGAGCTTTTGATAGCGCTCAGAACCGCCTCTCGGTCCTCGGCATACGTCACCGGCTTGTAGGCCGGATGTTCGAGTTTGTACGTGTACCTGCCGGCGTTCTCCGGCCACAAGCTGATTTCGACGCCGTTATCAACCTTCCTAACCCCGGCCGCGACCCGCCGGTTCATCAGGCTCTTGCCGAACGCATACGCCGCGTCAAGGCTTTGCTCCGGCTTCAAAGTGATGGTAAACACTTCGGGCATCAAAGTCACCTCATGGTCAAAATGTCTGAGATTAGTATAGCAGCTGGAAGTTGGTCCAAAAAGCTGAGCAAATAGCCGAAGGAGGTCCGAAAGCGACTGCCTTAGGCCGGTTGTATAAATTGGGTGTAATAGGCTGTGAAATTCTTGACCCAGTTGGCGTTCAGGCCGTTCGGGTCATTGACGACGCCTTGAGGGGCCCAGATGGACGCGAACCACGCTATCCAGGCATTGGAGACAACTAACCGGCGGACGGCCGTTTCGGTGATGGGGTTGCCGGGATAGCTCCACAGTCGGTGGGCCACGGTCGCTGCGGCTACGCTCAGCTGCTCGGCATAGGTCGGGGCTGAGACGCTCAGGACTCCGAACTCTCGTCCGGGCGCTCCGTTCTCGGTCATCCGGATGGCCTTGAGTATGGCCGGGTCGAGAAACGGGCCGTAGAGGGCCGCTTCCGCCTCAATAAGGGGCCACTCTGTTACCGTGTCTATCATTTGTCAGCTTCCTTCGGGTCCTCTACGTCTGCCGGGCCGCTCAGCGCCAGACAGCCCTCTTTCTCGCTGTCCGTCTTGGCGTTGTGGAGGCACTGTTCCTGCTCAATCTTGATGAGGGCTTGGAAGTCCTTGTGAGCCTGCGACGCCTGTTGAGAGACAATGTTCCACTGATTATGCGTCTCGGTGGTCTGAGCCTCCAGCTTGGTCGCTACTACGTCGGTCTGCGCCGTGTGGGTCTGGAGCAAGTCCTTGATGGCTATGAGGTTGAACGAGATGCTCTGAGTGAGGTAATAGACCAGACCGATGGCTATGAGCGCCACAGGGCCGCTGGTCTTGAGAATGTCCAGCCACCAGGTGTTGATGGTAATGGCCTTTGGGATGGTCTTAGAGGGCATTATGGAGCTATGTAGCACGTCCCGTTACGTGCGTTCGCTGTGTTGTTGGAGGTTACGGAGATAGTCAGCACGTCGCCCTTTGCGACGACGCAGGTGCCGGCCGTGTCCACGCAAGTCACGGCGTTGGTACAGACGGAGGTCGGGGCCGACGAACAGGCGCTGGTTGTGTCAACCAGCGTAAACGTGGTCGTGTGCCCTGCCGTACCCTCAGCCGCCGACTGTCCGCAGTTCAGTTGCGTATAGGTAATCGCCTTGCCTGCGGGTATTTCAGCATTCGCCTCCGTCCCGGTAGCTGTTGACGTGCCGATGGGAAAGAAATAATCCGTTGTTGCGGTTGTCGGCAGCGTCAGCCCAGTGCCCATCATGGTTGCGTTAGGCACGTTGAAGTAGGTCCAGCCAGTGCCCGCGCCGCCATCCGTGGCTACCCCCTGACCCGCCGTGCCGCTGGTGATGGGTAGCGTAATCGTCGGCGTCCCGGCCGCTGCGGGCGCTTGCAGCACCGCATGACCACTGCTGCTGCCATAGAGCTCTACGGGACCGTAAATCTCGAAGTCCTGTAGATTCTCCGTCGGCTGACCGGCAATCACGTAGCCCTTGTTGCCCGTGACCGGCACAATGTCCAAGAGGGTGTATTTCGTCGCTGCCGGAATGCCGCTATTGGCCGCGCTCTCGCCAACAAACGCAGCCTCTCCGGCGTTTAGGAAGTTGGAAAGAATGAACATCCTCGGGTCGGCTGTATCGGCCGGGTCAAGGGCGATGCCGAAGCTGAAGTCCTGCATCGAAATGTAGCCCATGCCTAGTGCCTCACCGCCCGGGTTTAGCGAACAGCCGGTGATATAGCCGACGCCCTCAGACTCATACTGCCACGCGCACTGCGGGCTGCCACCGTTGGCGTCACCCCAGGAGTAGACCGAGATGGAGGCGTTGTTCACCTGCCACGTCGGGGTCTGGCCGCCAGCCGAGTTGCCGAGGCTGATGACGTTTGACCCGCCATCGAGCTGAACACCGTTCTCGAACTCATTACCGGCTAGTGTCATGCCCAGCAGCGTTGCGGCACCAAGCGCCGTAGCCGGCTGCCAGTAGCTGTAACTGCCGCTGTTGTGGGTCGAGTCGTCAATCGTGCCGGTAATGAAGCCGCCTGAGCCGCTGGAGTTCTTGATACACACCCGCTGCGCCGAGACGACGCTGGAGAGGGCGCAGTTGGGGGCAACTATCTCTGCGAACTGACCGACGTTCATCAAATCTACGCAGGTAGCCAGCTCACCCACGCAGCCCGGGTCGAACATCTTGGACGCGAATCCCGCGTTGGGGGTCTCGAAGATTAGTCCCTCGGCGTTGTTCTTGTCCGTGGCGTTGTAGGTAATGGTCCAAGGCGTGTTGATGTCAGTACCGGAGACATCGGCTGCCGGCGGGCCATTATAGGCCACGCCACCGAGGGTGCCGCCAATCTGTGCCGCGTGGTGAGCCCCAGCGACGGTTACGTGGTCAATGGTCGTCTGGTCAGTGCCTCCGGGCGTCGTTGCGTCGGAGTCTGCGTACCAGCCGGTCATGCCGAGCGTCAGGGCGCTCCCTGCACCGCAAGCTGTGTCGCTGAGGCTGGTGTTGAGCCCGCCATAGCACCTGTCGTCGATTGTCAAGCCATGCAGCGCTTGAGCCACACCGTCCCAGATAACGACAGTCGGAAGGCCGTCGGTCTGGCCGGAATAGACCAGCGTCGTTCCGTAACCAAGGTTCGGAGCCGCTGCGCTGTTGGCGTCAAACTCGGTCGAGCCAAAGTCACCGTCGATGTAGACCTGCGAGGGGACGACAATCGGACGGGGGATGGAATAGTGCCCTCGGGGCCACTTGAGCTTGCCGCCAGCCGGAGTCGTGGCGTTGGGGGTGTTTACCACCAGAGCCGCAACAGCCGAGTTAAACACCGCCGTGTCGTCCGGAACGACAGTAACCGAGCCGCTGCCGACGGTAGTCGCAGTCCCAATGGCCATCGTCGTTGTCCCGCCGCCGGAGACAATGGTCGTAAAGACAGAATCTCTCGTGGCCGACATTGGGGGATTGGGGCCTGCCGAGGCCGGAAAGCCATAGTCCGTGTAGCCTAGACACGACCCGCTGCCCGGACAGCCAGTCGCCGCCTGAGCGTTGCCATAGACCCAGCCAATGAGCTTCATGGTCGAACAGGCCGCGCCGGTGCAGAAGTAGACCTTGTAGTAAGCTGCGTTGGCGACTTGGTTCCAGGTGAAGTTGTTGAACTGATTGGCCCCGAGCGTTGCTGCGGCAGAGCTGGTGTAGGTGATGGTGCTGCACGCGCTCTCGCCCATGTTGGCATCGACGGTCGTAACGCAATAACCATCGACGGTCGAGCCAGTATGACCGTTGGAGCCAGTGAGCGAGTTGACGGTCAACTCGCCAGACGGAGCGCCAAGGGCGTTCGCCGGGCCGGCGTTCAGTACCGCTACGTGCTGGCCGTTGACGAGAGTATTAGCTCCGCAGCTGGTCAAGTTGACGGAGCCGTTGGCCGTACAGGATGAGCTGGTTAGTGTGTCGGTATTGAGGCCGTAAGCTTGGATGTTCGGCTCACCGTTGACATTAGCCCCAGTGAGGTTGCTATTAGCGCCACCTCCAGCACCGTTAAAGGGTAAGGAAAGGGGCGTAGAGCCCCCATTGACGGTATTGACGGTCAGCTTGCCGGGCGTCGAGATTGAGGCGCTTACGTCGCCGCTTATGGTCGAGCAGCCGTTGACGCCGCTTGTCTGGCCGGTGATGAATGAGCCGGACGGACATGGGGCAAGAGGCTGAAGGGCGTTAATCTGGGCCTGAATGTCGTTGACGAAGTTCTGGTCAGCGGTCCAGGTCGTCACGCCACGGCTAATACTTTGGGCGTTAACCGAGCTAGCGGCTAGAAAGATGGACGCTAACGCTAGAAGGAGCTTTTTCATCTGCTGTGCGTTCTCTTGTGCTTGCGATGGCCCTTTCGACCCTTTTTGTGCTTCTTCTTGCCTCGACGCTGGTTGGCATAGGCAGCAGCCACTGCCTGATCCCTCGGATGACCTGAGCGAATCATTTCCGAAATGTTACGGGAGCGTACTTCGGCTCCGGAGCCGCTTTCTAAAGGCATTATCTTGTCTCCGCATCGGTAGCTGCATTAGTTCCGCCACCGAGAAGTAGTCTGGGGATAGCTCCGGGCTTGACGTGACCACGACCAGCGACCTCGCCCACAGGTCTGGTGACGAGTGGCGCTCCACCGGCAATGTTGCCGACGGTTTCTGCGCTGGCCGCTGCATGACCGCGAGGGCCATACATGATCATTCGGAGGCGGCTGAGCTCACCTGGCTGGTCAAAGTAGCTTTCATTGGCCTCGTAATTAGGCTTGTCTGGAGCGTTGCGCCGAAAGAGCTGTCTTACTTGGTCGAAGGTATCGTCCTTAAGTCTGTTTTGGTAGTGTCGGGGATGTAAGTCTAGCTCTTGATTTATGGCGTCGAGGTCTACGTGCCCCGACGGCACTTTGATAGCTCCCTCGTAGTCAGCGACCTGACGCAGGGACGCGAACATGGCGTATTCCTCGTTGATGGCATCGTAGTTATCTCGAAGCTGTGGGCTATAAGTGCTGAGCTTGTCTCGGATGGCGCTCTTGCTGAGCTCTAGCTTGTCCATTGCATCCATCACCGCCGGCCCGGCCTTCATGCCTCCCTCGTCATTGTAGACCATCCGACGCAAGCTCTTCACCTTCTTCATGCCACGAGTCAGTTGGGCAGCGTCTTCGAGAATGCCCCTGACCTTCGCCTTTGCGTCCCGAGCCTCTTTCCAGAGCTGCTCGGTGTATTGCTGGTTGGCGCGAGAGTTCGGGTTCATGGGGGTCTTGAGCTTGTCCAAGAAGTCCTGCTGAACCTTGCGGGCGCGGGCAAGGGCATCCTGATGAATTACGTCTGATAGGTCTTCCATCTTGCCGCCAAAGCGATTAAAGGCCTCTCGGCTCACCTGACCCCGGCGCAATGCCCTAACCCAGTTGCCGAAGCGGGCAAATTCCCTATCAAAGCTCTTAAGATTCAAAATGTCAGACAGTTGCTTAGCGGGCTTTACGTCCCACTCACGGTCTGTCAGCTCACCGCGTTTCAGGAAGTCTCTTGCCGCCCCGAGCTCACCAGGAATGCGAGCAGTCTCGCCAATGGAGCTGGCCAGAAGGCCCTGACCGGCCCCCTGAAGCCCGCCTTCGCCGCTTAGAGCGCCTGTGATGCCGCCAACGAGAGGCGGGATACCCAAGCGCAGTGCTGCGCTCTCAGGATTGAGAAGTAAAGAGGCATCTACGGCCTTGCCGGTCAGGCTGTCAGGGACAAGCGCCCTTGACACCGGACCACCGAAGCTCTCGGTGTCCTCTTTTATGCCAGTCTCCGAAATTGGTGTGCCGCCAAGAGCATCCAAGCCAGCACCCATCGCGCCCACCGCCGGAGCCATGTACCTGTCCCGGATGCTGTTGATGTATCCGTTGACGCTCTCCAGCCAGTTCTCCTGCCCAGCCGCCTTGACCTTGTTCTGAAGTATCTTGGGCGTATTGGTGCTGGCCATGATGAGAGGTTTGTTGGCGATGAGCCGGCGCTCAAACTCCTTGTCCTTGGTCGCCGGGGCCAGAATCCAGAGCTTGCCGTCCTTCGTGCGGCCGAAGCGGTACTGGCGTGCCTGAGCTTCCTTTTGGAGCTGGGCTAGTGTCGTTGCGTCAGCCATTAGTGAATCTCAGCTCCCGGAGGGGCTCCGTCGTCGGTGTCAGGGGTAGGAGCTTCGGTTGGTGCGGGTGTCTCAGCAGGCTCGGGAGCTTCTGGCGTTGAACTCGCTGCGTTCATTGCGTCATTCACGCTCTTAAAGTAAACTCCGGGGGCTCCAGAGTCCATGTTCAGGTCACTCAGCTTCTGATCAAACATCTGCTGAAGGACGTTGAGCTTAGCTTGAGCCTGCTCCTTGGTCTCTCGGCCCGTGGGCAGCACGGCGTCGATGTCCTTGGAGGTAATTAAGCCGGCCGTGTCGTCGCCCGTGATGCGAGTGAACTCGACGAGGTTGACGGGGCGAGTCGAGCCGGTGAAGGCTTTCTGAAGCTGAAGAGCTGCCGAAGTTCGGTCTGCGCCAAACATAGCCTCGCTTACACCACCCGCGCGGGCCTTTACGGCTATTCGCCAGCGGTTGGCAAAGGTATTCATCCAGTTTCTGTACGTGTTGCCTGCGTCGCCCGGCAGAACCTGTGCCGCATCTGATGCCAGTCGAATTATCTGCTGTCGAGCGGCTGACAGATTTGGAATGGTCTCTGTGGCTGTCTTTCGATCCACAAAGACATACCTACTGCCGGGAGCCAAGGCTTGCCGGGCGCTAATGGTAGTCGGATTCACCGGTCGCATGGTCTCCCGGTCATAAAGCACGCTGTTCTTAAGCTGCGTGAGCATCGGGATAGGTGTCTTGTCTAACTGGAAGTTCAGAAGTGTGTTGGCTCGATCAAGGAGCTTTGTGTCGGCCCCAGAAATCTGGAACTTGAGCTTGTCGGCCATGTACTGAGACCATTTGGCCTTATTGGTCTGGTACAGCTGCATCTCAGTCTTGGCCTCAGCCCCCGCTGGCTTGTCGTACTGAGGGGCTCGAACAGGCGTGCCGTCAGGCTGTCGGACATAAGCCTCGGTGCTGGAAGGACTCAGGAAGAATGGCTTCTTGAAGGCTATGGCCTGTCGCTGAGCAGCTTCCTGAAGGGTCTGCTGATGCTGCTGCTGTCCATAAGCTCGGCTCTTGTAGTCCTCCAAGGTCTTCTCGGCATTCTCTGGCGTCATCTGGTTAACGGCATCGAGCGTGCCTTGAGGCGGGGCTAGGCCCTGACCAGCCAAGGCCTCAATCTGAGCCGCTACGTCGCCCTCAGACTGGTGCTGCTTCTGCCGGTTAGCGGCGTTAGTCAGCCCGAGATTACCCAGAGCCTCCAGCGGAGCGCCAATGGGCCGGCCCTTGGCCGCCTCAAAGGAGCCAATCAGAGCCGGTACAGCGCTCAGGATGCCCTCTACGCCGGGGGTGTAGATGTCCCCAGGCTGAGTGGTTCCCGACTTAGCCTGACCCTTGTCGTCAAGTGTCGGTATCCCAATAAGGGACTTGAGAATGTCAGCGAGAGGCACTTCTACCTCCGCGAGGAGAGAAGCTTAAGGAGTTGCTGAAGGAGCTGAGCCTGATTGCCGCCGGACTGACTTTGTGGGCCCTGAGTAATGGCGTTTGGCACGCCACCGCCTTTGGGAGGGTTAATGGGGCCGGTTTGAGGAGCCTGTGCGGCTTTTGGTGAAAGAAAGCTGCCCCCTAACGAACCCAGCGACCCACCAATCTCTCCGCCCACAGGACCACCAAAGTATGAACCAAGCGCTCCGCCACCTATACCACCAAGGCTGCTGGCCAAACCCTGTCCTTGTCCGGCCTTGAGTCCAGAGGCCGCACCGCCACCAAGCTGACTCAGCAGCGACGGCGGGGTCTGGCCGGTGTTCATCTGGGTAGCTTGGGCGGGCGAAAGGCCGCTGGGGCCGGGAAAGGGGGCGTTACCAGCCGCTCCCTTACCAAACAGGTCTGTTAGACCGGGCATTAGAACTTACTCTGTGCGCTCTGTGTCTGTCCCAAGCTCTGCTGAAGCGCGTTAAGCGAGCTGGTGCTGGTGTTGCTGGCGGGGTTGAACGTCGGGACGCCAGTCGGTGTCGGCGTAGAGCCAGAGGCGTTACTGGGCTGGCCGAGGATGTTGTTGCCGTTCAGGACGCTGTAGGGCTGGCTGGACAGCGCTCCGCCACCGAGGCCAATGCCGCCGGTCGTTGAGCTGCCGCTGCCTCCGCCAAGGAAGTTCTGAAGCGTGCTGGCTGTGTCGGTTTGAGCGCCCATTAGAACTTACCCGCTGCCGCCGGGCCAGCTGCGCTGGCCTTGTTGCCCAGAAACTGCTGAAGACTGGATGGCATCTGGCTGATGTTGCCGAGCTGAGACTGAATCCCGGCCCATGAGGGCGTCTGAGGCGTCTGCGGAGGGCCGGAGTAACCCTGCGTGGCCGGCAGGAATAAACGGCACCAACGGGCTACACTGATGGCGCACCCATCGGCCCTGGAGTAATTATCTGGCACGCCGGGGCTATGAAGAGCCGAGACGCGTCCGCCAGAGCCACGACGTTACCGAAGCTTTGGGGCTGAGTAGAACTGGGGGTATTGCTTGTCTGAGTTAGCGCCCATATTAGAACTTCGGCGGGGTCGTTATGGAGTTACTCGTGCCGCCGCCAATGACGTTACCGAGGAGGCTAAGGGGGCCCTGTTGGATGCCTTGGGCGTACTGCCACTGCTGCTGGAGCTGGTTGAAGAGGTTCTGGGCCTGCTCTTGAGCCAACTGCTGTGGCATACCGGCGGCAGTAAGGGCGTTCTGAAGGTCGGTAGTCTGCTGGTTGTACTGCTGAGCGCCCAAGCCCATCAGCTGTCCAGAGGCGTTAAGCTGATTGGCTGCTCCCTGTTGAAGAATGGGTAAGAGGGATGACTGATTGGCCTGAGCAACGGCCGAAAGAGCCGCGCCGCTGTTGCCGAGGCCCATCAGAGCTGCTTGCTGAAGCACCTGAGGATCGGTAAAGGTGTTTAGGTTACCTATCTCAGCCTGCGTGGCCTGAGATTCACCCCCGCCAGGGGCTGTGAATTGCTGAAGAGTGCTTTGGGCATTCTGCTCGGCCGGGTTCAGATTGCCCGTAAGACCTTGAATCTCGTTGATTAGTCCTGTCTGCGCGGTTGTAAATGGCGCTGTCTGAAGCAACGGCACCATACCGAACAGCTGGGACAGCTGCGGAAGGTCAAGCTGAGCCGCCTCAGCCTCTTTCGTCCCGCCTTGAATATACGGCTTCAGCCACCCCGGGATATTCGGGCTGGACTGGCCGCTAGAAGTAGTTGTACTGCCTGAGCCCATCTATGCTTCTCCAAACACTATTATACCAGTAGAGATGGGACAGGGGAACTAAGCTGGAACTCGATTACTGACCGGACCTTGGCAGCGGAATGTCCGGTGGAGTCCAAATACCGAGCAAAAGCCGCAGGATTTCGCCACGTACTCATCTCCCCTTTGGTTATCTTGGGTCGGTCGGGAGGGATGATGGCGTTGAGCTCAGCCACCCACTTGTCTACCTCTTTCATAATATCGTTCTGAATCAGTACTCCATCGTAGCCCTTATCCATCTCAGCTTGGTAGATAAAGACAAAGGGCCGGCCGTAGTTCTCCAGTATCCAACTGGCCATGTGGCCGACGACCTGACTGTCCGCAAAGGCCAGCCAATAGCCGGTGGTCTTGGGCAGGCTGACCCACTTCTGGGTGATGTCGTAGATGACGGAGTCAGGGTCAGTAGACGGCAGGTTGGCTTGAATAAAGCTCCTGACTCGGCTACGGAAGGTCGGAAAGAGGCTCCAAGCGTAGTCATCTTCGGGAAGGAGGCGGTAGAAGCTGCCAGCTTTCATTAGACTCCTATGGCGATCCAGTAAGCTCCGAAGGTCTCGTTGCCAGAGTTCGAGTTACCAATTTGAAGCGTGAAGCCGGAGGTTGTTATAGTACCCGACTCAGCCCCAGTGGCCAGAAAGCGCGTAACGTCGGCTGTTGAGGAGCCGATGCCGCCAACGACGACAGCGTAGACGGCCGTGACAAACGCCGTTGGAAAGCTGACTGGCGTTGTGGCTGTCTTCGTGCCAGTGATGGTCGCCGGAGCCACAGTGCCCCACTGGACGAGAAAGGCGACAGGAGAGCCGCTGACAAGAGCCGGGATGGTGAGGTAGCCGGCTGCCGCGCTTACGCCCGGGAGCTGCTGCGTGGCCACAGGCTCACCAGTCAGGATGCCGTTGGGTACGCCAGTGAAGGTATATGTCCCCCCGAGGCTGGTGTTGGCCGTCAGCGGGAACGGCACAGTCGGCACTGGCGTCCCGGTCAGTATCCAAGCCGGCGTGGCGCTGTAGTAGTTCATGAAATACGTGCCGCTGGCTTGGATGAGACCATCGGTGACAGCTGCTCCGGTCGCTGAGACGATGCTTATGGCCCCGGTGCTGTTCAGGTTAAAGGTCGGAGCTGTGGTCGTGTTGGCCTGAGGGAACATGACGGCAACCTGCTGACCGTTAACCAGAGAGCCGATGTCGCTGAACGTCCCGGCGAAGGCTATTGGGCCGCCCGTGGCCACGATGAACGGCACTTTGGCGTCGACGTACTGCTTGTTGGCAATGCCCAGAGCTGCTGATGGGTCGCCGCCGGTCAGTGCCCCGGCTGGAAAGGTCGGATTGCCACCTGAGTCAATGGCCGTGATGATGGGCGAGCCAATGGTGTTGCTGACGCCCTGAGGCAGGTTGAGCAGCCCCAAGAGAGCGTTGGTCAGGTTACGTATCTTCAGCGCCCCAAATCGGGGGTTGTCGCTGTCGGCAGGAGTGCTGCCATCGAGAACTACGCTCATTTCAATCTCCTAAGGTAGCGTTATCCACTGTCCGGGGGCAAAGTCCATGAGCCACAGACCGTCGTATTGGATGGTGATGTTCATTGGGCCGGTCGCTCCGTTGATTGTGTCGGTGCCATACGGCGTCACGTCGATGTTAAAGGCGTTGGCGTCGGTCTTCTTGATTATCTTCTGGTCAAGAGTGCCCACGGCTGCCGGAAGCTGGGCTATTTGGTCAGCGGCGGTCCCTGACGACAGTAATTGTATCTGAAAGCCGGTTGGTATGGCAACAGCGGCCGGAGTGAAGGCAGAGACGGTCGTGGTCCAGCCGCCGCCGGTGAAGCTGACGTTGCCGGTCAGGATGTTCGAGAGGGCATTGGAGGTGTCCCGCTCGCGGGCGCGGAGAGCTTCGTTGAGCTGCTTGAGGTACTTGACTGTGTGAGGGTCAATGACGGGCTCAAAGCGCGTGACTGGGGGCAGGACCATCTCGTGGCTGAGGATGGGGATTGTCGGGGGGGTGGCCATTATTTGGGGATGTCCTCGACCGCAACGCCCTTCATAGCCTCAAGGAAGTCATCCCACGAGAACTTCCCACCGGCCTTTGCGGCTTTCATGAGCTTGTCTTTAAGCGGCCCCTCCGGCAATTCATCAATGGTCGTACCCGGCTCTTGAAAGAACTGATTACCGGGCGCTGCCTTTCCTTCGCTCTTGGTGCCTCTTTCTAATACGTTCCTGAAGCTCTTTACCCTATCCCAAAGCTCATTTATCGCGTTCTTTCCCTGCTTCGGGGCCATCCGACCGATGACGTTGCCCGTCCTGTCTGTCAGAAATAGCTTCTCCGGCGGTACGACGTGACCGCCCGAGGCCAGCGGCACTCCACCACCACTCTCGTCAGCACCGACGAGCTGATGAATGTTGGGCCAGTTGGAGCGGACAGCCGGCCGGCCCTTGACAGTCTCCGGGCTTAGCTCGGCTCGCGGACTCTTGCCCCGCAGCTGCATCAGAGTCTCTAGGTTCTTTGTGTCCATCTTCTTCCAGCGAGGGATGATTTCCTTCTCGGGGTCAACGTTGAACTGCTTGGAGCGGACAAGGAGAGGCGGGAGGTCTTCAGGCGTAGTCGCTATGAAGTTGGGACCAAAAGGCTGATGGGGCTCTTCGCTGAACCAGCCGCCTTTCATCCCTTCTCCGGCTATTCCCGAAAGGGCCTTTCGAGCCGTGTCGTGAAAGACTTTAAGACCGTGATAGAGGGTGTTCTCGGGCAGAGGGAGGGTGTCTTTGGGACTCAGGTTCTTCTGGAGGAGGTTGAGGAGGTCTTGGGTCGTGGGGCTCTCAGCTTGCGTCATCTCGTCGATGTCGGCTGGTTCGAGAGACATGGTGCGGTTGTCGGAGTTGATGGGCTCTTCTTGGTAAGCTCGTTTGGTGGCTAAGTTACCCGGCAGCCCCTGCGTCAGTTTATTCTCGCCCGGAAACACTGGGTCGTGAAGGACATTCTCATGTGCCTCAAACGGAGTGAGCTTCTCGGTCGGGGGCTGAGTGGAGGCGTTGAAGCATTGCCCTTTATGGGTTGGGCCACATTTGCCTTGAACTTATCCATCCACCCGGATGGGCCTTAGCCATTGTCTCTAGCTTCCCGAAGTGCTCCGTCAAGGCTCCTTGCGGGGACAGGGGGGTGGTGATTCCGGCGGCTGGCTTCAGCAAGTTAGCCGATGCCTCGCTCTGAGGGAACGGCATGTCAGGGTCGCCGAGCGCCATGTCCACTACATCGCTGGGATTTAACTTGTGCGTTACCTCGGCGGAAATGCCTTCGGGAATCTCCAAGTCCTTTGTCCCCTTCGCTACCTTTACGCCCCCAGGCAGCATTACATCCCCCAGCTCGCCCGTCTTCTGCGGGCTCAGGTCACTGGTGGCCGTACCGGACAGGATTTGGAGCGGGGTGGGGGCCTCACGGATAGGGTTTGCTGAGCCGGAAACAGGCCTCTGAGCCATTTTCAGTAAGGGGGGCACAGTAGCACCTAGGAGCGGGTTCAAAAGCTCTCCTAGGGCCGCTTTCGCCCAACCTACGCCCGCGGCATTGGCCGGGATGTTAATGGGGTCAATGTCGGGCTTCTGAAGAGCCTCGCTCTGGGCCAATTGGGCGAGGAGCTGGGGAGGGGGCTTCTTACCGGCCTTTAGATACTGCTGGAGGATGTCGAGGAGATTAGTAGACATAGCGTGTCTAAACTCTATTGAACACCATAACCGCTGCCTCGGTCATCGAGGTCACAGAACAGCGTGCCTCCAGCAAACACAAGTTGAGCTAGCGCACCTGCGCTACTTAGCTCAAACTGAAGGAAGTTAGCCGCAATGTTCTGCGGATTCAGCGGCCCGGGCTGAGCGGGCACCTCAAACGTGGTCTGGTCGGCCTGCTGAATGGCCATAGCCATGATGCTGGTCCCGGGGGTCGTATAGGGCTGCAACAGCCCCCAGACGATGAAGCTGAGCGTCTCCGGACTAGCCGCCTGTTGAAGGTACAGTTCTATGGTGCTTATCTTCTGCGTCTTGCGAGGGTCTTGTCGGACCGGCGGATAGACAGCGTAGTACGGAATAACCGTCCCGTTGTCCGTCGTGGCCGTAAAGAAGCTGTAGACATTCCCCTGCGTATCTCCTGTCCAGCAGCTGAGCGTGTTGGTGGCCGGGATGGAGGTCCAGGAGGTATAGGTGGGGTCCATGCTGGCCCACGTAGCGCTGGCCGTCTGCCAGTAATTCGGAGCTACGTTCCAAGTGACTCCCATCGCGTTGTTCACGACCGCCGCCGCTGTCATGGGCCCCGCCAGCGTAATCAGCGGCTCGAAGGCCTGCCGCCGGATGGAGTACATGACGGCCATTGTCGGGTCCTCTTCGCCAAGGGGCGGGAAAAAGAACAGCACCGAGCGCTTGTTGGGTAGATAGGTCGCTGAGACCCGGTCTGAGGTCTCGGCGTTCAGGAGCGGCCGAACGACGGGGTCAATGGGATCGCTGATGGGATGGATGGTATTGCCGTCGAACTGATAGACCCGGCCGTCCTGACCGAGGTAGAAGTGATAGCCTTCAGCCATGACCATCGCCGACGGTCCGCACGGCCCGGTCATGTTGTCCGTCGTATTGATGCGCTCCGTGGCGAAGGCATTGGCATCGCCACCCGGGTAGGCATAGAGCAGCCACGCGCTCAGGTCCCGGTAGATGATAGCTGTGTTCTCGCTGGTATGCAGCAGCCCGACAATCGCATCTCCGAAGCTGTCCTGCATGTCCAGAAAGCCCAAGACTGGCCATGTCGTCCCGTCATTGACGCTGCTCCAGCGCACGCGAAAGGGGTACTGAGTGCCGCCCTCGCTGGTGTTCACTACGACCAGCCGGTTGGCAATGACCTCAATGTCTCGTGCTGTGGCGAACGGCACTCCGCCATCCGCGTCTACAGCCGTCCCGCCAGTCCCAGTGTTGGTGTCCGCCGAAGCAAAGGTGAAGGTGTTGAACCCGACACTGGTAACGACCCAAGTCCCGTTGAAGGGTGCTTCGGTATTCCCGGCTATGGTGACGCTATCCCCAGGCTTGATGCCCAGCGGGTTATTTGGCAGCGTAACTGTAGCCGTCCCGTCGGCATTACCGACGATGTTGGTGATGGGGAATGACCCTCCGCCAATGACCTGCTGGGCCATTGACAGCGAGCTGTTCCAGCGCCACAGCCCGTCCTGGTTATTGACACCATAAACCCACGTCGCCCCGTTCTGTTGGAAGGGCGTGAAGTGAGCCGGGTCATCAGCATCCCCCGTAGGCCCGCCGATGGAGGTGAACATCCCGTTGTCATCGTACTTCCACCACTGGGTGTCGGTGCCGAGGACGACCTGAAAGCTGCCCGACTGGTCGCGGTAGTTGACTATGCCAGTGATGCGCTCGGTGGGCAGGGTCGTGCCGACCAAACTGTAGCCCTGACGGGCCTTTAGGAGCCCATCCTCATCCACGTAGACATTCGAGCCATCGACAAGGCTGTCCGGCGGGTTCTGATAATTCGGTACGTTGGTTATCAGACCCTTGGTAGGAACGACGATCTGTATCGCTACCGTTCCTAGCATGGCTTAACCGCTGAAGTCTGGAGGTCCGGACAGGTCGTGGTCGTAGTCAACGGCCGCGTCAAAGAGCCTTCGGCCACCCCACGATGTGATGCCCTTGGGAATGATGCGCTTGGAGTCTTCGGTCTTGGCTTTCTCCAGCTCGGTCATGTAGTCCTGCCGGTACTCCTGAGCCATCTGGAGCCACTTGGGGTTGCCGCTGGACGCAAACACCGCCCGACAGGCATACATCATGGCCTTGGCCTCAAGCACCTGAGAGGGAATCATGGGCAAGTCAGTCGGATTGCCCATGTCAATGGGCCCAGTCTTGCCATCCACGATGTATGGCAGTGCTGACGCCGGCCGGGGCCAGAGTTCGATCATCGGGATGTTGGTGATGCTATCCGGATTGCCAGGATTGGGCAGGAACTGAAATGGGGCCATTGCCCAGCGTAGCGACGGCTGACCGCCTGTGGCGATTCGGCTGGGGTCGAAGCTGTTCAGCTCGGCCTGAGAAGTCTCGATGAGGTCGTCTATCTGCCGGACACGAAAGACGGTCTGGAGCGGATAGATAGGGTAATAGAGCTGTTGGAGGTTAAACGAGACCTGAGTCTGCGTCGGCTCTCGCCATGGCGCGCTAAGTGTCAGAGTGGCATTGGTCGTGATGCTGTTTACCTGTACAGGCGTCGTTAACGTCGGCCCGACCCACAACCAGAAGCAGTTGCTGCTGCCCGGGGCACCGGCCAAGTTAGCCGTGAACGACGTTCCGGTACCGATGACGTTCGGGGAGTTCTGGGTCATCGTCACTGACCCAGTCGTGTTCGGGATGGAGCCGTAGATGAGGAGGGTCTGGAAGAGAAAGCTCCAAGGATAGCTCTCTATTTCCTCTCGCTGGCACTTATTGAGGAGGCTGCCAAAGTCCTGGTTCAAAAGCGAAGCCATGCCTAAAAGTTGCATGTCTTGCTGCATTTGTAGGTACGTACTCACGGCTCTATTCTACCACGTCCAGTCTATCACGACATTGCTGTTGCAGCCCGGAACTATGTGCTTCCTGCGGCCCTCTTCGTTCCTGAAGCCCCCTCGGTTGTCGCAGGGCTCAGGGGTGGGGGTGGAGGTAGCTGTGGCAGTCGCGGTCGCTGTCGGCGTAGGAGTTGGCGCTGCCCCTAACTCGATTCCGGCGCATACCGCCTGCCAAGAACCCGTCACTGTCCATGCAGCCTGAAACGACGCCGTACCGCTCACAATCTGATAGGCCAACTGCTCTTGCGTATTCTGCGCCGTTATATTTGTCCACGGCGAACCGGGCGCTGTCCCTGTCACGCCGCCATTCTGTCCGATGTTGCACGCAATTAAATCCGCCGCGTTGCTGCTTGCATAAGCGGGGCTGACTTCGGCAGTTCCGGCAGCCCCGTTGCCGACCGCCGCACTTCCATCCTGTACGACGCTGGCTGGTGCGCCGGAGTAATCCACCGATGTAATATAGAGAAATTGGCCCGCCGTGCCGCCTTGTGTGACCGTAACGACCTTTCCGGGCGTAACTACGATACCGGCAAATTCGCAATCCAATCCCTGGAGCCCTGAAGTTACTGCTTCGCACCCCAACTTTGTCCATGAAACGACCCCTAGACCAGAAACCGCTAATGTAGTCGTGCCATCAACGCTGCTTTCCGTGGATGTCGAAACGACTACCAAGTCTCCGGTAGATGCGTTGCTGCCAAAGGTGGACGTCAGCGTCGGCGGATTTCCGCCATTCCAATTACCTGCGTCTTGCTGATAGGTAAGCGCGGCCCACGCTGAGGCTGACCAGAAGCCGATAAACAGCAGCGCGAAGATTAGCCAGATGCCGAAGAATGCTGCGAGTGTCGTCAGTGGCTTCATGGTGTGCTCGTAGGCGTTGCTGTTGGCGTTGAGGTGGCTGTAGCCGTCGGGGTCGGCTGCGGACACGGCACGTTCGCCAAATATGAATCCTCTATCCAGAGTTTTGAGAGCGCATCCCATGAGAGGTGCATAATATCCCCGACCGATGCGGTCGTCGTAAGGACCGGCTGACTGCCCCCAGACCACTCAATCGCGCTAACCCCGACAAACGGCGTCACCGCGAAGGTGTGACCACCCGACGTGTCCTGACAGGCTTGGATGCGTTCCTGTTGGCCGTCATAAAGTCCGGGGCATAGCTCTATTCCCGCACCGCCCCCAGTGACTGTGAAAATGAGGTTGCTGTAAATCTGCGCCCATGTGCCGCTCGTAGCTAGTTGCACGCAGCCGAACGTGCCGGTGCCTGAATTGCTGCCTCTTCCTGGAGCTATCGCGAGTTCGTTCACCGTCCACGCGGGACCGCCGCCCTGTTCCGTAAAGACGAAATTCGTCAGATTGCCCGAGTTGTCGAGAATGGAGTACCCCGGCAACGGATAAAGAGTCGGCAATATGCCCCAGTCGAGAATGAAATTGTTGGTCGCCCCCGAGTCGATAACGCTTTGACCGTCGCCTTCTCCGTATAGCCCAATAATATAGGCGTTATGGCCGGCGAGTTCTATTCCATGAGTCGCGGACCCTTCTACGTCCGGTTTGATATAGACGTTGTTGTTACCCGCGTCGTAGATGCCAATAGCCCCGCTCGAAGTCCCGCCGTCTGCGATGATGTTGGAATTGACGTAGCTAGAGACATAGGTGCCGTAGCTCACACCGTCGGCGTAAATGTCGGTCAGGTGATTATAGCAAGTACAGCCGCTAGACTGCGCTAGCAACGAGACTGCGGTATCGAAGCCCCTCACCCCGATGTTGCTGAATATGCTGTTCTCGACGCTGCCATTCGCCGCGCCAATTTGAAGGCCAACCGTGCCGCTGGTGAAAGGGCCGTTCAGCCGCAGCCCTGAAATCTGCACCTGAGTAATACCCGATGTGATGTCACTGTTGGGAGCGATGCCACAGGCGAGATCGGTTCCGACGCCCGCTCCAACGATTGTCGAATAGCTGTCGTACCGAAGGTAAGAAGCATTCGGGCAACTAATCGCGGTAGCCACAGAACCTGCATTACCGGGCAGGAGCAGCGTCACTTGATGAGTTCCATCCCCGACGACAATATCCGCCGCCATGCTCTGAGCGCCCGTCAGCCCACGCGCATCGCAAGTGCCGCCACCCGCTGCTTCCACCGCCGCGATGCAGGCGTTTACCTTCACGTCGAAGGTCGCGCCGGAGTAATTCGCTGCGTAAAGAACGGCATTGGGAATGCCAATCGCACTGACCGTTACTAAGCTATTTACGGTTGTGGCGTTGATGCCCGTCCCGGCGTGAACTGCCGTAACCGCACCCGCCTGAGCCGCCGTCCCGCAGACTAACGGACTGATGCCGAGAACGACCGGCTTACCACCCGGACACACAGCTGCCAAACAAGGCTCCGCCACGACAAGCAACAAGGCTGCCGTGGCGAGGAGTCTTTTACCGACTTGACATGCCATCTTCACTTGCGTACTGCACGTGAAACCACATGTCATTCGATGTGAGGACGGTTAGGCCGGACGTTGCGTCCGTCGATGAGGCGGCAATGACGATGCCGTTGACGTACTGCTCACCCCAAGAGCACGCCGAGGTCCAGCCGAAGTTGCCTTCGTCATTGGTATTGCCGGAGCCAGCCGGGGGTACGCCGATGCAGACTATTGGTGCGGTGCCGTTGGGTGGCAAAGACGTGGCGTCGAAGGTCATAATGAAGCATGCGTTCATGGTGTCGGTGTTGCGGCCGTCAAAGCCGTACAGGACAGCTTGGTGCGCCACAACGACAAGGCTGTTGATGCCCGTCTTGGAGGGATTGGTCGTCCTAGTCGTGCCGGCAGCGGCGAGTTCGTACTGAAGAGCCATTAACTGTGCCTCGTCCGAGGCCCGTAGTTCATGCCACGAGCCATCTTCTTGGGGCCATTGCGCCGAGCGAACTTGGGGCCGCAACCGGGCTTATGGCTGGACTCCACCCGCATCCCTTTCGGCTTGCGAATGCTAATGCCGGGGTTCATTACCGACGGCCTCGCTTTCGCGGCTTGACCGCCTTGAATGCCCCAGAGAGCTTACGCTGAAGTTCTTTCATGGAGCTGCCGTGGGCATTGACAGAGAAGCTGGCCGGCTCCTTATTCGGGTTGTAAGCTGATGGTGTCGCTCCCTTAGCCATTAGCGCCCCCCTTTGCGTGCCTTGCCGTACCGAACGCCGCGAGCTTGCGCCCCACGGCTCTTCTTGGTCGATTTGCTGACTCGCTTCATTACCTGCCCCTCGACCGCTTTCGGTAAGGTCCGATGCTGAAGGTGCTGAAGCGCTTGGCTTGAGACGTAAGACCCTTCTTGCGCCGGCTGTTGTCAACCCGCGCAGTGTCGGTACTTACGTCGCCTTCAACCCGGATAGCCTTACCTCGGCGATTATAGATGCCGTTGCCGCCGTATTCCACGGGCTTAGCCCTTGCGATGCGTCTTGTTGTACTTGCTCATCGTCACGGGGACGGTGTAGTGACCGGCTGTCCGGCCGCCTTTGTGCCCTCGCTTGGACCTTGAGCGTCTTCGCTTTAGCTGCGTCATTTTAGACTCCAAAGAAGATGGCGTTGAGGGTGTAGCTGGCAATCGCCGTGCTTGCTGCCTACTTCGGCTAGCGGGGCCGTGGCCGCCGTGGTCTGAAGAGCTGAAGCTTGGCATTTGCGCCAGCCCCGACGCCAGGGGTGACGTTAGCGACATAGGCCGTGGCCTGTCCCGCAGGCATGCAGGTATTACAGTCCACGTAGTCGATGTAGTCGAGACCAACCAACGGCGGGGCGAATGGTGTCTCCGCCTGTGGTATAGGTGTCGTTGCCCGATGCCGGCGAGGTCAGCGTCGCATAAAACATGCTGCTGGTCACCATACACAGTGGCTTTGTTAATTACTGCTGTCCATGCGATGCTCATTATTGATTCTCCGCCGTCTGTCCAAATGGTCAGGCTCCCGCCGCAATCTTCGAGCGCATGCTTGAAGTTCAGGTACTCATCCACAGGGACGGTCTTATCATGACCGCGTCCGAGACCGTACTTCTGAAGCACCGGCTGACAGGCTGGCGGCGCGGTTATCAGCATCTTGGGCGGCACGTAGGCCAGGGGTTTGATTTCTTGCTTACCCCCGGCATACCACGATGCCGCGCCAAAGCTTCCGACCGCGAGCAGCACTGCTCCGATTGCGACGAGCCTGTTCATTACGGGTTGGTCAGCCTCACGTTGACGACGATGGCCGACGGCGTGATGGTCGTTGCCGACGGGTTCATCTCGATGCACTGAACCGCGCTGGTTTCCGGCAGGCAGGTCAGCTGCAAGCCAGTCTGCCACGTTGCCGGCTGGGTCTGTCCCTGACAGAGGCACCCACTCGCTACAGTCACACCCGGGACGATGATGGTCGGCAGGGCAAGAACCGTTGCCGTGGTCAGCGCCGTAGTAGGCGTGGTGAGCGTGGTGGTGTACGTATCATTCAGGTTCAGGTTGTCATACGCGTTGAGCAGCGTATAGGTCGGGGTAGCGCCCACAGCCTCAAGAACCCAAACGGTGTAGCCGTTGGCCGCAGTCGGAATGGCCGGAATGACTCCGCCGTTCAGTGACGCAGCTGCCTTCACGTTGGTCGGCAGGGTGGCCGCAAAGCCGCCTGTCGCGTTCTGGTTCAGAATGAGGGTGTAGAACCCGCCAGCCGTTCCGCCGCTGATCGTGATGGATGCGGTAGTCGTGCTGAGCGTGACTACGCAGACCGGGTCAGTCGAGAAGGTCGTGCAGACCGGGCTTGCGCCAGTGCTTGCCGCACCAACTGCGCCCCAAGGCACCTTAGCAAAGGCCGCCGAAGGGGCCGCCAGCAAGGCAATCGACAGAATGAGTGATTTGATTGTCTTGTTCATGTTATGCCACCATGAATCCAGCAGTCGCAGGAACCGCTGGCGTACAGCGTGAACGTGACCGCGCCGGCGGTGTTGACGATGGTGGAGGGGTCTACGGTAACCACCGCGCCAACCGCACCATACGTTATACGGGAAGGCATAAGACATAGGTCGGTGTCCAGCTGCCATGCCGGAGGAAACGAGCCAACCGCCGGAGGGGTCGGCAGGGTGATTGTGTTCGCCCCGTTCACCAATCCAGTGATGGTGTAGGAGTACTCAACCAACGGGTAGCTCGTGCGAGTGTTTGTTACTACTATTGCCATTGGATTAGCTCACGTTTTGAATCTGGAAGCTGTATCGCGGGCCGGGGACGATGAAGTCACCGTACACGATAACCTGATCCACGAAGGCATCCTGGTTGTACACCGGGAAGCCGTTGGGGCCGAACTTCTCGCCACGTCGGACGAAGTCAGCGCCTTCCATGAGCCAGAGCTCGCAGAATGCGGTGTTCAGCCCGAAGATGGTCCCCGAGGGACAGTGCGAGTCAACTACGACCTCGGCTCCGTTAAACCTTACGGTCTCGAAACCGACTTCGCGCAGCGGTCCGGGGCTGTTGCGGTCCTGCGGCTGAGCGCGCTCCCAGAACTTGTTCCAGACGGTCTGGGTGGTGATGATAAGGTCCACCTTCGCGTCGTCGAACCGAACCTGGCCATAGGCCGAGTTCACCATCGGGAAGCTGAAAGCGCCTCCGGTGGCGTTCTTGTACGCCTTGATGGCGTTACCGGGGTCGCCCACCGTGCTGTCACGAGTGATGCCGCCGTAAGAGGCATACGTGGTGCCGTCGTCAATCGCGT
>CAWENB010000004.1:0-81832 GCA_963810525.1 Candidatus Saccharimonadia bacterium
GCAGAACGATATCCATAATTAATGTATACGCTTTTAACGGACTAAGGGGGCTCAGACTAAAATGCGCCGGCCTGGGAATTGAGTTGTGAACTGTCAGAACTGCCGGCGTCAAGATTGACCGAATTGAGCGTATTCAGTGCACTGTTCAAATCGCTGCTCGTGGTCACTTTCGGAGCAGGCGGAACGGTAACACCAGTGGATTGGGTTGCCGACGAGGAGTTACCGGTTGATGAAGTTGAGGAATTTGACGTTGTCGTAGCTGTTTGTTGAGGCGTTTGATATGCTCGCGTATTTTCACGATTTCATATCCAGCACCCCCAAGCACAACCAGAACTACCACGACCAAAATCGCTTCAAGGGCAGCAAAACCATCAGAACGTAGCGTTTTCATTATTGCGAGCCTCCCTGCGTGATATTTGTACTGGTGCTGGTGCTGGAATTCGTACTCCCCGCAACGGATTTTACGCCCACGATAAGATTCTTCACTGTGTTGCGGTACGCCTTCAGGTCCTGGATTTCAGTTTGCAGTGCCGTCCGGAAGGCGCTCACTTGCCCCTGGGGGCTACTGCTCGTGCAACTAAATGTTCCGACGCTCTTGAGCGCGTTCAAATCCGTCTGCGCAGTTATCGCCGCGTTGTTGACCGCCGTCACCAACTGGCTGTAGTTACTGAGTGAAAGCCCTTTGCTTGCATAAAAGCTCTCGACCCGGGTAGCAATGGTGGTAAACAGCTGCGTCTGATTAGTACCGCGGGTAACGACACGGTTCATGATCGCTGCTATATTTGCGGCCCGTAGATCACACTTATTCAAGTTCATTCCCTGGAGTTTGCCCGCAACCTCGGCTTTAATCGCTGAGTTTATCTTTGCCTGCAACATTAAGTTTTGTTGTTGTGCAAGCGAATTCGTGTAAGTGACTTTATTGTATTCGACCGAGCTACTGTTCGACGTGTTTGTTTGAACGCTGATAACTGGTCCTCCGCCTTGGACGACAATGGTATTGACCTCCTTGTCCGTCGTTGGCGGTACGAGCAGCGCCGCCGAAGCCGCTACCGGTACGAATGCTATACTCAACGCAAGGGCGCTGGTCAGCGTCGCACTTTTTACTAATTTTTTATACATTAAATTTTCCTTACTTATGCTCAGTTTAAGCTTATGCTAATCCCCCTCTTTGGTCAAGCTGGCTCTGGATCACCTTCACCTGACAGCATTCGCGCATGCCAAGCAGCCCACGTTCGCGTCCCATGCCGGAACATTTATAGCCGCCGAAGGGATCGCTCGGCGAGAAGCGGGCTTCAAGGTTGAGCGCGACCGACCCGGCGTCGATACGCGAAGCCACGCGCTCAGCTCGGCGGACATCCGCAGACATCACCCGCGCGCCGAGGCCATAGTCGGTATCGTTTGCAAGTCCGACCGCTTCTTCATCCGATTTAAACGTTACCATCGGCAACACCGGTCCGAAGACCTCCTCGCGCCATACGCGCATATCCTTGGCGATGTTCGTAATCAGCGTTGGCGCTATATACGCGCCGCGAAGGTTTGCTGGCAGTTTGGCCCGCGCCGCAATTTTCGCGCCTTTTTCGAGGGCATCGGCTAGCTGCGCCTCGACCAGATCCTTTTGCCGCTTGGCGACCAGGCTGCCAAGATTGATTTTGGGGTCGAGCGGATCGCCAATCTTTTGTGCCTCAATGATTTTGCCGAGCTCCGCCACCAGATTACTGGCGATCGATTCATGCACAATCAGCCGCTTAATGGCGCTGCAAACCTGACCATTGTGGCTAAATCGTCCCTTGAAAATCACCGATGCCGCGTCAACGACGTCAATGTCTTCAAACACGACGCACGGATTGGAGCCGCCCATCTCAAGTACAGCCTTAATAAATTTATCGGCCGCGATTTTGTACAGCAGCTTGCCGGTGCGCGTACTGCCCGTAAACCAAAGCAGATCAATATCGCTCTCTGCCAGCTTCTGCCCGACGCCGCCGGCGCCATACACCTCGGCGAATACGCCGTCTGGTAAATCGTGGTTCAGGATAATCTCTTCCAACAACTTGCCGGTCAGCGGACATTCCTCACTTGTCTTAAACACCACGGTATTGCCGGCAATCAGGTTCGGGAATATGCCCCATACCGCCATACCGAACGGATAATTCCACGGCGCGATGGCCGCTGCCACGCCGTACGGCTCGTACACCACTCGGTGCAGCGATTCGTCGTCCTCCAGTGTCGGCTCGTCGGCCAGAGCGCGTTCGCCGTGCTCCAGAAACCAAGTCAGCTCGCCGTCACAGTAGCGACTTGCTTCTGACCGGCTCTCAATAATCGCCTTGCCGGTTTCTCGCGCAATCAGTTCGGCAATTGCATCGCTGCGGGCATGGAACTCATCACGAATCGGTTCGAGAAGTTTGATACGTGCCGCCACGCCGAGCTCTTTCCAGGCCGTTTTGGCGGCCCGGGCGTTAGCAACTTTAGCTTTTATTTCGGTGTCGGTAGATACCTCCACTGCGCCTATAGCAGTGTAATTGTCAGCCGGATTCGTTGAGGTCAGCCTGCTCATGCCTCAACTATAACAACACCTTATCGGCACAGGCAATAGAATGTCGAGGGGACATTTACTTTATAACGTCCGCCAGGTGCAGTAACCAGACGCACAGGCCGAACGAACACAGCAAAAGAGCGAGACCGATGCCAAGGCCAATCGGCGAACCCCAGCCATACCACTTCATCGTTTCCATGCCATACATGTCGCCGCGTACCCTTTCTTCCATTGATAGCTTGTCGTGTTTGCTCATGATTTTCTCCTTGGCCTGCGCCGATCCGTGCGCTAATATACCTTAATAATTAATAATCTTAGTCGTTAAGCTATTTTATGTCAAGAGACCCTGCAGATTCCGATAACAATAAATATTCGCGGCGTAAGGCGTTGATTGACCGCATGCAAAATCTCGGCCAGATGGCAAGCGCTGAAACCGCCCTGAATCATCAAAGCGCCGCCGCTAAAAACGGCCTCGGCATTACCGATATGAGGACCGCCTCGACGCTCATGCAAGAAGGCCCGGTGACCGCCGGCCGGCTGAGCCTGACAACCGGCACCGTCACCAATGTAATCGACGGGGCCTGGTACGCCGCGAGGCTCACGAGTCCGACCGGCGCAAGGCCGTTGTCGTCGCCAACATAGCTAAACTGTAAGCTGAAGTTAACATTTACGAATCCATCGGACAAACCTTTGAAAAACTGCTCCAAACCTACTCAACCGAACAGCCGGAATACTTGGTCGAATTCTATAAAATGTCCATCAAGCTCACGAAGCAGGAAATATCCAAACTTTCCGATAAAAAATAAACCCGGTCATATTTGACCGGGTTATACTGCCGTAAAAGCTTCTGATTAGCTGCGGTAGCCGCCGTTGCCAGCGTAGTTGTTACGCGGACGCTCATCGCGCGGCCGGGCCTCGCTCACCGTTACAGTACGGCCGTCGAGTTCCTTACCGTTGAGTTCTTCAACTGCCTTCTTGGCCTCATCGTCAGATGACATTTCAACAAAACCAAAACCCTTGGAACGGCCGGAATCGCGGTCCATGATGACCGTTGCCGACACTACTGTGCCGACTTGCGCGAAAAAATCGCGCAGCTGGTCGTCATTAACACCCCAGGATAATGATCCCACGAATAGTTTTGTTGCCACTTATAACACTCCTTACTTACTGCTTGGAGGTCACGTGGCATGATACCCGGGAAGCTGCACCTCAAAACACGATTGAACTTATTAACTTAACTAGAGCAGCTTTTCTATTGCACGCACTATACACTAGTCCGCGTAGCGATTGCAACAACATTTTTCATTATGAAGTAAAATCAGGTCTCATGACATTAGTGGTAAGTCGCTAAAATCGAGAGCTACGCTGCAGACTTACTGTTGGGAGCGATTGATTCGGGCGATGCTTAAAAAACGGAATGTACGGATGGCTACATATACCAAAAACACTGACGAAGTAATAAAAAAGCTCACCGGATACGGCTGATAGTACGAAATAAATATACCGGACCAGGTAGCAAGCAAAGCAACTATCACCGATATAATTATGCCCTGCGACGGTCTGCGCGCCAGACACTGTGCCACCGCCGCCGGCGTGACCATGAGCGCAAAGATCAGCAGCACGCCCACGACCTGCACAGCGATTGATGTCGCCACAGCCACGAGCAACAGGAAGAATATGTTCATGCCAAGAATCGGCACGCCTTTGGCTTCGGCAACGTCTTCGTCGAGCGAGGTAAAGAGCAGCCTGCGATATGCCGCCGCGACAGCTAGCAGAATAACCAGCCCAGCGATGAGTGTCACCGTCACGTCAGCCGCACTGATACCTAGGATCTCACCAAATAATAGTGAATAAGCCTCGGTCGCATAGCCTTTGTAGAGGCTAATGAATAGCACGCCGAGGCCGAGCATAAAAGCGAGTACCGTGCCGATCTGCACGTCGCGGCTGGCTGCTTTGCGCCCAAGTGCCGCCATCGCCAAACCGCCGCCGGAGGTGAAGGCCAGAAGCCCGACCAATGGATTGTACCCCACCAGCACCGCACCGGCGGCACCGGCAAAACCGACATGCGACAGCGCGTGAGCCGCAAACGACAACCGGCGCAGCACCACAAAATAGCCGACAACCCCGGCCACGACCGCCACGACCGTACCCGCCTCAAATGCGTGCCGGATGAAATCGTACTGCCACATGGTCTGCAAATCGCTCCACAGGTTGAGGCTAAAAGTGTCAGCTAGCATGATGAACCGCCGCTTCCACGCCCAGTACTGCAAGCCGTCCCTTCGGACTCTTCATGACTTCTATAGGCGCACCATACAGCTTACTCAGACTCTCGCTCGTTACCACTTCGTCAAGCTTGCCGAGCGCGACATTTCCGTTGGCGATATACATTATCCGGTCGACGACCGGTAGTAAAGGGTTGAGGTCATGCGCGATCAAAAGGACGGTTATGTGCTGCTTCACGACCACGGCTTTGACAAGCCGTATAAATTCAGTTTCGCGTCGGATGTCGAGATTCGCCAACGGTTCGTCGAGCAGGAGTAGTCGAGGCTGGCCGACCAGCGCCTGTGCCAAGTACGCCCGCTGCGCTTCGCCCCCCGACAGTTCGCTGAGCGGCCGGCCGGCGAGGGCCTCGGCGTCGACCATTTTAAGCGCGTCAAGTGCTAAGGCCCGCTCCGTTTCAGCTTGGCCGTTTACCGCGAAACCCCATCTGTTACCGCTTAAGCCCAGCCGCACATACTCCAGTGCGGAGATCTTGTTATCATTATCAATCGGATGGCGCTGAGGGATATATCCGATGGTCGGGTTTCCGCGCCGCGGCTGCCCGCCAAAAAGTTCAAGCTTACCGGCGGCCGGCCGGCTTAACCCCAGCAGCAGCCGGAAGAGCGTCGTCTTGCCTGCACCGTTCGCACCCAAGATAGTCACGAATTCACCTGGCTTAACCGCAAAATCCGCGTCACGCCATACCGTTCTGGTGCGATACCCGGCGGCCAGTCCGCACGCCATAATAATATTTTTCGTTGCTTGTCTCGACATTCGTTATTGCCCCAATGCTCCGGCATTCAGCGCGTTTTGCAAATCAATTAATTGTGTGTTCATCCAAGTCTGGAATAATGTATCGGGCGGTTGGATAGTTTCGGTCACGCCAACTTCTGGAATGTTGTTTTCGGCGGCAAGTTTTTTCATGCTTATCGTGAGCGGCGTAACGGTTTGCTTATTGTATACGAGAACTTTCGGTTGTCCGCTTATAAGCTGATTTTGAAATTGTACCACGCTAGTCGTCGGCGGATCGTTGCCTTCGGCTACGGCCTCGATGAAGGCCGGCGGCGAGATCAGATCGAGCCCGGCTGCTTTCGCGAGATATGCAAAAATATCCTCGGTCGCCGCAACTTTCGTGCCGCCAAATTGTTGTCTGATTGATTGTATGCGATGATCGTATCCGCCAAGCGATGCCTGCAGCTTTTGATACTGCTGGCGGAAGTAGCCGGTATCTTTCGGATCGAGCGCGATCAAATCCTTATCCATTTGCCCCACGACCTGATTGACGTAATCCGGATTGTACCAAAAGTGTGGATTGTCGCCATTTTTCTTTCCGAGCAAATCAGCCACATGCAAGACTTTGCGGCTGCTTTCAGGATTTGCACTAAGCAATCTATCACCCCAGCTGTCATAACCCGCGCCGTTCAATACCACGTAATTTGCCGCCGCGAACAACCGCGCATCTTCACTGCTACTCTCAAACTCATGCGGATCCGCATTAGGATCGGATACGATCGAGGTCACGTGAACCTTTGACCCGCCGAGCTGGGAAATTAAACTTCCCCAAAAATTCTCCGCCGCTACGATCTGCACCGTACCTTTGATCGTCGGTCTTGAGACGGCATGGTTGAGGCTTATAAACGCACTTGTAACGGCGGCAACCGCCACAACACCGGCAATCCACTTAACCACAGACCGACTTTTCATACCACCGTTATACAGGGCAACTTAGATAAATTGCAAATTCGTCGCAATTATCCATAAAACTGCAATTCCCCTCAGCGACTTACCGGCAACTGTGCTACCACTTGCGGCACTAACATCCCCGGATCGTCTGCTGAACCATCCAGTTCAAGTACATGCACCGCCTCGTGCTCTCCGGGTTTTACCGTTTCCGCCAGGTATCTGTCTATAAACTCGTACCGGCGTTCGACGGGAGCCGAAGGGTCATGGGTTCTTAAACGTCTCGCTATAACTTCCGTACCCGTCGTTCCATACAGCGCTACCGCAATCGCACCGGCTTCTTGCACTACGTGAAGCGGAGAATAGGCGCGCGAATTTGCGGTATTGAATGACATTTCAGCTACGACATTTCGACGCGCCAGTAAATAATTTATTGCCAGAGAGGCAAATCGCTGCGTGATGTTGCGCGGCCGAATCGGACGGGAATCTCCTCGATTCGCCCGGCTCGTTTCCAAGCTAGCCCTGATTCCTCTCGAAGAGATATGTTCCGCATCAATGGTGCCGGCCAGCAAACTATTGAAATCTGGCGGGAATGCTTGCAAAAAACCCACCGTGAATATCAAATATGGTCGTTCCGCCGGTGCGAGACCGTGAAGCTTGCCGCTCATAGCATATTATTGTACTAGAGACTCCTAGCTTTTTGCATCAAGCAAATTCCGGTAATCCTCGTCGCTCAGCCCAACCGTAGCGGCGGAAAGGTTTTGCTCGAGATGTTTGATGGATAACGTGCCGGGAATGGGCAGTATCACGGGCGAACGCTTGAGCAGCCAGGCGAGGGCGAGTTGCTGGGTAGATGCATTATACTTTTTCGCCATTGCCGTCAATTTCACTTCAACCTCTAGTGAACCACCGGCAAGGCCGCCGAGCGGGAACCACGGTATGAAGGTAATACCTTGCTCAGTGCAGTAATCAACCAGGTCTTCGTAATCGCGGACGAGCACATTATATTGATTCTGCACGCTGACGATCGGCGCGATTTTTTGGGCGCGCTGCAGCTGTTCGACAGTTACTTCGCTCAGACCGATATGCCGGATCATACCCTCCTCTTGGAACTTTTTCAGCTCACCAACACTGTCTTCAACCGGCACGTCCGGGTTCACGCGGTGCAATTGATACAGGTCGATACGCTCAATCTTGAGCCGCCGCAAGCTCTCCTCCACAAAGCCGCGTAAGGCTTCCGGCCGGTCGTCATTCCAGCCACCTTTGGTTGCAATAACTAAACCTTGCGAGTATGGCGCCAAGGCGTTACCGATGGCCGTCTCACTCTCGCCGTTTTGATATCGCCAAGCCGTATCGATGAAGTTCACGCCGAGTTCAACCGCCCGCCCCAAAAGACGATACGCCGGTTCGGTATCGGTAATCCGGTTCGTGCCTAAGCCGAGCCGGTTCACTGTCAAATCACCGATATTAATTGTGCCGGCGTTCGCCGCTGAAATATTCATTGTCATACATGGTAGTATATGCGGCGGCTCTGTGCAGCGGCTGCGAATTTTCTTACTGTAGCCGACAGCCATTAGACTACAGCAACACTACGATGTGATGAAGCCAAACTAGTTACTTGTTACTTTTAACTAAACCTTGTACAATACAGAGCATGAAAAAAATCTTACAAGCATCCATAGCAGCAATTACTATCGTAAGCTCTTTGACTGTGGCCAGTGTGCCAGCACTAGCTGCCAGGCCTGACGCCAAGTCCAGCGGCGGGACAACCTATAGTATGCAGACCGGAAATGACGTATCGTTTCCGCAGTGCGGCAAGACACTGCCAAACGGACAGCTGTTCGGTATCGTCGGCGTGAATGACGGGCTGGCGAACACTACCAATCCGTGCTTCGGCAAGGAGTTATCATGGGCCCGAAAAATCCGCCGGCGGAACGGCGCAACCGAAAGCAGCGCTGTACGTGAACACCGCAAACCCGGGTCTTGCCGGTAGTTGGTGGCCCACTTCAAACGTATATGGCGGCATGATCGTCAATAACCCCTACGGGAATTGTGATGGCAGCGACTCGTCGGCATGCGCTTACATGTACGGCTATGCCAAAGCATATGACGACGCGACAAGTCGGGGTGTCAGCGATCCTGCAAGCTACCGTTGGTGGCTCGATGTCGAAACCGACAACTCGTGGGAATCAAATACAGTTAGCAACATAGCTGACCTCGAAGGGATGACGGCGTATTTCAAGAGCATCGACGCGCAAGTCGGCCTGTACTCTACCAGTACGCAGTGGGGGCAAATAGCTGGAAAATCGGTCGGGTTGAACAGCAACTTAAATGGTTTGCAAAGCTGGATTCCGGGCGCACCGTCCCTTTCGGCAGCCAAATCAAACTGCTCGTTACCCGGCCTAACTACCGGCAGCATAGTCAGCATTACCCAATACACCTCCAAACAGGTCGATTACGATTACTCGTGTATCTAGACAGCACTGTTCCCGACTCGAAATCAGCCTCTACTTAGATCCTATACCGCTCCAGCAGGTGGCTATACTGCTGCTTGAAATCGGCCGTAACCGATAACTTTTCCAGTGCAGCAAGAGTACGTGAAGCATAGCTTTCCGCAAGCGTGCGGCTGGCTTCTTGGGCGCCGCACTTCACGAGGATATCGACTATGCCACGTAGTGATTCGTCCGATAATCCCTTGTCGCCGAGACCGCTTCGTAAGGCTTCGATTTCTTTTCTACTGGCAAGCGTCAGGGCAACGTAGAGGGGGTAGGTGATTTTTCCTTGCCTGTAATCACGATATTTTGGCCGGTCATTAAATGCCGACTGGTTCTCAAAATAATCGGAGTAATCATCAACGAACTGAAAAAGTAGTCCGAATTGTTTAGCAAACTCATCGATCTTTTCCCGCTCAGTCGTGTCAAGGTGTAGCAAAATCGCCGCGCACCGCATCGGCAACTTGGTGCTGTAGAGCGCTGTTTTCAGGGAATGAATCAGCAGCAACCTGTCTTCAGTGAAGGAAGGGAGGTTCGCAGCTACGTTATAAATATCCAGCTGCTGCCCATAGGCGACACCTTCGTTAGCATTGTTAAACGCATCGAGCAGTGAGATTTTTTCCGTGGCGGACAGATGCTTACTGGCAACGATAGATTGGCTTGCATACGAACATAGCAAGTCACCTGCCAAAAGTCCCATCGACTCTGGGATACCCTGCCCTGCAGGTACCTCATCGTGAAGGTAGTAGCCAACAATATTCGGGCCGTCATACCGCACCGTGTCATTATCCATGAGGTCGTCATGCACCAGCAGGTACTGGTGATGCAATTCCAGCGCAAGTCCAATATCCAGCAAACCGGTTGCGTATTTTCCGCCATAAGCCCGGTAGGTCAGATAAAAAAGCCCCGGCCGCGCCCGTTTGCCGCCCCGCTTGATGAGCGCGCACATTCTTTCCAGCAGCAACCTGGCTTCGGACGTCGGCGCTGCCTTTTTCTCGGCCTCAAACCAATCAACGATTTTCCGTTCTATGGCCATTTTGAAAATTATCCGGAGTCACTGCCTCAAATCATACCACCGTTTGATGATCTGAGATCCGACAACCCCATCAGTATCAATAGCAAGCGGATGCGCATCTGATATATTGAGACGCCTAATCACCTCTTCTCAGGTCTTAAGAATCTAAAATATCATTCATGGGCGGCGTACGCTTTCATACTCGTATTGTCGTTTAGGAGTCGTCAGCCCAGTTTGGCATGGAGCTTATGCGTGCAAAGAGTACGATTTTAATAGCTCTGCTTCCAGGGGAGTACGGTGAATTCTGCGTAAGCTAAATGCCTCCACTCCCTCTTCAAAAGAAACCGTGTGATCGCCCACAACATCTTGGACGACACCCAAATCTACCGGCTTTCTAAAACGTGCTATGGAAGTATGTATAATATCGGGCGGCATGCGGGAACCGCCCAGTATAATAGGTCTTTTAACTGCCATATCTCTGAGTTTTTGAAAGCTGCCGTCATCACTTCCTTTAATAATTATCGACTGATCGCTTGCCGCGATTACGTCAAAACGAACGCGTATCGGGCGCTGACCGGCGAAAAGCTCTGCCAGATTACACTCGATTTCCTCTTTACGCCGCGCGAATAATTCGTCCTTATCCTCCGGATAGTCCCGAAGCGGCATAATGATTTCGAACAACGTCACATGGAGTTGTTCGGGAGACGTCAACCATAACACCCCGGGTAACGCAGCCGATAATTCGTTTAGCAGCTTGGTGATGACGTGTTGATTCGTAGGTGATAGTAAGAAACCAACCCAATATCCAACCCTGGGTTGACGAAACCAATCCGCTACAATTGTTTTTGGCATAGGTAGAACTATAACAAAAACCTCCCTAAAGGAGGTTAAGTTCTATGGTGGAGCTGGTGGGTACCGCCCCCACGTCCGCCGGTTTATCTTGGCTAATCTTCTACAGGTTTAGTCCGTTTGGCAATATCTTGGGATCGGGCATCAAAACGAACAAAAAGCCCTAACCCAAAGTTCCGAAGGCTTAGCAAATCTCATGGAACGTGAAACATGCGCAACCGGATGATATGAAACGCCCTTCAGCTATCCGATATTACATCGGGCGTTGCTGCCAGAAATTAGGCAGCTTGTGCGTAGGCCGATGCGTACTGCGGCAGCTTGAAGTTGCCGAAAGTATTTACCAGGCCAGCAATCATATTCTTGCGAATTGTTTGCGTTTGCCTATAACGCTGACAAGCGACCTGCTGATCTAACCGATAAAGTCCAACGTCGAGCTTAAATTCAGCCCCGTACTGAAGCGCCTGAGCTTCTCCTTTCAACATCACATCCGGTTGCCCGCAGCTCCTTGGATTGCGCTGTTGGTATAGCAAACCGGTCGGTCCGCTTAATTTAGTATAGCATAAGTTACATGTTCCGGCTAGGTTACCGGGTCGGCCGTAGGTTCATGGTTGAGGTTGCACACATGGGCGTGCAACGTTTTGTATATCTCCTTCAGCTGCGATTGCTGTTTGTCACTGAGTGCGGCAAAAATCGGCTCGTGATATTTTGCCAAAGTAGCGAGTGCGGCTTCGGTCAGTTTCATGCCTTTGGGCGTTACAGTCGTCAAATGTTCGCGCCGGTTCTTCGGATTGATAGTAATATGCAACAGTCCTTGCCGGATCATCAGTTTCACCTGGCGACTGATGCTGGCTTCGGTCTGGCCGAGGTCCGTGGCGATGTCACGCTGCTTGAGATACGGCCGGCTTTGTAGCGCCAGTAAAAGTTTCAATTGCGAATAACCAAGCCCGAGCACCTCCTGCAATTCCTGATCCGATTGCTTGGCAAGCAAGGAAGCGATGTGCTGGAACATATAGCCGAAATCATTAGCAGATTCCATGATGCTACTTCTAAGTGTAGACTTTACGCTTAACAAATCAAGTTTTTATACAACTCGTACCATTGCTCAAGCGATAATGCCTGGGCACGGGTTGTCGGCGGAATATCGGCTTTTTTAAGTATTGATTCGACTTTCTTCCGGTCAAGCTGCAGACCGGCGCTTAAGGAATTGAGTAAAGTCTTGCGCCGCTGTGAAAATCCAGCTTTTGCCAATCGGAAAAAATGTTTCGGGTCCGCATCCGGAAACAACAGCGCTTCCCGGCGTTTCATGATCAGGATTTGCGAATCAACCTTTGGCGGCGGCATAAACAGCCCAGCCGGTACGATTTGCCCGAGTGATACGCGCCAATAGAACTGCGCCGTCACGCTCAGGAGCGACATGCTTCCGGGGCGGGCGGCCACGCGCTCGGCTACTTCCTTTTGCACCAAGAGCGCAGCTACCGCAGGCGGATTGGCCAATTCGCTCAACATTCGTATCAGATTGCTCGTCAGATAATACGGAATATTGGCCACGACTTTATAGCCTCCCGAAAGTTGAGTAAAGTCGAATTGCAAAATATCTTGGTTAATAACTTGCAGGTTATTTGCTGTCACCCGCGCAGGCAATTCTCGAGCCAGGCTTTCATCGAGCTCAACGGCTATAACTTTTTGTGCTTGCTGCACCAGCACTAACGTTAAGGTGCCAAGCCCCGGCCCAATCTCAAGCACTGTATTACCCGGACTGACTTCCGCCGCCGCGCATATCGCCCGCAAACTGGCCTCATCCCGCAGCCAATGCTGCCCTAACGACTTCTTGGCTGAGGATTCATTATTCATGCAGCCCATTTTAACACCAGTCTGAGGGGCTCGCATATTTCAGTACGGCATTAGGGCGTCATCGAGCAGCACGCGGAAACGTACGTACATGCATACAGGAGGAGCAATGAAACTGGAGTAACACAGGCACCGTGCCGATCGCGCGGACCCCGAACCTATTCCGGCGGGAAGGCGCTGATACCCGTGCTGTAATAGCAGCCCGGGTTCTGCGACGCCAGTCCACTGCCGGAGCGCAGCGTATTACGGATTATCGCCTGGTCCTGCACGCTCGGCGACGCGTCAGATGGCAGGCCGCTATAACCAAGCGATTGCCAGGTCCCCAGACTGAACTGATACGCACCGTAGTATCCGTTGCCGGTATTATCCTGATAATTGCCGCCAGACTCGCAAGTACGCAATTTCACCAACCATTCCTGAAGTGTTGTACTCAGCTGCACCGTGCCCACAGCCATGATTTGCGTGACCGGTTTCACGACTACCACGGTTTGTATGGCCTTTTTACCAACGACTTTGCCGTTTTGCAGGGTCAGCTCATAAGTAACGATTTCTTGGCCCGGACTGCCGGTCTGACGGATTGCGCTTGTTCCGATCGACAGACTAGAATCGTTAATCGTCTGTACCGGCATGGCGATTTGCTGGGTGCTACTGATGAGTTTGGTACCTTTACGTATGAGGAAAATCTGCTGGTTGGACGCAATTGGCGTGTTGACATCAGGCGTTACTGTATCGCCGGGAGCCAGCTGAATGCCCCGTTCGTTCAATAAGTCGCCGACTGTCTTGGCGTGCGTCCGGATGACGACGGAGGTGCCGTACAAGTTAAGGTTCACCGGTGTCGCCCGGTCAATTACTACCCGTTCACCAATCGCATCCTCCTGTAGAAAGTTGGTCGTCGGCAGCGTTTCCAGGTTGTCTTCCGGATATAGCTGAACTCCCGCCTGGTTTGCGATGCTGCGGGGAGTCGTTGCGGCGCTGTAGGTAAATTCCCTATGCGTTCCATCCACGACCTCCACCGGCACCGCGCGGTAGACGTTGATACGGAATTCATCCTGATTAATCGACGTGGTGGCGCTCGGCTCTACCACGTCACCCTCGTTCAGTCTGATATGCAATTTCTTGAGCAGCGCGCCAACCGTCGGTTCGTGTGTTGGTACAACTTGCTGCACTCCGTCATGAGACACATAGACAATTAAAGCATCCGACGCGATTACCTTTTGACTGCCACCCATCACCAGCACGAACACAATCGTCAGCAAGGCCAAACCAAAAAAAGTTGCCACCGGCACGGCCACCGGGTGCCGGCTGAGCAGTTTCAGCCTCCGTACGTGTTTGCGCCGTATGACTGCGAAGCGCTTTTTGGTCCGAACGAGTTTCTTGTGCATACAGCCGACCATCGCGGGAAATTACAAAGGATAAAAACTAACAACAAAGTCCCGCGAAGTCATCAATTATTGTAACAAACGGCGTGACCTCCCGCCAGGCGAACCGGCGCACTTTTCAAAATGACAGAAGTATTTTTTTACGAACAAATGGAAGATGACAGAATTTAGATGCCCTGTGTTATCAGGAATCTGCACCTGCAGAATAAAAAAACCGTTAGATTGCGCTAGGTCTACATTGACTTTTTGCGATGTATATGTTAATATTGTAACATGCACTCAGAAAGAGGTTTATCTAACTGGTATTATAATACTTTAACCGTCAGGGGTCGACGTGTAGTAGCTGCGGCAGCAGCTGCTGGTGTTCTAGCCGCCTCTAGCGGTGTAGCCATTTGGGCGGCAGGCGAAGCTGCGAGCAATAGCCGGCAACTGCAAGCAGGTTGTACCGTAGAACTTGACCGGAATCAAACTGCATTTGATATAGCCAGCATAATTGCGGCAAAATCTGGTCAACTTGGAGCAAATGTATTTGCCGATCTCCAACGTACCGCAGGTAATCAAGGCATGGGGGAGTCGAACACCGTAAATGTGCCCGAGAACCCTGCTGCCGACTGTAGGACTCAGGGGTTAGACTACCTTGACTCAAAATAAGAGGTGATTACATCTCACCATAAACGTTATATTTTTTCGAGTGGGGCGAAAGCGGTGTTGAGTTTCTTGGAACCTTTGCCTTTGAAATAGACCGTGGCGGTGTCGCCGTCGAGCTCTACGACCGTGCCGGTGCCGAACAATTTGTGACGGACGGTGTCGCCCTCATTGAGTTCGGGAACGTAACGCGGTTCGTTTGATGCGGGTTTAGGGGCGGACGAATAGTCGGATTCATCTGCCTCGTCCTTTTGCTTTGCGTTTCCGAAGAACCCGGAGAAGCCGAAACCGGCATCCGGCTTAAATTCGGCGTCAATTTCGCTCAAAAACCGCGACGGCGGATTGTGTTGCACGCCGCCGTACAGCATGCGGCTGGTTGCGTACAACATATACAGCTCCTGGCGGGCGCGCGTCATACCCACATAGCACAGCCGTCGCTCCTCTTCCATTTCAAACGCGTCGTACAGCGCGCGCGAATGCGGAAAGATGGTTTCTTCAAGTCCGGTCATGAATACCACCGGAAACTCCAGACCTTTGGCCGCGTGCAGCGTCATCAGCGGCACGGCGTCGCCGTTAAAATCGGCGCTATCGATATCGCTCACCAGACTTACCTCCTCCAGAAAGCCACTGAGTCCGATCTCTTGATATTCTTGCGCGGCGCTCAAAAGTTCCTTGACATTCTCTTGGCGGGCTTCGCCCTGCGGCGTGCCGTCGTCGAGGAATTTGTAGTAATCAATCCGGCGCAATAACGAGTCGATAAGCGCGGCTACGGTCGTATCCTCGGCGACTTCCCGCAGCGCCGCAAACATATCACCGAGTTCGCTCATACCTTTGCGGGCTTTAGGCACAATGACATCACAGTTAACGGCAGTGCGTAGCGCTTGCTCGAGCGTCAGACCCTGCGCCCGCTGCCAGTCGTAGAAATTTTGCAAGCTCTTGCCGCCGATGCCGCGCGCCGGCACATTGACGATCCGCCCGAAGCTAACCCGATCCTCCGGTTGATAAATGATCCGCAAATACGCCAGAATGTCCTTGATTTCTTTGCGGTCGTAAAAGCGCACGCCGCCGACAATCCGGTACGGCACTGCGTAGTGCATCAGCACCTCCTCGAGCGAGCGGCTCTGGGCGTTTGTACGGTACAGCACGGCGAAGTCGCGATACCGCCGCAAACCGGCATCAACGCCGTTACGAATCCGGCGTACAATTGCTTCCCCTTCAGTTCGTTCATTACCAACCTGCACCATCTGAACCGGCATGCCGTCTCCGGCCGATGTCCACAGCCGCTTGTCTGAACGCTGGGTATTTTTGGTAATGATGGCATGGGCGGCGTCGAGGATATGCTTGGTACTGCGGTAATTTTGCTCAAGCTTAATAACCGTACAACCGGGATAATCCCGCTCGAAGTTTAAAATGTTCCGATAATCGGCTCCGCGCCAGCTATAAATGGAATTATGAACGACGAATCCTGAAGCAATATAATTGTGAACTTTATCGACATCCAGGTCATAGACCGGCCCGGCGTAGTCTTTTCTATCAACGGATACAACGCTGTCTTCAATTATATTTTCACCGTCTAGTACCGGAACCGACATGCCCGGATGTATCTGAGATGCCGGCATGAAATGAAATTTTTGACCGGTCATAAAACCGTATCTAGCCACCTGCAAATTTCTGCCACCCGCTTCTTTAATTGCTTCAAGTAGTTGTTCGATTTTCGCATAATCAAGGTCATGAATCTCGCTACGGAACGTTCCGGATCGTCCGGCCTTCACGCTATACCCTAGCTTTTTAAACATCGCTAAAGCCTGCGGGTCTGTGGCATTCGCGGAAAGTCTGCTCGTCGACCAGCCGCTTTGATCCGAAATCCGTTTATCGCCAAACAGAACCGCATTGATATTTACCCCTTTTCGCCCGTTTCTTATCGTGGCTTGTGGGATAAAATGGGGATATTCGAACAGCAGTCCGGTATCAGCCATCAGTTGTTTTGCCCGGGATTCGGTATCGATTTCTCGGTAAAGCTCATCGATAAAGTGCTGGCCGAATTTCATTGCGCGGCTGGTGGATACGTGGAACACCCCCATCGGGATACCGTATTTATAAGCAAATAGCGATTCATAGTAAGCAGCTTCGTCGAGCTCCTGGCTTACTCTTAACACCCATATGGCGTCGGCCTGTTCCTGGTTTGCGCGCACTTGTAGCTTTGTGTCATCTTTCTTACTGTCAAATCTAGTTCCTTTCGCGATGCCAATACGGTACCCCTTGGCGGCTGAGTACATCAAATACACAAAATATGCATCTGTTTCGCCCCATCGTGCGAATAGCAGGTGATTGGGAGTACAGCTTAGATCTTTGCCGGAAGCAGTTTTTACATGTACCAACTGACCTTTATAGGCAAAATTCTTATTTGCTAGAACTTGAAATTGGGAAGTAGTGCCGTAACCGCTAGCAGATTTAACATTCTCACCTTTCTTGAAAGAAGTAATTTTCCGCTCTCCTTCATTCGTCGAGATGAGCGTATCGGGAAGTAGGCATTGCCAATCATCGCCTACAACGGCGATGTTTTGATCTTTGCCGGTCAACAGCTTCACCATCTGATACTGCGCCGCGTTCGTATCCTGATACTCGTCGATCATTATATATTTGAATTGCGCCCGCCACTTCTCACGGATTTCTTCGTAATTCTGCATCATCCGCACCGTGCGGTTGATGAGATCGTCAAAATCCAGTGCGCCGGCCTCTTTCAGAATTTGCTCATACACCGGATAGACCTTGGCCGCAGCTTCCTGAGCCGGGCTGTTACTCATGCCTCCATAATCCTGGGGTCCGATCATTTCGTTCTTAGCACTACTGATGAGCCCGCCGATAACGCGCGCAGGGAAAGATTTTTCGTCGATGAGCAGCTGTTTGCTCGCCTGCTTAACTGCCGCCTGGCGATCTGATTCGTCAAAGATCACAAAGGTACGCGGAATACCCATGTGCTCGCCGTCCTGGCGCAATATCCGCACGCAAATACTGTGAAACGTGCCCATATAGGGCATGAAGCTCCGGTTATCGGCCGACTGCCCCAGCATGTCAGCCACCCGCTCGCGCATATCGCGCGCCGCCTTATTCGTGAACGTGACGGCCAGGATGTTGAACGGCGTTGCGCGTCCGGTCGCGATCAGATAGGCAATGCGATGAGTCAAGGTCTTCGTCTTGCCTGAACCGGCGCCCGCCTGAATCAAAAGCGGGCCGTCAATCGTCTCGACGGCTCGCCGTTGTTCTGGATTTAACCCTATTAGTAATTCGTTTTGCACTCGACAATTGTACCAATTTCCAACCACAGTAGTTGTTGTAGTTTACAGCTCACGCCGAATTTACTCCTGACTTTGCCGGCATAAAGCCTCCATGAATTTTGCTACAATGCGCTCGAAAAACGAGCGCCACATGAAAGCCGTACACGGTACAGCAAAATCGGAGCGCATCTTCCCGAGACTACAGAGTGCCTGCAATCTCGTGAATTCCTAGCCTAGGCGTCGTTGCGGGAGAGTTTCAGTAGGGCGCTTGCAATCGCTTCCGGACTGCGTCCGACCGAGAAGCTGAAGTCCTTAGCCGCCAGTTCCGAATATCTGGTAGCCGGTACGATAGCCAGTGAATTTTCGGTCTCGCCGCCGATTACTACGTTAGCCAACGAAAAAGACCCATCTTTCGATGAGTCTTTTTCGTTATAAAATTGCACCTGTGAGTTAATGGTTGAGCTGGCCAGCATGCCTGAGAGTTTTGCAGCACCCGAGGCAGCACGAGGTATCATAAGCATGAAGTTCTGAGGCAGGTAGTAAAGTGAACTTATCACGGCTGACAGACCGTCTACGCTCATCGCCGTGGTACACCACGCTAAAAACGTTTTTTCCACTTTAGGCTGCGACCCGGTTTCATGGCCGATAATTGCCGCGGCGGCGCGTTTTAGACGCGAGCTGCGCATAGTTGTCGTTGCCTTATTAGTGACTGTGCCTGCCATAGTTTACCCCTGCCTTCTTGCTTACGCATCATAATATATTTGTAAATGATGATAGTTTGTGCTATGTTTTTATAAACTTTGTTTCGCTTTTCAATGCTTCTAAACCTGCCGTTAAGGTTTATACTATATATGATACGTTTTCGTTTCGGAACATGTCAATAGTAATGATACAATTTCAATTTACGGAAACAATACAGAAGGAGCTATGAAGTATTTCAAGAACACCGAACTGGCTAAATCCTATCACGTCTCTGAAAAATCGGTCCGTAACTGGATAGATGCCGCTAAGCAGCAAAAGCTGGATTTGCAACTGATCGAAGCCGAAGGCAAAACCTATATCGCCAACACCACCAAAAATGTAACTTTGATCTCCCAGCTCGTTACCAAAGGAGAAAAATACAAAAACAAGCGGGGCTATAAACTACTCACGCCTTTGCCGGAATTCTATGAGCTGTACGATTCGAAACAAATTTTCGAAATTATATCGAGCCTCAACATCCGCAAAGAAATCCCCATGCAGTTCAATTACATCAACAGTGGCGGGGCGGCTTGGGATAGATACGCCACGCGGCTTTCGGAAGAGCATAGCGCCAATATGCTTTTAACCTGCCGTGATCTGTTAGAGACAAACCTGGATAGTCTCGATCGATTAGTCGGCAGTCACAAACAGGTAAATATTATCGACATCGGCGTAGGAAACGGTATTCCGGTACGCGGTCTTATCCAGCATTTTATCGATAAAGGTCTGCTCAACCGCTACATCGGTATCGACGCCAGCAAAACCATGCTCGACATTGACAAGAAAAACCTGACCGGTTGGTTCGACAGCAAGGCACAATTCGAGTTCTATGAGCGTGACATCACACACGAAGAATTCGGCGACCTGTTGGCGTATGATTATTTCCAGGAAAGCGACATACCGCTGAATATCATATTGCTGTTTGGCGGTACACTGGCGAATTTCGAGGTTCCGGACGATGTGCTCAGGATCATCAACCGGAGTATGCAGCCCGAAGATCTATTCATCTGCCAGCTGAAACTTGACACCGAAAATTCGCGCCGCTTCTTTGACTTTGACGCCGACCCGAGTAAAATTCAGCACCTGGCTGGCTGGCAGCGCATTGCCGTAGATCTACTTAATCTCGACGAATCACTGTACGATGTCGTGCATGAATACAACGAGGAGAAGAATTCACGGTTCATCGGCGCACGGCTGAAGGTAGACGTGTCCATAAAGTTCACCTTGAATAAGGCTGAGCACGTCGTCAAGCTGCATAAAGGAGACATCGTCAAGGTCTTCCGCTATCGCCACCTCAACGCCGAGTCCGTGGCACGTCTCCTGAACAAAAACGGGTTTGGAATATTACAAACCAGCCTTTCCAGAGATTTCGAGTACATACTGACCATTTCCGGCCGCGTATAAGTCGGGGAAATACGGTCTCGAGCTACTCAATAACCGACAAGAAATTCGTATGCGGAATATTGGAAGACGGCTTCCATATGCCGGCATCGAGCAACACATCAACGGCAACCGCTACTAAAATTATCACCACGATGACAGCGATCAGCCATCTGAGTCCGCGGCGCGATTTGCGGTGATGGGACACGATGAACTCGTCGTGTTGGCCGGATATTTGCTCGTCTACAGCTGCATCGGAATTGTCGGTTGCAGTGTCCGGTTCGGCTGCCGGGACAATAGCATCGGCGACGCCCGGATCTGGCACTTCTGAGACCGGCTCTGCGCTTCCGCCAGCATGCCCCGCCTCGACCGTAGTGCTTGATTCCGTTTCGGCTTCAATATCCCGCAACGTATCGGTCTCGTCCGCGTTCGTGGACGGTGCCGACTGCAATTCATCTGATTGAGTGCGCAACCCGTCATCCGGCAAATTTAGACTTTGCGGCCCGGCATCACCAATTGCAGCAAGGTTGTTGGTTTGCGCGTCGTCGATTTCTTTGAACGAGTCCGCAGTTATGTCCAGTCTCGGTTCGCTGTCAACAGCCGGCATCGGCTCTTCAACCGCCGGATGTGATGGTTTGTCTGCCAGCGTGGAGTCTTTTACGAGTGGTTTATTTGTCGTGATGACCGGCCGTGAAGTCGCCGATGCAGGAGCTTTCCCAGGTAAAAAGACATCAAAAGCTTTTGGCGACGACGTGGCCGATTTTTTAATAGATTTAGCCATCGGCCTTTCCGCTGAGCTCATGCAGCATGCGGTAAGCGCTGTCAACGATGCCGGTGAATTGCATGTAATTCAAACTGGCAGCGCCGGGCAGTACGCCGTCGCAACCGGGTACTTCGAGGTATGCCCGCGCGTCGTATTCATCGACGCTACCGCCGTAGAGGATGCGCGCTTGATTGGCGGTCTTTTCGCCGTATAATTCGCTCACCTGGAAGCGTATAAATTTAATGGCCCGCTCGATGTCGTGCGGCTTTGACTTCTCGCCGTCAAACGTCGTAATCGCCCACACTGGTTCGTACGCAATCACCATGTTAGCAACTTCTTCGGCCGTGAGCTTATACAGTGCAGTGACGATTTGATCGTGCAACACCTGCTTGGTCATGCCGTCTTTGCGCTCTTCCTTCGTCTCTCCAACGCAGAGGATGGGAGTGATTTCGTTCCGCACGGCAGCTTCGACTTTATCACGGACTTCTTCAAGCGTTTCCCGGAAATAAATCCGGCGCGCCGAATGGCCGATGATGGAATAATGCACGATATCACGTACCATAGTGAAGCTGACTTCGCCGGTGTACGGACCTTCGTCCTTATAGTAGGCATCTTGTGCGGCCAAACGGAATTTGCGGCGATCGATTTCCAAGCTGATCGGTTGCAAACACAGCATGCTCGGTGCCAGCACTATCTCAATATCGCGATGAATCTTAATTCGTTCGTTCAAGCGATGCACCAGCAGGCTCGCCTGCTGCACATTAAGGTGCATTTTCCAATTTCCGACGACCATTATCCTACGCATGATTTAGCCTCATTGTAACACCCCTAGCCTTCTTTATTCATGAGCGCTTCCACACCCGGCAGTTTGCGGCCGGCCATCAACTCCAAACTCGCACCGCCTCCGGTAGAAACGTGATTGAATGCATCGATTAATTGCCGCTGCTCGACGTACCCGGCCGTATCGCCGCCGCCTACCAGGCTGAACGGCCGGTGACCGAACTGACCGGTCATGGCTTCCATGAGCAAATCCGTACCATGCGCATATGGGCCGACCGGACCTTGCAGACCGACAGTCTCGGTCACGCCCATCGTACCGTTCCATACAACCGTATTAGCAAACTGCATGCTACCGGCGATAAATGACGCCGAAAACGGGCCGATGTCCAAGATCATCTCATCGTCCCGTACGTAGCTCGCTTCATGCGGCGGCCGCTTGGGATAATTTTCAATATCGGCAATGACGTGTGCGCTCCAATCGACGATGCGCGTCGGCTCGGTTTTGTCGACCTTCGCCGCCACGACGCCGTCTTGCGGCAAATAATAGATGAAGTGCCCGTCCCGAGTCTTAGCGCGGGCCTTTTCCAGAATTTCTTTGGCCATTGGTATCTCTTCTTTGTCAATTTTACTTGCCCCAACATTGACGCCTTCGGCCACGAGCAGCGTGTTGGCCATTGCACCGCCAATTGCCACGAAATCGGCAATGTCGATAAATTTATAGAGCACGTCGAGTTTATCGGCAATCTTGGCACCGCCAATAACGGCCATGAGCGGACGCTTCGGATTTTCCATGACGTTCGTGATGGCATCGACTTCTTTTTCGAGCAGCAACCCAGCAACCCCAGGCAGGTATTTGGGCAATTCCGATACCGACACTGCCGGATGATGCACAACACCAAAAGCGTCTTGCACAAAAATTTCGGCCAGGCTTGCGAGTTGCCGGGCGAAATTTTCATCATTGGCTTCTTCTTCGGGATAAAAACGAACGTTTTCAAGCAGCAATACCTGGCCGGGCTGCAGGCCTTCGGCGGCCTTTGCGGCGCGTTCACCGATGCACTCCGGTACAAACTCAACGTTTCTGCCCAACAGCTCTTGCAGGCGTTTCGCGACCGGGAACAGGCTGAGCGAATCAACCACCTTACCTTCCGGTCGCCCCAAATGCGAACACAAAATCAGTTTGACATCCTGATCGAGTAAATATTGCAGTGTCGGCAACGACATCTTAATACGGAAGTCGTCGGTTATATTACCCTTGTCGTCCAGCGGCACATTATAATCGGCGCGAAGCAGCACCCGCTTGCCGCGTACGTCAATATCGCGAATCGTTTTCTTGGTAAACATACCACCCCTTACTTTCACGCCTTATTAAACCACAAGCATGAAAGCTTGGGCAAGCTTCATAATACAGCGGTCTGATGCCATAATACCTGCATGCTACAATTTTTCGGAATCTTGTCCGGAGTCTTGCCGGTATTGGCGGCATTTCCGTATATCCGGGATATTTTAAAGAAAACAACCAAGCCGCATCGTGGTTCGTTTTTGATTTGGGTGTTGCTTGGGTTGATAGCGATTTTCTCACAAGCCGCCAAAGGTGCCACCTGGTCGCTCATGCTGCCCATTGCAGATACGCTGGCCACACTCGTTATCTTTGCGCTAGCACTACCCAACGGTACCGGTGGTCTGACGAAACGCGACGTCAGCGCGATCATTCTGGCCGGCATAGGGTTGCTTGCCTGGCACTTTACCAAACAGCCGCTAGCAGCACTGATCATTGTGATTGGGGTGGACGCTATTGGTACGATATTGACCGTACTAAAAACGTACAACGATCCGGCCAGCGAAACATTCTCATCGTGGCTGCTGGCGAGTCTCGGCGGGCTCTCAGCAGCACTTGCGGTCGGCAAGCTTTCATTCGCGCTCCTCGTGTATCCGCTTTATATTTTTATTGCCAACGGCGGTGTCGATGCGGCAATTGTGTTAGGTAATCATAAACTTGACCGATGCAAAAAATCTGCAAGCAATCTTTAAGCCATCGTTAAGCTGGTATCTATACTATACTTTTTATATGCAAAGGACGGGAACAAATATGAAGAAATGGATACTCAGCGGCGGTGTGCTGGCCGTATTCATTGCATACTCACTGGTTCTCAGGCACCAGGGTTCCGAGTCGGTCGTCGTTTCGCCAAAATCGGCTGCTTCTGCCGCCTCGGGGACAAGTAAGCCGACTGGTGGCAGCGCCGGCGGATCGAGCGGTTCGGGTAGTAACAACTCTGGCAGCTCAAACTACAAAAACGGCACTTACACCGGCAGCGTCGCGAATGCCTTTTACGGCAACGTGCAGGTGCAAGCAATTATTAGCGGCGGTAAATTGACGGATGTGCAGTTCCTGCAGTATCCCAATGATAATCCTAACTCGCAAAGCATTAACAGCCAGGCGACGCCGTACCTGAAGCAGGAAGCCATTCAGGCACAGAGTGCCAATGTCAATATCATTACCGGCGCCACCGACACGAGCCAGGCCTTCATCCAGTCGCTGACAGCGGCATTAAGTCAAGCGCAAGCATAAACAGCGTGAAGCAAACTGAAAATATCATGGGCATGCATGTTTCCGTCGAGATCGTCGATATTCCGGATGCCGAGAGGGCAATTCATGACACATTCGCGTACTTCCGGAAAATCGATAACAAATACAGCACCTACAAGCCGACCAGTGAAATTACTCGGATCAACAATGGCTTGCCAAAAGCTAAGTGGAGTCCGGAAATGCGGCACATCATGGAGTTGTGCGAGCAAACCAAGGCCGATACAAGCGGTTTTTTTGATATTCACGCCCGAGACGGCACACTCGATCCGTCCGGATTGGTAAAAGGCTGGGCTATCAAGCAGGCGGCCGACCGGCTACTGAAACGCGGTGTTACAAATTTCTACATCGATGCCGGTGGTGATATTCAGGCGATCGGTACGAACGAAGCCGGCGAGCGATGGACAGTCGGCATTCGCAATCCGTATGATTTGCAAATGGTCGTGAAAATTATCGGTATCTCCGGCGAAGGCGTAGCGACGTCCGGCACCTACATTCGCGGTCAGCACGTATACGACCCGCACCATCCCCAGAAGGAGTTCACGGAGGTCAAGAGCCTAACGGTCATTGGTCCGAATATATACGAGGCTGATCGCTTTGCAACCGCGGCTTTCGCAATGGGCAAAGATGGCATTTCATTCATAGAATCTCTCCCGGGGTTTGAGGGCTACATGATAGACAGGCGCAAAACCGCCACCTTCACCAACGGATTTGAAAGGTATGTCATCAATGTTTAAAAAGATTGATGAATTTATCGATAAGTTCACTATGTACCGGTTACTTGTGTATTACCTTGCCGGACTTCTCATCCTCGCCTTTGCGCTCGCCGAGGCTGGCGTCGTACACTACAACCCCATCTATATTGCCGGCTCGGCAATATATCTCCTCATCGCATGTTGGATTACGAATAAACTTTTCTCACTTATTTTGGGAGTGCCGACTAACAGCGACTCGACATACATCACCGCGCTTATTCTGGCACTCATCATCTCACCGACGTACAACAATGACACGCTGCTATTCCTGATGCGGCTGCCTCCGGTCTGGCAATGGCTTCTAAATACCTCCTTACCTGGCGCAACAAACACATCTTTAACCCGGCCGCGATCGCCGTAGTATTCACGGCCTTTGGGCCCGAACAAACCGCCAGTTGGTGGGTTGGCAACACAGCTATGATGCCATTCGTTATCATCGGCGGCATATTGTTGCTGCGCCGCATCCGCCGCAACGAGATGGTATTGACCTTCTTCGCGACAACCCTTGGCGCCACGGCATTGTACGCGCTGTTCACGCACAATGACGCGATGAGCGCTTTGCATCGGACTATCACAAGCTCCGCCATGCTGTTTTTGGGTTTCGTTATGCTTACTGAGCCGCTTACTTCGCCCGCCACCAGAAAGCATCAGATAATCTATAGCGTGCTGGCTGGGCTGCTCTTCCTGCCGCGCGTTCACATCGGCAGCGTCTATTCCACGCCCGAAGTAGTGCTTTGCCTCGACAATATCTATGCTTTTATAGTTAACCCGCGCGTCAAACTGTTCCCGGTGCTAGCCCAGAAGCTCAAACTTACACCGGACACGGTGGATTTCGTATTTGAGCCCGAACAACACTTCGATTACCGACCCGGCCAGTACATGGAGTGGACATTACCGCACACCCACACCGACTCGCGCGGCCAGCGGCGTTACTTTACGCTGGCGTCTTCGCCGACCGAGCAGAACTTGCGCATAGGCGTCAAGTTCTATCCGAACGGCAGCAGCTACAAGCATGCCATGCTGGCAATGAATGATCGCTCGGCTATCGTTGCGGCTTCGCTCGGCGGCGATTTTGTGCTGCCAAAAGATGCTACGCGCAAAATCGTCCTGATCGCTGGCGGTATCGGCATTACCCCATATCGCAGTATGATCAAATATATGCTTGATACTGATGAAAAGCGTCCGCTCACCCTGATGTACTCCGCCCGAACGGCCCGCGATATCGCTTACATGGATGTATTCGAAGCCGCCCGCCAACGCTTAGGCACACGGGTGTATTACAACCTCACCAATCCCGGCGCCAACCTGCCCGATGCACGCTTCCGCGCCGGCGCCATTACGCCTAAACTCTTAAAGGCCGAGGTTCCTGATTATCACGAATCGCTCTTCTATATTTCGGGTCCGCACACAATGGTCACGGATATCGAAAGCTCGCTGAAACGCGGCGGTGTCCATAAGCGACAGATCAAGACCGATTTCTTCTCCGGCTACGCATAATTGCCCGGCGGGGTATAATGACAGCATGTTAACTGGAGTACTCTGCTGTGAACTTTTCCTATTTCTCCCGTAACGGTGAACTATTGCCTATCGAACAGGCGACCGTTCCGCTCGCAGATATCGCCTACGCCTACGGTTACGGTGTATACGAAACGATTCGCGTCAAACATGGCGTACCGTATTTTTTGCCCGACCACGCCGAACGGCTTTTGGCATCGGCGAGCATCATCGGCCTGGAGCATCCTTTTTCCGCCACTTTTGTCAGCGACAGTATCCGAGCGCTCATCCAAAAAACGGAAGTTGACACATGCAACCTTAAGGTAATGCTCATCGGCGGTACAACCGCGGTCGATGCCGCGCTCTATGTGATGGGCTCCAGCCCGCTGTTTCCCGATCGCAAACTCTACCGGGACGGGGCAATTTGCACGATATACCGCTGTGAACGGGCATTTCCGAACGCCAAAACCCTGAACATGCTCCAGAGCTATCTGGCATATCGCGACGCTAAAGCTAACGGCGCCTACGATGCACTGCTCATAAATCGCGCTGACAATATTACCGAAGGCACACGGACAAACTTCTTTTGTCTGCAGGGGCGCACCATAATCTCTTCGCCCGAAGATCAAATTCTGTTCGGCATCACACGAAAGATTATGCTCAAGGTAGCCGGCGAGTCCGGTTTTCAGCTCGAGGAACGTGACATACCGCTCGCAAGTCTCAAAGATTATGCGGGGGCCTTCATCACTAGCACCAGCACCGGCATCATGCCCGTGCGCTCGGTCGGTGACTTTACCTTTGGACAACAGCCGGCTGAAATCGCCGAATTGCGCAAGGTATTCAACCGGTTTATGGATTCGTGCGGCGGAGAACACGAGGCCTAAGCATCCTGCGACTAGTCCGCAACTTTGTGCTGTTCGGGATAAAACGCCGGGCTACAGGGCATGAGCATTGTTAGGTGCTCGCCCTGCCAATAATAACGTTCTCCCGGATTGATGAACACGGCGTCCCCGGGGTGCAGGTCATACATTTCATTATCCACGCCCACCGTGCCATGGCCGCCCAGTATGTAGCCGACTTCCTTGCAGACTTCGTTTACCAGGTGGCCCGCTTCCGGGTAGCGGCCGTGAACCGTGACTACAGCTATATTTAGATCCCGGTCTTCAAAGTTGAACTCGAAACCCTCGCACGTATCGCTGTTCGAGAATTTAATCGTCTGAGATTTTGCAATTATTTTCATAGTATCACTATACCAGCGAGACTTGCGCTCATGGCCCTGAGGTGCTGAAGCTCTTAATATCCTTTTGGACGACGCATCCGGTAGCAGCGCCGTAACAGTCACCAGCCGCGTCGGTGATAATTGAGGTAAACGAACATTGTGACACGTACCACGCCCAGGCGGTGTAGCCCACATTGTGGCTATGGAAATAATTGAGCAGCGCCTGGTCAAATCCCTGCCCGTCACACACCTGGTCACCGAACTCGGTCGCCACTACCGGAACCGTAGCCGCAGTAGTGCCGAATTGGTAATCCCAACCCGACGTACTCCAGCTGGAGCTTTGTCGATAAATATGAATTACGTAAGCAACATTACCGCCCGAAAGTTTCGGCACACCGTTTAGTACCGAAGAGAATGTCAATCCGCCGGCCAATACGATGTTGTTAGCGCCGGTCGCGCGGACAGTGTTCACGAGCTTTTGCATGCCGGGGGTGCTCCAAGTCGCCTGCGCCCCGCCGACGAGTGCGTTGCACGTTACGCTGCCGCCGTTCTGCCAGGTGCTCCACTGGACGGACTGGCTGCTACCCGGTGGGTACGGCTCGTTGTATAACTCAAACCAGACATTGGGGTCGCTTTTATACAAGGCGGCAACCTGTTGCCAAAACGTCACCGAATTTTGGTCGGGCATGCACTACTGACCGCTGGTCGTACTGTTACTGCCCTGGTCGGACCAATGCAGGTCAAGTATAACGATGAGCCCGGCAGCCCTGGCATCCTGAACCGCTGTCTTGACGGTATTTTGATAGCCGCTGCAGTAATCTTTCGTGCCCGGCAGCCATCGATCCTCGCTGAGCGCTATCCGCACCGCGTCAGCGTTCCAGGTTTTACGCATCGTCGTGAAGTCGCTGGCCGGAATGCCGCTGTCGACGCCGTTCACATTGGTACCCGTACAGCTCCATTCGAGTGACGGACGATCCACCCCATGCAGGAGTACCTGCTGTCCGCTCGAATTCTCAATTTTATTACCGACAACCGTAAACGCTACTGATGCACTGACTGACGAACCGAACTTCACCGCCTTGCCCTCGGAGGCTGTCGCGTCAGTGAATATCGACGCCGCTCCGCCTAGCGCGCCGCTCTCGGCTTCCCGAGCTGACACGAAGGCTGCGGCATGAGTACCACCCAGTAAACGAACTCCCATGCCGGCCACCAATATAAACGCAACCGCTAAAGGGGCGGCGCGACGGGAGGTGTACTGCCCGATACGCGAATACCAGCGACCCGACAATGAAGTAAAACGATATCTGTTAAGCATTAACGCTTGCTTTCTCTTTGAATATAACACAGCTCCATTCTGCGCTACAATTTACATTGTTATCGCCGAGCATCGTCGTCCGGCGGGTATATAACGTAACGGCCCCGCATTCACGAAGCCGTTTTAGATTTTTCAAAATCTGCTTATGGCTGGGGAACGTGCCAGACTTGTTGACTTACAACGTTACAAGGTGAAACCTGTAATTGCGTTCCGTTTGGCCCCGCACTCGGATCGGCCAGACAGAATCCGCTGCCGGTTCCCTGGGTGCCAAGGTCGTGCAGTAATCCGTTGGACGTGCTATACCAGTACTGTGTCGGTGAGGTGCCGCAAGTAGTGAGTACGATCTTGTCGCCATTGGCCGTGCCTCCGTTCTGAACCGTCATGCACATATTATAGATGAAGATTTTATGGATGCTGGCATTCCCGGTGCTGTTCGCGATTGACCATTTCTCGGCGGGATCACTGCTGCTACAATTCCAGATGGTAACCTTGTTGCCCGAGGAACTAGAGTTCTGATAATCATCCAGACATCTGCCACTTAGGCCCGAGGTAACCTCGCCGACGGCGTTTGACGGCAAGACGCCGCCGCCAGTGCTAACGCCATTGCTCGGCGTGGTATAGTACCACGCTTCATCCGGACTACCTGTGCAACTACCCATTTGCAGCCGGCTAGAGAACCCAGTAGTCAGGCCGCCCATATCAGTAATGCAGGCATGATTGTAGTAGTTAACGAGCTCGCGACTGTTCGTATTCCAGTAGAACACCTGTGCTTTATCGGCCTGATTACAGGAATACGTTTGAAGATACGCATTGGCGCTATCACCGATTGCATCCACACAGGGGCCACGATTCGACTTAATAATAAACCTGGTAGTGCCGCTAATATATTGTTCCGTCCACTGCGCTGCCTGATCCGTCGTACTGCACTTGTACATAATTATCGGGGCTTTGGAAGCAGTGCTGGCCTGGTAGTCGTCCATACAAAAATTTCTATTCAGACCTACCTGCAATTGGTAGCCCGTGGCCGCCTGACCCGTAAGCAAAAAATAGCCGCCGGCAATTGCAAACAGGCCCACAAACGCGACGAGCGGAATCACGTGATGCAAAACACCACGCTGATTGATGCTTTGGAAATTGGATAGCTTCATACGCTCGTTGTTGTTAATTTTTATTTTTATAGTTACGCTTAAGGATATCCTGTAAAAAACAATTTTGTCAACAAATTTTACCTGCAGTCTTCATCGATCACCAAGCTTTGGACTAGATGAATCCTTCATAAATAAGGATGATAACGCCAAACACGTCAGTCAGCATGGCCAGGTCTCCAGCGCTGCTTCTCGGAGAATCGCGGTGATTATAAAGCCGAGAAAAGCTCTTTGCATGATACCTCCGCAACATAATCACAAACTCCGTCAGTGTGCCACAAATGAATTAGTATAAGTAACCTAGTACTCGCTAACGTTAGGCGATAGCGTACTCATATTGCAGCTCTTTTCTGGCTATTCGATGGACGACGAGCGGCAGCAGCGGGGCAAGCGAAATAACCTGGACGTTCGGCCGTTTCCGCATTGCTTCCGGGCAACTATCTGTAACGTAAAGCGTCTTAACGCCAAGCCGGAATATCCGGCCCCAATCGTTACCCGTGAACAAACCGTGCGTCGCGATAGCCGTGATTTCCTTGACGCCGTGTTTCTGCAGTTCTTTGCAAGCCGATACCAAGGTGCTGCCGGTATCAACGATGTCGTCCACTAAAATGATTTTTCTGCCAACCCCACCGACCACCTCTTCATGCAAAACACCGTCAGCACGCTTTTTACCAAATAAGTTATCGGACGTGCATCGCCGAGCCGAGCCGCAAGCAATTGTGTCCTGGCTATCGCTCCGGTGTCAGGCGCGACAATCGGGGCGTCTTGTAATTGTAATTGCAAGCTACGGATTATTGGCGCAAACATCGAGGCGGAAGACAGTGAAACAAATGGCAGGCCGATAAGCTCTCGGTCGAGGTTGCTATGCGCATCGATCGTAATGACCTCGTCTACACCCGCCGCTTTCAGTAGCGTTCCTTGCAGGGCGATGCCGCCGCTTTCACCGTCGGCGAATTTATCTTGACGCCCATAACCGAGATACGGCAGAAATGCCCGAATATGCCGCGCTCCGCCGCGCTCGAGCGCGTCAGCAAGCGTCAATAAACGAAGTAGTTGCTCGTCAGGCGGCGAAATCGAACCGATTATCAAGCAGAGCTTGCCTTTTACCGACTCCCTAAGCTTGGCGTGCATTTCGCCATTAGAAAATCGCTCAATTGAAGCTTCGCCTGCTTGCATATCAGGATGCACGCTCAGTAGCAAGGGAATGAATTTTTGGTAATAATCTAATGAAGCATAAACAATCATGATGGCCCTCCATTGCTCACGAGCACCCACGCTCTGTTGTGTATGGTTTGTATGCTAGCGTGTTCCACGTTACCGGCAATGCCTCTTTCCTGTAAATCCGGATAAGTATTAATACGCCGATAAATCGGCAGCAGATATTCCGTTCCGGCGAGTACCAGCGGTGCTCGAAATCTCATCAGGAACGGATGCAGGCGGTGATCAATTCGCCGGAAGAATTCAGCGAGCATAGTCTTATCAGTTTGACTCACGTTATACTGGCCGTGAAAGGCTTCGGCGCCCTTGCCTGCTCGCGCTGGAGCTATAGCGTGCTTTTGTTCCCACTTCGGGTATTCATCGATGTGTAGTGTTTCTTCCATGCTCACGGGAAAAGCCTTAAGATGAACAGGTTTCAACCAGTACTTTCCGCCTTTGAACAGACGGACATTGTGGTGGCTGAGCGCTAATACGTAAAATGCCCGATCGTTTCTCATAGCTTCTTCAAGCGCATCCAAGTTAAATCCTCTGCTAACCGTTAGCTGATAAGGCACTGTTTGGTTAGGCACATGGTAATAGCGAAACAATTTCGGGTGCATGAATAGCGCGAGGCTTTCGTGGTGTATTGGCCAAAATTCCTGGCTTTCAAGCAGTTGGCGAGCGGGTCTGAGTGTTTTTTTTGTGTGCCGAATACCAGCCCCCGCATCCAGCAGAGCGATTTCAGCTTGCTGCAACAGATTCTTGAGCTCGATTCTGTTCGGGTTGGTGGCGGCATTCGGGTCGATGAACGGAGCATACATGCTAAGACAGAAGGCTTTGTCAAAAGCCTTCAACATATCTAGCTCCTCTTTAGACGGAAATTCGATCATATGACCTCCTAATCTTGCGGGCTGCGCAGTTGCTCAGCCGGCATTTCGCGTTCACTCCGGATCAGCGATTCAAGGGCCTCACAGCGCTTAATGAAGTCGCTGCGGCTACGGAATACTTCGTCATGCGGGAACAATTCAAGGAATGTTATGGTATTGTTGTCAAAACCGTACCGGTCGGCGCCGATCACCATTCGGTAGCCTTTCATCGGGAACGGCCCATCCCATTCTGCCAGCTTCTTAAGCTGCCGGATGGCCGGCAGTGGCTTGTCGTATGTCATGGCTAGCTCTCCTTTCCAGTAATTCTTTTACCGTGTCGTCAGTAACTTCTGGAAACCACAGATAGTGCGTGCCTACGGCACCTCGGAAACCGGTATCCAAGACAACTACTTCATCGACCTGTTTTTCCAGCTTATCGACGGCCTCATGCGGCGCGACCGGCACTGCAACTACGATCTTCTTGGGGCGACGCCCGCGTACGGCCAGCACCGCCGCCTGCATGGTCAGACCAGTCGCGATACCGTCATCGACTATGATTACCGTATTTCCTTTTATCTCGGGCGGCGTATAGGTTTCGCCGAAATATAGCTTACGGCGATGGGCCATCAGCTGACGGGCACAATCCTCTGCGGCTGCGATCCATGCCTCACCGATGGTCGCGGATTCAGCTAGGTTGTAGACCGGTCTCCTGTCTTCCGCGATTGCGCCGATCGCGTATTCGGCATGGAGCGGATGACCGATTTTCCGGACCATAATTAAGCCAAGCGGCGCACCCAGCTCTTCGGCAACTTCATTGCCTACTGCCACACCGCCTCGTGGCAGGGCCAATACGATCGTGTCTTCATCCGCATACTGCCGCAGCGCCTTCGCCAGTTTCCGGCCTGCTGTCATACGATTGGTAAATAGCATCGAAACCTCCTTTCTTAAGCGAGGCCAATGTGCAATCTTCGAGAGCCGTTCGGCCTCGCTTAAATCCATTACTTTATCTATGTTGCCTCAAAATCTTTTCGTTTCTCCATCGGTATGGTGATTAATAATTTGCCGTTCGCGAACGCAACCTCGGCTTTGCCAACTCGGGCGCCTTCCGGAAGACTGATTTGCCGATGATAGCTATGGCTGCTTTCGTGCAACAGATCTTCACGCACGGCGGTACTAATTTCACTCTCCTCATGTTCAGCGCTTATGTCTAGTCGCCCATCTCTGGCATTCAGTTGTATCTCTTCTTTTTTCATACCCGGCATGCTAACTTCGACTACCAGATTGCTATTTTCGGTATATATGTCTACTGATGACAGATCCTGGGAGTCTGTCGGGAGCATCCAACCCCAACCCCCCATGACATCCTGTCTTCGTCCCTATGAGAGCGATTGAGCACTCTCCAGGGAATATATTGTATGAATTGCATATATCCCTCCCTTCGCTAACGTAGCGGCATATATAAATATGGACTCGACATCAAACAGCGTCTATGTCCCTGGTCACAAGACGCCTGAGAAATAGCCAAGAACACAAGGAGTGATTCTAAGCATAGTAACGTACAGTGTACAGGGGCATACTGCCTTCGAGGAGGATACAGACATGCAGACCGATTATATCGGACCCAACAAAGAAGAAAAACGTGAGAAACTTGCCGAAGATTACGAGACCCCATTCTCGCCGCCTTTAGATATGCCGGATGCGGTACCAGTTGACTATCCAACCAAAGACACGGATATGGACTCGACCGAATGGTACCAGAGCGGTGGTGGTGCCGCTTCGAATACGCAATTCCCGAAGCGAGTGCTACGGAGCAAACCTCCAATCGGCTTCGTAGTTCACTGAGCATATTAAAGCGACGCGGTCGTTTTCAATCGTAGCCCTTACCGGCCGACGTCAAACAAATTTAGTAAAATAGCCGTGAAGATGGTGAGCCGTAACGGAATCGACCTCATGCGGACGGAGTAACTGCGAGATCCCAATAGCGCTCGAATACCGCACGCATGGTCTGCGCATATGGGTGGTTGATTATCTCGATGCCCGTTTTTTGTCCATCGCGCCAGCAATAGGTGCTCACAGTATCGTTATAGATGATGATCTGGTGTTGAAGCGGAAGGACTGATTCGTCAATTTGACGAACGGTGATCTCATTTGTAAAAGCTCTGTTTTCAGTCGGAACGATCGGTTTATTCGCAATCTCCCGTATTTTATAACCCTTTTCCACTGTCATAGCCCGTTGCTTCTCAGCCCAACTCCGGCTACCAACAAGGTCTTCGAGCGTGCCATCTCCAAATGCCAGCAATTCGCCTTGCGTTTTAAGCTCGTTCCAGAGCATTTGCTTGAACCCGGTTACTCCATCATAAGTTCGGAGTGAAAAGGTAAGGGGTGGACGACCCTGTGTTGCGAGTTCGTTTAGGAGGGGTTGTACGTGCTCGTACGCTTTTAGTTGTTCCTGTAGCTTTTCCGCTTCCGCGACGAGCGCAAGTTCGAGGGTCTCACGACTGTTTGCAGCAATAGCTGTACCATCGTCGTCCGTTTTTTTCACGACTACGCCTTTCGCTTGCAGCGTTTCTGCTATCCGATAGATCCTGGTCCGACTAATGCCGGTAACGCGTGCGAGCTGTAGGTGGGTCTGCGGCCCGCGGCGCGTCAGATTCATAGTAGACAAGCGCCTCCGCACTCAGTGAAGTCCATTTTTACCAGGGCGCTGAGGATATCGTTTTTGATGTCCGCCATGTCGGACAATTTAACATGAGGTGATGAATCTGGCAATATACAGACAAATTCTAAGCAAAGAGTCAGCGTAGTAACCACTTACGAGTCTGAATGAGAGCGGAAATTTAGAGCAGCTCATGGTAATAGTTCAAGAGGAAATTGGAAGTCAAGAGCTTCAGCGAGGCCTCCTGGCTGAAGGGTTGAACCATGTCTATATCCACGAGGGCGCGCTCGGCGATTTAGCGCTCTCCTCTGAGCTAGACGCGAAAGATGTATTCATGTTCATGGGTGCACTCAGACTGCGAGGAGTTGTAGGAAATATCCTAGGGCCAGGCGGTGAGGCTGCGTGTGGTGGAGCCTGGGAAGAAGATGAGGCAGAGGAAGATAAGACGGAAGGAAATGAGAAAAAAAGGAATAAGACGGCTCTTGAGGCCGTGATAGATGTAATGGCTGGGCCCGATGAGCAGCGTTTTATCTCTCCTTTCCTATGGCAAACGGCCGTAAGCGTCATGAGCGGGGGTCTGGCAGGAGCACCGATAAAAGAAAGGCTCGTTCCCATTGGTGGGCCGATAGTGGATCAGTGCTCTGAACAGGACTACTTAACTTACGGTTTCGATGAAGACGGAGCAGGTAAAATGCGCCGCGAGAGCGGGCCGATGTCCGAATGGTCGGCAGCGCTCGGGGCAGGAACAGGCCCCGAGGATTTAGCGATCGTACACGGTCCGAACGGTAGCATCATGCGCAAGGGCCAAACAGTATTAGACTTCAATGCCGCCGCGCTCGTCAGGGGTAGAAAGATCGTAGGTGATTACTTGGATCCGGCTCTTCCGGGGCTTGGGCCAGGAGGTGCAATGGAGTATATACGGCAAATGCGTCCGGCTGCTAGACTGCCGCTAGAGGAGGCACGCGGGTTAGATCGAGCTATGCGTACTGGCATTGTACGGGTCGCCAATGCAAGAATCGGCCAAGTAGTTGCCGCGCTTGATAATCAGAGTGGCAAGATTGGGCGCAGACGCTATGAAGACAGACTAGCGCACATTGAAATGTTGAGACACGAAATTGCAAGAGTCATAGGGAGACACACACTTATCCGCGATAAATTTTACCCCTAACCTACCCATACCTCTTTATCCAGGTCTGATTACGCCCTAGGTAGCAGCGACCGGTTTAGCAGACATTTATATTGACGACCGCCATGCCACGGCCGAAACGGCACCAAGTAGCCTTGATACGAGACCATTCGTTTCTTGGAACCTCAGTCGAGTACGTTGTCGACGAGCCTCTGTAAAAATAGCTACGACATTTTGAACTTAAGTGGCGACCCTAAGGGTTCCTATTTATAAGATATTGGCAGGCGAAATACTTAAATGGGATATAGATTTGCTTGGATCCTTGAATCTAATCTTCCTACTTTACGCCAGTTTTAGACGACACTTGTTGGCTTAATAACAAAAACTGGTTGCTGCTAGCGCTTTAAGACGGACAGATTTCTTTGTCATTGTTTTCGTTATTCTTGTAAGTACCAACTAAACAAGGAGTAACGAAGATGACTCGAAAGAGCTGTCCGTCTTGCTATTGTACCAACGTAAAGAAAAACGGTGTGAGGAACGGTCTACAGCGCTACGTCTGTCGTACCTGCCGTCGGTCATGGAGCAGTAAAGGCCGCCCTGGCCGTAAGCGAGCTACCCTATGGCACCAGTATGCCTTTGACGGTCGTACCGTGAACAGCTTGGCTAAAGAATACCGGAAAAGTACCGGTTGCATCCGCGCTCAACTCAATGGCTACAGCCCGCCACGCATCATCCAGAAACCGCGTACCGTAGCCGTCATAATGGATGTTACCTACTTTGGGGACTGGGGCCTCCTGGTTGTTATTGACCCATATGCAGTGGCGACGCTTGGTGAGAATACCGGTGCTGTATTACGCCACGGTAGACGGGACAGAACGCACCGTAGATTATGAGGTTGCAACAGATACGATTGAAGCAATGGGCTACAGTATCCTGGCGGTCACCATTGACGGCAGACGAGGCGTACGGACTATGCTGGAGGGCAAAGGCATACCGGTCCAGCATTGCCAGTTTCACCAGCTTATGACCATCACTCAATGTCTGACCAAGAAGCCACGACTGACGCAAAATATTGAGTTACGAGCGCTTGCCTTAACGCTCGCTCGGACAGACGAACTAACGTTTGAGGATGCACTCGCTGGTTGGTACAAGAAACATGGGGCATGGCTCAAGGAGCGTGATCGCGGTCACCAAAAGATATGCCCATGAGCGTACCAGAAGAGCTTATTTTTCCTTGTGTCGCAACCTACCATATCTGTTCACCTACCAAGCCGATTACATACAGGAAAGTGGCATACGAGTAGCCAACACAACGAGCCCATTAGACGGAAGATTCGGCGTCTGGAAAGACAAGCTCATACCCCACCGTGGAGCCTCAAAACAACGAATAATTACGATCCTCTGGAGTTTCTCTAGAAAAACAGATTAGAGTAGACACCAGAATTTGGTGTTAAGCCCACTTGTTCAATCAAACGTTCTAATCTAGCGAGTTGTCCCCATAGTTGTCCATGACTTGTGATCGTAGAGTTCGGGCATCTTCATCAAAACCAATGTATTCAAACCCATTAATTTGATGGCTAAAAACTTGTCCTGAAGCGAATTTTACGGAATACACGCCTGATTAGATAGACCGGCTGACGGCTGCGTAATAGTATTTGAACAGCTTATTGAATTACCTCTAGCACCTTTACCCACATATATTCCAAGGGCTGAACCGGTAACTCCAATTTTGTTATTAGTAAAGCTATTATCTTGTCCGTAGCCAGTAACTAGTTCCCAAACCTCAATTGCACCATTATCAGTAGTAGCCCCACTAAAAGTGTTAGAGCTTACGGTATAATTATTGCCTTTAACATCGAGACCCGCTGTACCTTGGCCAGGGTTGCTTAGGAAATTACCGCTGATCGTATTATCCATAGTGCCTTCTTTTGTATCAATATCCTCAGCCCCGGTATTACTTACGGTATTGCCAATGACGCTGTTATCATCCGATGCATCAACATCGTTTCTGTATTGGTCGAGGGTATTGCCATAGAGAGGCCAGTTACTGACGGCTGATCCGACATAAATGCCCTCACCGTAAATTGCCTTATATAGTCCTGTATTATGAACGTAGCTGTTCTCAACAATATTATGTGTGGAAGTTTCTCTTAAGTGAATACCTTCATCACCAACTCCATAAACCTCTACTCCATTAATCGTGTCGTGGTTTGATTTGTCTAGAACTATTCCCTTTTGAGCACCCGTTAGAGCAATACCTTCAATATGCCAGTAATCGGCACCGTCTAGGTGGAGCACGTAGTTTCCAGATATTGATGACCCGACTAACTCAGCTTTGCGTGAGCCAGTCAGGGTTATCGGGCTAGTGGCAGTACCGGAAACCGTTGTCGCAAAATTTCCATCATATGTGCCATTGGCGAGCTCAATAGTCTGTCCAGGAGTTGCAGCTGCAAGGGCGGCAGTTAATTGTGAACTATTGTAAACAGACACCGTGTCACTGGTACTACTACCTGATTGTGAACCGAACTCTATTGCTTCTCCGCCACTGGCCGTAGCGTCATATACGGTAATCACTGGGGAGGTTAAAGTACCGCTTTCAGCTTCTACGCTAGCGTAGGGATATATCGGGGTTGCATGACTTGAGGCTAGCAAGTACGTACCTATGGCCGCCACGGAAATACTTGTTATTAGGACTATGTACTTTTTAGGTTCATGAAGACAATACTTTTTCAAGCGTAGCATTTAATCACATAGTAGCATACGTTAAAACACTTATACCTGAACGGAGATGAGGTACCAGGACCAAGAAATAAAATATGGAGATATGGGTCTAACCGAATTAATAAGGAAGAATAAGATGTTCAAATACAAAAGTCCAAAAGTCTTTAACTCAGTAATTTTAAAAGATGACCCCTTGGACAATCGAACTCACACTGGAAATTGGCTTAATCAAGGGAAAAATGCACTTAAACTGCTGCGGCTGCCATAGCTTCCTTGGCATCCACTTTCTGATTCTTGACAACGAGCGCAACCACAACAACTGCCGCCAACGCGAGCCCGGCACCGACCTCTAGCCCGCTCCGGTAGCCATTTACCTGAGCAGTCGCCGCCGTACTATTAGTAGCGAGGTCAGTTTTAATCGTAGAGTAAGCAACGGTCGATAGAATCGCGAGACCGATTGCGCCACCGATTTGCTGGGAGGTATTTAGGATGCCCGAAGCCAGTCCGGCAAAGTGCTTCGGAACACCCGAAGTTGAAGCGAGGGTTCCTGATACAAACGTGAGGCCCATACCCGCCGCACAGGTAGCAAGCCCAGGAAAGACGTTATGCCAATACGTCCCTCCAACTTTTAATGAATGGCTCAATATATACAAGCCGCAGGCGAGCACAAACGGGCCAACAACCATCGGCGGTTTATAGCCGACTCTGCCGACTAAGTTAGACACAATCGCGGACATGATACCGATAATAATCGTAATCGGCAAAAAGCTCAGCCCCGTCTTGACTGGTGAGTAACCGAGAATATTCTGGACATAAAGTGTCAGGAAGAAAAACATCGAGAACATTGTACAAGCAATAACTAAGAATGCCAGGTTACCGCCCGATACATTTCGAATTTTAAATATGCGTAATGGTACCAATGGCTGCTCCGCTCGCATCTCATTAATGACGAAACCGATAAGCAAAATAATTCCGGCGATGATGTACAACCACACGGTTTTACTGCTCCATGTAAGGGTAGGTGCCTTGGAAAGCCCATATACGAGAGATACCAGACCAGCGGTCGCGAGCGCAGCACCAGGAAGATCGAGCTTAATCTTTTGATTTTCTTCACCAATATGCTTCGGCAGTAGCTGCATTGCACCAAGCACTACAATGATACCGACCGGTACGTTGACAAAGAAATTCCAGCGCCAGCCAAAATATTGTGTCAGAACACCACCAAGGAGTACTCCGGCAGCAGCCCCGCCAGCCGCGACGCCACCCCAAACACCCATTGCAGTATTACGTTCCTTACCTTCTTTGAACTCGGCTAACACAATTGATAATGCGGCCGGAGACATGATTGCCGCCGCAAGCCCCTGCGCGGCCCTGGTAATGATGAGTGCCTGCTCGGATTGTGCTAGGCCACAGAGAAGTGACAGGAGCGAAAACAAGCTGACAGCCCCTATAAATATATTTCGACGTCCGAATAGGTCAGATGCGCGGCCACCAAGCAGAAGAAATCCGCCAAACGTTAATGTATACGCGGTAACGACCCACTGTAGATCATTTGGCGCAAAGTGCAACTTGCGTGCGATTGTTGGCAATGCAACGTTAACAATTGCAACATCCAAGATAACCATAAACTGGGCAACCGCCAGAAGTGCCAGTATTACCCATTTATTTTCCGAGTGCTTTGATAACCCTTGTTTCATCTTTGGCCTTTCTTTTTTAGGCATACATTACATAAAGGATAACAGAAAGAATAGTTTAATACGATCAAATACTTAGCTTCATAAACTAAATTAAAAACCTCTGTATGATTCACAGAGATAAAGTACGTTTTGGTGAGCCTACGACCTTTGATTAATAAGTCTATGGCCACAGAAATAATTCGGTGGAATGATACCCTACCGTTTGGAAGCCCGATAAAATATATAATCTATGAGCTGCAAAAGTAAGATAGGAGTCATTATTGGGATAAAGAAACTCAAAAAAGAGCCTTCGTGTGTATTTCGCAAATAGTATGGCAAACCAATGACGATGTAACTGACAAATAATATTGCAACTATTATCCAATAGGAACTTGAGCGTTGGTAAGGATAAAAACCTTTATGATGAAAACTCCACCATACTTCACTATATTTTTTCGGGTTAGGATTACTCTTACTTGTCATGGGGTTATAATATCATATTAAATTAACCATAAGCAGAATGGTGAGCCCAAAAGGATTTAGGTGGAACACCATTTTCAAAAGTCTATATGCGTTACATGGTCGGCTTAGAGAGCTTGGTGTCGAATACCGAGATGGCACTATTTATTTTGACAATACAAATTTTTAAGGATGAGTCTAACTCTAAGATGTAATTAACTACATTCAGCTGATAAAAGGCGATAGTACTTGAGCGGGGCGCTGTATATATTATTTATACTATAATATATACAAATGCTCAATAATATGTAAAATAAATATGTAATGCTCGAGCTATACAGCGGACCATCATGGAAGCAAAATCAATCTCCTTCGGAAATGGAGATATCTGATTTGCGGCGTGGTGAGTTTTACCATGCCGCACTAAGTAAGGTACGTATTTTGGCGGTAGCGACTGTTCAGAGATATTTAGCGCCTTTGGAACCATGTGAATTTGAATCAGGAGGAGAAACCAGGGATCGAGGGAGTAGAGGGGAGGTACATGCTGGCGATATAGTGCCACTCGGAAGGCCATCCCAACGAGAACTATGTCTTTACCCAAAACTTGGTCTAGAAGCTATACACGGAGTGTGTGAAGCTATATCGGCATATCAACTTGCTGACGGATCGTTAATAAAATATTCCATAGGTAGCGTGCTACCTGTGGATCATCTCGATGAAGGAATGGCAGCAGTAGCTGTGGCGGTTTTATCTGATCGGACGGCACAATCTCAGACAATTCCGTACTATACGGCAAATCTTGTTTATTCTAGTGCGTACACGTATGACTGGAGGGTAGACCCAGATGGAAGTATTTTCAATTCCTTGTCAGACCCAAGAGGAGATACGACGTTTACAAGAGCTCATTTTGACGAGGTAATGCCAATGATTGATTCATGCAACCGATCAAACATTATTGACCCAAGGAACATCCCGGAATTTTAGTAGGCCAAATCGATAAACCTCGTGTTACTCCCAAGGGGAACCAAACTCAAGGTACAGACTAGAAAAACTTACCAAAAACAAAAAACACTTAAATGCAAGCGTCCTCACCTCTTTTATCGATTCCTGGTGAACCTCAGGTCCCTCCATTTGAAATATATCTTGGAATGTTTGGAGAGAATGTCCGAAAATCTTGAGGAGCTAGCTGATGACTATTTCAACTAATTCACTCTCAAGCATAGTGACATTCTCGATAATATGTTTCACCCCGAGTTCTTCAGCTTCTTTGCGATTAAGGTGTCCAGTTAACACAGCCACCCCCTCTACGCCCGCATTCAAAGCCATTTGGATGTCATTTTCAGCATCACCAACCATCACTGCTTGTTCGGGGCTCAGACGATATTTTAATAATAACTTTTTAATCATATACGGATGCGGTTTAGCTAAAAAAGGGTCTGCCAAGTCGTGTGATGAAATAATTGAACTAAAAACGTCTGGTACCTGGAATTTTGGAAATAAGTACTCAAGAAGTACGTCTTTTTCTTGTGAGGTAGCGATTGCCAGCGTGTAGTTCTTGCTAATTCTCTGAAGGAAAGTTTGCCCGCCAACAATAAAATGAAGATGACTTAAAAAAGTTTCATCTCGTTTGTATTTCTTGTAATGTGCAATTACACCATTTAACTTGTTAAGATTCGCAGGCTCGATTAGGGTGCTGATGATTTTCTGATTAGGCTGACCCCACATTTCACGAGTAATTTTTTTTAGTCTATCCTCGTGTACTTGTATACCATAATCTTTTATAGCACGACGATAACATGCAAGGTACCCATCCTTTGCGCCGACCACGAACACATCATCCCAATCGAAGATGATGAGCTTAATCATGAAGCCTATTGTATCACTTTGTACCATAAGGGAATCGAACTTAAATTAACGGAAGTGAAAATAAAAAGAAAGTTCCAGAACATAAATTCTGGAACTTTTTACCCCTGTTGCTGAAATTGGTGACCCACGTTAGCCAAACATGGAACACCTTACTCCCAAGTCTTATAGCTTTTGATGCACGACTTGAAGATTTGGGAATCGAATGCGTTGATAGCAGTTAATAATGTCAGACAGTCTTCTTGATAAAACGCCAGACCCCGCCCGAGTTTTCATTTCCGTGACGAGATATGCCTTCATATAGCAATTCCGGCTCCAGCAAGCGCCATTTAGGATGTTTCCAACTGGCGTCAACAATCCGAACCTTTCCATCGATGATTCTGTCAAAAACAACGACGTGACCGGAAAATGGTTGGTAAGCCCCATTAATCACTCCGTGGTTGTAGCACAACAATGCATCTAGGTCTTGCTCCTCGATTTCAGTAAGATCATTGACCAGATTTTCCGCATTAACGAATTGTGATGCAAGTTTAACTTCGAAGCTAAGTGGAATTCCCAGTTTTTTAAATATTTTGTTTGGATTGTATGCATCTCTAAATATTTGGGTACCATAACCGGCACTTGAAGGCGGAGTTTCTGAAGTTTTGGCTTTATAGAAAAGTGATGCTTGATCTGGAGGAACGGTAAGGCCTAAGTGGTAGCCAAGTTCCTCTGCGGGAATAAGCGGAATGCCAAGACGATACATGATCATCTGCATACTTGTCGGAACACAACACCAATCTTGCTGCGTCAGCGGCAAATAACGGGAATCATTTGGGGCAGCAATATAGTCCATAAATTTAATGATATATCAGAGAGATACATATGGAAAAGAAAGTAATTATCCAATAAGGTAAACCACTAGTTCTACTAGTGTGACTCGCAAAGGTTTGACCTTCCGCAGCGTATCCCAGAAAAAGCACAATACCCGGCCGTAAGGTCGGGTATTGTGCTACTGGTTGTCCCCGCTGAAAGGAAAACCAATCATGTCAACAAGTGTAGACTATCACAGTCTAGCCCACTCCAAGTGGGATTGTAAGTATCATCTGGTCTTCATCCCGAAAGGTCGTCGAAGACGGCTCTATGGTGAAATACGACCCCGCCTGGGTCGTATTTTCCATGAGTTAGCCAATCAGAAGGAGTGCAAGATCCTGGAGGGTCATCTCATGCATGACCATGTGCATATGCTCATCGAGATACCACCGAAATATAAAATCTCCGAAGTCATTGGCTTCATGAAGGGCAAATCAGCAATTGCTATTGCCCGTGAGTTCGGCGGCAAAACTAAGAATTACACTGGTGAACACTTCTGGGCGCGTGGCTATGCTGTCTCTACGGTTGGTTTCGAAGAATCAGTCATTAGGAAATACATCCGTGAGCAGGAGATTGAGGACGAAGTTTCATCGGCACAAGGCGCATTCTAATATCCGCTAACTAACACTGCGGGGACAGCCATCGCCTTTTAGGCGATCCTACTCACCAAGCCACCGGCTTGCCGGTGGTGTCTGACTAACAAAAAAGAACGCCGAGGCTGCGCTCTCATTGTTGTAAATCAAACATTGGTGACCCAAGTTAGCCAAACATGGAACACTTTGCTGCCCGGTCTAGAAAAATTAAGCAGAGAGCTGAAGGAAGTGAGAGATGAATCACCTCCCTAAGATTTAGTCGAACTAGACATACTAAGATCAAGATGTTAGACAATCAATAACTTGCAAAAACATAACCAGTAGTTACATACTTCAATATACTTAGGAGTTAGAGTGGCTGGCGAAGGAAAAGGCAGGTTAAGAGTAAGCATTGGCGATGCCCCCGACTCGGACCCGGGTTGGTATGCTACTACGGAGATATCAATAAGAGATAACGACCAGTTCTCTTACGTGTCGGAGTTATATTTTGCCAGTGACCACGCGCTAATACAAGTTGGCTTACATGAGCCATCGGATGAAAAAGGTATCAGCTGTTCAACTTTGCTTGAGCCTAAAGGATTCATAACTGCCGTCAATAAAATTGTAGGAGGGGTTCCAAACAGCACACCCGTTGAAGTACACGCCTCAGCCCCACTAAGTGAAGAAGGTTATGTAGCATCGGGCGTTTTCTTTGAACTTGAAGATTACCTAGATGGCGATGCGGCCAGCCAGATAGTTGATGCGGTTCATATAAGGTTAGGCGGCCAGCTAGTTCGGTGGTCATCGGCAGACATTCAGCATGGTATGACAGATATTTTCGCAAGGGTTGAAGTTAGGGCTGCGGAACCCGATACAGCCCTAATTAGTTCTCTGCTGGGAGAAACTGCCTGCAGCTCTTTAGCTCCACAATTTGATATCGCCCTGACAAAACTAGAAGGTGATTTCTAAAGACATCCGACTTAAAACAGTAGGACCAATTGACGCAGATAAAAGGAGAATAAATTTTGGAGAGTACTGTATCTGTAAAGCGTTGTAAATTTGTCATGGTGACCCCTAGGAGAGTCGAACTCCTCTTGCTGGGATGAAAACCCAGTGTCCTAACCGATAGACGAAGGGGCCGTGGAGCTGAGTGTAGCCTGTGGTTATTCTCGGAACTCGCCGGCGGAGCCGACTTTTGCATTCAAGGGCAAGCTCGCTGCTTTTTCCCTCGAGAAGCAAGCTTGTAAATACAAATGAATTTCGGCTCAATTATCGTACCATAACAGGGGCAAAAAGGAAATCCCCCACTAGAACTTAAGCAGGGGATCTCTCTGTGAAGATTGTTTGTTCGAGCGGTCAGTCATAGCTCATCAAAACTGCGGTAATCGTAGCACAATTCTGCTAAGTATGCAATTCTTTATCCACAGTTTTGCACTAGTGGCAAACTGAGGTCATCGAGCGAAGCGGCGACCGAGGAAGAAGCGATACAAAGCCATACCGGCAATGCTTGAGCCAACGAAAAGGCCGATGATATTGCCAGCGCCCGTGTTCACCAGTTCTTTCGGAGCGGGTGTGGTCGGGGTTGTCGGTGTCGTGGGAGTAGCCGGGGGTACGCACGAAGTCGAATTCGCCGAAATCTGGCTGTTGTACTTACAAACTTCACAGTTGGCTGAACCGGCCGGGTAAGTCTGGCCGTTCGGCGCAGTACAGGTCGGCTGGCATGTGCTGCTCTTGCTGCCAGTCGCGCAGGTTTGCGCAGGCACTACCAGATTAGTCGAGCAAGATGAGCTGGCGCCACCAGCAGTCAAAGCAGTGCCATTTTGGCCGGTGCCGTATACCGTGACAAAGATCGACGGGAAGGACTCACCAGCAGCGAAGGTGACGTGCTCGCTGGTCGCGTTATTGGCGTTTGTGTTCACTGTTTGCGTAGCGCCATTACCGAAGTCGAAAACGTAATCGGTAATGTTCGCATTGCTAGCCGTAGCCTGAGCCGTCAGGTCGTACGTAACAGCGCCGGTGTTCGTGTCGGTAGAACCGATCTCGTTGAGCTGCAGTCCGTCACAAACTAGCGTTCCGGTCTGCTGCAATGGCGGGATGGTGATGTTCGTAGTACAGCCGTTAGAACTCGGCGCGGTCGTATACACGTTCTTAGCAGTACCACTCACCTGAACCTGAATTGTGTAGGTACCAGGAGCGTAAGTTTGCTGTTCGCTGGTTACGCTGGTGGACGAAGAATTGATTGTTTGTGACGAACCGTTACCAAAGCCGAAAGCATACTTGCTAATATTGGCGTTGGTAGCCGTAGCATTGGAGACAAAAGTAAAGGATTGGTCGCCATTGCTTTCAACGGTACCAGGGGTAGCCAGCAATTGCGTACAGGCCAGCATACCGTTAGCGGGAGCTATCGATGCGGCGCGAACCGGGTTGCCGCAAGCAGACAGGATGGCGAATTTGAATGAACCGTTTTGCATAACTACATACGCAGTCAGAGAGTTGCTCCCGAATGAACACGACGGATAACGGGTGTAAAAGGTCGTACCGCCCCAGTTGCGTGGGGTGCTGCAACTTTTTTCGTTAGAAGTTACCTGACGTCCAGCCGTCCAAGCGCCGGTAGCTACCAGTTGGTTTCCGACATAAACGTTACCGTTTTTGTTTACCGAACCGGCAACCGCTGTAGTGCCGAGATTCTGGATGTCTGAGCTGCTGATACCAGCATAGCTGTAAATGTGCTGGATGCTGGCAGCTGAGCTACTGTATGTTGTTCCATTAACCTTACAACTGGTACCGTTATTAGTAGCGTTGATAACGGCACTGGTGCTATTCGCACCCCCCGCTATCACTGCGTTGTTGTCACAATTGAACGGGCCACCGAACGATACGGAAGCCTGAGCCTTGGACTGCAAGAACATGGTGCTCAGTCCGAGCATTGTTACTGCCAGTAAACCTACAGCAGCAAACTTCTTAATTTTGGTGCCGCTGAACTTAAGTCGTTTCATGAAAGCCTCCCAAAGCCTTACGCAATAATTAACGATTGGCAGTATTGTAGCACATCATTGTTTTTATGTCAAGTTGGTAGTGCTTAAGAAGTAACTCTCCAAAAATGAAGGTGTTTAGCCCGAGATTCGCTAGTTGCGGCCAGACCGTCGTCCGAACAGAAAACGATAGCTTAGCCCGCCAGCCGCACTTGCGACAGTAAAGATACCCAATACACTGCCCGGACCGGTGTTAACGAGAACTTTAACGGGTGCTGCTGGCGTCGGAGTCGGGGGAGTTGGAGGTGGCGGTGATGGTGGAGGTGGTGGAGGAGTTACATGAGGCGAGATTTGTGTAACGCAACTGTCGGACTGTACACCAGCCGGCGTATTGAAGTTCACCGTTGCCGATACTGCGTAGGTACCATCCTGCGCGTAAGTGTGTTCAGCCTCAACGGTATTGTTATTTGAAGGAGAAACGTTACCAGACATTGAACCGTCACCGAAGCTTAAACTAGCATTCTGTAGCGTCGCGCCGTTGCCTTGAGTAGTCGTGACGACAAATTGATAGGATCGCTGTTGTTTGTCTATGGTGTATGGAGTAAGCATCACACACTGGTAATACGGCTGCGCGACCGTAACTTGCGTTTGGCAATTAGCCGAGGTAACGGTAGTCATCTGGTTACCTGGCAGACTGACATAGACGGTAACTCGCACCGTCCAGGTACCCGGCTTGCTGAAGGTATGCCGCACCGGCGAACTGAGTGAAGTTTCAGTATCGGTCTCGCTGCCATCGCCAAAATCATAGACGACCTTGGCAACTTGAGCGTTGTTGGATGCCGAAGCACTGGTCGTGAAATCGTATGTATTGGGCTGGCCGCTCACGGGCGTCTTTTGTAATAAATCGCAGCTGTACTGCGGCGTTATCAAATGAGCGCCAATAGGATTACCGCAAGCATTCATAACCGCAAATTGCATCTGGCCTTTCGCATTGAACATAACCATGACCGGCAAATTCTGAAGCAGTACCTGTGAATCGGCGGCCTTGTAATACGTTTGCCCGTTGATGGTATACGGAGATGTATAACTGAAATTCGTTCGGCCGATACTCCAGGCGTCGGTAGCTACGGTCTGCCCGTTGACCTTAACAGTACCATCCTGATAAGCAATACCTTCTTCTGAAGAAGTAACGAATTGATCATATTGGGATGGCTCAAGTCCGAAACGACTGTAGATAGCCTGCAAATCGTTGTGGCCATTTTTGTCATCGTTGGCTTCGACCTGGTTAATAAACGAACTGGCGTCCGGTTCACCGCACATGATGATGGAGTTGGGCTTGCAGTCCTCGATAGTGGAAGCGCGAGCTTTTATGCCATAAATGCCTAACGTCAGCACCGCACAGGTAAGTATGGTTACCGCTACGCCATATTTCGAGAAAAATTGCAGCTTTACCATTACACCCTCCACGCCCCTCTGACGATACAGCAATAATAGCACAGTCTTTACTTCGCGTCAATCTGATTATGCTTAGTTTTCTGTGCTTTTTGTCACTTATTTTGCAACTGACCCAGCACTGGGCAGTTTCTGGAGTGCAGCTTTAGGGAACGTAAAGCCGAACGTACTGCCCTTACCTTCCTGGCTGTTGAATATAATCGCGCCGCCCTGAGCCACTATAACCTTTTTGGCCATGAACAAGCCCAGCCCCGTGCCGTCCGGCCGTGCATTTTGTGCGTTCTTCGCCCGGTAGAACTTGTTGAACAGATGATGCCGCTCTGCTTTCGGCACCCCGATACCATCATCCACCACGCGGAGTTCAATACTGATATCATTATCCTTGAGCAGCACCGTTATATGCCCGCCCGCTGGCGTGTAATAAATGGCGTTGTCGATGAAGTTCATGATAACCTGCCGTATTTTCGTCTCGTCCAGGTTGAGTACGGGATATTCTACGGGCTTATCGTAATGCAGTTCGAGCTTGCGGCCGGCGGCGGTTTCAGCCAACTGCCTCACCTCGTCTTGCACGATGTCAGCCAGATTTACGGAGGTGGGTTCAATAACGAACTTGCCGGTCCGGAGCCGCGATACGTTCAGCAAATCCGCTATCAAATAAACCATGCGCTGAGAGCTGAAATAGGCCTGGTCTAAAAGCCGTCGCTGATCGGGCTTAATCGGCCCCGCGTCACCGTCGAGTACCATACTAACGTAGCCCTTTACGCTCGTCAGTGGGGTACGCAATTGGTGCGAGGCCATGCTAATAAAGTCGTCCTTGGTCTCGTCGAGAAGCTTTAATCTCTGGTTCGTCTCACGCAGCCGTCGGGTTGCCTCATCAACTTTGGCTTGTAGGGTTACATTAAAGTTCTGAATTTCTTCAAAGCGCAAAGCATTCTGAATAGCTATTGCCAGTTCACTTGCGACAATTGTCAAAAGCCGCCTATCCTGTAAGCCATACACGTCGCCGCTTCTTTTGTACCCAATTAAGACGTATCCGACCACTTGCCGCTGGGTTCGTAAGCGCAGGCTAAGCGCTACTTGAGCTTGACTTAACGGGCGCTGCAGCGGATTTTGCATATTGAGTTCTTCAGTTACTAACAACTCTCGATGCTGTTCGTTAAGTTGCCTACCGAGTTGACCTATGTGCGGTACGAGCTGATGCTTGGTTTCGAAAAAAGCATCTCCGTTGCGAATGAGAACAAACTCGATGAACGAAGCCTTTAAAGCTTCAGAGAGTACGCGTCGAGTACTTTTTAGGATTCTATCAAGGTCAATTTCGGCTACGACAATGTCTCCAATTTGATCTAGCACCTCTTGGAAATCATAGCTCTCGCGATAAAATAGCCGATTAGTCAGTTTATCAAAAAAGGCTTTAATGTACTGGAAAGAAATCGCGAGAGGCATAAGCAGTATGATCGACCAAACCTGACGTACCATTTCCTGGTTGGTACCATGGAAGACGATATTAATTATTCCAAAAAGCCCCACGGAATATATGCCAACCATGCTTCCAATGATTAATACGTACCCGACCGACCGCGCTACTGCCGCCCGTATATCAAACAGCCGTTTTGCCACTATTGCGTAAGCAATTATTGACGAAAATGCTAATGTGTATATCGGCCCAATTCTAGCGAAGAAAAAAGTTTGAGCGGCTAGAGTGATAAGGAAATTTGTAAGCGGGACAGCTCCCCAAAAGATCAAAGAGGCAATGAAAACGAGCTGGAATTGTTGCTTGCTTATGGCGTGCGAATTCTTGTACCGCTTATATATAGCATGTAGGCCAGATGCCACGCTCACTCCGGCATGTACAATAAATAACAGCATGCCCGGTCCTGCCTCTGGCCACGCTCCAATTTTTATAAAGCTAATTCTAGTGAAAACCAGAGGGCTCAATGCTGCAATAAGCGCCACCCCACTTAGAGCTATATACGTTTTGAGGTATTTACCTGATATGTCGATTGATTTGTTAGGGTAAGTATGCGCAAAAAGAAAGAAAAAGGAGTTGAGAACAACAACCGAGCCCATGAGAAGACGGTATAAGAAGAGCTGACCAGTTGAAAATGGATTATTTGTAATGACAAAATTAATATCTGCCCACGTAATCATGAATAATGAAAGCATAAAGAACAAAGAATTGGTCAAATGCCTAGTATTCTTTTGGAGCACAAAGAGGGCAACTAAACCTTGTACGAGCGTAGAAAGTATAATTACAAAAATAAACATAAGCTTACAGATATAGTACAATACATCACAGAAAGCGACGTCATCCCATGACAAAAGTAAACTACTCTGCCTGGCTAATTGATGCTCGGGATTTTTCTGATGCTTGGACTGATATTTCTAAACTTCTATTTTTTGCGAAATATGCGATTCTAGCACCTTCAGGGCATAATTCTCAACCATGGCGCTTTAGTAGTAACGGGGAGAGCATGCTATTGAAGGTAGATTCCGGTCAGAAGCTTCCATATTCCGGGATACGGGCTAATGAACCCTGGGTGAGCCTAGGAAGTTGTCTGGCAATATTACGGTTAGCCGCAAAAGGTTTTGGCTATAACGTATCGGTCGATTACGTACTAACTGGTGATCTAGTTGCAGCTATAAAGCTAGCGGGTAAAGTATCTTCCGATTCCTCACTTTTGCAAGCAATAACGCATAGGGTATCAAATCGCAATTATTACATCACTGAGAGCCTCCCGGAAACACTGATTGAAAATCTGGCCAGAAGCGAAAGCGATAAAGCTTCGGCTTACATAATCTCCGAAAGAAAGGACATTGCTTTTGTGGCAGATTTGACTGCAAAAGCCACACTTTCCACATTCGCCGATACCGATTTTCGAACGGAGTTGAGTGAGTGGGTAAGGAATAATCGCACAAAAAAGCATGATGGCATGCCGGGTTTCGTACAGGGCATTCCAACCCCAATGTCTATGTTCGCAAAGCACGTTATTAAACGATTCAATGTTGCTAAAGGACAGGCTAAAAAAGATTCTACTCGGATACTTCGCTCGGGCAATCTTATCATTATCACCGTACGCGATTTAAGCCACATATCTCTTGTAAAGGGCGGGGAAATGTACGCCAGGATTTGCGTCCTTGCACAGCAAAAAGGCATCGCTACGGCAGGTTCCGGTGCGGCTACATTCGACCCTGCGACAAATAAAGAACTCCATAAAAGATTTAACTTGCCAGGGCAGCCGATAGCAATTATCCGGCTTGGCAAGACCAGAAGGTCGCAAAACATACACCACGCAGGACACTATCAATGGTGAGCGATTAATTCCCGGCGATTTACTTACGCTTTTCGGAATTAAGATCCGCTCATTTGCCAATAAGCCCAATCAACTCCTCTTGCCTTTCAGGGCTACCAAAACTAGGATCCAATTCTTGACTAGGGCCAACCATATACCTCCCGCTGGTTAGAGGCTTGGCAAGAATAATTCGTTTTATGCAATAGGCAATATATATACCGGCCAAAGCTGCAGCTCCACCCAGCTGAGGCCAACTAGGCAAGGTTTTACCGAGCTCAGCGAGGGAGCGTAACATTTCCGGGGTGGTATTCTCAAGCCCAATAAAGTACTGCCCAATCAATCCGGCCAGCTCTTGTCGCGATAGGCTATCCGATTTCAATATTTGCTCTACTATTAGATCCGGGATGCGTCCGTGTAGAATTGGTAGATTTTGTTCAAGGTCATATCGCTCGATATCTAGAATTATGTCATTACTGTTGTCCGCCGCCATGAGCACCGGTAACATTAGTTCCCGCGCCCGCAAACGAAGTTTCACCTTCATTCGTAAGGTGTCCATTTCGTCCACAACCACATCCGGATTATGAAAGGTGAGAAGCTTTTCCAAATTTCCCGTCGTGCAGACCGTCTTTAACTTGCACTTGCTCAATAAACGGATCTGTCTCGCTTATAAGTTTGGCGACAAAATCCACTTTGTCGTGCTCTGACATCATCGGTATTTAGCACGAATTCTGTTGAGGTTGGTCGGCTCAATAACGTCCATGTCGATAAGAATAAATTTGCCGCCAATGCCTTGTGAAATCAGCGCCTCCACTATGTTGCTGCCGACGCTCATGCCGGCGATGAGTACCGTTGCGTCAAACAGTTTTTGTTGTTCTTCGTGCGTTACGAGGTTTCGATTGCGAGCTGTCTTTAGCAATCTTAAATCTTCTTTAGCCGGAAATCGGACCAAGCTGCCAGACCAAGGGTAAAAAACCCAATAGCCATAGTTGTCTGGCTGGCCACCAGTCATCTCCTGTTTAAAAGCTGCCACTTCGCTGGCAATTTTGTTATCTTTCTTTGCTGGGAAAGCGATATCGAAAAGTTCACTAAAGGCAAGGTCAAGCTCGTCAAATACAGCCTTTATTCGCTTTTGCGTCTTAAGTTCAGTTACGACATGCCCGGTCGATGGATCACTAAGCGCCAATAACATTGGTTGTTGCCATGCATGATCTCGCATCGAAGTCGTATCCATAGTCTATGAAGCTTTCACCCACTTCAATTTCACATCTGTTCGGAATTTTTCATCACCAAATCTATATAATTCTACCTTAGGGGTAGTTTTCTTGGCGCCTAATGCCCTGCTAACTTCAGCGAATTCCGTATTAACGACTTGCAAGTGACTATATAAAGCACTCTGCAACTTTTCACTTAATTGTAACGTCGGACTAATACTGTGCTGAAGCTCTATTTCAAGTTTAATAAGTGGGTCAAGTGTCTCATCATAATCCAATGACATGATAAACTTTCCACTGCAGACTTCGGACCACTCCTTCATTTCTAGTAGTCCCCTAACATTCTCTGGGTAAACTTTGGCACCGTAGACAGGCACCGTTTGGTCGCTCTTTCCATAAATACATACGAACGGTAATTGCCACATTGAATTGCTGCCAGCCAGTGTGTGTATGTGATCCTGTGGAATATTTTGAGCTCTTCAAAATATCTAGCATTTTTCCGTAGCTCCAGATGTTACCATGGTCGTGGATATTATATCTGACAAGTGGTATCCCGCCGTTGGCAGTAAAGACAAGCTCACCATTATCAAACTCTTCGAAGTACTTAAGCCAGGGATAGTATTGTCCGAGCGTCGGCGTGCGGCGAGCTGGAAAAAGTTCATCCCATAACTTTCTGTGCCCGTTTGCGCAACGCCTTATGGCAATCGACAGTGGAGTTTCGTGACCGACTATCGCCGCATCAGCCGTGCCAATAATATTTACGCTATCATTTATTGGGTCTGTTGAGCCTACTGCACTCAGAAGGTAATTACGAAACTCCTCACTGAAAGTCTCGGCAGCACAAAAGAACTTGATATTATACGCCTTCCAGTTTACTCCTCGTTGAGCACCGGTATCGATTATTTCTTTGGCAAATGGCGGATAGGCTCCAATGATTGTCTGTTCGTAATACTGGCTTAAGCTCAACACTAGCTCAATGATTTCATCCTTGTTGTATCCTGGAGTTAGCAAGGTGGCCGGATTGCTGTCGGCAAAAGCAAGGCTGGCCGTTAGATTGAACGTGCCACCGACCCAAGAACCGAGTGCGAAGCCGCCGATAATTAAAGTCTTTTTGCGATCACACTGGAAAAATGTTTTGTAGATATTGCCGTAAATATAATTAACTTCATGTTCTTGCTCGGACCCTCGAGGCCAATAATACGGCTTACCGCTTGACCCTGAACTGCGGGAAATCATTTTCTGGCGCGACAGGTCGCCATCCCATACCAGTTTGTCGAGCGGATATTTGCGCAGATAATTTTCTTTATCTACGTAGGGGAGCTGGCGGAAATCATCAATGGTTTTAATCGAGGACGCGCATATGCCATTTTCACGCAAAAATTCCTTATAGGCTGGGACGTGCAGGCATACCTTCCGAAATCGTGCCAAAGCTTTTTGCTCCGCGAACTGTTTTTGCTGGCGAGCAAAACTATCATCCGTAAACAGTTCAATCGGTACGTTAAGGTTCCGCTGATTGAGGATATTCCTAGAGGTCGCCGTATTTGCCATCGTTTACTTTTCTGCTACCGCAATCAACTGAGAGGAACTATCGCTATAAGGTGTGCCGTGCCAGTCGCCGTAACAATTAACCTTGCTAAAACCGACTGATTTGCAGAATTCTTCCCACTCAGACGCCGTGTAAAGCCGTACGGAGTAGGGCGTCAGCTTTTGCTCAAGCGTACCGTTTTCGTCTAACAAATCCCAGGTACCGTCTTCCCGTTTGGTGACTTTATTGTATTGCCTACGCAGCTCAAGTTTCTTGCCCGTCACCAGATTCCGTATCTGGTGATTTTTCAGTTCACCACTCACGAGGCGCGGCACCGTGACGTGAGTGTGCATTAAGAAACGGCCGCCAGGCTTCAACGCGCGGGAAAAGGCCTCTGCAACCTTCTGGTTTTCCCCGTCAGTCTCGAAAAAGCCGAACGAATAAAACATATTGATGAGCGCGTCGAATTCGCCGTCAAAATTGAGATCGCGCATGTCTTGCTTTATAAAATGACAGTTCGCCATTGGAGAACTTTCGAGGGCCGCGCGGTCTAATTCCAGAAACCGCTCGTTGATGTCCGCTCCCGTTACGTCAATACCCTTTCGGGCCAGGGCGAGGCTGTGCCGACCATAGCCACACGGACAATCCAGCAGCTTGTCTCCAGGCGATATACGGCAGAGTCTGATGACCCCCTCTGCCTCTTCTTCCGTTCTGTCTTCAAGAGATATTGATGCATTAAGATGGCCTTCGTAGGAGTTATCCATTTCCTTATAAATATCACCGAAGAAGCCGCCTTGGCTCTCCCACCATTCCGTAGCTTGTCCTTGAGCCATATTTTTTGTCCTTACTTACGATTGTTACATTATGCCATACGAAGACTATTAGACAAATGGTCAACACCTGTCACCCTCCGATAACTCAAGTTGCCATAACGGGAAAAGGGTTGTACATTTGAAGCTAAGGTTTTTAAAACAGCATGTCGCTCATTGCCCAACGATTAAGTTACTTCGATAGCAGCGATTTTCGCGATGCCATTAAGAAGCAGTCACTACTCACGGATCCCGTAGATTTAAGTATCGGCGTACCAGAAGAATTGACGCCGGTACATGTTAAGGCCGCAGCGTTCAAAGCTATTGCCGACGATAAAACAACCTACACGCCCGCGAATGGCATCCTGGAGTTACGTGAAGCTCTCGCGCACAAACTGCAGACGGAGAATAATATCCCTTGCGATGCAAACAATGTCACTATCGTTCCAGGTTTAACCACAGGCCAACTGCTTGTTTACATGGCACTCCTTGACCCAGGTGACGAGGTTATATTGTTCGACCCTTACTACCCCCCGTACCCGCACCTTGCCAGTATGCTAGAGGCTCGCGTAGTCTATGTATCAACGCTGCCGAGTTTTCAGCCGGATCTTGATGCACTTAAAGCAAGCATCACCGACAAAACCAAGTTAATCGTTATCAATTCACCAAATAACCCGACCGGCGCGGTGTACACTGAAGAAACTTTGCGAACTATTGCCGGCATCGCCAGTGCGCACAATATCACACTGATATCCGACGAAATCTATGAACACTTTGTGTACGATGGCAAACATTTCAGTGTCGGCAGCATATACCCGAACACTATCACTATGAACGGATTCTCGAAAGAGCATGCCATGACTGGTTGGCGGGTCGGGTACATTTGTGCACCGCAGCCGATCATCGACGCCATCAATGAGTTGCAGCAATACGTGATCATGTCAAGCTCTTCGATTGCCCAGCACGCCGCCCTGGCAGCCCTTCAGCATAAGCCAACTGAACTGGTCGCACGATACCGAAAAAAGCGCGATATGGTAATGAAGCATTTGGGCAAACTTGGTTACAGCATCGAAGGGATGCAAGGCGCCTACTACGCATTCGTTAAGACTCCGAATGATATTACAGACACTGAATTTGTTGAACGCGCGACGGCACACGGTCTTATCCTGGTACCAGGCCGTGCCTTCTCGACCTTGCATGGTTTTGTGCGCATATCGTATGGCGCCGATATTCGAACACTTGAAAAGGGCTTGGTTATATTAGAAAGATTATCGCGTGAACTCGGCACGCTGCAGCCTCTGGCTATACCGAATGTTCCAACTGCAGTAGCAAAATGATACACTGGACGCATTAACAAGGAGCGGTCATGGCGGCGAAAGTAGCGATTATCGAGGACGACCAGGCGATATCGCAGATGTATCGTTTTAAATTCGAGGCCGAGGGGTACGAGGTCGAAACGGCCGAGAACGGCAAGTTGGGTCTTGAGCTCGCCGAAAAGATGCAGCCCGATATCATTCTACTCGATCTCATGATGCCCGAAATGAACGGCGACGAAGTTCTGGCCAAAATCCGCGCAACACCTTGGGGCAAGCAGGTCAAAGTTATCATCCTCACCAATATGGGCGAACAGGAAATCCCTGATTCAGTCCTGGCGCTCGGCATAAGCCGCCTTATCCTAAAAGCCGATATGACGCCGCGGCAAGTTGCGGAAGTGGTCAAAGCCGAATTAGCCAAGTAAAATTAACTCGATGGACCAAAACCAGTTTACCTATACGCAGTTCCGGCTGAGCGATGACCGCCGGAACGTATTTCTTGAATACACGCTCCGGCATAACGGCGCTGAACATCACTTGAGCGAATCGCTGACATTTCCGGTGCCGCTTCTTAATAGCCCTCAGCAGCAAAGGAGTCTGCGGGCCCTGCACTTGGCGCTCGGCATCAGCTACTACAAAATCTTTCTGTCTCCGGTGATAACGCACCCCTACGCGATGGATGACGCAGAGGCAGTTTTCTGGAACGACGTCTGGCTGCACGGACTTGGTGAGTTTTTGTACGTCAACAAACTTTCTGCTGACCGGCTGGCTAAGTTCTCTGTGCAAAATGGAGCGAAGTTTACCGGTGATAACACGAGTACGACACAAGGCGCGCTGCTCGGTATCGGCGGCGGCAAAGACTCCATCGTGGCGGGAGAGTTACTAAAAGATTTGGGCGTACCGATAACCGGTTTCGTCATGGCTACCGGCGAACAGCTCGGACAATCTGCTGCTGTAGCCAAAGTTATGGGCGCCGAGCTGCAAGCTATCAATCGGCAGCTGGACAAACAATTGCTTGAATTGCAGGAGCAACCAGGAGCCTACAAAGGACACATTCCGATTTCGCTCATATTTGGTTTGGTCGGAACGGCATTAGCAATCGCGGACGGTTCCGCGTACGTAGTCGTCGCCAACGAAGCCAGCGCCAGTATCCCGCGCACGACATGGGGCGAGATGGCCGTGAACCACCAATGGAGCAAGTCATTCGAGTTCGAGACGAAACTGCAGCAATTCATCCACACGTCGATTTCTTCGCGTGTCACTTATTTCAGCGCCATCCGCCAGTTGACCTCAGTCGGCGTCGCCAAGCTATTCGCCCGTCTGCCACAATATTTCGAAGTGTTTACCAGCGATAATTATGTATTTCGGATTGATCCGGCGCGGCGGCCGGCCGGACGCTGGAGCCTGGAAAGCCCGAAATCCCTCAGCAGCTACCTGCTGCTGACACCATGGCTGAGCGATTTTGACGTTCGGCGGATATTTACAATTGACTTTCTGGATGAGCCCTCACTCGAAAAGCTTTTCCTGGAGCTAACGGGCATCGAAGGCGAACCGCCGCTCGACTGCGTCGGCACGGTCGAGGAACTTGTATTGTCCGTCAACTTGCTCACCCAGGCGAATCGCTATCAGGATACGTTCCTCATGAAACTGGCCAAAAATCGCGGCGTGATTCGTGACGATGATTGGCAGCTAAGTCTACGAACTATGCTCACGTTGCAGACCGACAATGCCTTGCCGGAAGAGCTCAAAGAAGGTATTTCGAAGTACTTACAGGATAGGCTAGCGGTATGATGAAGTTTGACTTACATGAGCTTGACGGCAAAGACGTGGTATTTGTCGGTGTCGGCAAAGGACGCTCCATGGCCGGGCTAGAGCCGTTTTTGGACAAGTTCGCGCTCTATAAAAGCTTTATCGGCGTACACAAGCAAGACGGCCCGGAACCGTTGGCGTTTTTAAAAGATTACGATCCGGAAACTACCGTATTTTTCAAGAACGAGGCCATTCCTGGCGAAACAATGCCAGTCTCTTACATCACGCCGCTGCAGCTATTTTTGCGCCTGGCATGCGACAACAACCTCGTGACTGTCGGTATCACCGGCACCAAAGGTAAAAGCACTACCACTGCGCTGACCACCGCAATCTTAGAACACGCCGGCAAAAAGGTCGTTTTGGCCGGCAACATCGGCGTGTCACCGCTGCCCGGGCTTGCGACCGCATCGCCGGACACCATTTTCGTGCTCGAACTCTCGAGTTACCAGCTGTCCGATCTCCGGGTGAGTCCGCATATTTCAGCCTGCCTCAATCTGTACAACGATCATAGCGACTGGCATGGGTCGACCGAAAACTACTGGGAAGCTAAGCACAACATCATGCGTTACGCCGGACCCAATGATGTCTTCATTTACAACCCTGCCTTTGCCGCCTTGCAGAAATGGGCCGATACGGCCGCGTGCAAAACCATTGCTATCAATCCTGACGAACAACTTGATCTATCAGGGGCGCAACTTTTCGGCGACCACAACAGACTGAACGCACTGGTGGCCAGAGAAATCACCCGACAATTCGACGTGCCGGACACAGCATGCCGGGAAGCCATCAAAATATTCACGCCGCTCCGGCACCGCATGCAAACCATCGCCGTCAAAAACGACCTCACGTACATCGACGATGCCATCGGCATGACCCCGGAATCTACCCTGGCAAGCTTGGCCGCCATCACGAATAACGTCAGGCCAATCGGCTGCCTGCTACTCGGCGGGCAGGACCGGAATTACGACTTCGGCGAACTCATGCGCAAAGTCGCAGAATACAACATCCCCCACCTTGTGTTATTCCCCGAAACCGAAGCAAAAATGAAGGCCTCCATGCCGCCCGACTATCATCCGGAAATCTTTGAAACCAAATCTATGCAAGATGCGGTACGGTACGCCTCCGAGCATGCTCCCGAGCGTTCGGTCGTACTGCTCAGTACCGCTGCGCCAAGCTACCTGCTATGGGACGATTTCGAAGACAAAGGCGATCAGTTCCAGGACGCGGTCAAGGCACTGTAGCTACTTATCGCTGCGCATGCGGGCGGCGTGGATGACGTTATCGAACAGGGCGCAGACAGTCAGCGGTCCGACGCCGCCTTTCTTTGGGGTAAGCGTCAGATCATCCCGCTCATAGACTTCCGGTGCGAGATCGCCGACGGTCTTGCCTTCCTCGCCAGCCACGCCGGCATCAATCACCACAGCGCCGGGCTTGATCATGTCAGGGTACAAGACTGCCGGACTGCCGGTCGCGGTAATAATAACGTCGGCCGAGACGCTCACAGCCTTCAGGTCTTTGGTTTCGCGGTCTGCCACGCGCACGTCAATACCCGAATCCTTAAGCATACGTTCAAGCGGCGCTCCGACCAGCTTGCCGCGGCCGACGAGAAGCACTTCCTTGCCCGGTAGGTCGATGTTGTAGCCGGCCAGCAGCCAGAGAATCGCCATCGGCGTGGCCGGTTCAAACATCGGGTCTTTACCGAGGCCGTCCACGTCTTTCTCCGGAGCTACCAGGTTAACGATCTGCTCGGTATCGTCCGGCCGCTCCAACGGCAGCTGTACGATGATACCGTGTACCGAATCGTCGGCGTTCAGCTCCTCTAACAATTTCGGCACCTTTTCCTGTGCAACCTGGTGAATATCGACCGCAATACCCAGATCCGCACCATAGCGTTTTTTCATTCGTACGTAGATATTTATTACCGGATGGTCAATCGTCAGCACGATCGCCAATCGCGGTTGCACATTACGGGACTGCACTAGGCTCCGCACCTCATGCGCCTGCCGCTGCTTAATAAACCCGGCCAGCTCTTTACCGCTCAATAACTTCATTAGTGGCTATTATAAGCTATGTTGCGTATAAGTGGATAAACGGCTCATTCAACGCTCTGGCCTCTGTTGGATTTGTAAAAAGTACAATCCCCCCTTAACAAATCATTGGCATAAGAGTAATATACTATACTTAGACAACAGCGTAATCGCTGCTCAACTGCTTTCGCTAACCATGCGGGAGTTTTTATTTAATCTCAAGGAAGATTCATTATGGCTGATGTAGAACAGACATCTATGATTGATTTTAATCAAGAAAGGTTCCACGATGACGAATTCGGTGTCGATCTTCTTGACTTGCCGTACGACCACTACGAGCGAAGAGGACTCCGAGACTTTGTAGATTTGCTTGCGGCAGGACATGACGCGGCGTTTGCTAGTGCAATGGAGCTTAATGATGGCCTGCGGGAAGGCCCGTTTGCTATTGCCGAGCGCGAAAGTGCCGCAGCACCGACAGTAACGGGTGAAGTTTTTCAGGCCACTGCCTATCCCCCCCTAGATGGCGATGCCGTGTTAGTAGTAAATGGACCGCGGGACGATCGACGGACAACCGAGAAATATCCTGCATGGTTCCCGGAGGTCGAGCAACCGGTCGACGCAACCGACGATTGGCAACGCGGCTTAGCGACCGTCATAAGCATAGCGGGCAGGCAGCTCAGACAGCGAGCAAAAGAAGAGGTTGACAGAGCACAACCGGCCATTGAGTACGCCGCAGCAGGTGCAGTCGCCATTATTGCCTTTGGCGTGTTATTGGGCCGCGGATCGTGTATCGGCCCAATGTCTCTTTCAGAACGGGCAGATTAAAGTATCTACACCAGAATCTGGCTTAGCTTAAAGACCTTATGATCTTTGGCAACCTTCGGGTGGCGGTTGCGATTCCCATGCTATGGCCAATGCCAGGAACCTTGAATGTTATTACTCCAGGAATGCCCATGGTTTGACGAGGCACAACAGTATCCGTCCACTGTTGCACTGTAATGATTCGGCGCTTATCGGACTTGGTTAGCTTTGGTATGGCAACTTGGCCGCAATAGGTAACGGAGTCAAAAAAGCGCTTGCTTTCCTTGGGCGTGCCAATATAGGCTACGCGCTCCAGAGTGCGCCGGTCCCACGACGGCAGCTCCGCTTCGTGAAGACGGCTGCTGAGTGTCACTGCGAACAATCGCCGATCATGCAGCTTACTCATGACATTCACCGCCAAGCTTCCTCCGGCGCTGGAGCCGACCAGCACTAGTTTGCCCTTCTGTTTCAGTATTTCTTTCGCACGCTCGGTCGTGTCCGCCAGTAAGTCATTAAGACTTTCTTTGGCATACCAATCGATATGCGCGTGCGTTAGATATATATTGTGCTTTGCTAAGAAATCGAACGCTGTCTGTTCGCGTTTTCGCGTCTTGCCGTTGCCAAGCCCGTTAAAATACAGCGCTTCGACCGTCGGTTCAGACGCTTCTTCAGATGTTGACATGCTCAAAAAGCTCCACCGACGGCGGGGTCAGTTTATAATCAGCTAACCGTGTCGGATCAATCCACTGCAATTCAACCAGGTCATCGCTATTTTGCAATTCAATTTGGGCGGCCGGCAGCGGCACATCGACCCGGAAATAATTGAATTCCATCGTCGCCCAAACTTTTTCGCCCGAGTTGAGAATTCTTTCAGCCTCGCCGGAGTTCTTCCAGGCAAGTCGAGCTACTTTGCATGCGGCCACGTCGATGCCGACCTCCTCGAGTATTTCCCGCCGTAAGCCTTGCTCCAACGTCTCGCCTTCGTCGATACCGCCACCCGGAATATGCCAGCAGTCGGCGTCATAAATCAGCCGCTTCGGATCTTTTTTGCCCATCAGCAACAAACCCTCCTTGGAAACGATGATCGCTGAAACGATAATACGGTGAATGGTTTTCATACTTCTCTCCGTTTGCCTTCGATCACGCGACCGCCGAGTTCAACCGAAGTTTTGCCGAGTGGTTGGGTGTATATAACCGAACCTTTGCCGTGCCGGATCTCTAGGTGCCGGCCCATGTGTGCTGCTAGCAGCATTGAGCCTGAACCATTGGCTTCGGGCTCCGGGATATCCCAGTCTGACGCAAAAGTCCGGGCGCGGATACGACCCTTGCCTTCATTAAGCCATGCCCAAAGCATCGTGTGCTCCATGGCTGGAGCTTCGTTCGGCTTGAACGCATCAACTTCATCAGGTCCGGCAAGCTGGCGGTGGCGCCACGGCGGCATCACGGCAATTTCGGCACGAACCCAAGTAGTCATGCCATCCTGCCGGGTCCCGATATCGCCCGCTCGTCCGCGCAGCCTCCCCACCTTTTTTGCCAGCAACTCCGTAATCAACCACGCCGCCCCCAACACTGCCGTTCCAGCAAAATCAATCTCGCCTTGCGGATGCACGACGCTTATTTGGGCGCTGTCAACGTCATTGATAAACACTACCTCACCCATGTCAAGTTCACGCGCGATTTTCTGACGCCGGCCGTCATCAATGTTTCGTCCTTCATCGACTACTACGCCGACCGTATCGCCGAACTGCCCTGCGGTATTGGTGAACACATGAACTGTCTGAATCGCTACGTGATTATGCATGCATTATTCAAACTACCTTCCTGTTCGCCTCGGCCACTATCAGCGCCTGGCCATCGTTCAATGGTATGGTGTCGAAGCCGTCCGCTTGAAGCTGCTTGTTGATCGCCGCACAGATGTTGCCGTACTCGGCATTGTCCATGTGCGGCACGACCGCCCAATCTATTAGATGCAGCCCGTCCCAGATAATTTCCGGTACGTCACCCGGATCGTCTGCGGTTTCGAGGTGCTTCAACGTCGGTCCGGCTACGATCGCGCCGGCACTGTCGCCGCCATATATTTTACCTTGCTTAACAAGTTTAGTAATAACTGTATCGGCACCGGTGTCATGTAACACCCACCGAAGGTAAAACGTATTGCCGCCCCCAGCCCAAATCACGTCTTTGGTCGACAGTACTTGTTCGAGTTGCGCTGGATTGCCTGAAAACTCATGCAAGTCAATAAGTTCAAAGTTGACGCCGAACTTTTGTAGGCTTTCCCTGTTCTGGTATCTCCAGCGCCTATCATCCTCACTGTACGGATCGGACGCGTTTTCGATTAAGCCCATTGTAAATCCGCTCAGGTTTGCACCAGCAAGCTTAACAAGTTCAGTAACCTGAGCCTCGTTAATTGGCAGTGATGTCAGGAAAAGTTTCATGTAATCTCCTTTACGCTTGGCTGAACGAGGTTTCTGTAATCGGTCGAACGCATGGCAATTGAAATATTTCGACCGGCATTGAAGATTATTTTTTCGTTCTCGAACAGCGACGGATCGCACACGACCATTAATCCGAAAAGATTGCCGAACGGCGGCACACCGCCCGGCTTGACGCCGCCGGTAATTTCGCCCACCTCTTCTTCGGTGGCAAATCGGATATCTTTGGACCCGAGTGCCAGCTTAACTTTGGCGCTGTCAAACTTACGGTCGCCCGGCATTACTAACATGACGAATCTTTTGCCCTCGACCGGAATCTTGGCCCGAATGATAATCGCCTTTGCTCCCTGAGCCAACGAATAACCTGGCCGGAGTTCCGCCGCCTGTTCGCTCGTCCGTACCGGTTCATGTTCGAAATTCTCGACCCAACAGTCGTGCTGATGTAACTCGTCGATAATCTCTTGTGCAATCGGGTGTTCCATTTGCTATAGATCCTTTAGCTTCATTACCCAGTTTGTAAGCAGCGTTACATATTCGGCCTGCAGCTTTTCGCTCGAAAGCGAGTGGGGTGCGCCTTTCATGACATCATAAGTAAGATTGTCTTGGCTTACCATAGCGTTAATATAGTTCACGACCGTTTGGTGCGGAATTTGCTCGTCTTCACCGGATTCTATTATCTGAACTGGCCCGCCAAAGGCATGAAGTGCCGCAAGCGCTTTGTTATGCGCGGTGTCGAGTTTCTTGCGGCGCCAGTCGCCATACAGTCCGCGACGCACTGCAGCCCCTGTCGGTTCGGTTTGATCCATCGTCTCATCGGGGTAATTGGCCGGTACCCGTAATGACATGCAATACACATCACGCAACTCAGCAAGCCGAATACCCAGATAACTGCCGAAGCTGCTGCCGACTACGCCAATTTTTGCCGCCCCACCAACATGCTGCCTCAAAAAATCATAAGCGATAACCGCATCGCCCAGGAAATCCTCTTTTACAATCTTAGCCGGGTCACCTTCGCTTTCCCCGTTGCCCCGCATGCTATACGTTAGACAGGCAAAACCCAAGCTTTCCAGAACTTTCGCAGCATCAATATACTGATGCCCCATCCAGCCATGCAGAAACAAGAATGCCAGCTGCTTCGATTGCCCTTGAGTCGGTAAAAACAAATTGCCACTGATTTTTTCGCCCTGCACAGTAAAAGCTATAGGCTTCATCTAAAATCCCGGATCGTTAAAGTATTCAATACTGAAGATATCTGAAGCTTCAGCAAAATTGTTTCGCTCCCATTGCATAAACGGCTTCGGATTGCCATTCGGCGATATCTGCTCGTCGTAATATGCCGGATTAACCATTGCTTTGGAGTACGTGGCAATAATCATAAGGTGATCATTGCCAATATCTTTCGGCCGATCGATAATTTCGCACTCCAACCAGCCCAAAGCATCTTTCACTACCGGACCGTATTCCGAGAAAGTCAGATCGAGTTCGTTATAAAATTCCTCAATTTTTTCTTTACCGGATTCATAGCCCGAATACTTCTGCCCTAACTTCCATACGAGCTCTAGCTGCTCGCGATGCGGCACCGAAACCGTGAAGCCTTTGGCGGTTTTGAGGTTTTCCGCAGTAATCCAGGGTTTGTACACGGCGATAATCACCATGCCTGGGTCAACGCTTATAGAGGTAATGTTGTTTATCGGAATGATATTCTTCCTGCCGTCCTTTGATACCGTCCCAATGGTCACCACCAAACGCGGTGCCAATATACGGTGTAGCTTTTGGGTAACCTCTATCATTTCTGAATCTCCTTGGCAAAGAACTTAAATTTTCACTTCTACGCGAAAATCTTCACCCTTTGCTTTATCTAAAGTATATATGTGTCCGGGCTTGATTTTGTAAATATGGTGAGCTGACGGATCAACATCTGATTTCGAAAATTCTTCGACTGTAAGGCTGCGGTTCGCTCGATCTGCGGGATCGGAATAGCGCTTGGCGTAAATCGCATCGATGCCAGCCTGAATGACTTTGCCAGTTAAGCGCTCACATGTTCCACTGATTTGCACGCCGTTTGCATGACCGGAAATAGCATGCGAATCAAAGATGGTTAGAGCAACCTTTCGATTCTTTAATACATTTTGCACGTGCATTGACTGGCAGCTGAACACGAAGTAGAAGTTGTAGTCACTATCGACACCAAAAAATAACGCGCACGCCCACGGTGTATTGTCGCTACTAGTTGCGAGGGTCATATATGTACTCTCTTTTATTATCTGCAGCGCGTTTTCTTCGATAGTCATACAAACTCCTTGTCTCCCGCTGTCTTAAACGACGCGACAATCTTAGGCTCAATCAAGCTATCGAGCAATGATGGAGAGTCCATCAGATACTTCGAGCCGATCATTTGATTATTATCGTCCCGCAGCGCGGCGCCGTACCACAATTTCCCGGCCTCGGATAATTTATCGCCCATGGCGATATGATCAGGCGTCGCGCTCATTCGACGCTCCATGGCCTGTTCGTCCAGTCCGTCCCGCCCGATTATCAGAAATTGCATACATCCCTAACTTACAATAAACTCGTGATTTCGAGCAAGCCATACGGGTAAAGATGAAAACAGACAGCGCCCAGCGTGGAGGCACAGTGCAAGGCAAAGCCCGCACATGATCGCCACGCCAAGCGCCATCTGATTCCACCTTCCGGCGGCGGCGAGGCGGCTAAGCCACAGTCACCCGCCGGGCCCACCGAACTCTTGCGGCTGTGCTCGCTGCAATTGCTCGACGCAACCGTGCGGCCTTTGCTGGCAGCTCGGAATCGAACGCCATCGCCTCATCCAGGTGGACGACGAGCCAGTGCGATGTCAAGTACGGCAGGACGTAGGTTGTCTTGCCGATGACGACAATGAATGTTGCATTGAAGCCCCCCAGACTACACCCCGAGCACCGTAGGAATGTTGGTTCTTCGTGTATGTCGACGTGCGTCGTCCATTGCCTGTACCGCGATAGGCCTAGCCTGATCGGGTGGTCGGGCGGGGTGTGGTTACTTCCGGGCCGCGTGGGATTGAAACCCACTAGGATTTGTACGACATCCGCGTGCATTCTTTTTTTCCCTTCGGTTGGCGTGGTTGGCACTTTGCCAGTTTGCGGTCGGCCTCTTAAAAGCGAGGAGTGAGCTTACGGCTAAGCATAATCTCGCTCCTCGCTTTTATGTTAAGGCTGTCTGTTTTCAAGGTGCTTGGAAGCAACTCAGTTGCCTCAACAAAGCAATACGAATAATACCATATTATCGCATTCAATCAACCGCAGTTACGCCGCTGCCGTTCATCAGTTGAAAATTATGCTATTTTTCCTCGCTGATAACTTTAATCTGCGTAACTTCATAGAAACCTTCGAGTCCGAGCGTCCGGCTGTTGCCCGACGCCTTGTAGCCGCCAAACGGGGTGTCGGCACTGAAATATAGAGCATTATTGTGCGCGACCAGCCCGCTCTGAATTTGCCTAGCTACCCGGAAATAGCGGGCTTTGTCCTGGGTAAACACGTATGATCCGAGCCCGTAGACTGTATCATTTGCCAGCTTGATAGCCTCTTTTTCGGTCTTGAATGTCACAACCGGTAGGACCGGCCCAAAAACTTCTTCTTTCCAAACCCGCATATCAAACGAAATGCCAGTCAGAACCGTCGGTTCGTAGTAAGCGCCCTGCAAAACTACCGGCTCTCTGCCGCCGAACACAACCTTCGCGCCCCTGTCAAGCGCGTCCCGTACTTGTTCCTTCAATAAATCGAGCTGACGCTGGGCAACAAGCGGGCCGAGGTCGGTCTGTTCGTCCAACGCGTCGCCGACTTTTTTGGTTGCATCCACCTTCTTGAGGGCTTCGAGCACATCATCCAGCTTATTTTCATGCACAATCAGCCGCTTGAGGCCGTCGCAGAACTGGCCGGTGTTCTCAAACCGTGCCATGTAAAGCGTTTCGATGATTGCCGGCACATCGGCGTCTTCGAACACAATACCGGGAGCTGAACCGCCCATTTCGGTCAAGACTCGTATTGCGTGCTTAGCTGCCAGTTCGGTAATCCGTTGTCCGGTGCGTGTGCTGCCGGTAAAGAGAATCGCGTCGACGGGTTGCTGCACCAGCAGTTCGCCGACCGCGCCGTCGCCTAGGAGTATCGTCAACACGCCTTTGGGCAATTTCGATTCGCGCACAATCTTATCAATAAGCTGTGAAAACACGATTATTTCTTCAGACTGCTTGAACAGAACTGTGTTGCCGGCGAGCAGTGCTTGTCCGGCCTGCCAGGGTAGATTGAAAAACGGGAAATTCCATGGCGTAATGCATGCTACAACCCCGAGTGGCTCCCGGGTTTGGTGGTGCCGTTCGATTTCGTTTTCAAACACAATTTTCGGAGCTAGAGCTGTCACTGCCATGCCCATCCAGGCATGGAAGTAATCAAAACAGTCCTGGACCTGTGCTCGAGCCTGCAAGATCGGTTTACCCATTTCCTTTGCCATGAGCTCGGCAATTTCAGCCGCGTGGGGTTTGCAAGCTTCTATAAACGACTCGACCGCCTGATTTCGTTCTGCTTGACTCAGCTCGGCCCAGGCCGGCTGCGCTGCCCGCGCTTCGCTAACCGCCTGTTGAACATCCCGCTTGGAAGCCGCTTCGACCTCGCCGATCACTTCATAATTGCGTGAAGGATTGGTGGATATGATCTTCATGACTTACACCTCCCTCTTTCTCGGATACATGGTTACGTCTCGCAGGTAGTACGTCATGTCGGATTCGGCGAGATTGCGGATGAATTCAGCCAAATGGTTGGGGTCGATGGCGTTCGGGTTGGGGCCAGATGAAGCGATATCACTCGGGTAGAGGTTAGTGATCTGGTACTGCTCAGGCTTGAACTCATGCTGCAATGCCTGAAAGAAATGCATTTCGGCCGCCTTGGCCGCGCCATACGCCGAGTTATTTTTATGTGCCGCGAGCGCACTCGATGAAATCATATTAATTACTCTGGCTTTTGAGTAAACCAGCGCCAGACCGCGCGTCATGTACACGGCCGTGAAGTAAATGCTGCGCATCTGCTGATCGTAATCTTCCGCCTTTGTATCCTTTAGGCTTCCGCTCACATAACCGCCGGCATTGTTCACCAAACAAACCTCCGTGTCCGGATATTCACTGAAAACCTCTTGCCAAAAAGCTTCACATGCGGCAGCATCACCGGCATCAAACTGCTGATACTTAACATTTGCGGGAAAACTGGCAGGCTGCCCGGACCGACCCGTACCGACTACCTGCCATCTATTCGCCGCAAATTCTCCAGCCAAAACTAGTCCCAAACCCCGACTTGTTCCTGTAATTACTGCGAGTTTTCCCATTTCTTAGCCTTTCTCGGCAATTACGCTTATTTCTACACTGGCGCCGAGCGGCAACGTCTTCACACACACCGCTTCACGAACCGGATACGGATCCTTGAAATCGGTATTACTCGTCTCTGCCTGCCGCTTCATGCTCGTCGTCTCCTTTTACTTTGGTTATCTTCTTATACTAGCAATTATTTCATCTACGACAGCATCGATTGGCTGTGTACTATCCACGATCACCGTGCCAAACTCCTGATACATTTGCTGCGCCGTCTGCTGGCGCTTAACGATTGCCGCTAGTTCGCTCGGGCTTTTGCCGACATCGTTATTGGTTCTGGTTGCCAGGCGATGCCGTAAGGTTGCCTCGTCAATGATGAGCGCGATAACTTCGTCGAACAGATCCCATAACTCGGTCGTATCATTGGCGGTTGTCGCGCAGACAAATATTAAATCGCCGCCTGCGGAAGCTTTTAGTTTCTCGATAGTTACCCGCGCAATTTTCCAAGTGTGTTCCGCCGACCATTCGGGCGTACGCTTATCAATCGGCATCCAATCTATCCGTTTGCCGGTTGTATTGTTATAAAATGCTGCGACCTTGTCTTCCACTCCGCCAAGTGCCGTTTGACCGCGCCGCAAAAACGCTTCCCTGACAGTCAATTTACCCGAACCCGGCACACCGGTTATATAGACGAGCGGCATAAGCACTTACTCTTCGAGCAGCTTCTTAATCGGATCAAAATAGTAATCACGCCAGCCCGCCGCCCAGTCCTCATCATCGTCGTCGGGGATGTCGGTGTGTACGAGACGAACAATTGTCCGTTCATCCCCTTCCGTTAGTGAAAATGATACCCCATATCGCCGCTCAGAATTATCGTGGCCGTACCAGTCCTGCTCGATCAGTTTTTCGGGTTCGATTTTAGTAAACGTACCGTGAATATCGCCGCCCCAATAGCTGAATCCCCCGCCCTCTGTCGCATCGACCTTAGCCGGACCAGCGCCCCATTTTTCGGCCGTATTGGCATCGGTCAGGGCCAGCCAGACTTTGGTGAGCGATGCCTTAATTTCGTATGTTTGCTCAATGGTTTTCATAAGGATGGTCCTTTCTTATTCAGTACCGATCGTCGCAGATAAATTCGACCCACATGCCATCTGGATCTTTGATAAAGAAAAACCTAGCCGATCCTTTGGATAGGATCTTGGTTTCATCATCTGCCAGCCCCTTGGACCTCAAATCGGCCAACGCCGCCTCAATATCGTCAACAGAGAGTCCAAAATGCTTAATTCCAATATCGCTCAGATTATTGCCGAGATCAGTATTCAATGCTGGCTTAGTCCGATTTTGATAATATGCGAATATTTCTAGCACATAATCGTCCAGCTTTAACTTGATGCCGGTTTTGTCGGGGTCATCATAGCGATGCGCCTGTCTAAACCCTAATGTCTCATAGAACTGCAGCGACGCATCTAGGTCACGTACCGAAATTGCCGTATGATGCGGTCGATAACTCATGCTCCGAAATCTCATGTACTACTTCGAGCCGCCGTTCCACTTGAGTTCGTACTTTTGGCTTGGATTGGAAGTATAGCTGTCGAAGAGGTAATAGTTTGCTACCGTTATCATGTAGAATTGATGGCCGTCAGGACGCTGAGACTCCGCTAAGATTTCTTTGTTCAGGCCGAGCCTGAGCTGCAAGTATTTAAATGCTTCTTGATTCTCCTCGTCTGTCGTCAGCAGCTTTGCCGTGCCTTCAAAATAAACCGCCCGAACCGGCTGGCCGAGAAAGTGCTGGGTGACGATGTTACCGGCGACATTCGGGTTCGCCGCAATTTCCTGACTGTGCCGCCGTGAAGTGAGTGAGCGAAAGTATAGATTCAGATTTTCGTCAAACGCGAAGTGCACCTCACATACCCACGGCTCATTATCCGTACACGTCGCCAATGACATATGCACCACCTGCGGCAAATACTGTCGAATCGTTTTTTCTACGTCCATCGGACCCCTCCTTCGCCAATTTACTTAATTCTCAATGTTATCAGCATAATACAAAAGCTGCGTACTGGATATGCATGAGCGCACTATGTCGGCAAGGCCAATTCAACAACCTGACGTAATGGATGATGGCGGTGCAGGTAACGTCCACCCTGCGCGTGAATCGTTGAGTCGCTTGGCATTTGACACACTCGCGCTTCTCCGGGGAGAGAAAAGACGGTATAGCGCGGCCGTTCCGGTCCCTCAACCGTCGCGTCACTAACGCTAATGGAGGCAACAACCGCCTGGTAGACTTTGTGCCCTGGTGCATTCGGTTTGTCAAGTTCATAGCCGGCTAGCTCGTCCGCCTGGAATAAACCAATTTCATCAGTCCAGCGCCTGAATATGCGCCTGACGTTTACCGGGTCTTCAACTCTTCGGGCGGTTCCGGCCCAATATACCGCGACCACTTTACTGCTCGTTTCGTGATCGAGGGCCATGTGACCGGCTACGTAAGCGACGCCACGGTTAAATGGCAGGGGATGGTCAATATCCATGCTATGCACTCGTTCGGGGGCCGAGAACCACCGGAAAACTACGCCGCCGAGCGCCGCCTGTACTTCGAATCTGTTGTCCGCGTCACCCAGCTCAACCGTGCTGCCGATAACAGGGTTAGCGGCCAGCATTGCCATGTCAAGCCCGTCAGTGTCACAGTCACTCCACACCTCGCAAGAAGAAGGTCGTATTGACCGCGAGCCGTCAAGCGCTTCATGCGTGCCAACCGTAGACAGGCTCATGTGCCGACGGGGGCTCCCTTCGGCAATCATCGAGTCCAACGTTGCAGTCATATGGGCATAATCCCTGTGGTAGCTTTCGGTAAGGTAGTTCGACGCCATACATCTATTATAACATCTTTGGCGTACTTGTCCAAAATGTAATAGTTATCCTAAAGTCTTTAGACTGTCACACTAGGAGTTCAGTAACGTAAAGCCCGCCTCTACGTTAATAGTCTGGCCAATGATAGAATCGTTTTCGAGCACCATTTGGACGGCTTGGGCGATTTCGTCCCACTCAATTGGTCGGCCGTGTTTGTTCGGAGCAAACTTGGCGACGATTTCCTCTTCAGACATTTTGTCGTAGCCTTCCGCCCAGCACCTGCCCGGCGCAACCACATTGACGATGATATTCGGTGCGAGCGCTTTAGAAATTGTCCGTGCGAAGTTATGCGTTGCTGCTTTGGCCGCAGAATAAGCCGTAATTCGCGCACTGCCTTCAGCCAATCCGTGCGTCGAACCGATCATGACGATTTTGCCGCCGCCGGATTTGTCGAGCGTTTTGATAGCATATTTTGTTGTTGCGACCGTTGTCAGCAGATTTTCTTCAAGGCTCCGACGCCATGCGGCCAAGTCAAGATTATGCAAATCTTCTTGGACTTTTGCGGATTGACCAACATTACCCGCGTTGGCGACGACTAAATCCAACCGGCCAAAATTGTTAACGACTGCATCGAATAACTCTTGGCACTGCTTTTCATTCGCCAAATCGGCAACGTAATACGCTTTCATTTCCGCACCGGCGTCAGTACATAGCTTGACCAGATTTTGCGCTCCAGACTTGTCGCGCCTAAACGTGATCGCAACGCGTGCACCGTGTTCCGTGAGCCGTTTAGCTATGGCTGCGCCAATGCCGTGTCCGGCACCCGTCACAAGTGCAACTTTCCCGTCGATGGTCATTAATATCCCCTGTTGTCTTCGATTACTTCCACCATCATACCGTCCGGATCTTTTATGAAGAAATAATTTGCGCCGCTACGGTCTTCGTTAAAATCTTCATTGAGGATTTCGAATCCGGCATACTGCAGCTTCGCCTTCGCCTCGTCAATAGATTCGACGCCAAGTGCGAAGTGTTTGACGCCGATCACCGGCAAATCTCGGTCCAAATCCTCGGCGCTTTCCGGCAAGGGCTGTGACTCTCTGTAACAAAAAAGTTCAAGCATCACTTCACCATTGCGTAAATTCACAATGATGAATGAATGGTCTTCCGGTGTCCATTCGCCGACCCGTGTAAAGTTAAACAGCTCGTAGAAGGTAACCGATTTTGCAATGTCACTGACACTGAGCGCGATGTGATGAAGCTTGAACATGACCGCCTAGTTGATAATTTTGGTGCCCCGGGTAGGATTCGAACCTACGACCTTAGGCTTAGAAGTCCTCTGCTCTATCCAGCTGAGCTACCGGGGCACAATGATGAGGAAAACCTGCGGTTTTCCTCATCAGCCAGTCGACAAAGCCGAGTCCGCTATAAACGGACCAAGCTGGCCTGCTCTATTCTCTTGTCGCATGCCGATAACTTATTCGATACATGCAAATGTGAGCAATGTGAATATTATAACAGGGAAAAACGATTTACGCTGGCTATAGTTTTAGGGCTTGGCGGACCTTGATTTCGAGCAATCCGTTACTACCGACGACTATACGGGGTGCATCCGGCGAAGTATCCGGTGTGGCGTTTGTCCAGAGCGATCCGCCGGCTTCGGCGATTATGAGACTCGGTGCGGCAATATCCCAGAATTTAGGTTTGCTCTCAGTGCAGACATCGGCTCCTCCTTCTGCCACCAGCATATAGTTCAAGAAGTCGCCGATAGCGCGATGCCTGCTCGCGGATTTGATAAGCTCGAGCAGCGCGTCCAACCCTGTCGGCACGTCGTCCCATTCGTAGAGCGATCCTGTCAGAACAAAAGCGTTTGCTATTTCCTTAATACTTGAAACGTTGAGGCGGCGGACGGCGCCGTCGACTCCCCGCGTCCAGGTCCCCTCACCTTTCGATGCCCACCAGCGCCGTCCAAGGGCGGGCGCACTGATCGCTGCAACGACAACTGTGTCATTTTCGATAAGCGCAAGGAGCGTCGCCCAGACCGGCATTCCGCGTACAAAATTTTTCGTTCCATCAATCGGGTCCACCACCCATAACCGCTTGCCTTTTACGGTACGAATACCCTCTTCGCCAAGGTAGCCCTCATGATATTCACTCGTGACGATTCGGCTTAGTGCCCGTTCGGTTTCAAGGTCACCCTGCGTGACCGGAGTTTCATCAGGTTTGGTCGTTACGCGCAAATCGACCGCACGGTAATAGCGCATCGTAATCGAGTCCGCCGTATCGGCAAGCCGTAAAGCGTGTTCAAGATCCAGTGCGTAGCCCAAAACAAGTTCTCCTTTTAGCCTTATGTCGTTGCTAATCAAAACCTCAAACCGGCAAAACATGAAGCATTGTAAGGATCAGTCGTACAGGACAGCCAGCCAAAGTTATAGAAACTTGTTTTTGCAAAACTCAGACTGAAGGCCGGGAGGTGCCCCAACGTGGTGCGGGTGGCGGGAGTCGAACCCGCGTCGCCAGTTTGGAAAACTGGAATAATAGCCGTTATACCACACCCGCCTGCAGCCTGAAGCGGCCGCCACGAGGATTAGTATATCAGAGAAGCCCTGAAAACTAATTCTGCCACCAACGCACATCGTCAAAGTAGCCGGTAATGCCTGAGTTGCCGACAAGGATGACCTGAACACTGGCTTGACTCACGTTAGCTGATGATGGGGTATAGGTGAACCCGACGTCACCCGCGCCTGTAGTATGCACACCGGTTTTATACTGACCGGAGATCCAGTTGCCATTGGCGTCGTACTCATCGATATAGAAGCCGACTTCGCTACCAGGGTTGCTATTAATCTGAAGCAGATTGAGCCAGCTGGTGATAGTGTAGCTTTTAGACGAACTTACGGTGACTTTGGGGCCGAACAGGTGGGAGTTGGTGCCAGCCGCGTTGTTCTTAATAGCAACTGAGTTAACCGGATTGTTCGGGCTGCCGTTGTTGTTGGCGTCGGCCGTAACGTCGGTCGGGTCGTCAGTGCTCCAACCCTGGGCTATGCCAGCATCAAAAGTACCGTTGGTTACTAAGTTGGTCGGTGCCGTTGCGGTAAGCGGGAACCACTGAACGTTGTCGACGTAAGCGGTTATGCCGGTGTTGGCGGTCGTATAGATTTGCAGGGAAGCTTTGCTTACTTGTGGCGAGCTGGGTTTGTACGTGAAGTTCATATCCTCGACAAAGCTGGAATTCTCGGCGGTTTTCCATTGACCGGAGATCCAGTTGCCATTGGCGTCGTACTCATCGATATAGAAGCCGACTTCGCCGCCGGTTATGGCTTTAACATTCAGGAACGTTTTAAGCAAATACGTCGTATTCGGATCAACGCTGACCTTGGGCGAGAAAAGATGCTCGGCCTTGGTGCTGGACACGAATTTGATTGAGTTGGTGGGGTCAGGGTAGCTGCCGTTGGTAGCAGTGTCTTTAGTAATGTTGGCAGAGTCGGTTGTCCAGCCATCGGCGATACCGTCATTGAAGCTGCCGTTAGGAAGCAGATTGGTACTGCTTGTGACAAGTCCCTGGTCAACATGGACTGACTGAATTTGGCCGGCACTCTGCTTGGCGGCTACGTAAGCTGCGATCTGATCGAGCTCGTTAGTACCATACTGGTAATCGTCCGGGTTTGTACTCGGCGAAGGCTCGATGTCGTGAAAAGTCAGGACAAGCCATTGGTTGTTGGCGATGGCCTGGTCGATTTGGCTTTCGACGCTGGCAACGGTGTTGAGGCCTTCCTGGACCGTAACGTCTTGCAGGTAGTAGTCGCTGTAGGGCCAGACATTGGCATTATTATTAGCATTTTTAAAATTACGCATACTGGCATAGTACTTGGCAATTTCGGCAAGGACCGAGTTGTTGTAATCCCCATACGGTGGAGCAAAATCCGTAGCGTTTATACCTTCTGCGGCAAAGGCGCTCTTACTGTTTGCCAGTTCGGCATCAACTTGGGCAGTGGTTAGGGTATTCTTTTGGCAATCGCCCGAGTCTTGCTTGGCGCTACTGGCCAGGCAGTCGTGATCAACAGTGTGGGAGCCGATTTCCCAGCCGTCACTATTCTGCAGCGTTTGGATTTGTTGCCATGTCATGTAGGAGACACCGGTATTGGCACGGCAGGTGTTAGGAATTTTTGTCATACCGACACAGCCGGTAATGACGTAATCCGTACCGGTTAGGCCGTATTTAGCCAGAATAGGTTCTGCGTTGTTATAGGCGCTCGCTTGGCCATCATCGAAAGTGAACGAGATTCGGGGAGCGGCCTCCAGGCTGGTGCCAGCCGAATCGGCATGACTAAACGCCGGAAATAGTAAGCCGAGACCCGAAATTCCGATAAATGCCGTGACTAAAAGAATCAGACATTTTTTAGCTAATAGTTTCATAATAATCTTCCTTTACCGCGTGCCTCAATTGATATAACGTATCAGCCCCACCGTAAAACTGAATGTTAGCGTATATTATTTCATATTTATGATTTTTATACAAGTTTCTTTTTTGAATAGTTTCATTGTTATACAATACTATTTACATTTTTACTTTTTTAGTATATACTTACTTTTGAATTTGTGTGCTTGGTACTATTTGCACATCGTGCAGACAGCCGCCAAATCTGCAAATTCTCGCCAAACTAACGGGAGGTTTTGCCTTATGTATGAAGGAGGCAAAGGAGCAGGCGCGATCGTCACTGGCGGTATCGTGCTGCCAAACACCGGTGGAAACGCCATTCTAACGTTTGCAGCGATTGCTAGCATCGTCATTGGTTCAGCCATCCTGCTATCAACGCTGGTGCGTTTCGTGGCGAAAAAAGCCTACACCAAGGCTTAAATAAACCAAAAACATTTAGGGGGTAGTCATCCGTTTTCGGATGTAACCCTCTATTTGTTTTGGTGGATGAAGATATGAAGAAGATTTCGAAAACCCTGGTTATATCATTTTTTATCGGACTAATACTTTTTGCTGGCGGCCTTGGCCTGTTGATTGGTATTATCCGTTCCCGCGACGGCAATATAACAGTCACACCGCCCGCGACCGTTTCACCGGCCCAAATTAAAAAGGCTGACTACATCGGCGGGGAGCCAAAGGAGATTATCATACCAAGCCTCCATATCGATCTGCCGGTAATCCCCGGCTATTACGATAAGCAGACGCAGTCCTGGACGCTTACCATTGACGATGTGCAATACGCCACTATGACGCCAGAGCCGAATAATCAGGAAGGGGACACTTTCCTGTACGGACATTACCGGCCGAACATTTTTGCCACGCTGCACGATATCAATTCCGGCGCACAGGCAGTCGTAAAAACGAGGAACAATCACACCTTTTATTACCAATTAAGCAGTGTCCGCGTAGTGAATCCCGACGATTCAAAAAGCGTATTTGACTATACGGGCAAGCCGATACTGACCGTCCAGACGTGCACCGGCTTGTTTTTTCAGCACCGGCAGTTGTTCACCTTCAATCTCGTAAAGGTGGCATAGACAGATGTGGTTTCTTTTCTACTTACTGGCTTTAGCAAATTTCTTCAGCATGCTGCACCTGGGCATGTTTATGGTCGGCGCGAATATGTACGATGTCCTGCAGCTGAGAAAGTCCGCTAAAATAAAGGGACAGCTTAAAAAAACCGCCGTTCGGACGGAACACCCGCTCGTCAGCGTAGTCATAGCCGCCCATAACGAAGCGCTGGTCATAAAACGGACGCTTGATTCGATCCGCCAGAGCACGTATGCGAACTATGAGATTATCGTTGTCGACGATGGTTCGACCGATAAAACTGGCGAGATTGTGCGTAACTATATACAGTGTTTGCCAAAGACCAAAACGGTTTCAGTATTAGCACCGCAGTTAGGCATGCTCTCTCGCCTCCCGAAGACATCAGTCTGGCGCTCACAATTTAATGCCCGTGAAAAAGAAAAGCACACCTATAAACGTCGCTATAAACGTGTAGCACTTACCGATGCACGAATAGTGCTCGTCTCACAAACCAACAAAGGCAAGGGAGCCGCAATTAACAACGGCATACGATCCGAAGCTCGCGGCGAACTCGTCATGACGCTTGACGCCGACTCGATAATCCACCCGGCGGCGATTGAACGCGCGGTGGAATATTTCGCCGACCCGAAAGTAATCGGTGTGGCCGCCAACGTGCGCATCATGGAATCAAAATCCATTCTCGGCGCCGTACAACGTTTCGAACACATGATCGGGTACCGTTCGAAAAAGTTCTACAGCCTGACGAACAGTGAATTTATCATCGGCGGCGTTGCTTCGACATACCGCTTGAGCGCACTCAAAAATGTCGGCCTGTACGACACGGACACCGTTACCGAAGACATCGGTCTGAGCCTGAAACTCGTAGCCTATGCCGGCAACCGTAACGCGCGTCTGGTATATGCGGCAGATGTTTTGGCCATGACTGAAGGTGTACAGGCGTTCAGGCAGCTCCTCAGGCAGCGCTATCGCTGGAAAATGGGATGCTTGCAGAATTTGTTCAAATATCGTGAACTTATCTTAAACTCTGATAACGCGAAGTATAGCGGTATGCTCACGATGTACCGCCTGCCGGTGGCGCTATTGGGGGAAGTCCTGCTTATACTTCAGCCATTCGTGCTCGCCTATGTGTTATTCCTTACCGTTCATTTTCACACGCTCAATCTGATCCTGGGCAGTTACCTCATCATTACCTTGTATGTATTGTGGACGATTTGGCCGGATGAACACTTGACTGTACGTGAAAAACTGCGTATGAGCCGGCTGGCCGTCGTTATTTACGGATTGTTTTACATAATGGATGTCGTGCAGGTGGTGGCGATTTTCCGGTGCCTTAAGAGCTACCGGACCGTCATCAGCAGAAACACCGCTTCTACGTGGGTTTCACCGACAAGGGCCGGCCAAGCCGATCCGGCGTAAAGCCTGCGAGGTTTTAGATTTCGTGCAGTACGGTAATGTGGGCACCAAGCGAATTGAGCCGCTCGGCTAGGTCTTCATAGCCGCGGTTGATAGTATAGATGTTTCGCAGCGTCGAAATGCCGTCGGCGGCCAACATGCCGATAAGCAGTAAACTGGCAGGCCTGAGGGCCGGCGGACATACCACGTCGGCCTTGCTAAAGCTCGTTGGACCGGTGATGTATAGCCGGTGCGGGTCGGCCAGTTCAACCTGCATACCTACTTTGGTCATCTCAGTGTAGTAAATAGCGCGGTTTTCATACATCCAGTCATGGATGAGCGTGCGGCCGTGGGCCACCCCGCAGATCGGCACAAAATACGGCAGGTTATCGGCGTTAATGCCGGCCGGGAAAATGTTGGGATGCAACTTGTCGGCTAACGCCCGCAGTCGTCCGTTGTGCTTATGGACGGTTAGGTCGATCAGGTCCGTCTTGCCATTAAGGGCTTTGTAGCGCGAGGTTTCATCGAACGTCAAGCCCATCTTTTTGAGTTTCAAGAGCTCAAGCTCCATAAATTCTATCGGCAGGCGTTTGATGGTAATTTGCGAATTTGTAGCAATGGCCGCTGATGTGAAGAACATGCCCTCGATCGGGTCCTCGGCCGGCGAATAAGTGACGTTTTTCTTGATGTGGGCCACGCCGCGGATACGCAGTTTAGTATTTCCCGCGTTCTCTATTTTTACTCCCAGCTTTTGCAGGAAGAAGCAGACGTCCTGCACGGCATAGTTAGCGCTAGCGAATTCAATGATCGTTTCATTGATATCACGGGCGGCGGCGAACAGCGTGTTTTCGGTAGCCGTATCACCGGATTCATACATAACCACACGTCCGGCAGGTTTTTTATGAACCGTAACGTTGTAATGGCCTTTGGTGGCAACAATATTGACGCCGAACTGCTCAAGCGCAAACAGATGCGGTTCGACCGTTCGCGTACCGAGCTTGCAACCGCCGGCATACGGAATCTTGAAGGACGGATAATCGTGCATCAATGGCCCGATAAGCATCAGCACCGAACGCGTCTTACGAGCCGCTTCGGCGTCAAGGTGATCAAGTGTTAGCATGTCCGGTCGGCGGATCTCGACATCATTGCCGATCCACTTTACCGACACGCCGATACTTTCAAGCACTTCGATGATGCGGAATACTTCTTCGATGCGCGGAAAATTCTGGAATCTCGTCACGCCATAATTGAGTAAAGACGCGCACAATAGTCCGACGGCCGCGTTCTTGCTAGTCTTGAGCGTAATGTCGCCGCTTAGCTCGTAACCGCCCTCGATGCGTAAGTTTACTGCCTCGCCGCTTAAAGAAATGAGCTGCTTGTTCAGTACGTCACTGATACGCCCGAGCATCTCGAGGCTCAAGTTCTGCTTGCCGTGTTCGATTCGATTGACCGCCGACTGTGATGTGCCGAGTTGGCGGGCGAATTGTGATTGGGTCAAGTTCCTATCTTGTCGTATCTGTGCAATTAGATTGCCTATTTTTTCGTTGGTAGTCTCCATAATGCCACAAATGATACCATATATGACGTCAAAATAGCAATTAGAAAATCGTTGTGGTTTTGCATGACCTGCCGATCCGACGTTTCCGCCCGCAGCCTGAGGTGATACAATGGCACTTATGATCTAGCTACGTCGCCTTACCACCGAAACTTTGACAATGAAGCATAGAGGAGTTTGGCATGGACGACGTGAACATGAAAGACAAAGAAACAGAACGGCTGATTAAAGCCGAGGAGAAACGACAACGCGAAGGGCTTGAGATGATCCCAAGCGAGAATTACGTCAGCCGCGAAGTACTGGCGGCCATGGGAAGTGTTTTCACGAATAAATACTCTGAAGGCTATGTAAAGCGCCGCTATTACGGCGGCCAGCAAAATACCGACAAGGTAGAGCAGTTGGCGATTGATCGTGTCAAAGCGCTGTTCGGGGCCGACCATGCCAACGTGCAACCGCTCGGTGGTGCCCAGGCCAACGAAGCGGCCGAGCATGCCTGGATGGAACCGGGCGACACTATCTTAGGCATGGATTTAACGCATGGCGGCCACCTTACCCACGGCCACCCGACCACCGTGCTGGCGAAGCTATTCAATTTTGTGCGTTATAAAATGGATCCCGAAACCGGCAAAATCGACTTTAATCGATTGCGGGAGCTCGCCAAAGAGCACAAACCAAAGATGATTTTGGTCGGCTATTCGTCTTGCCCGCGCGAAATGGACTATGACAATTTCGCGGCCATCGCCGAAGAAGTCGGCGCGGTGGCTTGGGCGGATGTTGCGCACATTGCCGGCCTCATCGCCGCCAAAAAGCTGGAAAATCCATTTGATCATGGTTTCCATATGATCAGTTCAACTACGCATAAAACCCTCCGCGGTCCGCGTGGCGGCATGATACTTACGAAGGGCAAAGTCAGCAATCCCCTGAAAGCCCCCGAAAAGACAATCGAGAATTTACCGACGCTGGTCGACCGTACCGTCTTCCCCGGCGTACAAGGCGGACCGCACATGCACATCATCGCCGCCAAAGCTGTGACGTTTTATGAAGCAGCGCAGCCTGAGTTCACAGTGTATGCGCAGCAAGTTCTGGATAATGCCCAAGCACTGGCCAAAGCTTTGCAGACACGCGGCTTCAAACTGGTTACAGGCGGCACCGACAATCACCTGGTGCTTGTCGACATGGTGAAGAGCTTCGGTATCGATGGTAAAGAGGCCGAAGACGTCCTGGATCGAATCGGTCTGACGCTCAATAAAAATGTCATCCCTGATGATCCGCTGCCGCCCTACCGCCCGAGTGGTATTCGCCTGGGTACGCCAGCTGCCACCACGCGCGGGCTGAAGGAAGCCGACTTAGAGCTAGTCGCCGACTGGATGAAGCAGGCCATCGATGCCCGCACCGA
>CAWENB010000005.1:0-35062 GCA_963810525.1 Candidatus Saccharimonadia bacterium
TAGCGGTATCGCATTATTACCGCTTTCGTTAGGTATACTCATCGCCTCTCCGCTCTCGGGAATATTGGCCAGCCGGTTTAATGTGCCGCAGCGGTATCTCATTCAAATAGGGCTCGCGGTAACGCTGGCGGGTGCGATTCTACTTCATCAGGAGATGGCCGCAGCGAGTACCGTAATCACCTTTATACCCGGCCTGGCTTGCTTCGGCCTCGGTTTCGGTCTCATGATATCCCAGCTCGTAAATCTCACACTTTCGGCAGTCAATGTGCAGATGGCGGGCGAGGCATCAGGTGTGAACAACACGTTCCGGCAGATCGGTACCAGCATGGGGCAGGCGCTGATCGGTGCCTTGCTCATCTCTACCCTTATTTCGCAGCTGACCCACGATGTAGCTGCAAGTAAGGTGCTGCCGCCGGCCGCAAAACCGCAGATCGCACATACCATTGCGACTACCGTTCAAAACCTCGGTACCGCCGGATATGAGCCAAAAAACGTGCCGCTACCCATCGTGCAGGAAATCGTACGTATCAAGAATGACGCCATCGTAACCGGCGTCAGGCGCGGTATGGTAGGAGTTATTGCCGCGGACGCGGCAGCGCTGGCTTTAAGTGTCTTACTTCCCAAGCGCGCCCGGCAGTCCGAGTATAAACGGCGTCCGAGTAGGGGTATACTTAGGTAATATGTCTGATACAAACTGTTCCTTTTGTAACCTGAAACCAAATGAAGTGGTGAAGCATAATGACACGGCGCTTGTCGTTTTAAGCAACCCTCGAAAAGTACCTGGCCACATTCTGGTACTGCCAAAGCGCCATATCGAGGAGCCTTGGCAGTTAACTGCCGAAGAGTTAACGGACGTATATAAGCTCATTTTCTTTATAGAACAACGAATACTCGGGCGTCTGGGCGACGGCGTGGACATCCGGCAGAACTACCGGCCGTTTAAAAAACAGGATGAACTGAAGAAGAACCATGTGCTGTTCCACGTTATTCCGCGGTCCAAAGACGATTACCTCTACACCGCATCGGAAAAATTCGAACGGGACCTGTTCGCCGATCTCGACAACTTAGAGCGCAAAGAAGTCGAAATACTACTGCAGTAATGGCGAAAATGAGCGCCGGTATTATGGTGTATCGCCGTGCCGGCTTGACGATTGAGGTGCTGCTCGGCCATCCCGGCGGACCGTTCTGGGCGAAAAAAGACAAAGGAGCCTGGTCAGTTCCCAAAGGAGAGGTCGAGCCCGGTGAAGATTTGCTGACTGCTGCCAAACGGGAATTCCAGGAAGAAACCGGGCAGGTGCCGCCCGAGGGAACGTACATAGATCTGGGATCGTTTAAGCGAAACAATAAAGAAATATTCGCCTGGGCGGTCGAAGGAGACCTGGATACGGCGGCCATCAAGAGCAATATGGTGCAGCTTGAGTGGCCGCCGAAAAGTGGTGATCTGATAGAGTTTCCGGAAGTCGACCGTGCTGCCTGGGTGGCGGTCAACGGGGCGCCTGAGAAACTACACACCGGCCAGGACATTTTTATTAAAAGGCTCGTTAATCACCTGGGCGCTTTTGTTCCGAAACCGCCTAAACAGCAGGCGCTGCTGTAAATGGAGTTACAATACTAGGCAGGTTATGAAAGAACCGAAATTCGATCCCCGGCCCGGGCAAATCGACTACACTACGATCCGTTACGCGCCGGTCGTGAATACGGTTGTGACCTGCGAGGGTAAAATACTGCTCGTCAAACGAGGTGAGGGGATGCGCCTGTATCCGAATTGCTGGAACGGTATTTCCGGATTCTTGGACGATGCTCGTTCGATCGAAGAAAAGGTGCAGCAGGAACTGCAGGAAGAATTAGGAATTATAGCAATAGACATTACGTCAATTGAACGGGGCGATGTTTTCTTGCAGGAAGCGCCCGAGTACCATAAGACGTGGTTTGTCGTGCCGGCGCTGGTCCGCGTGAAGCGCATGGATTTCCGATTAAATTGGGAAGCTGCCGAAGCCGAATGGTTTGAGCCGGAAAAAGCACGCTCTCTTCAGTTACTGCCGGGCTACGACAGGGTGCTCAGCCAATTTCTCGCTAAGTATCCGAACGTTTTAGAGTGACGTTGTTTTGACGCGATGTATTAAAACGTTTAGACGACCCAGTTCGCTTAAGCTGCGTTGAGGCATCAAATACTAGTTAAGGAACGATCAAGAGGTTCGTGAGCTACAGGATGAAGATACGGTGCTTGCAGGTTGACGCCATCGCTCGGGTCTTCCGCGATAGTAATCAGACAGCGGGCGACGGCAATACCGGATACCGGAGTCCATTGTGCTTCGGACATACTGAGTTTGTACCCGGCGTCACCAGTTGCGCTAATCATGGGCGCTCTCAGACAGGTCCAATCTAAGTTGGAACCTCGCAAGAGCCGCAAGTGCTCCTCGCTATCTCTGAGTCAGCCCTTGACGACCGGTAACCGGTTTGCAATCGTATGTGCTGCCCGGGCAGCCTTTCCGGGTGTGTCGGAAAGCAGTAGTGCCAAGTTGCCGGTTAGCGTAACGATTCTCCTGATACCAACGTAGTGCATCCGATGCATGATGTTTGCCGTCCCTCGGCTCACAAAGTCCTGTTCGCCCTGTCTGCCCAAGGTGCTGAGCAAGTTTATAACGACATCACTTTCCGCAATCGGATCATCAGCCGAAATGCCCTCAATAACATTACCGTGGGAATAGCTGATGTTCCCCGCTTGGCTAATTGGCAGGCGGCCCAACGGACTCGATGTGTGATAATATGCATTAACCGCATGGCCGCGGTTCAACGCCTCGTTCAATACGTTTTCGCCGACCTTTCCCGATGCTCCGATAACCGCGATTCTCAAGTTATACAATAATGTAACATCAATTCACGATTGTCAATGTATCGAGCGGGCAACTCCCCTGACGGCAAAGAGCTGGTCATCGTCAGGGAGCGCTCGATAGTACATCTTTGGCACTGGCAGCCATACGATGAGACCGAGAAGCTCTATCACCAATAACAAGGGTCGACGTAAACCCTAGCCCGACGAAGTAGTCAGGAATGTCCGTATACAAATCAAGCCATTTGTCGCCTTGTGCCAAAGCTTGAAAACCAATGAACTGCATGAGCCGGCGTCCATGGCCATGATTTCGGTGATTTGGCTGAACAGCAAAGAAGGCTACGTACGTGGTATATCCATCATACGAATTATGAATAACGCGGGACGCGGCGAGTAAGCCAGCTTCAGGGCTAGTGATCGCATAGAGATTATCGATCCCTGGTTTTAAACTGGAAATGTATCTACTGCCTGCCCCTTCGTCGGGCACAAGTTGCTGCTCGTCCCCTTGGCAAAATTCGCTATGGAGTAAATTGCCCGCCGCAATCGCTAGAGCTTCAGCTGGCTGCAATTGCAGTGACTTGCATGCAATCTCCGCTGACATACACATACAATAACATAATATGTAGAATTATACGAAAAGTATAGTATGGCAGTTTTCGTAGATAACTTTCACTAGTAACTTCGGCGAGTCATAGCGGCCGATTCATTTACTTGCATTGAGAGGGTAGTCGCCATAGAGCGACACACTGCTCATAAACGGTTGCGCCTCGTCGCATATTATGTGGTACAATAGATGCGCATGAAAGCGAACCGTAATCTTTCTGGTCGAATGACAGGTATGACGATGCCCTTTGGGGCTTAGCTTTTCTTCTCTCTTTTTTTCTTATCACAGGTAAACAGGTACAATAATTAGTAATGAGTAACTTTTACGTCACAACGTCTATTCCTTATGTCAACGGCGAACCGCATATCGGTTTCGCGATGGAACTTATCATGGGCGACGTACTGGCCCGTGCCGCCCGTGCCCGCGGCGAGGAGGTTATCTACTGCACCGGTACCGATGAGCACGGTACGAAAGTAGCCCAAAAAGCGGTCGAATTCGGCAAAACACCGCAAGTATTTACCGACGAAATCTCCGCTAAATTCCGCGAGCTCGGCGAGCTGCTTGATGTGAAGCCTGACCGCTTTATACGGACAACCGACAAAGGCCATATGCAGCGCGCCCAGCTTATCTGGAAAGCGCTAGCCAAGGATATCTACAAAGGAAAATATACCGGCTGGTACGACGTCCGCCAGGAAGAATTCGTGCCCGAAGCGCAGGCTGATCCGGCGCGCATGAAACCGGATCATCCGCAGGCCTACCAGAAGCTCGAAGAAGAGAACTATTTCTTCCGGCTCAGTAATTACACCAAGCAAATCGAAGAGGTCATTATAAGCGATGAGCTAACCATAGTTCCAAAAACCCGGCGGAATGAGATTTTAAGCTTGCTCCATGACGGTCTGGCGGATATTAGCATCAGCCGCCCGGCGGAAAAGCTGGATTGGGGCATTCCGGTACCCGGCGACAAAAGCCAGGTGATGTATGTCTGGTTCGAAGCGCTCATGAACTATATCACGGTCCTTGGCTACCCGGAGCACGACGATTTCAAGAGCTTCTGGCCGGCGAACGTGCAAATCGTCGGCAAAGATATCATCCGCTTTCATGCCGCCATCTGGCCGGCCATGCTGATGGGGCTGGGGATTCAGCTTCCCAAGCAGTTGTACGTGCATGGCTTTGTGAACGTGGACGGTCAGAAGATGAGCAAATCGCTTGGCAACGTCATTGCTCCGGCAGACATTGTCGGAAAATACAGCGCCGACGCGTTCCGGTACTATTTCCTGCGTCATGTGCCGAGTTATGATGACGGGGATTTCTCTTGGGACCACTTTGAATCCGCCTACAACAACGAGCTTGCCAACGAGCTGGGCAATGCTGTCCAGCGCACCCTTGCAATGCTCCAGAAATACCAGGGCGGTATGATCGGCGACACGCCGGAAGCGAAGCACGATACCGGCGCGTACGACGAGGCGATTGCCGCCTGCCGGTTCGATCGGGCGCTTGACCATGTCTGGGACCAGGTACGCGGACTGAATCAGTTCATTGACCAGGAGAAGCCTTGGGAGATCGCCAAAAGTAATGATGATGACCACCTGCGCGAAGTTTTGGCGCAGCAGGTCAGCGACCTACTGGAGATAGCCGATCTGCTCGAGCCGTTTTTGCCGTCGACGAGCAGTAAGATCAAGCACATATTTGAATCTGGTATCGTCCGTCCGTATAAGCAGACGCTGTTTCCTAAGCTCGAAACGCCTGCCTTGTAAATAACATGGCCGATAGTTCGCTTTTCGATACGCATTGCCACATCCATGAGATGGTACGGCGTAGCACGCCGGTGTACGACAAGTGGCATGAAGACGAGAAGACGAGGCTGAGGCGCGGCGACCAGGAACGGACGCCCGAATCGGTCATCGCCGATGCGCGCGCCACAGGCGTAGAACGGATGCTCTGTATCGGGACGACGCTTGGCGACAGCGAATTGGCGGTCGAATTCGTGCGTGACCTCGAAGGGTTGTGGGCGACGATAGGCATCCATCCGCATGAGGCGGCGGATCATCAGAAGAAGGCTATCCGGCAGCGGTTTGCCGCGATTTTGAAAGACACTGCGAGCGTGGGCAAGATTGTAGCCATCGGAGAATGCGGACTGGACTATTTTTACGGCCATTCGCCGCGTGAGACGCAAATCGAACTGCTGAAATTCCAGATCGAACTGGCGCTCGACCATGACCTGCCCTTAAGTTTTCATGTCCGTGAGGCCTTCGATGATTTCTGGCCGATTTTCGAGAGCTACCGGGGTGTTCATATCCGCGGCGTACTGCACAGCTATACGGACAATACGGGGAATATGGAACGGGCTATCAAGCACGGCTTGTATTTTGGCGTGAACGGCATTGTGACTTTCGTGAAAAACGATCCCGAGCTGTGATATATCGCACTATTCCACAACAATTACTACTGTTGGAAACCGATGCACCCTTCTTGACTCCGATACCATTCCGTGGTACTATTTGTGAGTCAAAACACGTGCGTGTGACAGCCGAATATCTGGCTGAACTCCGTGAGGAAAATCTCGAAGCTCTCGCTGCCTATCCGCACGACGAAGCCAATCGCGTGCTTTGTTTAGGGTATAACAGATGAACAACCACTACCCGGGGCGTGAGGCCCCTAAAATTCGCACCATGCCGGATCCTCATCTAAGATTGAGCCCTATGGGCCGGGAGGCGGTAGCGGGACGGCTATACAGCGGGGACATCCTCGTCAGAAGTTTGTACCCTTTTGTACTGCAGGCCGATGAGCGCATGCGAGTTCTGCAGGCAACTGCCGAGCAGGAATCGAGAGCGTTATTGGAGGCCCAGTTAGCGCAGGCTGCCGCTGGCGGGAACAATGCAGGGCGAAACCCGCTCATGCCATTCTATTCCCAGGCACCAGCACCGGCATATGGTTCTGATGGTGCATCAGTCTATGGAACTGCTGCGTCGCCCGTAACTCCTGAATATTCGAATTGGAGTAGTCTACGATTTTGAACAAGTTGCTTAGCGTGATCTTGCCGGTCGACCATCAGGCGAAGGCGGCTGAAGTTCAAAGCAAGCTGCTGCATGATGCCGCCCGAATGGGCGGTACGCTGTTCGGGCCGATTCCGGCCGGCGGACGCCGGGAGTTCTTTATCCTTGATGATCATACGCTTGTATGGCATGAAGAATGGCATGATACCAGTAAGGCGCATCATGCCCGGACAACCCGTTATGACGTACGGCCGCACGGTGTATTCAAGGCCCAGGACGGTCAGCCTACCAGCCGGTTTCCGATGAAGAGCTTGTTCGGCTCTACCGGGCGGCTTACCAGTACCAGCAGAACCTGCACGCCCAGTTTGATCCCATCCTGGCAGCTAATCCAAGCTAAGTTACAATTGTACTCATGAATTACTTCGATTACGCGGCGGCGACGCCGCTGGACGGTGCGGTGCTTGACGTTATGCGTCCGTTTTTTGCCGAGCAGTTCTATAACCCGTCGGCTACCTATATGCCGGCCCAGAAGGTGCGCGATGCGCTTGAGTCGGCACGCGCAGACGTGGGAGTAGTATTGGGAGCGCGTGCGAATGAAATCATCTTCACGGCCGGCGGCACCGAATCGGATAATCTGGCGATCTCTGGAGTTATGCGGGAATTTCCGGAGGCGAACTTGGTAGTGAGCGGCATTGAGCATGATGCGGTGTGGAGCCGGCCAAGCAGTACGACCATGTGGTTGCCGGTGTAACCGCTGACGGTATCGTCGATATTGAATCCTTGTGTTCTAAGATCAATGACAAAACAGTGATGGTCAGCATCATGTACGCCAATAACGAAGTCGGCACGATCCAGCCTATCCGGCAGATCACCTTGATGCTTGAGAAAATCCGGTCTGAACGCCGAGTATCCGGTAATTCGCTGCCGCTGTATTTCCATACCGATGCCTGTCAGGCGGCGAACTATCTTGATCTGCATGTTTCACGCCTCGGGGTCGATCTCATGACGCTCAACGGCGGTAAGATATACGGACCGAAGCAGAGCGGGGTGCTGTTCGTTTCGCATACCGTGCGCCTGCAGCCGGTAATCCGCGGCGGCGGCCAGGAGCGGAATATACGCAGCGGTACCGAGAATGTACCGGGCTGCATAGGGTTTGCCAAAGCGCTGCAGCTGGCTCAGTCCGGTCGGCACGAGGAAAGCGTCAGGCTGTTAGAATTGCAGAACCTGTTTTTTGCGCTGGTCTCTGAAAAGCTGCCAAATGTAGTAATCAATGGGTCTCGTAAGCATCGCTTGCCGAATAACATCCATATAACCTTTCCGGGTCAGGATAATGAGCGTCTGCTGGTGGAGCTTGATGAGCGTGGTATTCTTGCGGCCGCGGGTTCGGCATGCAGCGCGTCTGACGATGAGCCGAGCCACGTACTTCGTGCCATGGGGGCATCCGATACTGACGCCAGAAGCTCGCTGCGGATTACTACGGGGCGGGGGACGGCAGAGGCGGATATATGTGCGTTAGCCGATGTATTATCAGTACTGGCAACTTAAAACTGTATCATTTAAGCTTGTTGCCGACCGGTTCGTAACTGTATAGCGCCTTGACGTCAAATAGTTTAATGTATATACTTGTATATATGAGCACGATTAGTTTAACGCAATCATTGCAAAAGTGGGGTAATAGCGCAGGAGTGCGTTTGCCGAAACAAATTATCGATGAGGCTCATCTTAAAATTGATGAACCTCTACAGATCACGGTAAAAGGAAAGTCCGTCGTTATCACGCCCATAAAAGTGAGGCCTAAAGTTAGCTTGGACTCAATGCTAAAAAATGTTACCCCAGAAGATATAGGCGGCGAGTCTGACTGGGGCGCACCCGTAGGTAGAGAGGTATGGTAGACACTTACGTTCCAGATTATGCGGATATTGTGTGGGTAGTATTGGAATCAAGGGTGGGGCACGAGCAGTCAGGCAGGAGGCCGGCTATCGTCCTTTCAAATCGTAAATTCAGTGAGCACACTAGTCTAGCTGTTGTGTGTCCTATCACTTCTAATGCTAAGGGGTTGCCCTTTGAAGTAGAGCTCCAAGGTACATCAACAAAAGGGGCCATTTTACCGATACACGTTAAGAGTATTGACTGGAAGGCACGCAAAGTGAAGTTTATAGAAAAATCTACAAAAATTGTTGCTGACATGGCTGCTGAGTCGGTTGGAGCAATGATAGGGCTTGGGGGCTAGAAGGCAACGATCACGTGGCCTAACGGACAATCAATTTGTTGCGTACAAGTGCTGATCCATTTTGAAGTATAATTGCGCTAATGGCTCGTTCCATGAAACGAAAACTGCGCCTGGATATTGTCGGACTTATACTATCCGTACTGCTCCGCCCATTGGACTCGTTGTCTCCATAGTGGCGCTTCGCCGTTCAAAAACAATCCAACGATCAACAAAGGGAGTTGTAACGTACAGCCGAGGATTGGCGATCGCTGGCATCATTGTAGGCACTATCGGTACCATGTTACTCATCTACACCGTATATATACTTTACCTAGTGTCTGGTCTTGTTGATGATATACTCGGCCAAAGCGGTCCCAATCCGGCCGCGGCAGACCTAAAGCCGCTCTTGCAACGGCTGGACGCCCTGGGCGCCAAGCAGATTTGCTACGACAGTGATGACGGCCAGGGACTTAGCAGCAACGTCCCCTTATATTACGGATATTACAAAATTGCGGATTCACCCGGATTAGACAATGCGGTTCTGAACGCTGCAGCACAGTCCGGCTACCAGTTGCACGGGAGTAATAAGCCGAACACCGATGCGTTTCCGGATGGCAAGCTGGTGGAAGGAACCGTGACTGATCTTACGGGGCAAAAAAATAATGAAAGCATGGATGTCTCAATCTACCGTGATACGCAAGTTCGTTTCGATTGTACGTCAGACCAGTCAATCGGGTGGGACGACTACCAAAGCACGAACGGCAGCGTGATCATAGCCGTGTCAGACAGACTGCAGTAGCATTATTTTCGATTCGTTCCGTGGTCTTACGTCTATGTATAGCGTATAGGTGAAATGTATAGAAAATCACCCATAATCGTCGCCGATAAAGCAGCTGAATCAGTTGGCGCTACGTTAGGCTCGAGCACTAAAAACTTGATTAGCTAGCTTGCGTTCGCCTTAAATGTGGCTTGCCGTCTTTGAAATTGTGATTTTTGCGCAAAATTTTTATTAAACGCCGGATGATTCCGGTAATGAACGCCAAATCTCTCAGTGCGTGTGATCGAATAATCGGTATAGGCAATAGAGTCGCAGGTCTGTATGATCATGCACATACTGGCGAGCGCATCTACATTCCGGGGCGTAATCCAAGTCGGGTCATACTCCCGAAGCAGCGACGTGCAATATGCTGCAAGTTCGCCATACGCTTTTCGTTCGCCTTTTACGAGGTAGCGTGTTGTCAGATCTTGGGCGCGACCCGTCATGCCAATAATTAATTTCCGGAGCGGCTCGTCCACGCCGATTGCCTCCATGAACCGGTCCGCCTCCGCCGCGTTGTAATCGTGCTGGTTCTCCTTATCTGCGTTACGAGCGGCTTCTCCTTTACCGATGTCATGGGTGAGCAAGCTAAGTTTCAAGATTGGCAGTAAACCGACGGGTATTTTATTTGCGAAATTGGTGTCTAGCGCCCGAAGCGTCGTTTCAGTATGCTCATCCAGCCGGTAACCTTCCATATTTCCGGCATCAGCTTCAAATATCTGCTTGTAGCCGGGTACTTGCTTCGCTGTCTCCATTATAGCTCTTGGTGATGCGTGCATATTGGCAGTCAGTAACTGTAAAACGAACAGGACTTGAACAATATTTCCGCTACTACAACTACGAACGGCCGCACCAGGCCATTGACAACCAAACACCAGCTCAGCTATATTTCGGGCTAACGAATCGACCATAACGAACGATTCGTACACCACTTTAACAATAACCGGAAAAGATCTTATTGAAACGGTTATGGTGTACAGGAATGGTCGACCACTTCAAGGTCCATGCTACTGAGAGGCTTGAATAAGCCGATACTTGCAAGATACTCCGCGGCGTCATGCTTCTCGGCGCTGTTATCGTGCGGCTCAAATTCTCTTCGCGTGACATTAGTGGGCGGTACTCCGTGTTCGAATGCGAGCGCTCTATCTTCTTGTCCCATTGGTGGCAGCATTTTATGTAGTATGGTTGCTAATGGTTGATTACCGCTAACTTTATCATATCGTAAGCGTAGATGAATGCAGGTACCTTTACGTTTGAGTCAGCTATAAAAGTTAACGTCGAGCTCTGAAATAATTGTCTCAGCCTGTTTGTCCGGCAAGCTGTAAATTGCCAGGGAAGTCTGGTAGTCGCCGAACTATATCTAAAATGCTTCGTTTAGTGCGTTATTTATTTGGAGTGTCATATCCGTTACATGGATTAGAGCTCCATTGCCCAAACTAAGTAGCCTTGGCATATGGTTTACCGCCCGAAAGCTATTCTAATCCTTGATGTATAGTTGTTAGAAGAGCAATAGTATTGTGGCACGCTCCTGGTATTATGGCTTAAAACAATCCCCGGTAGACAGCCGCATTAAATCACCCTGTTAATCCTCCCAGCAATTTCTCCAGGTAGTCGGTGCTCCAGCCTGCTTTTAGCCGACTGGCCTTAACACCAACCTTTCTGGTCGTATCACTGCGGATAAGGTTTAAGGCAATATGCCTGAGGACTGCCATGTTGGCCGGGGCATGGTCAGTTCGTATGCGACTGTCATCTTCTCGGAAAGCCATATCAATGGTCCAGTGCAAATTGTTCTCGACGCCCCAGTGAGCTCGCACGGCTTGTTGCATACGTTCGGCACTCGGGTTTTTTAGGCTGCAAATGTAGTAACGACTCTCATTGCTTTTATGTGTCTCACCGCCGTTGGTTACCGTCCGCTCGGCGGTGACCTTCACAATAGTATTGAGACTCATCCAGTTGTTTTTATGTTTGAGCCGTTCCGTGACAACCTTTCCAGTGATCACCTCGCAGGTACGCTTTTCTATCCGGCCGTGGCCTTTGTTCTCACTGATGTTGGTATCACGCTCAATCGACTCGTCATTGAACAGAGCCTTTATGCTCAGGTATAACCCTTTCTGGTTGCCCTTGACGGCCAGTAGGTAATCGCCTTTACGGGCAATGATGTCAGCGACAATATCGCTCTGGCAGCCCATAGCGTCAGTCGTAATGAGGCAGCCTTTAATATCCAGTAGCTTGAGTAGTTCCGGTATGGCTGTTATCTCGTTCGACTTTTGGTCAGTAGCCACTTGTCCGAGAGAAACACCGTTTTCACTGGCGAAGGCACTGACCAGATGGAGGGCTCTCGTAAAACCATCCTTCGTTTTACCGCCAGTCCTTCGGTTTGTCTTACCGTCTATGGCAATAACGGAACCTTTCGTGAGAATTGTGACCGATTGCACCCAGGCCGAGAAAGAAGACTGGAACTGTTTCGGATCAATGAGCGAGAAGACTCTACCGAACGTATCGTGAGATGGTATGCCATTAGGCAATTCCAAAAAGGTGTTAAACCAGGACTGCTTTTCTTTGCCAAAGTCTTCAATGTCCACCCACGTGTCAGCTCCGGCAATCACCGCGCAAATGGCTACCATAATGATGTCGATGAGCTTGTGGGCTTTCTGACGGTCAATCCTGGGGTCGGTAATAGTGATGAAGTGATGGGCCATCGGTGGCGGTATGTATTTTGTCATAGTCTGCTATTCCTGTTTGTTTTTTATGAGCATCTCTCTAGCATAAACCAAAAATACTGCCGAACCTGCGGCAGTATTTCATATAAGTTGGTGTTTAGCTAACAGGTTAGTTTAATGCGATTGCCCTGACCCCGATTGTGTGTCTTTGGAACCGTCTAACCAGCCAGCCCGGTGTTGTCACGTTTTCCGCATGCAGGCAATGGCAAGCTGGCCGGCCGGAGCACTTGAATGCGCGTGTCCAGGATATTTCGGTTGAGTGAGATGGTCAATAGGTCGGGTATGGGGTATAGTTAATGCTTAGATAAACACGAGCATTCAGGTTTCAATACTCTAGAGAGCAAAAACAGACATGAAAATTGCCCGGATTACCCTGCACACAGCGTTTTGTTTGTTGCTTTTAATGGCGCTCACTGGCACGGCCGGTGCGGCGGCCGGCAAAAGTAATAAGTCTAGCTCAAATAGTAGCAGCTCCAGCAGTTCGGACAGTTCAAGCGGTCAGTCGACGAATGCTACAGGGGTGCAAACCTATACTGCCGCCTCGACGCTGCAGATCGGCACCATCGTGCAGTTGACAAGCGGCAAAACTTCGAACAGCGTATCGCCGTCGACGTTCGCCAACATGCAGAACATGTACGGCGTTGTGATTGATCCCAATGCGCTGCCGATAACCGTATCGAGCAATTTGCCGAATCAGACGTACGTGGCCAACAGCGGCCGCTATGACGTGCTGGTGGATACCGAGGGAGGTCCGATAAAAGAGGGCGATTATGTCACGATGTCCAATGTGGACGGCGTGGCGATGGAGGCCGGTACATACGACCAGCAGCATATGGTGTTCGGCCGGGCGGCCGCCAATTTCGACGGCAAATCAAATGTCATCGACACGACGACATTGAAAACATCGACCGGCAACACCTACCAGACGGTGCAGATCGGATTAATTCCGGTCGCGATCAGCATTGCCCGGAACCCGAACCAGAAAAGTACCAAAGTGAATCTGCCGCCGTTCTTTCAGCAGCTCGGCCAGGCGGTCGCCCAGAAGCCTATCGGCCCGGGCAAAATCTACATGAGCCTGATCATCACCGGTGCCTGTATCATCGTGGCGCTCGTTACCCTGTACGCCGGTATTAGAAACGCCGTCATCGCCATCGGCCGTAACCCGTTAAGCAAAAAGTCGATCTTCCGGGGACTGCTCGAAATCATCCTGACAAGTTTTCTGATTTTAATTATTGGTTTATTTGCGGTATATTTACTACTGAAGTTATAAACATGAACGGGATGGGCGTATCATTATGACAATCTGGTGGCTCGCTTTTATTGTCGGTAGCCTGGTGGCGGTACTCTTTGGATTTCTCTGGGTCGGCATCAAGCTCAACAGCCTGCAGGGCGGAGCGGCAGGCAAAGGCAAAAAGAAGGGCCCGCAATCGCCCGGTGACCTCGATAAAGCCTATTCGGATATCGCCGAAGAGGATGTCAACCACTTATTCAACAAGGAGTTTCGCGAGGAGCTTCGGAACCGCGGACGGTTACGGTTCGAACGGGTCGTCGACGAAAACGCCATGTTCTTAAAGCAGGACATGGATTTAACTATCTCGCAGCTGAACGACTACTTAAAACACGAGATATCCGCGAAATTGAACGACGAGTTCGCCGTGTATAGCAAAGCGATGAAAGAAGCCCAGGAGTTGACACTTGGTTCGCTCCAGAAAACCGCCGAAGAACTGACCGAGCAGCGCCAGCAGATGCTTGACGCTATGCGCAAGGGCGTCACTGCCCGGGAAGCCGGCATGCTGAAAGCGTTTGAAAATAATATGGCCGAGATCGTGGAGCACTATGTGCTGCAGTCGCTCGGCAGCCAGTTTGACATGCGGGCTCAGCTCCCGTACATCATGAAGGAGATGGAGACCCACAAGAAGGAAATGATGGAGGATATGCTGACGTGACCCAGGCTCAGCCTCAGGCCGCCGCACCGTATGTGCTGCCATCGGCTTTGATCGGGCAGAGCGATCTGTCGAAGCTGCTGCGCGAACTGGAAGAAATCGACAATAACCTGGAGTCGCAGAAAGCCCGGAAATTAGGTTCCGCCGGCCATTACAAGTTGCCGTCGATGAGCCACAATCTCAGCGAATTTTTGGAATCGAATAAGATTGATCTGACAAACGACCATGTCCGCATGGAGCTGAAAGTAAAACTTCGGAAGGTCAAGGATCACGCGCCGGTCTTGCATATGACCTTCGCCACCGAAGTCGACCGGGAATCGCTGGAGTATATCGTATCCTGGACCCGCAAAGAACTGCACCCGCAGACGCTCATTACCGTGGGCCTGCAGCCCTCCCTCATTGCCGGCGTGTACGTCCGCACACCGAATCATGTGCATGACTACAGCGTCCGGGCCACCATGAAAGATTCCCGCAATCTTATAGTTCAGTCGCTGGACGAGCTGACACGGAGCGCTGGAGTATGAAGCCGGCCCAAGACAAGCTCTTCGAAGACTTGGTCAACCGGGGCAATCCCGTCGGTGAGATTATTGGCATCGATTCGTTCCTGGTGAAAGTCCGCGGGCTGCAGCCGACCAACGTCCATGCTCTGATCCGTTTCGAAGATGGCAGCCGGGGGTACGTGCACCACGTCTACGAGGATTATGTAATCGTTATGAAACTCGGCGTAACCCAGCTGCGCGTCGGTATGGTATGCGTCATCCAGCACGACCAGCTGCTGACCAAGGTCGGCAAGAACTTTATCGGGCGGGTAATTAACATTTTCGGTGACCCGATTGACGGCAAAGGACCCATCCAGCCGGACGGCACGTGGGACGTCTTCCACAACGCACCGATGCTCTATGAGCGCCAGTTGCTTGATACCCAGCTGGAAACCGGCATCACGGTGCTTGATATCATGTTCTCGCTCGTGCGGGGTCAGCGTATGGCGGTACTTGGCGACGGCAAGGTCGGTAAGACGGCTATGACGACGCAGATTGCTATCAACCAGAAAAATACGGATATTACCGTTATTTATGTGCTTATTGCCAAGCGGCAGCGCGACGTGGCCCAGCTGGTTGACCGTCTGGAAAAGAACGGTGCACTTAATAAGGCTATTATTATCGTGTCGAACATGTTCGAGTCGCTGGTGGTTACGTATCTCACGCCATACATTGGCGCGGCGCACGGCGAGTACTTCTGGCAGCAATGCGGCATGGATACGCTGGTTATTTACGATGATCTTACCAGCCACGCCCAGGCCTACCGTGAAATTTCTCTTATCGCCGGCGTCAGCCCGGGACGCGACAGCTACCCCGGCGACATGTTCTATACGCACTCCTCGCTCGTCGAACGGGCTGGTCGGTTGGATAGCAATCACGCGACACAGACCATTCTGCCCATCGTCTACGCGCCGGCCGGAGACATTACCGCTTACTTACCGACAAACGTTATGTCTATGACTGACGGCCAGTGGATTCTCGATATGGCTGTCTTTAAAGACACCATGCGCCCGGCCATCAGTACCGGACTTTCCGTGACCCGTGTCGGCGGTGTCGGACAGAATAAACGGCAAAAGAGTCTCGCCGCGGCTCTGAATAAGACGCTCGCCGGGTATCGGCAGGCCGAAGAGTACGCTCACTTCGGTACCGAACTGTCTCCCGAAGCGCAGCGAGACTACGACACCGGTAAAGCTTTGTTCCAGCTCATGAACCAGGCCATCGGCGAGGGGTATTCGCTCATGGATCAGCAGTTCCTGCTTGATTTGATATTGAATGCTAAGTCGGGCGAAAAAATCGACATAGCGAAAATGAAGCAGCTCGTGAAGGAGTATTCGTCGAAAGTCGTTGATGAAAAGGATAACAGCAACTACGATACGCTTCGGGACGACCTGAAATCCAAGGTGCTTATTGTCTCTGATGCTGCGAAAGCCGCGCCGGCAACCGGCAATGATGCTGCCACTTCCGGTCCTACGCCTGCAACCGACGCCAAGCCTGCCGAAGCAGAGGCGCCGAAAGGAGACGGCAAGGAAGCGTCGACTGCCCCGGAAGTAAAAGACGGCAAGGAAGAAAAAAGCGGCGATAAGGATTCGGACGGCAAGGCTGAGGATAAGGATAAAGAAGACAAGAAGGACAAGAAAGACCACGATAAGGACGAAGACAAAGACAAAGAGAAAGATGAGGAGAAGAAATGAGACGGCCTCTTGAGATAGCCTCCGAAGAATCGTCGATGCGCACCATCGTTTCCTTGACGAGCGCATTCGAGAGTCTTTCGAGCATGAAGATCATGCAGACCAAAAGCAAGGTGCTGATTTCCAACCAGTTCTTTAACGAAGTCTGGACCATTTACAAGCAGATCCGAATGGACGTGATGTTTAATTTCGGCCGTGTGTCTGGAGAAAAGCCGATTGATAAGGAGCTGCTCATTCTCATTACCGCTGCAGCGGGACTTTCGGGTGATATCGACCAGCGGCTCATTAAGAAATTCCGGGCGTATTACAAGCCTGAGCAGAACGACATTATCGTGATCGGCCGGCACGGTGCCAAACAGCTCGACCAGTTGAAGATCAAGTACAATCTGTATTTCGATATGCCCAGCAAAGACTTTATTAACGTCGATCCGCTCATGACCGAGATCCGGAAGTACAGATCCGGCCGGGTGTTCTACCAGAACTACATCTCGCTGTCCCAGCAGGATATTCGAGATCTGGACCTCGGCGAAGTGGTCTCCCGCATGGGTAAGATCGCTGACCTTGATACGCTCGATGACGAAAAAATAACCGAGAAAACCTACATCTTCGAGCCGAGTGCCTACGCCGTTGCTGCGCATCTTGAGACGTCTATTTTACGCTTGACGCTGACGCAGTTTATTTATGACAGCCGTCTGGCACAGCTGGCCAGCCGGTTCCGCGCCATGACCGCCGCGAAGGAAAAATCGCTCGCGTCGGCCGACGATTTACACACCCAGTTCAGACGGGCCAAGCGTGCGCTTGTTGACGTGCGCCTGAAGGAAAGTTTGGCGGGGCTTAAGAAAATACGACAGGCGGCAGAAGAATGAGTGCTTCAATGGGTGTTGTACGCGTCCTCAAAGACCTGGTGATCAAGGTTCAATTCGACGACGACATGCCGGCACTAAATGAAATGCTGTACGCCGAGAATGCGACGCACACGCCGCTGCTCGTCAGCAGCCTGGAGCGCGGCGATATGGCAGTCTGTCTGAATATCGGCGGTGACCGTCTGCTTAAAAAAGGCGACAAAGTAAAGCGCAGCGGGCATCCGCTGGAGATTCCGGTCGGTGACGAGATGATCGGCCGGGTGTGGGACGCGCTGGGCCGCCCGATTGACGGCAAGCCGCAGCTCGACCAGGCGGTGCTTGATAAAATGCTCAAAACGTCCGATTTTCGCGCCGGAGTTCCAGGAGACTTCCCTAAAAGGCCGGCCCGACGAGATCCTGGAAACCGGTATCAAGGTGCTCGACTTCTTTACCCCGTTCGTGAAGGGTAGAAAGATCGGTATTATCGGGGGAGCCGGCGTGGGCAAGACGGTGCTCACCATGGAGATGATTAACAACGTGGCCGTGGGCTCCGGGGCGCTCTCCATCTTCGCCGGTATAGGTGAGCGAATCCGAGAGGGCCACGAATTATATAAGACGCTGCTAGATAACGAACTCTTAAAGACGACAGCTATGTTCTTCGGGCAGATGAACGAGAACCCGGTGCAGCGGTCTCTTATCGGCCTGTCCGCGATTACCTTGGCCGAATACTTCCGCGATGACCAGAAGAAAGATATTCTGCTGTTCGCCGACAACATGTACCGCTATATTCAGGCCCGGAACGAGGTGTCGACGATTATCGACCAGACGCCGGCAGAGGGCGGTTACGAGCCGACCATCTTCTCTGACGTGAAGGCTTTGCAGGACCGGTTGTCCAGCAATGAAAACGGCTCCATTACCGCCCTGCAAACGATCTATGTGCCGGCCGACGACCTATCCGACCCGGCCGTCCAGATGATCCAGCACGAGCTGGACAGTACGATCGTGCTTTCCCGTCAGGTGGCGGCGCTGGGTATCCGTCCGGCCGTGGACATTAACCACTCGAGTTCGTCGCTGCTGACAGCGGATATTGTGGGGGAGCGCCACTATATGCTGAACACGCGGGTTCAGGCGATCTTGCAGAAATACGAGTCGCTAAAGGGTATTGTGGCTATTATTGGTGAGGCTGAGCTTAGCAACGAAGACCGCGACGACTATAACAAAGCAAAGAAGCTGATCCAGTACTTCTCCCAGCAGTTCAACGTGATGGAGAAGATGACCGGTATCCCGGGAGAAACGCACACCCGCGAAGATACGCTGAACGGTATCGAAGAGATAATTGTATGAGCGATGAGAAGTCTGATGCCAAGCCGGTGATGCGCCAGGACGCCAGCACGGGTGAGATGGTGGAGGACAAGGCGGCAACAGAAGGTGCTGCTAAAGGCGATCCGAAACGCCCGGTCATGCAGATTAAAGTCTATGCTCCGTTCCAGGTGTATTACGAAGGGCAGGGGTACAGTATTTCTGGCGTCAACGAGACCGGTCCCTTTGATATTCTGCCGCACCACCACAACTTCTTATGCATGCTGGTACCGTGCGAGCTGGTGATTAAGACCCCCGATGATACAAAGCGAATCAAGATTTCCCGGGCGCTTATGCACGTCAAAGCCGAAAAGGTTACGGTGTTCGTGGATGTCTAGATTAACCTGAGCTAAACCTAAGGATCGTCTGGCACAATGAAAATAGGGCAAGCTTTCAGACTATTTTTCTCTATCTGAAGAGCCGAGTAAGAAGGTATATCCGATAAAGCCCGAACATACTAGCGCTAAGAGCCAGAAATTTTTTTGGTTCTTGAAGTATATCTATGCCAATCAATGAGTGCGAAAACCCATACGGTTACAACAAGCAGCGGTATGAGCGCAATGACCGTGCTGTTGTAGTGATTCACCCCAGAAGTATATTCATTGAATGCCCATTGTGTGAAATTAAATAAGTAGCAGCTCGGATTTCTAATATACTTTTCGTTGCATAAACAAGGAGCATATTATGGATCAAGAACTACTACTTATCGCAATTTATTGTATGGTTGATGATGCCTGTCTGCAAGCGAATATCTTACCCTTACTTCACCATTCAGGCAGAAAGCCCAAACTGCCAGATATTGCCCTCCTCACCTTGGTCATCTTCCAGGAGTTCTCCGGCATCAAGGATGAAGACGAGTATTGGGAATACGTGTGGCGTGAACATGGCGACTGTTTCCCAAAACAGCGTATTGACCGCAGCCAGTACAATCGCCGGAAGAAGAATCTCCGGGATCTCATCAATAGCTTACGGCGCATGGTAGCTACTACTCTAGCTGGCGCCAGTAACCTGCACATCATTGACTGTGTCGGTACTACAGCCATCACCATTACCAAGTTCTTTGGATCCGAGTCATTCCCCAATGCCGGTATTGGCCGGTGTGCCAGCAAGGACAAGAAGTATGCCGGCTACAAGACGGCGACTATTGTCTCGCCGGAAGGTAGCATAGAAGATTTTGTGACCGGTTCAGCCGCGCCCCACGATGTGCTTTACGGCGAGGCCCTGTTGGAACATCAGGGACTGGGTACCTATCTGGGCGACAAAGGCTTTATCTTTCGGTCAGAGATAAAACAGGAGCTGGAGGACAAAGGCATCCACGTCATTACTCCCTACAAGTCCAACATGGAACAGATCAATACGTGGGCAGAGAAGAAACTGCTCAAACGTTACCGGAGAGTGGTTGAGACAGTCAACGGCCAGTTAACCGAACACTTTAGCTTTGACCATCCCGGTGGTAAGAGCGAACGAGGAGTGTTAGCCAGGCTGATGTGTAAGCTCACCGCTCACACGTTCGGGCTAGCCATCCTGCGCCAGTTCAACCTGCCGCCAATGCAGCTGGATTTATTGGTTGGGGCGTAGTTTCACACAATGGGCATTGAATGTCTTTTTTAAGTCGCATAGACAAAAGACAACTCTTTTAGTCGAGCTGGGGTTAGTTTCATTCAACCTTGTAGGAGTTGCACATAATCTGATCTGGCATATAGAATTCGCACGATATTCACTTGCGTGTCACTGATTCTATATATGATTATGTAATTATCTATCAAAAAATAGCGGTAGCTTGCAAGCCGATGGTCAATAGTTTCCAGGCTAACCCCTATTTCGGGAAATGTCGCGAGGTATTGAGAACGTTGCAATATTTTAGTGGCTATATTGTGTGCTGCGATAGGATTTTGTAGATCATCTTTTATATACGAAAATAATTCTGCCAAGTCAATTTCGGCCGCAGGCAAAAATACCACCGTCATAGCTGGATATTAAAACGCTTTGCAACACTATCTATAGATGCTGCGCTGCCAACCTCGGCAGACTTCTCTCCCTTTTTAATTTCTGTGAATAATCGTTCGACAGTGGTTTCACGGTCGTAATCGTCTAATTTTGAAATAACATAACTACCACGTCCATTACGCGTCAGGTAGACGGGTTTGTCGACATCTACCCGATTCAGAACTTCTGTGTAATTTCGTAAGTCCGAAATTGGTAAAATAATGGGCATTTGTACCCCCCTTCATTAATTAATTATAGCTAATTCACACGTTAATTCAACAGCAATCATCGATTACCGAATCACTATAAACCCCACTCTTTTCATTTTCAACAGTCATACCTCATCGTGCAGACATTGACCAACGTTTTTTTGCAAGCAGTAATTATTCAGGCCGGCAAGCTCTAGAGTTGTTCCCGGAGCTCGTCCACTTTACTAGCACCCACGTCTTTTATAACACCCATGTAAAATCCCGTGGCTCTTTCTCCGAGTTGCAACGTCTTCTCGCTGCCGTCAGCCTGCACGCCCAGCATAGCCGTCGTGCCAACGACGCGGTCCCTGCCTGCATCGTTCGGACTTAGTACGGTTTCAACGAGAAATGAGCTTCTCAGCGCGGCATATCCTGTCCGGCGACTAGCTTCAGCAACTATATCTTCCGGCGCTATTTCCGGCAGGAATACCGGTGCTCCAACTCGCGGGGCAAGAAGCGTGCCGATCGGCTGCGGGGTGAGGCTCATGAGGCCGCCGCCGATATCTTCATCTCCTTCTACAGCGATACTAAAAGGATAGCTCGGATAGGCTCCTCTCTCAGCTTCCAGCATTGGAACGAGTACGCCGTCATTTTCGATGCACGGCACGTGGCAGGGTACGCTGGCAACGCCGATCTTTTTCATATCCATGCCAAGGCTTAGCATTTCTACGGCGGTAGCTACGGGCATTTCGTAGTTCACACGGTTCATATGTATAGATTAACATAAATTAAAGATAAGCACAATATACACTTTTTCGGGGTATACCTACCGACTTGGTGCAAGGATTAATGTTTTCTCACAATATAACTGGGGTGATTCGAATAACTCGGACGTGGGAAATCTGAAGCAGAATTCTCGCACGTAGTCTTGAAACTTAGCGGGAGTTATATGGTGGTACATGCGGCGGATGAAGATTCGGAGGTTGTACATGTCCATGACTATGCTCCTTTCGATGGTGTTTTACCAACAGGGTGGGATTACACTCATACTCGCTTCGTTCTATAAACAAATAAAAATCCCTGTGGCAGAGACCACAGGGTATTCAGGGTAGGAGTATACCAATCACCAGACGGTGAGCTGTAGGTCGTTCGGGTTCTTCCCCTGGTTCTTAACGTACTTCTCTACGACAGCCCAATTACCACCGGTGCCGACGGTGGCAGCATAGTAGCCATCCGACCAAAATTCTCCGCCCCACAAGTCTTTCTTGAGTACTGGGTGCTCGGCAAACACCCGTTTGGCGGTGACGCTTTTGAATAACCGTACGACCTGACCGATGCCATACTTTGGATGAAAGCTCACGAGTACATGAATGTGGTTCTTGTCATCACCGAACTGCTCAATGGTCAGGTCATACCGTTCTTCAATGCCTCTCATAGTCTCACGCATTGTGGCAACAACTTCCGTACTCAACAAAGCCTTTCGGTACTTCAATGGGAAAACGAGGTGGTAATGGGTGTCGTACGCGCAGTGGTTACCCTTGGTGATTGGCATACTCTACAGTATAGCTGCATGTGAGAGGAACCTAAGGTTCCCCTCACACTCCCCTCCGAAGCGTCCCCACGTGGCAGAGACCACGGGGAATAGGGATTAAATACTCACGGTTTCTAATTACTTATCTGAATGCTATCAAAATCTAGCGGTTCAAATCGGAGAGCCAACTGGCCGATAAGCTTGTTATCTTCAATAAACGCACCCATTTCGCACAATTTTTTAGTAGCCAAGTACGGGTCAAAAACCGTGCGTTCAAGCATATCATTTAGGGCATAATCTCTCTCCATCGTATCTAGAGATGCTTGCGAACGAAGCGCGTCTTCATCAGAAACATACAATTCGAATTGTTCTCCATTGCACAGCACTTTCGTTACGGTGTTCCCCTGGTGCGTCTTCCAACTTACTAGGACGATCTCTCTGCTTTTATCTATTCTTGGATTAGGTACACGAAATTCCTGGACGTATCCCGAAACGACCGTCGTATTACGAGGAGTTCCTCCCTCTATGGGTCTTGCCAATGCCCGAGCACCAGTTTTGTGAATTGTTTCGCGGTTCATAGTAATCGAAACATTCTGCGCCGTGTATAGACGAATACGTTCAGCTTTTGCCCTAGGAGAGTCTCCCGTTCGCTCGTTGGAAAGCACGTATTTATACCGTTTTAATGCGCTTGCGCAGTATCGGATCTAGTTTCGCGCTTCCGAAGCCTCAGATGTACTGGGGTCACTTCAAGTAATTCGTCGCTTTCGATAAAATCAAGGCATTGTTCGAGCGAGAATACTGTTGGAGGAGTCAATTGCACTACGCCGTCGCTACTCTTACTTCGCATATTCGTCAGGTGCTTGGCCTTGCAGACATTAATTTCCATATCCTCACGCCGATTGTTCAAGCCGATTATCTGCCCTGCATACACCTGCTCAGCCGATCCGATAAACAACGTACCGCGTGCCTCAGCCGTTTCTAGGCTGTACGGCATCGTCGTACCTGTTTCGAAACTGATGAGGACCCCGTTGCGCAATTGCTGCAGTGACTGACCGAGCGGTTGGTAACCGTTCATTAGACTATTCATGACGATTGTGCCCTTGGTATTTGTCATGAGAATGTTACGCATGCCAAGCAGCGCCCTGGTAGGCATTTCGTATATAAGTTTCGTGGCTCCCTTCGGGCTCGCAAACTGCTCTTTCAGTGTAGCTCGGCGCTGACCGAATTCCATCTGCACCGTTCCGACATGTTCCGCCGGCACTTCAATTACCACCTCTTCGACAGGCTCCTTTTCGACACCGTCTTCCGTCTTGGTGACGACCTGCGGACGACCGACTTCAAATTCAAATCCTTCACGGCGCATACTCTCAATGAGGACGCCGAGATGCAATTCACCGCGTCCGGCAACCGTAAAACCGATGCCGTTTTCTTCTACCTGCAGGCCCACATTCGTCTCCAGCTCCTTCTTCAGCCGCTCCCCGATCTGCCGGGACGTATTAAACTCGCCTTCCCTGCCCTTAAAAGGGCTCGTGTTAGGACCGAGATAGATCCTTAGCGTCGGCGCTTCAACTTCAATTGTCGGCAGCACTTCAGGCTCATTTATATCAGCAATCGTTTCACCGATCTGCGCATCTGCAATACCAGTCAGCTGTACGATATCCCCGGCTACTCCTTCCGAAACCTCAAATTTATTGAGGCCTCGGCTCATAAATACCAATTCGGTTTTAGACCGTACTTGGCTTCCGTCTTTTCTACACAGCATAACCGTTTCACCGGGCTTTACTGTACCGCGAGTTATGCGGCCGATCGCATATTTGCCTTTGTAAGAATCCCACGTCAGCGCAGTCACTAGCATCTGGAACGGTTTGTCGAGTTCCACTTTAGGTGCCGGTACTTTTTCAATGACGGCATCAAAGATAGGATCGAGAGTAGCGTCAGCGGCCGGGTCTGAAGGAACTTCGGTCCACGCTTTGCCGTCGCGGCCGATAGCGTAATACACTGGATAATGCAACTGATCCTCGTGTACGGCCAGATCCAGGAACAGGTCGGCAAGTTCATCTTCGACTTCGGCAATCCGGCTGCCTGGTTTATCTATCTTGTTGATGATGACTATGGGCTTCAAATCCGCTTCAAGCGCCTTTTCCAGCACGAATTTCGTCTGGGGCATTGGCCCCTCCTGGGCGTCAACGATTAGCAAGCAGCCATCGGCCATGTTAAGCGTCCGTTCGACTTCGCCGCTGAAATCAGCGTGACCGGGGGTATCAATAATGTTGATACGGTAATCGCCGTGCTGGACTGCCGTTACTTTGGCGGTAATCGTAATACCCCGTTCACGTTCCTGATCACCGCTGTCCATAATAAGCGTTTGACTCATTTCAGCCTGATTATCGCGAAACGTCTGGGACTGCTTCAATAAGCCATCGACAAGTGTTGTCTTGCCATGGTCGACGCGTGCAATAATCGCGATATTGCGTATTTTACTGGGGTCTTGCTGATTCATGGTTAATAAATGAAAAAGCGCTCGCACGCGGGCGCTTGCTTCTTTATACTTGTTACATTATAGCATAAGTTTCTTACAATGTACATAGGTTTCGATGAGATTACAATTATCGTCTTTTACAAAGTAGGATTCGCATATTACAATATACGCAATAAATTGATGCAAAATGAGGGTCTAGCATGGCCGGAGAAGAGTCAGTACTATCATTAACCGATCAGATTGAGGTGGTCGGAAATGTCGTGCCCTTATCCACAGCTTTTGCGCATGAATTCCATCCCGAAGAACTCAGCGAGCGATTATTGACGTTCCTAGCGCTACTCAACAAAAACGGTAGAACCAGAACCGCGCAAGCTTTCGGTGACAGAATGGCCAGGCTACCTACTGACCAAATTGATCAGGTCCGTGACGCTCTTGACGTACTTATCGCTGCCACGCTCGTTACTCCCGAAACCGAACAGCACAGCTTGGCGACCATACCCCAATACGATACGCTTTCCGGAACCGCAGCCGATCGGATAATTACCCGCAAGTCACAGGCGGGCGGCGTTTCGCTCCGCATCAGCCCGCCGGAATTGCCGGATGTTGATGATTTAATCGTTCCCGATGACGTTACGTATCGAGTTTCTTTACCGTATATCCCGGTTTTTAGAGGCAAAGGTAATAAGTCTGATGAAATCAGTTTGCCCCATGCCGCCATTGTTCCCGCGATGGCAGCCCTTTTAGTCAAAGCTGCTGTATTCGATGAACAAGAGCCGGATGAAGACCGTGAAGCTCTATTTTCACGTATTGATTTACTCAGCAATTATCAACTGGCTGAAATCGTCCTTCTGGCACTCTGCGGATACCGATTGATGAACCATGCGCCAAATTACTCGATTGAACGGATGGATAGTACGCACGATCAGTTAGCTAAATACCTGGCAGGAGAAACTGATAGTGAAATCAGCGGCAGATCGGACGAAGCCACGCATGATCAGACCGGGTATCTCCGGAAAGGACGCCGAATGGCTATGAAGCGCCTGAGCAATATCCGCGCGTACCTCATTAATGCTATACAAATGCTTTCCGACAATGATGATCTACGGCTCGCTGAACAACGCGGTACTTTCTTCAGGTTCAGCCCGACTGGAGTATTGCACCTCCAAGCCATCAATCAGACGCCTTTTGATCCCGACCGTACCGTAGTCCCCTACAGCCGCGGTAACACTACCCAAGGCGTACTTGAAGGCTTAGGAGAGTTTTATAAGCAAGCCAGAGAAGCATACTGCGAGCAGTCTACCGCCGAATTCGAAGAATCCCTTTCTCTGCGGCTCCACATTATTGACAGCCATTTCCAAGGACATAGCACCGCGAGCATTGCCCGAGCGTTACAAATAAACCCTCACGTTATACAATTAACGCTCGATCAATTCGGTGACTTTATTACCACCGTAAATCCCGCAGCAGAACCAACATTAGGGCAAGACCGACGAGAAATTACGGTCCGAGCAAGAATCACGCCAAGACTGAGCACATTCGCGGCACTTGATTCAATATCGCCGAACGGCATTGATGCGCATGCAATGTCTGATCTAACCGGCCAACCCGTTCATTACATACTCGACATTATGAGTAAGCTCAGAGCAGATCAGACAGCCGACTATCCGAACCCTAGAGCTCAAAGGGGTGATCACGGTACTAGCACACTTTATTACCAGGGAAGACTTGCTGAAGATGCAATTATAGAAATCGTTGGCTTGTCGGTAAAAGAAATAGCCGTCCGCATGGATGTCCCCCCCGAATCCGTCGCAAGCGTGCTGGCACAGCATGAATCTCCACGAGAAGATGGAAGCTACGGGCTCGATGCATGGAAATTCGCCCGCCACACATTCCGTAAACCAGAGCCCGGATCATTCATGCTAAAGTCACTCGCTCAAATGTACGGAGTATCCGAAGCTGAACTTCGCGATTTTATTGCAACAACAGGCGGCAGCAGCAGCGAACATTATGACAAGCGGGGTAACGTAGAGGAGTACGCCTCAAATCAAACATCGCAGCTGATCTTGCAACAAGACCGCGGTAATGTAGCAAACCGCGTTCCTAACTGGATATCCCGAGTCGACGTTGACGACCCCGATCTGTTCGATGCGTGGATTCAGTCACTAAATGTGCAGCATGTTCAGCGAAGAGTCCAAATGATGCGACGACTGAATGAGCCGGGCTTAGGCGGGCTTGACCTGGTGCTTCCGCACTACAGTCCGGAGTTAGCGCGTTCATATCGGCAGTTTATAGCCAATGGCTCAGCCTCATGAGCCCCAATAAAGACTGCGTCAACGCGTACGGCGCGATAACTACTACACAGTAATTCACTTTGCACAACAGGGGCCACATGACGTACAATACGTAGTGCTAATGAAAATTGGAGCATAAAAGTGAGCTCGTGGCTCACGCTTATTGTAGTCATTCTACTTGTATGCGTATCGGCCGTATGTTCGGGCCTGAACGTTGCATTGATGGCACTAGATCCCGCCGATCTCAAGCGCAAAGCAAAGTTAGGTGATAAAGGTGCCCAACGCGTATTACCGTTGCGTAAAAGTACCCACTTAACTTTGAGTGCTATATTGCTTACCAATATAGCAGCCGTTTCTGCAACCTCACTTGTGCTTGGCAGTGTCTTTTACGGAGTGATCGCCGGCATCGTTGCGACACTGCTCATTGTTATCTTTGGCGAGATATTCCCGCAAGCATTATTCCTGCGTAACGCCCTGAAAGTATCAGCTTTGCTCGCCCCTTTTTTACGCGTTATTATTATCGTCAGCTGGCCGATATCCAAACCCCTACAACTATTGCTCGATAAGTTGTTCCAGGACGAAGGCGCCCATCTGCAATCCCGTCATGAGCTTGGGCTCATGTTAAGCGAGCATCTTGGCGCAGATGAGAGCGAGCTCGATGAGGACGAGGTTGAAATCATGCGCGGCGCGCTGCAGCTGAGCGAAAAACGCGTCCGCGACATTATGACCCCAATCGAAAAAACGTTCTGGCTCTTACCGCACGCTGTCATAGACAGTGATTTAATTGACAAAATTAAGGATACCGGATTCAGCCGGATACCAGTTTTCAACAGTGAGAAGACCATCTGTTTCGGCGTATTACTTGTCAAACAGCTCGTAGATATTGACTTCGACGACAATCCTCCCCGCGTCGACGAGTTGCCGCTTCACCCAGTACGTATCGTTGGCAGCATGACCGCCCTTGATACCATGCTTCGTAAATTTATCGGGGCGCACACCCACCTTACGCCTATTGAAAAAGATGACCGTATCATCGGCGTCGTCACCATTGAGGACCTGATAGAAGAAATTGTCGGTCAGGAAATCGAAGATGAGACCGACTTACGGGTTTAAACGTTCGCAGTCCATTTGACGTTGCGTCCAAGTAATGCAAGTAATTTTGTTTGGATGTCCGCCGATTCCGATACTTCGATTGGTGGCGCAAACAGTCCGCTCGCTGCAAATTCGTCAACCCGGTCTTGCGCTCGGTCATACAGATTCTTTGCAATATTTTTATCAAACTCGACCGGTACGCCGATTGACCGTCCAAGATCCCAGGTATGCACCAGTTGATCATTACCGGCTTCCAGCAAATAGTCGACAATGGCAGTATCCCCGTAACTGAGATGAGCTGTTAACTCTTCGTTGCACGTTTCTACGGCACTCACGGTTCGCGGCTCAAAACGCCGCCATAGTTCCACCGGATTGCCATGAAATAACATGTGCTCGTACTTATCGCCGACTTCGGCTAAAGTTCTGCCGTACACGGTATCCGCGGTCCACGCTAGTTCGTAGACCATATGCTGCAGTAATTCGCGCACATTCCATTCTGTATCAGGCGTCGGCAAACTCAGGTGTTCAGCATCAACCCTCCCAACCACTTCGGATGCCTTCGTAATGGTATACAAATATAACATCTTTGTCGTCATAGCACCTCCTGATGACCTCATAATGACACGGATCTATAAAATATCTGTAACGATTCTTGCTTACTTTCTATCATGCAAGGCTTGTATTTCGTTACGTTCGTGTTTAGTGAGATGAATGTAGTTTTGCCATGGTCTCACAGTATGTCCATTGTATGGTAGTAATCATGTCTAGGAAATATATTCCTGGTTTTGGAAATGTGGACGTTTTACCTGTAGATACAGCGCACATCGACTGCTCTGACGTAGCGCTTGGGATAAGTCCGGAAGTATCCGGTCCCCTGGCGGTATTCTTGGCGCTGCCTTCGCCAGGGCTCTAGAAGTGCCAACCGCACAAGATGCGGCTGGATACGCCATACTAAATCATTACCAAGCCGGACGTAGATCACAACTACACGACCTATCGGGAGAGAGTGTACCCATTTCTCCGAGATGCTCGCTTGCCAGATTAGCACTTTCGGGTGCGCTTGGAATTAAAAAAGGAGATGCAGAGAAAATTCTAGAGTACGCGCGGTACCTGGCGGTAGAACGTGGCTGGGCTATCCCAGAGCCTACCGAATTGAGGCCGAGCATTATACCTAATGCTGTAGTAGTCGTGGACTCAGATGAATATACCGTCGTTCCGGCACAACCGGGCCAGACATTACCGCGGGTTGACAGAGCTACCTACCTAAATAACGTTTTGCAACCGTTAGCGGTACCAGATGATACTTTAGATATGACTGCTTTAGAACAAGCAGCCAATAGACAAATCGACGCCGTTGTACGCATTCTCCAGGACGTACCTCGCTACGATATTAGTTGTAGACTGTCTCACTTCTTAAATGTCTCAAACGGGTAAGCCTCTAATTGCCTAATCTGTCGGGAATCTGGAGATCTTCGCGACAATTACACCACAGAAGGCTCCACCCAGCAACACGCGACGCCTGGTACTGTGATATAACCCGTGTCTAAACTAGAACGAGCGGAGAGATCCAGTGGGATATCAAATGAGTAATGGATATACGGGACAGATTCGCGACGATATTTGAAGTGATTTTTGTTTCATTTTCATTTTTTCTCCTGACTTGCATGTTTTCTCATTAGTTTTGAGGTTTATACTCTAGGATATGGATGTGAGACCATTGGCCGAACGCATGCGGCCGGAAACTTTACAGCAAGTGGTCGGCCAGGAACAGTTGACCGCTGCCGGTAAAATTATCCACGAAATTATCCAGAAAAAGCAGCCTACTAGCCTAATACTCTGGGGACCGCCGGGCAGCGGCAAAACTACACTTGCTCGCATTATCGCCCACGGGACGGGTGCGGCATTCGTTGAACTCAGCGCCGTTACCGCCGGGAAAGCTGACGTGACGCGTGTTATTGAAGACGCGCAAGTTAACCAGCGACTCGGCCAACGTACGATCTTGTTCGTCGATGAAATTCATCGCTTTAATAAAGCGCAGCAAGACGCGTTTCTGCCACACGTCGAAGACGGCACGATCATTCTTATTGGCGCCGACTGAGAACCCGAGTTTCGAAGTAATAAACCCGCTCCTGAGCCGCAGCCGGGTGCTCGTACTTAAGCCGCTGGATAAAAACGCGATTGTTTCGATCATCAAATCGGCTGCGAAAGGTCTGAAGTTAACCGCCAAGAAGTTACCAAAAGCGAGCATTGAACTACTGGCTGAGCTGAGCGGCGGGGATGCAAGGTCGCGCTCGGCAATCTTGAACTGGCTCAGCAGCTCGCCACCGATAAGCCAATAAGCCCAGCCATCGTAGAAACAGCCGCTCAAACCAAGCTGCCCGGTTACGATAAAAAAGGCGAAACCCATTACAACATCATCAGTGCTTTTATCAAAAGTATGCGAGGCTCTGATCCCACGGCTACACTTTATTATCTTGCCCGAATGCTCCAAGCCGGTGAAGACCCAAAGTTCATCGCCCGACGTATGGTTATATTTGCCAGCGAAGATATCGGCTTGGCGGCTCCTGCCGCGTTGAACTTGGCGGTATCTACGTTTCTGGCTGTTGAACGGATCGGCATGCCGGAGTGCCAATATAACCTGTTCCACTGCGCAGCAGTGCTTGCCAAGTCAAAAAAAGACCGCCAGGTAGCGGATGCCATGGCCGCTGCACTTGGCACGGCCAAACAGTTCCCAGACCTTCCCGTCCCGCTCGCTTTGCGCAACGCTCCGACAAAGTTAATGAAAGAGCTAGGCTACAACCAGGGATATCATTGGGCTGCGGGATACCAACTTGAAGACGGGTTTTTGCCTCCCGAATTGAGCGATTCCCATTTTATTTAAATTGCGAAATTCTCTTAATAAACGGCACGTATATTGCAAGATTCAATATTCTCTGAGACTATTAAAATCAGAGTTAAACAAATATAAAGGACAACATAAAAAAGATGGCTGCATCAGACATCGCTTTGGCGACAAAAGGGTAAGTTAACCGAAACACTATGGTTCATTCGCCGCGCTATCTTCACTTGACTTAGAAATTAAGAAAGGTGAAATATTTGGCTATCTCGGTCCCAACGGCGCTAGTAAGACTACAACAATAAGATCTATTCTTGGACTTATTAAGCCCACAAGCGGTAGCCCCGAGGTATTCGGACTGAATACACAAAATCCATAAGGTTGAAGCACACAAATATATTGCATATGTCCCCGGCGAATCGTCATTGTGGCCGTCTTTAACGGGTGCCGAAACGCTACATCTTCTAGGGTCGCTCCACGGTAAAATTGACCCAAATATCAGGAAGAGCTCATCAAGCGATTCCAGTTCATCCGAACAAAAAAGTCCGAGCTTACTCAAAGGGCAATCGCCAAAAAATTACCCTGATCGCGGCCCTTTCCACCCGGGCCGATTTGCTTATCATGGATGAACCGACAAACGGACTTGATCCGCTCATGGAGCAAGCCTTCCGTGAAAGTGTGTTGGAAGCCCGCGCAAGAACCAAACCGTCTTTTTGTCCTCACACATATTAGAGGAAGTGGAAGCGCTCTGCGACCGCGTTGGCATACTTCGTGCCGGCAAGCTCGTTGAGCTCGGAACGCTCGAAGAAATGCGTCATTTATCCGCATTAACCGTCGAAGCGATATTCGAACGCGAACCTCCAAAAGTCGAGCACATCAAAGGGGTCAGTAAGGTGAAAGTCACCGGGCATCAGCTAACTTGTAGGTCCAGGGTCCGATAGATCAGCTGCTAAGCGTTCTGTCAGCGGCACACCCCAAGATGCTACTCAGCAGAGAGCCGTCACTCGAAGAGCTTTTCCTTTCTCTATACGGAGACAAGGATATTCGAAATATGAGGCTAAGCATGGAAGCGAGTAAATCAGTCCTGCCCAAAATTCGAGTACTTCAAATCACCGAAAACGGTAATCGACCGATCCGTTGCCCGCCGCACATTCCGCAGCGCCACAGTCTGGGCTTTTATTATCGGCGCGTACACTGCTTCAAAAGTGATCGGTTACGTGAAAGCATATCCAACTGCCGCCGATCAGGCGAACTTCGCTCATTCGCTCGGAGCCAACACCGGAATGGCGGCTTTGCTAGGCGCGCCACATGACTTAACTACTATCGGCGGTTATGCAAATTGGGTGACAATGGGCGTCATCGTTCTGATCGGTTCCGTCTGGGCGTTCCTGCTTGCAACGAAATATTTCCGCGGCGAAGAAGAATCGGGCCGGAGCGAGCTCATGCTGACCGGCCAATCAACCGCACGGCAAGCAGCAATAAGCACCCTCCTCGGGCTAATCGTCAACTTAATCTTGCTGTACGTTATAATTGCCGTGATATTCATAGCTATCGGAAAATTTAAAGGAGTTGGCTTTGGCGTACAAAACGCTCTGTTTTTTGCACTTGCTGCTTCATCTGGCGCCGCGTTTTTCTTAAGCCTAGTGCTTTTACCAGCCAGCTTATGCCCACGCGAACCCGCGCCTCAACATTAGCGGCGGGCATCTTCGGGTTGAGTTTTATCTTGCGCGCCGTAGCCGATACGACATCTGAGCATTGGCTTCTAAACGTAACTCCGCTAGGATGGATAGAGAATCTTCTGCCCCTCGTTGGTAGTAAACCAGTCTGGCTGGTACCAGTTTTCGGTACCACTTTCATACTGTTCGCACTGACCGTGTGGATTGCGGGCCTAAGAGATCTAAACGCAAGCGTCTTCGCCGACCATGACACCGCACTACCGCGTACCCGCTTGCTAAACACTCCGTTACAGCTGGCAATACGTTTAACCGGGATGACGACGATCGCCTGGTTTCTCGCTATTACTGCTTCAGCATTTCTGTACGGATCAATTACAAAATCCATAGTCCAAACACTCAACGGTACCAAAGGATTTCATAAAGCACTTGCAAAGTTAGAATCCGCAAACCGTATCGACATCGCAACACTCTTCCTCGGCGTTATCTACCTCATACTTATGGTTGCTATTATGGCATATGTCGCGAATGCGATCGGAAAGGTTCGTGACGACGAAGCGCAAGGCTACCTCGATAACTTCCTAGTTCAGCCCGTCTCGCGAATCAGGTGGCTCAGCGGTCGATTAGTTATTATTTCGGTCGCAACAATCGCTATTTGCTTCATCTCCAGCATAACGGTGTGCGGGCGAAGCGAGCCAACACATTGGCATCCCCGTTCATATACTGCTTGATGCCGGAGCCAATATGATAGCGCCTAGCTTGTTAACCCTCGGCGTAGGAGTATTGGCACTGGGCTTACTTCCCGGTTCACAACGCTCGTGGCGTACTGCATTATAGGTTGGTCATTTTTGATTTCGCTTGTTGCAGATGGCGCGAATATTAGTCATTGGATACTTGATACCTCGATACTTCATCAAATAGCTCTTGCTCCGGCCGTAAGTCCAAATTGGACCGTAAACTTAATCATGATCGGTCTATCATTCCTACTGTGCCTCATTGGCATGCTCGTCTTTAATGTCCGCGACTTGGAGTCCGAATAGTTAGTACGTGCAGTGATACTGAGTCTCAAGAGTTATCATTTGTCGAGTAATTAAGTTTGCTGACACGCGAACGTGGGCTGCCGAGAAGCACCGGCAAAGTACTTGGGCTGTTCTTATTGCAAGCCGCGGTATCAATAGGCCGAAAACATGCAGCTCCAGATCAAGCTGTCAGCTGGTTCAATAAGTATTGGGCTGAAACTACTGCAAAGACTTGCTTTGGTTTCGCGTCGGACGATTCCGGAAAACCGCCGGTTTTACTACGAGCTTGCCTCCGATTGTTGGAAAAAACTGGTAGATACAGGTATCCGGCAAATAAAGTGGATATCGAGCTGGCCGAAGAAGGACTTACGTTAAACAGGAATAACGATCGGCCTATTGGCATGAAACAGCTATATAGCGCTAGCGAGGAAGTGCTGAGTATGATCAAATTGTAGCCCGGTAGTGCTTACGGTGTCTGTTTCACTATTTCAATATCTAGCGATTCAGTACTCGTTGTAGCGCCTGTTTGGGCCTTAGGACGAATGGGATGCTCGCTACCCACACGCAGCTCAATGTAATGTAATACCGTTGCGCCCAATAGCCCGGACCACCCCATATGTAAAAAACGCCTGATACTATAGCGAACAACGTCCCGCCGATACCAATCGCGTAAATCCATGCTTTCCACTCTCGGCTATGATCCTTCACATAAAATCCAACTGCCACTAATGTCCCGATGAGTGATGTTCAACCGCCCATATCGAATATACCGTGTACTATCAGCATGGGGTTATTCCAAACTGATCGCAAACTTGTTTTGATGGTAAACAGGTCATAGGAAGTGACGTGTCAAGGCGCCGAAAACTCCGTAGGCTGCAAGCAATATAAGTGCCAGTAAAGCCCATCCATCTGGTCTGTATAATCGTATCAACATGATTACGGCCGCGCTTAACAGGACCCCGCTTACAATATCACCCCATATAAAAACCCAGTTATACGGTTGCCCGTACGCACCGAGTTCACTTGCAAGACCCGTTCGACTGGCAATAGGGTTAAGCAGGAAACCAAGCGGCCAGCTGCAATACAGGAGGGCTGACGAAACTGTAAGGATTGCAGCGATACCGAAGAATTTGCGTTCGTGTTTAGTCCAACGCATATGCTTTAAAGTATACCGTTTCCTTTAAAGAACCAACAATTCTATTACATAATAAAATGTATATTATTTCAGTGAACTTAAAGATATAACATAAATTTTGCCAAAATACCACATAATTACCGTTGCCTGCTTCATCTAGCCAAAACGAAACTCATCTGTTACAATCCTGTCTGACCATTGGCATTTTGATGCTTTAAGTTATTGGGGATTGGCCAAGCGGTAAGGCACTGGGTTCTGGTCCCAGGATCGGGGGTTCGAATCCCTCAT
>CAWENB010000006.1:0-159395 GCA_963810525.1 Candidatus Saccharimonadia bacterium
ACAACGGTTCCGGTTTCTCCCAGTAAGCTGTTTGAACCTCGCACCCGTTCGAGAGTTGGTGTGACGTTCGTCAGGATTTTGTGTCTAATACGATAGATCCATATCCTGTAGGCGCGAGCTGATTACTGCCAAGCTTATATGAATCGCATAGCTTGCGGTATCAGGCACGCGATCCCTTAGGCCGGAGCGTGAAACCGTATTCTTTGTAGCCCGGCTTTTTTAATTGACTCTGCCGGTATTTCAGGCGGCAGGCCAGGATTGTTCTTGCATCGTTTAAGGCCGATTTGTGTGATGCTCAATTTGGGACGGGATGAAGCAGGTTTACCGTGAGAACGGGGCGTATTGACGCACCGGACGCAGGGTAAGTCCGACTTACAGGTACTCGTGATATGCCGTCGGCCTGAACGTAGAAAGTGGTCGGTTTTTTCGGCTGCTCTTCAGCGAGCTGTGTCTGGTGTCGAGCGATAGATTCGGCGATAGATTGCAGGGCGTTCTCGAAAAGCGCGAATATTGTCTCCGCAGAATGACCAGCGTGCAAGAGTTGGTTGCCGGAGATAATGCAAAGCCGCTCGGCTTGCTCTTGCATGACTGCTCCCGATGTAAATTCATCTTCGAAGATTTTATGAAGTAAACGGCTCAATAATTCTGGATTGTGAACGCATTCCTTGACGAATACCATCGTATCTTCCCGTGGCATGCGAAAGTTCATTGAAAGCTGTGGCGCAATGTCGTCGGCATCATGCGTTGACCCGCGCTTGCTTCTTGTGATGTACGTTAGATATGTTAGATTATCGTTGATACCAATGACATGACGAGCCGGCAAAAATATAAGGTAATCCAAAGAGGTGTTGTTCCCAAAGCCTGGCATAGCCCTGCTGATTGCAAGGGGCACGCTGCCGAGGTAGTAGCCTTGTTCCACGCCATTAAGGATAGTGTCATCACAGTAAAAAAGCTTCCATCCTTGCTCGCTCGTATGTTCTCTCGTGGGCTTAGCCTGCATAAATGCGCCGCCGCTGTGCCTTACAATTCGCATCCAATGAGAGGCTCGGCGTTCGGTTGCTGCCGCGACGTGGTGTGGCACCTCACCAACCGGACGATCATAGGTTATGTCGCCGAGTAGCATACGGCCTGAACGTCCGTCGTCGATGACATAGGCCTTTGTGTGGTCGGACCGTTCCGCACCGCCAACTATGTGTCGCCAAATCTTTTGCTTGAGTACGTCTATGCCGATCCTGTCTTTATCGGTTAGGGCGGTCCAGTCAATGAGGCGCAAATGGTCCGCATGACGTCGGAGCATTGTGTCGGTGTCGGTCCAGGGAAACAAGCTTGCATGGACGGCTTCGAGCAACTCAGGGTAATCGATCAGTTTGGCTAGAAATTCGTTGCCATTACGCAGCTGAAAGCGTGAGATAACCGGCAAATCGTCCGGGTCATGCGCCTGCCACTGCACGTGTAAAAAGTCGCTGTTGCCGTGTATGTCCGTGGTGGTTCGAAGGAGATAACTGGCATCATGGTGGCCGGTGATCTCACCCTCCGGCGACACAGCATCAAGCAGTCTCGCATCTTCGCCGTCGATCAGGTCCTCGATCAGGTCTACCGGTGTATAGGGGTAGAGATTGGCGTGAAGGCCAGCGTCGAGCGGCTCCTGGCATGGCAGCGCACAGCGATCATTCGTAACCAGCAGATGGGAAAATCCGGGAGCACCGTGGTTATTGGCTGGCCTAGATGTGAGGAGGTGTGCGTGGCCAAACATGAGCGCCTGGTCAGCCCAGTATTTTCCATGTTCTTCTCGTACCTTCTCCCCCATTTTGAACGGTTCCCTCGAATTTTTGCCCCCCGCTTATGTATAAACATTAGTATGCACAAAATTGGTGGCTCATGCAACTTCGCGGCAAAATATTCATGGCTTATAATTGGTAAGCATGAACGATACGCATATAGATCCGGATCTTGTCGCAAGCGGCGACAGCAGGAACGTGGTTGACAAATACCGGTTCTGGTCAAATGAAGCCATCAAAGCGGATTTGGCACGGCATGCATTCCCATACCATGTGGCAATCGAAAACTACCAGCACGATTTCAATATTGGCACGATTGTGCGTAATGCCAATGCCTTTAAAGCGGGCGGCGTGCATATCATCGGCAAACACAAATGGAATCGCCGTGGAGCGATGGTAACTGATAGATATCTGCAACTATATCATCATAGTACAGTCGCGGAGTTTGTGCTGTGGGCTCGTGCGGAAAACTTTGTGATTATCGGCATTGATAATATTCCTGGCAGTACCGGGCTACACAAGAACGAACTGCCGCAAGCAGCCGTGCTGGTTTTCGGCCAGGAGGGACCGGGTTTGTCACCGGAAATGCAGGCTGTCTGTAGGCAGATTATAGCCATAGAACAGTTCGGTTCGACCCGCTCTATCAACGTGGGTGTCGCGTCCGGAATTATCATGTACGAGTGGGTCAAGTGTAATGTGCTCTCGGCCTGAGTTGTCAAAACGGTGTAAGTGCGCTATATTGACACCTGTTGTTTTTACCCGGGCGCTTAGCTCAGTTGGCTAGAGCACCTCGTTTACACCGAGGGGGTCGGGGGTTCGAATCCCTCAGCGCCCACCAATTGAAACAACAGATAAGAAAAGTTCCAGAATTTATTATTTTCTGGAACTTTTTGATTTCACCCCTATTGTTTCGGGTTCGAATCCGGTAAGACGGGATACTCTCGTTGTCTCAAACGGATTTTTCCAGCGAGAGAGAATTCTCAATTCACTTTGAATTTGAGTTTTTGGTTCTGTGTAGTCTTAACACAAAAGTATCATGATGGCTGAGTAAAAGAGAGTTGCGGTAGCTAGTAAGTATTTAAGTTCGGTGACCGCTCATCCGGAGTGAACAAGTAATGAGAGTGCAGAGATCTGACTATTTGTATAACTGGCCATGAGAGCCAACGGCAACAAAATAAGCAGTGTCGTCGTCTAACATTTGAAAATGTATTCTTAAGTCACCGCCAATACTTATTGAACGGTGTCCGCGCCACTTGCCATGTAGGGGATGGTTGCGGAGGTCATTATGGAATGGCTGATCCTGGAATATTGCAATCGTATCAAGAACTTGAATTTGTTGGTGGGCAGTGAGCCGTTGGGCAAATTGCTTGTCGAAGCCTGGACTGAAACGGATCTTCATATAGATCCTATTTTTTAATCAACGCGCGAAGGTGTTTTTGAGTCTCAGCTTTATTCAGCGGAGGCGTAGCTAAGCCTGCTTTAAGGTCTGTTTTTGCTTTTTGTATAATTTCTTCTAGATAAGATGTAGGTTCAAGCGTCGGCGTAAGTATCACGCGTCCTTCTTTAATTGCCTGCTTCAATATGACAGTCACAAAAGCACTAACAGATAAACCGACGGAACTGGCAAACTCCGTTATCTCTTTCTTCGTCTCTTCGTCTGTTCTAATGCTCAGCAAAGCGTTACCCATGTTGATTACATTGTATAGCTATCGTAATCATCATGTCAAGCATTTACTGCGGGCTTAATAGGTGCAATATAAACTGCTTCCCCATCGGCATAGACGATCCCAAGCTCTTCCAAATGCGCTGATAGGTATTGTAAATTGTTGAGGAAGGGGTTCCAACTAACTTTCTCATCGCCCACCATATTGATACTTCATTAGCTCCGTTAGAACCTGTTGTCGTTAATACTGTGAACTTGTAAAATAAGGATATTGCAGAAACCAGAAGAGCAATCAGATGTTTAACTACATCGCAAACCTGACTTGGCTTACCTTCGGTCGGCCGAGTAGGCCTATGGCGATAAGGTAAACTAAGAAATGCAAACACTCACGGCTCTACGTACGCGGCCGCGTTTTCAGCAGACAACCCCGAGTTCTCCAAGCGGTTGGCGTTGCAAAGTAAATTGCTCCATCCGGCTACTTTAGCGTCCGCCAATGAATCTAATATATATGAACCTTGATGATGAAGCTATTTAGAGTCCGACACAGTCACTTATCGGCTTATAAAATCTTGCTGTAAACAATCTAAGAGCATATAATCAAAAGGTTGTAAACTTATCATAAGGGCATCTGTGACGGAGTGAAATGCCTTATTAGAAGTGATTTGCGCTGTGCTGTGAATTGTAGCCACTGCACATCGTGAGCGCATGGATTAACAGTGCTATGGTTACTATGTACGAGCGTCAGGAAGATATCCCCGATCGCTGGCCGCCGATTGAGACGACCGAGCAGCTGCGCGATTTGCTTCACAATGATCTAGTCAGCAGGCTGCTTTGCGTATCAATGGTCGGCCAAATGCAAGAAAGTCTGAGCCGGTGTTTAGCTCAGGAGGAGCGGGAAGCTGTGCCGCTCGACGAAGACGTGTTCCGTATGTTTTACGACCCGGCGGCACCAACTATTGCAGTCGATTACGGTACGTCGTTTGTCGGGAATGAATTGCTGGGACTGGCCGCTCTGGAATCGGATATCAGGGCTAATATAATTTTCATCAACGGCGCCGCCAATCATGCCGAGATGATTCCTGATGAGGACGGCGAGACGGCCACGCTGAGTATACGGGCGGGCGCCATGGTTTTACCGGACGGAACAATCGCGTATGGGGTCCTGCCGGAGGCAGTTTCGGCGGATGCTCTTGAAACAACCGATAACGGTCTGCTGCGCCAATGTGAAGCGCATGACATAGCTATTTTCCATCATCCGGATGAAGCCGCGGAGCTGGAAGACAAATCTAAGGTTGAGACGTTGATCGCCGGGTCGGGCGTGAGGATACCCGATCGAATTTCAGCTGTCGAATTTATGGCAAGTGATACTGCCGGTAACATTGTTATAAAGCCGGCTAAGTTATCACAAGGTAGCGGCATCATTATCACGGGCGACCATGCAGACAATGCGCACGCCAAGGCCGTGTTCAAATTTTTGGAAAGCCGGGGTTACCAGCCGATTGTGGAAGCAAGAATCAAAAGCTTCCCTATGTTTGACCCCGACAGTGGCAAACGATTGGATTGGAATGTTCGGGCTGTCATTAGCAACGGTCAGCTAGTTGATATGTACTTCAGGGTAGGGACGTGGGGCGAGCCGGTTAACAAATCGAAAGCGGCGCGTGCCGTTTCGGTCGAAGATATTGTGCCATATTTCCGAGATCCGGCGGTGTCACAGCAGGTCATTCAGGCGCTTCGAGAGGCCGGTGCCAACGTGGCACGGGCGATTCCGATCAGTATATTAAATATCGACCTTACGGTTAATGAGGCCCTGTCCGCCTGTTTGTTTGAGCTGAATTCAGGCCGCGGGGGCGGCGTACAGACTATAGCCGAGCTCTCGGCCGGTTACGATAACAAGCTGCATATCGCCCGGCATATTCTACAAAATTTACTCCGCGAACTACCCGGACGGCAAATGCGCGAAGCTATCACTGCTCCGGGTTTATCACTTGAGCCATCGGTCCCCCAGCAGTTCAGGTCAATACACTCGTTACTGCTCGACCGGCATTTGTCCGATTTGCCTCCCGACGTCTTAGGCGCAGAAACGGCCGAAGACAGGCAAGCCGCTGTGTTGAGGATGTTATCGCGGCGTTTGTCCGATGAAGTTGCCCGCGACCCGCAGACTGTCCGTACGATTGAGCAGGAGGTGTTAGATCGTTACCCGCTTGAGGTAGTTGACTATCTGCCGGGTATCATCGCTACGACCCCCGTAATTTCGGATTATCAGCCGTACGTCAATATGCTGGAATGGATGTTCCCGGGTGACGTCAGGCTGCCGATTTTGCGGTGCTCAATGGCGGCGGCCAACCACGACATGGCGGGCTATAAAGCTCGTGTCGAGGCTGTGCTGGCAAGGGGTGGTTCGTATGAAGAGGTCGAACGGGTTAACCAGCCCGCCAGACTACGCACCTACCGGGCACTTCTGACGGGATTAGAGCCTGCCGAGAGCCGGGCGGTGACCAATCTTATAGACAATATCTGGACATTGTACATCGAGGAAGGTTACGCGGCAGCGGCGCAGTTAATCAACAACAGACAGGCCGAAGCCGACGAGATTAATACTGAGGTGGCGCCGAGTCTCAGGTTTGCCTTGGCGGTCGGAGCAAGACAATATGACGAAGCTTTAGAATTGTACGATCAGCTTACGCCTGACAACGCGTTTGCTACAGAATTCATGCAAGACCTCACGCAAGGTTTTGTGAAAGAGGGCGTCGACGGCTTGCTGTTTTTCGCACAAATTTCACTCAAGCAGGGCAGATTCTTGCATGCCCTGCTTGACTCCGTCTTTTACCTGTCGCGTCAAGCTCCGGGTAGTAATGAATCGCGACACTTGATTGCAGAGTTTGCCAAGTTGGCTCCATACGAAGGGACTTCGCACGATCGTCAACAGTTTGCGGCACTATTGCAAACAGTGGCGGAAAAACGAAAACCGAGAGCCAGGGATCCGGAAAATATTAGCTGGCGCGGTTTATCGGATATGGCCAAGTTCACTTTACTGATGCGTTTTTATTTGAGCGGAAATTATCAATTTGCCGATGCGGTTTTTAATGATTTTTATGAGCGGGGAGTTATGGGCGAGGATGCAGCCTTGTATACGTATGTTACGTATTTCCCGCCGGCGTCTTCATGAATAGCCTCGTAAATTACCAAGCATGGGTGAGGCGCCAGCGCCAGGTGGGAGCCGGAATATTCTGGGTGGCAATAATGGGTACTGTTTGCTTTGTGATACCGAAACCGACAGTGCCGACCGGTTGACCGGCGGCTATTGGGGCACTGATGGGGGTAAGTGTTATTTTCGGTGTGAGATTCTGGCCGTGCCAGGTTATGACGTTGAGGGATTTGGCGGCTTTCACGTCAACCGTACCGGCCCATGGAATGTTGTAGGCGCCCATGACGTCGCCGGAGTGTACGAGCGTCGACACGCTAAAGTTGGATACGGCACTTTTCAATAGCGGTACCGATTCGTTGAGCGCTTGATAGAGCGTAGCGGATTTATCCATTACGGCGCCGATAACGGTGACCGACTGCCCGCCGCTTAACATCTGCTTAGCCGAGAAAAGGAAAACGCCGCCGGCCTGGTCGGTATTGCCGGTTTTGATACCGTTGATGCCGTCGCTACCCAGTAGCCAGTTGACGTTCGGTTCTTTGCCGGCTACCGGAACGACAGCCGAAGGGGCCGCCACAATCTGCGCGATGACCGCATTTTTAAGCGCCGCTTCGCCGAGCAGCACCAGATCGTGCGCGGTGCTTACGGTATCGGGCGAGTAGCCGCTGGCGTCAGTCGTACCGATATGCGTATCGTCCATGCCGAGCGACGCCGCCATAGTGTTCGCGACTGTGCTGTAGGACGCAATTGAGCCGTATGCCCACTTCGCGAGGGTGTCGGCGATGTTGTCGGCCGACGGCAACAGCATGGCTTCGAGCAGCTGATATTCGGTGATCTGCTCACCTTTTGCAACTTTGGCGACCGAACCGTCTTCAGCCACATAAGCATTAAACGAATCAACGTCGGCTTGCGTCAATGTCAAGGTCGGCCCTTGCTCCCCGAGTGCGAGCGGGTGTATTTTGAGCACAGCCAGGGCGGTCATGATTTTGGCTACGCTGGCCGTTGGTTGAGCGGTTTGTATGCCATTGGTTGACAGTACGCCAAAATTATCGGCGCCGATGGCAGCTTCGGCGTGTGTCGGCCACGCCAGGCTTGGCTGCACCGTGCCGCTAGACGTTGCAACCGGGGAAATTCGAGAAGCCAGCGCCGGAATCGGTTTCCTGAACGCGGCAATTGCGTACAACACCAGAACGAAGACCAGCACGAACGCAAACAAACCGGCAAAACGATGTCTCATATACATGTATAATACAGCAGTCATTTAGAGGATGCTGAGCGGCAGCTTAATTTTACGTGCATTAGAGTGCGGGAAGCGTTGTATAATTAAGGTACACAACATAAGGAGACCTACCAATGACAGCAGTGATCGTAATAATTGTGGTGCTTGTCGTGCTCGGGCTAATCGTAGCTGCGCTCTATAACGGACTGGTGCGTTTGAATCAGCAAGCCGACGAAGCTTGGAGTGACATTACCGTACAACTGAAGCGCCGGTACGATCTGATTCCCAACCTGGTGAATACCGTTAAAGGCTACGCCGCCCACGAAAAAAGCGTATTCGAAGATGTAACAAATGCTCGCGCGCAAGCCATGCAAGCGCAAGGCCCGGCTGAAACTGCCAAAGCCGAGAACCAGTTTAGTCAGACGCTCAAGAGCCTGTTCGCCGTTGCTGAAAACTATCCAGACCTGAAGGCCACTCAGAACTTTCAGCAGCTGCAGGGTGAATTGACCGACACCGAGGACAAAATTATGGCTTCTCGCCGCTTCTACAACGGCGTGGTGCGCGACTTCAATACCAAGCGCAAAACATTCCCGACCAATATATTTGCCAACATGCTGGGATTCAAGAAGGACAAGGAATACTTCGAGCTTGATGAAGCAGCCGCCACGGCAGCCAGCCAGCCTGTCGAGGTTAAGTTCTAATTTGCAAGTGAGTCGCAATGTACAGCCAGATTGCCGCAAATAAGCGCCGGACCGTTTTGATTATATTCGTGTTCCTGCTGTTCGTAACCGCGCTGGCGTGGCTGCTAGGCCGGATAGACGGCATAGGATTAATGTACGGCGTGCTTATCGGTGGGGTGATCTATGCCTTGATTATGTACTACGCCGGAAGCAGATTGAGTCTAGCCGTTAACGGCGCGCGGGAGATCCAGAAGAGCGACAATCCTCGGTTGTGGCGGATTATCGAAAATTTGTCTATCACCGACGGGTTGCCGATGCCGCGCGTTTTTATCATGAATGACCCGGCACCCAATGCATTCGCGACCGGGCGCAATCCCAAGACGTCGGCGGTATGCGCAACGTCGGGCTTGCTTGAGATCATGGATGACGATGAGCTGCAGGGAGTGTTCGCACACGAACTAGGACATGTCAAAAACTACGATATCCGGGTTAGTATGATTGCTTTCGCGCTGGCGGCAGTGGTGTCGCTCATCGCCGACACTATCATCCGTATGACCTGGTTCCGCGACAATGATCAGGAGAACAATCAAATGATTATGATTCTGGCGATCGTTGCCGCCATACTGGCGCCGATCGTCGCGACACTCATTCAGTTGGCGATATCACGTAAACGCGAATATCTTGCCGACGCCACGGGCGCTCTGACGACCCGTTATCCCGAAGGTCTTATCAGCGCGCTTGAGAAGTTAAAGACTGCCGAACAGCCGTTGCGCAAGCAGAATACGGCTACGGCCCACTTTTTCTTTGTCAATCCGCTCAAGGGTCACAGTGTGACGAATTTGTTCAGCACGCACCCGCCGCTCGACGAACGCATCAAGCGATTGCGCGAAATGGGCACGCATGCCTGAAGCGGTAGTTAAAACTTCTGGTAAAATAGGGACAACATGGCGCGAGCAAAAAAACGAAGCGGTTGGAAGCGATACGCAAAAACTGCCGCTAAGCTTTCTAGTACAGCTGAAGATAATAAACAGGCACGGCCCATTGAAAGGGCGGATCCGAAGTCCGTGTCGGCAGTAGACCAGGGTCCGGAGACGCGTTCGACGATCATGTCGGCTCCCCGCTTGTTTGGCCGTTCATGTGCGGTGCTGAAAAATCATTGGAAAATGTTTACTTTGATGGGTGTCGCCTACGTGGCGGCGTATGTCTTGCTAGTCGGTATTTCGAACGGAACGCTGACAACCGCAAAGGCGGATCTGGCACTGAGGCATGCTAACGGGTTGCCCGCCGGTGCCTCGCTGGTGACTACGCTCCTGAATTCATCGGGTAATAACACTAACACCGCGGCCGGCGTTTACCAAACTATCATGCTGCTCATCATGAGCCTAGCGCTTATTTGGGCGCTTCGACAGTTGGCGGACGGGCAGACCATCCGGGCGCGCGACGCGTTTTATAAAGGCTCAGCCCCCTTGATACCCTTCTTGCTGGTACTGCTGGTGGTCGGACTTGAACTGCTGCCCATGGTAGCCGGTGGGGCGTTGTATAACATGATTGTGAGTAATGGCGTGGCGGTCGGCGGAGTGGAAAAAGTTCTGGCTATGCTGCTTTGTCTAGCGTTGGCGGCAGTGAGTTTATATTTAATCTGCTCTTCACTTTTTGCGCTCTATATTATTACCGAACCGGACGCTACGCCGATGCGGGCGTTGCGCCGGGCACGCGGCTTGGTACGCCGCCGACGTCTGCTTGTATGGCGCAAGCTGCTGTTTATGCCGGTCGCCGTCGGTGCAATCTGTGTTGTTATCCTGCTGCCGGTGGCGCTCTACTTAACCGCTCTAGCTACATTCGTTTTCTTGCTACTGACCACTGTGGCACTTGCCGTCGTGCATAGTTATATGTACTCCTTGTATAGAGAACTACAATGATCACGCCAACAAAACGGCAGGCCGAAGAAAGGATTGCGAAGCTTAGGCAATTGATTGCCGACTACCGTTATCACTACCATGTGCTTGACGAGTCCATAATGAGCGAGGCGGCAGCTGATTCGCTCAAGCATGAACTGTCCGAACTTGAAATGCAGTATCCCGAGCTGATTACTGCTGATTCGCCGTCCCAGCGTGTGGCCGGCGAGCCGTTGCCTGGTTTCAAACAGGTGCGACATTCCCAGCGGATGCTCAGCCTGAACGATGTGTTCAGTCGCGAAGAAGTGGTTGCCTGGATTGAACGGATGCAGAAACTGGCGCCCGAAGCCAATCCCGATTTTTTTATCGATCTTAAGCTCGACGGCTTCGCCTGTGCGCTGATTTATGAAGACGGCAAGCTGGCACAAGCAGTCACGCGCGGTGACAGTTTCGTGGGTGAAGATGTGACCATGAATGTACGTACTATGGAGAGTGTGCCGCTTGAACTGCGCGCGAACAAAAAATTCACGAAATTTTTGCGTGGCCGGACCGAGATCCGCGGCGAAGTCATCATCTACAAAAAAGATTTCGAGGAGCTGAACAAGCGGCGCGAGGCCGAGGACAAACCGGTATTCGCCAACCCGCGTAATCTTGCGGCCGGAAGTATCCGCCAGCTTGATCCGAAACTGGCCGCCGCCCGGCCGTTAAGGTTCCGGGCATGGGACATTCTTCGGAATGATCCGTCTGAAGTACCGACCAACGATGTTGCTTACGAAGCGGCCCGCGCGCTCGGTATTTCGGCCGGCAGTCAGTCACGGGTGCTGAAAGATATCGACGCCATTATGCGCTTCGTTGACGATTGGGAAGATAAGCGGCACCGATTGCCGTACAACACCGACGGGTTGGTAATAAAAATCAATGACCGGATTTTATTTGATCGGCTCGGTGTCGTAGGTAAAGCGCCGCGGGCGGCCGTCGCTTACAAATACGCTGCCGAAGAAGCAACGACCATCGTGCGCGATATCGTTATCAGTATCGGTCGCACCGGTGCCGCAACACCGGTAGCCGTATTTGATCCGGTGCAGGTTGCCGGTACGACCGTGCAGCACGCCAGTTTGCACAACGCCGACGAGATCGCGCGTAAAGACATTCGAGTCGGTGATACGGTCATTATCTTCAAGGCTGGCGACATTATCCCGCAGGTATCGAGAGTTTTGACAGAGCTGCGGCCAAAAACGGCCCGGAAATTTGATATGGAGCATGAGCTCAAGCGGCAATATCCGGAGCTTAAGTTTGTTCGTCCGGAAGGTGAAGTCGTGTACCGGATGAAGGGCGCGACCGGCAAACTGTTGCTCAAGCAAGCTCTCGAGCACTTCGCGTCCAAAGCAGCACTTGATATCGACACGCTCGGCGAGAAAAACGTGGCGGCGCTGGTCGATTCCAAGCTCGTGCACGACCTGGCGGATATTTATAGGCTAAGTAAGGAACAGGTGCTTGAGCTTGACCGCTTCGCAGATATTTCCGCGCAGAAGTTGGTCGATGCCGTGCAGGCTAAAAAATCGCCCGAATTGCCGCGTTTTATATACGGTCTCGGTATCCGCCACGTCGGTTCGCAAACAGCCATTGACCTGGCTGAGCACTTTGGCTCGCTTGAAAAGCTGAGTAATACCACACTCGACGAGCTCCTTCAGGTCGAAGGCATCGGCGAAGTGGTGGCCGAATCAGTTTTGGCCTGGTTCGCCGATCCGGATAACCAAAAGTTCCTCGAAAAATTCGAACGCGAAGGCGTGAAACCGCACTACGAATCCAAGGCGCGCGGTCCGCTGCATGGCAAGAGTTTCGTCATTACCGGTACGTTGGAGACTATGAGCCGCGATGGGGCGGCGGTTAAAATCCGTGAGCTGGGTGGCACGTTTCAATCAAGCGTCGGCAAAGACACGAGCTTCCTGGTAGCGGGCAAAAACGTCGGCGCCAGCAAGCTTGCCAAAGCCGAAAAACTCGGTACCAAATTGCTTGATGAAGCAGCGCTTCGTGATATGTTGGAATAATTAATATGTCAGAACTCTTTCGATTCAGCCCGATTCTTGATGGTAAATCGTTCCATACAGCGCTCTGGTATCTTGCCCGTCAGAGTGCGCTGCTCGCCGAACTGATTCTGGGACAAAAACTTGCTATCGACACGCTTACCATTTTTTCGCACTTTCCAGAAGAACTTGCGTTTTTGGATCACACCGTTCGCCGTTTCGGCCCGGTCTCACCGGCGACACACGGCGAAACGCTCTATGTTGATGCGGATTTTACAGTCGATGACCATCGCATTCACTACCTAGGTGTGCGCGAACCCGACAGCACCCGGCCGCAAGTAGGATATGCCGATTACCCGGTTGACGATTATGACGACATCAAAGTCCTGAGCAGCCCTTATGTGCGGGAGATAACCTCGGGCAGAGGGCAAAAGCTGCTTGAGTTACGGCATCCGGATTTTGACGTTTTTGGGTATATTACACGAAAGGAGGATCGATTATGTTCGACGAGTTGAACCAGGCAATCGGCGAGTACCGGCTCAAGTGGCAGACTATGGTTAAGGAGCGTATAAACGGCAATTTTTTTGCCGACTTGTTGCCGACGAGCGTCGGCTGGAAAGCTGAAGATTTAGCCGACTTCGATAGGCGTTTTGCTGTACTACGCGGGGCTTGTGAACAGGTGCACTTGGTGTGGCTGAACGGACGCTGGATTGCCACGATAGTACTCAAAAGCGAAAAGCTGGAATGGGAAATCGGCATTATCAAACTAATGCAGCGCCGGCCAGGGTCGACGGACGCTATCGGGCTTGACCATATAGACTTCTACAGTCCGACTCCGCCGAACGCCAATGCATTGCTGGCTCAGGAGCCGGATCTTAACTTCACTGACGAAGCCAACGGTTTGTGCAAATGGACGTCGCTGTGGTTCGGCGGCACCGAAGCGAAGTTCAGGCACGAGACGACGCTTGATGTCTGTATTGCCGAATTGCGTGAAGCGCGGGAGCGGATTATTCCGTCATGATCACGGATGTCGTATTCATAACCGGCAACCAGCACAAGGCAGACTATCTCACTAAATGGCTGGGGATGCCGGTTCGTCACCAAAAAATCGAGCTTAATGAAATCCAGTCACTTGATCTGCGCGAAGTTGCCGAACACAAGGCTCGGCAGGCCTACGAAATCGTGAAACAACCGGTGCTGGTCGAAGATGTGGCGCTTAATTTTTCCGCGATGGGGAGATTGCCCGGTACGCTCATTAAATTGTTTATTGAGGAAGTAGGCAACGAGGGTTTGTGCAGATTGGCGGATAGCTTACCGGACCGGGGTGCCGAAGCACTCATTTGCTACGCGCTGTTTGATGGTGAAGCCGTGGGTTTTTTTGAAGGCAAAACCGTCGGAACAATCGCCAAATCGCCGCGTGGCAGCGAAGGTTTCGGCTGGAACCCGATATTCATCCCAAACGGCAGCGATAAAACGTTTGCTGAGATGGTCGACGAAGACCGCATGCCGTATGGTCACCGAGCTGAGGCCGTGGCGAAACTCCGCGCGTTCTTTCAAAAAACATGACGTGCTTCCGGCATTTTGTTATCCTAAGAACCTAGATGACTATTCGTATTGCTAGTTATAACCTTTGGAACGGCGCCAAACAAACTTATTCCCGGCTCGCCGATTTCGCCAAAGAGCAGCAGTTCGACGTACTATGTCTGCAAGAGGTGAACGGCTGGCAGGATAACGACTTTGCCAGACTCAAAGATTTTGCCGATCGCGCTGAATACACCGATTACGAATTCGGGAACAGTATCAGCGAATACAAGCTCGTAAGTTTTAGTATGCTGCCGATTACGTTCCGCACTGTGCATCTCGAGGGATTTTGGCATTGTGCGATTGAAATCCATATCGAGGTTGACGGCCGTGAAGTGGTGATCGTCAACTTGCATTTGGATCCGTGGAAAGAGGATCCGCGATTGCGCGAGATCGAACGTTTGTTTGAGCTCATCGACGCAACAAAACCTACGGCCATAATCGGAGATTTCAATAGCCTTGCCCGGAGCGACAAGTACCCGCCTGAATTTCTAGTCGAGCTGCAGCGTCGCAAAATCGCCAAGTACGGGCAGGATGCCCTCGACTATCGGGTGACCGACTTTTTGACCGCCGCCGGCTTCGTCGACGCGGCGGAGCAGGTTGGCCGCAAGGATATGACCGTACCGACTGCGTACAACACCGACGAGGTACATGAGATACCATCGCGTATCGATTATGCCTTCGTGAATCAGGCGCTGTTGCCGCTTGTCCGGGATTATTCAATCATAAAAAACACGGCGACCGATAAAATCTCTGATCACTACCCAATAGTCTTGACGCTGAGTACCGATTCGCCAACTCAGCCGGTTGCGGATGATGTCGGTAAAGAAAAGGTTAAGCCTGCCAAGCCAGCGCCGCCGCCGAAGCCCGCTAAGCCTGCACCGTCCCCGAAACCTCCCGAGCACCCGAAAGAGACCGTTATCCAGGAAGACGGGGAAGTAGAAATAAAGTTACACTAACAACTAGGTCTTAGACTTCTAGGTTTGCGCTAAAAGTGCCCGAGAACTCTTCGGGCGGAATTTTCTCAGGGAAAGCTGTTTGGCAGATCTGTAGCGCCAAGAGCATGGCCGGCAGCTCATGTATTGAGAGCTCAGTGAACACTGCTCCCAACGCATTAAGGTTATTCGTTATCTTTTCGTCTTGGGTTAAGCCACTCGAAGCGTGCGCGATCCCCCTCACTTGCTGGTCATCGGGCGACGCGGCAGCGGCAAGCATTTGACCATAGTGGTCAAGCGTTTCCTGCCATCTTTCATCATTATTCAGCAAGTGAAAGATGCCCATTACACCGCCATCTTCCTCAACGGCAGCACGCAGTTCTTCCTTGGCGCGGTTATACCCGGAGCCAGGTACGGATTCAGACATATTTATATAATATAATAATAACAAAGTACGATCAACAATGCATTCCCGAATTAACCTTCAAAACGCAACCTAAGAAAACCTGAAGAGCCATGCGGCTTCCGCGTACGCTGTTGTTTGCAAGAACTAACAGTAATACGGAGGTTGCCAGCATGGCTCACCATCACTTTACCCGAGATGACCGGGTTCTTCTAGCAAAACTAAAGACCGCCGGGCTCACGAACCAATCTTGTGCCCGCATCCTCAGGTTCCACCCTTCGTCTGTAGGTAGGGAGCTGCGTCGGGGCGCAGCTCCGACTGCGACCGGCTATGACATCCGCGTCGCCCGAAACCGCAACCGTCGGTTGAGGTATGCGGCCAACCAGCAGCACCGCAGGCTACACGACGCCGAGGCTGAGCAGCTCACGGCGCTCCTGCGGCAGTGTTACAGCCCCGAGCAGGCCGGACAGGCTGTTGGTTTGAGTCATAGTACGGTCTACCGCTGGCTCTGGGCACAACCCAAAGCTTTCTTGGCCACCATGTGGCAGTTCCTGCGCCACAAGAAGCTCCGTCGGAAGTACGGCACCAAGCGCCGGGAACGGCAGCGAGAACTGCAGAAGAAACGCTGGATCGACTCACGTCCCCAATCAGTGAACGACCGGCTGTTCTACGGCCATTGGGAGGGCGACACCGTTCGCGGCAAAGGTAACTCCGGCTACCTCGTCACCCTGGTCGAACGGAAGAGCGGTTACGCCCTCGTCGGCTACATTTCGCAGGCCACCAAGGAGCAGTTCCGGACATGTGCTGAACAGCTGCTTGCCCCACTCCCGCGACATCTGAAACGTAGCCTGACGCTCGACAATGGCACAGAGATGCAAGACTTTGAGATACTGGAAAAACATACCGGTCTGACCGTCTACTTTGCCCACCCCTACCATTCCTGGGAACGGGGCAGCAACGAGAACTTCAATGGGCTGCTCCGGCAATTCTTTCCGAAAGGCTCCTCATTCGCTAACGTCACACAGGAGCAGGTTGACCTGGCGGCCAACCTGCTCAATACTAGACCGCGTAAACGACACGGCTACCAAAGCCCTGCCACGCTACTCAAGCCGTACTTAGCTGTTGCGATTTGAATGAGAATTCAGGATTCAGTATCTACTCACAACCCTGAGCGACGCTGCCTGAGCATCGGCAGCATGACATCAAAGAATGACGTTTCCGGATGACGCTGCATCTCAGTCGTAATCACTGAGGTATTGACGGCATGGGTCTCGGCTCCCTTGGGGCTACGGTTACCGCCAAAGATCTTACGCATAATAACATGCGGCCGGATAGCTCGTTCGGCCGTGTTGTTTTCCGGCAATATGCCGTCGTACTGCAAGCACGCCAGGAGTTGTACGCCGTGCTTGGCGATCCAGTTCTGAACTCGTTCGGCTGTCGGTTCGGGATACGCTTGGCTGGCTCGTTTCTCCAGTTCGGCCGCGAACCACGGCGGATCGCGCTCAGAGACGGGCTTGGTAAGCTCGGACCCCAGACGTTCGTACAGCCCGACAAGGTGTTGGTATAACGTCGGACTGGCGTCTTTGGCCCGACGCAAGAGATGTACCCAGCACTGCTGGTTGTCACCGGGCAGGCTGCCGTAGGCGGCATAGCCGTCGGAGATAATGACCCGATCCTGCTTGGCCACGCCGCTGCCCCTCGTGTTCTCCAGGCTGTAACGGACACCCTGTTCGGTCACGAATGCCCACAGGTACCAGTTCTCGCCGTCCATCCGCCAACCGGTTTCGTCCGCATAGACGGCACGGGCGGTTTTAATGAGCTCACAAATAGCCTCGTAGTCTTTTCCGAACAGATCTTTGGCCTTGTCCAGCTGCGCAATGACCTCACCTTCGGAGATTGCAAAGTTGTGCAGATCGAACAGGCTCTCGCGGATCTTGTTTACCGGCAGTCGTAAGCGGTAGCGGGCGTACAGTACGTAGGCCAGTACGTTGGTGCCGATCCGCTCGGTGTACGGTATCTGCAACGATTTCACGAACGTTTCACAGGAGGGGCACCAGTGCCGGGTGACCGTGTAGTGTTTCACGAGGAGGCGGGGCGCCAGGTCGATGTCTTCTTCGTACTTTTCGACTTGGTCGACTGGCTCGCCGACCAGACCGTTACACATGGGGCAACGTTTCAGGCTGAAGATAATGCGCTCCGTGACCGTAGCCGGGTCGGGTGCCGGCCGGTGAAAAGCAGGTGCTCCCGGCTGTTTCCCTTTCGGTTTGGCTACTTTAGCCGCCAAGGCTTTATCCTTGCCGGCTTTATACAGATAGCTGGCCAGTGTTTTGCGCTCCAGTTCTTTGTTGGCGACTTGCTGTTCGAGCTCGGTGATACGGGCATCACGTTCACCGAGGAGCTGCTTCAGGTACTTGTTGTCAGCGCGCAGCCGTGCCTTGGTGTGCTGGTCACGGTCATGCAACCGCTCCATATTGCGGAGCCGGGTGAGACGGCGTTGTACTTCCTGGTCAAGCAGTTGCTTCATGGTACCAAAGATAGCAGGGCTCGTCGTGGCGCGCTAGGAAGTAATTCATTGACGAGGTGAGTTACTCGGGGTTGTGAATAGATACTGCATTCAGTTGACAAAATGTACGATTGGGTTATGCTTATAGTACATCGTGCGCTCGCATTGCGGCGCGTGAAACACACATTTTACAAAACAAAATGGGCGAAGCACCCGCCGCCGGGTGGGCGCGCACGAAGCGAACCGGACGACACGACAAGCGTCCGGTTTTGCCATCATCTGTAACGGTGGTATACAATACTGCCAAAGAGGAAATAAAAAATGATTAAGTACTTCTACAAAAGCCTGCGGAGCCCGCACATACAGGAGCCGGCCGACTATCGGCGCGGAGCATGGGTGTATGTGGAGGCGCCGTCGGCGGATGAAATAGCCGTTCTTGTCAAAAAGTTCGATATCGAAAAAGGATACATTCTCGACGCGCTTGATGCCGACGAAACACCGCGGCTCGAGAAGGAGGACGGTGTCAGCTATATATTCGTCCGTTTTGCGTACAAAGATGCGGCAGGCGAAACCGGTACCGCGCCCTTGCTTTTTATCTTTGGGAACGAAATCCTTATCACGGTATCGCCGGTTCATGTGCCGGCACTCGACGCGTTTTTAAAGGGCAAGTACGAATTCGCAACCACCCAACGCACCAAGCTGGTACTGCAAGTTCTGCAGTATATGAGCGAGCAGTACGAGTTGCTTATTAGCGGCATGGGCCGGCAGATCAAAAACATCCGCCAGCGATTGCGAGCTCAAGATAAAGAGGTATCCGACCAGGATTTCATCAACTTCGTGATGATAGAGGACGAGCTCAATGAATTCCTGACCAGTCTGTTACCGACCAGCGCGACACTGCGTCGATTATTGCTCGGACGTCACATTCCACTGTTTGAAGAAGACCAGGACATCGTCGAAGACCTGCTACTCAGTAACGAACAGTCTATCGAAGCCTGTAATTTGAATATCAAGTCGATCATCGGCATACGCGACGCGCACTCGTCGATCAGCGCCAACCGGCTGAACCGCACTATGAAAATCCTGGCAATCGCCACCATCGGTATCGCCATCCCGAACATGTTTTTCGGTATGTACAGTATGAACGTGACTATGCCGCTTATGCACCGGCTGTACATGTTCTGGGTGATAATCGGCTTTACGGTCGTAGTGACGGCTATAGTTTTCATTGGCGGCCGTCGTAAGCGGATATTCTAGCTTGTGTTTACGCTAATTGTCGCACGCTTCGTTAAGGTATCCTGACGGTGACAAATAGCGATAAAATATCTGCATTTCCGGGTGCGTTCGTAACGCCAGTACATTGCCAAACAACCTTTTATGTTCAATCAGTCCATGCAACGGGAAACCTGCCGTTTTCAAGCATACTAAGAGCCTGTCGCCAGGCTGTCTGGAACAACTCGGCACGTGGTATGGTGCGTAACGCATTATCGTGCATGACAAAGCGTCGATGGAGCGAATCGTTTTGTAACGGCTCGGTCATCGCGGGCGTCGCCCGAAGCATCCTGAGTAATCGGTATCCTACCGAATCAAGTGCTTCCGGGGGCGTGGCAACACCGCTGTAGAGACGGCGTAGCAAGTCGATGCTGGCGCGGCCGGTATAGGTGCTGTCATACACCATATAAAACAGGCCGTGGGCGAGATTGGTGTCTCCTTGGGCTGCACGTAATGCCTCCATGAAGGTTGCGTTGGCTAATTCATCTCTGGCGGCCAGTTGCGGCATGGTAATGCCATTACTTCTTCCGGGGGTATAGCAATGCGACAAAAGCCCGCCAGTCGTTAAGCCGCGACTCCCCAGGTATATAACTTCTGGCTCGGCCTTGGGGTTTTGATTAACGCTAAAACTGTCTTCAAAAATCAGGCGCATCGCATAACCGTGCGGCGACTCACCCTGTAGCTTGTTGCGCCTAAGCATGATTTGCTCGGTTTCAAATTGTTCGAGCGCATCAGGGTTTACGCTAACTCGCGGTCGTGTCGCACCGGCAATAGCTTCGTCAATATCCGGAAACTCTGCTGCGATAATTGCCTGAACTTCCGGTATGTCAAAGGGGTGGCGTAATTCCGGTGCGGCCGGTTCACGGCTCAAAGTGGTGTGTTCGGATACTTGGCCGACGGTGCCGCCGTCACTTCTGGAAAGAATAACAAACCCGCTACCTTGGGCAGGGTTTTCATGGTCGGTAAAAGCAGGAGGGTGTTCCGTCATAATATTATTATAAAATAAAAAAGCATAAAAAACAACATTTTCTTCATATCAATTGGAGCGTTCGCCGTAACCGCTCTTGAGCTCAACGAGTGAAATATCGTAGTTGGTATTGCCGCTTCAACGGTTTACGAAATAATTCCGCCGAGGCGACTATCCGTCTATCGGTTTTCCGGAGCCTGGAAGCGACGAACCCGGTGAAACATGCAGGCTGGACAAAGCGGCTGCATAACCGTTGGCGCTGCCTTTCGGTGCGAGAGCGCTAGCAATCACCAGGTAGCCGGTCTTGTTGGTTGACCGCCACAGCCATTGCTGCCGCGGAGCAAGCGGCACAAAGTGATTGTCGATCGCTTCTGTAAGGGATTCGTAATCGACCATCGGTAGCAGTGTTGGATTATCGACGCGGCCGCTGGCTTGCGCGTATGTGTCGGCGAAGTGGACCGTGCCGGTCTTGCGGACGAGCCGGGCGAGGTACTCGATGTGTGCTACCTGCAACTTCGCGTTCAACGCGTTGTCTATTGCTTCAGCTATAGTGCCTACCCTTTCCGTGCCCTTGTCGAGATCGGCGCCATAACGTCCAGTGATAATGTGGTCGGTAATGTATCGTGCCGGTGCGACCGCGAGTTGCGTCATTATAAGCTGTGAGCAGACAAACGCATAATCGGCACCAAGTGGTGGTTGCTGCCCGGCCGGCTCGTAGTCGCGGATAAAGGGCGTTGCTCTGGCTACGAATTCGTCGAGCGTATCGCTTGCCTCACTGATTGCGCAAACCGTATCGGTAAGCTCGGCAACGCAACCGGTTACATCGGCGCCAACCACACTGATTTTACCGAGCTGCTTTTCGGTCATGCCGTCTAGGGCTGCCTCAACACATGCTGGGTCTGTATCGGCAAAAATGACTTCGTCAAATTCATCAACCAATAGATCGAACGGTGTATCGAAACCAGGACCGGGACCAGCCACGAAAGCCCGCCATGGCCGTTCGTCCGCGGAAGCTCGCCGCAGTGCCATTTCGGCCGTTGCCCCGATTGCATCACGGCTTGCAGCAGTGTGCGGCAACTGCAATCTTGGAAACGCGAAAAAGCTATCAATACCGCTCTCGTTCAAAGAGCCGTAAAGCGCCTTCACGTCTTCACTTACCCCGGACAGGGAGTCATGCTCTATAATTCTAATACCGATGATCCCACCGGAGCCGTAACCTAAGGCTCCCTCTTCAAGAATTGCCATGTGTGAACCTAATTATGACGGTTCGCTTGAACAATGGCAAACTTCCTGCCTGTCGGGATATCGCATGAAACAAAGAAAATTGCAAAAAATCTTAAGTGTAAACGCTACGAAGATACGTTTCTCAAGGAAGCGGCCGACTTGCTGGATCAGTTAGTACAATCACAGGGGCCCGTCGACGACTTGGTGGCCTGAGCGAATAAATCGTACACGATTCAATGATTGTTATCGGTTCCGAACAAAAGCCAGGGCCTGTTAAGAGCGATAAGGTGTCGGAAAATGCTGCGCTGCTCCTACGGCTACATACGGATTGGTTCGGTCTGATCGAACAAAGAGCAGGGTAGCAAGACGGGATTAATTCTGTGCTAAAATGGGCCTAACTATTCCGCGAGCGGAAGTGTCCACGATGTAGTGAGTAAGTGCAGATAAGAAACGTACGACTCTCACGTGAGGCAAGGTTCCGCCTGCGCGTCATTGAACATTATCTGCAGACCACCCGAAACGTATCTCTAACGTGTCGCCACTTTGCCATTGCCCGGAGTTACTTCTACAAGTGGTTCAAACGCTACGATCCGAAGTATCTCGGCAGCCTTGAAGCTCTGAGTCGCCGGCCCAAACGGATACGCCCGGCCACCTACGATCATAGTTTCGTGTCCCTAGTGCGCAAGCTCCGCACTGACTATCCAAGCTACTCGGCCAAGAAGTTGGCGGTCATCCTCAGGCGCGACTACGACATCGGCTTCTCAGCCGCTACCGTCGGCAGGGTTATTCAGAAATTCAAGCTGTATTTATCCCAGGTACCGCGCTTACGTAAGCTGCACAAGACAGCCCGCAAGATCCAAGTCCGGCGCAAGCCGTATGGCCTGAGGGCACAGGGACCACGAACCCTCATCGAGTTCGACATGAAGCACATCTGGCGTCCGGGCGGTATCCGGCTGTACGCCTTCGTGGCCGTTGACGTCGTGACCAAGCAGGCGGTGATCCACGTCGGCGGCCAGCCAAGCTCCTACCAGGCCAAGATAGCCCTGGAGAAAGCGGTGGCCGTCTTCGGTTCAGGTATCACCATCCTCAATGACAACGGCAGTGAGAACTTTATGCGGGCCGCCGAATATCTCCAACAGCAGCAGGTCACACAGTACTTTGCCCGGCCGCACCGGCCAAAGGACAAGCCCCATGTCGAGAATCTCATCGGCAAGCTCCAGACTGAGTGTCTCGATGAAGACCGCACAACCCATCACGTGCCGGCACTGCAGCGACAGATTAACCATTGGCTCAATGACTACCACTTCTTCCGACCGCACCAGGCACTCGGTTACCTCACCCCGTATGAATTCTGTGCTACACTGGGCCTAACTATTCCGCGAGCGGAAGTGTCCACGATGTAGTGAGTAAGTGCAACTGGCTTCACAATCCGTGTGATATCTGCTAAACTTACTGTTGACTTTCACGGGGCATTAGCTCAGTTGGCTAGAGCGCTTCAATGGCATTGAAGAGGTCATCGGTTCAAGCCCGATATGCTCCACCAATAGAACGACCTTAAAACCAAACTAAAAACGCCCCCTTATTACGGGGTGTTTTTAGTTTGGTTAATTTGAGAGCATATAGATCGAACCAAAATTATATCTACTAGATAAGTACCATGTATGACTCGATTAAATTTTAAGTACTTTATGTTCTAGGCTATTAAACAATCAAATTCGCAGATCCGAAATTAATGATACGAGCGATGTTGTGAGCTGTTTGGCGTCTTTAAGTTCTTTCTGATCATGGGTGGTTGTAATCCCGACCGAGTATATTCTCGCATTATTTAATGCACTGACACCTGAGGGAGTGTCTTCAAAACCAATACACTCTAGGGAGGTTAGCTTCATTTCTGACAAGGCCTTCAAATAACATTCAGGGTTTGGTTTTGAATGAGTATACATGTCAGGAGTAACAAATACAGAAAATAGTTCACGAAGATTGTGATGTTTTAACACCTCTTCTAAAAGCGTTTTTTCCAGTCCAGTCACCATTGCGAGTACCGGTTTATCCCTAACCGATCCGATGCCCTCAAACTCTACGTTCCCCTCACTAACTCTCGCGATAAAGTCTAAAGTATCTGCGTAGAAAGTCAGGTTAGTCTTAAATATATGGATCGTTTCATCTATTTTTTGTTTTGAGAAATCTTTAATAATATCGTCGTCTGCGTTATCGACAATTTTATTTTCACTTAAAAGTGAAAGAAATCCTCCTTTAATTGACTTCCCGCTGAAGTATTTTTTATATGACGCAAAATTGAGTCGGTAATTATATTTTGACAAAACTTTTTTAAACGCTATGTAATGCACTTTTTCTGAGTCGATTATTACTCCGTCAACATCAAAAACCAATCCATTAATCATGGGCATATGATACCATTCTAAGCCTTACTTCAGGATTACTCCGTAAACATCAAAAAATCTATATTATTGAAAAAATTGGGCTCGGAGCACTATCCCCGTTTGTAAGAAATTTTGACCTGGTGATACACTTTTGTTACACTTGGTACATGAGTACGACAAAATCGCGACTGAACATTAGTCTTCCGGACGATGTTAAAAAAGCCCTACTTAGTATTGCCAAGCGCGATCAAATGCCAACTGCTACCAAAGCACTTAGGCTTTTGGAGATTGGTCTTGAAGCCGAGGAAGATGATATCTGGGACAAAATCGCCAGCGACAGAGACTATAAAGACAGTACGTTTCATCCGCACTCCGAAGTATTTGGAAAATAAATGTACAAAATCCTGTATGTTGACGAGGTGGTCAAACACGACCTACCAAATATTCAGGAGCCATGGAAGAGTGAGATTAGGCAAGCAATTGAGCGAAAGTTGATGTCACGCCCTATGGTATATAGCAAGTCGTTACGTCGTTCACTCAAGGGTTACCGTAAATTGCGGGTAGGGAGTTACAGAATCGTATTTAGAGTAGAAGCAAAACACGTTAAAATTTTTATAATTCAACACAGAGACACAGTGTACGTTGAGGCTCCAACACGGCTTTAATCCTTACGGATGTCTCAGTTACCACTCACCAGAGAGGATAACTCACCATTACTCATCGTCTTCCTCTTCGTCAAACGCGGTATACGTTTCTACAACATTAACATCTTCCAGCCCTACCCAAGTTCTATAATCGTTCCTTATGCTCCACCATAGAACCATCCACTGTTTTTATAGAACGATACATTTCATTTACCTCTGGAATTTTATTTATATCAGCGATTCTAACGATAATTTCCTAGCACGTAGACGCTTCAAAAATAAAGTAGCAGCGTCAGTCTTGACAGCCCGTTTAAACGCTGATGCATTTATATTTTAATGTTTTTTATATATCAGGTACTTCAGTATCATCCATATGCCGGTAGCAAAGCCAACGCTATTACGAGAAACGCGACACCAATCAACAAGTGTTCGCCCATAAGGGATGACTTGGGCGCAGTTGCCGCGGGTATCGCGTTCGAGATAAGATGCGCACCGGGTAATTTGATGAGCAGTGCTCCTTAAAATCAACTTGCTGCATTCAGAGACGGCTCAAATTAATGTCAAGTAAATTTTGTGAAAAATCGAAGTTATCTTTATACTACATAGCATAAGCAGAGTTATTGGTTAATAGTTAAATTCATATATTAATAGTTTAGGTGAAATGTACCCGGGACTGCCGCGAGTGGAATGTAGAAATTAAACATGGCTACCTCCAAACAAGAACAGCCAAAGAAATCAGAAGCCAATCAGGCGGCGTTCGAGACGCATAAATTCCGGCCCGCCACGTCGAATCGGCGAAAATTCACGATCACTGCCTGCATACTCGCCGGAGTCATCATAGTCTTAGGTGGATGGTGGCTATACGAACATTACCACTCCGGTGACAACAAAGCCGCCGATGCCGCCGAACAGGCAAGCCAGCAGAAAAATCTCGCTAATAGCATTAACCGGGGTGATAATACCGCGGTTGTTTACTATTCCACCATCCTTATAAACGGTAAGATGTCGGGAAAATATACCTTTAGTAACGCGCTGCTCGCTCAGTACTACATGGAGGCAGGTTCCGCATATTGCAATCTGAAAGAATACGGGAAAGCGATAACTGACTTTAAGGATGCACCGAAATACGACAGTACAATACAGATAGCAGCGCTCGAAGGTGAAGCATCGGCCGGATATGCCGCCGGCGAACGCCAGCAGCTTGTACCATTGCTCGAACAGCTGGAGACTTGGGCAGCGAAGATCCACGACCCGATGGCTCCGACGGCCGCGCAGTATCAAAAAGACATAGTAGATATTCAGCATAATCAGCCGGCGGAGAACCTCTGATGAGATTAATCAATGCCCTCAAGCGTTTTGGATTAGTTTTCGTCGGAATTGCGTTCATAGTCGCGTATATCTTTGGATTGGGCTGCGCACAGATAGCGAGCGCATCGACCTCACTGTCGTATGCGGCTGATTGCAATTTCAACGCGTATGGGCGCACCGCTTGCAACGGCTACCTTACGAATAATAATTTATATTTAACAAGTGATGGCGGTGTCCCAGAGAACGACGTTCTCGTCGATCCCACTGACCCCTCCGCGAATGCTATCCCAGCAAGCGTAGATTCTGCGTCAACGTTTATATCGTTCTATGAGAATTACCTCAACCGAGGAAGCCCAACAAGCTACGATTTTGATTCCCTCGGGGCAGCGATCACTATTGAAATAATGCTAGGTACAAACGGCTCCGATGTTTGCAAATGGTATGATGGTAACTCAGCCTGTAATTGGCAGGCAGCGATAGCGTACGCCCAGGATCCGACCCACCTTGCCGACTGGGAGGCACGGGTGAACTATTATGATTCTCAGGGATGGATAACCTGGAATGACACCATGTATGAGAATCTCGGCACTCCTGACAGTGGCCACGCCTGTACTACGAGTACATTACAATGTTGGCAAGCCGGGTATCCATATCCGCCAAATTCCCCTAGTGCCGATGCCCGAGACATAGCCTGGAGCGGTAATGAGTGGCCGGGTACCCAGCATGTGATCGAGTTCAATAATCCTGATGGCTCCCAGTTCATATTGGACCGGCTTTGCAGTAACGAAATCGGAGACACCGATGGTATTGGAGCGACGCCGCCACCACCACCGCCGACCTGCGCCAGTGTTACGGCAAACCCCGCTACGTTAGATCCCGACCGCTCTTTTACCATCTCCGCCGCCGTCGATTTTGTTAATAGCAGTGATGCGACGTCCGCACTAAGCGCTGGCGATAAAATTAAGATAGCCGTATCTGGTCCGAACACCTACAACTCCGGCTCGTTAAGACCTTCGCAATCCGGTACGGAGTTGTCAGCAAAGACCGGCAGCATCGGTCCGATCGGGACCGGTTCTTATACGATCAACGCCAACCTGTACGACGCTTCCGGCAATGCGCTGGTCTCAGGCGGCTGTTCCAGTTCTTTCAGAATTACTGACATGCCGTACTTTAGTACTACTTCCGGTGACGTTTCCGCCGGTGCAAGCATGGACGTAGGCGGAACCGATTGCGCCACACCGGCCGATCCCAAGGCCGGTATCGTCAGCTGGAATCAAGAGAATGCGACGTATGACGGCGCAGGCACCCAATATGCAGCGATTGCGCTCAATTATCTCCAGGACTTTGCTACTGCCCAGGGTACCAGCGGCGAGGTACCAACGGGTCTCAGTTTTTCTAACACCCAGAACGTTTCACTGGGCGGAACCGGCTCAGATACCTACGGCGGCGCCTTTGGCAGTGAAAGTTGTATGACCGACTACTATGATAATCATCCTGCCAATCCTACATATACTGGCAATCAGACTTTCAATCCGTCGGATATCGGCAAAACCATCTTTATCCAAAGCGGCAACCTGACCATCAACGCACCGCTGAGTATTGCGAACGGCACCCATACCACCATCTATGTCGACGGCAATGTCCAGATAACCGGCGGCAACATCACATTCAGCAATAGCTATGCGAGTGTCAACGCCATTCCGTCATTCACGATTGTGGCCAGCGGCAATATCTTCATCGACAAATCCGTCGGTCAGCTAGACGGCTGGTATATCGCGGAACCGGATAGCAGCGGCAACAACGGAATCATCTACACTTGTGCCGTCGGCGCCTCCGCTCCGGCACTCGACGATACGCTATATAACAACTGCAATGCACAGCTGAAGGTTAACGGTTCGCTCGTCGGCCGGCAAATCTGGCTGACCCGCACCTTTGGCACCCTGTACGGCAACAGCGCTTCGGAGTCGGTCAGTTTCAATCCGGAAATCTGGCTGAGCGAGCCGCCTCCCATCAGCAGCGGCTCTGCCGGCGCGAGCAACGGCTACGACGCACTCACTGAACTGCCGCCGACGCTATAAATCTGAATCGGCACGGGCGCGCCTTAAGAGTCGTATTTGCAAACGTGTATACGTTCGAAGTAGTTTGCATATTGCCTCGAATGAACAGGTAACAAAGCTTTGTATTTACTTAAAAACGGGCGTCCGACATTCACCATTATTGGTCGTCTTGCCCTATACTTAATTAGTAGTGAAATTTCTTCTTTCCGGACTAGCGGCAATCATACTCCTGGGTGCATTGGCAGCCTGGCTGGCTTTACGGCATGGTACGAAACAGCCCGCACCTGAAACTTCCCGGAAAGTATACGTCGCGCTCGGTGATTCCGTGGCAGCGGGCGCTGGGTTGGAAACTCCTAGCGACGCCAGCGCCTGTGATCGCAATCAAGAAGCCTATCCGGATGTACTGGCGACGCAACTCAATTATCGGTTGACGAGCGTAGCTTGCAGTGGCGCTACCCTCACGAACGGGATTATGGGCCGGCAAGACGTGAATCAAGCATGGGTGTCGCCCCAACTCAACCAGCTCTATGTCCGGCCGAAACCGACTCTCATTACGATGACTATCGGTGCCAACGATATCCAATGGACGGACATTCTGGCCCGGTGTTATCAGGCCATCTGCGGCACTACGGCTGACAGCGAGCTCATGTCAAGTCGTCTCGGTGCCGTCACGCGGAGTTTGCGATCAGCATTGTCCCAAATTAAAACCCATTACAATGCGGCGGTACCAACGGTTTTGGTGACCGGGTATTATCAACTTTTTTCGGGAACCAACACTCAGTGTCCGGATGTGTCCGGTACCAATGCCGCCGAACGGCTGTGGTGGCGCCAAGAACAAACAAGTACTGATGCAGCCCTGCAGTCAGCAGTGATGGGTTTCGGCTTCGCCCACTTTGTGCCGATCAGCTTCAGCGGGCATGAACTGTGCTCGAACGACCCCTGGGTACAGGGTCTCGCCGACGGCGCGCCATTTCATCCGAACGATGAAGGCCAGACGGCTATAGCCAACCAGCTCACGTCATACCTGCGTAGTCATCACCTGCCCGGAGCAGCCCTATGATTGAACTTCGTCACGTCACCAAAGCTTATGGCCGTAAGGAAAATCGCTTCACGGCTATCAAAGATGTTTCTCTCACCATTCAGAGTCAGAGTACGACTGCAATACTCGGTAAAAGCGGTTCGGGAAAGTCGACGCTGATGCATATCATGAGCGGCCTGGACCGGCCTACAGGCGGCCAGGTCATTATCGATGGCACGGAATTATCGACCATGAGTTCCCGGGCCATGGACGATTTCCGGGCCACCAAGATGAGTTTTATTTTCCAATCGTTTTTCGTGGAACCCTATCAAACCTGCTACCAGAATGTCATGTTGCCGCTTGAGATCGCCCGGTCCCCGTTACGTCGGCGTCGTCAACAGGTGGAACGCGCGCTTGCAGCCGTCGGGCTTGGCGATAAAATACGCAGCCCGGCCAGTAATCTCTCAGGCGGTCAAAAGCAGCGTTTGGCTATTGCGAGGGCCATCGTCAACCGTCCGAGTATATTGTTTGCCGACGAACCGACGGGCAACCTTGATAGCTCGACCGGTGAAACGATTATGAAATTACTGTTTGAGCTTAACCGGCGGCTGGGTTGTACTATCATCCTGGTAACGCACGACCAAGACTTAGCGGCCCGCTGCCAGACTCAGATTCATCTGAAAGACGGCAGCGTAGAAGCCGTACATCATAAGCAGAGGATGGTCAAACATGCGTAATCTAGACATCATTCGGCGTGCCGCCCGCAGTTTGAGAACAGCCAAGGCCCGGACATTACTCACCGCCTTAGCAATCGCGGTTGGAGCCTTCGCACTCACCTTGACGATGGCATCAAGTAATGGGGCGCATCAGTATGCTAATACCATCATTACCGACAATTTTGACCCGGCCGCACTGATTGTGACGAATGATCAGAGTTTTTTAAGGCTACGAACAGCAGCCAGCCCCAGGAGTACAACTCCAATTACGGCAGCATCACGTCAGAACGCGGCGCCAGCCAGCAGGTAAAAATGTTAACCGATTCTGATCTTAGTCGACTTGCCGCCGTACCCGGCGTGGCCAGCGTACAGCCGAATATTTCACTCGGCTTGCAATACATCACCCGCGACGGCCAGCGCAAATATGTCGCTACGGCGGTAGTGTATGATAGCTACAACCAGCCAACCCTGGCAGCAGGCAGCATTCCGAATCATCTGCCAAATGGTTCGATTATCCTCCCCGAAGCTTTCGTGTCGTCACTCGGTTTCAGCTCTCCCCAAGCAGCAATCGGGCAAACGATCCGTCTGGCGGTGCAAAAACAGAGCGGCGAATCGAGCCTGATGCAAACACTTGCTAGCGAAGCGGCTTCCGGAGGTTCCTCGTCGGCAACTAAAGAAGAGCGTTTCACGGTGATCGCGGTGGCCACAAAGCCTTCAACGCTGATCCAGCCAGCTACCAGCCTGTACCTGAAAATGAACGAGCATGACCTGACTGCCCTCAATGACTTCGTCACTCAAGGCACGGTCAACTATCACAAATATTTAACTGCTAACGTTGAAGTTACGAATGGAATCAATACTACGCAGCTGAATGCGGTAGAATCACGGGTCAAACGGCTCGGCTACACGGCGCAAAGCGTGGTCGATACCGAGAAGTCGCTGACTCAGGTAATCAACGTATTGCAAGGTATTGTGATCGTATTTGGTTTGATCGCCATCATCGCGTCGCTGTTCGGTGTTGTTAATACGATGTATATTAGTGTGCTGCAGCGTACGCGCGAGATCGGGCTGATGAAAGCGCTCGGCATGCGGCGCTGGCATATATCAAAGCTGTTCTTATACGAGGCCAGTTTAATCGGTTTGATTGGCGGTTTGATCGGCGCCGGACTGGCGGTTGCCACAGGAACTTTGCTGAACCCGACGATCAGCAAAAAACTGAGCCTCGGCAGTCACCACCTCCTGATATTCCATCCAATCCAAATCATCTCACTCGTCATCGTACTCATGGTCATTGCAACCATTGCAGGTATTTTGCCAGCCCGAAGAGCTGCCAAGCAGGATCCGATTGAAGCCCTGCGGGTTGAATAGTGTAGTAGTTATTGAGGTAAGCTTTCGTGTGGTACACTCTTGTTAAGTGTTGTCCATATCGGCCAACCGGGACGGTCAAGCTATGAATATGCTGCAAAGGACGTCGATGACGTTAGCCGTCCTCGTCCGGCCGGCGCGAAGCCGGGGAATATAAACGCAACAAAAATTTGCAGCTTCAGCCAATGTATTGTTCGAAGTAAATTTTTGTCATTTGTAAATGAATGATCCAGGTATGTAGGAGTAACTTTTGAAAGAATTTATTTACGTTACTGAGCCGGAGGCCATTGATGTAGGCTCGGTTAAAGAATTATTTTCCGCACGTTATGAGCTGTATTCGGGCAGCACGGATTTTACCGGTCACATACCGGAATCATGCACAACGCTGCTCATTCGCAGTGCTACCAACATTACGCCATCGATTAAAAATACATTTCCTAACCTCAAACATATTATCCGGGTCGGGACCGGCGTCGATAGCATTGATATGGACTTCTGTAATAAAGAAGCAATCCGAGTTTATAACGCGCCGGGCGCGAACGCCGACGCGGTAAGCGATTACGTAGTTGGCATGATGCTACTGGCGCTGCGCAAATACCACACGCTCACGGACAAAGACATAGCGTCGTGGAATCGCTTCAAATTCGTCTCCCACAGCCTGTCGAGCCAATCCATCGGGATCATCGGGTTCGGTCACATCGGCCGGGAAGTGCATAAAAAGTTACGAGGATTTAACTGTCGAGATTTTTTCGTCTACGACCCGTATGTCAGTCAGGCTTCGTTGCCGGAGGACGTGGAGTCCATGGCCTCCGTTGACGCCGTGCTAGCGCGGAGTAACATCGTTACGCTCCACCTGCCGTTAATGCCGCAAACGCGGCACCTGGTTAATGCCGGCAATCTCAAATTGCTGCCAAAACATGCCATACTCATCAATGCTTCACGGGGCGGGATCGTCGACGAGGCCGCTGCCGCGGAGACCGCACGTAGCCATGATCTCGTCTATGTGGCCGACACCGTAGAAAACGAGCCGCATGTGGCGCCAGATCTGCGGCAGGAAGCAAATATAATCATAACGCCGCACATCGCCAGCCTGACCGAAGAATCAGAACGCAGCATGCTGACGCTGGCCGTGGAGAACTATCTGCACGGTGTATACCTGGGGTCGGGGAAGTAGCCGCACGAGATTGTTGACGGACTTGCTGGGAGCGGGCTGGGTCTGCGGGGCTTTGGCTGCTTCGGGCCATGCCAGGCGCCGGGCATCACGCAATAATCGCATCAGCATCCATATTCATAGCTTCAAGCGCGTCCATCCAGTGCCGGCCGTCACTCAGTAATGCGGCTGCTGAAACTTAAATAATCATAACCACCCACGTCAATGCAGATGCCATTGCCTCTGAAGTGAAGAACGGAGCCTCAAAGCGGATTTCACCATGCCAGCTGTCGCTAGCAGATTTGCATAATACGCAAAGTAGTGTTAAGTATATTTTATGTCTCAGTCACTAGCCGAAGTATGTTTGGACGACCGTTTGAGCCCGCGCATGGCGGGAGCAAACTTTCCGTTTGCCGGTTCGACCGAAGGAGTTCTCCAGAGGATACAGCCGCTTGGCGAGCTGACCACGGGCGCGGCGCTCTTGCCGGAGCTTGAAGATTTAGGTTTTTATGACTATCGGCGTGAACATGCAGCGAGATTACTCGGTACTATGCAGGCCGGTGTATTGCTCGAACGATTTGGAGCTGAGGTCATGGCCTGGACGGTTGCGAATGGCCGGCGCTGGGAAAGTGAAGAATTTCAGACGCAATTGGAAGAAGAAGGGTTTAACCCTCGATTCTTAGTATGGTCAAAATTGCTTGCCTGGCCGGATCATGGCTATGAGAGAACTGCACCCAAAGCGGCCGCGGTACTTAGGCAAAATGCGGTCATGGAAGCGATGCACGGTAAACAGCTCGCACAGATCGACTTGCCGCGATTGCTTCGTGAGTCGGCATTGCCGGGAGTGGAACTCGAAGACAAGCGCATCGGTGCTTATGCGTTTATCCCGCTGAATATACAATCCGATATACTTCATGCGACGCAAGGCTATATTGAATCGTGGCCGGGTCAAGAAGATATTGAGTCGCAGCCGGTAATAAGCAGCAAACGTAAGCTTATGGTTTCTTACAGCACCTGGCTCGATACGCCGGTAGGTTTTGCACTGACGTACAAAGGCATACCGCAGGCTGTGGTCGGCATGCAGGTTAACGGGCAGAACGAACTTATTGTCCAGCAGCTGCAGCAGGTTCAGGGTACACTCTACGACACGGAACGTAAAAATAAAATCGTGGGCCGGAGATTGCCGCGTGGGCTGATGACGATTGACGGATCGGCGGTACTGCTTAGGAGTGCGGCCATACTGGCCGAAGGGCTTGGCATGGAGTCGGTAGCGCTCCAGACGAGTGAAGAAGTCCGGTCAAGGACGTGTAACGGCAAACAGACGTGCTTTCTAACACGCGAGCAGGCGGTACTAGCATACGACGCGGTCGCTTATAGGATGGGTTTTAAAAGGGATGATGATGACCGATGGCATGTCTCGAGCCGTTTATTGGCGGCCGGGGAAAGCGTTCCATCCGCTGCCGACCGGGTGCTTCGGCCGGCCGGTCGCGTCGGCGCTATTGCGCTTGATCTATGGGTGCATGCTACCTTCACGACCGAATCGGTCGATCATCGCATTGATGCCATCGAAGAAGTTTTCGCGCCGTTAGGCCCGGAGGCGGGCCCGCTCAAAGAAGCTATTGCTGCCGCTAACGCTCGGGGTAAAGTACGGGTCCTTGATGCCGGGTGCGGCAGAATTATGGCGCTGACAGAGCTGAAAGAAATGGTTTTGCAGTCAACGTCGTTACGAAAAAGCGATGTCATTGCGGTCGGCATTAACGGACATAGTTTTGTGGATGATCTGAATAACGAAGAGTTTGACCGTGTAATTGAAAATGATGTAGGATTCCGGCGAGATCACCTGGCGCATGCCGTGGTTGAGCCCGCCTACTATGACGTCGCCTATGCGCACGACGTATTGGCGTACAATAACGACCCCGCGGCTATCATCGACAATCTGCTCAGTGCCATACGGCCGGGCGGTGTATTTTTTGGTGATATTAGCCCAAATCAAGTTAAAGACATACAGCCCCTAATCAGTCGACTGCGAGCCGGCGATTGGTCGATATGCTCATATCGTGGAGTATTAGACGGTAGTGAGCGTGTTTTTTATAAGATTACTAAGCCAGTAGCGGCGTAAAAGTCAGACTGCCTATGTAAGCTTTGCGGAAGAACTAGTGTTAGTGAGCAGTTAGACACGTAAGTGCTCACAGGTCATGGTATAAGCGGTATTACTCACCCCCGTAAGGGCGTCGAATTATACAGTTCTGTGTGTTTTTAGTCTTTTTCTTGAGACTGCATCTAACAGATACGGCGCCACGAGCTGTGAGTACTTACCTACGTATATCTTGCATTATCCCCGCATTTATGGTATTATTATAGTCGGCTTAACACCAAATTCTGGTGTCTACTCTAATCTGTTTTTCTAGAGAAGAAACTCCAGAGGATCGTAATTATTCGTTGTTTTGAGGCTCCACGGTGGGGTATGAGCTTGTCTTTCCAGACGCCGAATCTTCCGTCTAATGGGCTCGTTGTGTTGGCTACTCGTATGCCACTTTCCTGTATGTAATCGGCTTGGTAGGTGAACAGATATGGTAGGTTGCGACACAAGGAAAAATAAGCTCTTCTGGTACGCTCATGGGCATATCTTTTGGTGACCGGATCACGCTCCTTGAGCCATGCCCCATGTTTCTTGTACCAACCAGCGAGTGCATCCTCAAACGTTAGTTCGTCTGTCCGAGCGAGCGTTAAGGCAAGCGCTCGTAACTCAATATTTTGCGTCAGTCGTGGCTTCTTGGTCAGACATTGAGTGATGGTCATAAGCTGGTGAAACTGGCAATGCTGGACCGGTATGCCTTTGCCCTCCAGCATAGTCCGTACGCCTCGTCTGCCGTCAATGGTGACCGCCAGGATACTGTAGCCCATTGCTTCAATCGTATCTGTTGCAACCTCATAATCTACGGTGCGTTCTGTCCCGTCTACCGTGGCGTAATACAGCACCGTATTCTCACCAAGCGTCGCCACTGCATATGGGTCAATAACAACCAGGAGGCCCCAGTCCCCAAAGTAGGTAACATCCATTATGACGGCTACGGTACGCGGTTTCTGGATGATGCGTGGCGGGCTGTAGCCATTGAGTTGAGCGCGGATGCAACCGGTACTTTTCCGGTATTCTTTAGCCAAGCTGTTCACGGTACGACCGTCAAAGGCATACTGGTGCCATAGGGTAGCTCGCTTACGGCCAGGGCGGCCTTTACTGCTCCATGACCGACGGCAGGTACGACAGACGTAGCGCTGTAGACCGTTCCTCACACCGTTTTTCTTTACGTTGGTACAATAGCAAGACGGACAGCTCTTTCGAGTCATCTTCGTTACTCCTTGTTTAGTTGGTACTTACAAGAATAACGAAAACAATGACAAAGAAATCTGTCCGTCTTAAAGCGCTAGCAGCAACCAGTTTTTGTTATTAAGCCTTATAGTCTTCTTTTCATTAGTACCCATGACCGATACACAAGAAGAACTAGTTGAACCACCTTCGGTGGACGATTCTGAAGTTAAGGAAGCTCAGGATGCAGAACAACAACAGCAACAGACTGTTGCAGAACATGCCGGCCAAGTAGCAGTAGATGAGACTGCCAAGGAGGCTCAGGAGTTAAGAACTGAGGTAGATACTATCCGGGAAGACGAACAGGCTGTAGCTGCCGAAGAAGCAGCTGCCGACCAAAGGTCGCAAGCTGAACAGCAACAACAAGAGCAAGCTGAAGCTGAACGGGCAGCTGAGCAGCAAATACTGGAAGCTGCTGCCAGGCAGGAAGCTGCCGAAGCTGCCGGCCGTTTTGCTACCAGAGGAGTAGCTACCGAACCACATGCAGCAGAACCAGCCGTTGCACAAGATCAGCAACAGGATCCGGAACAGCACCGGAATGATACCCGAGCCGAGGATAGCGGACAACCACCGGCCAATCAGGGAACAGGTCAAGATGATGCAGCCGCTGCTGCAGCGGACAGAGCTAGGGGAGAACCAGGGCCTGAGGAGCCTGATGAAGCTGCCGACAGGCCTGCCGGCGGCAGTAGCGGCAGTGGAGGCGGAACAACAGGCGGCGGTAGAGGTACCGGCGGAGAGGAAGATGGTGATCCTGATGATCCGGATAGGGACGAAGATGATCATGACGAGGATGATGCTGACCAACATACAACCGGCAGAGATAGTGGTAGTGCTAGAGACGGAGATGGAGACAGACAAAGTCCTGATGATGCCAGTAGGCCTGCTGGAGAAGAACCTGGTGAAGCTGCAGCAGACAGGGATAGGGGTGAACCAGGGTCTGAGCATAGAGATGAAGTTGAAGCTGAAGCGGCAGCAGAGGCTGCAGCTGCCGCTGCAACTACGGCAGAGCCAAGGCCTGAGCATAGAGATGAAGACGAAGAAGTAGATGAGGAAGAAGCTGGGGCTACAGAAGGACCAGGGCCTGAGCATAGAGATGAAGCAGTAGGCAGGCCTAGGGAAGATGTTGAAGAGACTGATGCCCAGGAGGATGAGGCAGAGGGTGGTGAGGGGCCGGAGGGAGGAAGAGGGCCAACGGACAGGCCGGAGGGGGATGAGGAGGATGTATCACGACCCAGTGCCAGGAACATACTATACAGTCCGGACGGATTAGCTCGCAGTGCTGAAGCACTTTCACCAGACGATATTAACCGCATATATGACGAAACTCGCCCTCGATCACAAACAAGTGTAGCAGCTGTATCGCATGATGCGTCACGTTTGCTCGATTTGGCACTAAGTGAGCAAAGTGGCGATGTTAGCAGCAGACTTGATTTACTAAATCAGGCTCATTCAAGATATTTAGAATCCCTATATAATATTAGTGAAGACGAAGCAGGTAAAACTGTATATGAACCCAGAAGCGGTCCATACGGCAAAGACGAACCTATTATAAATAACCATGCCGCCCAATCTAGATTCACTCTTGACCAATGGGATTTATATCGAGCCAGAGTTGAAGACAGAGATCTATCCGAAGAAGAGCGCACAAGAGTTTACATTAACTCTGCCGCTACCTTAGATAGCATGCGTCAGGCAACTCAATCCATTGTCAATACGACTCAAGCCATACCAAATCCAAGGAATACGGATTTAAGCAGAGAAGAAAGAAGAGAAATACTAAGACAAGGGCATGCAATGGGTATGCTCACTGAGTCTTTAGCTATGGCAACAACGGCTCGCCCACCATTAAATGGAAATACATTTCTAGCAACACCAACTTCTGAGATACGACGCTTAGAGGGCGGTCCAGACGCCGCCATACCCATGAAATATAATCGTGAAATTGATGTAGATTGGAAAAGTGCCACAGGTAAAGGTGCTACTGTAGTAATTGTAGGCAACATAGCATATCGCGCCTTGGGGTCAGACATAATGGATATAAAACCCGATACTGCCCAAGTAAGAGAAGCGACTCTATTTGTTGCAGAGCTATTAGTCAAGGAAAGCCAAGGTGACACTTTGAATATACTCGAGAAAAGTTATCTTGATACATTTCAACGCAATCTTTGCGATGCCATAGATCTAAATTCAAGTGCAATGGGAATAGACGACATTCGTGCAGAAGCTCGATTCCGCTAACATCTTAGAAACTCGCATTTTCTCACTTTTTGAATTGTAATTGACGATTTAGCATAAATCGGTTGCTTAATTACAATTTTTAACATATAACCCAGCATCACAACAGCTCGAAAGTATTGATAAATATTCTATTGTATGTTTTTATATACATATACATTCAGTGGTTTTGGAGCATTTTACTAAGTAATTTTCTATTTCGAAATATACCAAATTTACCCAGATATTAATTTATGCCATCAAATAAACCTTTTATATTGCAAGAAATACTTCTATGACCGTAAATACAGAATTAACCGGTCCGCCTGATCCGATGAATACTTTTCAAACGGATTTACCCCACAGTTTTGATGGTCGCCAAATTGCACCGGAATTACAGGATTTCCGAAGGGACGTAAGCGCTACAACCGTAGACGATCAAGCAGTTTTAACTGTTGGCCTTACGGCTGAAGCCGTTAGTTTAGACGCCATAGTAGGAGCACGGCCACTTAATGATGACCCCGCCGCAGTTGAAAGGCTTATTGTTAGTGGTACAGCAAGAAATCGTCTCAATTCTCACCCAGAATTACATACTAAAGTCGTTTCCGAATCTGAGCTTGGCGACGTCCAGGTAATCTCCGGTTATCGAAGCGGTCCCGAGACCCTGGAACATCATATGACTGAAGATGCCTATAGGCGAGGCTTATCGGTATACGAAAGAGATCGGGCACCACATGCTTCGTTAGCTTATGGCCGATCATTAGGTAAAGTTTTCGGTGAACGCATGCGAAAACTTCAAGCTAGCGGCAATTTGCCTACAGAAGGCGAACTAAGAATTTGCATTTTAGGTAGCGGTCCATGTATTGAAGTTAAAGGATTACTGGATGAGCTACAAAACTACCCTGACATTTATTCAAGAACCGTAGTTACCGTTACAGATAAATATGATGCCCCAATGCAGGCTGTGCAAAGATCCGGATATCTTGACGATCATATCGGAGAAGACGTCGAAATCTCTCGAGTTAAATTCCTGACTAGAGATGCAGCTAATTTAAATTTTGACCGTGGGCAGGAGCCGCACATGCTGGTTGCATGTAATGTCCTTAGTGCAACAGCAGCACGACGGCTTGTAGATAGTGATGACGAAAAAGGTGTGCGGTTAATGCTGCAGGCAGCAAATTTCTTTGGTAAACGACCACTGGTAAAAGTTGATCGTGATAGCGGAGAAGTAATAACTGTACCAACCAGCCATTTAACTCCAAAAGAGTTCCTTGACCAATTATCTTCCGCAGCCGATAGAGACGTATTGCATGATCAGTTATTCGGAAGACTAGTCGAAGTCGATGAAACCCGGGGATCTTCGGCTAATAGAGAAATTACTCCGCCAACGACTTTACCGCTTTCATATGATAAGTGGCAGCTGGTAAAACACTGGGGGCCTCGTAAACTCAGCCAGCTATTCGGAAAATTCTTACATGGCAATACAGCCGCTGCAAAAGGCAGCCCATCCGGACAAAACGTGTTAAGAGTAAAGGAATGGTACAACTTTTCAGAAGATGTAGAGGACTTTGCGGCAGTCGCTACTCAGTGTGTAGATCCAAATATTGGGATTGTTATTGTCAGTGACTACGGACGAGCAGATCCCAATGAACATGCTGCAGCCCCCTTTGAAGCAACTAGTGCCAGCAAGCACAGGATAAGCCGGCACTTTGGCGATATATCACACAATTTAGTTGAGATGTGGCGTATAAAAGAGGAGGCTGAGGCTGCCGGGGCACAAGTCAGCACCATACGTCATCAGATTAGTTCAAGAAGTAGTTTACTCATTGACAGATCGTCAGACGGCTTGCTGCGAACAGATACAAAAGACGTTTGGGATAAAGCCGTTACTAACGTTGATAGTTCTGCAATTCAGGAAATCAGCGCATTTATAGGCGTAATCAAACAGAAGGTCAAAGAACATGCCGGTGGAACACCGCAAGATATATCTGAAATAATCGAGAGGGAATTTGCCGACTCCTCCATACCGGCGCATGCCAAAGACAGCCCAGAACTTCTGACTGAGATTGCTGCGATTTGTAATCAGTTGGAAATATTTGACACCGGATCACGTTTTGCTCGACGTGCTATTGAAACTGCCCCACATATCAGCGCATTAAGCCACGTACGATTGGCCGAGGCGCAGTTCGCAGTTGCATTTGGCGAGGAAGATGATCAGGCCTTTATAGCCGGTAGGGATGAGGCTGAGTCCACGCTTTTAGAAGCTAGAACTTTATTCCCAGATAATCCAGTTGTCCATGAAACCCTTCTGGCATTCTATCAAGCCACGGAAAACCCCGCCGGTATCGTAAGAGCTTCTACAGATTATTTGAACACAGCTCGCGGATTAAGCCCCGATGATATAGTTAGGCAACTAAAAATTCAGTGTGATGCCCAGATGAGCCTAGTTAATCAGCCTAGTCCGGATAAAACACCGGCTAAAGTATCTATTAGACGGCGAGACATTTCCAGTCAGGGTATATCGCTTGGAGGAGTTGTCTATGCTCCTTTTACGACACGATTTACACAATCTTCAGAGCCGGAAACACTGTCAACTGTGGGTCGTGAAATGAGAATAAAAGCTCAGACCATGGTGTCTTCATCAATTAAGGCAATAACCGAATTGAACGCGGATGGTCTGCCATGGCTATACGCAGACACTCTCGAAAGCTTAGGCGCATACCTGGATACGCTCGGTCATGTTCGTATATCTGAACTTGAAAAAACTGCTGCTGCCGCCGGATCGTTAATTTTACGCAGTCTACAATAATTTGACCAAGTATTGAGTTATACCACCGGATCAAATTTGGTCACTTTAATTAATTTGATCGATCAGTTAAGCTGCCATTGCATTTGATCTTGATCTGGCCCTACGACGAAGAACCATGGCATCACGTGCGTGCGGCACTAACTGCAGCCTCGATGTACTTTCCGGCTGAGCGCGCAATTCACCGCTTCCTAGGCCTTCAATAATTTCAAATGCTTCAAAAAAGGGTGATGATGGGCTCATTAACTCCCGCCCTACAATTTGCCTTGTAAATTTATGCTGATCATCTCCTGGTATTACAAGTAAACTACCTTCGCCAACGGATCCGAGCAACTCACCGGCAACAGATATCAAATCGCCGCCTTGAACATAAACATCACCTTTTTCTGTCTTCGAACTGTCTGAAGAAATTACGCTAATCTCTGCTTCACTGGCAATGGCCTGTTCCGTAGGCCTTTGATATTTTCGACCCCTGGTTAATACCCGTGAGTAACCACGTTCCGACAACCCGACAACAATCGGTGTTAATCCAGGATTTTGCATTTTGGGACCGGTAATAATAATTGCCGTTCGATCAACCCCTGCACCTTGTGTTGCAGTTCTAGCAATTGCGGCTCTTGCCGATGATACTCGTCTTGCAATTTCACCGCTGGGATCTTCTCCTTGTGCCAAGTGAACCGCCAGAAACTCTCGGAAACGTGCCGCCGCCAACATGGCCTCTTCACTTGCTGCATATTCAGGATCAATTGCGGCTCTGGCCTTTATCTGCGCATACATATCCATAATCTGAGCCTGCGAATCACTAGATAACACTAGAAATTCTTCTAGAGTCAACGCTGTACCGGCATTAAATTCTTGCATTGTGTCTAATATGGATGACGCATCTACAGTCTCAGTGGTACTTCTTTGCCATGCAGCTATTTCTCGGTCTCGCTGACGTTTTGCTTCTGCGGCCGCGCTTATTGCTAAGGTGTGATCTTTCCTATCTTCGAAATTTAACCTGTATATTAATAAACTACGGGCTCCGCTTAACCGCCTGGGCATCACAGTAGGTGGTATAACGGAGGCTAAGCCCGGATTAACCAGGAGGAGTACATCCCGGTCCCATTGAGCGATTAGTTCTTCCCGTTCTTCAACACCTATGATTGCAAGCGCTTTAGCAAGCTCTATATCTGCCCCCCTGATTGCTTCTAGCCCCTCTGCATACATTTGATTTAGCGATTTTCGATCGAAGTTTGGTAACGTTGCCCGGATCCTTATTACAATTTGTTCAGCTTCGCTTAAAGGATTGGGACGAAGCTCATCCGGCATCCGGTTCCCAACACCGGGATTGTACTCAACGGCAAATGCTCGCTGCACTCTATACTTGTACTCATCGTTAGCCCTTTGCCGGCGTTCTCTTTCCAGCTCAACTACCGCCTCTGCGTATGTTGCATCTAGAGTTTCCTTATAAATTTCGGTTCTCAAAATAACCGCTTCGGCTTCGCTAAGTAATAAAGGTTCAGGTGTGTCGGGCAATTTGCCTTCCATAGAAGGGTATTCGGCATACAATCTTGGTAATTCTTCCCATTGGTATTTAAAAACTCTTAATTCTTCTTCAGCCTCCGCTAAATATACATCGGCAAGGGCATTTGCATATGCCGGCATATGAGGATACTCTCTGCGTCGTTGATCCCTGTATAAGCTTTGCTGTATATAATCAACTTTAGGGGGGACTGTACGTTTGTGCCTTAAAAACCTAGCTGTCTGCCTTTCGTGTGTTAGTTTTTCATGTCTCCTTCTATCTAGGTAAGACTTTCCGACTCGGGCAGCAAAGCTTCCGCCGCCTTTTGCTACCTGTCCTAGTCTGGCAACTGCTCCCAACGCATTTGCCGAAGTCAATACGTCTCCATCATCCGGTACGGCTAGATCCGCCCCGTAATTCCCTGATTCTTCCGAACTTTCGGCAGCAGAGCTATTTTCGGTACTTGCATTAGGTTCATCCTGCAACACAACTTCATCAACAATTTCCGCCTCTACCGGCTCGTCTGATTCGCCTGTTTGTGGCATCGTTAAGGTTTTTAAAAAGGCAACGTTAAGACGGTCTCCGCCACTGCCCAAACCTTCCCGGTCACTTTCCGGTAGAGTTACATCACCCTGCAATATAGCCGATACGGCAAGTCTAGCGAGTACCAACAGACGAATCTCGTCTTCACCTAGCATGATCGAACGTTCTACCTGGCCGTCAGGCTGCGGCTCGATCAATTTTTCAAATAAGCCGGCTGCTTGGAGACGGTCCAGCTCTGTGGCAAATCGCGAGACTACGCCGCATTCACGTACAGCAAGTTCACTCCCAGGTTCTTGATTATTTGCCCCGCCAGCATCTGCAGTACCGACTAAGCCCGCATGCGTTGCGGCAAGAGCCTGATCACCAAATGCAGTGGCACTACCAATCTGATCTGCCTCCTGTGGTAAACCGCTTAAGCGTAATCGTGCTTGATCATTTTCAAAATTAAAACCAGACATGTAATTTTAGAACCTTTAACATAATTAAGCATTTGTATGGCATGAGGATTACGTTCGAAAGTAATATAAACGCACCCAACGTACCGTTTCTTTACGATCGGTATTGTCACACCTGGACGCAAAGATTATCACATAATATAATACAATAATTCTTCGATTTAGTACATATCTAAAATGACTTCACCGCTTAGCTAGGCCGCATCTAGTAACAATTTTTTGCGGGCAGCATCGTGCAATAAAGTATCACGACTCGGTAATGGGATAGCGGCAAGCTCAGTTACAGAAAGGGAAATATCTGGCAGTAAAGTAGTTAATTGAGCCAAAAACCGAGCATCTGCATCTCTTCTAGACTGGGCTTCCTGGCTAAAATTCTGAACGAAATTCCAGTTCCATGTTGCCAAAACTTCGATGTCACTAGGTTTATAGTGCGGAGAAGGTAAATTATTCATCTTCTCGGCAAATTTTCGTACTCGTTCGGACGGGGTGCCACCTGGTAAAAGTCTTTGCAGACGTTCGATGTAATCTATCGGTCTGATACCGACACCCTCTAATAATTCGTGGGCCAGCCAACGATTCCCCGGAATCTTCATAGATAATGATATTTCATTCAGTAAGGCATTTCTTCTCTCTCTTACGGTAGAGTTTGCCGGTACTCCATCGATCTCAAAATCTAATAGAGGTGCAGGAGCTTCATCGGGTAAAATAGGCATTTTATGCGGATTCAATTTATCTAATTCGTGTAATACCTGCAAGGTGATTGGGACAAATTCAACGCCCAATCTTTGACCGGACTGTATATAGCCTTCTTGATCGCGACCGTAAACAAGATCCCTCATGACAATTCCGGCAGCCGCCATATACTCATGCGGATTATAGCCAGAGGCATCAATTGCTTCCGCCCTGGCAGTTATGGCATCATCAATTAACTTTGCGATTACGCACTCCCCAAGCCTAACCGGTAAATCTCTAATGTGATTAATAACTTCACTCGGCAGTTCTGGCAATGGACGATTAGTTAACATATGTTTAACAACTTGTTCGGTGGCTAGCCAAGTAATTACCGATGCCTCATCCATGCTTTTGGCTATTTCTTTCGCCTTGCTCATTTCAATCGTATTAGGAATAAAATCGCCACTATATGCTGCCGAACTCAAGCTTCTCAATATAGGTTGTGCTTTTTCATCGGGAGCTTCACGAAGAATCTTACTCAAAATGGTCTTTATTCGTCTCGGATGGTCCATATCCTCCCTAACTCCCAGCATCGATACTTCTGCAACGCCTTTGCCGGCTGTCCGGATTCGCGCAAGCCGAGTGCGTTGCACTTCTTCATCACCATCAAAGTTCATTGTCTGAGCGATGTAATTAACCTGTTCTTCTGTAGATAGTCTGAAAATTGTTTTTGTTCCGGCTTGCTTTACTGCTTGGTCGGAAACTGCCAGCGGATCCTGGTCTGCAAGTAATAACCCTTCGTGGTAAGCTCGGATTTCAGTAAACATATCGCTAAACGTTTTTGCCACGTAGGCATCCGCGCCGCCGTTGGCCGATCGGCTCACAATCTTATGCGCTTCATCAATTATGGTTGCGTGTAAAATCCCTGGCGGGCCCATAGATTCTCTGGCTTTAGAAGCCAACATCTGGTCGGCTTGTAAGGTCTGAGCAAGCTTAATAAGTAAAATCCCTATAGCAAAACCTTGATCGGTGTCGCTGTTTACCATGCTAAGATCTATCACGACATGATTGTTTTTGATCATTTCGCGAAAACTTGCTGGATGACCAGTTTCACAAAAACTTCCTAAGGGCCCTGTTTCATAGGATATGAGCCTGGTATCCATATAGCCACGTACGCCTTCGCGAGTACGCTCATCATATCTTCCACCTTTGCGGCCGGATATAGGATTCGGATTATCCAATACGTCATAAACAGCTTTGTGCAACTGTTTAAGTGAAGGAATTCTAGGAGGGGTTGTGCGAGTCGCTTGTTGAACGCCCGTTTCAATATCCCAGCCGCAATCTTTATATACGTTTTCTAAAGCCTCACCAATAATGCTGGCATATAGGGTTCCTTCTTCTCGACTAGTGACTGAAGTACTGACAAATAATGTCTTCACCATATCAATATGGGCTTGTATAGAGGTTCCCGGCTCAGGCTCTAAAGGGTTAAATTTAACAGGTAGGCTATTAGGGTCGCCAGGACGGATCGTAATTACCGGCAAGTTGGTACAACGCTGATCGAGATCATCGTACTCATGGCCCTTGATAGGAGCAAATAGCAGAAATGGTATGCCCCTCTCGTCAAGCGCCTGGCAACGACCCCTTATATACTCAGTTTTACCGGATCCTGTCATACCGAACGCTACCTCATGAAGATTCAGCACTTCTACATCCGTGCTTACCGGGACTAAATGATCTTGGTCTACATTGTCATAACTATCTACTTCATAACCAACATTAATAGCTGCCTCTCGCGGAACGTTTATGTCTTCAAACGCTTCTTCAAATACGCTGAACCTAGGCTGCAGCGCACCTTGTTCACCTATAGGTACATTTGTCATAACTTACTTTTATACAAGGTCAAAACATTGCTCCGTAAAAATAAGCAAATATATATAATATATATAGTTTAACTTTGACTGGACTCCTTGCCTAATTTATTATACAATTATTTTTGATATTCGCCAATAGTCATACCTGTAATAATTCTTTGATAGAAGATGACCTAGGTATCTCTCTTTTTATTTATTTTCATTAGTACCCATGACCGATACACAAGAAGAACTAGTTGAACCACCTTCGGTGGACGATTCTGAAGTTAAGGAAGCTCAGGATGCAGAACAACAACAGCAACAGACTGTTGCAGAACATGCCGGCCAAGTAGCAGTAGATGAGACTGCCAAGGAGGCTCAGGAGTTAAGAACTGAGGTAGATACTATCCGGGAAGACGAACAGGCTGTAGCTGCCGAAGAAGCAGCTGCCGACCAAAGGTCGCAAGCTGAACAGCAACAACAAGAGCAAGCTGAAGCTGAACGGGCAGCTGAGCAGCAAATACTGGAAGCTGCTGCCAGGCAGGAAGCTGCCGAAGCTGCCGGCCGTTTTGCTACCAGAGGAGTAGCTACCGAACCACATGCAGCAGAACCAGCCGTTGCACAAGATCAGCAACAGGATCCGGAACAGCACCGGAATGATACCCGAGCCGAGGATAGCGGACAACCACCGGCCAATCAGGGAACAGGTCAAGATGATGCAGCCGCTGCTGCAGCGGACAGAGCTAGGGGAGAACCAGGGCCTGAGGAGCCTGATGAAGCTGCCGACAGGCCTGCCGGCGGCAGTAGCGGCAGTGGAGGCGGAACAACAGGCGGCGGTAGAGGTACCGGCGGAGAGGAAGATGGTGATCCTGATGATCCGGATAGGGACGAAGATGATCATGACGAGGATGATGCTGACCAACATACAACCGGCAGAGATAGTGGTAGTGCTAGAGACGGAGATGGAGACAGACAAAGTCCTGATGATGCCAGTAGGCCTGCTGGAGAAGAACCTGGTGAAGCTGCAGCAGACAGGGATAGGGGTGAACCAGGGTCTGAGCATAGAGATGAAGTTGAAGCTGAAGCGGCAGCAGAGGCTGCAGCTGCCGCTGCAACTACGGCAGAGCCAAGGCCTGAGCATAGAGATGAAGACGAAGAAGTAGATGAGGAAGAAGCTGGGGCTACAGAAGGACCAGGGCCTGAGCATAGAGATGAAGCAGTAGGCAGGCCTAGGGAAGATGTTGAAGAGACTGATGCCCAGGAGGATGAGGCAGAGGGTGGTGAGGGGCCGGAGGGAGGAAGAGGGCCAACGGACAGGCCGGAGGGGGATGAGGAGGAAGAGGACACATTACCGGAGGATAGAGATATAGTTGAACGCGTAGCGGAAGTTACAGCAGCCGACGAAACGCTTATCATAAACGAAGCTATTGCTGAAGATATTGCCAGGCAATATGAACAATACGTATCTGACGTAAATAACGGTGCAGAACCTGACCCGGCCGAAGAACAGCGTATCGCGGAGGAGATGGATAATGCTGAAAAAGAAGTGATTGACGCTAAGTTAAGTGCAGAGGAGCTTTATGATGACATTAGAGATGTAACGCTTGAGGAACGACTGGAAGCTATGGGTATGTCGGACTTCAGGCCCCCGACCGGGGAAGAAATCGGACGCTGTGATTTTCATGATTATCGTCAATCACTTGGGGACCCGGAAGCATCTGCTACGGATGCTTCGAGACAGCTTATAAGAGAGCTTCATGGCATGGGACCAGCAGGACTTAATGCGGCCGAGGTAATTGGCGAGTTACGGGCAAATCACTCGAGCCATACCGAAACGGGCGGGTACTTTGTCGATGACTGGGATGCTAGACCCTGCGTGGTGACGCGTGATGAAGCAACTGGCCACCTGGTAGTCGACTACTATTCGTTCCATGAGGTAACACAAGGAACCTTTCAAGAAATTCAAGATCGTTTAGACCCGAAAACATACAGTGTCGAAGAACGACTACATGCCGGAAGACGTGAAGAAGTGTCGTCTGAAAGCCGTGGGCAGCATGGCACTTCGGGCAGAGGCTCCGCGTTGATCGTTGCCGACTCCTTAAATACACGATTGGAGCGAATGGGAGTCGGGGCACACATGAGAATTGAAATAAATCCCCAGCAAATTACTTCCGCAGAGCTTCGCAGCACACTTCAGCAAAGAGAAGGCATTGTTTTGACGCAAGCAGAATTGGATAGAATGAACGCGGAAGATCAAGCAATGACAGAGCGGGATTTATTGGATCAGTTCCCAGACCTTTGATAATAAGCGAGTAAATTGAGTCGGTGATGATTTTTACTTTAGAAAGCCAGAAAATCTGCTACTTTGAAGAGAGATGCTTTCGCGGCACTCGAGTAGTAAGGATGTGTGCGGGAGAACGACATGCGAATTGCTAAGGTAGAGATACGCAAGCTCGCACTGCCCATGGTACACGATTTCACTATAAGTACTGGCGGTGTAACCCATAAAGAATCGGTGCTTACGAAGCTCTTCACAGAAGGAGGTCTGATAGGTTATGGGGAGTCAAGTACATTCAATACCCCGATCTTTACCGGCGAGACAAGCGACGATGTAGCGCATGTTTTAAAAGAAGTGATCGCGCCTAACGTAGTCGGTAAATACTTTGGGTCGCCGGAAGCGTTTAAAGCTTCATACGATAGCATTACCAGTAGTAATGCGGCCAAGACGGGTATCGAGTGTGCGTTCTGGCATCTTTATGCATTGCAAAAGAACGTATCCTTAAGCGAGCTGTTCGGCGGCGTCCAAGCCCGGATACCGGTCGGAGAAAGTATCGGGATCAAAGATACCATAGCCGGAACGATGGAAGAGGTCGAAAATAGATTAGCAGAAGGCTATCGGCGAATTAAGCTTAAGATAAAGCCAGGTTGGGATGTCGAACTGCTTAAAGCGGTGCGCCAGCAGTGGCCTGACATAGACCTTGCCGTGGATGCCAACACGGCTTATACGTTCAACGAAAATGCGGAAATTCTTAAATCGCTCGATAATTATAATTTGACAATGATTGAGCAGCCATTCGCTGCCCGTGAAATAATGGATCACGCAAAGCTGCAGAACATGATCAAAACCCCGGTATGCTTAGACGAAAGTATACGTAGTTTGGCCGATCTGAAAATCACTTCGGCAGTTGGTGCCTGCAAATTAGTGAATATTAAACCCGTAAAAGTCGGCGGTATTATAGAAAGTATAAAAATATACGACTACGCTGAAGCCCATGACGTAGGCGTATGGTGCGGGGGAATGCTGGAAACGGGCATAGGCCGTGCATTTAATATTGCGTTGGCTTCAAAAAGCAAGTTCATTTATCCGGCGGATATGTCGCCGTACCAGGTTTTCTTCGCCGAAGACCTCATTGATCCGAGTTATGTGGTCGATAGGAACGGTTTTATTGATGTGCCAAAATCTCCGGGTTTGGGCTATGCCATTCGCGACGACGCCATCGAAAAATATACTGTGTCTACGACTGTCATATGATGTATCACGTTTCCGAAAATTAAATGCTTTTCTGTGCGTAGAAATCGGGAAAACGTTTTGCACAAAAAATAAATACACCTGACTGAGATGGACAAATGATTCTGTAACGCCGGAACTATTTTTGTACCGTTGTCGGCTCTCCATTAGGCATTATGAGGCTATGTAGAATCTAACTTGATGAGGATAGGGTTGCCGGATGCAAAACCATGTGATTTTATTGTTTTTATGGTAGAAATATTTGGCACGGACATATCGAGAATAGCCGAGTGCATGCCTTACTATGCTAATTCACAATTGCTCACACCCGCTGATCGCTTTGCCAGATTAGAAGCTGCTACCAGTGTTTTAGAGGGAGCGCTTATGGCTGTTGGTGCTCCAGCTGACACCGGAGAATATCTACAGATTTTTCGTGTCAAGACATGGCTGGCGTGTTTGCCGAGCCTTCGAGCCACCGCGCTGGAAGCGCCTCATAACGCGGACATATCCGAAGCGGTGCTAGCCAATATATTACCGCCCATGCGGCAGCTTGCAGAAGATACTGCCGAGCACGTCGATCACGGTATCGGTGGCGATTCGGCTCACGGTTTCTTGGGGGAGTTGGCCGTATTAGGGTCGCTACTTTGGGCGCATACCACCGATCCCGACCGGGCTCTGCACCGCGTACTGCCGGCTACGGCAGACCAAGATAGAAGCGGAAGTCAAGGTAGACGGAGCGGATTTGATCTGCTGCTGGATAGTGCGAAATTCGTCACGCCGCTGCAGGTTAAGAGCTCTGACAGCCGGGAAGCGAAAATCCGAGCGTATGGCGGAGGCTCCAACCGATATCAGCGAAATATTGCCAAAATTTACATATCTAGGCTATTAGGGCTCCATAGCGATAGTTATGAACACCTTTACGCTCCCCAATTGCTGGCTGACGCCGTGCTGAGAAGGGATGAAGACGTACTCACACAAGCCATCGAAGGCATCGATTTGGCCGTACAAAGCGCAGAGCACCGCAAAGTTCATGTTGAGGAATTCTATCGAGATTTAGTATAAATATCGTGCATAGAGTTTATTGCAAAGATAAGCGTAAGTAGTATCTGATTTTCAAATAACTATGCCTTGAGCAACAGTAACACCGCAAATAAACTCATAGGCTACCTAGGCCGCGCCGTTTACCGCGTCGTGGACCAGCCCACTAACGCGCGGTGAATAAAACAAATCAACAGTTCCCGTATCGATAAGTCTATAAAGTGCGGTGTCTTCATGGGTGACTTGTAATGTAGCAAAAATTTTGGCTAATGTCTTTCCGCTGTTCCGAGCCAAATACTGTAGGGCGCTATGACTGCACCACCAATTAGGCGGGTCGGAGGAAAAATCGCTCCCGTTGAATTCATGTAACATTTGCGTGCTTAGGCCGACAATTCTATTACCGGCTTGCCATATTCGATTGCCATCTCGCGATTCCTGCTCCAAAAGCCACCCCAGGGCATGCGGCGTGCAGCCGACTGTGCGTATAGCTTCACGTGTTGATTGCCAGGCGGTCAATTTGGGTGTCACGTGATCGATAACATACGCAACGATATCGGGTGTACCCAGCAAGTAGCGCAGGGTCAGATTCAAATTGCGTTTATACAACAAACGGTCGGCGCCCATAACGTGCGCCACGGCAGCTCGATCGTTATCCCGAAGATCGGTTCCGTAGAAGGCATCACTGAGACCAATACCGAAGCCGGTTTGATTGTCCCGGGTGACTACGAGCCGGCCGCCGCTAATGGCGTGAGCGATATCCTGGTGGGCTTGCGGCTGAACCGTAGCGGGGTATCTTCGATTGATGACATATACAAGCCAACGTCTCGCTGAATCCGGTAGCACTTCGGCAGTGCCTCGAAACAGACTTTCCTTTTGCGCAAGCATTATCTTGTCGGCGCCGACGACCGTAACCCGTTGCGCCAATTGCGCTTGCTCCGCTTCCCAGGTATCTGCATTCGGCTCGGGGTTGGCCTGCAGTAGTTCGATGACATCTTTTTTGATAACGGTCAGCGACACCGGTCTTCGTACGCCGTACCGTTGAATAATAGCGTTGGCTTTTGGCAGCAAAACTGCCATAGCGTGATCGCGGGGCTGGGCTATTTCCAGGAGATTGCCAACCTGTTCGTCCACCAGGTTTGTTCCGTACACAAGACGGCCCAGGTTAAGGTGGAGTATCAGTGCCATGCGTTCCTTGGAATTGAGTCGGGCCATAGCTCCAGAAAAGGTTACGTATTTTCCCTTCTTCGGGTCGGAAATACCATCAATATCCAGCTGGATTACGGGGTCCTGAATTGCCGACAAGGCGGTCACGGACTCGGTCAGAAAGCCCTCGCCTAATGCAAAGAATAGATTGTCGGCCACCGTCTCGACTTCATTGAGCGGGTACAACGCCAGAATGCGGTTTAGCATCCAACGCCGCACCGGAACTTTATATTCTTCGGTTTGCCGGCCGTTGCGGGCTGCAAATTTGGATGTCAGCAGTTTTAGCGTATGGGCTTTGGCAATATCGAAATAGCAGGACACATCCCCGGCAAGCGCGTACTCCGGCAGGAACGAATCGGGTACCGGGTATTGTTTTCCCTCGGTGCCGGTCGCCCAGTCACGCCAGAGTTTCAATCGTGCCTGATACTGGCGAGCGACATTCGGAGCATTAGCAAGATACGTAGAGGCCATCCAGCGGATTCTCGCATCGGTAAAATCCGGATTACGCCCGTAGCGGTCCGTTATGGTTGCCACATTACGCTCGTATTTTTGCAGATCTTCCAAATAGGAATACGGGCGTTTAGCCAATCTTGTGATAACATCCAAAGTCACAATTTCGTGATCAGGGCCGTATATATCTAGAGCTCGGTCAATTCTGGTCTCCAGGTCTTCCAGCGCCTGATCGGGATCGGCATTGTGCAGCAGCATCTTGTCAACAGTTGCTCTGCCGAGTCGACGGTGCTGGTCGATGAGCGACTGACGGCGTGCCGCCTCCACCGCGGTCGTTCCGGCCGGCCGATGCGTTAAGGCACGCCGATGGGCCTGGTGGTCCATGGCTCCGGCATCGCGTTGTGACTGAAGGTGCGCGGCGTAGGCAATCAGTGCCCGATTTGGGTCCTTGATGTGATCTTGAACAACGGCAAAAAAATTGTCCTTGGTCGCGATGCCGCCAAACTCCTTGAATAAACGGCGGCTATAATCGGCGCTGTGATGCAGTGCCATCTGTCCGGGGTTTCGGTAGCCCGATTGTTTAATCGCGACTACTTCCTTAATATACAGCCTGACCGTATCGTAATTATCTTCGTAATCATGCGTTTCCGGCCGGTAACGGCGGTTATCGGCGCCGCGCGAGTTTGACCGTTCCTGCAATGAAAAGCTGTCAAAATCCGCTTGCTGGCACAATATCATTGCGATGTATCGGAGTGCTTGTTCGCGTTCAATCTCGCTCAGTTTATCCGTAAACCGCTGGAGCAAGTCCGGATGACGCTCTGCGAGACGTTGGGAGTATTCGTGGGCAATGATGCGTACGTTCAGCGGCGGCCGGCTGGCTATAACCAACTGATCAGCTCGAACGGCCTGACGCAATATATAAAGCCGACGCTGGCTGTCCCGAGGAACGTGTTCGACGTTAAATTGCAGGATAGGCAGTTCCAAATCCACATCGACAGGCGGATCATATGATGCGGTAAGTTCTTCGGCGGCAAACACGGTACCTTGGACGCCTTGTTTCCAGAGTTCGTCGCGGATGCGATCCTTGTTTGCTTCGCAGTGGCTAAGTTGCGGACAACCCTGGCATCCGGCAATTGCTTCAGCGATTTGGGCCGGGTCATTGCTGCCGCAATCAAGATCGGTATAGATCTGGTCGATGACGGGCAAACCAGGCACTCCGCTTTCCGGCACGCATCTGCCCCATGGTATAAACGTTCGCACCGACTCCTGGTCTGACATATTTAAGACAATCGTACAACCTACGGGTGTTTTTTTGTCCACAACCTATGGACCCAATTTATTACTTCAGGGATAATCGCAATCGTTAATTAATCAATGCACGGCAGTGCCAACTATACTTTTTACAGTAACACCTGCTACAATATGTGAACGCTATTAACTTTTTTAAAAGGAACCTCCTAGTGTTTAGATACAGAAATCTGGCGCCGGATATCTACCGGCAGCGGTTGGTAATTGAGGGTATGCCCGGATTTGCCATAACCGAAGCGCATATTAAGGATTTCCTAGCGAAGTTGTCAAGCGAACTGTCAATGAAAACCCTGATCAGTCCGATGACCAGTAAAAGTGAAAAATTCGGTTGGGCGGGATGGATTCACTGGGAATCTTCCGGCGCACACTTTTACGCCTGGGACCGTCCGGAGCTTTTTTATAGCGTCGATATCTACACATGTAAAGCGTTCGACCCCAAAGTCGCCGTGGAGTTTACCCGAAATTACTTCAAGGCCCCGAAGCAGGTTAGCAAAAGTTTCTAGATTAATGCGGGCGCTGGCTTATCAGGTTGTGTTTTTAAGACATTACTTACCGACTTTACTCACTCATGTACTTTCGGCTTCGTTTTAAAGGTCGACGGAAACAGCGATTAATTGACCGCATGGAAGTTGTCGATGGCCAGCCGTCCGCGCTGCTTCATGCTGCTGAGTCGTCGTTAACGGTTATGCTGCCATGAATTCTATTATAAAAGTTATAGTAAGATGGCGGTGGCAGTTGTCGGTAGCTAAATTGGTCAAAAAAGTGGTTTGTCCTTTCGATGCGCAGCTGCTACGATATGCCAGGAAAGGCAGGAGCAATGGAGAAACAGGATTTCGGTGGCGTGTGGCAAAGCGAATACCACTACAAACGTCCGGATAAGCCGGGCTTGTTTATTAGCAGGCATGACGTTAAAATTCATCGGCGCGGCGATACCCTGGTGATTGAAAGCCTGCCGAACGATGAAAAATCCTACCTGATAGTTCGGCTGAAACTTGATGGCCGCGTGGCGACAGGTACCTGGGAAGAGCACACCTCGCCCACCGGCGCGCACAATCGCGATATATATGTCGGCGCCGTGCAACTCGTCCTGAGCGAAGACGGCGACATATTCGACGGCCGCTTCCTGTCGGTCGATAGGCGTATGGAAGTCAAAACCAACTTCTGGCAAATCAGCCGCAAGCCATAAGATCCTGCCTCCGCGGCATTTACTGATCCACTCATGTTTATATCTACCATCGTTTGTTATACTGGTAGTCGATATGAACAAGCAGGCTGCAAGCGTAAATATGCCGGCGCTTATATTTGCATTGTTAATTGTGGCTGCCGCTGCGGTTGCGCCGTTCGTACACACTGGGTTTGAGCATGGCTGGGTGCTAGGGTTGATGACGGCGTGCGCGGTCGCCAGCGGCATATCGCTGGCGAAACAATTTCGTGGACGATAAGATCATTTGACCACAATCGTCCGTGTCACTATACTCAAAACAATGTCCGAAGTGATTGGCGTTATCAACTATATGAGCGGTTGTGGTGACTGCGAGCCGTTATCTACACCAGAGCTATCGGGTGAAGTTGTGGGTGTAGAGCAGTTTGGCGATAGTGTGGTCGGCACGCTCAACATGACCTGCGGCCGCGCCGAACGATTTATAATTGCGGCTAGTGACAGGGCCGACGATCCAAGTTTGATCCCGAAAATCAACATGCGTATAACAAGCTGCGGAGGGCAATTATTGGGAGTATGTGGTGCTGGCATTTGCGGCCCGCTTGCCCGGCCGCGCCAATCCCAAGGCTAGAACGGCTAATACAAACTAGGGAGTAATACGTGCCATGGCTACCGTAGCGGCTTTGCTATAAAGCTTGTTTGTATGCTACGCTTGAGGGTATTCTCGGGGCATTGGCGCAGTCCGGCTAGCGCGCCTGCATCGCACGCAGGAGGTCAAGGGTTCAAATCCCTTATGCTCCACCATTGTTGAAATTTCAACAATCTGTGCCTTTAACGTATTATTTATTAGTATGGATGAACATGCACCGCACCCAAAAACCAGAGAAGCTTCAATTGAAGATATTATTGAAATAGGGACTGAGATATTAGATCATGATCCTGCGTCATCAGATATTAATATTCATGAAGACCCGGTGCCGGCAGGTGAACCGGGCAAGTATCGAGCAACATTAGTCCCAGAAATTAATAACACGGAGGTTATTGGTCCAAAACCAGGTATTGAAGATGCGGCAGTTAGGCTGATTGTTATTCCGGAAGCTTTAAAAGATCCTAGTCTTAGTGATTCCCCTTATGTATCTTTTTGGGCAGATGGCACGGTTGGAAAACGAAATCATGATGCATTCCGTGAGGGTGCTAAGGGTGCAGCGATGCTTGATCCTGTTGACGACGCTGAACTTGCAGAGGTTGCCCGGCAACTATCCGATGCACGGGAAGCTTTTCTTAATCGTTTAGGATCGGATGCTAGTGCTTAAGTGACGAAACTCGAGATTTATTAAAATTCAGCTTTAAGATGTATTATCTTTCAAAATCCTTTTAACGCCCGATATCCGATAGCCTATCACGGCATCGCAAGTAAATTTCTATGCCTTAAGACAGTTGGATTTACCCCACTAAAACGCCACTATAATATAAACTGTTTGGTATGATAGGCGTTGACTTAGTGTTTCTCCCCGAATTTCAGGAACGAATAAACATCGGCGGCAGTACTTTTATTGAGAGATCCTTCCGTTTGTCAGAAATGAAAAATCGTACGACCGAGCATCTGGCAGGACTATGGGCCGCCAAGGAAGCCGTTATAAAAGCGGCCGGAACGTTGCCGAAAAAATACACAGATATAGTCATAACCCATGACAAGGCAGGCAAGCCGCACGCCCAAATTGATTCGCAAGAATTTGCCATATCGATAGCGCACCATGGCGACTATGCCATAGCGGTCGCATATAGGATTGACTGATGAGCCAAAAACACTTTGCAGCCTATATCGAAAACTTTGCCAGCTTCGATAAGCGTTTAGCTCTGACCATCAGACCCTTCTTGAAAATCGAGAGATTGGACTACAAAACTTTACAAAAGCGTGTGTACCAAACGGCTCATTACTTGTCTGCCGAAGGACTACGATCGGGCGACCGGGTTATGGTAGTGGCTGACAACTCGCCAGAGTGGATCGAGCTGTTCTTAGGATGTCAGCTTATCGGTACTACACTTGTCCCCGTCGATGCTAACAACTCGTTTACAACTGTCGTACGGTTCGTTAAAGAAACGGAGCCAAAGGTAATTTTCCGTAGTGCTCGCCTGCACCCGGAGCTTCGTAAATATGCAAACACGTACATATTGGATGATCTTCATGAGGCGATCGATGATTATCCGCACAAAGCACCAAAGTATAAGCTAGACGGTAATGAGATAGCGGTAATCATTTTTACATCCGGAACGACTGCCGATCCGAAGGGCGTCGCCTTGACCCAGAAAAACCTCCTCACCAATATCTATGGCATACAGCAAAGAATAACCATTAATGCTGATTGGCGCTTGCTGTCAGTGCTGCCTCTTTCGCATGCATACGAGTTAACCGGAAGCCTTGCCGTATTGTCAAAGGGCGCAAGCATCTTTTATATGCCCCGAGTTACGCCGCCAGCCATCGCGCGCGCTTTACAGGACTACCGTATCACTACCATCCTCGCCATACCGCAGTTACTTATATTATTACTTGAGCGAATCCGGCAAGCCGCGGCCGAAGAAGGTAAGTCGCATGCTTTGGCGGCAGCTTCAAAGGTGGCGATCCTGCTGCCACTTTCATTGCGCCGCCTACTTTTCAGAAGTGTCCATTCCCGATTAGGCGGCCATCTGGAACTCATTGTTACCGGTGGAGCATCGATACCGATCGAAGTCGCTACAGCTTGGGAGCGTATGGGTGTAAAAATGATTCAAGGCTACGGTCTAACTGAAACATCACCGATACTGACCGTCAATAGTCTCAAGGAGCGGCGTCTAGATTCTCCGGGTAAACCTCTCGATAACGTGATGCTGCGAATCGGTGAAGACAATGAAATACAAGCTAAAGGTCCGAACGTCTTTAATGGCTATTGGCACAACCCGTCCGCAACGCAAGCAGCATTTACGGCAGACGGCTGGTTTAGGACGGGTGACGTAGGCCGGCTACAAAACGACTGGTTGCACATTCAAGGCCGGCTGAAGTTCGCCATCGTATTGAGAAGCGGCCTAAAAGTTTTTCCGGAAGATATTGAGGCGGTCACAGCAAAGCACCCGGCTTTTCGGGCTGTTTGTGTCGTCGGCGTAGTGCAACCTGACGGCGAATCGGTTGTAGCCGTCGTAATTTCCGATAAATCTGACAAGCAAATTACCGAAGATATCGCAGAGGTCAACGCGCAGTTAGAGTCGTTTCAGCACATTGCCGCCTGGCGCCGTTGGCCAGATTCTGATTTTCCCCGCACCCGCCTCCTCAAAATCGACCGCAAGAAGGTACAAGATTGGGCAAATGAACCAAGCAAAGTTAAACAGGCCGGGCCAGAAACCGGACCGACGGATAAGGATTCTCTCATCAACCTCATCCAGCTGAGCTTGGGCGAAACGAAGTCACCCATTAAAGAAACGGACAAGCTGGCCGACATCGGTCTCGATTCGTTGCGGCGACTTACACTAGTGGCGCTCATTGAAGAACGGCTTGGTATTATAGTGGCAGAAGAACATGTGACAGCTACCGCCACCGTATCGGACGTACGCGCATTGTTAGGCCAAGGTAGTCCGGCCGAGCCGCAAAAGGGACTTCCAGCCTGGCCATTCCAGCGAGTAGTTCGTCTCATTGGCAATTTAATCCGCGACACGGTTATTCGTGTCATTGTTAATATTTGGGTGGATCTCGACGTAGAAGGGCGGGAGCGGCTCCAAGGCCTTACGCTTCCGGTAATTTTCATCTTCAATCACACCGATGATTTCGATGCACCCGTTGTATTCCAAGCTATCCCACGCCATATCCGCAATCATGTAACGGTTGCCATGGCGGATGATGTGATACGCGAGCATAGAGTCCTGGCCTTTATAGCCCGTCTTTGCTTTGCGGCCTTTAATTTTTCCCGTACGGAGCCGTATATGCCCAGCTTGGCATACTTAAGCCAATTTATAGATCAAGGTTGGAGTGTCGTACTTTCTCCAGAGGGCCGCATAAGCACCATTGATGGCCTACAGTCCTTCAAGTCGGGAATAGGTTTACTGGCCGTAGAATTAGGCGTTCCGATCGTACCCATTAAAACTGTCGGTCTGAGAGGCACCGTGCCGCTGCACGCGAAGTGGCCTAAAAAGCACAGCCGGGTAACGGTTCACATTGGGCAGCCGATAACCTTTGGGCCGCATGAGGATTACAACGCTGCTACCGAAAAATTACATCACATTATGGAAATGCTCTAGCGGCGCGCAATGAAAAGACGGCAGCTCCACGGCATACTCACGCTGTTAGGAGTAGCCGGCATAGTCGTCGTCATTTTACTCAACCGCGGACAAGTAGAACATGTGTGGCAGCTTTTAAAGAATCTGCGATGGTACTTTATTGCGCTGGTGGTTGCGGTACAATTTGCGAGCTACTGGATTAATGGTCTGTACTACCGCTCAATCTTGAGCAATCTTGGATATGATGTAGGCATTAGGCGTCTGTTTGAAGGTGCACTTGCAACTAATTTCGTTAATTATGTGCTGCCCACGGCTGGCATGGCCGGTGCCGGCTACTTGTCTCAAGTATTATCACCTGAGGTACCACGCGGCCAAAGCGTATTCACCCAATTTATGCGCTACGCACTCGCATCACTTGCCGTTTTAATCATGATGCCCATTGGTACACTGCTGCTGTTTCTGGGTCACGATGACACGCATTCGATCGCCAGGACAACGATCGTATCGGCGGCAGCAATGACACTTCTCGGCTTTACTATAGTAGGAGTTGTCCAGCAAGAGTCGCTGCTTAGGCGGGCGATAGCTTGGCTCACTAACAAAGCACAACGCCTCTTCCCGAAGATTAATACCATATCAATTCAGAATTTTGTCGGAGAATTTTATAAGGGCTACCACGCCATAGTCAGCCGGAGGCGAAGGTTAACCGTGCCATTTATATGGTCGATTGTATACATAGTTATAGAGATAGGAACGTTCTACCTGATATTTCTGGCTTTTGGCCAAGTCATAAATCCCGGTATTGCTGTCATGGCCTATCTTTTCGCTAATATTGCCAGCATCTTCGGTGGTGTCGTTATAAGCACTGGCGTTTTTGAGCTAGGTATGGCCGGAACTTTGGTAGCGCTAGGGACACCGCTTGCACTTGCCATTGCAGCTACAACCGTATATAGAGTTCTAAATCTACTCATAGGCCTGCCACCGGGATTTTACTTCTATTGGAAATATCTGCCCAAAAACAGTTCCAGGATACAGCGTCGTCATTAAGACTTGAGATGAGCAATCCGAGCGAGGCGTCATGGGATCTGATGAGAGACAGTTCTAGTGTATCCGATCCTCTCAATAGCCCGCTGTATCCGTTCGTATAGGTCACAATCTCAAATTTGGGCTTAATAACAAAAACTGGTTGCTGCTAGCGCTTTAAGACGGACAGATTTCTTTGTCATTGTTTTCGTTATTCTTGTAAGTACCAACTAAACAAGGAGTAACGAAGATGACTCGAAAGAGCTGTCCGTCTTGCTATTGTACCAACGTAAAGAAAAACGGTGTGAGGAACGGTCTACAGCGCTACGTCTGTCGTACCTGCCGTCGGTCATGGAGCAGTAAAGGCCGCCCTGGCCGTAAGCGAGCTACCCTATGGCACCAGTATGCCTTTGACGGTCGTACCGTGAACAGCTTGGCTAAAGAATACCGGAAAAGTACCGGTTGCATCCGCGCTCAACTCAATGGCTACAGCCCGCCACGCATCATCCAGAAACCGCGTACCGTAGCCGTCATAATGGATGTTACCTACTTTGGGGACTGGGGCCTCCTGGTTGTTATTGACCCATATGCAGTGGCGACGCTTGGTGAGAATACGGTGCTGTATTACGCCACGGTAGACGGGACAGAACGCACCGTAGATTATGAGGTTGCAACAGATACGATTGAAGCAATGGGCTACAGTATCCTGGCGGTCACCATTGACGGCAGACGAGGCGTACGGACTATGCTGGAGGGCAAAGGCATACCGGTCCAGCATTGCCAGTTTCACCAGCTTATGACCATCACTCAATGTCTGACCAAGAAGCCACGACTGACGCAAAATATTGAGTTACGAGCGCTTGCCTTAACGCTCGCTCGGACAGACGAACTAACGTTTGAGGATGCACTCGCTGGTTGGTACAAGAAACATGGGGCATGGCTCAAGGAGCGTGATCCGGTCACCAAAAGATATGCCCATGAGCGTACCAGAAGAGCTTATTTTTCCTTGTGTCGCAACCTACCATATCTGTTCACCTACCAAGCCGATTACATACAGGAAAGTGGCATACGAGTAGCCAACACAACGAGCCCATTAGACGGAAGATTCGGCGTCTGGAAAGACAAGCTCATACCCCACCGTGGAGCCTCAAAACAACGAATAATTACGATCCTCTGGAGTTTCTTCTCTAGAAAAACAGATTAGAGTAGACACCAGAATTTGGTGTTAAGCCCAAATTTGACGATAGCATACGCGTCACTGCATAATGGTTACTAACATGCAGGAGAGTGCTATTCGTGCCAGCGAATTGTCGGTAGTGCGCGGCGGTGGCATTGTCCTGAACCGGTTGAGTTTCGGCATCGCGCCGGGGCGATTGACCGGACTCATCGGGCCGAGCGGTTCGGGCAAAACTACGCTAATGCGCGTTATTGTCGGCGCTCAAAAAGTCTCCAGCGGGCGGCTGCAGGTACTGAACACTAAGGCCGGTAGCAAGGAACTTCGCCGAAAAATCGGCTACGTTTCGCAAACGCCGGCAGTGTACGGCGACCTGACGGTCCAGCAAAATCTGCGCTATTTCGCGACCATCCTCGGCAAAGGAAAGTTCGACGTTAAGCGCGTAATTAGGCAGGTCGACTTGCATAGTCAAACTAACCAGCTGGTGGGTACACTTTCAGGCGGCCAGCGTGCCCGGGTTTCGCTCGCGGTAGCACTTATCAACAACGCGCGGATTCTGGTGCTTGACGAGCCGACAGTCGGTCTTGACCCGCTACTTCGTGAGCATTTGTGGCAGCTTTTCAAACAGTTGGCGTCTGACGGCCGGACGCTGCTTATCTCGAGCCATGTGATGGATGAAGCCGAACGGTGCGACGATGTACTGCTGCTGCGTGACGGCAAGGTGCTTAGTCATAGCACAAAGCAGGAGTTACTAGCAAAGACTAACACCGGCACGGTGGAAGCGGCTTTTTTGAAGCTGGTCGAGCAGGAGCCGCATCATGCATATTAAACTGACGTTTGCCACGGCCGGCCGCGTGTTCCGCCAGTTGCTGCATGATCCGCGCACCCTGGCCTTGATGTTTATCGTACCGTGCGTGCTACTCGGGTTGCTGGCCTGGATATATAGCAATACACCGTATATTTTTAATATGATTGGTGCGTCATTGCTCGGCATCTTCCCATTCGTCATTATGTTCCTCATAACCTCAATTACGACGCTGCGTGAACGGACCGGCGGCACGCTCGAACGTCTACTTATCATGCCGATGAGCAAATTGGATTTTCTGCTGGGCTACGCGCTGGTGTTCGGGTTCATCGCCATGCTGCAATCGTTGCTGGCAAGCCTGCTGGCGGTGCACGTGTACGGACTCAAGGTAGCCGGGCCGGAGTGGTTTCTGGTGGTGGCGGCCGTCGCCGACGCTTTGCTCGGTGCGACACTGGGGCTGTTCGTGAGCGCCTTCGCGACCACGGAATTCCAGGCGGTGCAATTCATGCCGGCGTTTATCTTCCCGCAGTTCCTGCTCTGCGGCCTGCTCGTACCGCTTGCCAATATGCCGAAAGTGCTGCACGACATCGCCGACTGCTTGCCGCTCACGTACGCCGTCAGCGCCATGCAACACGTCAGTACCGATCGCACGGTCAGTTTGACCGCGTGGCACGATGTCATGATTGTGCTGGCCTTCGCCGTCGCCGCTGTCCTCCTCGGCGCCGCCACGCTTCGCAGGCAAACCAAATAAGCCTAGCCTTTCATGACGGTAACATTATTGAAAGCGACGGCAGTCGGTAGGTACCTGCACGCCGGAGCCTGTGCGGCTAAAGCTTCCCAGCGGTCCACAGTAGTTTGGTTGATTAAATTGACATATTCTACGTGTGCTCCATCGCCGGGTAATCCAAACGGCCCGATCTTTCCGTCAAGGCTTATTCGGGCGAGCACAGCATTAATGCTATCGCCGCTATCGCTCGCGCCGACGAGCTCCCCAAAAGCATTAAGTACCAGACCGCCGCTGCTTCCGTCTCGACCAACCTTATCCGGGGAACCGTCACCGTAACTACGAATATCAGTTACGACGCTGGCAATGCCATCGTGTACTCCAAGCACGACGCCGGCAAAAACTGCCGGGTGTTCAAGATCCGGACTATCGGCAAACGGGCCACGTGATTCGCCGGTCGCGGTCGGCTCATAATTAACAAAGTATAACGTGTCTCCCCTTTTAGGTGGTTCCTTGGCAATGCGTAGCGTTTGCGTTTCGGGCAGGGTGGCACCCGAATCGGCCAACTCTTGTCGGGTATCGGCGCTCAAGCGGTACATGGCGACGTCGGTCTGGTTTATACCGGTAAACTCGGCAACCGCTTGGTTTGCCGGCGCCGAAAACGCTGTACCGTTCGGCGAGGTGCCAGAAACAACAAAGTTGCCGCACTCCAGGCTGGTGAGTGGTGTATTATTGGGTGCCCTGAGCCCGTGCCCTGCCGAAAAAATGTACCCATTACCAAGGTCAATGCCTGATAGCTCATGCTGCATAAAGACACGATTGTTTGCACGCCTGGAAACCGGTATGTCGGCGCGTAATTCGACGGCGGTGCTGACCACTTTGGCCACGGCCTCAGGGAGGTGAGCGGGAACATGAGCGCCAAGATCATATTCTCCGTAGTAAGTGGTATGCGCAGCATATACTGCGCTATAGCAAAGCAGAACACTGCCTGCAAAAGCCGCTAGCCGCCGAACGACAAGGAGGTTGTGGCGGGCAGTTCTTGGGGTTGATTCTGGATTTTTCCGGTGTCGAGCAACGGCATTGGACATAAAGTATATAGAAACATAAAATAAGAAAAAATACAATTTCTGTCCTAATGCATCGGACCTAGTGCCCGACAATGATAAGATCGTGCCGTATGGTATGAGCTGTTTAGTACATGCTGTTAAAGTTGAGCAGTTGCCCATCTCGGATTTGTTTATTGACATTAACAAGACAACTCACCAAATTAAGAAACTTAAGGGTATATTGCTATAATGGGGCGAATGGATGAATTACTTGAATGGGCGCAACGGCGCAAGCACGTGCCGCTGTGGCTTGTTGCGGGTGGTGTTCTGCTTGTCATCATCTCGGGATGTATTTGGTGGCACTATGTTTATGAAGACCCATACAACGTCTATTGGGGCATGATCAGTAACAGCCTGTCCACATCGGCAGTTACCAAACACGTGACCGAAGAAACGAGCGGCGGCACGCTTAACCAATACACGACGCTCAATTTTGGCGTACCAAATATCGCTTTCGGCAAGACTACGTTACACAACGCCTCAAGTACGGTAACAACCGAAAGCTTCGGCACGTTGGCGAACGATTACGTTCGCTATACCCAGATCAAGACGACGGATATGGGTAAAAGCGGTCAAGGACTGGATTTCTCGCCGGTACTCGGCAAGTGGGCCAAGGCAAGCGCTAACAGCAGTGCGTCGGGAGGGCAGTCAAATTCGGCGCCCTATTTTATCCAGTCCCTGCTTGGTTTTTACGGTGGAAACCTAGTACCAATAGCGAATCTGCCGGCCGATAGCCGGAGTTCACTTATAAATTTCCTGCAACAGAACATTGTATTCGATCCTGATTTCAGCACCGTCCGGGAGGATATGGTGCACGGCCGGCCGATGTACACCTATACGGTCAGCATTGAACCGGTGGCGTACGTTGCGTTCCAGCGGGCTTTTGCAAGCGACCTTGGTATTAAGAGTTTGGCGAACGTCGATCCAAATAATTATGAAGATCAGCCTGCAATTAAAGTGGACCTCGTGGTTGACGCCCGATCACACCGCTTGAGTCGGGTGGTCTATCCGGGCACCAAACACACCGAAACCTTCACTAGTTATGGCGTGCCGGTCCAGGTATCACCGCCAAAGAAAACCATAACGGCGGAGAAGCTTCAGCAGCTACTCACGGGCGTCCAGTAGTAGAGCGGGTCGCGCTTGTTGAAGAGGATTGTTATGTATAATAGGCGGTAGATATGCAGGTCGTCGTTGATTCGTTACTGACGGAATACGTCCGTGCCGGCAGGGGTGCTACGGTACTCGTGTTACACGGCTGGGGCGATAGCTCAAAAGGATGGCGTGATTTCACTACAAAATTATCCGAGCACTTCGACGTGGTCGTGCCGGATTTGCCGGGTTTCGGCGGCACGGAAGCGCCGCCGGAGGACTGGGGGCTGAACGAATATACCGAATTCGTGGCCGGGTTCATTAAAAAAGTCCGGCTTAAAGTCTACGCGATAGTAGCGCATTCAAATGGCGGCGCGATTGTCTTACGGGGTATTTCCAGGGGGTTTTTCACCCCTGAAAAGTTGGTGCTGCTCGATAGTGCCGGTATCCGCAATCAGTACAAAGGACGGACCCGGGTGGTTCGCTACATCACCAAGACCGGTAAATTTATCACAAAGCCTTTGCCTTCAAACGTCAAAAAGCGCTTGCGCCGCAAAGTCTATAGTTCGGTCGGGTCGGACATGCTTGTAGTCGAGCGCCTTCAGGATGTCTTCAAAAGGGTTGTCACCGATGACGTACAGGCCGACGCCGCCAAGGTAGCGGTTCCGACGCTGCTGCTGTACGGCGAGGATGACCTGGCGACGCCCGTGCATTATGGCCGATTGCTTCACAACCTGATTGCCGGATCCAGGTTTGAGATCATTGCCGGCGCTGGGCATTTTGTACACCTGGACAAACCAGAAGCGGTCATGCACTATATCCAGGATTTCCTCCGATGATATCAGCGGTTATCGGCATGTACGGCTGGCGTTATCCTATGGTGTTAGTCTACATGTTGCAGAGCGTCGAGTATCGACCGGGTCCGTTCCTGGCTTGGTTTTGGCGCACCCAGAATTTCAGCCAAATTATGTATCGCCGCAAGCTGGAACCTACCAGGCCAGCACGCTTGCTGCTGATTGCGCTTCGAGCCGGCATGTTCGCGGAAATCGTGGCCGGCTTGGTGTTGATCGGCATGTGGCGCTATAGTGGTTTCGAGGCCGGTTGGCAGTTCGGACTGGCGCTGATTCTGGCCTATCCGATCATCTGGGCGCATCTGGCAGTGGTACCGCTGCAGCTCGGGCGCTGGTTCATTATCCAGCCCCGGGAGCGTCGGCTGATTAAAAAGTCCGAAGCCGTTTTCGCGAATCATCCCGGCGTAAAAATCGCCGTGGCCGGCAGCTATGGTAAAACCAGTATGAAAGAGCTGCTGTTTACCGTCTTGAGCGAGGGGAAAAAAGTCGCTGCCACACCCGCCAACAAAAACGTGCAGATTTCCCACGCCCGTTTCGCGTCGACTCTTACCGGCAAAGAAGATATTCTCGTTATCGAGTACGGCGAGGGCAAGCCGGGTGATGTCTTGCGCTTCGCCGAAACGACTCACCCGACACACGCAGTGGTAACCGGCGTGGCGCCGGCGCACCTGGACCGCTACAAAACGGTCGAAGCCGCAGGTCACGATATTTTCACCGTAGCGGTATATCTACACGGCCAAAACGTGTATGTGAACGCCGACTCGCCTTCCGCGAAGGAATTTATCCGTAAGGAATATATCACCTATAGCGCCAAAGGCGTGGGTGAATGGAAAGTGAAGCAAGTCGAATTGGCCGTTTCCGGTACCAGCTTTGAGCTGACGAAAGGCGAGAAAAGCCTGAAACTTACCAGCGGACTCTTGGGCAAGCACCAGGTCGGTCCGCTCGCACTGGCCGCGGTGCTCGGGCTGGAATTGGGGCTTAGCGAAAAGCAGGTAAAAGCCGGCATTGCCAAGACCGTGTCTTTTGAGCACCGTATGCAGCCGTATTCTTTAAGCGGCGCGTGGATTATCGACGATACGTACAACGGTAACATCGAAGGTGTACGGGCCGGCACTGAACTACTCGCGGCGCTGCCGGCTGCCAAGCGCAAGCTTTACGTGACGCCGGGCCTGGTCGATCAGGGTAAACAGGCGGACGGGGTGCATCGGACGATGGGTGAATTAATCGCTAAGGCCAAGCCGGATGTGGTAGTACTGATGCTAAATTCGGCGACGCGGCATATCCAGGCTGGGCTCGAAACCGGCAAATATAAAGGGGAGCTTCGTATCGAACCGGATCCATTGCTCTTCTACGCCAATCTCAGCCAATTCGTAGCCGCCGGCGATATCGTGCTCATGCAAAACGACTGGACCGATAACTACGCCTGACAACTTCGAGTAAAAAAGCGTAGACAAAGACGCTTAAGGTTGACAATACAAACGGCAAAACGTACTTTAAGGTCATGGAAGGGCCTATATTTGGCGGAGCTAATCACGATCAGACTGTCCTCGGTCATTTAGATGCGGCAACGTATACCTCTGATGCTACGATTCTCGAAGGGCGCATCAGTGTTGGCGACGAATCAAACCCGACTGCCGCTCGGGAGCTGGCCGGCCAGGTGCTGGGCGTCGATCCGGAGCGAATTGCGATTGATGGACTTGGTGCGCGTGGTGTTGGCAGTCGGGCAAGCACGAGAACGACCATTGGCTTCGGCGGCGTGAAATGGAACTCTAGCTGGACGCCGGCCAGAAATCGTCAGAGCGATCCCGCCGAAAGCTAGACCTAAAGCGTTATCCAGTTTTATGTGGTAAGCTCGAATTATGTCTGCTACGGCTACGAATGAGGGATTTATTAGTTTCCGGGGCTTCAAAACCTATTACATGGTGCGCGGTGACCTTGAAAGCGGTAATACCCCGCTCGTTTGTTTGCACGGCGGGCCAGGCTACACGCATTATCATTTGGAGAATTTGTTAGAACTGGCTGAGCATGGTTGGCCGGTGGTATTGTATGATCAATTGGGCTGCGGCAAATCCGACCGTCCGGATGACCCAAGTCTGTGGACGATTGAATTATTTATCGATGAGCTAAACGCGCTACGGAAGCAGTTGAAACTGATGAACATCAATCTGCTCGGACACTCGTGGGGCGGTTCGCTGGCGGCAGAATATATGCTTACGAAACCGGAGGGAATTGCAAAGCTTGTTCTGTCCAGTCCGCTGCTCGATAGCAAGTTGTGGGTCAGTGAAGCCAACCGGCTGATCGGTGAATTGCCGCCGTGGGCGCGGGACGCCATGCGCGAACATGAAAAGCGCGGTACGACCGACACTTACGAATACCAGGAAGCTTACATGGAATTCAGGAACCGGCACATTTGCCGTGTAAAACCGTATCCGCGCTCCATAATCAAGGCCGAAAAAGCCGCGGGCGCACAAGTATATAGCACGATGTGGGGTCCGAGCGAAACTCACGCTACGGGTATTCTAAAGGACTGGAGCATTATTGACCGGTTGCGTGCCGTTTCCGTACCGACGTTGTTCTTGTCGGGAAAATTCGATGAAGCGACGCCAAAACAAATAGCGTTCGGGCAGAAAAACCTACCCGGTTCGAAGTGGTTAATACTTGAGCACAGTTCACATACCGGCAATTACGAAGAACCGGACATATACATGAAAGCAGTCGAAGACTTCTTGTCAGCATAGGTACAATAACTGTAATTATAAACTGATAGTTGAAACTGTCTTAACAAACTGCTATCATTTGCTACATGAAAACAATTGCAGTTATTTTTGGTGGGCGCAGTACCGAGCATGACGTATCTATCGTCACGGCTATCGCCAGTATTATCAAACCGCTCGTACTCACGCGGTCATACGAAGTGGAGGCGGTCTATATCGCCAAAAATGGCGCCTGGTTCTGGGATGACAGGCTTAAGGACATTAATTTGTTTACCTCGGGTGAGATCGAGCAGTTCGTCAGCCGCACACAGCCCGCAAGCGTCCAATTTGACGGCGGCTTGACGCTGTCACGGTCGACTGGTCTGACTGGGCGGAGACAGCACAAGAAAATCGATATCGTGTTCCCGAGTATGCACGGCACCTACGGTGAGGACGGCGCGCTCATGGGATTGCTCGACATGGCCGGCGTCCCGTACGTCGGCTGTAGTATGGAGGCTGGCGTGCTCGCCATGAATAAAGTTTTGGCAAAACAGGTCGCTGCTGCACATAACATACCTGTCAGTAGATTTCTGACGTTCAGCAATATAGACCTGGAGCAAAACCCGGCACGGGCGCTAAAAACCATTACCAAAGAGCTTACGCTGCCGCTTTTTGTCAAGCCGGCACATTTGGGATCGAGTATCGGCATTACCCGGGCAACTAACGAGACCGAATTACGCAATGGGCTGGAAGTGGCAGCCAAGTACGACAACGCCATCATTGTCGAAGAAGCAGTCAATAATCTGATTGAAGTGACGTTGCCGGTCATCGGCAACCACGACCTGACGCCGGCACTGCTTGAGCAGCCGCTCGTCGGTGCCGAAGACTTTTTTGACTTCGACACAAAGTATATGAACGGCGGCAAAAAAATGGGCGGCGCAAAATCAAGCGGCGCGAAGCAGGGAGCCCAGGGTTACAGTAATATTCCAGCCAAGCTGCCGGACGATGTGTATCAAGAAGCCGAGGCGATCGGCCTTGACGTCTACCGCGCACTCGGCTGCTCGGGGACGGCCCGGGTCGATATGCTTATAGATAGCGAAACACAGAAAGTTTACTTCAACGAAGTCAACCCACTCCCCGGCAGCTTGTACGTGCATAACTGGCGACTTAAAGGTGTCAGTAATGTAGAGCTTGTCACTCGCCTCGTCGAACTGGCCGAAGCCCGTTTCCGTGAACGCCAGGATTTGAGCACAGTGTTCAGCACTAACTTTCTGAAGCAGTTTTGAAGCCGCAACAAAGGGTATTTGAGTAGAAGTATGCATCTGGCAGAAGAATTAATTTCACTGACTGTAATGCGCGGCAATGTAGATCCGCAGGCTGTCCAAGAGGACCTGTGCGGCATTGATGATCTGTTGGCGCTAGAACGTTCGTGGTATCAGGGCGCACCGCGCTATTCGACCAATCGGGACGTCTTACGTGCGGCTGCCGCAGGCGAGTTGGAGCGCATCGGCACTGACGAAAACTTAAAGCCGGCACTTCGCTTTCGTAATGAGAGATTGGAGCATATTTATCCGCCATACCTAAAGCCGTATGCGGCCGCGACGCTTAAGAATCTGGGAATACTCTGGCGTGTGCTGGGCGATGAAGCGGGCATACATCCCGGTATTCGTTTGTCAGTCACCTCATTGACCAGGAGCGCTGCGTATCAGGGAAGGCTAGTGGCAGAGGGGAAATTAGCGGTGCTTGACAGCACGCATACGGCGGGCGCCACGTTCGACCTCGATTTGAGCGGTTATTACTTACACGATTTCTATATGGGCCGGGATGCCGTTGTATCAAAACGGGAGCCCACAACACACGAGAACATAGCGACTGCCTTTCGGAAGGACTACGGCGTTGAAGCTGCCAGCGTGCCAATTCGGCTAGGCCCGGAATGGTTTGACCAAAATGTGCCCGATACACTCCTGGCAGCGGCCGAGCTCATGTATGGCTGGGGACTCATTAATATGGTGCCGGAAATGGTCGGGAGCGATAACAGTGCGTTACACATCGCCGCCGCGCCGCCGTGGGCAGTGCCGCCGGAATCAGGTATGTTTTAGTGCTTACGCCGTGACGATGCGATGGTATAATAATCGGCATGTCAAAGCCTACTGTCGGTGTCTTTTTCGGTTCACGCTCGACCGAGCATGATGTATCGGTCGTGACGGCGATAGGGTCTGTTATACGGCCGCTTGAACTCTCCAATCAATATGAGGTGGCACCGGTATATATCTCCAAATCAGGCCAGTGGTACTGCGATCCTGTACTTAAGAACTTGGGCCTGTTTACGTCCGGCGATATCGACGCCTGGTGCGCCAAGCACGCGCCGGTCGGGCCGTTGTTCGACAACGGTCTGAAACTGGTCGAGGCAAACCGTAAGCGGCGAACGACAATCATCGACATTGCTTTTCCGGCGCTGCACGGAACGCACGGCGAAGACGGCGAAGTCATGGCCATGTTCGAGCTCGCCAATATTCCCTATGTGGGCTGCGGTGTCGCGGCCAGCGCGGTTGCGATGGATAAAGTTCTGGCGAAGCAAGTGGCGCTCGCCAACGGCATTCCGACGCCAAAATCCATAAATTTTACAAAGTATGAATTCGGTCAGGACCAGGACACTTGGGTTACAAAAATTAACCGCACACTCAGATATCCGTTATTCGTCAAGCCGGCGCATCTCGGATCAAGTATCGGCATTACCAGGGTGATCGACCCGAAGGATCTCATCAACGCTATCGAAGTGGCGGTGCATTATGACAATAAAGCATTAGTGGAAGAAGGTGTGCCGAATCTTATTGAAGTTACCTTGCCGGTTATGGGCAATGATGAGCCGGTTCCGGCGCTGCTCGAACAACCGCTCACAAAGCCTGAAGATTTTTTCAACTTCGACACCAAATATATGCATGGCGGTAAAAAAGGCGGTGGGAAGAAGGCCGGTACGAAGGGCTCACAGGGCTACAGCAAACTTCCGGCCGAATTACCCGACGCGCTATACCGCAAAGCCATATCGGCGGGTTTAAGTGTTTATAAAGCGCTAGGTTGTTCCGGTACCGCCAGGGTCGATATGCTCGTCGATGGCAAAAAAGGCGAAGTCTACTTCAACGAAGTCAACCCGCTACCCGGCAGCCTGTACGCCCACAACTGGCACATGGCCGGCTATTCAAGTGTGGAATTGGTAACGAAACTGATTGAGCTTGGACAAGAACGTTACCGCAAGCAAACGGCAGTGGAAACGACATTCGCGACTAGCTTCTTGAAACAGTTTTAGACTGCTGCTTCGCGTCGAGCGAGTTATTTTATAGCCTTGATTCGAACAATCATCTTGCCAAACTGTTTCCACTTTTGATTTCCGATCATTTATTGGTAGTGCGGTTTTCGTTGTGTATACTACAAAACATCAACAAAAATCAAAAGGAATCATTTTTATGAATCATAGATTTGAAAGGAAAGCGATTTGCGACTTCGGGTTTACCGCCGTCGAAGGACTCATCGTGTTACTTGTCATAGTCATTATCGCCGGAGCCGGATGGTTCGTGCTGACGAAACACAAGAGCACTACACCGAATAAAGAATTCAGAACATCAAAGTCGTGGTCAAAGTATACAGGGGAAAGTTTTATGTCATATACCTACCCCGGCAATCTCTTCAGTATCATATACCCGGAACGCTGGGCTCAAAGTTATCGGACGTTACCGGCCAGTACGCCGCCTGCACCGGATAACATGCAGAGCCAGATCGTGGCTTTAACACCGCCGAAATCTCCCAAAGGACCCGACGGGTCGCCGCTGCCCGTCGATGTGCTTGTCTATAAATCAGGCAATACGGCTGATATCGCGAAAAATGTGGACGGCGGTACGACAATACAGCATCAGAAGAGTATAAAAGTGAACGGATATGACGCACTGTACGAACAGACTGTGCCCGATACCTCAAAAGGACAAGTCAATATTCCTTCGCATTTCACCGACGATATTTACGTGGTAACAAACAACAATGTATCGGTGGCCTTTATTTTCCGTGTCAATGAAAGCGCAATTCCCGCTTCTCCGGGCGTGACCGCCATTCCGGCTATCAATCAATCTTACCTGCAACCTTCATTCGTAAACATCGTTAACTCCGTTAAGTTTTAACGCCTTAGCCAGCTAAATACGCAGGGTTAAAAGAACGGTCGGGTAAATATTCCAGTTTTAGGAAGCAAAAGTGTTGTCGGTTGGTTTGTAGCCTCGTGATGTAAATTGACAAAACACTGGGCCGGATATTCGATTGTCGAACTGGTTATCGGATTCAACGCTTATATCCCCGGGGCGGTAAAAAATAGAAAGTAGCAACCGGAAACAACGGTCGCCGATAAAGTATTGCAACTATTCTAGCCGGTAAAGTTTCGGTAGAGTAAGTTATTTAATATTGCTTCATTTGTAGCTCATGTTTAAACCATCCGTGGATTGTAATGTATACTCTATAAACACTAGGGGGACTGAGGAGTGGATGGCTTGCGAGCGTTGCGCATACTTGTAAGGCCGCAAATATTGGTGAGCTTTTTAGTCGTAGCCTGCGTAAGCTCGGGGGCTTCGATGTCCATACGCAATCACGCTTCGCTGGAACTTAACGCCAAGACGTCTAAGAACCTTGAGGCCCGCCAGCGCCGGGTACTCGAGCGGCAACGGGAAGCCGCCGAGGAGCTTCAGCGCGAACAGTCAGCATCGTATTCATGGATTTCGCCGATTAACTGCAAGCTGCAACCATGCCTGGCACTCACCTTCGACGACGGGCCGAACCCGATAACCACACCGCAAGTATTGTCTATTCTCGAGGCAGAGCACGTTCATGCCAGCTTCTTTGTGGTGGGCTCGCGTATCGCCGGCAATCAGGCATTACTCCAGCGGATGTACGCCGATGGCGACGAGATTGGCGATCATAGTTGGACGCATCCGGATTTTACGACGCTTTCGCCAGATCAGATCAGGCAGCAAATTGCACAGACCCAGCAAGCAGTAGCAGAAGCCGGGGTGCCGGCACCGACACTATTCCGGCCTCCATACGGAGCGGTCAATCAGAAAGTAATTGACAATGTCTCGCTTACCATTATGTTCTGGAACGAGGATCCCCGTGATTGGGCGGCGAGCAATCCGGTTGATGTCGAAAAGGCCGTGGTTGCTTCTGCCCGTCCGGGCGGCGTCGTTGACATGCACGATATCTACCACCTCACGGTCGCCTCACTCGACCCTATTATCAAGCAGCTCAAGCAGGACCATTACCAGTTCGTGACCGTCAGCCAGCTGCTGGGGATAAAGCCTGGGCAAAAGGGCGAATATTACGGCCTGATGCCGTAGTGACAATATCGGTTTGTAGGATACCGGAGAAAATTTGGGGCAATATAGTAAAATCTATAATTATTCCCGAAAATTTCATGATCAACTTGACACTTGAGTGTTACGAAAGACATGATGTTGTGTCATGAAACCCCGTACGATTTTTGGCTTAATAACAAAAACTGGTTGCTGCTAGCGCTTTAAGACGGACAGATTTCTTTGTCATTGTTTTCGTTATTCTTGTAAGTACCAACTAAACAAGGAGTAACGAAGATGACTCGAAAGAGCTGTCCGTCTTGCTATTGTACCAACGTAAAGAAAAACGGTGTGAGGAACGGTCTACAGCGCTACGTCTGTCGTACCTGCCGTCGGTCATGGAGCAGTAAAGGCCGCCCTGGCCGTAAGCGAGCTACCCTATGGCACCAGTATGCCTTTGACGGTCGTACCGTGAACAGCTTGGCTAAAGAATACCGGAAAAGTACCGGTTGCATCCGCGCTCAACTCAATGGCTACAGCCCGCCACGCATCATCCAGAAACCGCGTACCGTAGCCGTCATAATGGATGTTACCTACTTTGGGGACTGGGGCCTCCTGGTTGTTATTGACCCATATGCAGTGGCGACGCTTGGTGAGAATACGGTGCTGTATTACGCCACGGTAGACGGGACAGAACGCACCGTAGATTATGAGGTTGCAACAGATACGATTGAAGCAATGGGCTACAGTATCCTGGCGGTCACCATTGACGGCAGACGAGGCGTACGGACTATGCTGGAGGGCAAAGGCATACCGGTCCAGCATTGCCAGTTTCACCAGCTTATGACCATCACTCAATGTCTGACCAAGAAGCCACGACTGACGCAAAATATTGAGTTACGAGCGCTTGCCTTAACGCTCGCTCGGACAGACGAACTAACGTTTGAGGATGCACTCGCTGGTTGGTACAAGAAACATGGGGCATGGCTCAAGGAGCGTGATCCGGTCACCAAAAGATATGCCCATGAGCGTACCAGAAGAGCTTATTTTTCCTTGTGTCGCAACCTACCATATCTGTTCACCTACCAAGCCGATTACATACAGGAAAGTGGCATACGAGTAGCCAACACAACGAGCCCATTAGACGGAAGATTCGGCGTCTGGAAAGACAAGCTCATACCCCACCGTGGAGCCTCAAAACAACGAATAATTACGATCCTCTGGAGTTTCTTCTCTAGAAAAACAGATTAGAGTAGACACCAGAATTTGGTGTTAAGCCCGATTTTTCATAAATTCTTGGGTACAACGTGGGGGTGGAAGAGTTCTGCTGGCAGAGCCAGGAACAACATTTCCAGCCCCCACGCAGGTTGAGCGTTGGCACGAAAAGTGCCGCTTAACCTTAGTACCTGGACGCATGGACCCCATGGCTTTTGTCGTCGCGTACCTTGCGGTAGCCGAAAAAGCATCCAACCAGGTATCCGAGCCCGATCCCTACCGCAGCCGCGATTGCACTCCTGAACAAACCAGCCAGGATAATCGCCAGGATGACGCCTATCACGACAGCTATGAAACTACGTGCATTTGTCAGTCCCGTACCGCTGAGCAGTATAAAGAGGATATTCCCTCCATGCTCACGCGGGCGGTCGCGCGGAGTAAAACAAGTGTGGTTCGTCCTCATGACGATCCCGTGCTTGTGACCGTGGTGACGGTCTTCGGCGCAAGGTCGGCACTGGCACGTTGCCAGGTTATGGGCGATGTGCGGTGCTGGTCTAGCCATTGTAGTCTCCATTGCTCTCAGGTACTTAAATTGCGAAGTGTCGTCCGATCAGGACAAGGAGGTTCCCCTCCACTCATATGAGTCGCTTCGAACATAAATATAGCATAAAAAACCGCTTATGTCAATAATGCTACCCCTGTAATGAACATGGATCAAAGGGTGTGATATAATATTTATAAAGTATGCGTGCAGCCCTGAAACCACTCGCCAAATTTCTCGCCCGCTGAGGGCGCAACTTTTCTCTTTATCAAGCATAAATCTTTAATACAGGAGTGACGAAAGTGGCGACGAAATTGTTGTATTTGGGAGCATTCGATGTAGTCGAATGCCTGGCAAAAGTAATAGCGGTTGAGGCGGCGGAAGATGGCCGGACCGATATCAAACTCGACCAGACCTGTTTCTACCCGCGCGGCGGCGGTCAGGATTGGGATGAGGGCACGATTACGAACGAGGACAGCTCGGCGGTGTTGCGTGTCAATGAGGTGCGCCTTGATGAGGTTGGCATCGTACATCATTTCGGCACCGTTTCCAGTGGCGGATTCAAGATCGGCGATGCGGTCATGTGCAGCATTGACGGGAAGCGGCGCGCAATTAACACCCGATTGCACTCGGCAGGACACGCCGTCGATATGGCAGTCGACCGGATAGGATTGCCGTGGGTTCCCGGCCGCGGCGGCCATTATCCGCACATGAGTTTTGTGGAGTACGAGGGCGAGATCGCGTCCGAAGCAACTGAGCAGGAGCGCGCCCGGATTGAAGCTGTCACGAACGAAATCATCGACGCCGGCGGCGAAAATGAAATCCGCTTTTTGCCAGTGAGTGAAATGCGCACCGTCTGCCGGCATGTTCCTGCCAACATACCGACTAACAAGCCGGCTCGCGTCGTCATATACAACGGCACGTTCGGCGTGCCGTGCGGCGGTACGCACGTGGGCAATGTCCACGACATCGGCCGCGTCACCATTACGAAGGTTAAATCCAAGAAGGGTCTCACGAAAGTATCATACGCCGTGGAGGGTACTAACTGAATGGTATACGTACCCGTTACGCACAAATTCGTCGCGGTGCTGAATAAAAAGATTCCAGTCGGTAAACTCATGAATGCGCTCGGACATATGACGGCCGGGTTCGCGGCTGACTATCCAGATCAGGCGGTCATGCGCTTCGATAATTACGAAGATGCCGACGGTAACGCACACCCGAACATTTCAGATAATCCGTTCATTGTGCTCCAGGCGGATAATTCGAACCAAGTCCGGACTCTTCGGCGGGCACTAACTGAGGTCGGGCTGCAGTTTACGGATTTCACCGGAACCATGACCGAGGGCACGTATACCGAGCAGCAGGAGCGGACTAAAACGACGTCTGAAGCCGATCTGGAGTATTACGGCCTGGTAACCTTTGGTGAGATAGGGCGGCTAAATACGCTCACCAAAAAGTTCTCACTCTGGCGCGGCTAACTGATACTATAAGGACTAATATGAAACGTTATAATCCCAAAGAGATCGAACCCAAGTGGCAGGCCAAGTGGATTGCCGACAAACTATACGAAGCTGAAGACAGCTCCGACAGGCCTAAGCGCTATATTCTGGAGTATTTCCCGTATCCGAGCGGTGCGGCCATGCATGTCGGTCATGTGCGTAATTACACTATCGGCGACGCTTTGGCGCGGTACGCCCGCATGAACGGCTTCAACGTGCTGCATCCGATGGGCTGGGATGCCTTCGGGCTGCCGGCGGAAAATTACGCCATCAAGACCGGCATCAGCCCGCAAGAAGCCATCAATCAAAACACCACGCGATTCAAGCAGCAACTGACGCAAATGGGTTTTGGCTATGATTGGTCGCGCGAGATTGCCAGCTCTGATCCGGCGTATTACAAGTGGACGCAATATTTTTCCTGCTGCTGTTCAAGCGTGGCTTGGCGTATCAGAAGGAGAGTCCGCAGTGACTGGTGTCCGGTCGACAAGACCGTGCTCGCCAACGAGCAGGTCGAGAATGGCCGTTGCTGGCGCTGCGGCAGCGAGGTTGAGAAAAAATCACTCAAGCAGTGGTTCTTCAAAATTACCGACTACGCCGACCGACTGGAGAAAGACCTGGACGAGGTCGACTGGTCCGACTCTATCAAGACAATGCAGCGCAATTGGATCGGGCACAAGACGGGGATCAATATCACCTACAAAGTCGTGAACGCCAAAACCGAAGAGGAGATTACGGTGTTTACGACCCGGCCGGATACGAACTTTGGAGCGACGTTTATCGTATTGGCGCCCGAGCACCCGTTCGTGCAAAAGGTAATGAGCCAGGAGATCGTACCGAAGAATGATTCCTCGCATTGGCAAGCTGTCGAGCATTATGTGCAGAAGGCTCTGAGTAAGAGCGAACTTGAGCGCAAAGAAGAGGGTCGTCTGAAAACCGGCGCGTTTACCGGGTTGTACGTGGTGAACCCGCTCAATAAACAAAAGCTACCGATATGGGTTTCCGACTTCGTGCTGGCCGGTTTCGGTACCGGGGCGGTGGTCGGTGTTCCCGGTCATGATAGGCGCGACTTTGAGTTCGCCAAAGAATTCAAGCTGCCGATAGTTCGGGTAGTGGTCGGTGCCGACGGCGACACCTCGCCGATCACTAAACCGGAGCAGGTGCAGGAAAAAGCTGGCGAGATGATCAACTCCGGACCGCTCGACGGCCTCGACATCCATGAAGCCACCGAAAAGATGAAAGACCTGATGGAAGAAAACGGCATGGGTAAGCGGACCCATAGCTATTCCATCCGCGATTGGCTCATCAGTCGTCAGCGCTACTGGGGTGCGCCGATTCCAATTATCCATTGTCCGAATGACGGCGCAGTGCCGGTGCCTGACGATCAGTTGCCGGTGGTGCTTCCGCCGATGGAGTCTTATGAGCCGAGCGGCGACGGCCGCAGCCCGCTGGCGCGCGTGCCGGAATTCGTGAACACCGCCTGCCCGAAATGCGGCGGTCCGGCCGAGCGTGAGACCGATACCATGGACGGCTTTGCCTGCTCAAGCTGGTACTTCCTGCGCTTCGCCGATCCGCACGATGCCGACAAGGCATTCGATGACGCCAAGGTCAAATACTGGTTGCCGGTTGACGATTACATCGGCGGTGCCGAGCACGCCGTCATGCATCTGCTCTACGCCCGCATGTGGACGAAGGTCATATTCGACGCCGGACTCATCAATTTCAACGAGCCGTTCAAGCGACTGCGTAATCACGGTATGATTCTGGCGCCCGACGGCCAGAAGATGAGTAAAAGCAAAGGCAACGTTATCGCGCCTGACGAGCTCATCGGGCAAGGCTACGGCGCCGATTCTATCCGCATCATGGAATTGTTTATCGGTCCCTGGAATCAGACGGCCAATTGGAGCGTCGAGGGCATGGGCGGGTCTTACCGCTTCCTGCAGCGGGTGTGGCAACTGGTCGGCTGGCTTGGTGAGTATACCACTGAAGAAACAAGCATTCCGGACGATTTTGATTCCACGCCGCTTAAGCGTGCCACAGCCAAAGCAACTAAAAAAGTTACCGAAGACATGGAGCGGCTGGGCTTTAATACCGCCATTGCTGCATTGATGGAACTGACCAACGAGCTGTACGATCTCAGAAACCGCATCCAGATGCATCAGGCTCCGGAAGAATGGCGCCGTACAATCATGACGCTTTTGCAGTTGCTGGCACCATTCGCGCCGCACATCACCGAGGAGCTATGGTCGCAGCTTGGTCACCATGAATCGATCCATGTAAGCGAGTGGCCAAAGTACGACGAAAAGTATTTGGTGAGTGATACGATGACCGTTGCGGTGCAGATCAATGGCAAGCTCCGGTCCCAGCTGGAGCTGCCGTCTGACGCGGACGAAGCGGCGGTGCAGTTTGCCGCCAAGGCTGATGCCAAGGTGCAGATTCATACCGACGGCAAGGAAGTCGTTAAAACTATCTACGTGCCCGGCAAGATTTTAAACATCGTCGTCCGCTGAGCGAGCCGGCCTCCGTACAGGAACAACAACTACTGGCCATAGTAGTTTATATATGATGTAATAACTGTTATGAGTGAACAGGAACCTTGCACTGAGGCTGTATTGCTCTATGATGATATCGAAGCCGCCTTTCAGCTTGAGACCGATAAGATCGGATTTTCCGGTTTAGCTGAGTCGACCGAGCGAGGCACTGACTCAACTACCTTGTTAGTACTTGTGGGCAATATAGATAGGCCTGATCTGATTAACCCAACGATTACGCTCGTGAAAGCAGAGTGGTTTCATCGTCCAACGAACATCTTTTTGTGGCTTTCAGACGGTCGGCCAGGCGCCAGAGATGCCGCGGGCTTTGTCGCCAGACCTTCAGCTTGCCTCCATTGCTTACCGGGTCTGCCGCCGGTCGAGAATGATTTTTTACCGGACTTACGGGTGTATGTCCGGGATGCCGAGTGGGATGCGACGGCATCGAATGAATACGCGGCTTTTATTGATTGGGTTCGCGGGCGCGCATTAAAACTGTTTTAGATGGTTTTCTGCAACATACTCAGATTCGGGCCGGATTATACGTCGTATCGTCTTATTCCGAGGTTGAGATTTCATACGGTATAAGTTATAATCAAGCCGAGTTTGCTATAACTACAAGTTAAGCAGGAGTTAAGGTAACACATGGGAAAGCCTAAAAAACGCACATCGCCGCGACGTACCGGTACCCGCCGGAGTCATATTGTTCTGGAATTGGCCCGGAAGGTCAATGCCAAATCGCCGGTTCGGGTGCGCACGACCGCTCGTGAAAATCCGTCTAAAAAGTCCGCCGCGAACGCGAAATCATAAGGGATTCCCTGGCTACTTGGAAGCTGCTCGTTAGCAAACAAACAGAGAAAGCAGTCAGTTTATGGCATCCAATCGTCACCTCGGTCGCATCATCGCCTTGCAAACGCTCTACGAGCAGGATTTTCGTCGTGACGCGAACGACAAAGACTTCGATTTATTAATCGTACTTGAGCGCAATATTGCCCGCTATCAGGAGATGGTTGACGACAAGGCGTTCATTGAACAACTAGTTCTTGGGGTAGCTAAACACGAAGCTGAGCTCGATGCCAAACTGCAGCCAATTGCACCTGAATGGCCGATTGATCAAATCGCCCGCATGGACCGTATCGTATTGCGGATTGGGCTATATGAGTTGTTGCATGAAAAGGGAGTGCCGCCAAAAGTGGTTATCAATGAGGCGGTTGAGCTTGCCAAGGCCTTCGGCGGCGAAAATTCGTCGAAATTCATTAACGGTGTACTCGGAACGGCGCTTCGCGATTACGCCGATGAGACGGCCGAACCGGAGTCCGGTGCCGAACCCGGACAAAAACTAAAAGACGGCAAATCCATTACTGCTAAGAAATCCGGGAATAAGTCGACATGAAGCGCCCAAGACCGCTCAAAGGTATTCGCAATTTCGTCGTCACGCGCCGGCCGGTGATCAGCGAGGTGGTGCGTGAAACGACTTCCGGCGGCGTTGTTTTTCGTCGTAATCCAAAGAACCAGCAGCTGGAAATTCTGCTCATCCAGGATGCAAAAAATCGCTGGACTATCCCGAAAGGCCACGTTGAGCCGGGCGAGGAGCACGGTGCGACCGCTGAACGCGAAATCCGTGAGGAGACCGGTCTACAGGACATGGAAGCGATCAGCTGGCTCGGCAAGGTGCAGTTCCGCTACCGACGCGCCCAGACCCTGGTGCTCATGACCATGCATATTTGGTTGGTTGAGGGCCAGGGCAATACGGACAATCTCGCGCCGGAAGACTGGTTGAATGATATAAAGTGGTTTCCGTCACGCGATGCTATTGATAAAATAGAGTATGAAGACATCGGCAAGCTGATGCTTATTGGCATGAAAAAAATTCGAGAAGGTAAACTATGAATCATAAAACAAATAATTCGCATACGTCACGGTCCTACTCCGGCGGGCCCAATAACGCACAATTCAAATCTGCGGCTATACTCAGCGAGGCGCTGTTTGCGGCAACGGCCGCCGCTTTGGCCCGGCGCAAGCAAGTGAACTCGATTCTCACCCGCCACACCTTCGGGTTGCGATGGAAGCTCCCGAAATAACCAGGTGATTTCAAAACCGCGAATCTATGGACTACACGAGCTATCAGGAATTTGCCCGAACAAAACTCGGCGTGACGTTTAATAATATCGACCTGCTGGTAACCGCATTTACGCACCGGTCGTATCTGAACGAGCACAAGAAAACAGTCAAAGAGCATAACGAGCGCCTGGAGTTTTTGGGTGACGCGGTACTTGAGCTTATTGTCACGGAATTTTTGTTTGGAAATTATTCTGACCCTGAAGGTGTTCTGACCAACTGGCGCAGCGCGTTAGTACGCACCGAGAGTATTGGTGCGGCAGCCGCTCGCAGCGGCTTTGAGCCGCTACTGAGGCTCAGCCGCGGTGAAAAGCATGGAACCGACCGCGCCCGTCAGCAAATCCTGGCCAATAGTTTCGAGGCGGTGATCGGCGCATTGTTCCTGGATCAGGGCTACGAGGTAGTCAAGCGCTTTATAAACGACAATTTAATCGTGACTTTTAAGCAAATTCTGGATACCGGCTCGTGGATGGATCCCAAATCACATCTGCAGGAAATCGTGCAGAGCCGAGACGGTTTCACGCCAGTATATAAAGTAGTTGGCGAAGAGGGCCCGGATCACGACAAGGTCTTTGCGGTCGGCGTCTTTGTCGACGGACAGCTTAAAGGCCGCGGAAGCGGGCCAAGTAAGCAAGCTGCCCAGCAGCAGGCAGCCGAAGCTGCACTAAAAGAGTATAGCTAGTAACGATCTGCAAATTGTAGAGGATTCCGGCCGTTTTGCTGGAGGATGTAGAGCTTATAATTCTTGCCGGCTTAAATATTCATTGGTATCTGGAATCGGTGCAGAGGTAAACGCGTAGCCCGACTGTTTGGTAGTACTATGAGTTACCGACAATCCGGTACTTTCAAGCCCACTGCTGGCTTGGTCTGGGCCAGGTGTCACAATCTGTTTGACTTCTGGGGTTCTTCTCTGTAAAATAAGACGAGATAATTTATAAACTTTCAAGAGTTAAGTGAGATAAGCCATACATGTTAGCTATTCGTATGCAACGAACCGGTCGCAAAGGTCACGCAATGTTTCGGGTGGTTGTTCAGGACTCTCGGCGTACGCCGAGCAGCGGCAGAGTGGTAGCCTACGTTGGTAGTTACGACCCGCACGGCAAGTCGGTTATTCTGCAGAAAGACAAAATATCATTTTATCTTGAAAATGGTGCACAGCCGTCAGACCGCGTGGCGAAGCTGCTACTTGGCGAGGGTGTTACGCTGCCTAAATGGGTGAAGCAGGTGTCCGCTGACAAGAAACGCGCCATCCGAAACCCTGAGAAATTGCGTAAAAACCTACCGCCGGAAACGAAACCGGAAGTCGAGACCGCCGAAAAGTCAGGTACTGAGGCATCGACTGAAACAGCCGAGCAGACGTCCGATCCTAAAACCGCAGCAGAGCCAACGCCCGCTGAAACTTCAGAAACCTAAAAACGCTTTGCCTAAGTATATTTAGCCGGACATCAAACTGCTATTAAGCATAGGTGTGCCGGTTTGCTATAATAGAACTTGTCAGTAATGGAGGAGATTGCTATGAGCAGCATTGACCAGCAATTTGTAGAATTTGTCGTAAAATCCTTGGTGAGCAAACCCGATGCCGTTATCGTAGAACGGCGCATCGACGAAAAGGGTGTACTGTTGGAGTTGACGGTCGACCCTGAAGACCTTGGCCGGGTCATCGGCAAACGCGGGGCTACGGCGCAGTCATTACGCACGCTTCTCCGGGCGCTCGGCACTAAAAACGACGCCCGTTACAATCTCAAAATCGTCGACAACGGGGTTGGCGGCCACACGTCTGCCAGCGATAATGCTGATGATACATCGACTCACAATGACTACTCCGCGAAGGATGATCGCACCGACAGCGTTGATGATCACGAACCGGAGACTCACGAAGAAAGCGTGATAAGCAAAACACGAAAAGAGCTCGAAGACCTCGATGATTTGGATGTCTAGGCTTTAACAAGCGGTCGTCTGTGTTAGTTTTTAGCTTGCATGAATTACTATTTTTCGATATATTAGTGGCAAGTCGATAAAAACGACTGAAACTTTAAAACAAAAATATACAAGCTCATTGCGAGCCACTTCGTAAGCGATTTACGACTTGGGAGCTTTATATGTGGCAAAAAAGCCTTTTTATTAAGGCTTTTTTTGTTTGGCAGGCATTACGCATTTGGTGTAAACCGAATTATTCCGAAGGGGAGGGGGAAATCGTAATTAGCATACCGTGCCCGAGCGCCGGGGAACAAATTTCAAACCATGCATAAAAACTCATTAGCGCTCGTTTAACTTTTCAATCAGTGAACGGATTACGCTTTCGTACGCGGCAAGCTAAAGGTGAAAGTGCTGCCTTTGCCTATTTCCGAACCTTCGAGCCCAATACGGCCACCGGATTGTTCAATAATCAGTTTAGAGATATAGAGTCCAAGACCGGTGCCTCTGGTGGTGTCGCGCGTGAGTAAGCTCTCGCCGGCCTGCTGGAATTTGCGGAATAATAATCGCTGCGCCTCGGACGGAACGCCGCGGCCGGTGTCGGCTACGCTGAGGTACACAAAATTATCATCTTGACGCGTGCTGGTCGTAATGCTGCCCGCGTCAGTAAATTTGATGGCGTTGCCGATAAGGTTATATACGACTTGCTTGATGCGCTGCTTGTCACCGGTGACGGCCGGTGAAGCCGCTACGCCCGAATCTATTGTCAGGACAACACCTTTTTGGCCACTCAATCCCTGCAATTCTCGTACGACGTCTTGTACGACTTCAGATAGCGTAAATGATGTCGGATTCAGTTGAATTTTACCTTGCTCAAGCGCCGAAACATCAAGAAAATCATTAACAATTCCTATGAGACGGATGGCTGAAGCGTGGATGTCGTCGATCATTTCATTCACGTCCGGGTTCGAGATGCTGTCGCCGTAGTAACGTTTGATCATCGAGGCATTACCGCGAATCGCAGTCAGGGGCGTGCGCAGCTCGTGCGATGCTATAAAGAAGAATTCGTCTTTGGCCCGTTCCAGCACTGCCTGCTCGGTAATATCCTCGACGAGTACGACGGCGCCGATCTGTCGCCTGGACGGACTCAATTCACTGACCATAGGTGCGATTATGAGGCGCAGTGCATACTGCCCAAAGCTCAGCGGTTTATACTCTACCGGCTGATTCGAGGACATGCTTTTGGTGATGAGCTCACGCAACTGGATTTCCGGTTGCATGAGTGCGGTAATGCTGTCGAGCGTCCAAATTCGCAGTCTCTGGTTTTGGTTGACGGCGTCGGCCGTTTTGCTTGCCAGAATTCGGCGGACCGACGGATTGGCATAGACTACCTCCGGGTTGACATCGCACATGATGAGCCCCATATGCAGGCTGTCGAGAAATGAGTAAGCGCTTGAAGTAGAAGCTATCAGCTGCTCTGTCTTCAGTTGGACGCTGGCGCTCATGTGTTTTTGCTCATCGGTATGTTTGGTGTAGGTGTCGTTAATCTGTGCTAAGAACGGCTGCAGCTCCGACGGTACTGCATCTCCAAATGATTGGCTTATTTGCTGGGCTAAAAGCGGATGGTACGGCGATGGTTGCATGGTTATAGTCAGGCTATTTATAGAGGTTTTTTTAGAATTTTACGCATTATCGGCTGGCTCGGGGGTGCCCAGCACACCTTTAATGATGGCTACGACTTCTTCCGGCTCTTTTTCGCTTTTGACTATAATCTGGACGGCGCCTTTTTCGAGCGCCATTTGGGCAATGCGCATATCTGCCAGGTTGGTCAGAATAATGACGGGAATGGGCGCAGTTGCCGGCTCGGCCTTGAGTTTGGTCAACATCTCGATGCCGTTCATATTTCGCATCATGACGTCAAGCAGGATGATGTCGGGATGAAACGTAGTGATCAGTTCAAGGCCCTGTTGACCGTCCTCAGCCAGCTCAGTCTCGAAATTTTCGAGCTTAAACAATTTTTGGTACATGCGATAGATGAGCGGATCATCTTCGACGAGCAAAATTTTCGACATAGGAGTTAGTCTTAGCCTTTCTTGCTAGTAAGTATAGCCCGCACTGTTAAAGCGGGCAACTGCTGCGCACTAGGGCTATGCTACTATGTAATCAGTGAAAATTCAGATAATTACTTTGTTTCCAGAGGTATTTGGACCGTATTTACAAAGCAGTATGTTGTGGAAGGCGGCAGATCGCGGTATCGTGACATACGAGCTGATTGACTTGCGCAAGTTCGGACTTGGGCCGCGCAAAACAGTCGATGACACTCCGTACGGCGGCGGCGATGGAATGCTGCTTAAGATTGAGCCAATGGTTGCAGCTATAGAGATAGCGAAACACAACGACCCCGAGGCAACCGTACTGTTGCCGACGCCGCGCGGCGAAACTTACAAACAATCGTCCGCGAATCGATTGGCAGCGGATAGACGGGGGCTGATAGTCCTCTGTCCGCGCTATGAGGGCTATGATGAGCGCGTAACGGCTTACGTCGATGCACAATACTGCATAGGCAACTACGTTCTGACCGGCGGCGAATTGCCGGCTCTGGTTATCGTCGACAGCGTCGTGCGGCTGCTACCCGGCGTGCTCGGCGGCGAAACAAGCGCCGAAATCGAATCGTTCCAAGACGATGATGAAAATATCGAGTTCCCGCAATTTACCCGTCCGGAAGAATTCTGCGGCATGAAAGTTCCAGCTGTTTTATTGAACGGTAATCATGGTGAAATTAATAAATGGCGCCAAGCGCATGCCAAGCATAGCCATAAATCTTGAAAGCGGTTATACTGGGTAGTCGTAAACAATCCGGAAGGAGGGTAGCATGAAGCTTCCGTTTATCAAACCTGCCTACGCTCACTGTGACCTGCCGTGCGGTGTGTACGATCCGGCGCAGGCTCTCATCGAGGCTAAGAGCATTAAGGCCATCATGGAGAAGTATCCGGGCCTCGATGATCACAATAAGACACGGGCGATTATCATTAAGGAAGAGCGCGCTGAGCTCGTGAAGCACCATCTCATGGTGCTATGGGCTGACTACTTCAAGCCGGAGCATGTGGAAAAACATCCCGACTTGCATAACAAATTCTGGGTGGCCATCAAACAGGCCAGCGATTGCAAGCACCACTTGGAACCTGAAGTGGGTCAAAAGTTGATTGATCAGATTGATGAGATTGCCGATATCTTTTGGGAAACGAAGAAAGCTTAAGCCGCTACTATTGCGCCAGGTAATCGGTAAAAGTATGCTGCCGATGCTTCAGGAGGGCAGAGTGTTAGTGGCGAGCGGTTGGTTTGGTCGATTGCGTCCGCACGACGTGATTATCATTCACCACGATGGCTTGGAAAAAGTGAAGCGTGTTCATGCCGTCGAAGGTGATCGCTTATTCGTGCTTGGCGATAACTCCCCCGAAAGCACTGACAGCCGCCATTTCGGCTGGCTGCCGTTGGATAGTGTCCAGGCTAAAGTCATTTGGCCGAAATACAGAGCTGGCGAAGAAGCATAGCTTGAACCCGAAATAGTTAAAATGCTTATGTATATCATATAATATGACTATTGTCATATTTATGATAATGATATATAAGTAAAAGTACTGAATTTAACTTATGAGGGGAGAGAGAATGAAAAAGCTGTTACAGGTTTTTTCGGCAACGGTGCTTGCAGTGGGTCTGGCAGGGGGTGTAGCAGGAGCCACGGCCGATAACTATGGCGCCAATACAAACACCGGCAATTATACAAACACGAATTGCGATAATAATACGACGACTGGCACCGGCACCTCACAAACCAGCAGCTCGGGTTGGGCTACCACGAACGGTGACAGCGACGGCAATGCCGGCTCGGGTAGTGCAGATAACGGTAGCAACAGCGGTACCGGCGTTACTGTGGGGTGTGGCAAACAAGCAGGCACCACAAGTACCGGCTCGGGTACAAGTACCGGTTCGGGTAACGGCTGCGGCTGTTCGACGAATGGCAGTACCAAGAAGCAGAAAGCGAAGACGACACCTACTGGTAAGCCTGTAGTGCCCAAATCAGCTCAGGTACTGGGAAGTTCGATTGCTCCGGCTCAAACGGCATCGTTGCCTGAAACCGGTAACAATACGGCGGAAATGGTTGCGCTGACCGGTGCAGGACTACTGGGTGGCGCACTGATAATTCGCCGGCTCAGTGTGCTGGCCTATCGTCGGGCGATCAAATAGCGTCCTGCAACAAGGACTGGGTCTGGCGGTGAATCATTGGATCAAAAAATACGCGCAAAACTGGGCAGGGCGGCTGCGCTTTTACGGCAGTGTCGTCCTGCTCTATGGTATGACTTTACTTAGTGCAGTATATCTTGCACATACGCCGGCAGTCGTCGTCGGAGCGACGGCCTACAGTGGCAACCGCACAGTCGCTTATCAGAGGCCAATTGCCTCTGATGTGGTTGCCGGACGACCGGTACGGATTGTTGTTCCGAGGGTGTATACGTTCGAACCGAACCAGTACGTTGATGTACCGGTCGACCAAGGGCACTACTCGAGTATTGACGATTCGTGGACGCTCAGCGGGTACCATGCCCAGTTCGACTTGAATAGTAGCCCGGCCAACAATTTCGGTGGCCAAACATTCATTTACGGCCACAACAATGATTACGTTTTCGGCGCCTTCCGTCACCATCCACCGTCTGCCGGAGCCCAGGCCATACTGTATACCGCCAATGGGCACGAGCTGTCCTATCGGTTCGTGCGGTCCTGGAGTCTGACTCCATCCGACGTATCGGTGTTAAATTATCAGGGGCCGCCGGTGCTGCTTATTCAGACCTGCACCGGCAGTTTTAACGAGTGGCGGACGATGTACCTTTTTTCGTTCGAAAAGGTTATCAGATGATGTTTGACCAGACGATGCTTTTGCTGACTCATGTCTGCGAGATCAGCGGAGCGGTTGTAGGACTTGTGACTATAACCGGTTCGGCACTTGCTGACATGAGAGAAGAACGCAGACGGCGGGATAGGTGTCGCCACCCGTATGCGCGGGGTTACCGAAAGCGTCCGCTTATTACGGTGCTGGTGGTGACGCGAAACAGCGGGCAATACATCGAATCGCAACTCCGGTCGATTTTATCCGGTTCATACAAAAAAGTTGAGGTTATCGTTATCGATAACGCATCGAGCGACTCGACCAGGCGCGCAGTCAGGCAGTACAGGGCGTGTTATCCCAAAGCCAGACTCAGGCTGGTGGCCCGCCGCTCGGAGATAACGGGTTCCCGAGAAGCGGTGCAACTCTTCCAGAGGTACGGGCACGGCCAGCTGGTAGCAGTGCTCGACGGGCTGACTGTGCCGGACGCAGCAGCGCTTACCCGGGTCGCTGGCCATTTTAACGATGATAATCAATTGGCCGTTCTTGATGCAGTGGTTACGGCAATGCCGGTAACGAGCCTGGCCGGGCTTGCTTGGAATTATCAGGCGCTGCTCGCCCGACAGTCCTGCCGATTAAACACTGTCGCGTGGGACTCTAAAATTCAAAGTGTGCTGATCTATACATCTTCGGCTTTTATGGGCTTGTATGCTAAGAGCGACCGGACGGGTGATCATTTTAAAAGTCTCATGGCTGAAACGGTTGGATTTTATAAACACCAAATAACATGGAAAGTTATATTTCGCCAATCCGGAATTTTGCCTTCAACGGTACCGTTGCTTACGCTGTTACGCCGGTGTCAGAGTACTGAACTTTCGTTCCGTCAGCGACTTCTGGCTATCGCAGGGTTGGTGAATATAGTGTGTAAGATAATATTAACGGCAATCTTACCAATTGTTGTAAATTATTTTATCTTCCTGGCTTTTAAGTTGAGGGAACCGTCGATGTTGCTCATAAGTTTGCTGATTCTCTCCATATTGCTCGCTACGGCTATTTGGGAGAGCAAGAGTCTCAATTATCAACAAAAGCTATTGTACACTTTGGGTGTGCCGATTATGTATTGGATGTTCTATTCATTATCCAGCGTCCGGGTAGTGTTTGTGGCGGCGCGTTTGATAACGAACGTCATAAAACGCGCCGCTGTCTACCGGCCCGGGATAATGCGCTTTGTTAATCCAAGAAGACAAGAGGCGGTTTAGGTAGGGGGCTAACCGGCTAATTTTGGTGTGTCGGATCGAGGTGCGGTAACGGCGGTACATGGGAATTCGTTCCCGCGTCACTGGCATCAAAAAGCTGCGTAAACGCCGGAATCTGCCTGGCTCTCGACGGATTCGATGCTAGGTAGTTACTCGCGACCCGGATCGCCGCATGGACATCGCCGTCTTCCATATATGCTTTCGCGACGGCGAACATAGCCGGCATTCCGGTCTCGATATCTTCGGCCATGATTTCGGCATCGTCTAGCAGCCGCTGCGCGGTGCACTCTGCCTGATCAAGCTCGTCCAAATCGATAAATAGTTGTATGGCTGTTTCGAGAGTTGTTCTGCGAACGTCTACGTCAGGGCTTTGCTGCCACCGCCCCATTGCCTGTAAGGCTTCGGCGGCTCGTGCCTGATCCCGATGCCTGTGTGCTCCCGCGTACCGACGCGCGGCAAACTCATGCATGTGAATTGGGAGGGTGAATGCCGGATCGACTCTATCCAAAGTTTTATAGGTATCAATCAGTCCTTCAGCTTGAGAGAGTGTCGAAGCGTCGTTAGTTTCCTCGTAAACTGCCAGGGAATTGCGGATCCGATATAGTGCCCGAGCCGCTCTGTCGACGGTCGCGGTGGGCTGGCTGATAAGTTCATTGGCAACGGCGGCTTGTCCGTGACGGGCAAGCCGACGAATCAGAATAGCTTTAGCCTCCTCATTCACCCGTATGTGCAGCTGTTTGGCTGCAAGGTCTGGCAACGTTTCAGCGGGGGCATTTGCGGCCGCAATGGTAGCGAGTCGAGCCAATGAGTAATCAGTACCTGAGCTATTGTAATTACCGAGCAGGCTAACTATATTGGCAACGTATTCTGCCGGCAATTGTCGGCCGCTTGCCAGGTACATGTCCACGTACGATTTATAAAGGTTTTTATCCACGGCAATGTTTGATGCGATGGTGGTTAAAGTTTCCCCTTGGTTTACGCCGAACGCGCCAGCCTCTAGGCTCAACAGGCTTCCGGCTGCCCAAACTAGAACTGCGGACCGGAGGGGTGAAGTCTGGGCCAGACGGAAAATGTATTCCGGTGTGTTTTGGGCGATAACGCTAATGGCAGCCAAGGTACCTGTGGTTGGCTGAGCCCTATATTCGACAATGCACGCTGAGCGTAAGTGGTGCTGCAATTCTGCGTATGCTTCTGAATAGTCGGCCCCATCCGTTCCTGCACATCCTTCAATCCCGACGATGTGAGCCAACAGCGTCATCCGCTGATTATCGTCATCAAAAGCGCTAAAGAATTCGGAATCCATAAACTGCCGGGCAATCCGGGCGTCGGTCGTATAGTCCCGGATGCAGTTTGACAGGTACTCGGCAAACTGTCGTGAACCGAAGTTTAACGTAGACATTACCTTATAAATATCTTCATATTGGTATGTCTTTGGCAGATCGGTGATGGTCTCCTGGTAGGCGTCTTGGTCAAAATGGGTATTAGTAGTCTCCAGGATTGATTCGACGGTGCGGTTCGCCAGTTCGGGTTGGTGGCGGCGCGCTACGCGTAGCCACTGATTAAGTGTATGACCGGGTTCAATGAACTCTGGAGGTTTTGACCAAACTGGCTGGCGCGCGTACTCCGGTACGCCTACGCCGGGCTGTCCGGTGTTTAGCAGTGTTATAACGGATTGGCGGAACGCATCAGCACTTTGGGATAACTGCTCTTCGACACGGGTGAGTGAGCTGGGCGCCGAAGCCGGAGAACCGTATGTGAGCTTCAGGTCGGCAAGTTCAGGGTCAATGTCGTCAGGGAGGCCATCAACAATCAATCGCAATTCAAGCGGTACTGCCGGTCGGGGGGCTTCATGCGCAGAAGCCAGGTCTTCCATGAAATAACAATACAATAAAACAGCAAAAAATGCAAACGTTAACAACGGTCAGAATTTAATCACGTAGCGGAGTGTCTATACATTGAAATTGTTCGGCAGAATCCGCGGATTAGGCGTGCAAGCAGTTAGTAGTGCTGCTTTTTCCTGGCGGGTCGCGAATTGATAATTGGCATGGCCGGAAGCTCCGTTGACGTATCGTACCTTTATGTCGCGGGCCTGTTTAAACGCGCAGGCAATATCGCCGTACGCCGCTTTTTCATCAACCACGGTATCCGTCCAGCGCATTCCCGGCCGAGGGCCGATATAGTTTACTTTGGTATCAGGGGAAAAGTACGACGAAACTGAGCAAAGCAGATCGACGAGATCACTTCTGCTGCCTATTTGTTCTAATATGCGCATTTGACTGGTAAGTACAGGTGGAGCAGCGCCGAAGCCCTTAGAAAATTGCTGGTTTGCCTGGAGCCAATCGGCGGGCAGAGACAGGGGGTTGAAACCGCGTTCTTCCCAGGCTCTAAAAAATGAGACGACATACTTGCCAAGCGCATCCTGTCCGATACCGGAATTGGTAAAGAAAACACCCTGTTCGCCGAAATCTGCCGTGTGAATACCTGAGGGCGACGATAACATAGTAACGAACGAAAGCTTTCTTGGCGGCGTATAACCTATCTCCCGGCACCGTTTAAGCATCAGGAAAAACATAATGTCTGCCATGCTGTGGAGCGTAACTCCGTACGTCGGCGTATCGAGCGGTGCGTCCTCGAACGAGCTTATGAACATGTCGGTCATACTCTCGATGGTAATGGGCTGATTGCCGATTTGCTGGTAGCGTGTCGGCAGCCGGTATCTGGTGGCGCAGGCAACATCGGCGGCAACATTATTGCCGTTAATCTCGCCAAGCCCCATAAAAATAAAATTGGTGGCTGGGGCGTGCTTCGGAGCCGGGTGCCACTTGTCATTATAGATATCGATACTTGTCGGTACCGGATTATTCCAACCTTCGTAGCTGTATATTGCCGCATTTGCTGATTGGTCAATGGCGCCGAGCGAGGAATCTTCAAATCTTTGGTTGGCACAACGGGCCAGCAACAGGTCGAGACCGGGATAACGGCGTACGGCTTCGACGGCGAACACGGCTGCCATGCCGCCCAACAGTGCTCGGCGACCAACGTCATTACCATCAGTAACCTCTGCATGAAGGGGTTCAAACGGCACAGAGAACGATGATTCCGAAATATCGGCCATGGCTTTATAAACAATCGGTCAGTAAGTAATTAGAAATATTATACTAAATCCCTACCCAATCGTGTCTAGGCCTCGATATGACGGAACCGGTAGGCGCCAAACATGATGAGTACGATGAGTGTGATGGTCAAAACAACCAAGTCTTTCGTGAGTCCGAAATGGGATTGCCCGATTAACAGGGCGCGCATGGCGTCGACGGCATACGACATCGGGTTTAACTCGGCAACTGTATGAAGCCACTCCGGTACGTGATCGAGGGGGTAGAGCGCGCCGCTAAGGAAGTACAATGGGAACACCAGAAATTGATTGATAGCCTGGAAACCTTGCATATCTTCGACGAACGAGCCGATGCCTGAGCTGAAACAGGCAATGGCAACCGCTAACATCGTGAGAACCCCAATAGTCGGGATTACGAGCAGCCAGTGCTGCGGGTGAAAGCCTAAGAATAATGATATAACGAATACCAATACACCTTGCATGACCGCCGTGGTGGCGCCGCCGAGAGCGCCGCCAAGCATAATTTTCAGGCGTGAAACGGGTGCTACCAGGGTTTCTTTTAGAAAACCGAATTGCTTATCAAACATAATCATGGCACCGTAGAACATCGCTGAAAACAGCACGGTCTGCGCCATTACGCCGGGCACCAGAAACTCCAGATAATCACCCTGGCCAGCGCGTTTATATACCGATCCCAGCCCGTAGCCAAGCGCCAACAGAAATAAGAGCGGCTGGCCGACGGCGCCGAGCATACGCGACTTGGCGCGGAAAAAACGCTTGATCTGTCGCAGCCATAATATAAATATCACTTTCATCGCATATTCCTTGCGCGGTGGCGCGCTCGCCAGGCTTCGTGCGGATCCGCCGCTTCGTCGCGAACGGTCCGACCGGTCAGTGACAGGTAGGCCTCTTCAAGACTGTCGGTATTGGTTTGTTTTTTCAGTTCATTGGTGGTGCCGAGGGCAATAAGCTTGCCGTGATCGATGATGCCAATACGGCTAGCATTTGCTTCAGCTTCTTCGAGGTAGTGGGTCGTAAACAAGACGGTCATACCTTCGGTTTTGCTCATTTTTTGGACGTAATCCCAGAGTAGATTGCGGGTTTGAGTGTCGAGTCCGAGCGTCGGCTCGTCGAGAAACAGTACATGCGGATGATGCAGCAGGCCGCGGGCAATTTCCAGTCGGCGCTTCATGCCGCCGGAAAACGTTTTGACAGCCGAGTCACGGCGCTCCCAAAGCTCTACAAGCGTGAGCAACTCTTCGATGCGCGGGCGAGCCGAACGTCGACTCAAGCCATAAAAGACGGCATGCAGCTCCATGTTTTCATAAGCAGTGAGCTCGGTGTCAACACTCGGGTCCTGAAACACGATGCCGAAACTCCGGCGCACCGCATCCTGATTCCGTCTGACGTCATGTCCGGCCAGCGTCAATAAACCGTCGGTCGGCTGCAGCAGCGTCGTGAGCATCTTGATGGTGGTGCTTTTGCCGGCCCCGTTCGGACCAAGCAGGGCGAACAGCTCGCCCTTCTCGACCTCAAATGACACGTCATTGACCGCAGTGACGTCGCCGAACTTTTTGGTGACGTGTTCGAGCGTAATGACCGGTTCCGACTTACTCATAGACGTGCTGACTTTGGTGTCCGTCGAACGACTCACCTTCGGCGACCTCTTTTATTGAAGTTTTGAGCGGAGCTTCACGCAGCATAAGCGACACAATAAATGTCAAAAAAGCGAATGGCACCGTCAAGAGGAATACGTCGTGGAAAGCGTGTGCAAACGCGTTCAGAATATCATGCTCGATTTCCGCCGGCAGCTGCGCTAATCCGCTTGTACTCTGCTGCAAACTCTTGGTATTGATGTGCTCGGCCGCAGAAGGCGGCAGGAATGCAACAAGATAGTGAGTGAGCCTGGCCGTCAGGATTGCGCCGAAGATAGCGGTGCCGAACGATGCACCCATGCTGCGGAAGAAAGTCACGACCGCCGTCGCCGTACCCATATCCTTGCGGTTGATAGAGTTCTGGACGGCCAGCGTCATAACCTGCATGTACAGGCCGATACCCATGCCGAGGACTACCATCCAAGACGATAGCCGTATTTGCGAAGTCGATAAACTAATATGGCTGAACAACCACAACCCGCAGGCGGTGACAGCCGTCCCGATAATTGGAAAGATGCGGTATTTTCCGATTTTAGAAATGATACGCCCTGAGGGAATCATTGCGATCATCAAGCCGAAAACCAACGGTAGCATGAACAGGCCGGATTTCATGGCGGAGTAGCCGCGTACGATTTGCTGGTATTCGGGGATGAACGTCATGGCACCGAACATGGCTGCGCCGGAAAGCAATGACAGCAGACAGGACACGGTAAAGATATCGTTTTTGAAAAGCCGCAAGGGGATTATCGGCTCCTGCGCACGTCGTTCCTGCAGGATAAAGAGCAGGCCTAACAGAACGCCACCGATTCCCAACCCGTAAATCTGGTTACTGTTCCAGGCATAGGTCGCGCCGCCTAATACTGTCACCAACAACAAGCACAAGACGCTGCCGGCAAGCAGTATCGCGCCCGGGAAGTCGATCCGGTGCTGAATTTTGCGGAACGGCAAATGTAATCTCGCCGCAATTACCGACAAGGCAATTAATCCAAGCGGGATGTTAATGTAGAAAATCCAGCGCCAACTGAGCTGGTCGGTAAAGAGTCCGCCCAACAGCGGCCCGATGATGCTCGAGAGCGCCCACACGCCGCCGAAATAACCTTGGTACCGGCCACGCTGTCGCGGCGGAATGATGTCGCCGATAATCGCGAACACCAGCGCCATCAGGCCGCCGGCGCCGACGCCTTGCAGCCCGCGGAAAGCAATCAGCTGTCCCATGTTCTGTGATATTCCGCAAAGCGCTGAGCCGATGAGGAAGATGACTATTGCTGTCTGGAATACCTTTTTTCTGCCAAGTTGATCGCTGATTTTGCCGTACAGCGGCGTGACGACCGCGCTGGCTATTAGATATGAGGTGACGACCCACGACAATTTATTTAACCCGTTCAAGTCGACGGCGATGCGCGGCAGGGCGGTACTGACAATGGTCTGATCAAGCGCGGCCAGCAGCATGGCGAGCATTAACGCCACGACCACGACCATGATTTCGGCATGGCTGCGCTCGCCGTCATGTTCGGCTGGTTGAACCGGTGTGGCATTCTGTGTCGTCGGGGAAGTAGTCTGAATCGGAGCGATTGCTGCTACCGGAGCTGATTGAGCCGGCCTTGGTTGCGGACGCTGGGCGGCATGCGGCGTGATGGTTTGCACCGGCATGGTATTGACTCTTGGCATTCGGCTTTTTCGGCGCGGCATGATATCGCTGATCAGCCTGCGGCTGGGTTTGTTTTCGGGACTCACGAGACTTTCTCCTTTTTCATTAGGCTTTTGGTTTGTGGGCAAGCGTTTTCCAGGTATGCCTGTATTTTCAGCTGCACGTGCAGAAAAGTTTGCAGTTCTTCATCGTCTAAATCGGTCACAACCTCGGTAAGGAGCCGTTCCTTGACGCGCTTTACTTCGTGTATTTTTTCCCGGGCCGTGTCGGTAAGCGTCACAACGCTGACCCGCCGGTCCTGTGTACTGGGTTCGCGGTCAACATAGCCGACTTGAACCAGGCTGTCGACCAGCTGGGTAATCGCACCGGGCGTTAAGTGCATGGCTTCAGCCAGCTTTTTAAGGCTGACCGGCTGCATGTTTTCAATGAGATTGAGGAGGTGGACTTGTGAGGGCGCGACGCCCAGAGCGACAAACGCACGGTGCATAAAACCATGCATCAGCCGCTGCGTCATGGCGTTGACTTCGAACAATTCCTGGATAATTTCAACTCGACTGCTCATTTTAGAATAGTTTACCTTATATATAATATAGCAGGTAAACTAATTTGGTGTCAAAATTTTTTATATGTTTTAGGCGGCTTGATTGCTAACTTGACCACGATTTCGAGCTGTGGTTGCGGCAGCTCTCTGACTCCTTTGGCGCGGGATGGGGGATGTCGGAAATTCAGCCCAGACAATTTTACTCACCAGGAGACCCGATGCGGCGCGGCAGTACGAAAATCCGCTATTATCTGAAATTGAACGTACCAAAGTGTAGCCGTTTCCGTACTCATCGTACTCATCAGCCTCACTACTGCGCCCGGATTCCCCCCATGCGGGCTTATCTTCGTAACCGACTAATAGGCTCAATCTTGTGGCGGTAATACCTATCATAGCCGCGCGGATACCGCCACCGTGCAGTTGCGCATTAGTTCCCATTTCTGAAGACGCTAATCTAACATTATCAGAATTAACGGTGCGGCGATAACTACTTACTAGTTCACGGCTACGGTCTACGACTACATTTCTCATTGCGCCGACAAGTGCCAAGCCAACCTCTGTATCATCAGGTAGCTCTCCGGCAACAAGGTTAAGCATCAGCCCAGCCGGAACAATCATTTCCACGTTTAATAAGTCGTCGGGCAACGCTCGCTCATCAATAGGTGGGGTAAATTCTGCTGCTTCAGCTGCCATACGTTTCAATCACTCTCAGCTGTTCTGTTGAACATAGCAAAAAAGCCGTTTAAATTTAATAAATAATTCTTACAATATTAACAAAACAATTCAGTATGTACGTTTTTGGGGTTTTGGTTTTCTTGAAATTTTTATCTCTGCCTATAGTAGTAGCACCATTTCATTGGCTTGGCAATGATTTCATGGCAAAATCGAGGATAAGCTCATCGGCTCATGCAATTCAGCCTCATCAGCTGTACGGTGCGATCGCCACAGATGGAGAGCCGCAGCTCCGACCAATAAGGCGGTCGGTGCGCCGATGACTAATTCCAGCCCAGTAAAGAGTTGCGCACCGCGCTCAACGGAATCGATGACCGATTGGCCGATATCAAGTTGGGCGCTAACTGGCATAATCCCGTGATGCTGCGCCATAAGTTGTTTAGCGGTAAATGGCTTGCCTGATCCATATAGCTGGTAAAGGTCACCGGGCCGGCGATCACCGGCGATAACGTCGCAAACTCCCTTTACGGACAGGAGGGCAGTAGTAGCTACGGCCGTAAGCGCTCCGACACGTGATGCCATGGTTCGTGTTTGAGGTCGCTGAAAGACAGTTTCGATACGTGCCGAGATCTTGCCAATCGTTGCCGTGGCGCGTTGAAGAATTTCTGTGCCACGGCGCCGCCTACTCTCGGTACGGCGAGTCGGTATAACTGTCGCGAAATGGGCCGGTGCGATTACAGCGTCATCGGCCGCCACCTGACTTTCGGTCGTACCTCCGGCCACTCGGCCCAATGGCTCATTCCGAGCGTCGGCGATACTGAGGCAAGTTTCGGCCAGCGTGTGCAGGTCGGTTGCAGACTGTTGCTGACGCAACTCTAAGTCCGAATCACGTAAGCCGAGCGCTACCCGAAGGCTGTCAAAGGAGATTGCCGTTGCCGGCGCAACGGCAAAAAGCGTGGCATCGTCGCTGGTTATTTCGGCACCGGCTGCTGCTTCAGCCATTTGACGCTAACCCTCCTATAAAAAATACTAAGTAATCAAAAGCGGTTTACATTATATATTATTAATATATAAAAAATTATGTCAATATATTGAATATTTCAAAAGCATCGCTAATATCATATCAAGAACTTGTTTGAACCTGTGGATAAATAATCTCATACGGCTTGCAACCCTTAGGGAGGGTGCTACTATAAAAATGTAAGTAAATTTAATTATTGGGAGGGCAAGATTATGAACTTACAAGCTTTTATTGAGGAAAAAATCACGAAATACCGCTTGGCATTGAGCGGTCTTATTGTGTTTATAGGGGCAATGGCCGCTATGACGGGCGGAGCAGCGGCCATGTCCTACGGGGGCAATGGGGACAATCATTATAACGGCGGTTATGATAACAGTTCCTGTTATAACTCATGCGGTTCCTATCGGTCGTACGACGACTATAACAGTTCGCCATGCCAGCACAATTACTACCAGCAGTATAGCGATGACAACAGTAATTGCCCAAGGTATGTCCAGAGCAATTGCGATCACAATGGTGACGGCTACTATTACAACGGCTGCCAGCACCCCTGCGATAATTAGTAATGTAACTTTAATGGCAGCTAATCGCTGCTAACCGGCCTTGGCCACAGTCCGTATGAGTAATGCGGCGAACGCCAGGCCGGTTATTATTTGAGCAATCAATAAAATATGTAGCCAGCCTGACAATGAGGCGAGCGCCAGAAGTGAACCGGCCAACTGTAGACATAAAAATGACAAATTTACTATGTCGCGGTAAAGCTTAACAAACCAACTGCCGGCTGCCAGCTCGGCAATGAATAATAGTATCGCGAAAAAAATATGCAACTTGTCGAATGTCGGGTTAAGTTGGTAGGGATATGTTGAGAGCAGTACTGCAAAAAGCAATGCGCTGATCAATTTCATGATACGTATTAATGTAAGCCCGCTCGCGGACGCTGACGGCAGGGACCGGGCGGACAACCACATCAGCACGCTGCCGAGACCGAACGCCAGGGTATATGGAACGATGGTGCGTATATGAACGCCATAATTGCTGACCCCGACCTCATCGCGTTCAAATATGAATTTCGGCATAAGCAATGTGCATACCAATAAGAAGCCGAACAGGCAAATCTGACTGCAGACTACGAAACGAACCGCTTTGGACTTTTGCATAAACCGATTGCCGTAAGCTGATGGTGGACATTACTAATAGTGCGCTAGTCAAAGATGCCTTGTCAAAAACTTTACATCATCTTGCTACGGTTACGACAAGCTGTCGCACCCGGCAGCTTTGCCGGCAGTAATACTGTCAGCCGCGTACGGAGAGGTGTTCGACCTTGACTGTTTCGGAAAACGATAAGCATAATTGCAGACTTGACTCCAGGTTGCAGGTGCGACAACGCCATTAGCAGTAAGCGGAGCAGTTGCGCCTTCCTGCTTGTTGTAGCAGTTGAGCCAGGACTGCACGCTTTTTACTTGTTGCGTCGTTTCGCCGTCGAATGTGCCATTCTCGGTAACTCTTTGAGCATTAGTAAACGGGCACTCGCTGAGAGCGTCGGTTTCCAGAAAGTTTACCATCGTCTGAATATCCTTCACGCAGGCGCCGGAGTTGCCCGACGTAAAGGTCTGGGAAACGCAGCCGGTTGCGGAGTTTGATGGCTTACCTGATTGGTGGTGATGAAGCGTCAAAGTAATGCCTGCTATGGCTAAAAGGATCAATACGATACACACGATAAATATTTTTCGTCCAGGGCCGTCTGAGGTCTTCGCGAAGTTAGTATCTTGTAAATTTTGTGTCATAGCCGTTGATTATAGTATGCTTTGGCCCGTCTAGCTACATGATCGTCATCCGCTAAGTCGGTCCGTGTATTGCAACAAGCGGCTATTCTTCTAATCGAAGCGGGCGGGTAATGGTGCTTGGGAGTAATCTGACAAAGCAGACGGCCATGAGTCCGAGCGCAAAACCGCCGAGAATATCTACAGGGGCGTGAACGCCAAGATAGAGCCGGGACCAGGCGACGGCCAGTATCCATACTACTGATACCCAGCGCCATTGCTTGGGTAAAATAAACCATAGCGTCAGTGCCAGAGCGGTTGCTGCTGACTCGTGACCAGAAGGGAATCCGGGACCGGTTTCGACAACGCGCTGATGCAGATTGCCGTGCAGCATGGCGACGGGCCGCGGTTCGTTAATAATTTTCTTAACGACATAAAACACCGCAACCGTACCGCCGGCCGTAAATGCGAAACGCCAGGCCAGATGAAATTTTTTTAGGAGGAGCGATATCAAAACACAGGCGGCAATAGCCCACGCTGCGCCTAACGCTTCCGTTCCCCAACGGGCGGCAGTCGTGAAAAATGGTGGTAAATTCAAATTGTTAATTGCGTGAAAGATGCTGGCCTGTACGCCGGTAAGCGTGTGGGAATGCGCCGGAATAGCGCAGGCGATAAATATAAGCAGTCCGATGCCGAAAGCAAGCCATAACCAGCGTTTATTTTCTGCCGCGGAATCAATTTCAGTACGCTGTTCGTCCCGCCTCGCCGCGTGTAAGTGGTTGGTGTATGTGACCATAACGTCCTACCAGTTTACCATGAATCGGGCGCTAGTTGGCTGCTATAAGCCATCAGTCCGCCGATAACGATTGGTAATAAAACCGAAGTTTTGTAACGGTAACAACAGGGGTAATGCAGATCGATGTAATTTCGGCTATGTTTCAGCAGTGCCCTAAATATTCAGAAAACTTGGCGGCGGAATGCAGACGTGAAATAATTATGTCTAAGCAGTAACTTGGGGAAATTGGTAAAACACGGTGAAGCTCACGAAATCAGTCTATATAGCTGGGGCGCTAACGGATATGAGTGAAGAAGAGCGAGCGGCCTTACGCAATTTTTATGAAGAGCTGGGACAAGTGTGCCGGGAATCCGGTCTTGAGCCCTACATTCCGCACCATCACGGCGACCCGAAGCGCATGACGCACTTAACGCCGAAAGACGTCGACCGGATCGATCGCTTGGCGGTTACGCAGGCGTACCTGGTAGTGGCTTATGTCGGTGTGCCGTCGATCGGCGTGGGGATCGAAGTCGAGCTGGCGCATCATGCTGACAAGCCGGTCGTGCTTTTATATGAGAAAACCAAACTCGACGAGCGAAGGATTACCCGACTAGTGCGCGGCAATCCGGCGATTGCGCGGGAGATTGCGTTTACGGATTTCGCTGATGCGCTTAATGGCTTACGTGAATTCCTCGGCGAATTTCAGGCAACCATTAGTGCCGAGGCACTGCCGCTGCCGCTTAGTTTATAGAAAAGGGAAAATAAACGAGGAATATTTGAGCGAGCTGCCGGCTTTCGTCATGGACAGCCGGTCGAAACTCGAAGCCTGGCCGGCGGTTCGTGACCATAGCGACGGCGAGCGCCGGCCCGGCTTGTCGCTACCCGAACACGGCTACCATGCGCCGAACGAATACTTTGGTTGGCGGCAGGCCTCCGGCGGTATCAAAATGTTGGCCGGCAATTTTGCCGAAATCGCCTAGCTGGCTTCGGCATAGGGCGGCATATTCATCGTTTCCAGCTACATCTAACAGGCTTTTTGTAATAGAAACTGCGGTGAACTGAAGACTCCATCAAATACTGCCTTCACTAAGGGTTTATACGGATTAATCGAGGCGTTACACTACATAATTATGTGGCGGCGGGAAACGGTCCAATACCGGTTTGAAACTCCATATGGGAAATACGAAGTAGTCGACATGGCCTATAATGGCCGGCCAGCGCGCCTTTTGTTCGGCGGTGACGGGTCGGCGGCAATGTCGGGCATTGCGCAGGATGACAACCCCGAACTTTTGTTCGATTACAATCAACGCTTCATGGAATTCATTATGGCCAGTCAGCCACGCAATCTATTGCTTATCGGCGGCGGTGTATTTACTTTACCCATGGCTATTCGGAGGCAAGTGTCGCAGATGCGTATTGACGCCGTTGAACCTGATGAAAAACTTATCGAAGTGGCCAAACAGTTCTTCGGTCTGTATGTCAGCCGGCGACTCCACATTATCGTGGGCGACGGCTATTCGTATTTGGCGGTCAACCGGAAGCGGTACGATTGCATCATCGTCGATGCTTTTGATGCGATCGCGGTTCCTGAGTCTATAATATCGCCGGATGCAATTACGCAAATGTATTGCAACCTGCAACCGAATGGTTTTGTGGCTATGAATGTTATCGCACCCGGACGCAGCAGTGCAATTCTCAGAAGATATAAGACGGCATATGAAAAGCGGTTCCGATACGTCGCGATATTTCAGGCTGATATCAACGAACCTCTGGAAAAGTCGCAAAATTTCGTAATCGTGGCCCGCAGCATTACGGCGTAGTGACGCTTGATTGTGATCAATCGGGCTTTTCGGCGCAGAGTGCCAGCACGACGCAATACGCATAGGTTTTGAATTCCGTCCGTCTATGCTCGTGCCACGCCCACCGCTCAAACAAGAGCGATCCGTACGGCGGTATGCTGGCGATTAAAGCCACCATTGCCCGCGGGCGTGACCAATGGAGTGTCGGATACAACCCGACAGATGCCAGTGCATAAGCCAAAAACAGCACACCATGCACATGCCCGGCCAACTGAATTGGAATATTGTCGCTCCAGGTTACGTACCGCTGCCAGGCAATTGCGACAATGAGCAGCGACCAGCCGCAGGCCTCGCCGATGGCGCTCAAGCGGAAGAGCATCCAACCCTCGCTTTCGGTAAACACCCGGTTACGCTCAAACTTTTCGAGAGCCCTTATCCGCATATGGCTATACGGTAGCACATTTCGGCTAATGTCAAACAGGACTAAAAAAGTAACTTAAGCTTGCGGTTTGCGGCAATCGCACCAGCCATTGCAGCTATTAAACCGAGTGTGAAGCTAAACTTCGGATCGAACTGCTGAGCGATCGCTACCAGGGTGCTTGCGACAAACACCGATGGAAAAACCAGACCGCCGCGGTAGCTCAAACCCTTCGACCAGCTAATAGCGGCAATTTTGACGATTGTCACCCATACCAGTCCGGCCACCCCGAGCGATGCCGCCTGATGCAGCATCGGCATAATAGATTCATCGCCGGTAAACTCGACGAGCGAACCGCCCATGAGATACAAGAGCGATAAATCGTTCGAGGCAATCAGCCATCGCATCCACCAGACCTGCCCGCCTAGGAATGTCTGTATAGGTGTTATGCCCTGCAGAAAGAAGTGCATCGCATACACAACCGCAAAGCCGGCAATGATTAGAGCGGCGAGAACGGCAATGCCTTGGATATTTATATGCCATTGTGACGGCGGTAACTTGGCGTAGGCTTTTGATTCAAGCAAGTTCAGAACAAGTATAGTTGTCAGTGACGCTAACGCTGCCACGCCAATGAACATGAGGTTAAGTTTGGCCCCGACTTGCTTGGTAACCAGCAAGCGGCCGAGCATACCGGCAATGAACGAGTCAAAAAATGCGGCAAGCAGCGCAATAAACCCGACCATGCCGAGTAGTTTCGGTATCGTTTTATCTTTGCTAAACCACCGGACTCCAACGTAGCTGCTTGCAATGATAGCTGCCGGCACAAGGATGGCTTCGGGCCCCAGTGAAGCCCCGGCCAGGAGCGAACAAATCCGATACCAAGCGTTTGTATAAAGTTTCGTATCGTGGGCGACGGCGCCTCACCCAAGCCTTTGCTTTGGTGTGTTTCCGAATTCGGGTCGAGTCGATGCTGTAGCCAGAAGAACGCCAGACCAAGCACAAAACAGGCCGGAACGACCAGCGCGCGCCGAACATCGGTGTTGAACCAATCTATCCAGGCGTAGTTTATTGCATTGCGAACGGCGGCCTCAAAATAGAAGTACGTCAGTGCAACCAACAGGGCGACGACAATAATCGCCGCCAATAAAGCCAAAACTTTGCCTGTGCTCAAATGTCTGTTAATCGGTCGTGTTTCACGACTCATCTGCTTTAAGCCTCAAAGCGTCAGGGCTAGGAATTATGTTTGTAATTTATAGCACGCCGCGGCGACGTTGGCGGCGCCGGATGCCGGCTGCTGATACTGGGGTGAGTGGTCTGCCTATAACCATATCGTAATCCTCCTTACTTCTTTGCTGCTAATGTGGCGGTATTTTCATGCTCGATTTCTTCGAGCGCGGCCTGCACTTTTTCCGGGTGGATCCGGCCATCAGCGATGAGAAAACCGCCGGCATTGATCAGTGCCTGCTTGAGCCCCTTAGCCCACAGATGTTCAATGACTAAAATGCCGGCCGAAGTATTCGGCTTCATATCTTCGCCGACTGTTTCAACGTCGCTTTCGGTGAGCAGCGGCATATCATCATGCGGTGACACGTCGCCGACGGCTGATTTTATATCTTCAGACTGACAGCTCATCTCGCCAGCCATCACCGTGCCGTCTTTGTCTTTCATAATAAACAACATGTCGATGACGCGGATGATGCCATTGTCGACGGCCTCGCTCAGCTCACGCATAATACTGCCATCAAAATTATTACCCTCAAATCCTACGACTACATAATCGATTGGTCCGAACATAAGCCCCTCCTTTTTCGCTTAACGACTGCAATTATATGCGCTTCAGGCTAGAAATAATGTAACCTTAGTCACAGCCTGGTTGTGTTATTGGTAATCAGAACAGCCGAACGTTTATAAAAAATTGCAAGTATTGAGTAAAGGTTATATAGTAAATATCATATGACCGCAGGTGAGGCGGCGACGGCTTTCGAAATTGCCCGCGAGCCTGAATTGTCGCCGGCAACGATGGAGTTTATAACGGGCGCCGCCAATCATGAAGCGAAGTTATTGCTCGAGCTATACTTTGCGCAAACCGCCGGGTTACTCGGCGAACTGAAACTGACACAAAGCTTCAGAGAATTCCTTGGGCCCGAGGCCGAATGGTGTCCGTCGGATGAGTCCTTGGCTCGATACTGCGATGACAGCATGGGAGCTGTCGCACAGGTTGTGCGGCGAAAAATCAATACGCATACCAAGATTGCATTATCGGGATTTGAGCTTTGCGAAGACCGATTAGATCTCGGTGTGCCGATGGCCGCCGGACTGCTTCGCTGGAGTTTGGATTACCCGGATGTGTCATTGCAACGGCTGCTGGGCGGCACACGCTCAAATTCGCAAGTACGTACGCCGCAGTTTCGTACCCAGACGCTGTTTGCCCTGGTTAGGGCAGCACGGCCGCTATCAATCAGTGAAATTGCCGGAGTTGAGCATTTGCCAAACGATAGTCAGGAATATAAAAATAAAATAATTAGTATCGACAACTCAGTTCGCCGTCTTGAGATTGAGGGGCTGCTGACAGTAAAGCGCCAAATCACTGACAACCAAACTCAATTCGATATTGTGCCATTGTCGAGGCAGATCAATCCGCGGTCACTACTTGTAGCCGGTATTTACGCTTATCGAACGCTCTGTGAAAGCCGCAGCCAAAGTAGTTTCAAGATGCTGGAGTGCCTTGATTTTATAGAGGCCTGGATGGCTAGTCGGGGTGAACCAACCGACAAAGCAGAGCTGCGCCAACAACTGAACGATACCCTATGTCGTACCGGATCTGAGCGGCATCAGCGCTGGTTGCCTGGTTTAAAACGAAACGAAAAGTTTAGCGAAACCGGCTTGACGAGCGTAGCTTTAGTAGAAGACTTTCGTCAAGCTCTGACTGACTTTGTTGGAATCTTGCAGGCGATTGACGGCCAGGCCGATGAGACTATTCGCAACGGGTATGCACTGGCGGAGGAAATTGCCGGCAATGACGCCTATAAAGGCATGCTTATCAATAAGGCTCATCGCTTTTCTCATGATGCAAATAGTCAACCACATGCCGAAACTTGCGCTCAAATTCTCGCATTGGTGGCCGAAGAAGGTACGCTCAGTGTTGCCGCGCTTCATCGATTGTACGTGCATCGATACAGGAAGGTTGGTGCAAGCCTGATCCGCAACGCGACGCGTCTCATGGCCGATGATCAATTACTGCGTGTAGACACGCAGCCGGTCAGTGATTCAAGGCGACATCCGGCGCACTTTTTCTCACTTACGCCTGCGGCTTATGATCGATATCCGGCACTGGCCAGTATGAAACGTCCGAAATCTACTCCTTGAGATATGTGCTGTTCACGGTTACGAACGGCAACGCCGAGACCTCGGTCTTGCGGACCTGTTTGGCGGTGATACGAACTTCGTAATTGTAGATCACGATTTCCTGCAGCGGCATTTCCAGCGTTTCAACCTGCAGGTCGTCGAGTCCGTCGAGATGCTTGATTAAAGCACGAAGCGTGTTGCCGTGTGCTACTATCAATACACTGTTGCCGCGCCTGAGTTCAGGCAGCACCGAGACTTCGAAGTACAGCACGACCCGGCGGTACACCATCTTTAGCGTTTCACCGCCGGGGATAGGTTCATTCCAGCCTCGCCGGAATTTGATGTATTGCGAATCGCCGTAGCGATTAATGATTTCGGAATGGTTGAGCCCTGTAAACTCGCCGTAATCACGTTCATTGAGCGCGTCGTCGGTGTGTATTGCCAGCTTGTCCCAGCCATTGTCTACTATGATTATGTCAAGCGTGTCGCGAGCCCGCATGAGTACGGACGAGAAAGCGACGTCCGGGCGAAGGTCCTTAATAGATACGGCCATTTGCGAAGCTTGTACCCGGCCGCGCTGTGTCAACGGCGGATCGTGTAACCCCGTGAATCGTTCGGCAGCATTATACTCAGACTCACCGTGCCGAGCGAGCATCAAATACGACATAGCTTCATTTTACCATAAGAATTTTTAACCGAAGTGCTTGTCCGGGAATTGCTAAAACAGGCTGCCGTGACGGCAATTTTGCCATAAGGCGGAGGATGTTCGACGGCCGTATGTGACATATTTCAGGCCTTCGTTAAAACTGTTTCGGTAGGTGGCAATAAGCTTATGTTATACGGTAAAATAGCTTTAATGGACTATCGATTTGTCGAGTATGTCAAAACATTGCATGCTCGCGGCTATACTTTGGAGCAAATCAGTACCATCCTTGCGCAGGAATCAATCGATGCCGCTTCTATTCATGCCCTTTTGACCGCCGCGGGTCTGGAGCAGACTGTAGCGACGAATGCTCAGACGATTATGCAGACCGGTGCCAATCAGACGGAGCACCCGAATGATTCGTCGCTGCAGCAATATGTGACTTACGTGCGGGCTATGCTGGCAAATGGTACCAGCCAATCGGCAATTGAGCAGGATCTGGCGTCACGCGGTGCCGATCCCCGGACGATAACAACTCTACTGCAACTGGCAAGACAGGCAACTCCGTATCCACAAACCGGCCAGGTAGCGCCACCCGGCGTGACGGTTTTGTCTGCCGCCTCTGTTCTGCCGGTGGCCCTGACCAAGCCTTCAGCGGGCCCTGGGGCGCGCCAAGTACAGACACAACCGGCAGGCCTCGCGGCGCTTCCTGCGCAAATCGACAATACGGCAACGCAACCTACGGGGGACACCACTAAATCTCACTACAATGCCGAACGAACGGTACTTTTACATTCTGACGAGGAGTATTCAGGACCGCGGCCGCTTACAAAATTGCGTCACTGGGTGCGCAGCGTCAATGAAATTTCAGAAGTCGGCGCTGAAGCTATAACAGCCGCGTCCGGTCCGGAAAAACCGGAATCTTCTCTACCGGCTGCCGTCGAACACTTGAACAAAGTGGCCGATCATCTGGAATCGGTCGCCAATATGATGGAAAAGGAAGTCAGGGGTTTAGCTGCAAACGGACCGGACGGGAATGTTCACGCCGCCTCGGTTCCGGCAATGTCTAACATGTCACCGGCACAATCTCTCGCCGCGACTTCCTCGCGTCCGGCTGCGGTGCCATTTCCATGGCCGGCATCAACGCCAAATCCGTTACCTGCGGCCAGTGCGGCTCCTCCAGTTACGGCTCCCGTGGCGGCTAAACCAATTCGAAAAGACTGGCTGGTAGCAACGGCGGTTATCTATGCCGTGGTACTAGGATTGTCATTGCGGACTGGCCATAAATCCGTCACCTGGCTGGCGCTGCTCAGTATGAACGTGTTCGGGACGGTAGCATACAACCTGCTGCTGAAGCGATCCGAGTGGAAAAAGGTCGATCAATGGGTGACCGCGGCGGTCATGCAGACCGGTCTGGCAATACCGTTTCTCATCAAGGAGATCATCTGGCCGATTCATTTCCCGGCCTTCACCCCGTTTGAGCTGCTGCTGATGGGATACTGCGTCATCGCCCTTATAACCATGCAGATTTGCAACGTCAAATCTTTACAATATCTGGAAGCTAGCGTCTATTCGGTTGTATTCAATTCGCGCATAATTCTGGCGACTTTGTTCGGGGCATTTTTCTTATCCGAAGCGATCGGTATATGGGCGCTTGCCGGCGGACTAATTATATTTGCGGCAATATTCGTGGTTCGACAAAAGAGTACGAAGTCAATCGCGAAGCTCGGCGTGATGTATGGACTGGGGGCGGCCTTTGCAATGAGTTCCATGAACACCTGTGAGAAGGAGCTCATCAAATTGGTCGGCTGGCCGCAATATGTGTTTCCGGTTTGGGCCACGGCGGCACTGCTCATGTGGCTTATCGTCCGCATGCGGCGGACGCCTATACCGTTACGTATGATCGTACATCCGCAGGGCCTGACTATGATGTCGGCACGCGCTTTTGCCGGTATCGGTTTCACGGCTTCCCTGATGTTCGGTCCGGTGGCCGTCTCGAGTTACGTCTCAAGTTTGAGCGTCGTATTTTTGGTAATTTTCGGCATGCTGTACTTCGGTGAGTGGGATTACCTGAAATCAAAGGTCATCGCCACGATTTTGTCGATTCTTGGGTTAACGTTCATCCTGTTCGATGGTTTGCGCTAATTGATTGGCTGAATGCACCGGCAGGTGCTAACTCGTTGCTTTATATAAGGCATTGGACTGCGGATTTTGCAGGACCGCTCCAACCAGGCGTAATTTTTCACTGGCTGCGGCCATGGTTTCATATGATGCTGCCGGCGGCTGAACGTCCCAGTGTATTTGCGGGTTGTAGATTTCAAGCGACTGCGCGTAGTACGTTTCTTCGGACCCAACATACAGGTCGACCAGCATGACGGTAGCGGCAGCGGTGCCGAAATAGGAGTAAAGGGCAGCCGGCAGATTTTGCGAGTGCATCAGGCGGATTTTGCGGACGAACGGTATGTCGAGCTCTTTGAACGTCTTTCCGATCGGCCGTCCGCCAACGACTGTGCTATGCGCGGATGCAAATTGCTTGGTGGCCGCATCAATGAAAGTTGTCCCGGCTACTTCCAGTACCTGGCCGTCCTTTTGAGACTTAGTGCAGATAACACGAATACTGTCGTCCTGATGCAGGATGTCCATACTGGTCGGACCGAATTGTCGCTCAAGTACGTCGCTGGCCAGATTGTTGTCATTGGTTTTAGGGGGATTAAGTATCGGTGAGACGTCGCGATTCGGAAGCGGGTATAAGTTTTGGGCCTTATGCCTTAAATACAAATCCATAACGACAAGTGCTGCCATTGCTTCGACAATCGGAACAGCCCGCGGCAGCACGCACGGGTCGTGGCGTCCGGCAGCTTCGAGAGTGGTTGGTTGAAATTTCAGATCTATCGTCTGCTGCTGTTTTTTAATGGTTGAAACAGATTTAAACGCTACCCGGTAGCTGACCATTTCGCCAGTGGAAATACCGCCGAGTGTGCCGCCGGCATGGTTTGTGCGGGTGTGCACCTCGCCGCCCTGGACCTCGAACGCATCGTTATGCTGACTACCGCGCATCGTTACGCCCGCGAATCCGGAGCCTATGTCGAAACCCTTGACGGCGTTGATGCTGAGCATGGCCTTGCCGAGTTCCGAATTCAGCTTTTCGAATACCGGGTCGCCAAGACCGACCGGCAATCCCTTGATAGTGCCACGGATAATGCCGCCGATAGAGTCGCCGTCGTCACGGACCTCTTCAACCAGGCGGATCATTTGTTCGGCAATGGCCGGGTCAGGGCAGCGGATGATATTCGATTCCACGGCGGTCATGGTCGCTGTTGCCGGATCGAATTGGGTAATAATGTTGCCGACCTGCTCGACGTATGCGAGAAAGTCAACACCGAGCTTCTGCTTTAAAAATTTTTTGGCGATAGCACCGGCTGCAACCCTTGCCAATGTTTCCCGGGCTGATGCCCGGCCACTTCCGCGCCAATCACGCAAGCCGTATTTCAGCTGGTACGTATAATCCGCGTGCCCCGGCCGGAACTTATCCTTCATGTTCAGGTAGTCTTCGGAGCGGACATCGTAGTTGTAGGCGATAAGCAAAATCGGAGTGCCGGTAGTTTTACCCTCGAAGACACCGGCCAAAATGTGAATGACATCCTGTTCTTTGCGCGGCGTCGTAATGGCGCTCTGGCCCGGATGCCGCCGGTCGAGTTCGGCCTGGATTTCGGCTTCCGAAATTTCGAGACCGGGCGGGCAGCCATCCACGACAGCACCCACAGCTCCACCGTGCGATTCGCCGAACGTCGCGATTTTGAAAAGGGTTCCAAAAGTGTTGCCTGCCATATTTGCTCTCCGTTTTTTAGGTTGTCTGTTCCAGTTTTGCTAATAGGGTTTGCCGCATAACATCCTGCGGGGCTTCAAGACCTGTAAAGAGTTCAAATTGGATGAATGCCTGCTGGAGCAACATCTCGCAGCCTCGAATAACGGTAGCGCCTCGCGCCTCGGCCGTATGCAACAGCTTTGTTGTATAGGGTGTGTAAACGATATCGAACACGACTTGCCCGGCTCGAAGCACTGCCTCGGGGATAGGCATAGAATTGGTATCCGGCTGCATGCCGATCGGCGTCGTGTTGACGATAACATCGGCTTTTTGAAGCCGGTCAGCGTCGTCGAGCGGAGTACAGCCGCAATTGAATTCCGCCGCCAGTTGTTTGGCTTTGTCTTCATTCCGGTTATGGATAGTTACATTCGCACCTTCGCTGGTGAGCGCGTACAGTACGGAGCGCGCCGCGCCGCCGCCGCCGATTAGCGAAACGCGTTTTTCCTTAAGCTGAGTATGCGGCTGAATGGCGGCCAGAAAGCCTTGCCAATCAGTATTGTAACCTGTAAGTCTTTCGTCGTCCTTGACAACGGTGTTGACCGCTCCGATCTTTTGCGCGGACTCGTTGACCTGGTCAAGAAGTGGAAGAACGGCTTGCTTGTACGGCATGGTGCAGCTCAGACCCCGAACATGTTTCATGGTTCTTATGCCTTTTAAAAATTCGGGCAAGTGTGTTAATTCGCTGGCTATATATACGAATTGGTCGTCGATGCCCAAACCCGCGTAGCCGGCATTGTGTATCTCAGGCGACCGTGAATGGGTAACCGGATCGCCGATGACCATGCAAATCTTGGTTCTTGCGTTTATGCTCATGTTAGCTCATTAATAATTCTGTCGACGATTTCATCCGGGCTTTGACCGTGTGCTTCTATTACTATATCAGCTGCGGCTTGGTACGCGGCTTTCCGCTTTTGTTCCAGATCGGTCATTTCGGTTTTCAAATTTGCCTCGTCCGTGAGTGGCGGGCGGTCGGGATCATTAGCAATCCGGACCATACTGTCATTAACAGTGGTGTGCAGCAGCACAACGATGCAGCTTGATTGTAAATTGTCGACGTTTCGCGATACGGTTACGACTCCTCCACCCGTGGCGATGATTTGATCGTGTTTTTGGGTGACTTCTTCGACGAGTTTTGTTTCTATATTCCTGAAATAGGGCCAGCCATGACGGCCGACAATGTCGGCGACCGAGCGGCTTTCGCGCTGCTGTATTAAATCGTCAAGATCAACGAAGGTCCGTTGATAACGCTCGGCCAGCAGGCGTCCCACGGTAGTCTTGCCCGATCCGCGCATGCCGATGAGCGCGATGTTGGTTTTGACACTGACGCCAATATGGCTTAAAACGTCCCAAAAATTTGGGAATGTCTTTGAAACCACCAGGGGATTTCTGATGCCTATGACGGATAATTTCGTCCCCGCGACCGCGAATGACATGGCCATCCGGTGGTCATTATAGGTGTCGATAATGGCCGCCTGTGGTTTTCCGCCTTCGACGGTGAGTGAATCGCGGGTGGCCCGGGTGTGAATCCCCATTTTGCGAAGTTCGCGCTGCAAGGCAACAATGCGCTCGGTTTCTTTTACGCGAAGCGATTGAGTTCCCGTGATGTGTGTCGTGCCGTCGGCAAACGCGCTTAATACGGCAAGCGTTTGCGCTTGATCGGGACAGTTCTCCATGTTGACGTTGACCGGCTGTACGCCGCGGCCGCGCACCTGGATGCTTTTATGATGCCGAATGACCGTATTGCCCATCGATTCGAGAATGTCCAAAAACTGCAAGTCGCCCTGCGCCGAATCCGGGTTCAATCCGTACACGGTTATATCCATCCCGCTCAAGGCAGCGACGGCGAAAAAATAGCAGGCACTTGAGACGTCTCCCTCTACCGCGTATTGTTTTCGAGAGTAAACCTGGCCCTCCGGAACGCGGTATTCATGGAAGCCTTCATTATAAACAGTGACGCCGAATTTTCGCATGATATCAATGGTCATCGAAATATAAGGTTTCGAGACCTGCTCTCCGTTTACCATGACGGTCACGCCGCCGACAGCCGGAGCAACCATCAACAAGGCGCTCACGAACATGCTGCTGATGCTGCCGTCGACATACAACGTCTGAGGACGAAGCGAAGACGAGTTAACCCGAACGGGTGGAAAACCCTCTACGCCCAGGTAATCGATGTCAGCGCCCCACCCACGCAGGGCATCGACCAGACCGGCAACTGGCCGCTCGTTCAGGTGGCCGTTGCCGTGCAGAATTTTAGTTCCCGGCACAACACAGGCTAGGGCAAGCATAAATCTGATGGTCGTACCGGATAAATTGGCGTTGAGCTCGTAAGTTTCTTCGGTGACGTTACGGATGTCGCCGCGAACGATCAGACTTGAGCCATCCCGATCGACGCCGATGCCGAGCGTTTCCAGACAATTAATCATGGCTTCCGTATCGTCGCTGAATAGCGGATTCTGTATTCGTACCGGATGACTAACCTGGGCTCCAAGCAATAACGCCCGGTTTGTGTAACTCTTTGAGCCGGGTATCCTGAGGGAAGCCGGACCCGGATTGAGGGGCGGCGATATGACGTACATGTCGGCCATTCGGTTAGCTTGCTTATTCATACACTGAATCCTTAAAAGGCTTGTCCGTTAATAGCGGCAATTCAATCTGCGTTATCATCTATGCAGCTCGTCCTCAACTTGTTTTATAGCAATTCTGGTCTTCACGATGGTGTCCGGTGTCAGGGAGATACTGTCGATGCCGGTTTCCACTAAAAAGCGCGCGAACTCCGGCGAGTCGGACGGCGCCTGCCCGCACAGGCCAACCTTGGTATGCGATTGCTTGCCGATTTGTACGACATGACGGATAAGTTTCTTGACCGCCTCGTTGTTCTCATTGTAAATGTGGGCCACCGTGTGGTTGTCTCGGTCAACACCAAGCGTCAACTGGGTCAGATCGTTCGAACCGATAGAGAAGCCGTCAAACAGCTCGGCGAATTCCTCGGCCAGGATGACATTGGACGGTATTTCGATCATGACGAAGGCTTCAAAACCATTTTCGCCCCGTTCCAAACCTTGTTCGGACATAATCCGCAGCACCTGCCGGGCTTCGTTCGGGTCCCGGCAAAACGGCACCATGGCTTTGATATTGGTTAGACCAAAGTCACCGCGGACTTTCTTAATTGCCCGGCACTCAAGTTCAAAGGCTTGCCGGTAAGCATCGCTGTAATAACGGCTGGCGCCGCGCCATCCGATCATCGGATTGTGCTCGTCTGGCTCAAATTGTTTGCCGCCGATCAGGTTGGCGTATTCGTTCGTTTTTAAGTCGCTGAAGCGGATAATGACGTCGTTCGGGTAAAAAGCGGCACCGATAATGCCGACGCCTTCGGCCAACTTATCTATGAAATACTGCCGCAAATCGTCGTAGCCTTTAGTGAGCGCAAGGATTGTTTGGCGGGTTTGACGGTCGGTGACTTCATGAAAGCGCAGGAGCGCCAGCGGGTGGATTTTGATGTGCGAATTGATGATGAATTCTTCCCGGGCCAGACCGATGCCGTCATTCGGCAAATGGGCGTATTGGAAAGCAAGGTCAGGCGAACCGATATTCATCATAATTTTGGTTTTCGGCCGGGGTAAGTCCGATATATCGGTTTTTTCGACTTCGAAGTTTAGCAACCCTTCAAACACCTGGCCTTCGTCGCCGCCGGCGCAGCTGACCGTAACCGGTTTGTCGGCGGGGATGACGGACGTTCCGTTGCTGGTGCCGACGACGCAAGGTATACCCAACTCGCGCGATACGATAGCGGCATGGCAGGTGCGGCCGCCGTTGTCGGTGACGATGGCGCCGGCCCGTTTCATGATCGGAACCCAGTCAGGGTCAGTCATTTCCGTGACCAGTACGTCTCCATCGCGGAAACGACCGATATCATGGACGCTCAAAATTTTATTTGCTGAACCCTGGCCGATTTTGTCGCCGACGCTCGTTCCCTTGACCAGTGTCTTACCGCTACCTGACAGGTGATATGTTGCAATGACATGGGAATTTTTGCGGGACTCGACGGTTTCGGCCCGGGCCTGGACGATAAAGAGTTTTTCGCTGTCGCCGTCGAGCGCCCACTCGATATCCATAGGACGCCCATAGTGTTTTTCGATTTCCATGCCCCAGGCAGCCAGCTGCTTGACCTGTTTGTCGGTAATGGAGAACTGCTCCTGGTCACGCCTGCTCACCGCAATATTTTTGGTTTTGTTACCGCCAGTCGCAATCATTTTCAGTTTTTTGGAGCCGAGCTTCCGTCTTAGGATCGCGCCGGTTGGTTTGAACACGGTAAATTCGTCCGGATTGACGCGCCCTTGCACGATATTCTCGCCCAGCCCGTAAATGGAGCTGACCACCACTACATTATGGAAGCCCGATTCGGTATCAATGGTAAACATGACGCCCGCCGCGCTGACATGCAGTGATGCCATTTGCTGAATACCGACGGATACTGCGGTATTCAGATGATCAAAACCATTTTCAACCCTGTATACGACGGCCCGTTCGGTAAACAGCGACGCGATGCATTTTTTAACGGCTTTCAGTACGTCGGCTTCGCCCTTCACATTCAAGTAGGATTCCTGCTGACCGGCAAAGGAGGCGTTTGGTAAATCCTCGGCAGTGGCCGACGAACGAACCGCCACAACAAGGTTCGAGTGACGGCACAGTCGGCTTAACTCCCGGTAGCCACTGATTATGTCTTTGACGAGCTGTTCCGGAAACGACGCCTGCATGATGCGCGATCTCGCCTGCGCGCTGGCAGCCGCGATGGTATCTAAATTATGCGTATCAAGCCCTGCCAGTGCTTGCCGGATGTCATCCCGTATGCCGGTGCTGTCGAGGAACAGATTATATGCGTCAGCAGTCGTAGCGAAGCCGTTCGGAACATTGATGCCTTTGGGTGTGAGATACCGGTACATTTCACCGAGCGAGGCGTTCTTGCCGCCGACTTCCGGCAATTCGTCTATCGTGATGTCTTTAAAAAATTTGATGTACTTATACATGGCTTGCCTGTTTTGGTTTGCTGTTGCCTTAAGCATTATACCAAGATTGGCTGCCGGCGGAGCGAGCAAGACTTGATTTTGGCTGAGTGGCAAAACAATTTCTTACGATGCCAGGATACGGAAGATAGACTCCAGGCGCTCTCGCGTGAACTGGCCTGGCGCGGACTGTTCGCTCAAGTCTCTCGGTGCAAAGACGAGAAAGTTGCCCCAGAGTGTGCCGAATATTCGCGTCGCGTCACCATGTGGCCCCATGCCGGCTATGATGTGTTTTTGTCCGCGGGCTTTCAGCTTTTGCTGTAATTCAAGCAGGTGGATGGCATCCGATTCGTGCCGGCAGAACGTGGCGATCTTCAGGATGGTCGGGTGGTAGGTCCCGATAATGTCGGCGATACGCGTCAACTCTGGTGCTGGCGGCGTATCCTGATAATTGTGATATGAGGCTATAAGCTGCAGCTTCAGCTGCTCCTTGGCGACAATCGTCAGCTCGGCCTGCTGGGTGGGGACGTCAAGGTCGACATAAACGGGCGAGCCGCTTAAGCCTCGCAACAAGTCGAGCCGAGCGTCAAGCGGCATATGAATCGGTTCCAGGAGTTGCCGGCGAAAGAGCAATAGCAGTTTGTCCGGATAAGCATTGGCGAGACCGGACACGAAATCGCGGTCAACGGCCTCAATGTAGTCGAGCCAAATTTCAAAATATGCATAATAGGCGCTATTTTGCGCAATCGTGTCCAGGACATCCTGCTTACTCGATTTTATAATTGGCAGACAATACTTCTCGGGCATATCATGGCTCCATATTGCTCGTAATGGTTGTGGCAATGACGGCGTCGTCTAGCGACTGATTGTACACCGCATGTCCTATTTGGGCGAGAAGCGTAAACATTATGACCTGGTTTTCATTCTTCTTATCGTCGCGCATTTTAGCGAACAGCTGATCCATGGGGTAGTGCGGCGCGAATACTGGCAGTCCAGCGGCGGACAAAATCTGTTTGATCCGCTGTGCGTCGTTGGCCGAGATATAGCCGATCTGAACGGATAAGTCGGCTTCAATTGCCATACCGATAGCGATTGCTTCGCCGTGGAGCAGGGGATTGTCTGTATTCCACGACAGTGCTTCAATGGCGTGTCCGACCGTGTGGCCGAAGTTTACCAGCTTGCGCTCCCCGGTTTCGCGTTCGTCACGCGCGACGATGTCCGCCTTGATATGAATGGAGGCGGATATTAGGTCGGCTAACTCATCGGCGGAGTATTGGAGGGGAAGTTTTTGTGCCAGTTTGTCGAAGTAGCCGGCGTCTTGTATTAGCCCGTGTTTGTACATTTCGGCGAAACCGGCGATCAGTTCACGTGGCGGCAGAGTCGCGAGTGTGCCGGTATCGATAAGGACCGCCGTCGGCTGAGCAAAGGTGCCTATAAAATTCTTGAGTTCATTAAAGTCAAAGCCGGTCTTGCCGCCGACACTGCTGTCTACTTGCGCCACCAGCGTGGTCGGGATCTGGGCGAATGCCACACCGCGCATGTAGGTCGAGGCCGCGAACGCCGCTATATCGCCTACAACGCCGCCACCCAGGATAATGACCAGGCTTTTGCGGTCACAGCCGGCTTCATGCATAGCGGTCCATATACGCTCGACGTTCGGCAGCTGCTTGGCCGATTCGCCGGCCGGCACGATCAATGAACCGTCAATTTTGGCAAGCACCTGTTGCAGCTTTGGTAACCACTGGTCGGCCACGTGCTCGTCGGTGATAACGAAAATCTTGGAATACTTATCGGTCTGCAAGAATTCATTGGCGCGTAGCAGTAAATTGCTGCCAACGATAATGTGGTAGGAGAGTTCATGCCCAGGAATCGCGAGCGTGATGTCTTGCATAGGCGTTAGTATCTGCCGGGGTACATTCTGGCCATGTATTCGTCGAACTGTGGCCAAGTGACCTGTTGCTTGCTGTCGGTCCAGGCATGTTCGGGGTCGTGGTGCACTTCAATAACGACGCCGTCAAAGTTATACGGCGCGGCGGCATCGGCCATTTTAAAAACGTTCTCGACACTACCGCCGGTGTGTGACGGGTCGAAAATCATCGGCAAGCCGGTAGACGTACGCATCTGCACCGCTGATTCGAAATTAACGACGTTGCGTAAGCCCATCGGGTTATCATCGCTCGGAGACGGAGCAATACCGCGATAGCAGTTCAGGAGCCTCTCTTTCGGAAAACCGGCGTCCAGAATGTGCTCGAAAATGCCTGCCCAGTGCTTGTCATTCGGCCATGGCTGGTTCTTGACCATTAGCCACACCCGCGTATCGCGGGCGGCTTCCCAGGCAATCGCTCGCTGCAAAAAGTGGTTCTGATTGCGCGCGCCGATCCAAACCAACAGCCTGCCGCCTTCTTTGAGGTGCGGCAAGGTCGCTTCCATTGCCATGGTCACATGGTCAGGGAACATCACCTCAAGTCCGGGGTTCAGCCCTTCCCGGGCGACTTTCGTAAGCAAATATAGCCCTTTTTCTTTCAACCCGTCAAAAGCCGGAACGTCGCGCGGTTTCCAGAGGTTGGTCCTTAAGAAGTCAACGCCGCGCTTGCCTGCTTCCTGGATGGCAATACCCATCTGTTCGTCGGATTCTGCTGAGCAGGGTCCGGCGATAACTATTGGTTTTTGCGTCACGAAGCGTCTCCTTATCGATTTTTATCTTGAGTGTTCTCGTAACAATAATAGCGTATCTGAACAGGTTCGCCAAACCTAACCATGAGCGCCATGAAACATCGTGTATAGATCACCTGTTTTTATTACAAACCAGCGATTATATACTTGAAGCTTGCAACCTACCCTTGAAACGAGAATTTTAGAAGACGCTTCCAAGACTTCCATTGTTGGGCCCGACCACGATTTGCTTAATTAATGAATCTCACCGTTTCGCCTGGTTGCGGAAGCGCATGTGGACAGCTAAAATGAGGCTGAGTAAACGTGTCCTTTTCATGCAAAAAATCCTTGCCGAAAAATATCCCTGGAGAAGTAGACAATACGGGCGCTTTATTTTCCTTCGCAGCCTCGTCGTTATAGCGTTTGCCGTCGTCGGGGGCCTGATGCTCGTTAATTCTCATGCCGCCACGTTCGCCACCTCCGCGGAAGCGGAGAGCGGCACTGTATCGGGTAATGCCAGCATTATTTCCGACGGCAATGCTTCCGGAGCTCACGCCGTGAAGTTCGGCAGTGCCACCGTGTCTACCGGCACTACCTTTGGCATGGCGCTTGGCGGCAGCTATCAAAGTCTCAGCGCTGCCGATCTGAACAGAAGATTTGCCGATATGGAGGCGATGGGCGTTCAGTGGGTGCGTTTTGACATCTCCTGGGCGGACATCCAGAGTAGCGGCAGCTCATCATACATTTGGGCGCCTTACGATGCCGTGGTGCATGCAGCACGGCAGCATAACCTCAACATCCTTGCCATGATGGGCTATGCGCCGCAATGGGCACAGCAAACATCGTGCGCCGGTCAGTTCGCCTGTCCGCCGAATGGGACAAGTTCGTTCGCTACCTTTGCCGCGGCTGCCGCCAAGCACTATGAATCACTCGGTGTATCCTACTGGGAAATCTGGAATGAGCCGAACATAACCAACTTTTGGTTGACACCGAACGCGGCAGCCTATACAGGATTACTTAAAGCCGCATATACAGCCATCAAACAAGCCAACCCCTCGGCAACGGTCATATCGGCCGGTCTATCAGACGCCGCCACCGATGGCACCAATATTGCACCGTACGATTTTGCCCAGGATATGTATACTGCAGGTGTCCATGGCTATTTTGATGCATTTGGCGACCACCCATACTGCTATTCGGATCCCAACTACTGCCCGGCTACGACTGGTGTCGGGAATGGATGGTCGGTCATGGCGCTGACATCGCAGAATATCCGTGCCTTGATGGTGGCTAATGGCGATGGTGGCAAAAAGATCTGGATGACGGAATTTGGTGCGCCGACTGGAGGTGACCCGACTTCGCAGGTCACTGAAGCGCAGCAGGCCAAGATGATGCAGGAGGCCTACGCGCTGGCTGCCAGTTACAGCTGGGCGGGTCCGCTCTTCTGGTATTCCTATCAGGATGCCGGCACCGACAATACCACAGTAGAAGATTGGTTCGGTGTAGTTCGGGCGGACGGCAGTGACAAGCCTGCCTATACGACCTACAAGCAGTTGACTGGCAAGTAGTGTTTATTGAAGTAAATAATTGCCTAAAAACCCAATGGAAACGAATGCGGTACTGAATCATCACCGGGCGGTCTTAGACAGGGAGCGCGAATTTATCATTGCTCATCAGAAAGAGCTGGTATCTCAATGTAGTGGTTTTGCTCGGGTCTTGGAGGTTATTTCCGGTATCGCTGCCGGAAAGCGGCCTGAGGATTTTACCAGGCAGTATGTCTGGCCACGGATTGGCGCGAAATTATTCGATGTTATCAATGGGGTCATGTCGGGTAAGGACGTCGCGGATCGCTTCGATCAAGCCTTGCATATTATTGGCAGCATAGTGGTGCCGATGTGCGACATGAGCACGACGGCTACAACTGCTCGCGCCGCCGCCTATATTAATGAATACCCCGGTCGATGCAAGGATACCGAGAGGACCTTTCACGACACGCTGCAACAGGCAAAACATGGTAACTATGCCGGTCAAAGCCAGGTACGCGTTTATCACAGTGCCGCAGGGGTGCCGCTGGTGCTGCAAAAAGAAACCCAGTATGCTTCGGGTTTGGCCCTCGCCCCGTTCACGATTACCGACTCAGAAATGCACGTTAACGTTGAAGCCACTGGATTTGCCCATGTCCCGGCGGGTACCGTTGTTGGTCTGCGCAGCGAGCAGGGTAATCGATCCGGCAATCGAAAACGCAAAGGTTGTCAGTATTCGACGTGGACGGTGGACGGTCCGGTGGCTCTGCGGCCGGTGAGGCTGAGCGCCTGGGCCTACGCTGATCCACTTGACCGGGCTATATTCGCCGTCGAGACTACGAATATGGGTAGTCTCGACGGGTATAACCTAGAACGAGGAGCGAGGCTTACGGGGCATAGCCTTGGCGATTTTCAGAACGCCGCTGGAAATATTATGGAGTTTTGCGGCGTAGCGACCGCGCGGGACTGACGGTTTTCATTTGAATGGGTCGGCGAGTTCCGGGATCGGGAGTTCGTCGGCAATACGGAGCAGCTCATTATATTTGGCGATACGTTCGCTTCGGGCGAACGAACCGGTCTTGATTTGCCCGGCGTTCAATCCGACCGCCAAATGCGCGATGGTCACGTCTTCGGTTTCGCCGGAACGGTGTGAAATTATCGTATGCCAGCCAGCCTCTTGGGCTTTGACGACGGCGTCGATAGTCTCACTGAGCGTGCCAATCTGATTCGGTTTAATTAGTATGGCGTTGGCAAGATGTTCGCCGATGCCGCGTTCAAGTAGTTTCGAATCGGTTACAAACAAATCGTCGCCGACCAGCTGGACGCGCCTGCCTAGGCGCTCGTTGAGTTGCTTCCACCCGTTCCAGTCGTTTTCGCCGAGACCGTCTTCAATTGAAATGATAGGGTAATTTTCTAGTAATTTTTCGTATTTTCCGATGAGTTCGTCGGTCGTAAAAGTTTTGCCTTCGCGGGCGAAATTATAGCCGTTATCAGTGGCCAGTTCGCTGGCGGCAGTATCAATGGCCAGTGCGAGGTCTTTGCCGGGTGCATAGCCGGCTTGTGTAATAGCTTCGCAGATTAGATCGAGGGCTTCTTCGCTGCCGCCATGGACGCTTGGCGCAAAGCCGCCTTCATCGCCGACCGTGGTGGCGTAGCCCTTCTGTTTCAGGACTTTGCTGAGCGCATGATAGGTTTCGCTGGCGCGGCGCAAGGCGGCAGGGAAGTCGGCGGCGCCGACGGGTACAATCATGAACTCCTGGATGTCGGTCGAGCCCTCAGCGTGCTTGCCGCCATTTAAGATATTAAGCTGCGGCATCGGCAAGGTGAACTTAGTGTTGCCGGCGAGAGACCCGGCGTAGACGTAGAACGGCTGCAGCTTGCTGACGGCCGCAGCTTTAGCTACTGCCAGCGAAACCGCGAGCGTAGCGTTGGCGCCAAGCTTGCTTTTGTTGTCGGTCCCGTCGAGTTCTAACAGGATCGAATCAACTCCCTGTTGATCAAGTGCATCTTTATCGCGCAATGCCGGAGTAATGACGGTATGGATATTGTCAATCGCCTTTCGAACCCCTTTGCCGCCATAGGCTTCACCGCCATCGCGAAGTTCAACGGCTTCGCGGCTACCGGTGGATGCGCCCGACGGAACGATGGCCCGGCCAAGGCTGCCGTCGGTGAGCGTAACCTCGCATTCCACGGTCGGGTGACCCCGGGAATCAAATACCTGCCGTGCAAAAACTGATCTTATTTTCATAGCAACCCTCTCGTTTATTTATGATTTTCGTATGTCTTGCTACGTTTCATGATGCTACGATTTACGGCGAACGACAAGCCCGGATCTCCAAATGCTATGTTTGGCATCGGTTTTCGTGCGGCCGGTTTTTATTATCAGGAAATGCGACGGCGGCGCCGACCAGCGATGGCCAACATCTTCATAACATACCTGTAAAACTGGTGCCAAGAACACTGCCGCCGGTGCTTTGAAATTACGCGGCCCGGCGATAGTGGTGGCTTGGCGCGATATCCATGACGGATAACAAGATATCTTGTGCTCTCGACAGTGCGAACAGTCTGTCCTCTGTGTCGCTGGGCAGCCCGAACGGCCTAATGGGTATTGACGGATCATGGTCCGGAACGATTTTTATAACGGGCGTTACCTTACCGCTATTGGTAGTGATAGCAAGTTGCCCGTGGTCATTGACCTTAAAGATCGGTGACAGCGAGGGCGTTACAAGTTGGCCGTCTTGTGTGGACGACGAAAATTCACCGCGCCCGGCCTTCATAGCGTCTAAGAGGAAGCGGGCATTGCCATTCTCGAATAATGTAATTTCTTCGGCAAGGTATGCCGCCGTCTCGTCGTAAATGACTGGTTCATTGGTAATGATCCGGATAAGCGGCGCATTAACTCCTCCGGCCACCATAGATTCTGGTCGGAATCGGCTGAATAGTAATATTTCCCGCGGCGCTAGCGCGGCAACGCTGCCGTCATACTGCTCGGCACCAAATATTGCCCAGCCGAAGCCATTGCTGATTGCGTGGTGGGCAAGTAATTTGCTACTCAGAGAGTCTCTAAAGTCGCCAAGGTCGTGGATGTATTTCTCGGCCATAAGCGCCTCGCTCTGAGCGGCCAACATGTTGAGCTCAGCGAGATCGATCTGGTCGTGCGCGCCGGCAGGAAATTGGTTTGGACTCATACGCCTTTTTTCAATACGAACTAGGTAGCCTTAACTTGCCTCTATTCTACAACTTTTTAATTATATTGCTACAACAGGCTTGGCGGCCAAGAATCAACACTATTGCTATATATCTAACTTAGATATATAGTGAGTATGTATGCGCAAACAATACAACCAACTGCCGCAAGTCGCCTTCAGTATTTTGCTGGCGTTGTCGCTTAAGCCCCGGCATGGATATGAAATTATGCAGCAGGTGCGTGTTGATTCAAACGACAAAATAAAGCTTGGTCCCGGAGCGCTCTACACAAGCATAAAGCAGTTACACGAACGGCGGTTGATCGAGGAAGTTGCCGACTCGACAGACTCTCGCCGTCGCTATTACCGGATTACCGACCAGGGACGTTTGACGCTTAGGGCCGAACTTGATTATTACGAAGCAACGATTAAGCTTGCGCGCGAACGCCAGGCGTTTCAGGCGGGAATTTACTATGGTTAGACGTTTTCCGATTTATACCCGGCTTCTGGGGCTTTATCCCAAGCCGTACCGCCAAAAGTACACCCGACAGATGACGCAAACACTAGCCGATATGCTTGATGACGCTCCGTCAGGTGCGGCACGAAAGTCAGTGTGGCTCCGTACTGCCATAGATCTGCCGGTCAGTCTTACCCGGCAGCACATACTTTATTTGGGCGAAGGTCTGACGCATGCACCCGGTTATGTACGGCGCAACAGCTTGATCGGGTTGGCGCTGCTGGCGCCGTTCTTCGTCCTAGTGACGGCAAACTCGATTCTGGATCGGCGTTTGTTTACCTCGTTCTTTTGGCATGTGTGGGTACTGTTCGCCTGGATCATCGTGCTCCCGGGCATGGCTTTTATACTCAGCGGAATAACGGGCTTAATAACAAAAACTGGTTGCTGCTAGCGCTTTAAGACGGACAGATTTCTTTGTCATTGTTTTCGTTATTCTTGTAAGTACCAACTAAACAAGGAGTAACGAAGATGACTCGAAAGAGCTGTCCGTCTTGCTATTGTACCAACGTAAAGAAAAACGGTGTGAGGAACGGTCTACAGCGCTACGTCTGTCGTACCTGCCGTCGGTCATGGAGCAGTAAAGGCCGCCCTGGCCGTAAGCGAGCTACCCTATGGCACCAGTATGCCTTTGACGGTCGTACCGTGAACAGCTTGGCTAAAGAATACCGGAAAAGTACCGGTTGCATCCGCGCTCAACTCAATGGCTACAGCCCGCCACGCATCATCCAGAAACCGCGTACCGTAGCCGTCATAATGGATGTTACCTACTTTGGGGACTGGGGCCTCCTGGTTGTTATTGACCCATATGCAGTGGCGACGCTTGGTGAGAATACGGTGCTGTATTACGCCACGGTAGACGGGACAGAACGCACCGTAGATTATGAGGTTGCAACAGATACGATTGAAGCAATGGGCTACAGTATCCTGGCGGTCACCATTGACGGCAGACGAGGCGTACGGACTATGCTGGAGGGCAAAGGCATACCGGTCCAGCATTGCCAGTTTCACCAGCTTATGACCATCACTCAATGTCTGACCAAGAAGCCACGACTGACGCAAAATATTGAGTTACGAGCGCTTGCCTTAACGCTCGCTCGGACAGACGAACTAACGTTTGAGGATGCACTCGCTGGTTGGTACAAGAAACATGGGGCATGGCTCAAGGAGCGTGATCCGGTCACCAAAAGATATGCCCATGAGCGTACCAGAAGAGCTTATTTTTCCTTGTGTCGCAACCTACCATATCTGTTCACCTACCAAGCCGATTACATACAGGAAAGTGGCATACGAGTAGCCAACACAACGAGCCCATTAGACGGAAGATTCGGCGTCTGGAAAGACAAGCTCATACCCCACCGTGGAGCCTCAAAACAACGAATAATTACGATCCTCTGGAGTTTCTTCTGGCTTAATAACAAAAACTGGTTGCTGCTAGCGCTTTAAGACGGACAGATTTCTTTGTCATTGTTTTCGTTATTCTTGTAAGTACCAACTAAACAAGGAGTAACGAAGATGACTCGAAAGAGCTGTCCGTCTTGCTATTGTACCAACGTAAAGAAAAACGGTGTGAGGAACGGTCTACAGCGCTACGTCTGTCGTACCTGCCGTCGGTCATGGAGCAGTAAAGGCCGCCCTGGCCGTAAGCGAGCTACCCTATGGCACCAGTATGCCTTTGACGGTCGTACCGTGAACAGCTTGGCTAAAGAATACCGGAAAAGTACCGGTTGCATCCGCGCTCAACTCAATGGCTACAGCCCGCCACGCATCATCCAGAAACCGCGTACCGTAGCCGTCATAATGGATGTTACCTACTTTGGGGACTGGGGCCTCCTGGTTGTTATTGACCCATATGCAGTGGCGACGCTTGGTGAGAATACGGTGCTGTATTACGCCACGGTAGACGGGACAGAACGCACCGTAGATTATGAGGTTGCAACAGATACGATTGAAGCAATGGGCTACAGTATCCTGGCGGTCACCATTGACGGCAGACGAGGCGTACGGACTATGCTGGAGGGCAAAGGCATACCGGTCCAGCATTGCCAGTTTCACCAGCTTATGACCATCACTCAATGTCTGACCAAGAAGCCACGACTGACGCAAAATATTGAGTTACGAGCGCTTGCCTTAACGCTCGCTCGGACAGACGAACTAACGTTTGAGGATGCACTCGCTGGTTGGTACAAGAAACATGGGGCATGGCTCAAGGAGCGTGATCCGGTCACCAAAAGATATGCCCATGAGCGTACCAGAAGAGCTTATTTTTCCTTGTGTCGCAACCTACCATATCTGTTCACCTACCAAGCCGATTACATACAGGAAAGTGGCATACGAGTAGCCAACACAACGAGCCCATTAGACGGAAGATTCGGCGTCTGGAAAGACAAGCTCATACCCCACCGTGGAGCCTCAAAACAACGAATAATTACGATCCTCTGGAGTTTCTTCTCTAGAAAAACAGATTAGAGTAGACACCAGAATTTGGTGTTAAGCCTTTCTTCTCTAGAAAAACAGATTAGAGTAGACACCAGAATTTGGTGTTAAGCCGAATAACGTATGTACGCTGGGTCGCGGACCGGCACCGGACCACCGGCCGGCCGCTCCGATCCATCATATTTGATGTTCATCGCAGCTGGCCGTTGATCGGCGTGATACTGATTGGTTTTGGAATTTTATTTTTGGTATACGCTCACGACAGTGTGCATTGCGTGGTCGGCAATCCGGTCCGCGAAGTTCAGCACGCCCGCCAAACCTGGCAGTGCGTACGTTCCGGAACGTTCGGCGGATAATAGCGCGACTTGCCCGATACGACACCCCGCGATTGGCCGGGTAGGGATCCTTGGCCGTGAGTGAAATAGGTGGTGGAGATTGCCCGAGTCGAAACTGTCGGCAGCTGCCGAAAAATGGTCAAGAGCTGAGTATGATTTTTTGATTGGCGCCCGGCTTATTTTTCTATTAGTCGGATGAATGCCTTAGTCAATAACCGGTGACGTGAACCGCTATCGACCAATATGGTGGTCATGCCCGCACGATTGGCGCCAAAAATATCATTGATAATACGGTCGCCAACCATGGCAATATGCTGTGTTGGTTCCTCCGCGGTTTGGAGTACCCGGCGATAAAAAGAAGCGAAGGGTTTCATGGAAACGCCGCGCGCAGATACCGAACTAACATCCAGCTGTTCGGTAATAGCTGAAATTGGCCGGCGGGTATTCGTGGCAATGAGTATCGTGAAGCCGGCACGGCGAACCGACAACAGAAAATCGTGATAGTCATTATGTATTTGACTTGAGCGGCGATATACCAAGGTATTATCGAGATCAAAAACCAGGCAAGTGATACCGGCGGATTTCAGCGCAGCCAGGTCAATGTCAAGAATCGTTGCCGCATAGTAGTCGGGCCACCACTTCGAAACACGATTGATTTTTATCATAGCGGTCATAGCATAACCAATTATACTGGTTTAAGGAGGTAAGGTATGAGGCTTGGCCTATTCTGGCAATTCGTCGCGATACTGTTGGCGGTAATGTACGGGATACTGGCGTTTCTGCTAGTTCGTCTGGTACTGCGGAATCCGATCTTTACGCTGCTTTTTTTCGCGGCGGTCGTGCTAGTCGGGTATGCGTTATGGGAGGAACTGGGCGGCGAAAGAAGACACGTACTCAAAGCCAGACTCTATCTTATAATCGGTCTGTTAATTATTGCTGCCGAAATTATTTACTTTTTCACCTCAGTTGCAAGCCTGCTCGAGACGGCAGGGTTTTTATTATTGAGCGCTGCGTATGTGTTGATATTCGGAAAATTGCTGGAGGCGTACTGGCAATCAAAACGCCGCTACGCCGAAGCGACGTTAGCAACGGCGCACTTCAAGAAACCGTATCTTATTGTCAACCCGAAATCCGGCAATGGCAGGGCAATGAAAGCAAACATACCATTGATCGCAAAACGACAGGGAATCAGGGTGGTAGTTTTACGAAAGGGCGATGACGTTGAGCGGATTGCCCGCCGGGCGGCAAAAGCCGGCGCGGATGTGCTCGGTATATCCGGTGGCGACGGGAGTATTGGCGCAGTTGTCAAAGTGGCGCTGGATCTCAAACTGCCGGTCGTGGTATTGCCGGGCGGTACTCGGTGTCATTTCGCGCGCGATATCGGACTTGACCCGGACCGTATTGCCGATGCACTTGCCGGGTTTAGCGGCGTGGAACGGCGGATCGATGTCGGCAGTATCAACGGGCGGATATTTATGAACAACGTTTCATTCGGCCTGTACGCCGACATCGTCGACCATCCCGACTATCGCGACAATAAATTAAAGGTGAGTCGCCAGGTGCTGCAGATGCTCATCAGCGGCGAGAAGGTTCCGTATGATCTGCGATTCCGCCATGGAAACAAGCAATTCAATAGCGCCATTGTGGTACTGGTTGGCTGTAACGCCTATCAAACCATGAACATGCTGGAGTTGGGCAAGCGAACGAAACTTGACGGCGGCGTGCTGCAGGTTACCGCGCTGTTAAGCCTAAATGAAGACTCTTACAAGCGTATTCTGAAAAGTGTCAGCATAGAACGAGTTTCGGGTCGCGCTGGTTTGCGAGATTTTGAACAGTGGGAAACGTCGTCGTTTCGGATTACCAATGCCCAAGATTCTGCTGTGGCCGGCGTCGACGGTGAGTGCGAAACTTACAAAACCCCGGTCGAAGTAAAAATTCTGCCCAAAGCACTCAGCTTGTATGTTCCGGCAGAAGGTGAGCGCAGCAGTTCCGAAAATCCAATCAATTTGATCGCTCTTTTTAATGTCTGGAACACTATTCGCAGTCGTTAACCCCGTCGAGTTATGTCCGACGTGCGATAGCTATAGCCTAACTTTTCTCGATGCTAGCGCAGTATGCCAGCCGGCTAATTATAAGAGGTCAATGAAGTTCCATTATAGCCGGCGGCACAATGGAACGCAGGCGGCCCATTGCGGGAAATTCATAAAAAACGCCAAAATATTTTAAAAGCCGCTCAATAATTTAATACAATAAGTACTATGTCGAAATTTTCCCATTACTTTCAAGCCATGCCGATTATCGGCGTGCTGAGAGGAGTTAACGAAGCGCAGCTCAAACCGGTATTGAAAGCTTCGTATGATGCGGGCATCCGGGTCATGGAAATTACTATCAATACGCCCGGTTCGCTGAAACTTATTTCTCAGGCCGCTACTGCTTATGGTGATACGATGGCGATCGGAGCCGGTACAGTGCTCGGCCGTCGGGACGCCGAAGCCGCTGTGCATGCGGGCGCGAAATTTATCGTCGCCCCTAATTGTGACGATGATGTTGCCGCCTATTGCCAAAGCAATAATGTCCCGTACATTCCCGGAGCGCTGACCCCCACCGAAATTTACCATGCATGGGAGAAGAGCGGCGAAATCGTGAAAGTTTTCCCCGCATCAGTGTTCGGCTCAAACTTCATTGCATCTCTGACCCGTGGCCCGTATGATGCTGTCAAAATGCTGGTGACCGGCGGAGTGGACATCAGCAACTTGCGTGAGTATCTGGCGGCCGGAGCCTGTGGTGTCGCCGTCGGATCCGGTACCGTCTATCGGCCGGAATGGATTGCCGCGCAGAACTGGGATGCGATAACGAACATGCTCAAGCAATACGCTGATGTTTTCGGAAATTAACGTTATTAGTTTATGAGCTCACGCGGTAGTTGCAGAAACTGGCTGTTTGCAATAATAGTGTCGTAATATTATAAACCGTTGGTATCCTGCTCGTAGGCCCCAAGCGGGACAGTTGCTGTTCTCTGCGGTATGTCACCAGCGCCTCGGTTGGCGCTTATAGCCCAGCACTGCCATGTATCTGCTGTTAAGTTTGTTCTCAACCATTTGCAAGTACCCATCACCGCTCTGTGAAATATCCGAACCTTTTCTAATATGCTTCTGGGCTTGACTGTTATAGTTCTCGATACTACCTTTCTCCCAGCTGCTGTACGGATGACAGAAGTAAAGCTTCACGCCTAATGCCTGATCGAGTTGGGCATGGTGTAGCCACAAGAGGTCGTTGTCAGTGCTAATGCTCTGCATCTCGGGATATAACCCTATAGCCGTTTTACCCCAGTGGGCTGCGACTAGTTCATTCACTTGCCCCGTTATCGCAAATAACAGATTGAAAAAGTGTGTAGGTCTGTCCCCTCGTTGACATATCCATGTGGGCTTAACACCAAATTCTGGTGTCTACTCTAATCTGTTTTTCTAGAGAAGAAACTCCAGAGGATCGTAATTATTCGTTGTTTTGAGGCTCCACGGTGGGGTATGAGCTTGTCTTTCCAGACGCCGAATCTTCCGTCTAATGGGCTCGTTGTGTTGGCTACTCGTATGCCACTTTCCTGTATGTAATCGGCTTGGTAGGTGAACAGATATGGTAGGTTGCGACACAAGGAAAAATAAGCTCTTCTGGTACGCTCATGGGCATATCTTTTGGTGACCGGATCACGCTCCTTGAGCCATGCCCCATGTTTCTTGTACCAACCAGCGAGTGCATCCTCAAACGTTAGTTCGTCTGTCCGAGCGAGCGTTAAGGCAAGCGCTCGTAACTCAATATTTTGCGTCAGTCGTGGCTTCTTGGTCAGACATTGAGTGATGGTCATAAGCTGGTGAAACTGGCAATGCTGGACCGGTATGCCTTTGCCCTCCAGCATAGTCCGTACGCCTCGTCTGCCGTCAATGGTGACCGCCAGGATACTGTAGCCCATTGCTTCAATCGTATCTGTTGCAACCTCATAATCTACGGTGCGTTCTGTCCCGTCTACCGTGGCGTAATACAGCACCGTATTCTCACCAAGCGTCGCCACTGCATATGGGTCAATAACAACCAGGAGGCCCCAGTCCCCAAAGTAGGTAACATCCATTATGACGGCTACGGTACGCGGTTTCTGGATGATGCGTGGCGGGCTGTAGCCATTGAGTTGAGCGCGGATGCAACCGGTACTTTTCCGGTATTCTTTAGCCAAGCTGTTCACGGTACGACCGTCAAAGGCATACTGGTGCCATAGGGTAGCTCGCTTACGGCCAGGGCGGCCTTTACTGCTCCATGACCGACGGCAGGTACGACAGACGTAGCGCTGTAGACCGTTCCTCACACCGTTTTTCTTTACGTTGGTACAATAGCAAGACGGACAGCTCTTTCGAGTCATCTTCGTTACTCCTTGTTTAGTTGGTACTTACAAGAATAACGAAAACAATGACAAAGAAATCTGTCCGTCTTAAAGCGCTAGCAGCAACCAGTTTTTGTTATTAAGCCTCCGGATCGTATACGTCAATTACGGTGTATCAAACGTCGCCTCCCCAGTCAGCTGCCGCCCGGCAGTTGGTGCAACGGATCAGGAATACTCCCGTGCCAAGCGGTTACTCGGCGGTAACCGGCGGAATCAGCGCCCAGCTGGTCGACCTGCTGCATAGTTTGCGGACGCATCTGCCGGCAGCGCTGCTCATTATATGTTCGGCGACATTCCTGCTGGTCTTTTTGCTTACGGGTAGCGTCGTTTTGCCGGTGAAGGCGATAGTTCTTGACTTATTGTCGCTCTGCACCGCGCTTGGAGTTATTGCTTGGACATTTCAGTACCATCATCTCACCTCGGTCGTACCGCTTACGTCGCTCGGCTCTATCGACGCCACGTCTACGGTTCTGATTTTTACAATCGCCTTCGGATTATCGGCGGATTACGAATTCTTTTTACTCTCACGTGTTAAAGAAGAATACGAAGCCTCGGGCGATAATACCCATGCCGTGGCGTACGGTGTACAGCGTACAGCCGGCATAATTACGGCAGCGGCACTGCTGTTCGTGTCGGTTATCGGGTTGTTCATGACAAGCAAAGTCTCATTACTGCAGCAGATCGGGCTCGGCTTAAGCGCGGCGGTCATTATCGATGCGACCTTCGTCCGCCTGATACTGGTAGCGGCCACCATGCGTATACTTGGAAGATTCAACTGGTGGGCTCCCCGGCCGTTACGCTTCGTGTATCAAAAAATCGGGTCTAGGCTTCATTGACGCCACGTGGCAATAGTTTCTCATTTAATTTGTAAAAACCGATGAAGAGCCAGAGCTCTATATACTGGCCAAATCCTGCGGTTGAAGCCGGGCGGATTAGACCGGGCTTACTCATTTGAAGTTTTATATGTTTACGATTATGCTAAGAACTGTTAAAGAAAATAATAGAGAGGGCTATATATGTTGGCAAAGATTGTAAACGAAGTTTCAGAAGCCGTTGTTGCGGCCGTGCAAGGTGTTGACAATGTGCTTGACGTCTTAACCGATACGGTAAAAAACCAAGTAGTAGGTATCGTGCAAGGTGCGGGCGATATTACCAATGCCGGTGTGGATACGATTGCGTCAGTGGCCAGTGGCGCCGTGAGCGGGGCAGGACGAGTTGGTGTGTCGGTCGTCGATACGGCCGCCGGCACGATGAGTGGCGTTGTTCAGGGAGTCAGCCAGGTTGGCGGCGATCTGGGCGGAGCCATCAAAGCTGCAGCCCGCGGTATTGTGGAGGGGACCGCCGAAACTGGCGGCGATATTGGCAGTGCAGCTGTCGGAGCCGTACAGAGCGCGATTAAATCGGCGGGAGAAACTGGTGCCAATTCGGCCGACGCCGCCAAGGCTGCGGTCAGCGGCGTATTGGAGGGGGCCACCGAAGTCGGCGGTGATGCCGTAAGCACGGTGCGTAACGCTCTGCTGTCTGCAGCCGCCTTACCGCGTGACGTCATCGAGTCAGCCATCAAAGGCAGCGACGACGAAAAGAAGTAGTCGCCAGCAGTCCCTTCTTGATTAACGGTATGCACCTCTCGAACGTGTACCATTTTAGTGGCGTCAATAGTCGGATGGAACTCACCGCCAATGAATGTCCAGTGTTGGTTAAAATTATCTGGATGTTTATGTAAAACATAAACCTTAAAATACTGCCGGCTCACGGCCGTTCATGCGATTGCCGGTTTTCAGGCATTACGGAGCAAATTGCGCCAGCCGTTTTTACGGCTGTTGCCGGCCATAGTTTTAATATGGGTTTTAAACGTCTATTCATTATCAATCCGGTCACACCTGTAGCATGGAAATGATGGCATTCACCCTCATGTTAGCACGCAACACTCGCTACGATATTTGATGAATATTGCTATCGCTGAAATACCTAAAAAGATGATTTATGGTGAACAGTTTGAGGACTGGTTGGCAGCCTGATTGGTAAAATACTCACATTTCAAAACCCTATTAAGAAAGTGCAAGTTACTATTTTGTAGTGAGTTCGAATCCCTTATCCCCAGCCAATGTTGTATTATTCTCAAAGACATATTCATCTTAACTCCTTGTTTATCAAAAGATTTTCAAAATGGTTGAGTTAGGGGATAAAGGACAAGTGCGATCTTTGTAGTCCGGATCGTGCAGTTCCTACCATAATTAAGATAATATTTATATATGGCTACGCCTCAACAACCCGGTTTAGGCGAAATGGCTCAAAGCTGTACTGCTGGGTGCGCCGGCAGATACTCAGAAGCGGAAATGCAGGAATTGCTTCAGAAGGCAGGCAGCTTCTCTCAGTGGGCTGAACCGAATGTATTAGTACCGAATGGTGATGATGGGGCGGTAAGGCTCATCGGGCGCGGCGTAGATAGTGTCGTTTGTAGCACCGATACCATACGGCCCGTCACACGAGACCCAGTCGCTTTCGGCTGGATTGCCGCAATGCACGCCGCTGCCGACATAGATGCCATGGGAGGCACGCTAATTGATGCATTACCAACCCTTGGTTGGTCACGCGCAGGAAGCATAGATGAAGGAGCCGCAATACTGCGAGGTACCATAAAAGCCTTAAGGATGGAGTATGGCGTTTCAATACAGGGTGGCCATACCATCCACAGTGATGAGCCATTCCTCGGATTTGCAGTTACGGGTGTCGTCGACAGTTCTAGATTAATGAGGATTACCAATGGAAGACCAGGTGATGACTTGGTGCTTGCCGTCAAGCCAATTGGAACTGGTATTATCATTCGCGACGTACTAGAGCTCGGAGAAAACGCAGTTGGCGAACGCACTGCACGTGATGCCATAATGCACATGGAGGTACCGATCCGACTTGCAGCGCAAGTTGCCATTGAAGAGGGCGCTAAAGCGGCCACTGACGTCACTGGCTCCGGTCTTATCGGTACGTTAGGTAAACTAGCACGCGCATCCGGTTGTAGCGCAGTGCTGCGAGCCGGATCCGTTCCGTATGTACACGGTGTCCTTGATTTGTTCGATAACTCGATAACAAGCGCTGGTAAGCGCAATCTAGATGAATCAAGAGCTTTCACTGATTGGAACGAGCCAGTTACACCAAAAGCGTACCAGGGGCTATTCACTGATCCCCAGACTTCCGGGCCGCTGCTAATAGCTACACGAAATGGCGAGGGTCTAGTAGAAGCTCTTGATTTAGCCGAAATTGCCGCGGATGTTATTGGCAAGCTTGGAGATGGTGAACCAGGACATATACAAGTAGATTCGATAGGATTGGCTTCATGAGTAATTGTTGCCTGTAATCTACAGGTCATTCTGACACCTCATTTTCATCGATAACTTGGCGAACCGCTTTGATATCGGCTTTTTTGTCCTTAACGGATTCGAGGTCTTCAAAGGTTTGGAATAGGTTCTTTATCCCCAGCCAATTTAACAACATACAACCGCTACAGCTCCTTAGTATCGTAAATCAGAGCTATTCGTTATGATAACTACATGATTATTGCTATTGACGATCTTGCCGATATAAGAAGTGACCACTCGGAGCAAAAAGTCGTATTGACTAGCGGTACATTTGATTTGCTTCATGTTGGCCACTTAAACTATTTAGAAAAAGTTAGAGAACATGGCGATATCGTTGTAGTGCTACTAAGCGGCGACCAAAGAGTAAAGGCAAGGAAAGGATCTAAGCGTCCGATAATAAACGAGGTCGAAAGAGCTAGAATTTTAGACAGCCTCAAAATAGTTGATTATGTGTTTATCGACCCCTCAAAGATGAGACCAGATGAAACCGACCGGATACATGAGGAAATCATACAAAAACTAAAACCTGATTATTACGTCACAGACGGACCAGACCCAAGATTTTACAACCTTATGGATCAGTCGCAATTTGTCGTTTTAGACCGACTGAATCCAAAGCCTTCAACCACATCAATTATTCAACGTATTTTGGATCTTGGAAACTGAAGCATACTTTACCCAGACAGAGCCCTCACTCTTACCATCGATGCTGGGTCAATAGTAAGAGACTGGGTTCAGTAATCATAACAAAGCCCCGGCTCGGCCGAACAAACCGACGCCGTCAGGCGTACGCCCTGCAAAGCCGGAGGCTTAACTTCCTTGGCTATAGCCGGTACGCGACCAGGCCGGCAAGGACGTTGGTGCTGAAATTGACCAGACTCTGGTGTCTATGGCCTAAGAGACTCAGGTTCATTTGGGTAGCTTGTATTCCTTCACTGCAGCAATCAGCGGGTCGCCGGGAGGCACAATCTCATAGGAACAACTACTCCCGGCAACCAGTTCATAATCCCAAAAGTCGATACCCGATGCGCCGTCGCCCAGATAATCATTCGCCTTATTCATTAAGTACGTGACACGGCCAGTATAGCTGCTAAAGCCAGCGATATTATTGGTGTTTCCAGCTGTATTCGGATCCGGTGTACTTGACGTACAGCCCGGACCACTTTCCACGCCGGCCTCATCGATCATATACGGCTTGTTCAGCTGTTTGCCGGCTTGTTGCTCTTGTGCGAAGTTGATCGAGACAGTGGCGCCATTTTCAAAGTCCCAGTCGTAGTCATGAAAATCGAGAACATCGATGTTCGGGCCGCTCTGAGCAGCGATGTAATTATTTAGACTGCCATAGGATTCAATGTCTACGGAGCCGACCGTTATAAGGTGGTTAGGATCATCGGCCCGGATAGCGGCAGCGGCGCCGTTCAGGTAGTTCTCCATCGTCGTAAGCCCAAGCTGCGCATAGGATGCACCGGCATTAAACGGCTCATTGGCGATCTCCCACATGGCGACGGCAGGGTTGTTCTTAAGCGGCGGCACGATCTTATTAACCCAATTAACAAAATTGGTCTTCCAACCGGTCTCGTAGTAAGCGGCGCTCTTCCCGCTGCCCTCAGCACTTGTCGGGGCGTCAAACGTATCACTGCACCAACTATCATCATCACTTAAGACCAGGATCAGGTGCTGGTTATACTTGGCAGCTTCGGTTACGATTGATTCGATGAAGGTGGCGGGAACCGACTGAACGGTAAAGACACGGGTCATGCCGTTAGGGGGCAGGTTCGAGAAGTATGTATCCATCTGCGCCGTTGTCCAGTTCGTGGTCCAGCACACCCCGGCGATACCGGCGTCAAAGCCAATATACTCATGCGGTTTACCATGTAACATCAACTTCTGGCCGGAGGCGGTGATGAACCCGGAGCCGGAGCCTCCGCCAACGCCCGTGCCGGCGCTACCGAGCTTTACCGCTTCACCCCCGGAAGCCGACGAATCACCGACTACTGAAGCACCGCCGCCGAGCGTGCCGGCTTCGGCTTCTGATGCTACTGAAAAGGTAGCCGCATGGGATGGGAATAGGAAGTAGGAACCTATGAGTGCAAATGCTATGAAACAGAAGACGACACCGAAGGCATGGTCAAAACTTTGTTGACTTAGGGTTGGAGTGTTAGGTTTACGGAGGAACGGAACACGTATTATCATGACTGTTTCCTACGGGTTATAGGACCTTGTGATGCTTATGGTAAGCACTGTATAGGCGAAGCGACAAGCGGTCAAGATGACTCATGACCAGAAATCTGACTATGGCTCGATTCGAGCAGGGTACTCCTACTGCTTCATATGCATTACGAAAATGACACTCTGTCGGTAGCGTACCGGCTATTGTGCTTATGGCTTATTGACGATACACTCATGGTATTATCCGGACGTATCAAACATGGTTTTTGGACTCACCAGTCACATACAGCCCTGAGACTACCCAAATATGTATTTCTGTCGGTTTCGGTCGCGCTGATCTGTTTGCAACCGGTCACCCTGTACGCAGCCATCAATAACAGTTTCAGCAATGCGATGTTCAATAGCGTCAGCAACAGCTAGACATTCTTGTTATCGATGGCCCGGGAACTTTAGAGAACTTAATTTCAAGACTCTTGAGTGAGACAAATTTGTTCTTTGATGTAAGACAGTTAAAGGGCGGACGCAAGACAAAAATAACAAGTACCGGAAATTATGTATTTACTAATAGGGCAGTTTCAGCCAGAGTTCACACACTACCGCCACAACCACAAATCGTTATTATATTAACCCAGATGAACACAGTGATTCCTAAGGGTGTTCTTGGGCCAAGAAAACTAACGCATTGTTTGCCATCATCAGAACCAAATCTATTCAGTTTGTGTGCTGAATATTTACCACCAATTAATGATATACGGGTTGCTACACTCGCATTTTTGGCAAGTATGGCATTTATTGATGTTGGCAATGCAAAAATCGTTCGTAAATCATCCCCTATGGCCAGCCTTAACATTCGAACTGGAAGTAGCTCTTCCAGGGAAGGATATTAAGTATATTTTTGTTATGTAACTGGGTCATTCAAGACTGTAGAAGTTAATTGTATTGTGCCATAATCATTATATGATTACTATACCTCCCCCAGAACGGCCAACGCCTATCATTAACTCGCGCAAGATATCAGTTACAAGAATTGGAAAAAGTACGTTACGAGCAACAGTAAGTATCCCCAAGTCAACCGTAAGGGCATGGCAACTTCCGGACCATGGAGCTCGTGTAGATTTCATATCGTTCGTAGATACCCCATATCAATATGCTATATTTGGCTTAACACCAAATTCTGGTGTCTACTCTAATCTGTTTTTCTAGAGAAGAAACTCCAGAGGATCGTAATTATTCGTTGTTTTGAGGCTCCACGGTGGGGTATGAGCTTGTCTTTCCAGACGCCGAATCTTCCGTCTAATGGGCTCGTTGTGTTGGCTACTCGTATGCCACTTTCCTGTATGTAATCGGCTTGGTAGGTGAACAGATATGGTAGGTTGCGACACAAGGAAAAATAAGCTCTTCTGGTACGCTCATGGGCATATCTTTTGGTGACCGGATCACGCTCCTTGAGCCATGCCCCATGTTTCTTGTACCAACCAGCGAGTGCATCCTCAAACGTTAGTTCGTCTGTCCGAGCGAGCGTTAAGGCAAGCGCTCGTAACTCAATATTTTGCGTCAGTCGTGGCTTCTTGGTCAGACATTGAGTGATGGTCATAAGCTGGTGAAACTGGCAATGCTGGACCGGTATGCCTTTGCCCTCCAGCATAGTCCGTACGCCTCGTCTGCCGTCAATGGTGACCGCCAGGATACTGTAGCCCATTGCTTCAATCGTATCTGTTGCAACCTCATAATCTACGGTGCGTTCTGTCCCGTCTACCGTGGCGTAATACAGCACCGTATTCTCACCAAGCGTCGCCACTGCATATGGGTCAATAACAACCAGGAGGCCCCAGTCCCCAAAGTAGGTAACATCCATTATGACGGCTACGGTACGCGGTTTCTGGATGATGCGTGGCGGGCTGTAGCCATTGAGTTGAGCGCGGATGCAACCGGTACTTTTCCGGTATTCTTTAGCCAAGCTGTTCACGGTACGACCGTCAAAGGCATACTGGTGCCATAGGGTAGCTCGCTTACGGCCAGGGCGGCCTTTACTGCTCCATGACCGACGGCAGGTACGACAGACGTAGCGCTGTAGACCGTTCCTCACACCGTTTTTCTTTACGTTGGTACAATAGCAAGACGGACAGCTCTTTCGAGTCATCTTCGTTACTCCTTGTTTAGTTGGTACTTACAAGAATAACGAAAACAATGACAAAGAAATCTGTCCGTCTTAAAGCGCTAGCAGCAACCAGTTTTTGTTATTAAGCCCTATATTTCATTCCGCATCAGGCGACGAGAGACAATCAGAAAGGAGATATCAACTGTCTGCATACCTACAAGTAATGTTGCCTAAAACGCTTCTTGCGGACAGGCGGGTTCCAGGTGAGAGCATCGAAACAAGAATAACGCGATACGGCCATGTAGCCGTTATCTCCGCGCTGGATGATATGGTGGAACGAGCCAGATCGGTATCGATGGGAGAGAGCGAATATGTAGGAGCATATCCGGGCACTGTATCAAAGGAAGATCTAGGAGGTATTCTAACCGAAATAAAGTTTCCTGCGCGTAGCAGAGAAGAGCCCGCAGTTGCATTAACGCCATTGTTTTTTGAAGCCATGTTTCCTGGTGTATCTCCTTTAGCTTTACAATAATTGTCTAAATCTCCCGTTTTAATGAACACGCTGTCTGAACTTTTGTCTAGGCTGGCAGCATACGCAGAATGACGAGTCCCATATACAATGGTTTTGGGGTCATGTTATACGACCTCACTTTTACAATGTATCAGGTCCTTCATGAGAGGGGGGATAGAATGAATCTTCATTGAAAAGCTTTGACGTAAGCAAATCGGGGGTCTGGTCCGCTTTACATCCTAGAAGAACGCCTAGCAATTCGCCTCCTCCTCTTGCATATCGCTGTCACAGCCCTCGTCAATAAGCTGGCGTATCTCCTGAACGTCTGCTTCCTGATCGTCCTCGAAAGTTTTGACTACGAACCTTTGCCCCCAGCCAATAGAACGGGATTTTACTGCATCACTATCACCCCTGTAAAATGAGGTGTTTTTTAGGTTGGTTATTTTGGGGGCATATAGAACTAACCAAACTTTGTACTTGCAAAATCAAATCGACCACAGAAGCTTATTGATAAATGTTTGCGTAAACCTCTTTTTGTGAATAGCTTACTCCGCTTATGTAAGTCTTGCGGCTAAATGCCTCACATACCACTTGTGATAATTCACGCAGGCTCATAAGAAGTATGAGGCATAAGTTCAAGCGGCTCTCTCAAAGTTTAGCGAAATGGCCTATCGGTAAGTTTAATCGATTCGTTAGTAGTCGGCGCTATATAGAGCAGCAAAGACCCCTTGGCCGATATATAGCCGTCCGACACTTAGACTAAAACGACTAACTGCTTTTCAGCCGCAATGTCCAAGCGCACAAAGCGACCAAAAGCTCCTTAACTCTCTGAAGGGTCACCTCATCGGTAAGCTTACCGCCTTCGATCTTCTCAGTAACGGCCGGTATCAATACCTCCGGTCTGTTTATTCCGTGCAGGTTCAGAGCTACCGCCACTTGCCTGAGCGCATATTGCGCTTTCACCCCGCCGAGCAGACTTGGCGAAGCGCTGAGTATAGCGCAAGGTTTGTCTTCGAAACTATTCTTACCGTACGGTCTTGATGCCCAATCGATAGCATTCTTAAGATATCCGGGAACTGAGTAGTCATACTCGGGGGTAGCAATAAGAATCGCATCAGCAAGCTCAATACGGCGTTTAAACTCCTGTACGACTGCCGGCATGTCGGGCTCCAGATCCTCGTTGTAGAGCGGAAATTCGCCGATTTTTTCGAACAACTCAACCTCTCCTTCCTCAGGGCAAGTGGCTAAGGCTGCGTTTAGAATGATGCTTGTCTGAAGTATCGCCTCATTAAAAGAGCCTTTCCTAAGACTGCCGCCGAATCCGAGAATATGAACTTTAGTCTGCATACAGCTATGGTACAGCCTGGTAACCGCGCCCGATATAAAAATAATTACTTTGTCATGTCCTTTAACTCAGCGACGCTTCGACGTCGTCTTGGTCTTCGATGGTTCGCTGGCAGCGGTCTTTTGAAGCGTAATGCCTTTCTTAATGTCATAGTCGAAGGTAATATTGCTACCTTCACTCACATTGCCACGCAAGATTTCTTTGGCCAGTTTGTTCTCTATTTCACTTTTTACTTGACGTCTTAGTTCGCGGGCGCCAAATTCCGGCTGGTAGCCGATATTCGCTAAGTACCGAATGGCTGTACTGGTGAACTTCAGTTCTATACCCTGGCCACGCGCCGTGCGCTTGACGCGTTCGAGTTGGAGTTCCACAATCTTCTCGATTTGTTCCTCGTCTAGCGCTTCAAACACTATCACTTCGTCGAGTCGATTCAGGAACTCCGGTCGGAAGAAATTACGCAGCATGCCCATCAGTTCATCTTTGAGTTCAGTGTACGTTTTGCGCTCGGCTTTTTTAAGCTCCAAATTTTCGTGAATCAACGAGGCTCCTATATTCGACGTGGCGATAATGATGGTATTCGTAAAGTCCACTACACGCCCCAGTCCGTCTGTTAGGCGACCATCATCAAACACCTGCAACAACACGTTATGAACATCTGGATGCGCCTTCTCTATCTCGTCAAGCAATATAACGCTATAAGGTTTGCGGCGTACGCGCTTGGTGAGCTGGCCACCTTCCTCGTAGCCGACGTAGCCGGGAGGTGCGCCTATGAGCCGCGCGACACTGTGGCGCTCCATATATTCGCTCATATCAATACGAATCAGCGCATCTTCGTCGCCAAACACCGTATAGGCCAGCGCTTTTGCCAGCTCTGTCTTTCCTACGCCAGTTGGCCCTAAGAACATGAACGTGGCAATCGGGCGGTTGCCCTCGCTCAGGCCTGACCGGCTCAGACGAATCGCATCAGCCACCGCTTCAACTGCTTCGTCCTGGCCGATGACCCGCTCATGCAACCGATCTTCTAGTTTCAGTAGCCTATCTCGTTCTTCTTCGGTTAGCTCGGCGACTGGTATGCCAGTAATGTTTGACACCACTTTTGCTACGTGCTCGACTAAGACCTCTTCAGATGTTACGCCACGACTACTTTGCCAAGTGTCGACTAACGTATCTCGCTTGGCTGACAACCTTTTTACTTCTCCTTCTAGCCGTTTGGCTTCGTCCATGCGTTTGTGATTGACGGCATATTCCAACTCGCGCTTTTGCCGAGCCAGTTCTTGTTCCAGCTTATCCATATCCTGAGTAAAGCTGTCTGTGCCAATGCGCACCCGGGCCGCAGCCTGGTCTATAAGGTCAATTGCTTTGTCGGGCAAAAAGCGATTGGCGATGTATCTATCGCTCAGCTCAGCGGCCGCCACGATGGCCTCGTCAGTAATCTTTACCAGGTGATGAGCCTCGTACTTGTCACGCAGGCCGCGTAGAATCTCTATTGTCTGCTCCACTGTCGGCTCAGGCACGAGCATAGGCTGGAAGCGCCGCTCCAGTGCCGCATCCTTTTCGATGTACTTCTGATATTCATTGAGTGTAGTGGCGCCAATCAGGTGCAACTCGCCACGTGCCAAGGCGGGCTTCATCACGTTCGCCACATCAATTCCACCTTCGCCTCCACCCTGACCAGCACCAACGACAGTATGCAGCTCATCTACAAAAATAATAAGTTCGGTCTGATGGGTAGTTATTTCGTCCAGTACGGCCTTAATGCGCTCTTCGAACTCACCGCGATATTTGCTACCGGCGACCATGGCGTTGAGACTAAGTTCCACTACTCGCTTTCCTTGCAGCACTTGTGGCACATTACCATGATAAATTCGCTGCGCCAGGCCCTCTACAATCGCGGTTTTACCAACACCCGGCTCGCCGATAAGCACCGGATTGTTTTTAGTACGCCTCGCCAACACCTCAATGGTCGTCTCAATTTCCTGAGCGCGGCCCACCACCGGGTCGAGTTTGCCTTGCTGGGCCAGCTCGCTCAGATCACGCGAATACTTATCGAGTTGCGGCGTGTCGGTCTGACCTTCCACCCTTCCTTCTTCGGCGCCCTTGCCGACAACTTTCACAATTTTCTGGCGCAAGCCCTCGGGTGTCAGGCCGTAGCGACGCAGTAGCTCCCCAGCCATACCATCTTCTTCTTGCAGCAAGCCAAGGAGCAGATGTTCCGGACCGACGTAGCTATGACCAAGTTCGCGCGAATCGTGAAAAGCATTTTCCAGCACTTGCTTCACGCGCGGTGATACGGTAACTTCGATTGTCTGGTTCTCTTGCGGCGCATACTTGCCCTTCGGTGCGTTGGCATCGATGAAAGTTTTTATGTCATCTCCCTTTAGTTTGTATTGCTTCAATATTTCTTGCACGACCTCGCTATCCGTAAGAGCGTAGAGTAAATGCTCGGTATCCACTTCTCTCCGACCGAATTTTGCGGTCGTCTCAGCGGCCTGCTGGATAAGTTCTTTGGTATGCTCGGAGATGTATTCTTCGATATTGGTAGACTCCCGGTCTCGCGGTAACGGAATACCGAGTCCGGATGCGAAACCAGGAAAATCCTCTCCGAAATTTCCACTGAAGCCAGAAAACAGACTGTCAAAAGGCGAGGCCTGTAACCGGCTACGCATGAGCTGCTGGTAGTGATCATCACATAAGTGCAGTGTTACCTCACGACCGTTACGCCTTACCTGTACGGTGTGCGATGCGGGCCTATCGTCATTCAAATCGCAGTGTTCGTTCGCCATGGCTTAGCCCCTCCGTTATAACACCAGCATAATGGAATATTGATGAGCGGTCAGTTAACTTTCATGCTTGATTGACTGTCACAACACCACTAGCATGAACACGCACATTAAAAGGATGTCAAAGTTGCACAGCAGGGCGTACCATTAGGCAAGCTATAATTTCATCGACAGTGACCCTACTTATCCCCCGTACAGATTAACATTCCGGTGCGTTAGTTAAAAATGGCCAATCTGGCGACGCATACAAATTGCCGACAATAGTACTTTCCTCGATCTTCACGCCGCTCTTCAAGATGTCTTTGACTGGGAAGACTATCATCTGCACCATTTCATATTTGATCAAGATAGAACAGAAGAGCCCATCTACATTGCCCCGGCCTCAGAAGACGATTTCATCGAGATGCTTCAAGAGAAGAAGGAATACGTCAAAGACTGGCTGGCTGGGCCGGATAAACGTTGCACATACGAATACGACTTTGGCGACAGCTGGGACCATACCGTTCTCCTCGAAAAGTTCCTTCTCGCTGAGTCAAACGTGAACTATCCCCGCTGCATATCCGGCAAACGGGCGTGCCCGCCCGAAGATTCCGGCGGTGTACCCGGGTTCGAGCAGAAGCTGGATACCCTCAAGCACCCCCGAAGCAAGTATTACGCTTAGGTCAGTGATTGGATGGGTGATTTTAATTCTGCGCACTTTGACATAGGCGAGATTGATTGCAAGCATGTCGAAGATCACGATATTGAGTGGTGGGAGGAATAAATATTAACGAGACACGAGAGACAAAAAAAGCTAGAGCTATTCAATGTCTGTCTCGTCAGTTTCATCTGGATATAAGCCTTGTTCGTTAAGTACGGGCAGTACGTGTCCTGCCGCCAGTAGTCTAGCTCGGAGGTCTGCCGCCATTGGTTTCACAAGTCGTTCCCATATAGGCGGCACGACATAATATGTAATGCTCTGTAATGTCGGATACCTCTCCCTGACCGTCTGCGGTACATCCGGCGCATCCATTCCCTGGTCCCTTGCAGTTTGAGTCAATACCTCTTGGCATTGCGCAATAAGCTCGTCCTCGTTTACGCCCGCATTCCGCAGCAGATCCAGGTCCAACTCACTGTACGCTTGTCGCCTGAGACTCACATGCAATAAGGCCGCCATATTACGAGCTACCTGTGCGGTTTCACTAAGCTCCTGCCGGCCGGCAGCGCCCCGCAGCACTTCCTCCGATTGCATCTCAAGGTCTTCGTACCAGCCTTCTCCATTACTGTCGCTTGCTCCTTCGCCTTCCACCCGCTCATAGACAACTGCCATTCTCACTATGTCGTCAGTGAATTCTGCTTCCTGCCGGGCTAAATCCCGCTCGTGCGTATACTGGTCCAATCGTTCCAAAACTTCAGCCTGGGCTGCAGCATCTAACAAAGTACTGCCAAGAACTTGAACAATCTCTTCCCTCAGGAACAGTTGTTCCGGCCCTCCAGGCATAACACCATCTACTACGGTCATTGGGTTGCATTATTCATGTTATTTAGTCGGAATGCAAGATTACGTTCAAAACGGGACGATGACCTTCAGTTCACGGGCTCGATGCCGACATCTTCATAGTTGGTTAGCGCGACAAAAGCTAATCCTGCCTGGGCAAACCGTTCTGCTGCAACTCTTCCTCTGTCTAACATGGTTACGACACCTACGACCGCTACATCTTCAACTTCCTGCTCGGCGCACACGTCCCGGATTATTCCTGCTGCCTCCAAAGCAGAACCGCCCGTGCTGGTGACATCTTCGGCTATCAGGATCCGGTCACCGCGTACAAATCGGGTAGCGGTTGTACGTTGCGGGTGATGCTGGTCGTACCTGTCGTATGGCTCTCCGGCTTTACAGACCTCGAACCACCTGCTATTGCAACTGGGATCCGTCGCGATCGCAATGGCAAACGGCGTCGCACCCATGGTGAGGCCGCCGACTGCGCTGAACGCTACTCCCGCCGCTTGCAATTCGGCTACGGCGTACCGGCCAACGCTCCTTAATCTTTCACCGCTACTTACGGCACGTTTCTCGTCACAGTACACCCAACTGATGCCAGACTTTATATGATACGGTTCATCAGGCGGCTGTCTCCGTGATATGCCACCTTTGACTATTGCTACGATTTCATCTCTAGTGGGTAATGGTTCGGCCAGTTCATGATAAGTATGTTTCATCGCTTAATCTTATCTGCCCGCATTTTGCAATAACTCTTCCAACCCTGTCTGTCGTACCAGCATCTTGTTATTGTGTACGGCCATAGCCAACGCTTTTCTGCTGCCGACAAACACCGCAAGTTTCTTGGCCCTGGTCAGTCCCGTATACATAAGGTTCCGATACAGCATATTGAAGTGCTGGGTCGTGATTGGGATAATAACGGCTCCGAATTCACTACCCTGGGACTTGTGAATCGTAATGGCATAGGCGAGCTCTAACTCATTGAGCGATTCCTTTTCATAGGTGACTTCGCGGGTATCACCATTCGCCTTAAATTTGATGGTCAATTTGAGGTCTTCATTGTCCACACCTGATATTACGCCAATGTCACCATTGAACACCTCAAGGTCATAGTTGTTACGTTTCTGTATGACCCGGTCACCGACCCGGAACATACGCTCTCCCAGCAAAAGCTGTGGCTTGCCCTGTCCGGCCGGGTTGACCGCCTCCTGTAACTGATTATTCAAGCTAAACGTTCCTAGGCTCCCTTTGGTCATCGGGGATAATACCTGTATCTCAATATCCTTGCCGAAGTACTGCGGTATTGTCTTGGCATAGAGCCGTCTAACCATATCGGCAGCGGTCAAGCCGTAGTGCAGGCTAGACCAGGGATGTACGCCTTTAAGCACCTCTTTGAGCTCTTCGGCTCCAGTTTCAGTCTTGAGAAGTTGGTCGATATCTACGTGGCGGAACTTGTCGGGGATTACGACAGTCAGATCGGGCGTCTCATCAACATACAGCGACTCCGCTGCGTGTTCATCATAGCTAGTGTCGGCTACTGCGTACTCCGGATTCGCCTTTACCCGCTTTATGAATTTGAGCTGTTCCTGGGTCGCTTCATCCGCATCGACAAACAAACAGTCTATTCCTTGTTTCCAAATAGTTGGTACATGGAAAGGGGATTCAACTTTCGGGGTTACGCCCCGGTTTATCTCATGCGCGAACCGGATGATAGATGACTCCTGGGCTTGACGGAATATCTTATTCAGTCTAAATACGGGTGCTGAACCAGAGGTGATAATATCCTTTAAGACATTGCCCGCTCCCACCGATGGTAATTGATCGGCGTCCCCGATGAAGAGGACCTGCGTGTTCGGCGCGACCGCCCGCAACACCGCTGCAGCCAGATGTACGTCGAGCATGGAACATTCATCGACTATGAGAAAGTCTGTTTTGAGGGGTTCGTCTTCACTCTTCTTGAACCCTCCCTGGGCGGCTTGCCACTCAAGCAGTCTATGCAATGTCTTGGCCTGCAGCCCGATAACTTCCGTCATACGCTGCGATGCCCGGCCGGTTGGCGCGCCAAGTACCACTTTTCTGCCCATGGCGTTCAGAAGCCCCACCAAAACCCGGGTAGTGGTTGTCTTGCCACAGCCGGGACCGCCGGTAAGCACCGAGAAACCACAGCCCGCGATATTGGTAACAGCTTGCTGCTGTTCGTCACTGAGACTGACGCCGTACTTCTCACGGTATTTTACGATCCAGGCGTCCATTCGTTTCGCGTCAACGGATACGTGATACTTACTCAGCTCTTTTAACTTTCTAGCGATGTATTCCTCATCGAAGTAGACGGACGGGGCGTAATAGCAGGTAGCCGCGGTGTCAGTAACCTCTTGTGTCTTCGTTTTGTTTCTGGATATTGTTGCCTGCGGCGGAACGAATTCTCTCGTCTTAATATCTCCTGCCTGCTCCATACTGCTAAGCAGCGGCTCGACTCGGTCGTCGAGCGTGTTGTCAAGAAGTTCATTCACTTGCTTGGTAATTTGCGCGGTTGTCAGGTAACAGTGTCCTTCTTCCCGGCTTGCCGCTAACACGTGCTCAATGGCAGCCCTGATGCGCTGCTCCGAGTCAATGCCAAGCCCCATGCTGAGGGCTATTTTGTCGGCTGAGAAAAAGCCGATACCATATATATCCTTGGCCAATCTATAGGGATTTTCGGATACTATGCTGATCGCCTCCTTGCCATACGTTTTGTAAATCTTGACCGCGAATAGCGTACTGATGTCGTACGACTGCAAGAACAACATGACGTCCTTGATGTCTTTGTGTTCTTCCCAGGCGTTGACGATGGTTTTGAGTTTTTTCTTGGCGATACCCGGCACTTCCATCAGCCTATCAATGTCCGTATCGAACACCTCAAGTGTGTCCTTGCCGAAGTGCTTTACAATACGTTTGGCGAACGCCGGTCCGACACCCTTGATGAGCCCCGAACCCAGATATTTCTCGAGAGCGTTAGCAGTAGCGGGCTTCAGCTCCTCGACTTTTACCGCTTTGAACTGTTCGCCGAACTTCGGATGATGAGCCCAATTACCGTAAAAAGCCATGGTCGCACCGGCAAAGACCTTGGACTGATAGACCGTTACCGGAACCTCGTCGCCCGGCCGATCAAAAGGCGTGATCTTGAGCACGGTCCAACCACTCTCCGGGCTGTGGAAGGTGATGCGCTTTACTATGCCGGAGAGCTTCTCGAGCCGGGTAGTATTGAATGCCTGCGGAGTTACCGATTGCATATATTCAAGTTTAGCAACATTCTAAGAGATAGTCCGGTCATGCCAATCGCTAAAAGGATCTCTCGATATTTGTAAATCTCACCATCTGCCAAGCAAGCGGTACCGACTCAATCCACCGCAAGACTTCAAGGCTACTGTTTTGCGATGACACGTTTAGCGAGCATTCGTACAAAATGCTTCTATCAATTACGACGAGCTTACGGTGATGGCCACCGGTATAAAACACTTGAATACCCTCTCGCTGAAGTCTGGTAATTGCACAATACGCTTCATCACGCTCATGCGGATCGGGCGTATTGATGACGATCCGGACCTTACGCTGTTTCAGTTTTTGCAAAGTCGGCATTAACCAGCCGCCTATTCGTTATAAACGGTGACTCGATAATAAGCTCACTGCCGCAGTTGTTTAGGCCTTTCGTGAGCGCAGGATAGAGTGTATCTTCGTTGAACAGCGACGATGATAATAATTCTTGCGCAGATGTATCACGTAGCCGAAACACCAAATGAATTGCCTGGACTAGCATGATTTGTCCTCCGAATTCTCGGAAATTGTATTGTCGTCAAGCAATTGGCGTACGGCACGTATATCTGCCTCCTTATCTTTAACAGAATCGAGGTCGTCGAACGTTTGGAATAGGTTCTTGATCCCCAGCCATAAGGGACGCGAACAGATTAGACTCGACTTCACAGTCGAGTTTTTGACTATTGTCTAATCTATCAGATGTTCGAAATTGAGCTTTTTGGGGCTTGATTCCTATATGCAGCTTACATACAATATATGTATTGTTCACGTATAAGGAGCGTACAATATATGTCAACTAAAACTATCAATATCTCTTTGCCCGAAGAGCTAGTTAAAAAAATAGATAGGGCTGCGAAAGCTGAGTTTGCTAGTCGCAGTGACTACATTCGTCAGGCGCTCGTTAGCAAACTACGGACAGATGGAAGCCGTAAACAAGCAGATGACTGGAGTCTACTTGAATCGCTTATGGAAGAAGCGGCAGAAGGTGCACGGCAGAATGGCTACACATCCGACGAGGACTTCGTTCGTGCCGTCAAAGAGATTCGCCGAGAAAAGCTAGAGTCTGTTAGCTAGCCTCAGATGCGCATTTTATACGACACAAACGCACTCGCGAGACTTACGAGACGTGAAGAGCTAATACTTTTCAGGGCGGCTATTTCCGAAGGCCAAATCGTGCATATTACTTCAGACTATATTCTTGGAGAGCTTGAGTCAGTATTATCCTTAAAGTTCAACTTCACAAAACAAAAAGCCAGAGTCACTGTTCGTTTATTTGCGAGACTGTCAAAAGTTGTCATTCCCAAGGTCATTGAAAAAGTTTGTCGTGACCCATTTGATGATTACGTCTTGGCGGCTGCAGTAGAAGGTGAAGTCGACTATCTGGTAACTGATGATAAAGACTTACTCGTACTCAAAAGTTACAAGAAAGTATCTATTGTAAATATTTCTACATTTAGAAGTTTTTTCGACAAATAACACCTATAACCCCTCGCGGTTAAGCACCATAAGCGTTCGAAAATCGTCCCCTAGGGCCAGTCAAAACTAGTAACAGATAAGGAGATTCGCAAAAATGGGCTTAATAACAAAAACTGGTTGCTGCTAGCGCTTTAAGACGGACAGATTTCTTTGTCATTGTTTTCGTTATTCTTGTAAGTACCAACTAAACAAGGAGTAACGAAGATGACTCGAAAGAGCTGTCCATCTTGCTATTGTACCAACGTAAAGAAAAACGGTGTGAGGAACGGTCTACAGCGCTACGTCTGTCGTACCTGCCGTCGGTCATGGAGCAGTAAAGGCCGCCCTGGCCGTAAGCGAGCTACCCTATGGCACCAGTATGCCTTTGACGGTCGTACCGTGAACAGCTTGGCTAAAGAATACCGGAAAAGTACCGGTTGCATCCGCGCTCAACTCAATGGCTACAGCCCGCCACGCATCATCCAGAAACCGCGTACCGTAGCCGTCATAATGGATGTTACCTACTTTGGGGACTGGGGCCTCCTGGTTGTTATTGACCCATATGCAGTGGCGACGCTTGGTGAGAATACGGTGCTGTATTACGCCACGGTAGACGGGACAGAACGCACCGTAGATTATGAGGTTGCAACAGATACGATTGAAGCAATGGGCTACAGTATCCTGGCGGTCACCATTGACGGCAGACGAGGCGTACGGACTATGCTGGAGGGCAAAGGCATACCGGTCCAGCATTGCCAGTTTCACCAGCTTATGACCATCACTCAATGTCTGACCAAGAAGCCACGACTGACGCAAAATATTGAGTTACGAGCGCTTGCCTTAACGCTCGCTCGGACAGACGAACTAACGTTTGAGGATGCACTCGCTGGTTGGTACAAGAAACATGGGGCATGGCTCAAGGAGCGTGATCCGGTCACCAAAAGATATGCCCATGAGCGTACCAGAAGAGCTTATTTTTCCTTGTGTCGCAACCTACCATATCTGTTCACCTACCAAGCCGATTACATACAGGAAAGTGGCATACGAGTAGCCAACACAACGAGCCCATTAGACGGAAGATTCGGCGTCTGGAAAGACAAGCTCATACCCCACCGTGGAGCCTCAAAACAACGAATAATTACGATCCTCTGGAGTTTCTTCTCTAGAAAAACAGATTAGAGTAGACACCAGAATTTGGTGTTAAGCCCAAAAATGTGAGTCTCTTTTTAATTGTTCAATCTCACCACTGTCGAATCCCCATTGACGGACAAATGTCCTTTCTCGAACCCTGATCTGATACTATGAAGAAGATGGAAGCAATCATACCTAATTTACTCGGCAAAGAACTGTTGGAAATGTCACGAGTCGACCAGGAAATGCGAATTAACGCCCAGCGCGACATGAAAGCGTGGGATGATTCTATTGACCATCGCATACAGCTCGACTTAATGCCATCGTGGCAGACATTGGCTGGCCAACCATTCAAAGGTAGGCAAGGAAGCATCGCAGGCGGCTTGGCTGCTTGTACAGCACGCATATGCCGATCCCGATTTTATGAAAGAATGACTTGCGCTCATGAAGCAGACAGGCAAAGGCGAGATCGATCCTGCCATTATTGCATTTCTGGAAGATCGGCTGCTCACTATGGATGGCAAGCCGCAAATATACGGGACACAATTCCGCACGGTCGACGAAACAACTGAGCCGTTTCCAATGGAAGATCCGGAACATGTTGATGAACGACGAGCTTGCGTCGGGTTGGGTACGTTTGCCGAAAATGAGGCACGCATCAAAGCGATGCATGGCTGATCAGAGTTGTGTTTCATCAGACCTCATATCCTTCCACGATGAGCACATCTCCTTTGTGATAGACAAAGCCAAGTTTCTCTAATTTCTGTGTGATAAGGAGAAAATCAGAGAATAAGGGGTTCCACCTGGCAATCTCATCCCCAGCCAATTTTGGTAACAGACAACCACAGTAACTCCTTAGTTTCGAAAATCCAACTATAGTCCCAGCTACGCATAAGCAATATGATAATACCTCTTTTGCCGGTATCTTCTTTATATGAAGAACACAGTAATTCTGCATGGCAAACCAACTAAAGAACGATACTTCGACCCTGCACAGCCCAAACCCCATGAAACCAACTGGTTTCCATGGATAGGTAAAAAATTAGCCCAGATAGGAATTGAGGTATCAATACCACCCCTGCCGCAGCCTTATTTCCCTGAATACGAAGCGTGGAGAGCCGTGTTTGAAAATGAAAAGGTTAATCAAGAAACCGGATTGGTCGGCCACAGCGCTGGAGCAGAGTTTATTCTACGTTGGCTTTCATCAAATAGAGATGTCTCGGTTGATAGGGTCGTACTTGTTGCTCCGTACCATGATTATGTTGGAAAATATGGTGACTTCTCTAAATATGAGCTTGACTCAACTTTACCAGAACGAATTGGTAGACTTGCTGTTATTAATTCCTTGGATGACGACGAACCCATACAAAGACGAACGCATGACATCGTCACGGCATTTCCATCAGCACATTTAATAGAGCTAGATGGCTATGGTCATTTCAGAATAGGACACAATATGACTGGTCCAGAGTTTCCGGCATTACTCAACGAACTAACTGCGACCTTATAAGCTCAATGTCCTGTTGCATCTTGACCTCGTCACAGGCGAAGACTCCCCAGTCGTCATCCGCTAGTAATGTCGAGGTACGGGTCATCTTTGTCCCGGCCAATTTCGGGTGAATCGTAACTAAAACTTAGATGATCCGTGTTTACGAGAAAAGAACCCAGCACCTTATTCGCGCCAGAGTACTTTAGGCCGTTCGTTACTTGTTCCAATCGCCAGTAGTTAACAAACAGCTTGTTCTAGGATCTGCCCAGAAATTCTTTCATTAACCCCTAGGGTACTAAACTTATTCAATATATACTACACAATTAGTACAGTCACGTTGCAACAGTGAAGCGTCGGCGCTTATATCCTTACGACATGGTAATATTTCACCATTCTCCATATCGTGTATGGTGTGGCCGCAGAACACTGCCGGCAAAGTTCTCGTGCAGTAAAGTAACTCATGAGTATTTCCCCTTCTAAGCCCGACCAAAGCAATCGGGCTCACGAGGGGAAAGCAGACAGAACTCATATAAACTTTATAGTTGTCGTCAGCCAACCGATAACGAACCCATTTCATATCTCCTAACCCCTTGAGACCTATGCTGGCGCGCTCTAATTTGGCGACAGGTAATACTCAACCTGTCCTTGGCTGCCGTCGCTCGTAACCGTATTTTCTTCCATCTGGCCGTTATTGGTCGCCGGATCGTTGACCCCGGAGTCGCCGTAGATAAAAGTTGGGTTTTTACCGCCAGCTACGACGACCTCAACGTGGCCACCAGGATAGTTAAACCAGGCGATATCACCCGGTTTCGGGGCATACGACCCCGCTTGGTGAACAATAAAGCCATTAAAGTGTTGCAAATTATTGGCGTTATATTCATCCCAGCCGCCGCCTCTTTCGCCCTGGGTAAAGGGAAAGCCGGCCTGTTTGTAGACGTAGCTGACAAAATCGGCGCACCATTCCTCATAGGCGCTACCATCGGTGTAGCTGTTGAGCAGTGCGGTATGGCCTTTGGGATTAGCCACCCAGGCGGAGTATTGCTGTTCGGCGACACAGGCGACTTTTTCGCCTTCAGTGCCAGTACAGAGGCCGCTGGGAGCTTTGCCTGCGCCGTATATGGCCGTCATCCAGGCGTAACTGGCATTCGATATGCCGCTGCAATTGGCCAGTGACAGCTGAACACCGGTCGTGTTGTCCGGGACGACCAGGCACTGGCCGGAAGCTACGTTTTGGTAGCCGTCGCCGTCTACAGTCCACTGTTGGCTGGCGGTACCATCACATTTATTGAGAACTGCCCCGTAGTCGCCACTCGAACTGCTCTCTGACAAACAATAAATTTTGCCGTGTGTGAAGTTCTCGCCGCTGATACTCCAGTCCTGGGCTTTGGTGCCATTGCAGGGCCAGCTGTCGACGGTATTGCCGGCGCTGTCGCTATCGTCGTGGTCGTCGAGACAGTAGCCGTAGATACCTGACTTTATTTCCGGGATAGCTGCCGCGGCGGCTCGAGATTTAACGATATTGAAAAAGGTTAAACCAGAGGTAGCAATCACCGCAATGACAACAATCGTAATGAGCAACAGGAGTTTGCCGTGACTTCGCGGTTTTTTAGAAGCACGGTATTCGGGCATCGGACGGGGCAGGGTGGAGTGGTAATAGCTTGTGTAGTGCTGGTTCATATGCTTTGTTAAATTTCGTGTGAGTCCAAATAGTACCACATTGAGCGTAGGAAAAGCTTAAGAGTCCATGAAAAAGTGGAGACGTCAATAGATTGTATCCGGCGACTGGTCGCCGATTAATAACTTAGTAATTGTTGGACTTAGGGTTGTAGTATATTGTTGACAATTACATCCAGCTGGTCGTCTGTCAAACTTGCTTTCACTAGGTAGTTGACGATGCCGAGTTCGCGCAAACCGGCTGGAGCGTCTGTTTCGTTTAAATTCGAAATGATGAGTACCGGGATTTTCTTACCCCACTCGCTCATCCGCATGCGCTTCAGTATCTCATCGCCGGCTATGGCGGGTACCATGAGGTCGAGCAGCACAAAATCCGGCAATTCCTTCTGAATGTAATAGAGAGCCGTAATGCCGTCAAAGGCGACAAAACAGGTAAAGCCGATGGCTTCCAATCTAGTCTGATAAATGCTAGCCAATTCAGTATTGTCTTCGACGATCACGATCTTTTTCGCTTGATTTTCTGCTGCCATGCCATCAGTGTAGCGTGATTCACCGCTATATTGCTAGATAATTCTTGGGCTATACTGACGCGTTACGATCGTGGGCTGCTTGCTCAAGCGGTTGTCGCAACGGTAAGACAACGGTGAACGTGGATCCATGTCCGAGCCGGCTGCGCACGGTGATGTGGCCACGGTGGGCCTCGACAATCAGCAGCGTGAAGTAGAGACCAATACCGGTCCCCGGATGATCGAAGCGCATGGTGTTCGTTCCGCGGTGGAACTTGGTAAATAAGCGCTTCACTTCATCTGGCGCAATACCACAGCCATTATCGCGTACGCTAATCAGTACTATATCGGTATCTGACGTAAGTACTATCTCCACTTCGCCGCCCTGCGGGGTAAACTCGAGAGCATTTTTAATCAAGTTAGAGATGGCGCTTCGAATATGAACCGGTGACAGACTGAGCATGGCTTCCGGCGTTGAATCTGACCAAGTGAGGTGGATACCTTTCTCCGCTGCCTTCGCATTAAATTCAGGCTCGAGTGGTTTGAGCAGTTCGCCGGCCGCTATGTCAGTTAGTTGTAACTTGGCTGAGCCAGCTTCAATGCTGGCGATTGCTAGCAGGTCGTCACTGAAATTTGACAATTGACGGGTGCCTTTTTCCATAGCCACTATCATTTCCCGGTTTTTCTCGGATATCTCCGACTCACGAATAATGCCGATATAGCCGCTGATAACGCTTAGGGGCGTGCGCAAATTATGCGAGACGAGTACGATAAATTCGTTTTTGAGTTTATCGAGGTTTTCCAGCTTGGTTATATCGGCGCTTATTTTCGAGGCCATATTATTAAACGTTTTAGCCAGTAAGCCGAACTCATCGCTGCGAGGTAGGGAAATCCGGTAGTCTAAGTCGCCACTCGCCAATCGGTTCGCCCCGTCAGTGAGGGTGCGTATCGGTGATACCAGGCTGCGGGCGGTCAGCAGTATGAGCATGACGCCGACAAGGAAAGACAGCGAGAAAAATATGGCGGCAATGCGTTCGTCGTTGGTTACCGGCGCATAGACGCTGCTGATCGGCTCTTCAGCCACTACAATCCAGCCGGTGCGGTCGACTCGGTAGTGGCTGCTCAATACCGGTACGCCGGTTTCCGAAATCGTCTCGGATGGGGTAGGCTGCGGGTCGGTCGCGCCCGGTGTAGTTGCCTGGGCCAGCGCCGATTTCACTGCTTGAACGTTAGCCAAATCAGTGTGGTTGGTGCCAAAGCCGGTATTCGGGTAGGCGACGAGCCTACCCTGGTTATCGACAACGTAGACGTAGCCCGATTGTCCGAGTTTAAAGTTTAATACCGAACTCCATAGTTGGTGCAGGTTGGCGGTCACGACTAAAGCACCTTTGATGGCAGCGGGCTGGAGGATGACGCCGGATTCCGACGTCGATAAGTAAGAACCACCGGTCGTTGAGACATAATTCGTCAGCGGCACGGATATCGTGACCGAGCCGTTATGTTGGGCGTTGAAGCTCACCGGACTGATATACTCTTCGCCGCCGAGGAAGGTGACGACACGGAAGGCAGCGCTGGACGAGACATTAACCGGCGTCGTCGATATACCGCTATGTGTCACCAGCAGCCGCTGCGTACCACTGGCATCGATGAGCGCTATCTGCGTCAGATCCGAGTCTTCTTTCAAGTAGGCGGACAGTTCGGTTTTGGCCGCTGGCAGCTGCATATATTGGACGGCGGCAGATTTCGAATGGATAATGGCAGCATTGACCTTATTGTTGATATAGTACTCGACACTGTTGGCCGCGTTTTCCACTTGCAGCGTCTGCTGGGCGGCAGCATCTTTGCGAAGCTGGGCTTGGCTTGACAGTAACCAGATGGTGTTCGCTACCACTAGCGGCACGACTGATACGAGCAACAATAGTAAAATGATTCGTCGTCTAACGGTTAGCCGTAACATTACCTTTAAATATAGTGCTTATGATTTTGTAAAACAAATTGACGCACGACCAGTATTCCGATTAAGCTATTTGTAATATGGCTAAGCAGGAACCTGGTGCCAGTGAACCGTCACGCGAGACGCTTGATGTCAGCCATGACGCCTCAAATACTGAAAAAGCTGAATCGAAGCAAGCCGACGAGGAAGAGACCGAAGCGACCTTTCCGGCCAAGCCGGCAGAGACTGATGCAGGCGGATCGCCTGCCGATACCGCGCGCCTGCGACACCGGCGGGTGAAGCTCGGTATCTTGGGTATCACTGTCGTCGTACTGTTTGGGCTGGTCAGCTATGGATCGTATGCCTACGGCGATAGTCGGGGTCGCAGCCAGCAAGCCTTAGTTGATAATGCCAGCGCTGCCGCAACTTCGCTGCAAGTTCCCAAAGGCGCGACCATTATCGAGCAATGCGATCCTCATAAGGGCACGCAGTACATACTGCCATCAAAGATACCGAACGGACCTGTCTATAATGTCTACAAAGGCAAAGTCATCGGGGTTGAATACATGATCGGTAAGCAAGACCTGGCCAGCAATAAGTCGTTTCTTGATCTGCCGCTTTTCGGGCAAAAATATGTCCACATGAATATCGGCCTGTTGTCACAGGGCCATGCCGGCTATCCGGTGCCGCACTATCACGTTGACTTGTATAGCGTCCCGTTTTCAGAAGAACAGGCGATCTCCTGCACGGCTGCTACTACTGGCGTGTGGTAGCATCGACACGCTTGCAAGGTCAACGTGTGGACGATTACTAACCCGTTTGCAACGCCGCAAGGTGTCCTCATGCCCCGATAAAGAAGGCCTGCTTCAGTCGCCGAAGACCGTGTTCGCGACACTGTCGACGAGGCGCAGTAACTGAGTATCAAGCGTCGTGCAGCCGAGTATGGCTATGCCCAGTAGTACAAGCAGCGGCCCGGTGTTCGGGTCTGTCGCCAGCCCGGTGTAATAGCCTCCCAGACTTTGTCCGGTTACCCAGAATAGCAGCGACAGGGCGATGCCGATACCTATCGATACTTTGCGCACCAAGCCTTTCACATAGACACCGGCGGCGGCGAAAAACATGAGAATGACGGTCGTCGGGGTAAACCAGTTAACAGTGCTTGTTTTAATGGGCATCTCCGCCATTTGTGACATGGACATGTGCATACTGGTCGCCGTTTGGTTACCGTAGGCGCCCCCGAAGTAGTTTATAAGCACCCCCATATGAACATCGATATATGCTAGCCAGGTTGGCGCACCTTGCGAGTTACCAAGAAACATCGATATCTGTCCCCAGACGGTATTCATGCCGGTTGCGGTAAGTTGCCAGTAGACACCGCCCAGCCAGACTAGTGACCACACTAAAATGAGCCAGTAGGCCACCGGTTGCCTGGCAATGATTGCCCGATCTTTTGGTTTAGCGTCTTTAGGGGTCGCGCTTGGTAGCGAGGCCAGTGCCAACAAGACATAGATAAGCGCGGCTCCAGGTGCGCCCATAATCAGTGACGTCTGATGAGAGAAGATGCCACCGTAGCCTTCGCCGATCGCCCAGACGAATGAACCCCAGACAACAGAGGCCAGCAGACCCCATTTCGTTGTCCGCTTCCAGAGGATGGCGACGCCTATTCCGAGTTGTATCAATGCCACGAGACTATTGAACACTGCCGGGTGCAGGAGGAATATACGGACAAAAAAGTGCGTCGGTCCGCTGACGAACAGCGGTTGGCCCTGAGTTGCAGGGTCAATGACCTGGGAGGCAAAGGCACCCGTGAACATCTGATGCTGGAGCTGCAACGCGCCATCTAACAGCCAGAGGCAGCCGAGGGCAATGTGGACGAAGCGTTTGGATTTCAGCTTATTGCTTATAGTCATTATGCATGGGTGTGAATATAGATAAGCATAAACCTTACGTAGCGGAAACGCTATCAATTATTGAACCCATTCGTAAGGTTAGTCAGACTTCAAAAGGACTCTAAAACGCGTTTTATATTTGGGTATTGCTTTGACATTAAACCGGAAGCAGCGGAATGAGCAAACGATAAGTCAGCCATGTATGAAGTTATGATTGTTGCTGGTATCGATGCGATTCCGCACTATCTTCTGACTAATTTTGGCTGTGTAGGTACTGACTTTCGAATTTCCGGGAATATTCTTGCTTAAAGCTACCGTTAACGGCAGAATAGGGACATGGCAAAACAGAAGTGTTAAGGTCCGAATGTGGTGCATAGATATTCGGGCATATTGAGGCTGCACAGCCGTATTCGACAACCACGTATCCGCTTCATCAGTGCCGTTCTGGCTATTCTCAGTTTCTCAGTAATAGGATATGTCACCCTCCACTATTCACATGCTGCCACCTATGCTGTTGCAGCCGAGGCTGAAAGCGGTGCGCTGGCCGGCAATGCCCGCGTCATATCCGACAGCACTGCCTCCGGGGGGAACGCCGTGAATTTCAGCGAAAACGTACACTACGTCGCCCTGGGTGATTCCGTTGCCTCAGGTGAGGGCATCAACTACGGATGGGTGTATTCGAATGGATCATGGCGGCAGACCGGGCCAAGCGATCCCGTCTGGGAGCCAACAACGGACCTCAGCCCGGCCGTGCAGGATTGTCACCGTTCGGCCCAAGCCTATCCAACCTTAGTGTCGAAAGCGATGGGTTATCAGCTCCTGAATTTGAGCTGTTCAGGCAGTTCGATACCGGATGGGGTACTTGGCAATATCCAATTCAACTCGAGCACTACGGGTGCAGCTCAGTTGGGCTCAAGTCTACCGGGCTATGCTCCTCCGAATACTGCCTATGATACATTCAAGCCCGATCTGGTGGCCGTGACGCTGGGTATGGATGACGTCGATTTCTCAGCGTACTGACAAATTGTTACACAGGACCATGCGGCACCGCTTCCCAGACGCAGTCTTTACACACTGCCCTGGCGACTTTTGAGTCGAATCTGAGAACGCTGCTCACGCAGATAAAGAATCGGGGAGCTGCCGACGGCAACGTGCCGTGGGTGGTGCTAACCACCTATTATGATCCTTTTAACCCTGGCGCACTTAACTGCAGTGATATTAATATCGGCCTGGGTTTTGGGCTGACGTCATCCGACGTGACCTGGCTGCAGGCTCAATTGCAAATTATGAATCAGGATATATTGACTGCTAGCACTACCTATCCCAAAGTCAGGGTGGTCAATTTGACCAATACCCTGGCCGGCCATCAGCTTTGCAGCAGCGATCCATGGGTATACGGTCCGTCAATCTTATACGATAACACTAACAGCCCGGCGCCGTTTCATCCTACTCCCGAGGGGCAACAAGCTATAGCTAAGGCGTTGAGTAGCACGATAAAATCGCTTGCTTTGTAGCCTTTCCCGCGAGAAGTGTGAGGAAGTTCATATGGCACAGACGTGCCGTCGACCAGGTAATCGGTGGCGGACAGCTGGAGCATAGCGAGTCTCCTTGGTTTATGGCCGCAACGTCCTTTTGGCATTACTGGGGCGGGATATTAATTAAAACGTGGCGAAGTATTGTTTTTTGGTAGTTTGGCATACCGGCTGCAGCGAGGCACTGAGCGCGTCGCACAATTGATTCGCCTGCTGATCACTGTGATAGTACGAAATGAAATCCTTTACCGCCCCTACAATGCAGTTGGACTGGGCGTCAAAGTTTTGGCCGAGCATACAGTTCGCAACCGTCGGTCCGACGATACTCGTGCTGTTACCGGACGCATCACGTCCCAGGCTTTGGTAGCAATTGTCGACATACGCAGATTCGACGCCTCCGCATTCCTGAAACACGGTTGCAAAGTTTTCATTCGCAACCCTAAAGTAAGAAATG